>NZ_JCAUAY010000004.1:0-653229 GCF_059692195.1 Paenibacillus sp. J22P90
TTTGAACGGTTACAAGCAAAACTAAACGGCCTCAGTCCGATTGAATTCAGGACCAAGGCCGCTTAAATAATTTTTATTTATTGTACTGTCTACTTGACGGGGTGCAGTTCATATCGCTGTTGCTACGATGTTTTTATATGCTTTCATTTGGAAAGTCCCTTCTTAGATGCTAAACGATCAATCACTCTTATGTTAACATCCAAGCAAGAACAAAGTATATTGTTAATGATTAGTAGAATTTAAACTTATCTGAAGAAGTCTGTCGATTGCTGGTTGTATAAAACATACGATAACATATGCGTAAAAAAGGCAATCATAGATTCGCTTCTTTTTGGCGGCTTATGGATTTATTTGGTCGGGCGGCAACCACCGTCGCCACGATCAGCAGCAAGCCGCAGAGCAGCACGCGGAGCGACGGCTTGTTGCCGAGCAGCGCAAAATCAAGCGCCGCTGTTACAGCAGGCTCCAGACAGAACAAAATCGAGACGGTGACCGGCGGCAGACGGCGTTGACCGTGTACCTGCAGCAGGTTGGCCGCGAGCGACACGAACACGACCATATAGGCGATACCTGCGAGAGTCTCCGACTGAGATATTAAAACCGATAGCGCTGCCCCCTCTTTGTTGAAACATGCATAGATGGCCGCCGCCACGGTGAAAAACAAAGCGCAGCCTGCGATGCCCAAAAAGGAAACTTGCGAAACCGTCGCCCGCTCCTTCGCAAGCAATCGATCGGTCAGATCGATTGAGTAGGCATACCCAATCATGCCGACAAAGGCCAAACCATCGCCAAGATTCACGCCTTGCTCCTGTGGCCCGATCAATAGGATAATGGCTATGATCGCGATAGCGATCGCCCCATTCTCTTGCCGCGTAGGCTTGCATCGGTCATGCACCCAGCGCAGAAGTGGCACCACGCCAATGATGAAGCTGTTGATTACCACGACGCGCGTCGGGGTCGTATGCTGCACTGCGTAAATAGAAAAGAAGCCCAACACGAAATTGGCTGATCCGAGGCGGAGCAAGCCCATTCTCCAGATGCGGCCCGGCATTGCCCGGAGCGATCGGTGAAAGAGGGCCAGGTACACTAGCGACACGGCACCATACCGCCAAAATTGAAACAGCAGCTGGGGGTACTCCGCAGTCGTGGATTTCATTACAATATAGGATAGCCCCCAAATCAATACCGCACTAAGAATGGCCAAATACCCAATCAAATATTTGCCTCCCTACTTCCCCCGAGTACCCAATAGCGTCTCCTGATAACCACTTCTACCGAATACGCCACCATTATGCTTATAAAATTCAGGATGCAGTTGGAATTGACCATCAATTGAGTCGATCCAGCTACCATTGGGAATGGGATGCCTTCCCTTCATAACTTCCCAGTTGGTATAGTTTTGTTTGCCATTAGATTCGATCAAGCCCATGGAGAGTCCGGGCACAGGCAGCAGATGCGCTGCCAGATTCTTATTCCAATCAACCATCATCGGATTTGCTGTTAAGTCAGCGCAGAAGCAAGGAATGCCATGTTCACTAGCTAACTTCGCGACTCGCAAGCTCATGCTCATCGTCTTGGCTACCGGCTTTAAGGCAAAGGCACCGTACCCCATTTGGATTCGCTCCAATGCATCTTTTTCATTATGCACACTTTCATCACCTGTCACCCTTACCGGAATATCTGAAACATCCACGTGGACATGCTCCAGAAACGGCTCTTCCACCAATATAATGTGCTCAATGGCTCCTATTCGCTCTGCAGCGTCCACAAGCCTCCAAAGAAGCTCTTTGGAGCCATAGCGCCCGTTGATGTCTAGATAATAGGCGATTTTTCCATTTGCGGTATGAGGGCAGTCACGGTTCCCTGCGATAAGGTGAATCTCTTTCAATCTTTGGATATCCCATTCCAACATTTTCTCGGGATCTCCATCTTGATTCGGATCGGAGCCCAATTTAATTTTCAGTACAAAATAACCCTCATCCAGCAACGCCACTACATCCGCCTCTGTCATCCCATACGAAACGACCGGCGTACAGGCAAGCCGTTCATGCCGAGCCGCCAGCATGGTTCTATACTCTTCCGGGATCAGTTCTGTAAAGCGGGCGCCAGGTGTTTTACGACTCAGGAGCATCCAAGCTGCATGATCAATAGGAACTAGTGCGTTGAGCGCAAAGGTAACCCTGAGCGGGTTCCCGCCCCAAGTGCGGGAGGCATATTCATAGGCCTGCACCACCAGAGGATCCAGAATGTCCATAGGGGTTTTGAATGAAGTATTCTGAGCGGCTAACAACGCATAGTTAGTAATCTCATTCATGAATAAATTACCTCGTTCATTGCCCCATCCGGTATAGACCTGTGGATCCGACCAAAGTATGCTCTGAACACCTAGTCCTACGCCAACATCCCCCTCTGAATCCTCCAAGGAAACGAGGGATTGCCAGAGCTCACTTACATAGCCGCCTTTGAAGCCAAATGGAGCAAGTAACGGTTCACGTTCAACAATCAGATTCGTTTTCTTAATCGTTATCATCCTATTGTCCTTTCACTTTCATTCGATACTGTACAGCGAAAGCGGCCCCTTCATAACCTTGATCTTCTTCTGATAATTGCTTTAAGGCTACCTGTTGCCCTCCCGACAAGAGAGATCTTCTCACGGCTATCGCAGCGAGTTCCACCTCTAGCAGTTGACTTAATGATAGGAAAGGTTCCGCATCTCCAGCCAAATATGGCAAGCTTGCTTCCAAAAAAGAACGATATAATCGGCTGCTATCCACCTGCAAATGCTTAACTGTATGCTCGGTGACAATCGTTGCATAGAAGGGCAAATATCCCTTTGTATTCCCGACGCTAAGGAATACCTTGCGCCCATCCTGCCATATGAGTTCAATTTGATGCTGTATAGATACACCTGTGGATCGTACGCTTTCGATTCCCGGTCCCATGATCGCTTGCAGTAAGTAGAAAGCATGTATGCCGTAATTAAAATCATCAACGGAACAGCCCGCAAGCACAGTCACGATCTGGTCGTTTGGATCATGCTGCTGATGCCACTCTTTAGCCTCTGCGCAGACGCTTAACGAAGAACCGCCTGTAATACGAACACCACTTCGTTCCCAGTCCAGGAACTGCTGGATGTCGCGCAAGTTCCCAGCCATAGGCTTATCAATCAATATAGCTTTACCCGCATTGACAAATGGACGTGCACGCTCAACATGCAAGTCCCAATTCACACTATGGATAATTACGGCATCTACGTGTTGCACCATTTCTTCCAACGATTCACATACAACCTTGATTCCGTGCTTCTCGGCAAATTGCGAGGCATAACCTTCCTCATGAACAGTTCCCCCATCGAAAACTGCTACCACCTGATGGCCTAGTTCCTTGATGATCGGCACCCAATTGGAAGGATGCGATGTGTCCAAATCTACAATTCCAATTCGTAGCGTTTGCATTCTTTTACCTCCTATTCAAATCTCAATTCGCCGCCACTTCTAAGGTTTTGTTCTCTAATCTTGACTTTTCAGCGAGATGGCACATCAAATGGCTTTGAATAGAGAGGTCAATATCACTACTTCCTAGTTTACCGCCTGCAACCATCCCTACAAAATCCCTCATCAGAATCTCATCCGCCCCACTATGCCCGGATTCCGGATGACTCACCTCATACATGTCGATAGCGCCGCTTGCAAAATGATGAACTTTAATCGTATTATCTTCCATACTTCCAGTTATCTCACCCCTGGTTCCCATGATGCGAATATCTCTACCGGTTCTATGTGAAAAGGCAGACATGGTTAACATAACGGTGATATCGTCTTCCAATAAAATATTTACGGATTGATGGTCAACTGCGTCATTTCCGCAACGATAGACACATCTCCCATAACGCCCCTTTTGCAAAGCTTCGTTCAAATCAGTGAAACCTTCTTTTTCACAGGCCAATTTACGAAAATCTTCCATTTCGCTGTAAATTTTAGTTGCGTTATAAGGACAGGAATCCTGAACCTTGCAACCATCGGTACATCTATCCGTACTGCCTTCCGGCGCATTTTCAGGCCTAAAATGGGTCAACGCCCCATATGAGGATATACTTTTACATGTTTTGCCCGTTAAATAGACCATCAAGTCCATGTCATGACAGCATTTAGCCAATATCATTGGACTCGAAACGGATGTATCACTCCAGTCGCCTCTTACAAAACTATGTGCATGATGATAAAAACCCACACCTTCTACATGAATAATGTTGATAATATCCCCAATTATTTTATTATCCAAGAGTTCTTTCATCTTTCTGAAATAAGGTGTATATCGTAAACTATGACATACTTGTATGTTAACATTATTTTCTTTGGCCGCTTTTAAAAGTCTATAGCTATTCTCGATATGCGGATCAATTGGCTTTTCGAGCAAAATATGTTTGTAACCTTTCTCTATTGCCAAAATAGCCGGTTCAACATGCTGGGTGTCTTGCGTACAGATGATTACGCAATCTGCAATCGGGTCAAGTTTTAACATATCCTTCCACGACTGAAATGAATATTCAGGCTTTATGTGATACGTTTTTTCAAATTCATCTCTTAAAAACCCTCGGGTTTCTGCAACTGCAACAAATTCCAATTCGTTCGGGTATTGAAGTGCATATGGCGCATAAGCATACTGCCCTCTTCCACCTGCCCCTATAAGTGCTGCCGTGATTTTTTTCATTGTTTCCTCCGTGTTTGTGTCGGCGTTATTCCTTTACAGGTATAGATCGGTGCTTAAATATTTCAAACCTGAATCGTTAATGGTCAATACGATCCGTGCGCCCTTCTCACGCGACTTCAGCAGTTGCAGTGCTGCAGCAACGTTGGCCCCGGAAGAAAAACCCGCAAAAATTCCCTCTTCGCGCGCTAATCTCCGACAAGCTTCAATCGCCTCCTCATCGGTGACCGTCAAGAAATCAGAGATCAAGTTTCGATCAACCAATGGCAACTCCATACTATAACCACCGCCTTGCAGTCTGTGGTTCGGATTGGTCTGCGTTCCACCCGCCAGATATGGTGCCCCTTCCGGTTCTACTAAGTAACTACGAATGTTAGGATTATAGGCATGCAACCTTTTGGCACAGCCAGCAAACGTACCACCGCTTCCTGCAAAGTCAAGAAACACATCGAATTCGCCACGTGTTTGCTCCCATATCTCTTCTGCTGTATGTAACTCATGAGCGAGTAAACTCCCTCGATGATGGAATTGATCCGCACGAAATGCGCCTCGCTTTTGAACGATATGAAGCGTTTCTGCATCTACAAGCGCAAGATCCTCCCCAGACACTTGTCCTGGCACTGAGCCAGCAGCTTGTTCAACCAATACAACCTCAGCTCCAAGCGCACGCATCATCCGCGCTCTCTCCATCGAATTCCCTTTCGACATCACAGCAACAAACGGATACCCTTTCACCGCGCAGACGATAGCTAGCCCAGTTCCTGTATTACCGCTAGTCAGTTCCACAACGGTCTGACCTGGCGTCAGCGTGCCATCCAGCTCTGCTTCTTCTATGATTTGAAGCGCAATACGATCTTTCTTGCTAAAACCAGGATTGAAGTATTCGAGCTTGGCATAAATTTCTCCGTCTAATTCCTTGGTTAACCGGCTCAATCTAACCATTGGTGTGTTTCCTATCGCTTGATGAGCGCCATCCAGAATAGTTCTTCGATAGTCGATCATTTGTCCCATTCCTTCCCATTTCTATTCAAAGCTCTATTCGACCAGGCATGCAACGGGAATCTACGGATCGTCGGAAATAATCATCCATCAGCTCCAGCCCAAACTCTGCAATAATATCTTTCACATTCAAGTCCTCAGATTCGCTTGTTAACAGAACACAGCCAAGAAAACCAGGATCATGAATCTTGACTTTCGCCCCATATTTCTGTTTGATCTTAAGAAAATGTGCACCATTCTCATCAATATGAATGACAGCGTAATCCAAGTTAACCTTGGTTGTAATAAATGAGTAGTAATTCGTGCTCTGAGCCGCCACCTCTCCCAATGGCGTAATAACGGTGCAAGGCAAGCCCGATATCGAGCCGGCGAAATAAGATCTGCAGGAATAAGCCCAATAGTTTTGCATAAGCCCGCCATGATACATGGAAGGAAACACGATCAAATCTGGCTTTGCTTTCGCATACTGCTGCCGAAGCTCGTCAAAGTTCAAATCAAAGCAGATCGCTGCTGCAACTCTCCCAAAATCACATTCAAAGATGGGGGCTTCCTTCCCATAAAGAATATGATGCTTGTTATATTCATCTGGAACCAGATAGTTTTTATGATAGGCCCCCATCACTTGACCCTCGCGATCAATCAACTGCATCGCGTTGCGCCAGCTCCCATCCTCAGCTTCTATATGTGCTGGATACGTGATATAACAACGGTGCTGTTTCGCCACGCCCGCCAGAAAATCACGGATTTGATTTTTTCGAACCCGATAATAAGCTAATTTTTGATCCTGCGGGTACTTCCTTTGATCCGGCCTATCACAAGCTTCATGCAGGATAATCAAATCCGGACGATCCGGGAGCACCTGGTCTAGCTGACTCTGCCAATGTTGGATCATCAGTTCCACTGCCTCTTGGGCAGGAGTATCTGCTTCAATAACCAAAGGTCTAGGACCTAAACAACTGATCGTTACATAATTAGCCAAGGAAACTCTCCTCCTAACATGATAATTTACTTTCGCCGATTTATGTCTCGGATACCCACCAAGCCTTCGCCGTATGAGGTTCCATGATGATTTCTTCTGTTTCTAAAAAATCAAGTGGTTGCCTGCTCCAAAATTCTTCATGCGATCCTTTCATTCCGGCAAACGGCTGAGGTAGCTTTCTTGGTACATAATCATCGCTAAGATTGAATAGGGCCACAAGTTTGCGGCCGTCCCCCTGTGCAACCACGATTGGAAAATCATCTCCATCGTATTCAAAAAGATTGATCGGTACTCCGCCTTTGACCGGTTCCTGAAGAACCGTGGAAAGAAGAGCCAAACCTGCTTCATTTAAATGGTTCAGCGCGTCTCCGAGAACCATATCCCCCCCGGTCAAATAGCAAGCAAGCAGCAGTGTCTGCGCTTCCTCTAAATTCATCTCTCGCCCGGCATACCAATTGGCACCTGAATTCCAAGGCTTTTTGGCTAAGCGCCGACTTAGAAGTACATCGTCCGTGGTGCGATCGCACCTGACAATAGCGAAATCAGGATCGGTGTTCCCTATCGATCCCTGCATCCACCAACGCGCAAACATCGACCTTATATTTTGCCGGATATGACTCCAGTAATGGTGAATGTCTCCAGTCGTTCTGTGGGAATCGGCAATGCCGATAACCGCCTCGAATGGGGCGCCGCAAGCAAGAAGGTAGGCATCCTCCCCAATCGATTCGCGAATAAGACAGAATAGTTGGCGAAGCATGCCAGCAGGCGTAATGTCATCACGCGAGAAGCGGGAAGCGCCTAGCAGCAGCTGCGTAAAATCGCATTTGAAGTAAGTAAAGCCTGCTTGCCGCAATTTGGTAAATATAGCACCTAAATGTTCTCGCACTTCAGACAGGGTGATGTCTAGCTGTGCCATGGAACCATATCCCAAACTTACCAGATAGGGGTTACCTTCTTTGTCACCGACAAACCAATTCGGATGCTCCCGATATAAGGGGGTATATACATTCACCATGAGCGGAGCCGTCCAAATCCCTGGTTCGAACCCGGACTCACGAATTTTTTCACATAGCGTCTTCAGCCCGTCAGGAAATTTCCAGCCCTCGTCCCAAATCCCCCACTGGCATTCGTATCCTTCGTCGATGACGATATAGCGAATGGAGTCTGCAAATTGTTCTTGTGCGGTACTAGTATTCTCAATGATATCGCGTTGTGTAACTGCGCCAGCGTAATAATCCCATGAATTCCAGCCTGTGACCCGCTGTTTACTCAACAGGGATTGAGGAAGTCGATCTCGCATGAGCTCTGCATACTGTTCCAACAAGTTATTCCCGTCCTTGCCGTGAAGCATGATCAAGTGAGCCAACGCCACCTCATCGTTTGAAATAATTCGGCGAGGAGCTGTTAATTGAACGCTAATACCGAAAGCACCGTCTCGATGCGCGCTTTCGTGCAGAATCGGGAAGCTAACGAAGCAATCTTCAAATGGAGGCAAAGCCCCTAGCAGCAATGCTTCGCCAGGCAATCTGCTGGATATCACCGTTACCATGGCAGAGGCTTCGTTAGGATCCGACCAATCGTTGGGACGATGTACTGGACGAACTCCCGCTATCTTTTCGAAACATTGGGAATGATGGAGTTGAACATATCTTCTGGCATCCAAATATGGAGAGATATCCATGGGTTTCCACTCCAAACTGATATAACGCAAGTGAATGTCATGAACGCCAATATTTTGAACCGTAATACTTCTGACTTCCTGATCTTGACAACAAGTCATAGTGACAGCCAAAACATCCCATCGCCAAGTCTGTTGTCCACTGTCGACATCTTCCTCAATAAGAGCGTCGCCACATGTAAATGTTCGATTGGAACATACGACCCTCACAGAAATCCGATTAAATTGAAATAGATTTAGTTGTTGCAAATCCTTCCCCCCATTCATGCACCTATCCAACATAAACTGGAATGCAAACAAAAGAAAAGTGCAAGATCTGCACTTTACTCTCTTATGGAACTGTATGTTTTATTTTCTTACTGTTAAAAGCGGAGGTTCACTAAAATATAAATGTTTCAGCGTGATTCAAGAGTAAAGTACGGATATTTGACTTTTTATTATTTAGCCAATTGGTAAGTTAGTTATATGGATATTATCCATAACAATTTATCAAGGAGGAATGTATAATGTGGAAAAAATCGAAGCTTGGGTATGGCTTGGCGTTAACGTTAACGCTAGGCTTTATCGGTGGGCTGCTGCCCGCACCAAGCGCATTTGCTGCTGCAACGACCTACTACGTGGCTCCGAACGGAAATGACGCCGTAGCAGTGAATTCAGAGGCAACACCATTCAAAACGATCAATAAATGCGCCCAAGTTATGCTGGCCGGGGACACCTGCATCATCGCATCAGGTACGTATCGTGAGACGGTTACTCCAGCTGCTTCTGGAACTAGCGGCCAGCCCATTACCTTTAAGCCAGCCACGGGCGCAACCGTAATTGTAAGCGGAACCGAGCCGATCAGCGGTTGGACTCCACACGCAGGAAACATCTACAAAGCCGATCTGCCATGGAGCTTGGGCAAAGAAAACCAGTTATTCGTGAATAACGGCGCAGCCGTCTCCCCGCTCTGGGAAGCGCGCTGGCCAAATATTAGCGAATACTCGCTCCCTGGTTTAAAAGCAGGTACAGCAACCGCAGATGCAGGATCGGCCACAACGATTGTGGATTCCAGCATTACGCAGCCTACGGATTTTTGGAAGGGCGCTCAAGTCTGGGAACGAGGCGGGAATGCGTACCAAGGCATGACCTCTAAGGTAACAGGCTACAATAGTGCGACCCACACCTTGACCTATGAACCAATAGCTGGTGACTATCAGGAACTGTATCCTCGACTAGGCAGTACATACTTCCTTAGCGGGGTGTTAGGCGCATTAGACGCTCCAAACGAGTGGTATGTAGATGAAACTGCTCAAAAAGTATACTTGTGGGCACCTGATGGTGGGACTCCTTCCAATGTTGAGGTTAAAAAACGTAACACCGCTTTCAATTTGAATGGAAAAAACTTCATTAATTTGAGAGGAATTCGTACTTTCGCCGCCAACATCACGATGAACACTTCGAACAATAACATTTTGGACGGCATCCAGGCGGATTACGTATATTTCTCGAACTATTCACAGAATACAACAAATGCTGATCAACTTAATGGTGGAATTAGCATCGTCGGAAACAATAACGAAATTAAAAACAGTAAGATTGGTTACTCCTCAGGAACGCTGATCAATATTGATGGAAGCAGCAACCGCATTGTGAATAACGTTATTCATAACGGTAGCTATATGGCCTCCTACGATCCGTTGGTTAAGCTTACTAGCGGGACCGCCAACTTGATCAGCTACAACGAAATCAGAGACTCTGGAAGATTCAACCTTTATTGGAGATCTGGCAGCGGGGAGATTTCATACAACGATATTTCTAATGGGATGTGGCTTTCCCGTGACGGAGCCCTGATCTATAGCTGGGGACTTGATATGGGCAACTCCGATATCCACCACAATTTGATCCACGACAGTAAAGGAACCGATATGAGCGTCGGCCTCTACTTCGACAACTACGCGAACAATGTGGTGGCGCATCATAACGTCATCTACAACAACGATGTAGGAATCCAGATGAATACGCCAGGCAACTACCGACTCATTTATAACAACACGGTTGTGAATTCTAGAACCAACAGCATAGCTTACTGGGGATCTCCACCGTATAACCAGGAGTTATTTGGGTCAAGGGTGTATAACAACATTTTTACAAATGGTGTCTCCTTAACGGGGGATACTGCAAATGGCTATAACACGACTTCGAGCGTCGGCTTGAATTTTGTGAATCCAGCTGCGAACGATTACCGTTTAAATGCCGGTTCTACGGCCATTAACACAGGTGCAGAGATTAAGGAAATCACGGACGGTTTCGTTGGTATTACCCCGGATGCAGGTGCTTATGAGTACGGTGGAACTGATTGGAAAGCAGGTCCGAACTTCACCAATCCTCCAAGCGTAACCTACACTGAGATCAATACGCCTTATATGAACTTGATTAAGAATAGTGGCTTTAACGGGACTACGGATAACTGGCTAAAATGGACGACGAATGGCACCACGGATGTTCAATCCGTACCGGCCACTCCAGACTGGCAAGTACGTGGTAGACAATACCGCTTGAAATTGGGGCCTGGCGGAGCTGGTGTAGAACAAAAAATCACGGGTCTTAAACCGGACACCGAATATAAATTTGTATCTTGGGTATACAACGAGCCTGGGGAATCCATTGTTCTCGGCGTTTTAAATTATGGCGGAAATTCTATCGATACGGTTATAAAAGATAACCAATTTGTTCGCAAAGAAATTACTTTCCGAACAGGTCCAACAAATACAGATGCACGAGTGCGTATCTATAAGCCAGGATCATCTGTAGGTCTCTCCTATGCGGATGATACAGGTTTGATTGAAAACACACCTTTTAATGCAGGTGTAGCCCAAACCTTCTTGAAAGACGTCCAATTCACGACACCGGTAAATCTCTTTACTGCTGGAGAGCAAGGAATCTTAAATGTGACGGGTACTCAACAAAATGGCTTACCGGCAGATCTGTCTACTGCAGATATCCAGTTGGTTTCTAGTGACCCGCAAGTACTACGTATTAATAGTGTCAGCAATGGCGCCGCTTCTGTGACAGCTCTTGCACCGGGTCAAGTCACTGTATCGGCAACCGTCACCAAAGACGGCATTACGAAAGCAACAACTCAAATCTCGACGATCTTCCCTACAGCTGGATCAAATACGGGGCCAGCAGGCTGGGATTTGAAGACGTACGGCACTCACAGCAAAGGCTTTGTAACGACAGACTCCAATAACAACTATTCACTTGTAGGTGTTGGAGACAATGTATGGGGTTCCACGGATGATTTCGTATACCTAAGCAAAAACGTTCATCTCTCCGACTCTAGTGCAAAAGTTACGTTTACAGCAACGATTGACTCCTTCGACTACGCGGATCCCGCAACAGTGGGCTTGATGTTCCGCGCCAAAGACACTGCGGATTCTAAGCATGTTCAGTTCCGTACGGACGGTACGGGTAAGGTGCTACGTTATGTATTCCGTAACAATGAGAGTATTCTTGATTCACAAAATCCACCAGCGCAACAGAAATACTGGGGTTCGCAGACAGGCCTGCTGCTAGACTACGCGGGCAAGAGCATCAATACGCCGTTCCAGATGAGATTGGTCAAAGAAGGCAATAAAGTAACTGGTTATTATTATAAAGAATCGCAATGGCTTTCTATCGGTTCCACTACCGTGGAGTTTGAAGGAACGGACTTCCTCGCGGGTATCGGGATGTTCTCTGGTAGCGGCAAGCCACCTGTGAAGGCTGTCATTTCTCAGTTAGACATCCAAGTTGAAGATGTGCTTGCTTCCGTTTCTCTGGCAGCGGATAAAATGTTTGTAGGAGCCGCAAGCCCAGCCGCAATAGCGGTGACTGGCTATGTATCCGATGGATCTCTTGCAGATTTAAGCCAGGCATCAATCACTTACAAAAGCGACAATAACGCAGTTGCATCAGTAGATATCAATGGTATTGTAACAGCAACTGGCGAAGGCATTACTTCCATTCATACAACTGTTACCTTAGGACCTGTAACGAAGGAAGCGAGCATTGGCTTCTTATCTGATCTAAGAGTTCCAGTCTCAGTAGCTGAAGCTGTTTATGGAACTCAGACGATGGTGGTAGCCCTCTCGGCAACCGACAATTTGTCAGGTGTTGCAAGAACCGAATATCAGATCGATAACAGCGGAACATGGAGCACTTATACGGGTCTTATTTTATTCGACCAAATCGGCACACACACGGTTCAGTATCGTTCTGTCGATAAAGCGGGCAATACAGAAGCAGCCAAAACCATTGTCGTTGGCCTAATGGACCGAACAGCTCCGGTACTAAACGTGGCGCTAAGCAAAACCTCGATTTGGCCAGCGAACCATAAGATGGTTGCTATCCAGGCCACTTTGAACGCAAGCGATGCGGATTCGGGCGTTGCGTCGGTCATCTTGAGCTCTATTACAAGCAGCGATCCAACTAGCAGTGTAAGCGACATCCAAGCGGAAATCGGTTCTCCCGCTACATCATTCAGCCTTCGTGCCGAGAAAGATCGTACTTATACTATTACTTTCACGGCAACCGATAACGCAGGCAATAAAACCGTAGTTTCAAGCGTAGTTACCGTCGGGAAATAAAAATTGCAAAGAAACACCCTCGTTTCGGATTCGAAACGAGGGTGTTTGCTTTCTTCCAGTCTTACTTTTGCAACAAGCTGCTCCAATCAATATGCAAGGATTGCCCGGATTCCATGGAGGCATCCGCTCGAAACCCAACAAGGTGACCGACGATGCTATGCTCCAATGAGGTGGAAAATTGGGCGGATGTATCTCCCTGCACGACACGCACAAAATCCTCGACGAGCCGGTGATCGCCGCCGCCATGCATATCCCGGCTAACCGGAATTTCTACGCGGTGCTCGCTATAAACGCCGCCTTCCCGCAGGTGCGGGTGACGTACCACGAAGGAGCCTTCTTCCAGCTCTCCGTAAATTTCGCCCTTCGTTCCCGTGATATGCACGGTGCGACAAGCCTTCGCTGCCCCGCCTACTAGATTGTGAACGGCGGTGCTTCCGTTCTCAAATTCCATGATCACGGCCTGGTGATCGACAATGTCATTATCGCACCTCCAAACGCAACGGCCGAATGGGTTGTCGCTGCGCAGGCTCTCTAGCTTCTCCTCGTCGCTGAGCCGCACGCCGTCTAGGAAACGTGGCCACACATAAACCGGCCAGAGCGGCTGCTCTACGTATAGCTTTTTCGCCGAGTACACACAGTTCTCTTCGATTGCACAGTCCGTTAGGCAGCGGGAGCCTGATCCTTGAGGGGCTCGCGACTCGCGAAAATAGGAGCGGCCGCCATAGCTGCTCACCTTGACCGGGCGTACCTTCGATTGGAACCAAGTGATCAGGTCGAGGTCGTGGCAGCATTTTTGCATGAGGAAGGACGACCCTCCTCGCTCTTTATTGGCGAATTTTCCGCGAACGAACGCTGTGGCCATGTGGTGAAAGTCCACATTTTCCTCAGTCTGAATGTGGAGGATGTCCCCAATTGTCCCGGCCTCTAGCTCCCTCTTCAGCTCCACGTAGAACGGGGCATATCGAAGCACATGGCAGATCATAACCTTGCGGCCGTAAGCTTGCGCTGTGCGATGCAGTTCCAGCACCTCATCCTCCGCAATCCCGATCGGCTTCTCCAGCAGCAGGTCATAGCCTTTCTGCAGGAGCGGTATACTCGTCGACACATGCTGCGCGTCCAAGGTCCCGTTAATCACTGCATCAGCCAGTTTCGGCCGAGCGACAAGCGCCTCAACATCTGCGAACACCATGTCCTCCGCTAATCCATAACGTTCAGCCGTATGTGCACGCCGAAGCGGATTGGGATCTACAACCCCAACCACCTTCATCTGCTCCGGATGCTTCAGCGCGTAGCTCGCGTAATTCATACTGCGGCTGCCTGCTCCAACTATGATGACCTCTATTGGTTTATTCTCAGCTTTCATAGCTCTCTCCCCTTTTGGTTGACTCCGATGCAATAGTTATCGCCTGATTGACTCTTTCTCGAAGCCCCAGCAGCCATTCCGCATCTGATGGATAACAGCTAAAGCTCAAAGGCTCCGTCAGCCCCTCTTCAATCAACGCCAGCACATGGTCGCGCCCGGCCAAACTTTCTAGTAACTGCAGTGCCCTAAGATCCTGCAAGCCCTCAAAGAACACTTCCATCCGGATCGACTCTATCGGCCCTTCCTCCCCAGGATAGACCAGGAAGGCATCACCAGATGGGAAACTCCGGCCGGCGTCGGTGACGCGATACGGATCGATTGCTTGCAGCGAATATTGCGTATTCCAGAAGTTATAGCCCCAATGCAAGAAGCCGGCAATCTTGAACTTATACAACTGTACGCCCATCACCCGATTACGGGCGGATGGCATATTGAAGAACCGATTGGAAACTTTCCGATATTGTACGCAACAGTAATAGGTCCACAGCTCAGGCACTTGTCGCTCGAGAAACGGTTCGATGTGGTCGTTCGCTGGTATCGGGCCTTTCACAAGACCCTGCTCATAATACTCAACATTTGTCAAAGCATCGATAATTGGAAATTCTCCTAAGTGCGCCTGCATCAACTCACTTGCGCTGCGATACCAGGGCATATGCTCAAGCAGAGGCTCATCCGAAATATGAAAATAGCACCGATTAACAAGCCCTCGCTCTCGTAGTAACGCTGTAAGTGTGGGCAAATATTGCGTTAAGAATGACTTATAGGCTTCCCCAGTCGCATCCGTTTCCCAGCCGAAAATGCGTCGCATCTCACCCTGTTCCTCCGCTACAATCTTTGGAGCGTGCTTCGCACCCCATTGCGTGAACAGGTGCGAAAACTCAAAATAGCGAATCCCCACGCGCTCACACAGCTCGATCCACCGAACCAGTCGATTGAAGCTGAATTCGTAGGTGCCGTCTTCTTCCTTTCGCACTTCCACCAGTTGAACGGTCAGGCGCTCGCCGCCTTCTACGGTATCCAACGGTGGTGTGAAGTGCGGCGTGAGTACCATGTTCATGCCGTGCTGCACAGCGGTTTGTAGATATTGCTCAATGAGCCCCCAGTGTGCTTCACTAAAAACTTCAACCTCGTAGTAATTTGCCAAGCAGTCACAATGAAACCACTCCGTGTGAATCAACGACTGTGGCGGCAACACCGCTGGCAAGACAACTAGTTGAAAGCTCTCTCCGCCAAGATTTTCACCCGTTATCGTTGCAAATTGCACAGTCAGGTCATAAGCTCCCGCTAGCGTCTCTTCATCCACCTCCACGGTGACCCATACGGATCTCCACTGATAATGGATTCCCACAACGCCCCGATCTCCAACGATAGGGTACAAGGGATCTGGGTAAAGCCCTGGCGTAACCCTCAGCACATTGTCATCATGGCGCTTCTGGCAAGGAAGCTCTGACGGCGCCAAGCCTACCTCTCGTAAAGTAATTGCTGCTTGTAAGGTGGAAGTGACGCTCACCTGAATTGGCTTGGTCAAAGCAGGTGCCCGATAGGCAACCTGAAAATGAAACGTTTCTCCGCGCAAGGCGGAGCCCCGTGTATAAGACTCAGCTAGAAGCTCTTCGTCCGGAAACACTTTTACTAAGGAATGGAGACAGTGTGTCTCAAAAATGAATAAATCCTGCATGTGATTTCCCCTTTGTTCGCTTGACCTAGAATCAGCTTAACCCCTTGAAAAAGCAAAAAAAAGTGCAAGATTCGCACTTTCTTTCACCAAAGAGATGAACAATTTGAACTTTTATGCACGATGAAGATTCTATACGGTCTACCTACAACGACAGCGATTTCTTGATACGGTAATCCTTCGGCGTCGTGCCGAAGCGCTTCTTAAACAGTTTAAAAAAGTAGCTTGGTGAGCTAAATCCAACTTTCTCGGAGATCTCGTTCACTGGTAGGTTATTGTTTTCGAGCAGCATGACCGATTTCAACAAACGAATTTCGTTAATGTAATCCGCCACAGAGATCGTCTCCTGCTTCTTGAAAATGCGGCCAACATACGCCGATGACATCCGTAGCATATCGGCGATTTCCTGCAGGCTAAGATTGGGATTGGAATAATTCGCCTGAATCACATCTTTAATCGTATCGATGATAAAATGGTCCTTCGACTCTGTACCGCGTTTTTGGTCTTCAAAAATCGCACTGAGGATTGCGCCGAACTCTGCAAAGATTTCATCCAGCGTTTCCTTCTCAAAGACGAGACGATCGATGGAGCGAAGATCGATAAGCAGCGGCGATAGCTTATTCTGGTTGATTTCACGGACAGTCTGCTTAATCAGAATCCCAAGCTGAATGACCGATTGCACGACAGCATCAGAGCTCATCCCAGCGATTAGCCGGTGCAGATGCTCTAACTCCTGGAAGACGCTATCCGGATGGCTCGCCTTGATGGCTTCAGCGAATTTTCGTTCGAGCTCAAGCGGGATGTGCGCTTCAAGATTAGCGAGATTGCTCTGCACCATCTCCGGCGTGATGATAGAGCCGTGACCAAAATTCATTTTATAGAGAAGGTAATCCAATGCTTTCTCATAACTCGACGTCAGTTCATGATAATGAGACACTACATCGCCAATCGCTGCCGTGAAGGTGACGTGGTAATATTCGCCAATGATCTGCTGCGCTTGCTGTAACAACTTGGTAATGGCTATGTAACTATCAGCCGAACGTGTGCCAGATTCAAAGAGCAATACGAGGTGCTCCCCGCGAATGTCAACAACTTCCCCGCGCAAATCTTCCGAAACAATCTCCCGAATGATATTGGATACGGCAAAATTCAGCAGGTTCACATCCACACCGAGCATATTATCTTTTAATTTCTCGTAACGATCGAGTTTAAGAACGACTACTATACACGCTTTTTCCAAATTGACGTTGATGTAACCGCCCTGTACACATTCAGCCCAATCCTCAGGGGTGAAGGCTCGGCTGTCCGTCACGAGCTTACGCAAATAGTAAGATCGCACAATTGCTTCATTGCTGTCATGCTTCGTCTGCTCAGACATAAGCTTCTCGATCAGATGATTGTAGATATGCGAAATGTAACTGATCTCGTCCTGCTCGTTCGTACGGTTCGGCTCGCCGCCAGGCAGTCGCTTCGTCTGGTTGAGCAGACCATTAATCGGCGAGTACAGACGATTCGAGATAATCCAAGAGGCAAAGACGGCGATCACGAGACAGATTGCGGCGACTGTGATGAAGACGGCCTTCAGCCGATCGACTGCAGCGAGCACACCGACATAAGGTTCGACAGCGACGATTACCCAGTTAACGGAGCGATTAACGATATAGTTGACGATTTGCTTTTCGCCGTTAGCCATATACGTAAACTGAGATACTTGGCGATGGGTGGAATCAATCTGCCTATACACCTCGTCCTTCAAGTTCCCCAGATCTTGGTCGTTTTGAATGTCCGGACCGTACATTTCTTTATTCTGGTCTAGGACGAAAATCCGGTTGGAACGATTCGACGATTGTCGATTCATCAGCTCCAACTTCTCAAACAGCCATTCTGGCTTCACATTGATGATTAGCGCGCTTTCCTTCCTGGTATACGCGTCGAGCGAATCAAACATAAACAGGGAAATTACTTGCTGCGAACGCTCTGGATGCTTGAGGTCCGGCACGTAGCGGAGCGGCATCATTTGCATTTTAAAAATTGGCTTGCCGCCACTTAAAAATTCACCCATTTGATTCATGAGATTGCTAGTTGAGCTTGTGATCGCGTCGTCACCGCTCGTAAAGAACATGTTCCTCTTACTATTGTAGATGACGATAGAGTGAATAAAAGAGTTATACGCGATGGTCTTGGTTAACTTGTTGACTCGGTTAGTATCTTCGAAAGTGTCCGATTCGCCACTGAATAACAAATGGGCCAAATCCGTGTCGTAGAACATGGAGATTGCGAAATTTTTCACGGTGTCATTCATGTAAGAGATGTTGTAGTTGATCTGTGAAAGGACTTTCTCGTTCGCTTCTTGTTGGGAGTCCAAACTAATTTTTTTCGAATACAGGAAAGCGGACAGCAAGGAGGCCAGCATAACGGATATAATAAGTAGATTGATCGATAGAATGATGCGCATGAAATATTTCCGTTCCCGGTACTTACGCAAGTAGTTGTTCATTGGTGTATCCCCTCTTCTCCGACTTCCTTTATTTTTCTATCGCCTCAGCATCTCGTATACGCTTGTCGGCCTCTACATAATTCTACATATAATGCGCATTTCCTTTTCATAGATATACACCCTTCGGATGACCGAAGGGTGTACTTTTGTTTAGTGGAACCTACACTTAGTAATTTTTGGTAAGCTGCAGACCCGTAATAACAGCCTTCACATCAGGTCTTCCTGAGCTGGAGTACAGCGCAACCCCTGCAAGAATGTTGGCGCCGTTCGTGAAGTTGACTGTCGTCTGGCCGAATAGAATGTAATTGTTGCCATCCAGATAATAGCCTTTCACGATGTTCCCTTCCTTGGTCAGCATGATCGGCATTACCCGAGGCACCACACCTGCTGTGGCAGGCACTTGCTTAACGCCAGTTTTGTAATGATTGATCAGATCGGTCGAACCCGATGCTGTATTCCGGAACACTAGACGAAGGACATCGCCTACACCATCCATCCGGAACTCCGCATGCTCGGAACCTGCCGTGTCCTGTTCACGGAACATAAGACCGATAGAACCTGGGTCGTACGAACTGAACTCAATGTTCGCCTTCAGCGTAATCTTGTTGCCTGCTGTATTGGAGTTAAGCACGGACTTATTCAGGAAGACGAAGTCGTCGGAGGTGCCCCAAATGTTATCCCCTTTGCCAACGAGTGTGTACGTACTCGTGGTGCTATTGAACGTCGTAAACCCGCTAGCATTCGTTCCGTATGCTTTAGCCATAAAGTCCGTCGTCGCAGGCGTGCCGACTGGATACACGGTAACGATCTGACTTGTTGCCCTGGCGATGATCCCTTTCCGTGCAATAGCGGTAATGGTCGTTTGACCAGGTGCCACCGCTGTGTAGTTAACCGTTCCTCCGCTGGAGCTGCTGATACTCACGACGTTAGGATCGCTCGAAGCAAACGTAATCGTCGCTCCCGTCCAACTAGCTGCACTGCCGTTCTGAAGCGTGCCGTTCAAGGTCAGGCTTCCTGTTGCTCCCGCTGTCGTGCTTGTAGCAGGCGCACTGCTGAAAGCCACATCCTTCAGGTTGGTACCATCGCTAAGCCCTGAATTGAACGCCGCTGATTCGATCAAGCCAGCGTCGTCCGCGAAGGAGAAATGGTTGGCGTACGACTTGTTTTTGAAAATTTGCACGCGCGGCTTGATCGCATTTCCATTCACATCCGTTAGCGAGCCTGTTGTGAAATTCAGCTCCTGGCGCACATACTTCCCACTGGTCGAAGCTACCGATACAGGTGGCGGGGAGGACGCACTATAGTTTTCTGCTCCGAGATAGATCGTTTCCGTCGACACAGGTGTCGTAATATTCGGATCCACCGGAATGTTGTAGACCCAGGAGGAGAACGTATAGGCCGTATTAGGCTTTAGACCTGAAATCGACTGCTCGATCCCGTCACCGACCGTAGAACCTCCCGCAGGGCTGGCTCCGTCCCCAAGACGTAACTTATTATTCTTGCCACGGTTAATCCAATTCGGCTTCGCCGGCATTGGAGACGCAGGAACGGCATATTGCGTATCGGAGCCGACCGTTGTTTCAGTTCCCGCTGCAGACCAAGTAAGCCAATTGGTGAGCCCTCTTTCGAAAGCGCTATTCGAAATCCGATTCATATAAGGCGTGTCGATTAACTGAAAAGCGGGTGAAGAAGGAGGATTGGAGAAATTGTAAGATGGAATCCAGTTGGAGCTGTTGGAACCACCCCCGAATTCATAGGCTCCAGCGTCTGGAGCAGACCCGCCCCAAGTATACGTACTGGTAATACCTGCAATTGCCGCCCCGCTGTCAATCGCCGTAGAGCCTGTTTGCAGCCGGAAATCGTTCCCGTTGCCTCCTGCTGAGTTGACGAAGTTCAGACCGACTGGTGAAATGGTGTTGTAGCCCTGAGAAACAGTAGTTGGAAACAGCTTGCGATCGGTATCAATCGCAAAAGCCTTATCCGTCATAATGTTGTTATAAAAGCGGGTGCCGTAGAAATCGTCCGGATATCCTGTCGCACCGTGAAACCCGATGCTTTTATCGTTATTGACGATCGTGTTGTTTTGTACTAGTTTGAAATTGCCTGGCGCACCCATCTGAATCCCTGTATCGTTATTATAGATGACGTTGTGATGGATGATAGCGTTCTCCGTATAGTTATCGAAATACATACCGACACTCGTGTCGTCTCCCTTGCTGTCGTGAATCCAATTATGGTGGAATTCGCTGTTTCCGAGATCGGAACCCCAAGCATAGATTAGTCCACCGTCACGGGAGAGCTTCATGCCCCAGTACATATCGTTGTAGCTAACCACTCCACTGCCCCCATAAATGGAGAGTAAACCTCTCCCGGAATCGCGGATTTCGTTATGGTCAATCACATTCTCAGTTCCGCTGGATAAACGGATGAGTGAATCGTGCGTGGCCATGAAACTACCGTCATGAATACTGTTGTTCACAACCCGATTGCCTTTGCCGGCAATATGCACCAACGTTCCAGTGGAATAGGCGATCGTGCTGTTTTTCAATTCATTGTAATCGCCTACCATGTTGATGCCCCGCTCGCGCTGACTTTCGATCGACGTGCCATGGCTGTAATCAGAGAAATACAAATACTCAGCTTTTACTTTGTCGAGAACATTGTAAGTAGACGGTGTAGTGCCGACCGTACCCATCAGAATATTTGCTGCCATCGTTCGAATGCCGGAGATCGTGATGTAGGATTTACCTTTCAGATTGAAGGCGGTTTGACGCGTTTTGGCTTCAACATTCGTGGGAACGCCACCTGAGGGAGCCCACAAATATAGGTCAGTCGCATCTGTACACCACTCACTGGCTACGTCGAGTGCTCCCAAAACGCCAGATAGGAAATACGTACTTCCTTGCCGTGGCGAATAATACGATTGGTCGTTCGTGACTGGATTCATGGTAAGCGTTTTCGTCGTATTGTTGAAAGCAGTAATGGTCGAAGTTTGCCCGGTGTAGGCGTCCCCTCCCCGCTCCCAGATCGAAGCACCAACCCAATTGATGTTAGGCAAAGTGCTATCTGTGACTGTATAATAGGTCGTCATATTCGTGGCTGACTCCATGTAAGCCATCTTGTCTTTAAGCGCGTTTAAGTTGTAAGCAGAAATGTTAGGCCAGCGAGCTTCCCAGAGCAAGGTTGGATCTGCGGACAAGTAACCGTTTGCGTCCTTAGGAACAATAAAGAATTGCTCCTCCGTCTCATCTAAAAGCGAACTACGAGTGAAAGGCACTTTGTACACCGACGGTGAGCCGACAATCCCTGCTGATGCCCACGTTCCGCTGATTACATCAGTACCACTAACCACAACGTTAGCGCCAGTTGCAGCCTTAATCGTGATTGGCGAACCGTTCGTCCCGCTGTTGGCCGGCGTGATGGTTTCGCGATAAATACCCGAAGATACTTCGCAGATATCACCTGCTTGCAAGCTGTTTGCACATCGTTGAATCGTCTTGAACGGAGCAGATAAGGACAGCCCATTATTCGCTGTATCATTGCCTGTTGTTTGAGATACATAATAGGTAATTCCCGCTGCCGAAGCCGGCTTGGCAGGCAATCCACCCATCACCATGGCAAAACTCATTGTAGCGATTAGACTTAAGCGGCATAAAGACTTTACTTTCATTATTAAGCCTCCTTTTATAATCAATAATCGATACTATCCTAGTCTGTTATTCTTGTTATTTACTCTCCTTTCTGTTTAATAAACTGAAATCCTGCAAGGCAGTCTGCAGAAATTGACGGATTTCTGGTATCTACTTTGCAATAATCCTAAAGTAAAGGACTTTTTCCAGAAATAGATACCATTTTTCCGCCTATGTAGTTGCCAGCACGTAACTTATGCCAACAAATGCATTTGTTCCGCTCGAACCTCGCCACTCAGGGGGCGACCTTCGAGATAAGCTTTCAGGTCGTTTACTACCGATTTCGCAATGCGGCCCATGCCGTTATTAACGGCGCCTGCGATATGCGGAGTCAGAATCACGTTCGGCAGATTACGAAACGGATGATCCACTTGCGGCGGCTCCGGATCCGTAACGTCGAGACATGCGAACAATCTACCCTTGATCAATTCAGCTGCTAGAGCTACCTCGTCGATAACCGAACCGCGCGCTGTGTTGATGAGTACACAGTTGTCTTTCATCAAAGCTAACCGTTCGGCGTTAAACATATGATTCGTCTCTGGCAGAGATGGCAGATGAATAGAAATGACATCGCTCTGGCGCAACAGGTCCTCCAGCTCTAGTTTCTGAGCGCCCATTTCCCTAGCTCGCTCCTCGCTGACGAATGGATCGTAGAGCGCGATCCTGACATCGAAGTTGCGAAGTAGTTTAATATAGTGAGAGCCCGCACGTCCTGCTCCGACAACACCAACCGTAAGACCGTACACTTCACGTACACGTGAGCCGTCACCCCAGCCACCAGCTGCTGTCTCCCGGCTGAGTCGCCACATGTCTTTCAGCGACACGATTGTAAAGCCTAGTGCTGTCTCCGCTACCCCTTGGCCAAGCGCTTCCGTCGCGTTGGATACGCGAACTCCGCGTTGCCAAAGAGCGTCCGTCACGATTGGCTTAACTGTGCCAGCCGCATGCAGAACGAGCTTCAAATTCGGTGCGTTCTCAAGCACCCGTTCCGTCAATGCACAACAGCCCCATGACGTGATGGCAACATCAGCATCGGCAATGAGTGCACGCGCTTGCTCTTCCGTTGGGTTTACGTCTTCTTCATTGAGGATAACTTCGCCTATTTCGCGGAGCTGTGCCAAATGTTCGGGACCAAATACTCGCTCCCTCATGTCTTTTCGTTGCAGTAAGGCAATCTTCACTTCAAGTCCTCCCTTGTTCTCTTGTTGCAAATGATCGAGCAAAGCCCATAAAACCCGGGCTATTCCGGAAAAACATTGCTGTTTTAAGGAGATAGCCCAGGTTAGCCATGGATTTGTTCGTCAATCTTACTTCTTCTTGCCGTTCGCAACTAACCATGCATCAAGTTGTTTTTGACGCTCAGCTACGATTTTATCGGCGCCAGCTTTCTGCAGCTTCTCTTCATAGATCGGCAAGTACTTATCCGTATCGAGTGTACCAGTCGCTAGACCCTGCAAATACTCATCTTGTACAGCCTTGACGTTCGCTGTTTCTGTTTTGACTGGTTCCGAATTGAAGACAAATCCATTAAGTTGGGAAACTTCAGCTTCCGCATTAATCTTCGCTGTTTGCTCTAACTTGTCAGCTGGTGAGCCTTCTGGCAAGTACTCGTTGATGATGCTACCGAAGATCCAGTCCGTGTTCGTGAAGTAGCCTGCTTCTTGGTTGATTTTGATGAAATTGCCTGTCGTTTTCGTGTAATGTTTGCCTTCAATACCGTATACAAGCGTGTTATACAATTGCTTATCGGTGTTAACCAGTTCCAAGAACATCATAGCTCTCTCTGGATTTTTGGAAGTCCGGCTGATCGCGTTCATTGTGCTTGCTGCACCGGTAAAGACTGCTTTAACCAGTGGTACGAGCACGACGTCATTTCCACCTGCCGTTGCTTTGAACTCAACCTCAGAGCCAGGCTTGCCAGTAAAATCGAACCAGACTGCTGTTGTGCCTTTGTTGTAAGCGTCTGCTGCACTTTTTAGTGTTGCAGCATCTTTATTAATGTAACCTTTCGTGAACCAGGAGTTCGCCAGTTTGAATTGGGCTTTCATTTCAGTTGTCACTTCTGGTAGACTTTTGAACGTTGGATCGTTTTTGTAAACATTTCCCTTCGTATCAATGTTGTAGAGAGCACCTTGATACCATCCTTTCTGGGTACCGAAAGGTGTGATCCCAGGCTCGTTATCCTTGATCTGCTTCAGGAACGGCTCGAGGTCTTCCATCTTCTTAATCGTGTTGACATCCAATTTATATTTATCTACAAAACGCTTCTGTATGACCAGTCCTAAACGTTGTGCGGAGATTTGATAGTTTGGTACCGCATAGATTTTGCCGTCCAGCTTCGCATCGTCCCAGAACTTATCCTGCAGAGAGGCTTTAAGCTTCTGACCTTGATTCTTCAACAAATCGTCGAGTGGCTGGAATACACCTTTCTTCTGATTCTGTTCGAATTTAAACGACCAGTTCGACGTCCAGATAATATCCGTTACTTCGTTAGCAGCTACAATCGTGTTCATCTTCTGCTCATAAGTACCGAAGTCAATCGGCATCAACTTGATTGTTGCATTAATTTTCTCTTGAGTAATCTTATTAACAGCATCATTCACGAGTTGTAAATCTGGATTAGCTTTGTTCTGTGGGTAGTACCAAGTCAGTTCGACCGGGTCAAGTTTTTTAGGTGCTGCCGTTGCAGATGCAGCTGGTGCTGTGCTGCTTGATGGGGAAGGACTGCTTGTGTTGTCTGTACTGCTGCCACAACCAGTTATGGCAATGGCGAGAGCGGAACTAATTGCAAGCGTGGACATTATCTTTTTCAATGAAAAAACCTCCCTGAATATAATTATCAAGCTTATTTATGAAAGCGGATGTGAAAAGCCGATTCCTATACCTTTGTTTCCCCTCCTTTCAAGCTTCCCCCATCCGAGGCTTGCAACTTAGCCTTTAATAGCACCGATCGTTAGACCTTTAACGAAAAACCGTTGAAAGAACGGGAATACCAACAACATCGGACCAGCGGATAGAACAGCTACTGCAAATTTAGAAGCCGTCTTCGGAAAATCTGCCATATCAGCACCCAGCGTAACCATCGCTGTGGCGAACTCGGGACGCGATGTGATGAAGTCAAGTGTGTTCATGGTCCTCACGAGCAGCAACTGAAGCGGAACCAGTTTCTCGTTGTTGATAAACAAAAGTGCGTTGAACCATTCATTCCAATAGTTAAACATGATAAACAATCCCAATGTAGCGAGTGCGGGCTTCGAGAGCGGTAGGATCAGTGCCGTGTAAATTCGCCATTCACGCGCTCCTTCCACTTTGGCCGATTCAATAATTTCGGTCGGAATTTTGGCCATGAAACCCTTCATAATCAGTACGTAAAATGGACTGAGTAAACCAGGCACGATAAGTGCCCATATGGAATCTTTTATATGCAAGATCTGGGTCATCATAATGTAGAACGGAACAAGACCACCGTTGAACAGCATTGTGAAGAACACATAGAATGATGTTGCTCGCTGCAGACCATAATCCCGCCTCGACAGCACATAGCCCATCGTAGAGGTTAGAATTAGACTAATGCATGTGCCAATGACAGCGACGATAATTGTCACACCATAGGCACGTAGGATCGTTTCCGGCGTTTTTAGAAAGTAATGGTACGCCGCAACGCTGAACTGATCCGGAATAAGACGGAAGCCATTATGCAGAATCGACTGTTCATCAGAAAACGAGATAACGATAACGAGGGCAAATGGAACCAGCATTGCGATCGTGAGCAAGATGAATATGGTATGTATGATGAGTTGGCTCCATACCGCTTTGGACTGTTGGACTACCACGAAATGTTCCCTCCTTAGAACAGAGAATTGTCCTCATTAATTCGTCTAACGATTAAATTGGCGCTGACTACGAGAACAAAACCGACAAACGACTGGTACAAACCTACTGCTGATGCCATACTAACGTCCGCAAGTTCACTGAGCGCCCGATAGATGTACGTATCGATAATATCCGTGGTCGAATACGTCGCGCCGACGTTGTTCGGGATGAAGAAATGTAAACCGAAGTCGCCTCGGAACATATTTCCGATACTGAGGATAAGCAGAATAATAATGAGCGGCGTCAACTGCGGGATCGTAATATTCGTTACCATCTGCATTCGCTTCGCTCCGTCTATTCGCGCCGCTTCGTACAGCTCTCCATCAATCCCGAGAATACCGGCATAGTACACCATCGCCGAAAAGCCGATCGCTTTCCACAAATGCACGATGTTTAGAATGTAGGGCCAATATTTGGCTTCGAAGTACCACGAAATTTTTTCAAAGCCAGCAGAAACTAGCCAGCTGTTGATAAATCCATTTTCGTGATCAAGAAACGCCTGAGAGATGTAACTCATAACGACCCATGAAAGGAAAAAGGGCAATATCAACGATGTCTGATAAATTTTAAGCCACTTTTTTGCAATTTCATTGAGAAGAATAGCTACGGTGAGTGCTGCGATCGTCGTAAATACCATATAACCCAGGTTATACACGACCGTGTTGCGGGTGATTCGAAATGCGGTTTCGCTTGTAAACAGAAACTCGAAGTTCTTGAATCCAACCCAATCACTTCCCAGAATGCCCTTGTCATACTTATAATTTTTGAAAGCGATGACGACCCCGAACATCGGTATGTACGCCATGATAAAAATATAGATGACTGCGGGAAGCGAGAGTGTGAACAGTTCGATGTTCCTGCCGAAAAACCGGAATGCCTTCTTGCGCTTCATAGGATGTCTTCCTCCTTGCCTGTAGCGATTTGCTTGGCTTGCTGCCTGAGATTAATTTAGCTGAAATATCACCTATAAAACAGTGCAAAAACTGTACTTTTATCGCCACTTTGAGTAAACGATCTGCATTTTACTAACTGACGACCAAACAGGATTCGTCATGTTACATAGGGTTTGGCACGGAAAACGCTTGTGTAAACGCTAAAAAGGCCGAGAACTGAACAGTGTGGTTTCACTGTCAATCTCTGCCTTTTCCTTTACACACTTGCTGTTACTTCTTTCCTTTTAATTTCAACCACTCATCCAACTGTCTTTGTTTCTCGGCCCTTATGACTTCGCTTCCTGCCCTGTTCAGTTTCTCCTCGTAAATTGGCAAAAACTTCGATGGATCTACCGTTCCGGTGGCGAGAGCTGGATAATACTCATCGTTTACTGCTTTCACATTGGCGATTTCCGCTTTCAACTCTTCCGTTTGGAACACAAAATCATAATACGGTGAAACCTCTGCCTCTTCATTGATCCGAACGGTCTGTTCAATTTTATCCGCTGGAGCCCCCTCAGGCAAATATTCGTTACGAATGTTGCCAAAAACCCAATCCGTGTTCGTAAAATACCCAGAATCCGGATTCAGTTTGATGTAGTTCCCATCCGCTCGCGTATAGTGTTTGCCTTCAATCCCGTAAACGAGCGTATTATACAGTTGTTTATCTGTGTTCACCAGCTCAAGCAGCTTCATCGCTGTATCAGGATGCTTTGACGTTCGGCTAATCGCGTTCATCGAACTGACTGCACCTGTAAATGATGGCTTTGCCAACGGAACGAGTACGACGTCGAAGCCTCCGTCACCAGCCTTATACTCCGCCTCTGAGCCAGGCTTTCCCGTGAAATCGAACCAAACAGCCGTATTTCCCTTATTGTAGACATCTGCTGCGTTCTTCAACGTAGCCGCGTCTTGTTTGATATATCCTTTTTCATACCAGGAATGAACTAATGTTAAATTCTCCTTCATTTCCGAAGTGATATCGGGAAGAACACGGTGGTTCGCATCGCCCCTGTAAACCGATACACGCCAATCGATGCCATAGATGTGGTTCGTATAGAAGCCTCTCATCGTACCGAAAGGAATGATGCCAGGCTCCCTTTCCTTCACTAGCTTCAGGAAGGGCTCTATATCGTTAATCTTACGGATCGCACTTAAGTCGAGATGATATTTATCGACGAACCGCTTCTGAATAACCAAGCTAGGACGCATGGCAGCAATTTGGTAGTTAGGCACAGCAATCTGCTTGCCGTCCAGCTTGCCGTCATTCCAGAATCGTGGAGACATTGACGCCCGCAGCTTCTGCCCGTACTTCTCAAGTAGCTCGTCCAGTGGCTGGAAGACGCCTTTTCTGGCATTGGCTTCCCATGAGAACAGCCAGTTCGACGTCCAGACAATATCCATCGGATCGCTCGCCGCCACGAGCGTATTCAACTTCTGCTCATAGCTCGCGAAATCGACAGGCTGCAGCTTAACTCTCGCATGAATTTTATCCGCGACCAGCCTGTTCACTTCAGCATTCACCAGCTGCAAATCGGCATTCGCTTTGTTTTGCGGATAATACCAGATCAGCTCGTCTTTTTCGGTGGCGTCATCGCCTTCGGCTTGCTGCGAATTCGAACATCCGCTCGCGACAAACATCAATAGCGCGAAGATGCACATAACCGTTAACTTTCTGAAACGAAGCCCAGGATCCGTGCCCCCGATTTTTCTGACTTTTATCTTGTTCAAGGCGATTCTCCCCTCTCCGACTCCGATCACCAGTACACTACATATGTATAGCCGTTTTTTATTTCAACATGAATACCATACTATCCTTCCCAGTGAAGGTTTACCACACAGATATTTAATTATCGAGCTCCGAGGGAGCGTAACCAAACATCTTCCTTGAGGAGGCTAAAAATAGGTATGTTCTTTTCACCTTCATTGTCACATTGATGAAGTGTATACACATAATGATCTTTTGTCTCATCCATGCTGATTTTCTTGCATGTGTAAACCTGTTTTCCATGTTGAGAACTCATTCCATCCCTGGTGTTATCAATGGTCCAGGTGATTTCCCTGCCGTTTGATTGCACATCATATATCCAGTAACCACCGTCGATAATCGGTGGGATGAGCATGAGATAGTCGCCTTTCCCATTGTTATGGCGCTGAACCATCTCATTTAAACGCTCTACATCGAGTTTGTTAAAATGATGAAGGATACCCTCTTTTCTTTCAAGTGCATTTTTGTCAGTCGTTAAATTCATAACTAGGATCAGTAATAACACCATGATGATACCAACAAGCACGCTGATCGTTATCTTTGTACGTAACATGCATACCCCCAATTAGTGAATATCGGTTATTAGCGCTATTGATTTCATTCATATACGCCCATTTCAAAGAAAATTTGTTCTATATACTAATTAACCAAGTAATGGCTTTATCCTGTTTTTGCTACAATAAAAAAGAGCAGCTCCCTTTGCGGATCTGCTCCTAGTATTGATCAATTATTTTTCCTCGTAAAAGAACGGTTACTCTTCTTTATCTTCGAGCTGACCATTCATTTGTTCAGCATAGGCACGCATTAGATCGTAATCTTGGTTAAATTCAATTTCCGCTATGCGTGGAGTCTCTTGCTCTTGAGGAGTTGTTGTCTCATCATTCACACTACCCCCCCCTTCCTTTATTAGGAATTAGGATTACCTATATCTGATTTGTTATCCACTCCCAGTCATAGAGCGGAGTTTGTCTCTATTTTAATGAATGCATGGGAAAATTATTCCTCTACGTAGATCATTTTAACGGACATTCCGCCATCTATCGTCAGGTTCTGTCCCGTAATAAATCCAGCTTTCTCACTAGCAAAATATAGACAAGCCGTTGCAATATCTTCTGGTTTGCCTACTCTGCCTACTGGGTGCTGGCTTTTATCCGTTTCCGTATGGGTGAAGCTGCCCTCTTCCCTAACTTCAATCCACCCTGGAGATATGGAGTTGACGCGAATGCCATAACCGCCTAAACTAATGGCCATCGCATGGGTCATTGCAGAGATGCCTCCCTTGGACGCTGAATATGCCTCGGTATTAGGCTCCGACATAACAGCCCTGGTTGACGAGAGGTTTATGATGGCGCCGCCCCTCCCTTGTGCTTTTATGATGCGGGCTGCGGCCTGCGAGCAGAGAAACGTGCCTCCCAGGTTTACGGAAATGACCCGTTGAAATTGCTCAAGGCTAAGTTCCAACACATCGGTATTATGCATAATCCCTGCATTATTCACCAACACATCGATGCTGCCCAACATGGAGGCGGTATGTTCCATCCACTGCTCGACTTCCTCTGTTCTGGAAACGTCAACCTTCATAAAGAGGACATCCTCTGTAAACTGACGTAGTAACTCAATGGTTTCCAAACCCTTGTCTTCATGAACATCAGCTATAGAAACGCCATAACCTTCTTGAGCAAAAGAAAGAGCAATCGCTCGTCCTATACCCTGACCTCCGCCAGTTATTAATGCAATCTTGCGCATATGAATCACCTCGTTTGCATCCGCGTATTCTTCAATTACTCATTAAACGTTGTTCAAACTGTGTTTTAAATAAGAGAATATCATCGAGTTTTACAGCAAAATCATGATCACTCAAATTGAAATTGATTACAAACAATCCAGATCTCTCGCGAACCATAATCGTCGGACGAACTTTGTCGCCAATAGCGTCTTGGGAAACAGTGCTTCCATAAAAATACCAATTCGTTTCAGTAGGAGTAGGCGTAGTACTCTCTGACAAATTAGTTGTTATTATTCTACACAAATCTTCCATTAAGGTATCAGTAAGATTAAGCTCTTTTCCGTACATGCCATCAACAGACATATCAGCATATCCATACCATATATTTCTGCTTGCTTTATTCCCATCTTCGGATACATACGTTTCATCAAATAAAATGTCCATATTCCTTATCCTCCTAAAATAACATTCTCAATTAGAAATCGATTGTCGCTGACAATTTTTCTTACTATTTTCATCGTATTCGCATGTTTAGGCAATTCACTTCTTCCAGATAATTCAACTTTCTTCTACGTTATCCTGCCCAAACGTTTTATGAACATGTGAAAAATCAAATATAAAAAGAACCCTTGCTTGCGTGGTTACGCGAAGGGTTCTTGTCACTTTGTTTTAGCTATTTCAATTTCTTTTTAATGATGAGATCTGCAGTAACTGGTAAATGGTCAGCTGCGTTAGAGTTAATCACTTTCCCAGAACTAATTCCTACATCTTCAGAAGTAAAGATATAATCAATGCGACGATTAGGTGTATCTGAATAATAATAAGAGGTATAATCTTCATTTTGACCGAGTTCAGCAAATACATCTTTGAATTGTGTTCTCATCTTAAGAATTTCTGAAGCATCAGGTGTAGCATTGAAGTCTCCTACGATGATGCTTGTTCCTTCATGTTGATTCGCAATGTCAAGGATCTCACTAATTTGTAGATCCCTTTGTTCGGCTCTTTTATTGTCTAGATGTGTATTGTAAAAGTTAATATGATTTCCTCTCACATTAATCACAGTTCTCGCAAGACCGCGCTGCTCCGATGGGCTTGTTGGATATGGAATATTCGTGAGAAGATGATTTTCGGCAGAAAGTATAGGATACTTACTTATGACGGCCGTTCCGTATTGGCGACGTTGTTCTCCTACATTTAACGGATCAAAGTCAAGATTTGCAGCATAGGCATAATGCATGCCCAAATTATTTGCTAACCATTTCGCTTGATCTTCGAAATTACTACGCTGGGAAAAATGATTATCTACTTCTTGCAAACCAATGATATCAGCGTCCGATGTTTTAATAACGTCAGCAATTCTTTGCAAATCCAGAATGTCATCTGTGCCCTGTCCATGATGAATATTATACTGCAGTACTTTAATGGCAGTCTCTTTCCCTTTGTCATTCTTTTGTGGTTCAGCGGCATGAGTTAACATAGGAATCATGGACAACAATAGCGTACAGGTTAAAACAAAAGATTTTTTGAACATGCAAAACATCCTCTCGAAGTTATCTGCTAAACTACTTCTAGCGATTTGTATGCTTCCTAAATCACAATCTTATAGCGCAATTGCTCCGCTAAATCTATAATCTCCTTTCTTTTCCAAAAGATATTACTATAATTTCATATTATGTTTTCTATTTCCATAGGCTGTAAGTTTTAGTTTCCATGTAGAGCGTTTGCCTCTAAGACCCTATTTACAAATTTGTTTCAACAAATAGAAGGTTCATAACATGTCGAAATTTGGTGGCTCAATTGAAAAATCAGCGAAAAGGAAAAAGCCGCTCAGGGAGCGGCTGCGACTACGGATAACACATTTGTATGTAAAAGCTTCACTTACAATTTAATCAACACTTCCGTGCCGTCCTGAGCCTGAACATCGACCAGAACCGTCCCTTTATAACGTCGCAACTCCTTGATGAGCAGCCTGAGCGCATGCTTCGAGCTTGGATTTCCGAGTATAGACAACACAAGTTCAATCCAGTACTTGCTACTGTCGGAATCAAAAACATGATGCTGGCTCAATTGCCCCTCCGTAAGCCCATTGTGCTTGTTCAGCCAATACTTCACTTGACGCAAGATTAATTCGGAAGTCAGGATACCACTCCCCATACGTAAAAAGGCATAAGGAATCGGAATCGTCAAATTGAACTCCTTGCTCTTAAGCTTCACTATCATCATGACTCATCACTCAATCACAATAGAGACGGTATCATTTTCACCGGAGCGAATGTCAACGATTTGCCCATCAAGCTCATTCTCGATGGCATCGATTAGCATGTGTATATCGAGATCCTTCACATATGGCGCAGCCTGCGGAATATTGGACGCGATGCTGTGTCCCGCAGCGAGAACAGCCTTCACCAGCTTAATCGGCAAATTAATATTAACATTATCGTTTTCTTGGGAGGTTATCCGTACTTTCAAGGTCTTGTCTAAATAACTGCCAGTATTCGATGACAGTTTCTTTGAATAGTCCGGTTTTCCTTGCACGTGCACGGCTTGTGATGTAGGTGTCAATTGCTTCTCCTTTAGCACGGCAATCAACTCCGAAGCCTTGTCTGAATCAATTTTGCCTTCCTGCATCATGGACAGCACTTTGCTGATTTCGTCTTTCATCGTTTCTTCCTCCCTATTCATCTTTCAACATTTTGACAGCTTCATCCGCGGTGATTTCGCCATTCTCCAGCATGGAAATAACTTTCTTCTCATCGACTTCTGGCTTCTTCCGCGTATCGTATCCGAGGGCCGTAATGATGTCATTGAGTTTTCCGCGTACTGTTGGGTATGAAATGCCGAGCTCTTTCTCCACTTCCTTAATGTTGCCCCTGTTCACTAGAAAGGTGATCGCAAAATGGAGCTGTTCAGGCGAGAGTAATGCTAGCTTTGATAATTCGAATTTGTTCTCAATCGTCGTCCGGCAATGTCCACATTCAAGCTTTACGGCGTGAAGCTGATGGTCGCATACGGGACACTGTGTAAGGATAGGATATTTCATATTCTACTCCTTTCTTTTTTAAAATTATAAATCAGTTTTGTTGAATTGTAAATTCATTTTATTAATTATTTAAATTTTTATATTAATATTATTAATTTATATTATAAAAAACATTTATTTTTTAAAATCGAAATTAAAATTCCTGATTTCTCAGGCTGTTACAAGTAGAATTCCCTATTAATTGGTACTAACCGGATCTTAAAGTCATTTATACAACATCTTAACACTTTCAAATTCATTTTCTTGTTCTGCACTTACTACAATAAAACCTGTCATCATTCTAAACAAGGTAGTAAGTTCTCTTCCGTAGCTTGATATCGACAAAACTTTCAACATGGCATCGCCACTAGTACTTTTCAAATCATGCTTTAAGATATCTCCAATGTTAATATCTTCACAAGCACGTCCATCTATTAGCCAATTATTTTTTCCTAAGTTTTCTACTCTTGCAACAATGAATGCTTCAATTCCATTCATAACTCAGTTTCCTTTCGAAAATTGGGTTGGATACTAGATAATTTTTTCAACATTAGATATGATTTTTAGTATTATCGAATTTTTGGTGTTAAGTGTCTCTGATTCAAGTATTCTCCTTAATAAGTCCAGTAGCTCTTCCCTGCTTGGAACCCCGTAGACCTTTAATTGTATGAAATCATAAGGTTTCTTCCGTTCACGAATCATTTCTTCTAGTGCATGAATAAGAGTTAATTGATGCCGAGTCTCCATTTTTGACCACTTATTAATATCTTCCCATGTCGGAGATGAAAATGCGAATAATTCAGCCCAACCGTTCGTGGCAGGCAGACGACCATTCTTCTCCAGCCAAGTTATCACACGATTTGATTGGAAAGCTGACAAATGGTTTAGAGCTTCATAAGGATTAACCTTTGATTCTGAAATTCCCTCTAAGCATTCGATGACCAACTGGTAACCTTCCTCAAAGGGCAAACACCTAGCAGTTAAATACGACCTATCAGTAGGATCTACAGAACTCGGCTCTGACCACAGTGTTCTGACCCATGCTTGTGCGTCGCTTTTAACAACCTCTCCTATTATTAAACATAAAGCTTTCGATTCTTTTGCATTACAATTAGGTAACTGCTTTTGAACCTTTTCAAGAATATCTAAATGATTAAATTGACGAAGTGCGTTTACTTCTCTTGCTTTTACTTCCCCATGGTACAAAATGTATTGAAATATAGATTCGAGTGACTGACTGGCTTCTTCAAAGCGTAAGCTCTGAAATGATTGGAACCATATTTTCCAGCGCTCTGCTTTGTCAGATTTAGTTTCAATCCCATTAGGACCTATAAAGTCTTCATATTGCCATATCTCCGCACCAATACAACTGAGTTCTGTGATCTTAATAAGATACTCCATAAAGGACGGAGCAATAGGAATTATATTGTCTGTCTCATGATCCCAGTAAACAACAGGTGGATTATAATCATTATTCATACTCAAATCAAAAGCTAAATAATCACCATTTCCAACTTGAAAAAAAGTAAGTTTTCCCTTCAAGTTGATTGCATATTCGTCTGTCGAATCTACGGCCCAATATTCCAACCAATCCATACTCCAACCTATTTCTCCACTAAAAATTTCTTTGAATTCTTGCGGAAGTATTGCTTCATCTGGTAACGACCATCTAAAATATAGCTGTTTTGAATCAAGAAGTACCTTCTTAAGATCACTTGGGATATTAACGCCTAAATTGAATTCTTTATCTTTAATTTCCAATTCGCTTGAGGGTTCACTCTTCGCGAGTTCAATTATTTTACCACCATTGTTTTGTATCTTCTCTAGTATTGAAGACCATTCTACGATCAGTCTATCGATAGCCATATTTATCACCCTCTAATTCACTCAGTGCTTGATTACATATAACTTCCTCATCCATATTCTACTATCCTGCTCGAAGTTCAGCGAGAACAAGAAAACGCTTCAAGTTTAAAAATAGTATAAAATGGATATTTTTACATAACATCAACACATTAATATAGTTACCTACCGCTACCCCCTGCTAATTTCTTGAATATATTATGTTTTATGTAGACTCTATAAAGTTTGCAAATATTTCATTAGATTTGGAGGAGATTTTGTGAGATTTGTTATGAAACTACGCATGTTTATCGAAAATAATGTTGAACTGGTTCTTTCAAACGGAGACATCGTTAAAGGCGTTCTAGCAGAAGTGAACTGCTCTTACGTTATCGTTCGGTCAGCAAGCGTACCTGGTTACGACGGTGAAGAAGAATTGCTAATCCGCACCCGTTTGATAGATTATGTTCGGGTTATTTAAGAAGTGTCGAAAGAGTTCACAGAAACCAGTGATCTTGATTATTGCTTCGTACCAGAGTCCCGAGTCTCTCAAGCAATTCGTAACCAACTGCCGCAAAATACTTGTAAATCCCCCTATTTATCTGTGCCATTCAGAGCAGGATCTCTCCCCCCTACATGGTGAGTGTAAAGACTTGGAACAAACTGGAGAGTTTGTATTGGTGACAGATGACAGCAGCGATCCAAAGGATCTAAAAAAGATGATAGAAACACTTCAAAAGAGCCGCACTGATGCTATTTTGTCTCAAGGGGAAGATAGGTTGGACCTAAGCTTAAGCGTGTCCCCTCTCCCCCTTTGGGACAGGTTAGTAAACGAGTTCGCCGGAAGGCCCGAACTGGGCAGCGGCTCGCTTGCGAATCTTCCCTTTGCCCTGCCCTTACCTATGTGGCGCTCGATCTGCGGACTTCAAATGCTAAGAAATCCTGTTGATTCGCACCTTGATTTGCTCCGGTCCCATTGGCGAATCGGTGTTGACGACAGCTTTTCAACCCGTCTAGCTTCACTTGAGCAGAAAAGCTTAGAGCCGCTTTCTGAGATGGATGAGCGGCTTGCGGCCTTCCTATCTCTTGCGCCTCCTCCAAGGGGAGGTTGGAATGATGGGTCTCGAAGAAGGGATATTGTCGACCAACTAAACCAAGGTAGTTTATCGCTGCCACCTATGTGGCCCGGAACGAACTTCTCTTTTAAAAAGAGACCCCATGCTTCGAAGTCGTTATCCGTCATTATCCCGGCACAGAACGAGGAAGCGACGATCGGGCAAGTCATCCAGGAAGCACAAATGCTTGCTCCGAATGAAATTATCGTGGTCATCAATGGCTCGAGTGACCGAACCGAGACGATAGCCAGGGAGCAAGGAGCTGTGACAATCAGTTTTACGGAACCGCTTGGTACAGATGTTGGTCGTGCAATCGGAGCATATGCTGCGCAAAGTGAGATTTTGCTGTTTTTGGACGGGGATTTTGTTATCCCTTGGAAGGATCTTACGCCTTTCGTGGAATCTGCTGCAACTTGCTGTGATTTGGCTGTAAACCAATTAAATCAACATTTGGGGATGCGCATGCCTCCGGGGACGGTCACGGCTCTGAAAGTTGCACTGAATACCGCGCTTGGTAGAGAGGATCTCGAGAATGCATCGCTTGTGAATGTGCCGTTTGCCATAAACCGTCGAGCACTTGAAGTCATCCATTGGACACACTTGCAGTGTCCTCCCAAAGCTTATGCAATAGGAATGCTTGGCGGGCTGGTCTGCTTGCCGGCACACCGAGTCGACGTAGACCGACTGAACCGTTACCGCCCCGAAAAGCATGATTTGGCGGGAGAACGTTATTCTCAAGCGGCGCAACAGATTATTGGCGACCACCTTGAAGCCATGCATATCATTTTAGACAGAAAAGGAGGAATGTACCATCATGATGAAGCGAGAACCCATCATGGTCAGCGTAGTTATAACCAACTATAACCGTGAAATTTATCTGAAAGAATGTCTTGATAGCCTCCACCATCAAACCTATCCGAATAAAGAAATCATATTTGTAGACGATGCCTCCACAGATCGATCAATCGAGGTGGTACAGTCGTGGATGGATGATAATGGCGTCCATTCCAATAACTTTATTCTTGTTCGTCTTCCAAGGAATGTTGGCTATGCCGGTGCATTATCCACGGGTTTATTCTTGGCCAGAGGCGAGTTTATCGCCATCCAGGACTCCGATGACTTCTCCCATATCGTACGTTTCGAGAAGCAAGTGAATTTCCTTCAAAACCATCCAGAACTATCACTGGTTGGAAGCAATTACGCCTCCTTTAAGAACGAAAACAATCGTCAATATATCCCGGCTAATTGGCTGAAGTACGGAGAGGAAATCCGTAAAGTGTATGCGAATGGCGGTCACTGCGTTTGCAACGGCACCATCATGTTCCGGGGAGCGATATTCGACCAGATTGGAGGACTATCAAGGCGAATCGATGGCGCAGAGGATTATGAGTTTATCGTTAAATTTCTCAATAGTGGAGCTCGAATCGAGAATATTCCCGAGGTTCTCTATTACTATCGTTTACACAGCGATCAAAGGTCTCTAGCGTATTTCGGAAAAGGGGGTGCTGCAACATGACCACTTCCCCTTTGTCTGTGTTAATGGTACTCGATCAATTGGCTCCCGCCGGCACGGAGACGCATGTACTAAGCTTGACGAAGTCTTTGATTCAGAGAGGACACGACGTCAGACTGGTCGCTGCTGATGGTGAACTTCGATCCTCGTTCGAACAAGCTGGCTGTACCGTATATCTCATGGATTCACCTGAAGGCGTGTCTACCAATCGCTCGGAATGGATCAACAAACTGCAAAGTATCTTGAAGATCGCCCATTTCGATTGTGTTCATGCGCATCAAACTCCCTCTGGACTTATGGCAGCAGAAGCTGCAGGCAGAGAAGATATCCCCTTCATTTTCACAACCCATGGGACGTATTATCCCAAAGACAGTCTTGGATCTCTCCTCTCCCATTCGAAAGCCGTCATCAGTGTGAGTAAACCTGTACAACAGTATGTGCAACATATCGGCTATCCATCGCATTTAATTCCAAATGGCATCGACCTCGAAGAGTTCTATCCGTCCAATAGCGCCAAGGTGCGCTCGGAACTCGGCATCGCTGAAACATCCGTTCTTATCGTATACGCTAGCCGTTTGGCATGGGGAAAAGCGACGGCATGCGACATCCTGTTGCGGGCTATGAAAGATCTCCATCGGTACGGCTGGCATCAATTCGAGCTTGTCGTCGTCGGGGACGGCCCTAACCGGGAAGCACTTCAGCGACTAGCCGAGTTCATCCATCAGGAAACCGGCAGGAAGTTTATCCATTTTGCCGGGCAGCAAACCCAAATGCGTGAGTTCTATAACGCCGCCGATATCGTGATTGGTACAGGACGGGTGGCGCTTGAGGCATTAGCTTCTGAGAAACCGGTGCTAGCAATCGGCAACAATGGCTTCTTCGGATGGGTGGAGCCTGAAAATTATGAGGATGCCTGGTCGCTCTATTTCGGCGATCACGGCTCGCGTGCTTTCCATTCACGTTATCTTTTTGCGGATCAAATTTTGAAGGGTTATCAGAGATTGGATGTGTTAAAGGAGCAAGGGCGTGAAAACAGACATTGGGTTGAACGCTTATTCCATATTGAGCGGACTACCGATCAACTGCTTCATATTTATCAGTCCGTTTCAGAGTTATCGCGAGAAAGGGGACAATTATGAAACGCATTCTCTATTTAGGTTGGATCGGCTTTAATAATATTGGTGATGAGTTGATGTGGCAATTGTTTCGAGAATTAAGTTGGAAATACCTCCCTTCCAAAACGTATGATGTCATCCCCTCGATTCCGGGTGTGGATATTCGTAACCACGGACCCTACGATACGATCGTACTTGGCGGTGGTTCGCTATTAATCCCCGGCTATATCGATGTTGTTTACCAAGCCATTCAAAAAAATAAAAAAGTGATCATCTGGGGAAGTGGACATGATCGGCCGGAGTACACCCCTTTAGACGAATCAGGTCAATCCTCCCTCCATTTGGCTTATACCGGAGAGCACAAGCCGACAAGCGCAAAGCTCGCCGAAGTTGTCAGTCAGTCTGCTTTCTGCGGGGTTCGCGGTCCGCTCTCTCAGCAGTTTCTCCACCATTCCGGTGTACCCATGGAGAAAACCATGATCAGCGGCGATCCTGCTTTTCTACTGCCTAACCCTGAGCGTTCGAAACGCGAAGGTTCAAAACGTGTCATTGGTGTTAACTGGGGAACAGCGTACAACCGGATTTTTGGAGGTAGCGAGGAAAAAGTTGAAAAACATTTAGTCGAAGCGCTCCGTCGTTTGATTTGGCAGGGCTATGATATTACCATTTTCCCGGTATGGGGACCGGACCGGGAAGCTTGTGAGCGTCTATATCGCAAGCTTGGAGATTCGGAGCATGTCAAACTCGATCTGCGACTGCATCATTACGAGGATCTACTGGAAATTATGCAGGGGTATGACTTAACGATCAATTTCAAGCTCCACAGCAATTATCTTTCCGCAGCAGCCGGAGTCCCCTTCATTTGTCTGGGCTACCGATTTAAATCGCTGGATTTCGGATGCTCCGTTAACCTGCCGGATTATATACTGCCTACACATCACGACCAGTTAATGGAAGCAATTCTGGACAGAGTTGCGAAGATTGAAGAAAACCAGAGCTTCATTCCAGAGCAATTCGAAGTCAGCAGGAATTCTTACCGGACGCTATTGGAGCTGCCGTTTAAGGAAAAGCTACTATAACCTATCGTTCGCGCAACGAGGCTGCCGTCATATCTGCGGCAGCCTCGTTGTATTTTATCTTATCCAAAGCAATGGTTGACGGATCGCAATGTTACGGCGAACTTCCATGTCTGAAGGAGCCGAGTCAAGGCTGCTCCACAATTCAACATATGCTTTACTTTCAAGCGCAAGCCCTGCAAACAACAAGGATGACACTTGAGCTGGCCAGCCTTCGAAATGTTCGATGTCAGGCGGACTCGGCCATGTGGACTTATCCTTCATATAAGGAAACAGATATGTCAATCCTCTGCGGATGCTACGACCATCAGGCAGTTCGAAGTGCCATAAATTCTCTTCCGGCGTTGAAAGAATGTGACACAACGTCACCATATTATCCAGCACGAAAATGGAGTATCCATAAGGTTTGGTACGTGCTAATTCCTGCGGGAAGCTGCCGTCGCGGTCCATTTGGTCAGGGAGCAGCGATTCTTTGAACATTTGACTGCAAAATTGAAGCATTTTTTCGTTCTTCGTAAACCATGCAAAGGTTGCCGCTTGCACACACCAGCAAACTCCATGGTTATTAGGAGCATTCATCTCATCAATGCCATTCTCGTGTGTGCTCATCCACTCCAAATAATCAGCAAACCACATTTGAAGTCCTTGATAGATGGCGTCTGTCATGGAAGAAGATGATTTCAACGCTTCTATTGCAACTGGTACATCGATCAAATGGAGTGTATCAATAATCCCTATCCCTCTTCCTGAGCAAATACCAGGTATCGCTTGCGCATAGAGCAGATGCGGATTCATCTTTGTGGCTTCATCCAAGAAGAACTCCCGTAAGAACATGACCGCTTTCTCTGCATAAGCCTCATTGCCAGTCACGGTATAACTAGCGGCCAAGTTCGCCACGTGGCTTCTCATGCTTCGTAAAATCAACCGATGGCTGTTAAAATTATGGGGATTGCTTTCGCCATCGAGACGTACATAAGGAAGCCCGTCTACGGTATCAGGATTTGGCCACCAGTAGTCACCGTTCGAATAATAATCATGCGGGCCACCTTCGCTATTGTCGGCAATGGCATCTGTAATATGTAGGGTACTTTCCTTCATTGACGCATCGGCTTGTTTAATCATCCATTTTGTATCAAATAATGAAAGAGCACTCTGCTCCCTTACTCTTGTTAGATTCATCATGATCTACATCTTCTCCTTGCATGGTACTAGTTGCGTTTCAGCCAACATGCCCAATATACGTTTAGCCATAATTTGATAGCCTTCTGCGTTCGGATGAATCTGGTCGGGTAGTAGATCAATGAACGTTTCTCCAAAAACATCCAAGCCATCTACATAAGTAAGATTTGAGTCCCCATAAGAAGTTAAGATAGTTACTGCTTCTTGAATCTCTTTCCTCATGGTAACCAAGGTCATCCCAACTAGGTTTTCATCCTTTTCTCTGTAAGGACAATAAATAGGAGAAAATATAAAAATAGGCGTGTTGCGATGCTTTTCCCGTATGATCGATACCATACCTATAATGGCAGATCGAAACGTTCGAATATTTAACGTATTGCCCCCCATGACATTAATACCGAGGCATAAGGAAATGATGTCTGCGGGAAGATCACGAATGACACGAGCAACCATAGGTTCCAAATGGCATTGTCCAGCAAACCCCATGCAGGTCAGGTCCCAACCTTTATGGCGTGCAACGATTGCCGGCCATGTTTGAGCTGGACTTTTAGCTGCAGTGCATTGTGTAATCGAGCTGCCGTATGTAACCCACCGGGGTTGATTGTTTGGCAAAGGATCAGCGGATGCTCCGTCATCAAGCTTTAGTCCTTTCACCGTGACGTCAGCTTTTTGCGATAAATAAATGTCAACCCGCTTCAAGTTTCTTGGTAAATTTGAAAATAAACAAATGTCTTCACCTGCAAGAAGAGTATTGGTTTCGATGAATTGATCTTCAATAACGAGATCAAATTGTCGGTCTTGCTCTGTTTTAACCACATGCACCTCCACTGAAGTGGAATTGCTTAGGAAAGCAAGTCGTACCCCCGCCGTTTCCCCGGCCTTCTCCACTAATTTAGATGCAAATAAGCTGAGCTGATCGTGAGGCAATCTCCATGGTCGAAGGCCTGATTCATCCGCTTCTATGGAAACGGCTCCACGAAACCACGCTGTATTGATTTCAATGAATTGCATGCTAGAACTCACCCTTTTGTACAGGCTTATCTTTCAAAATATCATCATTCGTATGCATCCATGATGCCAGTTCAGAGGCAAGCCGTTTAATGTTCTCCGCATGTGCAGGCTCTGCCGACAAATCCTGTGTTTCCCATGGATCATGGAGCAGATCGAACAATTGAATTCGTTCTGTTCCTGCGTTCGTAACAGGCGAGCGATAATACCGGATTAGCTTCCATCGGCCGTCCGTTACCATCCGTTGGACATCTCGATAAACCGAGCCTACGATACTGCGTACCCCTTCGGTTTCCCCTGTAAAGATTGGACGCAGACTTATGCCTTCCGTTTCCTCTGGCAGCTCGATGTCGCATAGCCCGGCAACGGTAGGGAAAATATCGATATTACTTGATATCGCTCGCACCTGCTTGCCCGCTGGCACGCCTGGCCCTCGGAAAATAAGCGGAATGCGTACGCTGTGCTCGTAAAGGTTCTGTTTACCCATCAGTCCGTGTTGCCCGACCGCCAATCCATGGTCCGCCGTATACACGATGAGCGTATTGTCATAAATGCCTTTTGCGTTCAACGATTCGATAACTCTACCGATTTGAGCGTCCATGTGGCTAATCATCGCATAGTAATCAGCCATATGTTGACGAATTTCGCCCTCGTCCCTCGGCCATTGTGCTAGCTTCTCATCCCGTACTACCATATCCCCTGTATCGAAGGGATGCTCCTGCATAAAGTTCGGTGGCAGCGGAATTTCGGACGAGTTATACATGTTGGCATACGGCTCCGGCGCGGTTCGGGGATCATGCGGTGCCGTATATGCTAGATATAGGAAAAATGGCTGCTCATCCGAGTACTCCTCAATAAAGTTGACCGCTGCATTCGTAAACAGCTCCGTCGAGAACGTATGTTCCATGTATTCTTTTTCCTTCGAATACTCGCCGGTCGGATCATAATCATATACGGGAACCTTGCAATGATCGCTCATTCCGTGAAAGTGCAGCTTATCTCCCCCCTCGAAACTTCGTGTGAAGCTCGCTTTGTCGTTATGCCATTTACCGACTGCATGTGTTCGATACCCGGCCCCCTGCATCGTTTGCGGCATGAGTCGCACATCCGACCGAATAACACTCGAATGCTCTCGGTTCATCATATCTTTGCCAATCGTAGCGCGGAAAATCGGCTTGCCCGTATGGACGCACGCACGACTCGGCGCGCAAAGCGCTCCGGTTAAACCGCCAAATATATGCGTGTTACGACATGAGGTTCCGCTTGCGACCAGCGAATCCAGTACAGGCGTCTGCACGGTTTCACTACCGAACGCTCCAATAGCTTCACCACGATGATCGTCAGCAATGATAAATACAACATTAGGTTTTTTCGATATGTTCTTCTCTTTCATGTTAATCCTCACTTTCAAGCGACAACAATTTGTACAATTCTGGATGTGGTAGACTTCCATACCTTATTATGTTACGAATCCATTTCGCTTGAATAGCCATCAAAACCTGAACAGAGTCATCAAAATCGAAAAAACTACCCCTTAATTATCTGAATACGTATGCAAATTAAAGACAGACAAAAAAACACGTTACCCAATTGGTCCCGTGTTTTAAGTTTTCTTAAGCTCGCCCGTATGTTGAATATAAACATGGACATTGATTTGGTCTAGCGAGGAAGAGGTAAGTTCTATATCTTGCCAGTCGTTCATTCTTTTCTTAAACATGGCATTCCTAAATTTGTACAAATCAGCATTGATGCGTAACCCTTCTTCGTATGTAGAACGGATTTCTTTTTTGATTTTCTCCTCTGCTTCTTTTTGCATTTCTTGCTCGGATGAATGGCTGTCAAACAACTCTACAATATTTCCTGTGACTTTCACTTCAATATTAAAAATTGTTTTCCCATCTTGTTCTGTTACCCTTATTTTAGATTTTGGTTTTTCAAGTGAAATGATCGCGGACTTGATCTCGATCGGTGATCTTTCTGTCTCTTGCTCCATCCATCGCAATCCATTCAGCTGATTGTTTGCCATCCATCCTTGAAAACCGGTTTTTCGAACAACAAACACCCCGTTTATTTTCAATTTTTCTTCCGAGTTCTTCTCGGATTGCCATGCTGTTTTGTCAATGGTTAGCGTAGGAATTATAGCCGTTTCACCAGGCTCATTGAGATCAATTTGATAATCTTGCGCAAGCAAAGGCTTGATGAACGATCTCTGAAGATAATTTTCTTCCGGTTGGCCAAGTAAGTTGGTAATGGGCGACATTTGAAAAAAAGATGGTGTCTTAAAGATGTCTTCGATGGATCCTTTCGTGCCAAATATCCATGGTGTATACCTAAACTCTCTGTATCTCTTTAAATTATCGAAGTAATCATCGCCACCTGATTGAATGGCATTTTCGGTAAATAGATATGTGCGAACATGACTCCAATATATTCGTCTTTGTACGGTACTATAAATGTCACCTAAGGCCAACGCCAGTGACTTCCCTTTCCCTTTTCCGACATACACTTGCGGGCCGTTTCCCCCGGCTCCCGTATCCGACTTAGCTACATGCCCAAAGGATACCGTTTGTATGTAGACCTCATATACATTATTTTTATAATCAACTCCTATCGCAGTAGCATAAAGCAGATCTTGAATATTTTTATTGTCCCAACATCCGGATAGGCATACCATACAACAGAGTGTAATGAAGAGTACCGCGGGTTTCATTCTCTATCTCCTTGTGACGTAGAATCTGTCGGTTGTAATATGCTAGGTCTTTTGTTTTTGGATTTGAAAGGTCGATTAAGTACCGCTATTATGGACGACTTCACATTGAGTTCAGCGATCGGAGACCAATACGCAATTCCGAAAGAAGTTAATGTCGACGTATAAGCCACAACCGAAAATAATCCGATAAAAAAACCATATATCCCCAATAACGAGGAGATCAACAATAAATAAATACGGACCAGTGTGACAGTTCCTGTCAAGGATTGATTTACCAATGTAAAGGATGCAACGGCAGAAGCCGCCGTTACCATGAGCAGTGCCGAGGAGGCAAGTCCTGATCGAATCGCAGCATCACCAATAATGAGCCCCCCAACTACAGTTACCGTTTGTCCCACTGGTTTCGGTAGGCGTATACCAGCTTCACGGAACAACTCGAATAATCCAAAAATTAAGAAGTTTTCTATCGTCGTTGAATAGGGTATTCCCTTACGTGCTTCGCTAATCGTTGCCAATAAAGGAAATGGAATTTGGTCGATATTAAAGCAGGTCAATGAAGTATAGAATCCTGGCAAAAACATCGCTATCACTAAACCGCTAAGACGTAACAAACGTTGAAATATGGTGTAATAGTAAGAGGAATGGGCATCTTCGGGGGACTTCAATTGCTCGGTAAGATTAGAAGGGCCGATGATGGCCATTGGAGACCCGTCCAACAAGATCACAAATCTCCCCCGTAGAAGTACCTCAGCAGCAAAGTCAGGTCTTCCAATGGTATCCACTAACGGAAATATAGAGTCGCTGGAATCGCTTAAATATTCTTCCAATTGTCCGACGCCAATAATGGAATCCACATTGATTTGAGATATCCGACGTTTCGCTTCAACTACGAAATCTGGGTTAATAATATCTTTGATATATAGAATGGCTAAATGTACATTTCCCCTTTTACCGACAATGAAATTTTCATATTGAAGGGAACTGGTTTTTAATCGTTTGCGAATGAGAGCTACGTTCGTGATGACTTCCTCGGTAAAACCATCGCGCGGTCCGCGGATGGATATTTCACTAATGGACTCTTCGGGCTGACGTTTTGGCGGGTTCGAAATATCTGTTTCATATACGTGTGTTTCATTTTCGTGAAAAATTAAAACAATCACGTTTCCTGAAAAAACCCGTTGCTCAATTTGGCTTAACTCTTCGTTCTCATCGATGAGCTTCAACTCATCGTTTCGAATCATTTCTGTCATTCGTGGGAGAACATTCTCATTTAATTGCTTGCTATCCACCAAGCCATCGCAATAAACAACTTGCGTGCCGCTGCGTTTCTGAAATTTCACATCGTAACAGGCAGAGAATAATGCCCTAAAATCCTCTTCTTTTGCATGTTTAATGTTCATACGATTCCTCTTTTTCTTGTTGTAAAATAGGCTAAAACAGTCCAACAGAGAATCGAAAACGTGGAAATTGGATAGAAGTAATTTTTAGTATAAGCTAAAAAATCGCTATCATTGATTTGCAACTCTAACCCGATGAATAAGGCCGTCGTGCATGCAAGGATAGTAGTTTTATTAAGCCAATGCTTGGAAGTCAACAAATCGCCAATTAAAAATAATCCCAAACTGGTTACAATAGCTGTACTGCTAATCCACTGGTAGATAGATAAGAAGTCCAGATGCTCCAAGAAACTGCTGATTCTAACTAATCGCCACTGTGTAAAGAGAGGGAATCGTTGTTTGGATGCTTCATAAGTACCGAATATAGTCAAAACACTCATAACCGCATTGATGAAAAAAAATGAAACAACAGACACTATGGCTACAAAGTGTTTCCATTTAAAGGTGCCTTCAAAATGAGGGGATAGTAATAATAATAAAAACAAATCCATACCAGCCCTAACGACGGTAGTTGCGCCTTTTAATATGGGGCGAGACCCTTCAGTGAATAGCGGGAGCAGCAGGTCAAATTGTCTATATTTGAAAGTAAACACAGCCATAAAAAAAATCAGGAATAAAATAATCGGCAATAAAACAGAAAAGGAAATGGCAATCGGTTTAATTCCCTTAATAGCTAAGTACGCACAAACAATTAATAAGGGCAATGAAATCGCCCATATAGGTGTATAAGGTAGAAAAAAAGATTTAACCCATATGACTACATTGTTATCAATGACAAATAATTCACAAATTAAATATAAGACAATCCAATATCTGACTACCCACGCGATGAAGAATCCCATTTTAAGTTCAAGTACATCGAGGAAAGATTGGTTAGGCGCTTGATTCTTTGCTATTCGATAAATCCAAAAGGCATATAAGAAATACACAATGGAGCCAATAATACTACTAACAAATGAATCCCGCTTTGCTTGTTCTACGAGTATGATTCCACCTGAAATCTGGGCTAAGCTTAAAGTTGCACTCATACACAAAATAAGACCATGCATAGGATTGATTTTTGGATTGGAAAATGTCGACAAAGAACTCACCCCCTGTACCTATATTTTCCTGCAAGTCGTTTTTTTATCCCAAGAGTAATAGGTACAGGACCACACAACTACATTTTTGTCGTTTATAGTACAAAAAAAAGCCGCATTTGCGCGGCTTCTACAATGCAGCATATAATGGCTGTCTTTCTAGTGTTGTTTCTAAAGTTTCTACTTTTCAAGAGCCGGCATCCATGCAGTTGATCTTATTCGTTAAGATAAGTCGTCACACGATTCTGAATCAACTTAGCAACAGCATCAGCCGATTTTTGACCCGCAAAGTAAGCTTTGGCTTCCTCAGAAATGATCGTTTGAACCTTGTTAAATAGCGTAATCGGGAGACTCGCTTCAGACACCATCGTCTTAAGGGACTGAATATCCTTCTCAGTTACATTGACGGCACCGCCCTTCTGAACGGTTATCGTTCCTTTACCGTTTGTCACTTCAGTTACTAAATCTGCTAGTTGTTTCTCCGTAATCTTCTTGTTCAGCGAGAAGCCATTGCCGTTCTCTTGTAGCCCAGGCATGGATTGCATCTCTTCAGACATTAGAAACTTCATAAAATCCCACGCTGTTCCTTTAACAGTTGAATTCGAATTCATGGCAATTTTACCAAGCCCACCATAGGCTACTCCTGATTTCTGTCCTGCAGCATGCGGCTTTTGATAAATCTTTCCGTTTGTATAATAAAGCCCGAGACGAGCCACGTAGTCTTTGGGATTATAGATTTCAGATTGATAGAAAGTGGTGTTGCTGCCTATAGGACCTGAATTTCCGGATGCTATGATATTCTCGTCGAACAAACTCTTTACACGGTTTAGTAAATCAGTAAAGGCTGTGGATTCGAAATTCGCCTTTGTTCCATCCACGAATTGAGCATAATTGTCGGATACTAGCGAGTTAAGCATCTGCACGGGCGTACTTCCCATAGAGCTGGCGTGAACTCCTTTGGCAGCTAGCTGTTTACTTGTCTCCACAAACTGACTCCATGTCCAATTCTTATCATCGATGACGACCCCGGCTTTTTCAATACCAACTGCGTCGCCGAACAACAGACTCAAGAAGAAACGTGTTGGCAGAACGTAGAGTCCGCCATTCATTTTTGAACTTTCTAGAATGTTCATGTAATAAAGGCTTGGGTCAAAGGTGCTATCACTCTTCAAAAGTTCGTCCAAATTAACGAATGCTTTCTTGTTCACGTATTTATCGATTGGCAAGTCTATGGTGTCCAGGGCAAACAAATCAGCTCCTTTACCAGACAAGATTTGTGTCGTCGTCGTTTTCACGTATTTTTCAACCTCGGCAGGACTCATAGTACCTCCTCCAGTTGCGAATGGTTTGAATTCTATTGTGATGTTAGGGTGCGCTGCTTCATATTTCTGCTTTGCCTGCTTGTAGAAATCAGTGACCGCAAGAACGGAGACAATAATCGTTTTCTTGCTGTCTTTGTTTTCATCTTCAATTATGACTGTTTTTCCTGCTGGGCTGTTAGTGGGACTACTCGGATTTACTGTACTTTCAGTATTGCTGCTGCTCGTCGGTTCGCTTTGGTTGACAGAGGTACTTTCATTGCACGCTGTCAAACTGAACATGACAACTAAACTCATGAGAAGAAGAAACCATTTTTTCATCTTTACTTCACTCCTTATAATTAGTACATCTTTTCTAATTCTTTCTTACTCGACCACCATCTGTGAGCGCTTCACTACTATCCGTAATGATACTTAGTCCAGGGTACGCCCCCTTTGTGACAATCACCGCATCTTCAGTGGATTCTCCTACTTCTATGAACACTTTACGAACATGATAGGTATTACCGAGCGGACTCTTTTTCTCTTCCAAAACATACATATATTTGGTCGTACTTTCACCGTGTACCGCTTTTTTAGGTAAAAGTAGCCCATCGCCTGCGTCCGTACTTATACGGAATTCCACACTAGCTTTCTCGCCGCCTTGTAATTCGGCACTTTGCACAGTTAAACTTACTTTTTTCATTTGCTCATCCGTAGCTTCAATCCCAGCAATGACACTTTCATAGGTTTTACTTTCCCCTTTGATTTTGACAGCCATATCCTGTTTGCTGCCAACCTCCAACTTGTCAGAGATTGCTGATGGCATTTGTAGAACTAACTGATAACCTAAGCTAGCATTTGAAATCGTTATATCAATCCCCGCGCTTCCAGAAACCAATCCTTTCACAGCAGATAGATGTGAGATGATGCCTTCGAAAGGAGCTGCTATTTGACTTAGGCTCGCGAAGTCATCCTTCAATTCTTTTATTTTACGCTCTTGCATATTCCTATCCAGTTGAGCGACCTCCAGATCTCGTTTGGCAGCGCGAATCTTGAGATCCTCCCCACTCTGGACAGCTTCGATGTAGCCATCTTGCATGCCTTCCATCATAAACTTCTGTCGTGATAATGTAGCCTCCTCATCGAGAATACGACGCGATGCTTCTTTGCTCTCGTAAGTAACGAGAAGCTGTCCCTTCTCGACATGGTCCCCTGCCTTCACCATGACATCTTTAATCGTCCATCCAGACTTGTTGGAAAACTCCACTTTGCTAATCGGCTGCAGCACACCACTGCCGTTGTATTGTTGAACGAGTGGTTCCGATTTCCCTTCTTCTGCCACAACCTTAGGTAAATTCATGGTGCGCATCGTATTGCTATAAAGGGTAAGAATAAGTAATCCAGCAATAAATAGGATCGAAGTCCATTTCAGTTTTGGATTTAAACCAGTTCCAGCCTGATCAGAGATTTGGGTTTTCAATATAATCCCCCTTTCCTAGATGTTTTCATTGCACTAGCCTTTGATCCCAGACAACTGAACGCCTTCAATAAAGTAACGTTCTGCATACAAAAATAAGAGCAACATAGGAGACATATACAGCACGGAAGCTGCGAAACCAATGCCTCGTGCTTCTTCTTGGATACGTGATAAGTAAAGGGATAATGGCTGTTTGAAAGCATCTTCCAAGAAGATCAGAGGTTGCTCGACCATATTCCAATAATCCACAAAGAGAAGTACGACAAGTGCGGCCAAACCCGGTTTAATCAAAGGAACAATAATTCGCTGAAAAATCATAAGATGACCAGCGCCATCCATAATGGCTGCTTCAACATAGGAATACGGGATCGACAACATAAACTGTCTTAGCATGAAAACGCCGAATGTAGCAAAAATACCAGGTAATACAATGGCACTCGCACTATTGAGAAGGCCAAGCTTATCAGCAATAATATAGTTCGGCACCAAAGTAACTTGAAATGGCATTAGCATAACCATGACATAGGCAAGGAATAAGGTATCGCGACCTCGAAACCGAAGTTTGGCTAAGGCATAAGCAGCCAGCGAGCCCACAATCACTTGCCCGATAATCATAGGCACAACCAGGAACACCGAATTCCAGAACATGTTTAGATACGTTGGCGTTTCGAATAGAATCTTCCCATACTGCGCAAAGGACACCCAGTCGGGAATGAGTTTTAACGTGATGAATTGCTCTTTGCTATCTGCGGTCTTCTCAATCATTTGGCCAATCAAATCATAGTTAGTACTGATTTCATTCTCCGTCATCAACGAGTTCGTAAATGTGAACACAACAGGGAAAATCATACAGGCTGAAATGACCACTAATATAAGGGATAATAGACATTTATTTATCAAAGCTGATTTTTTCATAATCACTCCATGAATTGTCTGAATTTGCGCTCCAGCGTCATCATCCCAAGGACAAGAACAAATATCGCAATGACCATTAATGTTGCTGCCGCTGTCAACTTCTGAACATCAAGTGAGTAAAACATATTGTTCATATAATGCTGAAGCATATAAATACTGTCATGCGGGTAATCCCCTGCGATTAAATATGTCTCTCGGAAAATCTTGAAAGAGTTGATGATCGACATGAGAACTACAAAGAACAGGGTTGGTGTTAAATAGATCAACGTAATCGAAGTTAGTTTACGGAAGGGTCCAGCCCCTTCCAAATCTGCCGTTTCGTAATAATCACTTGGAATACTTTGCAAACCAGCTAGAAATAAGATGATGTTATAGCCAACATTTTTCCAAAGGTAAGCAGCGGAAATGACCACCCTCGCCCACTCTGAATTCATCCAGTCCACACGCTCTAGACCAAAAAGATGCAACCCGCCGTTTAGCGCACCATTCCAATCGAACAGGATCTGCCAAACCATAACAATCGAGGCCACAGGTACAACAAGCGGCAAAACATAGGCGGTTCTGAGCCATTTACGTAAGAAAACATTCTGATTCAAGAGCAGAGCAAGAAGTAGTGAAATAACAATCAATACCGGCACACTTATACCTGTAAACAACAAGGTGTTCGCTGATGCCTTGAGGAAAGAATCGCTTGCTAACAACTCTTTATAATTGGCTAAGCCTACGAACGAGCCATCAATCGTACGATCCATAAGGGAGTAAAAGACACCTATAGCAAATGGGATTAAATAAAAGATAGCGAAACCAATGATGCTTGGTGCAAGAAAACCAATCGCTACGACACTTTGTTTTCGTACTAATTGTTGCATCTTCATTCTTGTGAACCACCTACTTCAAACTTATTTCTCTCTTGCTCAACCTTACTTAGATCTTAACCTGCTCATATCAAGATAAAGACATAACAAAATAAAGATGAGATGAAGATTAAGCCGCGGGCAAAAAAAAATCCCTCAACTGAGAGGGATTTAGCTATTTTTAATTAATCTGTCGTTATGAACCAGTCGATCTCTTGGCTTCCTAGAAGCCTTCGATGACCATGGAATTCATCATATAACTTCAATGTATATTTTTTTAGGAATTGTTGCTGGTAGATAAGGTCTTTCTCATTGATGTCAATGCGGAATCCTTCATGCATACCTAGTAATAGTCTCTGTTGACCAGATCGATCATCATCCATTGCTTTAGGTTCAAAATCCTTAGCTTCAAACGCTCTTTCAAACGAAGTCTTACCGTTGTGATCTTCAAACGCTAGGACAAGTTTATGCCCATCTACATTTGTTTCAGCGGTTAGATCTTTCGTTAGTTCATAATTAAACTTTAGCGTAAGTTCACTAATCCCCTGATTATTTCCAGAAATGTATGTGCTTATCTGACTTAATGACAGGTTATAGGGGTAAAGTGTAATTTCTTTTAGCAGCGACTTCACATCCTTGGTATCTTCTGGCACCCAGTACGCAGTAGGTTTCACGTACATGACATCCGTTGAACTAACTGCCGTTGATACTTCAGATTCTTTTTGAATGGCTTCACCTAAAACGAGTTCCAGTTCTTGTGTAGGATAATCTTTCGGCAAGCGGGTCCAAGCATTAAGCTGCGCTATACCAGATGGGCTAATCTTCTGATTTACTTCGTCCAGAGTTGCTGGGAAGATAGAACCGTCCTTTGAGCGGAAATACGCTACTAACTTCGGAAGGTTGGAGAAGCGCTTTTCTAGATTTTCAACACGAACTTGTGCTGTAAATAAATCGGATGAACTTCCTTTGTATACCGCGGAACCATAAATGGCATATCGAGTTCGGCGACCTGGGTCACTGATCATGTGCGTTTCGAATTTACGTATGTAAGGTGTGGTTTGCTGCTCTTTCAAATCGGAAAAAGTAAGCAAATCTTGCAACTTAGCGTCGCTCTTTTTTTGCTGTAAGACAAGTTTCAAATCCGAGAATGCGTACGTATAAGGAATTTTCCCTACGAATTGGACATCTACATGGTCGCCAGAACCAATTCCTATTGTCTTGGCCATTCGAATCATTTCTGCCTCCACTTTCACGCCACCATCCAGTAGGAAATAACCTGTTAACTCGGGAATTGGCAGTGATTGATCGCCTTTATTACCAAGAATCACATTCGCAGAGAGCATGTCTAGATCGTTCAATGGCAAGCGTTGCAAATCATTTAACTGAGTCGAATATATCCCATCATCGTTGCAAAATGTATATTCACGGCCAATCGTCTTGACTTCTTGCATGGTCTCCGGTGGTAATTGAAACGTTGCAACGGGCATGTGCCGTTTAAGATCCGAATCCAAGCTAGTCACAACAAGCTGCCAGTTATCTGTGTCTACAGAAACAGGAATGGATCCAGAGAGTTGAAGTTCTTTGGCATCATTGGGGCTGATGGTCATATCTTTCACATCTTTTGCTTCTAGTGGATGGATTCGTCCATCCGATGTACGGATGGCAAAGGTGAACGTAGGTACAGTGACTTGATAGGCTCCTTCATTCTCCATGTTGACATAGACAGTCGGTAAGATATACCTCCCATTCGACTTCGTTTCTATTTTGGTTACTTGCGCTTTGATGTTGACATCATTCATGTGAATGACTTGGCTTTCACCAGCTGGCACCGTAGTTGTATAACCTTCTGGAATCGTTAATTCTCCAATATTACGTTCATAATTCGTCTGACTGAAATCCCATTGAAAGAATTGGAAGATAAGTTCATGTAATTTGGTTGTATCATTTACCGTTGTATAGAAGCTTAGATCTTGACTTGATTTTGGTTGGATTCGTTTGTTGTTATGATCTTTTGGGTTCAGTTTAACGGAATATGATTTACCTGAACTGTCTTTTAAACGAATCCAAACATCATTAAAACTTAACTCACGACTCCCATTATTATGAACGGTAACGGTGAATGTCAGTAATTGTCCTTCTTGCTCAGGTATCATTTGAATATTCTTGAGCTCAAAGCTGCTATCACCCGTCCAAGCAACGGTACCGAGTTGAGCTTCGACACTGCGTTGCCCGCCATCTGCATAAGCAGGTACATTCAAACTTAAAGTACCTGCGAGCGTCAAAGATGCAACGATGATAGGGATAATTGTTTTTCTCATTAAGTTCGCCTCAATTCTAGAAAGTTTACAATTCTTAAATTTCCTTATTTGTCAAATACCGATCCATCACAACAACAACTTCTGCTCTACTTATACTCCGATTTGGCATGTACTTTGTCGTTGAGATGCCGTCAATGAATCCAGCTCTTTTAAGTGTATAAATGGCGTTTGCAGACCATAAGGTGTTTGGAACATCGGAAAATCCGATCATTTCCTGCGGCTTTACAGATATATCGGTTAACTGATTACTCAGCAATCTTAGGAGGACGGCCGCGGCTTCTGCCCTAGTGATAGAACCATTCGGTTTAGTCGTTCCATCCTCATAGCCTTGAATGACTTGGACTGCAAATGCTTTCTGCATAACGGTATATCCCCAAAACGATTTAGGCAGATCTTTAAAATTGGATTGCGGGGGATTCGGCGTTGTAGCAACTAAGCCCATTTTATCAAGCAAGGTGATGAATTCAGCACGAGTCATTGAACGATCTGGCTGGAATAAACCGTTAACGCCATTTATCAGGTTACGATCATTTAGTCGTAAAATAGCTTGGCGGGCCCAATGGTTCACGGTATCCGGAAAAACAACAGGCGCGGTCTTTACTGAATTATCTTTGTCACTTTTGTTAGTATTGTTGTTTCTGCTGTTGTTACTGTTGCTACTGCTGTTGTTACTGCTGTTGTCACCAGATGTTCTAGATCTCAAGAAAAATTGAATGCCATTACTTATCCCTGTTGCTATTCGAGTGCGAAAATTGGGATCGGCCATTTTTAAAGCATCATTTAGATTAGATAAGAACGCGGTTTCCACTAAGATACTGGGAACCTTTCCGGATCGTACCAATTTTGAAGCATCCGCAACCAGCCCTTTATTCGTTAAACCTGTAGATTTCAAGAGATCATCAAGTACGTTCTGTGCCAATTTCTTTGACACTGGTGTAAGTGCGCTCATTTCTGGGCTTGCCGGATAATCTTTTTGTGGATATGCGGAATCATAATAAAGGATTTGAGCTCCGTTTACTTGTGTAGTCGGATTGCTATTCGCGTGGACCGAAACAAAGAGATCAGCATGCTGATCATTGGTAAATTGAATGCGTTCATCTAACGTAAGAAATCGGTCATCCATCCGTGTCATAGCAACCTCATGACCAATTCTTATCATGTCATTTTTAAGTTTCATGGCAATATCTAGAACCAAATCTTTCTCTTTCAAACCTGTTGCGCTAGTTGTGCCAGGATCCTTACCACCATGACCAGCATCAATAACTATTTTGGCGGCAAAGCTCTCGTATGGAAGTGATACTACCATGAGTAGTGAGGCGATTAGTACTTTATTTGCAAACTTTTTCATGTATTCCTAGTACCTTTCTTTATCTGTCTTCATTAGGCATTCTACTCCCCTTGCGCAAAGTTAAAGTGGAGTCGAGATAAAGATAAGATGAAGATTTTGTCGAAAAATATTATGATAAAAAGAGATAATACCTTCAGTAATTGATGTTGCTGCCTTGTTTTGAAATTTTTGAGTTTGAATTCGCTGTTCACGGGTCAATACAATGTTCGCACCCGTTTGCCCCGCTAATTCCTGCTTGATATTTAACGCCGTTTTAAGTGTAAGATCTTTCTTATGGATGCCTGTTTGTCCTGTTGCACCTACATCTTTGCCTCCATGTCCAGCATCAATGACGATCGTTTTCCCTTCTAAAATACGCTCCTCTTTATTCATAGCGTTGTTACTTACAGACTGGGTACCCAGCTGTTCTGCAGACTGTACTGTAGACTGGACAGTTTCGTTCTTAAAAAGGCTGCTCGCCTGTACGTTATATACAATGAAGCCGGAAATATGTGTACTAATTGCAGTGAAGGCAAGAATTCCATTTTTTCTCATAAGTGGATCTCCTCTCATTATGCAAACTATATCTGAGTTGAAACTTTCATTCATAGAGTTATTTTATAAGAGGCAGATGAACATAAAAAAACACCTTCCTAGACGCATTACCTCACGTCAAGAAAAGTGCCTATTTAATACTCTCGGTAAAGATGGCTGCCCATTGCGGTTGCCATTTTTGTGTTAAGTTCAAAGGTAATTCTGAATTATTTAACTAAATTGGATCTATTTAATCGGCATGTTTTTGAAATCTTAATCTCATTTTCATCTCCAATACACATTTACTTTATATACTTTGAGTACCTTTACACTATCTACACAATTATAAAAGCTACAGCCGTAACTTCGAATATTTATCTATCACGCTTAAATTTTATAGAAAGTAGGAATCCATTTAATATGAAGCTAGCAGGAATTAATTACAAACAAGATCAAAGCAGAAGCTGGCTGAAACGTTCGGTACTGATTTGTCTGTTACTCTTATTTCTTTCCGTCAGTTTTCTTTTCAGTACGTCGCCAGGAGAGAACATCCGCCTATTTCTTGCGGATACCGTAATTGCCACACAGCATCGTGACTGGGCATGGATATTTGTTGGTGTAAAGAAACGAGACGAGATGATTCAAAATGTCATGCAAATGAGTGAAAATAACTCGATAGAAAAACAAGACATGAATGCCATCACCATTCAAAAACAAGATGGCAAGGTAATAGACATTCAAGATATATCTGGGCGTGGCTGGGTTGGAAAAAAAATGTACGTATACGACCCAAGAGCAATCCGGGTTGTTGTTCCCAGTGTAGTGGGTCAAGGTGAAACAATCAGTTCTATGGTGAAACGTACGGGAGCATTAGCCGGTGTGAATGGTGGAGGCTTTGACGACCCTCAGGGTCTTGGCAACGGATTTGCTCCTATTGGTGTTATTATGTCAGGTGGTGAGATTTTGTATACGAGCGTTGATGGAACTGTACCTCAACAAGTTGTCGCTTTGGACAATAGCGGTAAATTGATCATCGGCAAATATTCTATTGAGGAGCTTTTAGATTTGCATGTGAGTGATGCTGTTTCCTTCTATCCGCGTATCATTGCAAACGGAAAAGCACTGCCCATCGTAGGTGATGGATTAAATCCCCGAACAGCTATCGGTCAACGCGCAGATGGTGTCATTGTCTTCGTCGTTATTGACGGTCGTCAGACTAAGAGTATAGGAGCTTCTTTAAAAGACGTTCAGGATTTATTGCTGGAAGAAGGCTGCATAAATGCCGGTTTCTTAGACGGTGGTGCTTCTTCTGAGATGGTTGTCGGGGGTGATCTTATTACCCATCCATCAAGTCGTTATGGTGAAAGAAGGCTCCCATCAGGTCTCCTTATTTTCGAACATCCTGATCAGGTTAAAGTGCCGAACATTTGGGAAGGTGTGACTCATATCGATCCTGGTGGTGCTTATGATCATCCAGGTTACCTTGCGGAACATAATAAATAGCATGAGTGAGATTCTACTCAACAGTCTATACAAGCCCAAGGGATGCTTTCCTCGGGCTTGTTCTCTTAATTTTTGATCCAAAGCCGAAAAGTTCCGGTGCCAAATCCACCACACCAACCCTTATGATCTCTAAATCCATCGTTATGTTTGAGCAATTCCGAAAAAGGACAAGATGGTGAGAAGACCACAAGTAAGGATGCTGCTCCATGACTGAAGCCCTTAAAACTCTTGTTAAAAATCAATTAGGTTCTTCGAGTGATTTGAAATCAGAATACATACATATCCAAGGTATTGATCTGGAACTCATTTATTTAGATAGCATTTGTGATGAAAAGAACATCAAAAACGATCTTGTTCGTCCAATTTTGGCGTGTACGAATAAAGATGAAATTAGGAATTATCTCATATCACTTCCCGGTGTTGTAAAACCGGACATTAAACCAGATGTCCTTACCAAATTGATGAGCGGTCATGTCTGTGTGTTCATTGACAATGAGCTCATCTTTTTTAGCGCGAACAAAATTGTAAATAATGAACTTGGGGATTCCAGCACAGAAACTGCCCTTTATGGATCCCAGCATTCGTTCAGCGATGACTTGAACACCAATATCAATCTTCTTCGACATCGCTATCCCTCTTCTCATCTTGTTTATGAAAACACGAAGGTCGGCCAACTGCCGCAAACTGAGATTGCGCTGATTTACGACAACCAACTCGTAGATAAAGAAGTTTTGACTGATATTCGAGCAAGACTCGCTTCTGTCGAACCGAATGTTATTCTTTCTGCTACACATCTTCAAAAACTTCTAACAGCACGTAAATTTTCTTTATTTCCCGTGATGATGATTACAGAAAGACCAGATCGTGTCGCGTTAAACTTGACGCAAGGCAAGATCATCATACTTGTCCAAGGGACTGGGTATGCTCTGATTGCCCCTGCTGTTTTTTTCGATTTCATTTCTTCTATGGATGATGTATTTCAACTCTTTTGGATTAGCACATCCATGGCGATACTTCGTTATATAGGCATTTTAATAACCGTGCTGCTACCTGCCCTCTATATTACCATGGTATCCGTCAATCCCGAATTTTTTCGTGTACAGCTTGCCCTTACAATCGCCGGCAGCCGAGAAGGTGTCCCCTATCCATCCTATATCGAAGTTTTAATCATGATGTTCTTGACCGAAGCTCTAATTGAAGCGAGTATTCGTCTGCCTAAATCCATTAGTGCGGCAGCCACTACGGTTGGCGGATTGATTCTAGGGCAGGCTGCTCAACAGGCTAACCTGGTAAGCAGCATCATGATTATCGTGACATCGGCCATTGCAATAGCCAATTTTGTCGTTCCAATCAATGCGATGAGCTTTGCGATCAGGATCATGAAATATCCTTTTGTCATATTAGCGAGTTGCTTTGGTATTGTAGGTGTTGTTGTCGGATTATTTGGTATGATCATTTATCTGAACGATTTGAAAAGCTTCGGGAAGCCTTACTTGAAAGTGTTCATCGGGGAAAAGGAAAAATTCGGTAAAATGTAAAAGATAGTTGGGAAGAAGGATCGAATTCATGAATCGGTATGCTTTTTATGTCTTTTGGTGTAATATTCTGACCGTTAGTTCCTTATTTGCCATCACCTATTTAGTTGAAAACCGATTCACTGGAAGCATAATGGCCATCGCAATTTGCACGATTCCAGGCACGATATTTCTACTCATGATGAGTAAGTCGTTGCGCTATTTTCCAAATCAAGGTCTCCCTGAAATATTTCGGATGTTTATGCCCGGTTGGGTCAGAGTTCCTCTCTTGATCTTTTTTTCAATCATGATTATTTCCAAAGGCTGTCTCATGCTAGGCTATTCTGCATTAATCATTAATCAGTATCTCCTGCCGCGAACGAGTCCGATCACTTTCATCGCATTTTTCTTTCTTGCAGCAGCTTGGGGGGCCACCAGATCTAGTAAAACGATCCTAAGTACTTTAGAGTTGGTTATTTTGATGACCTCACCATTCATTTATTTTGTCACGATAAAATCCATATTTAGCTATGGATTTGAGTGGAATGCAGTTAGAGCCATGTTTGATTATGCTTTCGTACTGCCGAAATGGAAAGTTATCACAACAGCGAATATTATTTTCTCCGGATTTGTGGGCTTAACGATATTTAATCGAACGATCTCAAGCAAAATAAATGGGAAGTTTTACACCCTGCTCCTATTCTTAAGCTTACAGTATATATGCATTTTATTTATGTCTTCAATCGGCTATCATGGCACTGTTGGGGCAGGAGATTATTTGAACCCGGCTATGAGCGCTATTGATGACATGCAGTTAGAACTAGGGATCTTCGAACGCGGTCTTCTTGTTTTCTTGGTTACTATTTTGTTCCTGTTCATCATGTACGCGACGATTACATTGCATGTTGGAATAGAGTTGTTGAAAGGATGCTTTTCGATAGAATCGCTGACAAAGCCACGCAAAGCACAACTCATTTCCTGGGTAACAATGACCCTTTATGCTATACTTACGATGCTCTTTTATTACTTCTTCACGATAAAAGAAATTTTTAAATATACCATTACCTGGCTAGAAATACGGTTTTATACCGAACTGCTACTGGTCGTGATTGTGGCGGCGCTAGTAGGGATGAAAAGGCGGCGAAGCCTATGAACATCATTCGCCTGCTCCTTCTATGTTCTGCCTTGTCATTACTTTGGGGCTGCTCCTATAAGGATATCGATAAACGAATTTTTGTCATGGCAATTGGCATCGATAAATCAAATGAAGAAATTAAGCCTATTCGGGTATCCTTAAAACTGGCTTTGCCTGCTTCAAAAGTTGAACCTGGCGGGACTCATTCACAGGTTGTTAGCGTCAATGCCGAATCGATACCAAGTGCAATAAGACTGATCATTGCTAAGATTCCAAAACAACTTGATTTTAGCCATACGTCAATCAGTATTATAGGTCAATCTTTTGCGATAGAGAGTATTCAAGAGCCTCTTGATTGGTTAGCACGGAGAATAGACATTCCTAGTTTAGGTATCATAGCCATGGGAAGCCCCAATGCGGAAGCTGTTCTGAGATTGAATCTTAAATCCGAAAAAACGCCCGGAAGCGATTTAAACTTAAGCTTCTCCGATAAGGGAGCAAGATCGCCGCTTACGAATAATGAATATTTATTTGATTTTTACCGGCGATCCACGGAGAAAGGCATGGATCCCTTCTTACCCGTCATTGAGGCTGAAAAAGACACACACAATATTAATAAGGTAGCCGTGCTGGATAAACAGAAGGTGAAAACGATCATTATGGACCCAGTTGAATCTCGCGTCTTTAATGAACTACTCAATGAATATCCATTTTTCGATATCATCACCAAAACAAGTGAGCAGGCATTTGTTTTAGCCATTCGAAAAGTGACTAGAAAGTTTGTCATCGATACCAGCGACAAAGAGTTGCCTATGATTCGTGTTTTTGTCTCTATGAAGGGATATGTAGAACAATCCGCAGTCGGTATATTTGAGGACGATTGGAACAAGTTAGAACAAACTGCTGCACAGGGTGAGATCATGAAATATACAAATTTGCTGAAAAAGTTACAAAAAAATGATGTCGATCCGCTCGGCTTCGGCTTGCTTTATAGAGCTACTAGGCATGGAAGAGAGAAAGACTGGGAAGAATGGCAAGCTATTTATCCCAAAGCTACCTTTGATGTTCAGGTCAAAATAGATATACAAGGAACGGGAGCACTCAAATGACCTTATATTTCGAATTGCTGATCATTTTATTAGCTACTAAGCTGGCATCCGATCTAAGTGTACGACTTGGCCAGCCTGCTGTATTAGGGAAGCTCATCGTGGGTATTATTTTGGGACCGGCTGTACTGGGTTGGGTTGAGAGCGGAGAGTTGATCGATGAGCTGAGCGAAATCGGCGTACTGCTGCTTATGTTTATCGCAGGTCTGGAAACCGATCTGCAGGAGCTGCGCCGTAACCTCACCTCCTCCTTCGCGGTTGCGTTTGGCGGGGTGCTTTTCCCGTTCGCAGGCGGTTATATCACTGGATTAAGTATTGGATTCACGACATCGCAAGCCATGTTTCTTGGTTTATTGTTAAGCGCAACGTCCGTCAGTATTTCGGTTCAGGTGCTGAAAGACTTAAACCGGCTTAATAGCCGGGAAGGTACCACTATGCTTGGCGCTGCGGTCATCGACGATGTGCTTGTTGTCGTGCTGCTCGCCATCCTCCTAAGTATGATGGGAGGGTCAGATGTCTCGCTCTCTGCGGTCTTACTCAAGAAAGCGCTGTTCTTCGGAGGCATACTCCTATTAGGTTGGAAAGTCGTCCCGTGGATCATGAGTTGGTTAGCACCACTTCGAGCTACCGAAGCCGTTATCAGCGCCGCGCTGATCCTTTGCTTCTTGTTCGCCTATCTCGCCGAATATCTAGGTGTTGCGGGGATGATTGGGGCTTTCGCAGCCGGCATCGCCGTATCGCAAACGAAATATAAGCATACCGTGGAAGAGAAACTTGAACCAATTGCCTATGCGATCTTTGTCCCCATCTTTTTCGTTAGTATCGGCTTATCTGTCACGTTGGAAGGCGTTGGCCGCCATCTCTGGTTAATTATTGTTTTGACTATTGTCTCGATTATTACTAAATTGGTTGGTGGCGGCCTTGGAGCCAAACTGACAGGTTTCAGTTGGCAATCCTCATTCGGGATAGGTTCCGGCATGGTGTCACGCGGCGAGGTAGCCCTCATCATCGCGGCAATCGGACTTGACTCTGGATTATTAGATCCAGCTTACTTTACACCTCTGCTTATCGTAGTTATCTTGACCACGTTAGTAACGCCGCCTTTGTTGAAGCTGGCTTTTGGCGGGAAGAAGCATCAAATAGAATGAATATCAAAATATAAAGACCAATCCCACACCATATTGATTGTGTTGGACTGGTCTTTTTTATTTATTTCGACTAGTTATCTATTCAATCTTTCTGCACACTTACAGGAAGCCTGGACTCAATAAGCTGTTTCAGTTGTTCAATATCTTGCTTCGTTGCAGGCACTTTATGCGGTTTCAACCTAACTGTCAGCTGACCACCGACCTCAATAGTTGCCAATTCAATATCATCTCGATCGTAGATTCCGGCGATGCGCAGCTGCGCGTTAAGAACTTCATTTGTAAGGTTCAACGATTCCATTGCACTCTGCTCCACCTTTCCACTCATGATAATAGGAATTGGTTTGCCGATCAATAAAGCGCGAATAGGCGCATATCGATTAAGCAAAGCTCTAATCATCCATACTGTCAACACGAGAATGACCGCCGTGCCAAAGGTCGTCCATAAGTTCTCATCCTCAATAGGTCGAATGAGTAACGGACCAAGAATCAGCAATAGCAATACGTCGGTAATTGTTAATTTCCCAATTGACGTTCGTCCAACAAGTCGGAGAAGTAGTGAGCCCGCGGTAATAATGAAGATTGCCTTCCAAATCCAGTCGAAATGCATGAAACACCGCCTTTTTTTACGAATCTGACTTTAATTCGCATGTGCACGATTTTTATCCGATTAGTATCAGTAATGCCAATGCATACTCCTACCAAAGTGAATCCAACTGTTCGTCTCCTCTCTCAGTGTCAAAATGGTAAGAATAAAGTATTAGCTTCAACTCTAAGTAGAGATATAGCAGGTATTCTTCCCATATTGACGGCTCAGGTAACTAGTTTTGCCTGTTATCTGTATTCCCCAAATGGGACGTTTACTTACCAGATAACATAGAAAAGGATGCCCTAGCCGCATGTGGCGGATAGGGCACCCTTTTTCTTACTTCGGTCTATCAAATGTTTGTTCAGCGATGACTTGTGTATTACCGTTCACTTTATAACCACTGGCAAAGCCGGAATATTCATCTAAAAATCGCTCTGCAAACTTTTTCATAACGATTGTAACGGTGTCATCTTTAAAACAAATGGTCATTCTTATTTGTGCAAAGGTTTCATCTATAATCATTGGATTCAAATAGAGGGTATGTTCATCCTTCCATGCAGCAGCTGTTACGCAGTCATAATCGTATCCAGGAAACTTATGAGCAATGGCTTTTCCAAAACCGAAAGCGATCTGATGCTTACCATCAGGCTTTTCAAATTCCATTATCCCCTCTTCTTCATGGAAAACGAATCTTAACGTATTTATGTTCATTGGATTATCTGTTAATTGATACGAATTTCCGTTGATGCGTTCTGTAACTGAAGATGATAACTGTCCCTCTGGAAGCAAAATAGAAAGATTGCTCGTTTTGTCACACAACTTCCTATATGATTCCTCGTCTGACAGCAGTGGTTTGTCTGAAAGCTGCGGATATATAACATCCCAGATCACATCAAAAATAGTTTGTATGCCCGCTGGATTCGGTTGCGTGTCTGCCGTCGTAACAATTAGCAAATCCTTGTCAGGCAAACAGATAGCCAGCTGTCCTCCCATACCCAGGAAACAAAACCCATTATTGCGAGTTCTCCAAAACTGATAACCATACCCCTGCTGATTATCAATAAAATTGAAAATCGAATTGGTGCTATCGATCTGGTAGGACGTTGCAGCTTTCATATAGTCCGCAGGAAGTAACTGTTTACCCTCAAATTTGCCTTCCTGCATGCAAGTCAAGGCAAATTTAGCGAGATCACGCGAGGTACAGAAAATGGCTGAGCCCGCATTAGAAACCCCTAGTGGGGTTTTTAAACAATAAGCATCTTCTGAAAAACCGATAGGCGTCAGCACACGAGGATGCATATAGGCCAGCAAAGACATGCCGCTTACTTTCTCTACAATCGCAGTAAGTGTAACTGTCGCGGATGTATCATACGAAAAAACGGTGCCAGGCAGATGCGTTGGCGGAACTGTAAAAAAAGTCCTCACCCAGTCAGCAACATTCACTTGCTTGAAGGTCGACTTGTCATGGGCTGATGCCATCATCAGCAGATCGCGTATCGTCATCTTTTCGATATAAGGATGTACGCCCTCGGGGGGAAGCTTTTCAGGGAAATATGTTGTCACTCGATCATCTAGAGACAGCAGCCCTTCTCCTTCCATCAACCCTATGGCTACGGAAACAAAGCTCTTACTGGAAGAATACATACGATGCATTTTATTATCTGTAAAAGGTTTCCAGTAGCCTTCCGACACTATTTTTCCCGAACGCAAAATAATAAAGCTGTGCATACACAATTGGTTAGCTTCTAAGCGATTAATAAAATGTAGGATGGAAGTTGATGGAATACCCACCTCTTCCGGAATACCCGTCGGCAATTCTTTTTTTTCTGCCATGAATGACACACCTTTCTTTTTGAAAAATAAAATATACCCCCTGATCGACAGGGGGATAGATCATGTATCTACTTACACGGTTTTATCTCAACAATGCTGCTTGTCCATCGTACATTAATAAATGCGCTTTCTTTATTCGAGTTGAGAAATCCATCCTACCATTACATTCCTCCTCCATGTAAATGTAATTGAGTAGTATACTTCGCTGCTTGTCGTGTTATTATCATTGGAGTTTGATTCCATTGTAGCCTCTTGCTATCCTAATGTCTTTGCCCTGTGTTGTGTTTAAATGTTGTTGTATTGCGATAAAAAAGGGCTGCATAGATGCAGCCCTTTGCTTAGTTATCAAATCTTAAAAACTATTAAAAAATCCACTTATCAACTATAACTACGTACAAGAATTTGTAAAATATTCCCTTATACTATATAGACTTAACATCTGAATTTAGGGAGGTGATTATTTTGTCTCATTATTCTTAGGGTGACTTTCACTGTTAAAAATCGCGTGAAGTCACCCTTCCCTTGTTCTCACTAAGAACTAATTGACAACGTACTTCCGTATAATCTCTTCACGGAATTTCAAACCATGCCCGGGGCGATTCCATACAGTTACCATACCATCCTTGATTTGTGGTACCTCTTCAAATAAATCATCGTACCAATTCATGTACTCGATGTAGACTCCGTTGGGGATGGCGGCAAAGATCTGGACTTGAAGCTCCCACGCTAGATGAGGAGTGACCGGGATTCGATGTGCGCTTGCCATATTGGCGATGCGAACCGCTTCGGTAATCCCTCCTGATCTGAGGTTAATCATCAGAATGTCTCCGGCTTTCCTGTCGATCAGATCACGAAACCCATATCGTGAATACTCGGTCTCACCGGTCGTAATCCGTATATCCAGCGCCTTGGCGATCTCCCCATGACCAATAATATCGTCTGCAGGTACTGGCTCTTCGAACCAATATACCCCGAGCTTTTCCAGCTCTCTTCCGAACTGAATGGCAGTTGCTACATCTAGGCCCTGATTCACATCAACCATAATGTCGATATCTGTACCTAACGCTTTTCTAACGGCGGCCACCCTTTTTAGGTCGATTCTTAAATCCGGGAACCCTGCTTTCATCTTAAAAGCTTTAAATCCTCGAGCAATATAACTTTCTGCTTCCTCGACGAGCTCCCCTTCTGTTAATCCCATGAATCCAGCACTTGCATAGGCTTTAACTTGATCCGTAAATGGCCCAAGCATCGTATGGATGGATGCGTTCTGAAGCTTCCCGGCCAAATCCCAGAGGGTAATATCCACCGCGGAAATTCCGTATAGTGCAACTCCCTTGCGGCCAATCATGTTCAACGCCCACCAGAGCTTCTCCCATATCTTGTTCCGATACAACGGGTTTTCTCCAATTAGTAAATCAGCAATGTCATGATCCAAACATGTTTTGATCGTTTCGCTGCCTTGACCCAGGATGGGCAAATATCCCATTCCGGTAATGCCTTCATCCGTCTCAATCTCAACAATGATGGCATTTCTTTTAGAAATGAAAAACGTCGATACTCGAATGGGGGTCGAGAATGGTACTGAAATAAGCTTCGTTTTAACAGATGTTATTTTCATAGTAACCTCCTGCTAATTAAACAAGGTCGTTTCTGTCCTATCGCGGAGCCATTCTTTTATTTACGATATACTATAAATAAGACATATCTATGCCTGAATATTTTCAATTTTAAATCCAATCTTGGAATTGATCACTTACAAAACGAATTTCTCTCTCATAATGGGCTAAGTGCCCCTCATCAATCATTTTTTGAAAGGCGGCATTCCCGTTAGCAGCACCATTTCTCAACGTATCACACAGTACCATCAAACGTTGAATAATCCAATCTTTTAGCGTATTAGGGACGGGAATTCCATACGATTCAAAAAACAACTCAATTCGCTGACGGCGCTCTGTGGCGTGTATTTCTTTTTGATATGGTAACGTTGCTCCAGCGGAATGGTCAGGTGCGAAGCTCGCAAGCGGAACGGATGTGTAAAGACTGTACGCAATGTCCCACATACATGGACCCGGCCCTGCCATGTCGAAATCAATAAGCGCCACAGGAGCCCCATTATGGAAGACTACATTATACAAGGCTGCGTCATTATGACAGATCACTTCGTGTTCAGCATTGTCGGCATAGCTAAGCTGCCACTTGTCCTCTGCATTGGTAATGAATCCTGCAGTCGCATCATGGAAACGACGCAATAGACGTGCCAAGCCAGTAAGCGTCTCATCTGACCACATATAAGGCTCAAGTTTTGGATAAAGGTTCCCTGGAACTTCTCCAGGTATAAAAGTCAATACTTCACGACCAGCTTCATCGATTCCGAGAAATCTGGGTGCTCCCTCAAATCCTTGTTCTTCCAAATGTTTGAGTAGTTGATGAACACTGGCACTCCAATTACCTATTGGGCGGCGAACCGTGTTCGCCATACGGACGATATGATTTACATTACCGCCTTTTAGCACTTCTTCCTGGCTCATTAAGTTTCATTCCTCGCTGTTAATTATGAGGGATACTCCCCCGATTCCTATATAATATCAAAATGTGACTAGCATTAACTTATAGAGAACAATTATAACTAAACTCCCGTTACTTCAAACGGTAATTATTTGTTCTAGCAAATTGCTGATTATTTTTGTATAATACCACCAAATAATAGATTAGGGAGACATGTGCGTGCAAAAGCGCTGGATCGAATTAATTGAAGCACATTTGCTTCCGAATTTGCAGATTGCCAGTGAGCGGTCTTATGACCCGATCGTCGTTTATAGTGTCCCTGAGCCGTGGCAGCTTATTGGAGCAGGTAATTATGCGGCTGTGCTGATGCATCCGAGTTATCCAGAATTGGTGGTGAAGGTGTATGCGCCAGGACGACCAGGTTTAGAGGATGAAAAAGAAATATATCGCCGGCTGGGCAAGCACCCAGCTTACTCCGAATGCCTGCATGCGGGTGACACTTATCTCGTACTGCGCCGACTGACGGGCGTTACGCTATATCAATCTGTATTGCGCGGCATCCCGATTCCGCGGCAAGTGCTGCACGATATCGATAAAGCGCTGAAGTATGCAGTTAGCCGGGGACTGACACCGCATGATGTGCATGGCAAAAATGTGATGCAGCATAACGGCAGAGGCTTGGTCGTCGACGTATCGGATTTCTTAAAAGAAGACTATTGCTCCATGTGGGACGATTTAAAGCGCGCCTACGATCGCTTTTATTTCCCTTGGTTGCGTAAGGTGCCGTTTCCGGAGTTCCTGCTGCACGTTGTGCGCCGATGCTACCGGAAATACCGCAGTTGGACGCGACCTTCGAGTGAGTTACATAAGAAAAGTATGTAAAAGAGTTTAAACCGCTAAACCGGCATGTGAAGGATCACGTGCTAGGATAGCGGTTTTTTCATCATCCATTTTATTCAAAACTTTGTCCATTCATACTTGATATCATCAAGCTGCTCTTCATTCTCATTTCCTCTGCCAATAATCTTAAATCCGTTTCTTTCATAAAATCTCTGTGCCTTCTTATTGATTTCAAAGGTGTATAACCATAGACTGCCTGCAGATTGCTGTTTGGCGAGGTTCAGGAGTCTACCCCCGATCCCTCTTCCTTGATATTGCGTGTGAATGTATAACTGATTAACCCAGTACTCATTACATGCTAGTATGCCTACTACTTGCTCACCTGAAGCATCAATTGCAAGGAATACCTTATTGGTATTAACCAAAATGTTATTCAGAAAATATACATGATTTTCAAAAGGATGTAGTTCTTCTTGACCAAGCGCTTGTTTCTTACTATCTCTCCACATCTTAACTGTTTGTTCCGCAAAAATAGGGTCATATTCGATAATTGTATATTCCATTCGAATTAGCTCCTTTTGTAATGGTTCAAAGCTGATCTACTCAAAAATACAAACCTCCTCCCCCGCACCAAGACTTATCGTTCTACATGAAAAACCCGAATAAATCGCGGAAAGATCAACCTCGAATGAACGCTCCGATTTAGATAAATTAGTCAAAGTAAACCCTTCTGGCGTATACGCGTAAGCTAATTGAAAATGGGATTGCCGTAATTCCACGCGTCCGAACGATTGCAGCTTTGGCTCTACCCTCAAATCAGCTTCCAATGTGAATCGTATACCAATATATTCATGCAATAATACCCATGAGAATACGCATGGATACTCGTAGTAATGGCCAGCACCGTGCCAATTCTTGTCGTCAATATAATACACATGGTTCATATCATAGCGTTCTCCCATGATATAGCTATCTACTTCAGCCTGCTTCATGACTTGATGTAATTGTCGACTTAACATGGCTCCATCTTTTCTCCATGACCAGTACGCCGCGTCCCAGCACCAATATCGCCCTGCTGCACATAAGTCATAAGGACCGCCATCGCCAAGTTCGGACGAGGTATACTGCTCGATTTCAGCTGCTACAAAGCTCGGGAAACGCTGGAATTCATCCCGCTTGGCATCCATCAATGCCACGACAGCTTCTTCTTGCTCTAGGGTCGTATAACCAAACATAACTGGCAAAATATTCGCCAATAAATGAATATGATCGTGTACAACACCACTTCGATCAACCCAATCGACGAAACGGCGATGCTGCGGATCCCAATATCCGTTAGGTAGGGGCTCTACCAAAACTTCAGACAACCGAGTTGCGATTTGATTGTAAAAATCAGCTTTATCTTTTCGTCCAATATACAACTCTAATTTGCCAAGCAGCTGCAACGAATAGGCGGCAAGCGCAGTTGCTAATGATTCCCGCCCATCTTTCATGACTTGATCCTCGTAGTAGACATCCGACCAAAGTCGGCCATGACGGTCAATATTGTCTTCGATGCCACTTGCCGCCCCTTCAAGTTCTTCGATATGAGCGCTGAGCCATTCTTTATCTTTCGTTAAGCTTACATAGAGCCATGCTGATTCCAAAATCTCGACATTTCCAGTGATAAGGAACATGTTCGCATTCGTTTTCCCGTCCATGGAGCTGCGCCGCACGTGATACTCCCTAGTTCCGTCGGGCTGAACAGCACATGGATTTCTCCACAACCGTTCGGGATCTTCTTTCATAAGTTTGAGTTGAAACTCCATCATCCGACGAATAACTGCCGTATCAAGCTGATTGCCCCAAGCCATTCTCCCTTTGATTTGAAATTCGTGATCCACATCAGGGTAAGTCCCCGCATAAGCATGCTTCATTAGGGTGCTTAAGACAAAGCCATCGGAATCTGGATAGGCAGCAGCTCTCGTTCGTTCAACTACGGAAAGCAGCATCGTTCCCCAATAAAAAGCCGCCAACGTCTTTCCAAGCGCTTCACCATGCTCAAAATCAAACGTGAACCGGTCACCAAAACAGTCGGCATAGGGCCTACTCTCATAGGGAATCAACTGACACGAATCCGAAGCTATATGCACCTGAATCCCCTGGGTATCAATGGCAGTAATCCTGATCTTTCCTTCTGCTTTAATTAACCATGAGGTATCTACCGAGTTTGGATCTTCAGGCAAAACCCAAGCGATGGAATTTCCCTCCAGATCGGTACTACCGTCTTCCATTGGCAACACGTACCAATCCTTATCCTTATGCATGACAAAGGATGGGCCATAGCTGAAATTCAGCTCTATTGCACGATTTCTACTTGAAATGATATGCCATACGGCGTTGCTTTCATGCCAAGATTCAGCCTTTATGGATCGAAGAATACCTAAAGGAAGCTTTTCTCGATTGTTATTTATGGAATTTAATTCCATTTTATTCCCTCCTCTCCTTATGTACTCTGCCTTATGATGAGATTTGGCGCTAATACTGTAAGTTTCGTCACCTTCTCTTTTTGAATCAATTTGGATAAAATCAACATCGCCTGCTTGCCAAGCTGCTGACTTTGCTGCGAAACCGTCGTAAGTTCGGGATTCATCGCTGAGGACAATTGCGTATCATCAAACCCTGCAATCGCAATATCCTCCGGAATTCGTAACCCATGTGCTAGTGCTGTTTTCATAGCACCTATTGCCACATAGTCATTTATACATAAAATAGCAGTAGGACGATTGGACATGGCAAGAAATACTTCCATTAATTGATGGCCACAGGACATTGAGAAACTCCCCATGCGAACCCATTCTTTACGATAAGTGAGTTGATTCGCCTCTAGCGTATGCCGGTAAGCTTGCAGCTTCTCCACCGTCGTTGTCGTAGCTGCGCTTCCGCCTAAAAAACCGATTTGACGATGGCCTTGATCAATCAGATGCTGAACAATCAGCTTTGTGCCTAAGTATTCGTCTGTTTTTATTCGATGACACGGATGTCCTGGCAGTGTGCCATTGATCAAAACAATGGGGATTTTCCTGCGAATGTCCACCACTTCCTGCACGAGCGAAGCTGGACAATGCCGTGCATTAATACGTCCTCCCATCAGAATAAGTCCATCTACTTGCCTTTCACATAGCAAATTTAAATATTCGGATTCTCTGCTGTAGTCACTAAAGGTGTTGCATAGAAAAAGGGTATACCCCAGCTTTTGTGCAGCTCGCTCCGCCCCTCCGAACACCTCGGGGAAAAACATATTGCTGCTATCCGGAAACAAGACGCCGATCATGCCGGTTTTCTTATTAACCAGACTGCGAGCTAAAGCATTCGGTTGAAACTTATGTTTTTCAATAATCGCCATAATCTTCTGCCTAGTGGAAGCTCGTACAGGTGCCGTATCATTGAGAACTCGGGAAACCGTCGCGACGGAAACGTTCGCTTCCCTAGCAATATCGTAAACTGTAATGGTTTCCAGGGGCTCACACTCCGTTACGTCGAAATGAAAAGCGAAAGATCGAAGGCCTGTTCTCAAACAGACCTTCGATGTGTGGATTCGTTTATTTCGTGCTTTCTACCATTTTTTTGAACTCATCCAATTGCTTCTGGACTTCTGTCATCACTTTGTCAAAACCAGCAGCTTTCAAATTTGCTCGGAAATCTTCTACTGCCTTTACAGGGTCGCCAGCTTTTCCGTAAAGAATTGCAGGTCCTTTTGATCCGACTACTTGTGTAATCGCTGTCAATTCATTCGTGACGTTGGCTTTATCGAAAACAAATCGGCCATACGGATAAGCTTTTTTAATTTTATCGTAAGAAGCATACAAAGCACCTTTTCCAGACCAGTCTTCACCATTCGGAATTTCGTTCTTATCAATACGGCCGCCCCAGAAGTTAGAGTAGAAATCATCTCTTTGGACATCGTATCCATCTGGACGGAAGCGTTTGCCATCTTTCACAACATATTGCACGCCTTCAAGACCATAGTTCATCAAACGATAAATTTCAGGGTCTTGACGGATCAACTCGTAAACCATCAAAGCACGTTCTGGATGCTTACTTTTCGCGCCAATGGACGTACCACCATGTGTGATCGACATCGAGACGAGGTTATTTTTAGTCGCCGAGAATGGGAAGAATTGCAGATCTGAGCCTGGCTGCAGCTTATCCATTTTGATACGTTCGCCGAGGTAAGTTTGTGTGTGATGCTGATCTACGGACGTTTTTCCTGCTTCAAGTAGCGCACGGTTATCGCCTTTGTAGTTCAAAACATCTTCGCGCCAGAAGCCCTTGTCGCCCCAGTCTTTCATCATTTTAGCAAAATCCATAAATGTATCATCCAGGAACGGGCTGTACGCTTTGTACTTGTCATTATAGGATTTGCCATAAACAAGTGCGAACAATCCCGTATTTATTGGAAGTTCAATCGCATCCGTGTAGGAGTTAATATACCCGCCAATATTGCCTCCAGATGTGCCATTCGTATCCCAAGGAATCACACCAGGCTTTTTATCCTTGACAGCTTGTAAATATTTCTCCAGCATCTTCCAATCCGTAATTGGTGACGTTATACCGAATTCCTTCGCCCAATCACCACGATATTGGAAACCGTGATTTACCCATTGCGTATAGTGATCTTCAGGGATTAGCATGATCTGATTCTTGTATTTCGTCTCGGCCCAGTTCTCTGGCGGTACTTCTTTCCACGTAATCGGCGCATAGGTTGGCAGGAGCTTATCTAGTGGCTGGAAAGCACCTTTTTGCGCATTTTGCCACGTATCCAACCAGTCAGTTGCTACTGTAATTAGATCTACAGGCTCCCCAGACGCGAGTAATAAATTGTATTTCGTTTGCCAATCAGCCCACTCCACCCATTTTATTTCCAATTTAGCATTCACTTTTTGTTTCAAAATGGCATTGAGTTTTTCCATGACTTTCTCAAACTGACCATTCTTCGGCTTGTCGCCTAACATCACATAAGAAATCGTTTGAAACTCAGACGTATCGATTTTACCACCAGCAGCTGTAGCAGGTGCCGTCGAATCTGAAGAAGTGCTGTTAGACGTACAGGCTGTCAAGCTTACTGCGAGCGTCGCAGCGAGTGCAATACTAAGCGCTTTCTTTTTCTTGAACATGGAATTGCCTCCCCATTTTCATTTTTGGTTTATGCCTAACGTTAGCCTTTAACAGCACCAACGGTGATACCTTTGATGAAATATTTTTGGACCAAAGGGTAAAACAGGATGACGGGGCCAGTTGCAACAACGGCTGTGGCCATTTTCATGGACTCGAGCGGCATATCTCTGGGCTGAACATTGGAAGAGACGGATGAATTTTTAATGAAATCAGCGCTGGTGACCACATTATAGAGAAACAATTGCAGCGGTCGATATTTTAAATCTGGTGATAGGAACAGCATGGCATTGTACCATTCATTCCAATACCCCAGGGCGATAAACAATCCAATCGTAGCTAAAGCGGGTGTCGTCATCGGCAAGATTAGCTTCGTAAAGATTCTAAAATCGCCGGCTCCATCCATTTTGGCTGACTCTGTAATGGCATGAGGAATCGATGTGACGAAGCTTTTCATCATAATAATGAGAAACGGGCTCATCAGTCCTGGCAGCAGAACCGCTAAGTAGTTATCTTTGAGATGCAGCCATTGTGTCATGATTAAGTAGAACGGGACGACTCCCCCATGAAATAACGTTGTGAAGTAGATGAAAAAGGATATCCGATTCCGATAAGGAAAATCTGGACGCTGCAAGGAATATCCCGTCATCGCGACGACGAACAGCCCAATGGTAGTTCCCACGATTGTAATCCCCAGCGTCACACCATATGAGCCAAGAATAATACCGGGATTCTCAAACACGATTTTATAAGCAAAAGCACTAAATTCTTTGGGCCATAAATTATAGCCATGCAGCGTGATCGATTTCTCTGAGGTGAATGAAGTGCCTAGTACGACAAGAAATGGGACTAGACAGCATAGAGCGAAAAAAGCGATAAAGATGTAGCCGAATAGTCGTATGGCCACGGACGAAAAATCCGTCCCCCTCTGACGAGCGATGACTTGCTCCACGGGATGTCCCTCCTTTTTAAAATAAGGTGTTATCAGGTGAAGCCTTCTTCACAAGCCAGTTCGCTGTAATGACGATGAAGAAGCCAAAAACAGACTGATACAAGCTGACAGCGCTTCCTAAAGAGAAGTTAAAATTGTTCATTAAGGAACGGAACACGAACGTCTCAATAATATCTGTCGCATCGAACAACGCTGTATTATTAGCTCCGACCAAGTTGTAGAATAAGCCGAAATTGCCTCGGAGGATCCCCCCCAATGAGAAAAGAAATAAAATAATGAAGGTTGGCTTCAGCCATGGAAGCACAATATAGCGAATCCGTTGTAACGCATTAGCGCCATCAATTTCTGACGCTTCCACGATCTCAGAGTCTAAGCCCATAATGGCGGCGAAATACACGATGGAGCCATATCCAGTGGACTGCCACAAATAGGTGATGACAATGATAAAGGGCCAAATGCTGGGGTTGGAGTATGTTTTAACAGGATCCCATCCGATCGATTTCAGAATCCCATTCAGCAAACCGAAATCGTAGCTGAGAATGTTATACGCAATGAGTCCAACTAGGACGAATGAGATGAAATAAGGCAGAAACATAAGCGATTGCGTGACTTTCTTAAACCACTTTTTACGAAGCTCATTGAGTAAAATCGCAATGCCGATCTGCAAAATATTGCCGAATACGATAAATGCAAGATTATAGAGAATGGTATTGGACGTTAGCTTCCACAACGCGCCTGAAGTCACTAGAAATTTGAAATTATCGAACCCTACGAAGTCACTGCCGAATATACCGGCCGAGTAGTTATAGTTGATAAAGGCAAGATACAGCCCAGGCATGGGAAGATATGACATTACTAAGAAAAAAAAGATAGCGGGTACACACATGAGCAATAAGGTGCGATGTGACCACAATCTACGCAACGATGTCGTTTGCTTTTTGACACTGGGTGACACGCTTTCGAATTGCCGTGATGGGGTGGCAGTTTTCATGCGTAAGCTCCTTTCATATTAGCTGGCGGAGACAGGGACGAATCGGAATGGCTCCAAGATTGCATCGTTATCTAACCCTACTGCTTCCAACAGAATAGCAAGTTCATTCCCCTCTTCTTGCTCAAGGAACCAAGCTCCAGGCAAATAAAAGGATTCATCGCTTCCGCCACGGAAAATCGGTCGATTTGCACCGCCTTTGGTCCATAAACGCCCGACCAGATGTCCGTTGAAGAAAACCGTCAACTTCATATCTTGACCCTTGGCATATACTCGCCAGCCTAAGCCCTGGTTGCTATCTTCGAGTTCTCCGTAGAGCCATGCCACGGCTCCTGGTTTCATCGCAATCGCTTCTGTAACAGGCTTCGCATTGAGGTGTGTGCTCTGAGCATGCTGCAATAACCCATGCTCCTGACAACCCGCTAAGGTCCAATGATTCGCCGATGTACCTTCGTATAGTGTGATATGTCCGCTCAAAGCAATGTACGTTTTATCGAAAAACAGTGTAATGACCGCTGTTTCTCCCGCAGTTACGAATGGCGTAAGATCAAGAAACGGATCATGCGGATTCACTTGTCCCAGTGAATGGCCATTTACATAGGCATAAGCTTGGCTGAAGTTTCCTGGCGTATGAAGTATCCAACGATCCGCTGTGTCCGTCAGCTTAACTTGCTTGCGATAGCAGTGATGGGCAGGCAGATTTGCTGATAACCAACCTCCTATGCTCACCATCGGCCACTGCCCGTCGTCTACATCAGTTGCTGCATAATCATCTTTGATTTCACCGGATTGCAGGAGCTTGAATCGCCAGTTTTGGTTTAAATCTCTAGTCGACGTGACGCCGATCATGCCGGTGATTCCCTTCAGACTGTTTAAATGAAGGCCGGGAAGCGTCGTATCGTGGAAATTAGTATGTCCCCATATTTCTACACGGGCTGTTAGATCAGTCATAACTTGTATGCCATCAGGTATCGGCAGATAGCGACTTGTTCCGCCTGGTGCAACAGTCCCTAAATATTCTTCCCCAGTATAGAGTGAGATTACATCACTGGCTCGCTGTAGGATAAGGCCCTGGTAGTCAGTAGACTGCGACAATTGTGCTTTATACCAAGCGAATCCACGGTAAATTCCGAGCTTTTCTAAATGATCGGCATTGTCTCCTAGGGGGAACGTCTCATCTGAAAAGGAAAGTATTGGGTTAACCTTACTTAGCCGCCATGTTGTTTCCACTCCCTCGCTTTCCTTCGCTTGTACCGCAGGAGTTTCAATGAGCAGCTTTCCATCCCCATCGATGCCTTCCAAACGAAGCGCACGAGCTCGGCTCATCCCGATGATTTCAAGAATTTGTCCATCTGCTAAGTGGATCAAGGCTCTAGCTTCATTTTCCGAGGATTGAAAGGATAAGGTTACGCTTTGTTCAGATTGGGAATCATGAACTTTCATCTCGGCAGTCTTTACTTCAAACTCCGAAGCGAAGCTGAATCGAACTTCCCCTACTCCCTCCGAATGGAAAATGAAAAGCGTACGCTGCTCATTCGTTATATGTTTCACTTGCATCAGTTCAGTCGTTGCGTAATCGAGGTAGCCACCACCAGCAATCCCCCATGTTTGTAAAGGCACATGAAGTGGCAAAATCGGGCAATCGAGTGCCGATACATTCAAGTCGAATACAAGCTCGCCACCTTGCTTTAAGGCTAGTCGATTGCTAAGCTCACTAGGCGTTGCCTCAGCTAACGAGGTGCCATAGGTTTGAATGATATGATGCAGCAGCCTGCCCTCATACGCTTCCTCTCGAATATGCCCTTCTGGCGTAATCATGCCATGGAAATCATAATCCGACGTAAGGAACGAAAGTGGATCTCCCCAATTGTTGGCGGCATTCGTAAAGCCAAAGTTTGTCCCTGACGCCTGCAAATAAGGACCTAACAATTTGGCTCCCGCTGAAAGTAATCTTCGCAGCAAGAAGTGCGAGCGGTTCGTTTCGGTTACAAGTAAAGGATAGCCCCTGTGTGCTAATTCTTCTCTGTAATAGTGAACTCTCTCTTCAAAAGAAGGATCACGATCATTCGGATAAAAATTACAAGTGGGCACAACACCTTCAGCGAACCCGGATGCTTGGAACAAACCGCCTTGCCCTGCACAGGCGATCAAAGGAACCTTGATGCCATGCTGTAAGGCTAAATCTCTCAGCGCCGAAATATAGCCTTTGGGATCCTCACATGGGTAGAAATCAAGCTCATTCTCCAATTGAACAGCGATGATGGAACCTCCCTGCCCATGTTCATACTTCTGAAGAATGGGTAGAATCTGCTCATACCATCTAGCCACATGCGTTAAGAAATGCGGATCATTGTCTCGAATGCGCATGTTTTCTTCAATAAATAGATAGGCAGGTAATGCGCCCCCATCCCATTCGGAACAAATATACGGTCCTGGTCTTGCGATCACCCATAAACCAGTTTCCGAAGCCTCATGAAGGAACTGCGCAACATCTTTCTCTCCGCTGAAATCCCATACCCCTTTTTCGGTCTCATGATAATTCCAAGGAAAATATACATCAATTGCGTTATAACCATAGGCTTTCACTTTACGCAAGCGATCTTTCCACACCCCCCGTGGGAGTCGGAAGTAAAATAAAGAAGCACAAAGAATGATTTCTGATTTGCCATCGATCCGCAGCATATCAGGTGATAACTGAATGACTTGATTTTGGCTGATGGATTGTTGCACTCGTTATCCCCCCTCAGTTGGTTAAAATCTACTTCCCATTTGAAAATGAAACCCGTTTCATTCGCCAAGCAGGCTTCATGTTGTCCCTATTGCCAGTATAGATAAAATATAAAGCGCTTTCATTCAAATAAACTTTTAAATACATAAGAAAACACGAATGTTCAGAACATCATAAAAAAGCAAAAAGTTGTGAATTATAACGCAATTCACAACTCCATGCCTTCAATATTTCACGGATTTCTTATATTTTTCACACAATTTCTAGGACTCACATCTAAATTCTTTGACTGTTTTGCCTTCAAGCTCTTTAAACACTTTACAGAAATAAGAGGTTTCTTGAAAGCCTGTTTTTTCTGCGACTTCATATACCTTCAAGGCAGGATTCTGAAGCATGGATTTGGCCATACGAATTCGATAGCGATTCAAATACTCTATGAAGCGTAATCCTGTCTCACTTTTGAACAAATTGGATACATAATTAGCACTAAGATGAAGACTTTCTGCCAACTTGGCTACGGTGATATCCTCTGCATAATGCTCTTCTATGTAAGCAATAGCGGCTTGTATTTCTTTCCGGAAAGGCGTGTTCCCCATCGATTCATAATTTAGTTCTTTCTGCCATTTCTGGAACAATTGCTTGAGCTGCTTTAACGTAGGGAAGGCTTCGAGATCACGAATAATGTGTCGATAGGTTGCCTCCGCACTTGAAGAAAACATACCTCTCCCGATCGCAGCTGCTTTCGTTAATATAGTCGCTTCATGGATGACAACTTTCAATTCCTCTAACGATAACCTTCTTGCCAAAAGCATATCAAAGAAAAACTCAGTTTGTTTCTCTACTTCTTCAAATTGACCGCTTTGTATGGCAGACGCATAGGCTTTCATCGAAACCTCTAGACCTTGTGCTTCTCTAGGCTTTCTATCCGAATAGAAATAAACTTGATCGACCCCATCATAGATCGCTTGTTCGAGGGCCGTTTCTGCTTGACAAAACAATATCGTCCAATCCTGCAAATCATGTCCGATTGAACTAATGGCTACTGTCAGCGTACTAGGTTCACAATTATTCTTCTTATACAAAGCAGCTTGCAGCTTCAGATCTTCTCTACATTTTCGTTCGCTATGTTCATTTGGAAAATGCACCATGAGCACGGTTCGATGCTCTGAAATCTTAACTACTATGGAGGGCTCCCCCAGTTCAAATTGCAGGGCATTAGTCGAAAGAGCGTTAATCTCACCTTCAAATAGCATAATGGCAATAGGACCCGTAGGAATTGGGAAGCGTATCGCTCTGGCTTGATCCTCCATTTCATCAACCGTCTTCAATTCGCCCAAGATGAGTTTACGTCCTAGTAAATGCCACATTTCTTGCAGATTCTCATTTCGAATAGCTGCTTGTCTCTTTAGATGAAGCTCCGCTTCAATTTTCGTTTTCATTTGCAGGAGTAATTGCTGCAGAGATTCAGGTTCCAGATCATGCTTAAGTAAATAGTCCTCAGCACCAAGCTTTAGCGCCTCCTTCACGAAACGAAAATCATCAAAGGAGCTTAGCGCGACAATTTTAATCGAATCATCCTGTAGCTTCACCTTCTGAATCAAATCGATCCCATTCATTTCGGGCATGGATATATCAGTTAGGATCAAATCGACATGTTGATGATGCAATAAGTCTAAGGCATGTACACCATTTAGCGCTTCGCTCACGATTTGAAAGCCGTAATCTTCCCAACGAATAATCGATTTGATCGCATAGCGATAGATCGCATTGTCTTCAACGATCATGGCGTTCAACATACTAAGCCCACCCTTAACGTTTTATTTTAAAAGGAATACGAACAATGGCTTTGGTACCCAATCCTAAAGCACTCTCATAGCTAAGACCATAATGCGGCCCATAATAGAGCTGTATTCGCTCATGAACGTTGTGAATGCCGATACCTGTCACACCTGGAACTGATTCTTTTTGAGAGCCAACATGCAGGATATTCGCGACCTGTTCGGCATCCATCCCTTTCCCATTGTCTTCTACGGTAAGTAGTACATCTCGCTCAACCACCGTCGCGGTTATTCGGATTTCACCTATCCCCTTCGACATCTCGATGCCATGAAGGATCGCATTTTCGACCAATGGCTGTAAGATAAAATAAGGGACTTCACATGCCAGTAATGACGTATCCACCTCAAAATGCATTTGAAAAGCTTCTCCATAACCAATTTTTTGGATAAACACATAATTCTTTAGCAGAGTCAACTCTTGGTCTAAGCTATGAAATTCACCAACCCGTCGTACTGAAGATTTCAATAAGTCGATAACGGAGGAGATCATGCGCTCAATCTCTGGTTGTTCGTTCATGCGCGCATACCATTTCACCGTGCCGAGAGTGTTATATAGAAAATGAGGATTAATTTGACTTCTTAACACCGTAAATTCCGCTTGCTGCTTCGCGATTTGCTCCTTGTAGACAATATTAATGAGCTCATTAATTCGAGCCAACATGAAATTAAAACGGAGTGATAAACTTCCGATTTCATCTTTTCCCAGTGGAACGATTCGTACATCAAAATTGCCATCTTCTACGCGTCGCATCGTCTGCTCCAAAATCTTAATATTTCGCGTAGCGGAGTTGGAAAGAATGGCTGCAATTCCCGTCGAGATGAGTACCGCAACTAATGAAACCAAAATAATGACAAAAACTAATATTTGCGTACCCGAGAGTAAAACAGACATTGGAATAAAACAAAGCACACGCCATCCCAAGGTCGGTGTTCGCTCTTGGACGAATAAATGGCTATCCGTGCCTGCGAATTCCACCGTAGCCATGGCTGCATCCTGTTCACTCAGTATATTTGTTATACTGTTGCGTATGAGTTTGTCCGTTTCAGGACTTCCTCCACCTACAAGCAATTCGTTTACTGGGTTGAGAATGGCGACATTGCTCTGTTTAATAATGGAACTCCCACTGCCTAGCGAAAGAAAAAAGCTCGAATCTAGACTATAAATAATGGTTCCTAGGCTGCGATCAATGTGGTTTACATCAACAAAATCTCTGATCAGAAACACTTCATTTCGCTCACGAAAGGAAGGTGTCCAACCTGTGCTAAGATTTTGTGCCTGAAGATATGACTCCGCTTTCAATGTCATGGTCGAAACGGCATCATGATTCAGTGTATGATCCAACCCTTTCTTATTTTCCCACCAATACAATTGTCCTGTGTTCGTTTGGATCATGATGGCATTCAGATAAGGATTACCATTGCCATATTGCGCAAGCAGAAATTCCATTCGACTCCGGAAGGCCGGATAGCTCTCACTCGTTACCTCTTCCCCTTGTTCAGCCACAATATGCCGAATATTCGTATCACTGAGCACATAGACAGAGGAGGTGAAAGCTTCCTTCGCTTTGTTCTCAATATTGTCCGACACTTGATGGATAACTTGCATAGAGAGATCCTTCGTATTCGCTTCAATAAACTTGGTTGAAGCATAAATCGCTACCCCACCAACGGTTGTAGAGATGAACAGAATGAGAATCATATTAGAAAGGAAAAACTTCGTACGAATTCGAAAATCCTTGAAACGATTTGATAACGGTTGAAAAGCTCTCATTCATCGTTGCTCCTTACCCAACCTCATTTGGAGGGTCGACGATTTTGATTAAACGCTTGATCCAGCTCTTGAATACAAGTGTCCATATTATGAGTGGGGTCTATGATGAATTTCGTAATTGCGTTAAGAAACACCTTCTGCAGATCTTGGTTCACAAAATCAATATAGAGACTGGACCAATCGAACGTTTTACCGGTTTGTATATAGCTTGAATCTAATTCGATATAGGTTGGGTCAAAATCTTTAGGTAAACCTTTGATGACGGAAAGCGCTTTCTTATTTGTCTGAAAAACGTTGCCCATTTGTTGCGTTGCAAAGAGCTCCAACGTTTTTATAGCTGCATCTTTATGAGGCGATTTAGGATTCACGACAATGCCGCCTGTGGATTTCAAACCGAATAAAGCCTTTTGCGGATCTGTCGAATAAGGAAATGCGAATAAGCCCAAATTACTCGCTGGATTTTTGGATTTCACTCCATCCACTGTCCAAGTGCCGTTAATGATCATGCCTGCTTTCCCTTCGGCAAGCAGCATTTGCGCCTGATTCCAGTCTGTTTCGAATGGTTTTTTATTGACGTATTTCAGACGCTCACCGAATCGCTGCAAAATCTCTTTGAACTGGATTTGATTGTCCTTAAAGGAGGTTTTACCTGCTTCAATATCCGCAATCCAAGTTGGATTAGAAGCATATTGATTCGCCAACATATCTGCCGCGAGATCCCAGCTAATCGTCCATGCATCCTTATAACCTGCTGCGATCGGGGTAATCCCCACATTTTGCAGAGCTTCACAAGCTTCGATGAATTGTTTCCATGTTTTCGGCGGCTCTTTAATATTCGCTTTGGCAAATGCGTCTTTATTGTAAATCACACCAACACCGTTCACATCAATTGGCAGCGCCCATACACGACCATCGGCTGACTTCACGCCGCTTAGGTAACGTTCGTCAATGTGAGCTAGAATCGGCTGATTACTTAAATCCATTGCATAGCCAGAGCGAATAAAATCCATCGCTGTGTCCAAATTATCGATCATATACATATCCGGCATATTGTCCGAAATTGCCCAAGTACGCAGCAAACGCAGATAGTTGCCCCCATCCACTCCGGTAAGCGCGAATGAATAAGAAGGATTTTGCTTACTGAATAGCTGCGTCCCTATATCTAGCCATTTCCGAGCCCCCTCCTCATCAAAATGGTGGACCCATGAAAGTGTTTGTACGTCCGGCTGGCTGCGGGGAACTTTGGTTACATTCTGTGATTGACACGCAGTTAACACCATTACAATGGATAGGCCAACGGATATGATACGAGCTTTCATCCAATCACTCTTTCTTTTGATAACGTTTACATAAGTATTCGAAAGACATAACCCATTTCTGATCTATAATTCCCACACATCTAGCCCTTCCATGAAAGCTCCACCATCTCTAGCAAAAAGCTTAACACCAAGGCTATCCTTTTTCGGATAGATGCGGTTCGTGACCGTTTTCATTCCATTATTCGCGAATAATTCAATGGAAGATCGATCGATAAAAATATGCAACTTGATGCAGCCGTCTTCCAAAGGATGAATTCGCACTTCACTCATGGTCGACTCACCTTGACCTGAATGCGTACGATCTACACGAAGAGTCAGATCTGCTACCGTGAAAGACACTTCCGTATACTCGGTACCATCCTCTGAGCATCGAAGTTGAAGTCCGAACACGCCCTCCGATTGCGATACGTTAAATTCAGCAACAAGCTCAAGCTGAGTGCCTTTTACATCTAACTGGGTAACTTCGCCTTGTTCGATTTTGCGTCCATCCACCCGGTGATGTTGCTTGCGCAACTTACCTAATTCCTTGACAGGCTGCATCCGAAGTGTGCCATCATCCGCAAGTGTCAGCTCGCGAGGAAGCGTGAACGCCCCCATCCAACCATGAGCTTGCTCGGGCATTTGGGCACCCCAAATGTTCATCCAGCCGATGAGGATGCGCCGTCCGTTACCGTCCACCAACGTTTGCGGTGCATAGAAATCGAATCCGTAATCCAATCGCTCAGCATAATAATGATTGAATTTCCCCGTTCCGTAGCATAGCTTGCCCGTGAGATACAACGTCTTAGTTGCCCCCATATTCATTGGCGAAATGATGAGTACATGCTCATCCCGTCTACCGAGTGGAAATAAATCAGGACACTCCCACATATCCCCCATCGTCCCATCGCTCTCCGCCGCAATCCCGAGATAGCGCCATGACAGAAGGTCCGATGAAGTGTATATGACTGTTTTGCCTAAACCATCCCTACCGTAACCGATCACCATGTACCACTGACCCTCATGCTGCCACACTTTCGGATCCCGGAAGCCAGAACCTCCCTCCTCATGTGAACACGCAATGACAGGATTAGCCTCTGATTTTGTAAACGTAATCCCATCTTTGCTTGATGCAATACACTGAACCTCCACGGGTGTTCGTCCATCAACATGCCCGGTGTACACTAACGTTAGTACGCCATTATGATCAGCTGCACTCCCCGACCAGCAGCCAATACCGCCCGTGTTACCGCTATCATACGCTTCGGATGGTGCTAATGCGATGGGAAGGTGCTCCCAATTCACCAAATCCTTGCTTTTAGCATGCCCCCAGTGCATCGGTCCCCATTTGGGCTCGTAGGGGTAATGCTGATAAAACACGTGGTACTCGTCGTTCCAATAAATAAGCCCGTTGGGATCATTCATCCAACCTGCCGGTGGCATAACATGATAGCCAAGTCTAAAGTCATCAACGACCAACTCGGCGGCTTGATCTACCGCTTGAGTTGCTTTGTTCACAAGTTCCATATGGCGCTTATTAGCTTCCGTCAACTTCATTTATCCCCCTCGCATGATAAGAATGCTTCTATGCATGTGATCTATCTATATTTCGCATTAGGGTATGAATTTCCTCTATCGCAGTAAGGGACTTGAACAAAAACAGCCAATCATTTAGATTGGCTGTTAAGGAAATTCCAGATACATGTAATACTAGTATTTATTTAGATAATTGATTTGCCACGAGACTCCGAAGCGGTCGTTCAACCAACCAAACTTTTCACTGAATCCATAATTACCTAATGGCATTAGAGCTTGTCCACCATCTATAAGTTTCCCATAAAGCTCATCAATTTCTTCTTCCGTATTACAAACAACATATATTGAGTACGAAGGTGTAAAGGAGAATGCATGTTTAACATAACTATCAATACACATAAACTCCTGCCCTTTTAATGTGAAAGTAGCCTGCATTACCGTTCCTTCTACTCCGGCTTCATTAGAACCATACCGAACAATTCTTGTAATTTCTGACTCCTCAACGAGTGAAGTATAAAAGTTCATCGCTTCTTCTGCCTTGCCATCTTGAAACATTAAGAAAGGGATTACCTTCTCCATTGTATGCTCCTCCTTTAATACGATCGAATTATAGTATATCCTATCTTCAACTAAACTGTCAGTTCGTTGAAAAATGACTTTGACTGAAAATGGTCATCAAAGCTATAATGCTTTGTTTTCAATTGGTATGACTTCAATAATATTAATAATGTGACCATCGGGATCGCAGACATCAAACATAATATGATGATTCCATGGCGAGGTCCACTCTTCGATCGGCTTTAACTTGTACCCGCTCAGATCCAAGTCTCTATACATTTCCCTTACATTTGATGCCTTCAGATTGTAACTATGATAATCCAAAACTTGAACTTGCTCCGATTCAACTAAAGTCAATAGCGGCCATCCGCCGTTATCCTGGCTGAAGAAAAACGTTGCTCCACGACCTGGATCCCAATTCTCGATTCCACGGCATCTCAACCCAAGAGCGGAATAGAATGGAATCGAATTCTCTAGAGAAGTCACACGTACAAATACTGACCCTAATGTTTGCACTCCCATTTTGCATCCTCCAATATATGAATATTTTCTACACGAAATAAACGACATTCTTTATAAAAACCAAACATCCTCCGTGGAAAAAAATTATTCCGTCACCATAAATCTGTTTCCATCTGGATCATCAATATAGAAAACAAGTTTGCCATCCACCCATAGTAGGCTGCTTATACGTACCCTTCGCTTTGCGAGTCCTACATATACACGGCAAATCGCCCTCGGATCTCGTCTACGAAATGCATTAACCAATTCATCGAAATCAAGAGGTCCCCACTGCTCTGATGAATCATTCGATCTCGAACGGACCTCGCTCACCCTCGATTGTAAGGCGATTTTTCTCAGCCTGAATCGTGCACGACTAAGAGCAACTTGTACAGCCTCTTCGGTAGAGGAAAGAAAGATTGCTGTCTCTTTTGCTGTGAAATCAAACACATCCCTGAATAACAGAATTACCATAGATCTAGGGGATAGCCGATGTGCTAGTACTTCCAACAGCTCTCTCGTCGTCAGTCCCTCATCGTTAATAGCCACTTCGGGCACAGAATTTTCTAGCATCCACATATGGCCTTTATTACGCTTCCATTTATCCTTCCAAGCATTGCTTACAGCCCGGAATAAGTATGCTTTCGAAATCGGCTTTAGAGGATTCGCATCTAGGATACGGTGAACCTTCAACAACGTATCTTGCGTTAAATCTTCAGCCTCCCATGGATCATTCGATATTCGTAATCCGTATTTGTAAATCAATGCCTTCATTCGTTGCAAATCCTGCAAAGATTCCAGTATGATCTTCCTTCCTTAGAGAAAATTGATAATTCCTTTTTTTGTTGATTTTAACTTAGAAGAATCGATACTCCCTTTAGGGAGGCGGATCTATAAAACTCATCTTTGCTTTCTGAATTTATATACTTCTATTATCAATTCTATTGAGCAAAAAGCCACCGTTAAAATACCAATAAAAGATAAAATATAGAGGATGCCTCTAACTGTAATATAAGCGATTGGCATGCTATCAAAAAGTTTTTGTATAGTATGAAAGGCAATCGGATTATTTAATAATAGAAGAATTACACCAGCAAATATTCCGTAAAGTAAATTTCTTTTTTGATCCATATTCAATAAAAACCTCCTTTGATCAGCAGTTCTTATATTCGTCCAGTCTCACACTATTACAAAAAGTTGGGTATTTGGACAAGCGCCATTAATCTTTAAGCTCTATAGCCTTCCACATGGTACGTCCATCTTTGTCATATCCAGTCATCTCCTGAGGAACAAGACTGCTATCTGTGCTTGTCATATGAATAAGCAATGGTTCTTCTTGTATATGCTTTTTTGCTTCTTCATATCCGAGTTGCAACGCTTCCATTGAAGTAGTGCTAAGACGGCAGCCGCGTAATAATGGTCTTCGTTTTAGCATTTTAACTGTTTTGCATACGCTACGCGATCCGAATATCCATTATTTGTATTATTAATATTCTCTCCTGAATTACGTAAACCTCCTATTGAAAACCTCGATAACGTTTTATCTCATGGAAAGTTTGATTTAAGTTATTTTCTCCCAGGATTTCCAGACTGCACTCGCATATGATAAGGGTATACTAGCAGTAGAGTAATTTAAAGGAGAGATTTTAATGTCTGAGGTCGTTCTTAACTAGCAATTTCATACTGCAATCTGTTTTGTTTGGCGTACGCGAGTAAACCGTTCAATTGAACAGGTTTGTTTTGTCGTGCTCTACTGGCAGGTTGCAAATTGATGCTGTTAAGAACATCAGTTTCTCCCTAAGGGACTGGAAACGATTGTTGTTTCCAGTCCCTTTTTTTGTACCCAAAAGGAGGCATTTATTTGAACAAGTCCATTTATCAAAATTTGGAATACAATCGCATTAAACAGCGTCTAGCCGACTTTGCCATGAGTTATTTGGGCCGCGCCCATATTGAGAACATGGAACCAAAAATCGAGATGGCCATGGTCGCAACACTACTTCAAGAGACCGAAGAAGCGGTTAGTGTCATTGCCTACGGTGCTAGTGTGCCTATCCCGTCCCTAGAAGGAATTGAACCGCTTATAGGCACGTTCGGGAAAGGATTTATTTTTACGCCGCAGGACTTTATGCACTTCGCCAGATTCATCGAAAGTACACAGCAACTTAAGAGCTTTATGAAAAAGAAGGAATCCGTCACCCCGCGAATCACCTCATACGCGCTATCCCTTTATGACCTGCGCGAACTGCTGGCCGAGATCCGGCGCTGTATCCGCAACGGTCAAATCGATAACGAGGCGAGCGCTGCCTTGTCGCGTGTCCGTAAAAAGATGAACATACTAGACGACCGAATCCGTAAAAAACTCGACACGGCATTGTCCAAATACCGCAGCTATTTGCAGGAAAGCGTCATCTCGACGAGAGGAGGCCGGTACGTATTGTCCGTGAAGAAGGAGTACCGCAAACAAGTTGGCGGTGCCGTGCTAGATGAGTCGGCAAGCGGTCAGACTGTATTTATTGAGCCGGTTGATATCGCTGACTTGTATGTTGAACTTATGCACCTACAGGCCGAGGAGACCACGGAGGAAACAAAGATACTCAGTGATCTTACGGATCTGGTTGAGGAAAATAAATATGGCATTTCAATAAATTTGGAGACGATTGGACATTACGACTTTATGTTCGCAAAGGCTAAATACGCGAAAACAATCAACGGACGAACGGTCAAACTAAACGATTGCGGTCGGATCTCCGTGCTCAACGGACGTCATCCGCTGCTCGGCGGGCATTCCGTGCCGCTTGATATCCGCATCGGCGACGATTTTCGCGCGCTTGTTATTACAGGACCCAATACGGGAGGCAAAACCGTTTCACTGAAAACCGTCGGTCTACTGACACTTATGGTGCAGTCGGGTTTGCTCGTTCCGGTAGGAGAAGGAAGCGAATTTGCTGTGTATAGATCCGTTATGGTCGATATCGGAGACGGACAAAGTCTTGAAAATTCGCTCAGCACATTCTCTTCGCATGTCAAAAACGTGATTGGCATCCTCAAGGAGGCTGGACCATCGTCACTGGTCCTTCTCGACGAGCTTGCTTCAGGAACCGACCCTGGCGAAGGAATCGGCCTATCGATCGCAGTGCTTGAGGAACTGTACCGCCGTGGGGCAACGGTTATGGCGACGACGCATTTTAACGAGATTAAGAAATTTGCCGACGCTGCGCCCGGCTTCGAGAATGCGCGTATGGAATTCGACGCGGAAACGCTTGAGCCCCTATACAAGTTGACGATTGGTCAAGCGGGCTCCTCCTATGCCTTCTATATCGCGCAAAAGCTCGGTATGCCGCTTGCGCTGATCGAGAGATCGAAGCAGATCACATACGAGGCGACGCAACGGTCACCCGAAGCGCCTATAATCGCTTCGACGGTTACAGGAGAAACGCCTGTAAAAGTCCCGTTGAACGTAAAAAGGGAGCGTGCGCCAATGCCTAATTTTGCTATTGGCGACTGCGTTTGGGTGCACTCGCTGCGCCGTACAGGTATTGTTTGCAGCGAGCCGGATCATCGTGGAAACATTACTGTGCAAATCCAGAAGGAGAAAGTTCGCATCAACCGCAAGAGATTGTCTCTATATATCGAGCGCAGTAAGTTATACCCAGAAGGAGACTACGATATGGACATCGTTTTCGAATCGAAAGACACTCGAAAGAAGCGTAAGAAGATGAGCAAACGACATGTTGAAGGGCTAACAATTGAATATAAGGAAAATCAATAACCGAGTTATCATGCATTTTGATCGAATTGGATGATATCGCCATCTCCAGGATAGCTATGATAATATGTGCGTCTTTTAACAACATTCGTACCAAATGGCAAAAAACCCGAGGATGCTTTCCCTCGGGTTTTTGTTTGTGTATACTCCAGATGGCTGTTTTATATAGTTTATATCAAATGCTCGTCAAGTCCGATTACGTCTAACATCGAGGCGCATCCGTAGCAGGGGTCCGCCGTTTGAGTTGGCGACGCCGATGACGACAAACCCTACCGATTCATAAAACGCCTTCGCGTGTTTAGTGGACACCTCTATTCGCAAATCACGACGTGCAATGTCAGCGATTAGCGAACTGGCAACGCCTTGTCTCTTATAGTCAGGATCAGTGAACAGATCCTCGAGTTCGAGGAAGTCGTCGACCGGACGCGCTGATGCGAAGCCGACGACCCGCCCGTCAACAACAGCAACATTCGCGAATGGCAGCATCGCGACATCCCACACGAGCCACTCGGGATGAGCGGCGACTAGCTGGTGATCATCTTTGTTTGTTAGTGAAGCTCGGCGATAGACGTCACGTATTGTGTCGACGTCGCCCGTGACCGCGCTCCGAATGACGAGGTCAGACGATATGAATCGAGAGGTCGGCAACCCATCGTCAAACTGAGTAATCCACGCTCCTTCTCGCTTGAGGTTTTCGATCCTGTCTCGGATCAAATCGGCGATTTGACTCTCACCCTCTCCATCAACTAATGCTTTCTCTAATGCTTTAATCTCGATTGAAATGATAAATCGCTTAAGCTCAGCCACATTCATAGTGAACGCTCCTCGTCCGACAGTTAAACCGCCACAGTATACTTGATGTATATTATCACTGAGCAAGTTTAGTCTATCGAAATGGCTGTCTCGGATCGCTCAATAAAAAGAACCACCCGCACGGGCGAATCTTTTATTACCGTTCAAAGCGTATTCCCTAAGGAATGTTCGCTATCTTTATTAACACATTTTATCTAGTTAATCTCCTAAGAGATAATCTGTCAACGCAAAAAGCTCTTGTCTAGTGCATACTCCGTATTTTCTTAGGTAACTGTTTAGCATATTCCTTTTCGAGTTTAAGCTTTAAATTCTTATCGCCCAACATCTTAAACAGCCATTTGACCTTTTCTTCTTCCTTCGCATACTTTTTCAGCATTTCAGACTGAACAGCGATCAAAGCCTCCATAAAACTCCGTTCCTCAATATCTCCAGCAAAACGATTATTAACATATTTATTAAACAGTTCATCGATCGGATTATATTCAAAAGGATCGACTTCCATGTCTTCGAGAAATTTTAAGTGATTCACGGGGATCATCCCCTCCTTTACTAAACAATGAATGGCTTCATTCTAACACGGATAGGATCAAAAATCATTTTCCGTATATTGGCAGTTGATTAGCGCGGTCTCACGTTGATATAATCAAGTTGTCATTTTGTTTGCTTCTCTTTAATAAGCAAAGTCCTCCTTTAAAAAGGGGGATTTTTTTTTTGCCTTTACTGAGGAATCCTGCCCGATATTTGAATAAAGGCAGCCGTTCAATTAGACGGCTGCCTTCTCCATTCAACTAAAGTTCCACGTTAGCGTAATCTGGGCTGTGGGTTATTCATTATGATATAACATTGCCTTTTAATGAGACGACAATACCATTCAGTGCCTACGTACGGCTCGCCATAAAGGGAACTGACGGCAATCCAAAGTAATATGCCAATAACTATAGCAAATCTAGTATTTGAAGGTTTCTTAATCAAACGAAAGGTATGTATAAATTTGTAAATCCCCCCTCATATTCCTAAAGTAGCAACTGTGCATTAGTAGTAGCAATCCAAGTAATCCGTACATAATTTGAAGTAATTTCATATATGGAGGTTTTGGAATGCTCATAAGAACAATAGATCAATTCACGAACAACACCTTTGTATCTCCGAATGAAATTGGTTTTACGGATGATGTTTTCGGATTTCTAAAATTAGACCAAAAAATAATCGTAAAACGTGGAACACGGATTCGACGCAACCTCTCCGTCACTTTAGAAGCATTTGAAGACGATCCCCAACCGGCTTTCAAATTAACGGAGTCCAACCAGAGATTATTTAAACTAAGAAACAACGCGACTTATATCGTACAGTATGATACCAGGAAGAACATATTCCGCATCGGAAGACGAATAAACAATACCAGTTCCACCCATAGAACAAAAATCCTAGCCCGTGTAAAGCCTTCACAAGAAATTAACATGGATTTATATAGGAAAAACTTAGTTGCAACTGTAAAGCTGATGAGCACTCTATTGAATCGCATTGTTGCGAATCCCCGCTTCGCACTCGCATTAACTCGTGTACTGAAGCTTGGAAAGGAGGAACAGTTGCTTGATTTATTAGAGAATACCCTTGGTCCGTTTTCATTTAGCGATAATAAATTGTTTCGATTATCGGCAGGAACACCGGGGAATTTCTCTGCTTGCGTAGGCGCTGCATTCTTGACGAATTTCTGCAATGCCTTCACTCTCGTAATCGGACGTTCTGCGTTACGCCCTGCCCATGTTCGAGCATTGGCCAAAACATTAATTCCGTTATACAGAAGAATCGCCCAGGATAGCAATTATGCCGAAAAATTAACGAGCGCGATCTTTTCGAAGAATGTAGCAAAAGTCCGCGCTCTTATTCGTCAGACGATTAGTTCCCCATCCCTTACAGTTACATTGCCGCCCAATGATCGGGTTGCCCCTGAAACTCCCCCCAGTCGAATTAATCGGCTTCGCATATGCCTCCGTCTAGGTGAGGTTGTGTACTGCTCAGAATTTCATTTATTGCTTGTCTAGTGGAAGATATCGAAGATATGTTATTTTTTAATCGTATACCTACATTTTGAAACGATATCAATACTTCAATAACGCAGGGAGCAGCTGCCGGCCGTGGCGAACTGCTTTCTATTTATTATGCTAAAGTTTTCCTTTAGCTTAATGATCTGACCTGTCATTTATCGTGATTGACAGTTAATTTGGCGAATAGCATATTTTTATATTCTCAGCTGCGAACGGGCAGTTTCGTGAATGTTGAACTATAGGAATCAATTATTGCCTTCTATGATTCGTCCATGCAATTTAGTAGAATCAAGCATATTATTTAGTATACAGGAAAAGGAGGGGGAGAAATCAATGTCAGGACTAGTAAAATTTTTTAAACATGATGAGCCAGTTGAAAGATTTCAGGCAACACCGGTTTTCACTTTATCCAAAACTTCAGAAGTAATATTAGCAGACATTAAATTAAAAGATGTTGATTCGGATGACCGTGTGGAATTAAAAGCAACAATTGGTTGGAGTAGTGAACCTAATGATGATGTTGTAGTAATATGGAGAATTCGGAGAAAGGATATCACTGGTGACGAAATTTATAATACTAAGGATGGTATCGGTGTTGATGATGGTGAAAAGAGAGCCCAGACTACAAGTTTTTTCCATGTAGATAAAACAAAAAATGATGACCCGAAATACATTCTCACCGCACAAGTAGACCCTGTTTTATCGAGCGATAATGTTGCTTTTGTAAATGGTCCAATAGTATTCATAGGTATTGTCTATAAAGAAAACGACTAAACATTGTAAAATAAGCACTTACCTAAAAAGTTTCTAGTTAATAATTGCAGATTAAGATACCCGTATGATGGACACTTGAAAAAGTGCTTCTCTTGCGGGTAATTTGTGTTTTAATCGAAATACTGTTCATGTCAAGAGTGGCCTTGTGTTTAGATACATTACGGGGAACCTTATCCCTGGTTAATTTATAATTCCAGTATGCATAATAGTGGTTATGATGGTAAAAATATAAAATCTTGTATAGGTCTTGAGGTCAGATATGTTGAATTTTGAACTTGTATTTTTACCAGAATCAGAGTGTAACATTGTAGACTATTTTACAGAAGGCGATGTTGATTATTCCTATTGGGGCAGATTAGATATTTTAATTGATGGGAAATCATTCTTTAGGAATTACACTTACAAAGTATTATCAACTCCTTTAATCCCCATGATTGAAGCTATTGCAAAAGCTCTTTCTTTTTTGAAGGAAGAACAAATGGCAATTATTGAGGAACACACGGGTCAAATCAACAAAACGATTGTTTGTGTTCTTGACGATAAAGGAGAAAACGTTATTATTGCACTTCGTGGGGAGTGGGATGAACCCCCCATTTGGTATGATGGGGAAAAAGTTACTTCTTCCAAAGAAATACCTTTATCTCCTTTTAACGTTATTAACCATGAGGACTTCGTTATTGGATGTATTGAAAGCATTAGAACTTTTCTTCAATCCCTTGTTGAAAAAAATCCACAGTTAAAAGAATTACCTCAATATAATATATGGTATAAAATGCTTTTGACTAAATTTGGTGCAGGTTAAAAACATCATCATTCGATGGTGCTTTTTTATGTTCATGTGAGCGTTGATGGTCAAAGGGGTGTCAATTTTTGTTGTATGAAGTGAACACTTCATTCCTATGAACTAGCGTTGCTCCATTAAACTGCCAGGATCGTTGAGCTGAGCGAATAGAAACGAAAAACAAGCGATAGATCTCGGTTCATCGCTTGTTTTCGTTCTCAGTTAACACAATAAGAAGTTGAAGATATCACTTCCAACTTATTATGGACTAATAGAACTGATTCGCTTCCATGACCCTGAAATGTCCTCATATTCGCACTTAACAATGAAATGTGAGTGAGAAAGAAAAGCAACACGAAACTTCCGTAAATGAAAGCTTTTTCATTTGGTTTGATTGCTGCTTGATCACACCAAAGGGGATAGGAGGACGCACTTTGATGTTTTCATCATCTCTTTGTGGCCTGCAACGAGAACGTAAGTGGAATATGGTTGGCGGGGTCGCTCCATCGCCACCATCCATCCACGCCCTTCGCCATGAACGAGAAACGTTGGTTGCCGCCATGGGAGAATTCATGGAGATAGTCCAATTGCAAACCAGCAGCAATCAGAGCATTCAGAATATCGCTGAAACTGAAGCTCCAGACATATTCAACACTTCGCTGATTGGCTGCTGGATCAGAATAAGGCAGTAGACCTTCGATCTGAATTGGTTCCTTTGTATGAAAGTAAGGATAGCGTGTCTTCAAATCCGTCATATCAGCACCATCATCAAAGACATTGAGAAAAGGATGCTCCTCCTGCAGGTACAAGATGCCACCTGGTTTGAGAAAATGCGCGATGATCTTCGCCCACTGACCCAGATCGGAGAGCCAAAACAAGACACCCCCTGTCGTATAGATAATATCGAATTTATCTTCGAGTACCTGAGGCAACTTATATATATCCGTGCATATAAAACGCGCGTCTAAACCTGTTTCTTGAGTTAAACGCTCTGCGAGCGCGATTGCATCCTCGGAGAAATCTACCCCGGTAACGTGAGCACCAAGACGAGCCCAGGAGAGCGTATCCAAACCAAAATGGCATTGGAGGTGCAGCATCGACTTACCCGCTACATCGTTCAGTTCCTGGAGTTCAATCGGATTCAGAGTGGATTTGCCTGCTTTGAACCCATTGATATCGTTTCTGGCTGCGTTGACTGCGGTACGGGCGTTCCAATGCACGCGGTTACTTTTCGTATAATCAGTCATGGTCTATTCACCTCGTCTCTTAGAATGGACTTACATATAAACCATGCTTCGGCAAGTAATCCTCCTCCCTTTGCAGTCTTTTGTTTTGACCAGAATCCATTATGCATTACCAATTATATGTTTCTACGTATTGGAACTATCCTACCCTTTACTTGAATGAAAAAAGAGGAGCTGCCGCGATACAGTCTCCTCCACTATAGTTACCCGGTAGTTGAATACAGTGCGATTTAAAAAATAAATTTTGAATATGGTTTTATTCTACGGGTTATGTAATATTCAATTAAAAAATCTCGAAGAGTCTGCGGAAACGTAAAATCATTCGTTACTTCGTCTTGCTGTAAAGACTCAATTACTGTTGATATATCAATCCATTCAAATCCAATCTGTGCAACATCATTCTGTAAATGTGTGATCTTGTCTTCTGTTCCCGTAGAATTGTATCTTCAATTGTCTCGCCAGATTCTTGCCCGCCGCCGGGTAATGTATAATAAACACCTACATTATCAAGATTTTTCTTAATAAACAGTAGCTTATTATCGTATTCAATAATTGCTTTAGCGATATTCCTAACCAAAAGCTCCATCTCCTGTTACTTATGCCACTCAACTAGCGTTAGCCGGTAGTTCACTATTCAATCCACTGTCTTGGTCCCACAGTATGGAAAAGATGCTGTCTTTCATGATTTAATACATCCTCAATACGCTTACAAGTGAAATCACTAATCGGTTTAGGAAGTTCATTTCTTGAGAAGAATCTGCATTCTAAAATTTCAGGCGAGCTTGGGAGAGGTATTTGATTAGTATCGTTATTCGCAATGAAAACAAAATGATGCATGTCATAGTTCGGATCGTAGTAAATACCAGTTAATTGCCCAATACCAACTTCTAGCCCTACTTCTTCGTGAACTTCTCTTTTTGCAGTTTCCTCCGCTGACTCATTCTCCTCAGCTTTTCCTCCAGGCAGATCCCAATTATTTTTGCCATAGCTATGTTTTACCAATAATACTCTACCCTCAGAATCCAAAATAACTGCTGCTGCACCAATTAACTTAGGCAAGTGATGCCCCCTTATGATTATTGATTGACTACTTAATTATAGACGGAAATAAGTGGAAATAGTTTTAAGTTCACCACGCTAATCTGTCCGATACTTCAATGAAACAAGGGACAGCTGCCGGCTGCGGCGATCTGTCCCTTGTTTTGCACTTATAGTTCACCTTTAGGTTAAAAGTCGCAATCTTAAAATCATCAAGTCTTCATCGAAATACTGTTCGTGGTTTAGTTTTTTCTTGCTCATACGTTGATCCAAATGCATCGGGGTCATTTTTTAATGCACGCAATCTTACTTCTCTATACACTTGGGCATCACAGTCATTCAACAGACGTATGTTCATTAGTCACTCCCGATCATTTATCAAATTGTTCGAAATAAAACTTGCAGATTGAAGTAAACTGCCAGTTAGTATGGAAACGGCGGTCGATCACTTTGGCCCGCTGCCATCGCGGAACTATCGTTATCTTTTAGCTTATTATTCTTTTAGTCAAATCCAGATAGTTATTATTTCTTAACCTGATCACTTTCTCATTGTGTATTCTCAACTTTGCTTCAAAACTGACTCTATTTTGTTCGAAATCCCTAGTCCATTTGTACATCATCTTCAACATCATAATATCTGGCTTATAGTGGCACTTTTCAAAACCAAGTTTTTGCTTAAGAAATCGTGTTAGGATTCTGATCCTTCGCTTCCATAATGGAGTATCAAGAAATATGATTGTATCTGCCATTTGATACAATATCTGATAGGAGTCTCTATCTGTTCCTTCAAATATCCATGCTCCGTTTTTATCGATTTCATTTATAACTTCGATTTGTTCTTCCGCAGAACGTTTATATCTTCCCGAAGGTGTTTTATGGTGTACTATGGAGTCAAGTTCGTAATAGGAAACACTGATTTCCTTAGACAAGCGTTTAGCCAATGTCGTCTTACCACTAGCAACAATTCCAATAATAAGGATCTTTTTCATTCCTGTCTTAGCTCCTTGGATCGGCCATATTTAACTATCTATAGTACCCATGGAAAAGTAATGTACTAGATCACACAGAAAACGGGATCTGCAGTTGCTGATCCCATCTCACTTCACCAATTGATACTGGTTCGCACTCATTAAGTAATTTTCGGTCCAGTCGTATTGGCTTTCACTGCAGGTTTCCGCTTCTCAAAGCTAATCCACACCAAACCTGTAGCCATGAACAAGGCGCCAAACAGTTGCGAGCCTGAAATTCCCTCGCCGAACCAGAAATAACCCGTAATCACAGCAGATGCTGGTACGACGTATCGAAAGAAATTCGCTCGTGTCACCCCGATCTTGAACATGCATGCATTCCATACGATGAACGCTAACACGGTGCTGATCAGTACGTTATAAAGGATGGCAATATAGCTAACTGTTCCAAGATCTCCCCAGGAAACCTCGCCCCAAGAGCCAATTGTAAATGGGAACATAAACAAACTGCCGAACAGGATAAACCAAGTGCTCACACGCAGGGCAGAATACCGCTTCATCAAAGGCATGCAGACAACGTTAAACAGCGCCCCCACTATGCTGACTCCGAACGCCAGCATATTACCGATCATATTGTCCGAACCGAGGTTGAACCCTTCATTACCTCCGAGAATGATGAGGCAGACACCGATAATTGCGGCGACGCCGCCTACAACAAGCCGTAATGATATCGCTTCACGCATGAACAATGGGGCGAACAAAGCCGCAAAAATCGGCCACGGTGCAACATTAAGTAGCGAAGAATTAGCTAGCGTTGTGTATTTAATTGAATACATAACGCCAATCTCCAAAACCGTTATCCCAATTAGACCGATCAGCGCCAGTTGCACTCCTGTCTTTAAAGGAATGCCTACGTTTCCCTCCTTCAATCTAAGCAATAGGAAAAAGATGGGCACCGACAGGCCGAAGCGCAGAAATGTGAACAAGATTGGATCGAACGTTTCCATCGCATATCGGGATACCCCGAAGTTCGCACCCCAAATAGCGGCGACGATTACTAACCCTGCATAACTAAACCATTTTTTGTAAACCATGTCCCCATCCTATCTAAATCTATTCGTTATTCATGGAAAAATACTGCAAGCCTTCATTGATACTAGCTTTCATTATAACAGGAATTAGAAAAAGCTCCGAACATGTCCTGATTGTTGAAACCAGAAACTTTTGATGCCCTTCACAAATTTGCCCCTACGTTAGTAAAATGCGTTGCTCCCAGATTAATGAATACTATTATAAATGCTTTTAAATTCTTGAACAAAATCAATCGGCGGTATCACCTTCTATACCTTCTTTCATTCATTATTTAAGTAGTTGCATAATTTTTTCAATCGAAAATTTCGGCGACCACCTGACGGAAGACCTCCTGCTGACCGCATTCCAGGTAATTGTCCAGCAGCGCCCTCTTTCAGAAGCACATCCTCCTCCGATCCGTCCGGCTCGGAAAAAAGCACGAACGAGACGGGAATCCGCGTCACCTGAGGGTTCTCCCGAACCTACACCCCCTTCCATATAAAATTCCACTTATTTCCACGATATCCTGCCCGTCAATACAATGAAAAGAGAGCAGCTGCCGGCCGCGGCGATCTGCTCTCTGGTTATTCAACTAACGTTCTCCATTAGTACTAGTATAACTAACCAATTAATATAATCACGACTAAAACCAATTTAAGAATCACTCAAGAATCCTTATAGCCAAAGTACATGCTAATTTATCAAATCCCAGCGATTTAGCAATAGCTACTGACGAACTATTCGACATTAAAGTTTGATAATGCATTATGAAACCACCTTCTAACCCTTTCCTAGTTAAAGCACTCACAACAGCTTTCGCGTGTCCTTTACCTCGATAATCTGGGTGACTTAAAATACCTATACTAAGAAAACCAGATTCCTCTATTATCCAAGAACCAGCTGCTACAATTCTTTCATCAGATATGATTGCTAGGATTGGTTGCCGATTGATTTCTATGGAGCTATGCTCCCACTCTGTTTCAGAGCAAGATTTACGTAAATCATTAAGTAGAGATCGTTGATTTGAAGTTACAAGTTCTTCAACTTCAGGGGAAGATATTTCAAGAAATGAAGTCCTATCAATATATCCCTGAAATGCAGGACCAATAACCTTGTATTTACCTATATCAATAGACTGTACAATAAAATTCGCATCAAAAGTTTCCATTGGATGTCTACCACTGATGGCCCTTTTTATTGATGAGGTATACTTAGTGGGAGACGATATAATGCATGTCGTTCCATTAAAAAAGCAATAAATACCATTATATCCTTTCAAAGCCTTGGAGTGTTCACGAACAATAACGTTCGGAATAGTCATTGATGAAATATCACAATCGAATCGTTCTGACCAATCCTTATTTACTTTTAATCTGGTTTCTTCTTCCAACTAACACACGCCCCTTTGGTTGAACAACGAAATGATAGTCGCGGTCGAAGCCCATCCATAAATTGTATTATTTATACATACGCAATGAAGTGTTCATAATTGCACAATTAAACAAATCTGCCCCATAGCAATCCTAGATTTCAGAATAACGGTGATTAAAATTATGAATCAGTTATACTGATACTATAGCCTTGACTATTAAATTTGTATTTGATAAAACGAAGCTACGACTGAAGGAGGCTGTGTAATTGATGGGGAAACCAATAAGATTCAGCATTATAGGCGGTGCAGGCTTTCGCGCACAGTATTTTCTAAGAATTGCACAGGCGCTACCAGAGCAATTTTGTGTGAGTGGAATGGTCATTCGCGACGAATCCAAAGGTAAGGAAATGGAAAACTTATGGCGAGTGACCACTTATCGAACACTGGATCAGCTCTTGCAGAATGAACAACAGGACTTTGTTGTACTATCTATTAATGCGTCGGCTGCAGTCGATTATATGTTGCAGTTGGCGGAACGAGGAATACCCGTACTTACAGAGACACCTCCTGCACCTAATTTAGATGGTTTACTTCTGATACATGAAAAACTTACTCGACAAGGCGCGCGAATTCAAGTTGCGGAACAATATCAATTCCATCCGATACAAGAAGCCCGACATAAGATTATTATGTCAGGACAGTTAGGCAATGTTAATCAAGTGACAGTATCAATTTCTCAGTACTATCATGCTGTAAGTTTAATTCGGAAAATGCTAGGTGTGCGCTTTGAAGAAGTCAGAATTAAGGGAATGAGATTTGAATCAGATTGGGTCGCTGGGCCGAACCGAAGTGGTCCGCCAACCGAAGATAAATTAATCAAATCTGAAAGAGATATAGCTTGGTTGGATTTTGGTGGAAAACTGGGGATTTACGATTTCACCAAGGATCAACATCGTTCATGGACCCGCTCAAATCATCTATGTATTAGGGGGGAACGTGGGGAAATATTTGATAATCGGATTAGCATCCAAGATCCTTCTTGCACACAGATTCAAATGGAATTAAAGCGCATCAATAAAGGTGAGTATGAGAACGCAGAAGGCTATTTCCTTAAAGGAATTATGGCGGGAGAACAATGGGTTTATGAAAACCCCTACATACTTGCTAGGTTGTATGACGATGAAATCGCTATTGCAGTCTGTTTGAAGAAGATGGCGGTTTATGCCGAGGGAGGACCCGGATTTTATGGTCTTCCAGAGGCTTCTCAGGATCACTATATCGGCATGCTGATTGAACAGGCTATTAGAACCGGGGAGACAGTAGTTTCGTTTCGACAACCATGGGCTGATAACGAATGAATAGTAATGGCACCCCATTCGGGTGCCATATTTTTCGTAGTCAGAGTCATACGGTGAGCCTCTTAGGGAAATTCTTTAATCCAAATTGTGTACCCGCCTTTGTTCCAGTTTACAGCTAAGTACATAACGTAATATTAGTGTTTATTAAAAAGCGCACTGTAAGCTAAGGGAGGAAATATGCTATGACTGTAAATCCAAGATTCCCCGGATGCCCGCTTCCACAAAACATATTATTACGCACAAGACTTCAACAGTTTATTGGCCGAGATGTTTTTGTAGTTGCAAGAACGCCTGGTACGAATCATGGTAATGGAACAATCATAAGGGTTGGGAATGATTTTGTTACTATAGACTTTATAAGAGCAATAGAGCCAGGTGTAAAAACAATAAAGTTTTCTGAGTTAATCCAGCTTAATGTTGGGGGATTGACGCGCGTACCTCAAAATTTAACACTAATCGAAAAATTAACAGGTCCTCCCTTCCCGTTTGGATATGTATTTGGCGTAGAATTCGAATTATTTCTGGTGCGCATTGGAAAGGATTATGCTGAGTTAATTGTTAACGATACGTTTGCAAGTGTAATTAACCGAGTGATTATAACTCGCCACTCCATTAAAAGCCTGATTTGTGAAGAACACGAAGAGTAAGCTTTAACCGCTCATTGTATATTGTTCAGATTAAGTTTGCTTTTTATGAAACATAACCCACCAATTATTGGTGGGTTTTATTGTGTTTTTTAACTATCGATATCCGTAGTTCAACAATCAACACCGTTATATCCAGCTCAACGTAGATGCACTTTCCATCAATAAGGCAGTTTAATAATAAATCGCGTTACCTCATTTAGCGTACTTTCAACTTCAATTGTCCCCTGGTGCGAGAGGACAAATTGTTTGACTATCGCCAGACCCAAGCCTGTCCCCCCACTATCTCTTGTACGCGCTTCATCGGTGCGATAAAAACGATCAAAAAGGTGAGGTACATGTTCAGGAGCAATTCCAACACCGGAATCTTGTACGATCATTGTAAGATGTTGATCGGTATCATTACGAATTTGGATATAAATTGTTCCTTGACAGGATGAATAGCGAATAGCATTCGAAAGTAAATTAATAAGCACCTGTTTCATCCGATTTGGGTCCACAGTGATGATTGTTCGCTCAGTTGCTACTTTCAATTGAATCGAAACATCTTTTTCTTCCGCTAGAGGCTCCATGTCTGAGATGAGTGATTCGGCTAAACCGGCCATATCCGTAGCTGTTTTATTTAATTTTAATTTTCCTGATTCAGCTAATGACAAGGTTCTTAAATCCTCAACGAGATGATTCAGACGAATTAGTTCATCCTGCAGAGGAAGCAACATCTCGGGCGGTACCGGTTGCCCCTTTTGCTGTAATTCATCCATCTTTCCTCCAACTATGGTAAGAGGTGTTCTCAGTTCATGGGCGATGTCCGCTGTAAGATTCCTCCGTACATCTTCTGCTTTCTCTAGTCTTGTTGACATCAGATTGAAGGCATCTGCAATCTTTCCATATTCATCATTGGCGATAACTTCAGCCTGTACACCAAGTTCACCATTGCCTACTTGTTCGATCACCGGGAGAAGCTCCTTCAGCGGAGAGGCCAGCCACTTGGATAATTGATAAGCAATAATAAGGGAAATGAGAATCAGCAGTGCTCCGCTGCCAATTAAAATAATCACAACGGAAATTGGAATACCAATCATGATCTTATTGGATTTAGCTACCTCAGGGTCATAATAATACAATTGACCAACTGTAATTTCATTTACAGTGATTTTTTGACCGACCCCTAAACGAGTTATCAATTTCAAGGGGGCCTCTCCCTGATGACTCAGGACTTGATTATGGTTATCCAATATGAGAATGCTTGGGCTTTCACGGTTCACTTGATGTAAGAAATCCCTTTTATCGATCCCGGCAAACGATTGATCGTTTGAATGATAATAATTCGTAATCTCGGACAAAAGTAAAGTAACTTCGTTCCTCCTCGCATCTTGGATACCCACTTCAATAGACTTCTTCACGATATAGTGTGTAAGCGTAATAAATACGATACTTATACCCACAATAGTTAAAGACATCGTTAAGAATATCTTTTTATGAAACCTCATTATTGGCCTCCGAAGCGATAGCCGAAGCCATATACGGTTTGGATGTAGGTTGGATTCGAAATATCGTCATCGATCTTCTTTCGTAAACGGCTAATATGCGCATCTACCGTTCGCTCAACGTTTATAAAATCGTCATCCAGAGCTGCTTTTAATAGCTGAAGACGGCTATAGACAATGCCTGGTTTAACCGCGAGTGTTAATAGTAGCTTGAATTCGGTAGGAGTCATACTTATCTCTACGCCATTCTTCCAGACACGGCATTGCACAGTAGAAATGTTTAATTCCCCTCTCACCAAATCCTCCTCGGCAGGAGCACTATGATCTAATCTCCGCAAGACTGAATGTATTCGCGCAAGCAGCTCTCTAAGAGAGAACGGCTTGGTAATATAATCATCCGCCCCTACTTCCAAACCGATAATCTTGTCCATTTCATCAGACTTGGCAGTGACCATAATGATGCCGACCCGGCTTTTTTTTCGTAATTCGCGGCATACATCCAGGCCGCTCATATTCGGCATCATCCAATCCAGCACTACTAATGCAGGATTCACTTCATTCACCTTCGCCAGAGCTTCCGTTCCCGTTCGAGCTGTGACAATATGGAATCCTTCATTTTTCAGGAAAGAACTCATAAACTCTAAAACTTTTTCTTCATCATCTACAATTAATAGTGTTTCAGCCATCAGGATCCCTCTCTTTATATAGCTCTCCCCTCTCATTATATACGAGGATTCTCACGTTCGAATAAATCGTATAAAAAGTGCAAACAATTGCAACAAGTTCACAACATTTCTTTGTTAAAGTTTAATTCGAAGCACAAGACTATCCGAAGATAACGAATTGGGGGAAGTTGTTACATGGCTTACAAACTTAGTCAGAAGAAAAAAAGCTTACTCGTCTCATTACACGTTGTGTCGATTGCATCGTGGATTGGCGGAACATTTGGCATGCTGCTGTTAGGCATTTACTTGCATGGTGCGGAAAATGGTGACCAGTTAGCATATACGCTAGCCAGTATGGAAGTCATTGACGAGAATCTGCTCAAGTATCCGGCATTGCTGAGCTTGTTGACAGGCATCCTGTTGTCCGTGTGGACGCAATGGGGACTGGTCAAGCATTACTGGGTACTCATAAAACTTGTTGTCACTATTATGATAATCATGATTGGCATCCTGTTCCTGGACAATTGGACAGCATCACTCGGGGATATGATTCATGAGATGGGGTTTGCTACCTTGCAGGACCCTACATTCGAGAAGAGATGGACGTCCATCATCATCGTGTCTAGTTTTAATTTATTATGTCTTATTCTGATGGTTTTCATTACTTACCTCAAACCATTTGGGAAGATAAAAAAGGGTCAGGTTGCCTCCACAACAAAATCACAAGAAAGGAAATGATCTTCAATGAAAACAAAAAATATAGTAAAAGAAAACTGGCCTCTTATCCTAGGACTAGGGGCTCTAGCATTGGTAAGACCCATCATGAAAATGACGGGAGTAATGGACATCATTGGGCAGCAATTCGGAAGCATTCTAATGACGGTCCTTATTTCCTTGGCTTGGCTTGTGATCGTCCTAATGAAAAAAATGGCTAATCCTGTTGCCATTCTTGTAGGTGCAGCCTTGAGTTACGCATGCTTCGCCATAATACTCAGCAGTATCTTTTCTCCTATTTTAGACGGGAAATTACAAGGACCTTTAACTAATCCGTTTGCCCTCGTAAGTGTCTTTATTACCAATGCGGTCTGGGGCTTCATTGTTGGTGGCATTGCTAAATTACTTAATCGTAAAGGATAACTACAATTCGAATATAAGAGAGAAAATTGAACTATAGTTTAACTCAATACAAAAATATCATTTGGATCCAAATGTTTGGTCAACTTGTCTAACTCTGAGGAAGGGAACCAGTCATTTTCTGCAGGGGGTCCAAATTTTAAAGTATGTATGACCGAATTTGAAGATAAAAAGATGTTATGATGAATTAACGGCTTGAATGTCACACTTTCTCCTTCCCTTAATAAGCACAAATGTAGTTCAGCCTCTTTTCTTTCTGCATACACGATCCATCCTGTTTGAACAACATAAAACTCAGATACTAGTTTATGATAGTGGCTATTCTGCCAAGCTCCCCTCTCTGCAGCTACTGTCCGACAATACGAGCTTCCATCCACTGAACAATTCAATCTAAATCTTCGCTCCCCATTTTCCATAACGTCAAACTTAGTTTCGACACCAAAAGAACGTGCTTCTTCTGCAGAAATTCGTTGCATAAGCATCCCCCAAAAAATACTGTTTTTAACTACTATAGATCATCCCACCGAAGATAGCTTCAAATACTGATAAACTTCACCATTCGTCATATAACTTATATCCTTACGGCCACTTATGATCTTACAAAAATACTCAAAACTATCCCAACTATTATATTTATCAAATTCAAAGCTATGGCCCCATAAATAAAACAACATATCTTCTTGAGCTTCTGCTTCTACAAATTTTTCAGCAAGATGTATCAATTGTTCATCATTTTGATGGCAGGTTGGCTGCCATTCCATGAATTTACTTGGCAATTTAAAAGTGTAGTGAGAATTAATATTTCGAGCGTAACGGATAGGCGTATTTTGTAGGATTGTTTCAATGGTAAATTCATTATAGTAAGGACCTCCGGGATAGGCCATACCTATAATAGCTTTACCTGAAAGTTCCGTTAAACTTTTATAATCTTGATTAACTTCTTCAATAATCTTCTCTCTCGAGCAATGAAGTAAATTTGGATGGGTTACAGTATGGACCGCAATCTCATGATTTTTATATAATTCTTTTACTTCGGATGCTTGAACTTCATCGTGACATACTTCAATGCCTTGGTGCACAATCGTATGAACTTGTCCAAATAATCCAGAGTTCAAATTAAAGGTACATTTCAAATTATATGTATCTATTAGATTAATAAAACGTCGATCCTGAATCGTTCCGTCATCAAAGCTCATCGTAAACATTTTTTTAGCTAATTTTTCACCCAATTCACATAGCCTCCCATACTTTCAAAAGAATGAATACTCTTTATTTTGTTGAAAATGACAGCGTTAACCTGCCGTTATGTGAGAAAAATTTTCCCATACTAGTTTCCAATTATAACCTATACCCTGAACTTTGTAATCGCAGCAATCTGTTCCTCGGTTATTATTTATAACCAGCATCCAAGTAACATGATAAGTTGTTTGTATTTTGAACCTTTTTAAAATAAAAATAACCTTTTTTCAAGAGTAAATCGTCTTTATTCCACAGGCAATTTAATTTGGAGAAGGGATAATTACAATGAATAAAACAAAAATGAACTGAAACAGGAAAGTTTAAAGAATTTAAAAAAGGTACAATGAAAGCTTAATCTAAATTTGATTATCCCAGGAGTTTAATGATGAAGAAAATTCTGTGGCGGTTGCTTGTATTAATGGCTATATGTTCGGTGGGGATTGTTATCCTACAAAGAGAAGCAAAGCAGAAAGTGTACTCTCATTTGGGGGCGGGGAAATATGAAATTAAAAACGCTAGATTGGTGTTTACTGAGGATGGTTTTCATTGGAGAGTTACAGTAATCGAATCAAGAATAAACGAACAATTAGAATTTAATGAGGATGTTACGTTTTTTGCTAATGACTTTATAGGGTACTAAAAAAATCCTCAAATAATGTATTAATAACTTTCAAGCACAATCCAATCGGTTTGTGCTAATAATGGATTGTTTTACTTAAATGTTTTAATTTTAATTATTCGCTTTCTTTTCAATATTGTATTGCGAATTGTTTCAATATTTTTAAAACATATATAAAGAAAGAGATTGTTATGTATGACAGCCATTTTATAAGTAGGATACCTTGCATGAATCAATGATTTATGGAGTTCATCTAATTCTCCTTTATCATTCATTAATAAAAAAGTATCTTCGTTTTCTTTCACAATCTCATAGATTTTATATGCAGTGAAAATATTTAAATCACTATAGTGTACATCTTGGGCTGGAGTCACATAAGACAAGAATCTGCACATCCTTTCTTTTTTGGTGCAAAGTGGGACACTTAGACGAACTTAATTGCGATGTAATATTCACCTTACTAAAATAGCATAAATACCCAAAAATGTGTATTAGTTTTAGGCATAAAAATAAAAAAATGAAAAAGGCAGCTGATCAATGTCAGCCGCCAATTTCATCACAATCACTTACCTTACGCAATACACCACTTGACTCGGCAATTCCAAACAATTCAATTGTCCCCCATAGACAGCGCCACCATCTATACCGATGATGCGATTCACACCAAAATAGACATTGTAGTTGTCATCGTCGCCATACAGTGTATCAGTGGAAGAATGGCCGAAGATCACAATTTTTTCACCGGTATATCCTGTATGAAATTCGCCCCGAATCCACATCAGTGTAAAAGGATCCGTTTCGGACACAGGCGTACCTGGCTGCACTCCGGCATGGACAAAGATATATTCATCCGTTTCAATGTAGTGCTCCAATTCCGATATGAATGCCAAATGCTTTGATAAAACTTCCGAGTGCAGTGTTGGTTTTATAAACGACTCTGCGTTCTCATCAACAGCAAAATCGTCTTCGGTAAACCCATAGCTTTTCAAAGTCGTATTGCCGCCATTGATTTGTGCCCAGCGTTTCCAAGCGCGTTCATCCTGCGTCGTCAAGGCTTTGATCATTAAATCCTCGTGGTTACCTTTTAACACGCGTGCTCCTGCATCTTTTAATGCCATAACTTTCTCAATAACACCCTTGGCGTCTGGCCCGCGATCCACGTAATCGCCTAGTAAGATCAGTTGATCGTGTTCGGAATCGTAGTGCGCAGCTGTAAGTAAAGCTTCGAATTTCTCAAGTTCGCCATGAATATCGCTAATTACTAGTATTCTTTTCATCTGTATCCCCTTGATGTCTGTTTAAAGTCCTTTTATTATAAAATGTGAAAAGCCAATCTGCAATTTTAGGGCCGATATTGTTCCTCTATGATTGTAATCTTGTCATTTACGAAAAGAATATTGAATAGCCGATTAGTTAGTTCAGACTTTTCTGAAGTAAATTCCTTAAATTCTATGGAATTCAACATGGCTCCGTTTAAAACATATATCAGTGTGTCATTACCCAGGACTACTTGTTCATTTTCAACACTTTCATTTCGAATGTAAAAATTGTTATTTAAGGAAGCAGCGTTAGGGTCGTTATCATTTTTAGCTGCCTGTTTTGCATCATCTCCAGAAAACCATTGCACATAATCTAAAATTAGATGATAGTTGTCTTTTTCAGTCCTAATCTCTTTAATGAAAGCCATTCTTTTTGATACTTCTGGCAATTGATCGAGAATTTTATTGATTTTTTGTATGTTTGATTCGTCTTCAAGTTGCATCATGGAATTCGTTTCTAGGGTATGTATCTTACCTATTATTTCAGCGTTATTCTTTTTTAAATTTTCATTTTCTAACTTCAAATTTTCAACGATCTGATTTGTATTCGATAATCTGTCTGATAATTGCTGAAAACTCTGTTCTACGCTTTGATTGTATTGGATGGTAGAATCTTTCATTTTATGGTTGTTGTAGTAAAACATAATGTTCATACTTAGCGATGTACAAATAATTACAAGGAAAATAATAAACACTACTTTTCTTTTCATTTTTATTCCTCATTTCAGCCGGTTACGCTTATACACACCATTATATTTCGTTAATTACCATAAATTACCTTCGCGTGAACTTCTTGATATATATAAAAAAATAAAAAAGGAGCTGCCTCAAGCAACTCCCTTCGAATCAACGCATTGACCTAAACGCGTTCCGCAATTCCCTAGCAAAAAGATCTGGCTGCTCCCACGCAGCGAAATGACCACCTTTGTCAAGTCTGTTGTAATAGATGAGATTGGGATAAGCCTTCTCTGACCAGCTCCGCGGCGCCTGATAAATCTCGTTTGGAAAAACGCTCACGGCCACAGGTATCATAACGCCCTTAGCGTTAAAATAACCTCCCTTAAACTCATTATACAGTCTGGATGCAGAAACCCCCGTGTTCGTTAGCCAATACAGTGTGATATTGTCGAGAATCTCGTCACGTGTAAGCTCACCCGTTTCACTCTTCGTCCGTTTCAAACCTCTGAGGATCGCCTCCGCTGGCTGACCTTCCCCATCATTGTGGTCGAGCAGCCACGCGGCGAGTCCGACGGGTGAATCAGCAATCCCGTATAAGGTTTGCGGGCGCGAGCCCATATAGCTTGCATACTCGGCCTGCTTCGTATTTCGGGCCAGCTGCTCATAAGCACGCTTTTCATCAGCCGATAGACCTGCTGGTGCAGGGCTGCCAATCAATAGAGCCTTGTCGAGGTCAGCGGGGACCGTTGCAGGCATGTTGGTGTGGATCGCAAGCAAACCTTCAGGTGCTTGCAATCCCATCTGGTCAACGACAATCGCTCCCCAGTCGCCGCCTTGGGCAACGTAGCGGGTGTAGCCGAGGCGCTTCATCAGTTCTGCCCATGCGCTGGCAATTCGCTCGGGGCCCCAGCCAGTGCTCGTCGGCTTACCGGAGAAACCGTAGCCAGGCATCGACGGAATGACGACATCAAATGCGTCTTCGGCTTTCCCGCCGTGCGCTGTGGGATTCGTCAGCAAATCGATGAGCTTGATCTGCTCGAGCACCGAGCCTGGCCACCCATGCGTGATAATGATCGGAAGCGCATTTTTGTGAGGTGACCGTACATGGATAAAATGAATGGGCAAACCGTCAATCTCCGTAATGAATTGAGGATACGAGTTGAGCTTTTCCTCAGCTTTGCGCCAATCGTAATCTGTCGCCCAATACCGTGCAAGTTCTTTCATCGTTGCGAGCTGCAAGCCTTGAGAAGCATCCTTGACCGTTTCTTGGTCAGGCCATTTCGTCGCGTTTATACGCTTACGCAAATCTGTAATCTCCGATTCGGGAACATGGACACGAAATGGACGGATAGCGTTCTTTTCTGTTGCTTGCACCTTCCCACCATTAGCGTTGGGATTTGTGCTGAAAGCTGTCAACATAAGGGATAGAGCCAACATCATTGCCATTCGAAACCAGAACATTTTACTCATACATAGTTACGCCACCTTCAATTAGATTTCATCTGTATTTATTTCTGCTCATGTGCGAGTGACTGGCCTCTTAGATGACTAACAAGCAATAAAATGAGCGGTAATCCAACAATGAATATCGGAAAAATGTAGATAATCCAAACGAATTTTGCATAATCCAACAGCCCAATGATGTTTGCAGGCACTAAGGAAATCGTGAAAATGACCACTGCAACAAATCCGATTAATATCCGCCAATTTTTAATACCAAGCAATTGTGCTGTTCCATAACTGTTGATGAACATGTAAATGGCTAACTTGACAAATACGCTGAATATCCAAATGAACATGATCCAGACATCCATATTTTGAATAAATTCTAGATAATTGATAAATCGGACCATACTAAAATACGGAAATATTAAGGTTGATCCGATATTGGTCCCAAATGTCATGATAACAAAAATAGCCGTAATCACGGCAATCAAGGATGGAACGCAAATTGCGAGCAGTGTAGGTTTAAGCATTTTCTGTGAATTGGCAATAAAAGGCGCCAACATCATGATCATCATGGACTCACCTAGAAATGATGCATTCACAAATGAACCCTTCAAAATTGCAAATGCGCCAGAGTCCGCGTATACAGGTAAAATAAGTGATGGGTGTAAATTCGTTATATTTAATCCAAAAGTAATTAATATGCCGACAAGAAGTAATGGGCCAGCCATTTCACTAAAACGCGCAATTGCTTCAATGCTTCCTGCGTAGTTTATATAAACCATTGCAGCAACCATAAGTGCTGCGATGACCCAAATCGGTGTATCGTGAAATAGAAATTGCTTAATAAATAAAGAGAAGATTCTCAATATATCTGCTGAAACTGTAAACCACATCAAAATGTACAATGCCCCTATCAGCCGTCCGACCCATTTTCCCAAAAGCTTCTGTGCAAATTCCACCAATGTGTTTGAAGAATGCCGTTGACAAATTCGAACTAAAATCAAGGTGATACAGAGTCCAATAACACCTGCCAATGCAAGCGAGATCCATGCATCCTGCCTAGCAATCTCGATGGAGGGAGATACAGTGAGCCAAATGCTCATCGAAATTTCTAATGTAGTGAGCATCCAAAACAACTGCCATGGCGAAATTTTCACTTTCTATCTCCTATTCCTGGGATGCGCTTGCCAATATCTCCCGAATTTTGAATTTTCAATTTGACATCAACGGCTACTTCAACATTTGGGAATGTCTGATCCCAGTTATTCCGAAGTTCCTTCCAGCGATAGGGATGTTCTCTGTGAATTTCTTCACCAATTCCAAACACATCTTGTCCAAATTGAAGTTGTATTTTTTTAATGGTTTCTTCTACTTTCTTAGCTTTGATCTCATTAAGCATACGTTCTAAAGGTATACGTTCTGCGGAAACAGAAACATCGATATTGGTGTTATTTTCAAGGACTCTTCCAGTCCCTACCAATTTAATGTAGGCTTTGATTTTATTACCTTCAATTTCTGTACGCATAGATTTTTTCAAGTTAGATTCGTAAAGAGAGATACTGCCTTCACCCGTTTCTTCTGTAATAAATTGATCTTTTAACACGCCTTTAACCCAAAACATTTCCAGGGATTCTCTCCCGGTCACTTCCCCGACCATTTGCAATTGTTTGTTAAAGATAGCAACGGATTTAACTTCGATAATCTCATGTTTCTCTAGTGGATTATTAGGTGTAATTTCAACCATTGGCATAGAAGGCCGGATGCCATCCCGACCAATATCGAGTAAGACATCTCGTAACGCTGTGTCCCCTAAACGACAAAATCGGTCTTGATCAACAGCCACAATCGCTGAGAATTGGTTAAACGGACTGTTAATTTTCAATACATCTTTGCCTTCTCCATTATTCACGACGAAAATATCTGTGCGCATACGCGTATCGGTATTTCGTGTAAATTGATCCATAATATCGACAATACCTTTTTTCGCAAGCTTTTCGCCAATGAAAATAGATCTGCGGTGCCCTAGAAAAACTCTTCGAGGGAGTTTATCTTGAATTTGTTGTGTCAAATCAACGATTGAATTTCCAGTTGCTGTCAGTACAATATTTGCTCTTTGCCCACTTCCGCCTCCATCTCTGGTGCTCTTGAAACCAGCGGGAACAGCGACTTGAGCGCTTTTATACAGTTTTCCACTTTCCGAAATGTCTAAGGCAGTTCCAATCCAGAAAGCATAGTCATTAATTTCATTCCTGTCCCAACATCCGGAAATGAATATCGTCAGTATCAAACATAGAATTAGCTTTATTATCTTCATTGTTTTCGTTGCGGAGATAGGTATCGTTTATTCATGCGCATAAGTGTATCCTTCCAGAATTTTTTCCCAATAGGTGCTGCTGGTGCCAAATAAGGAACTCCGAACGACTTCAGCGACACGAGATGAATCATGACGAACGTGACTCCGATGGCGACACCGTACAAACCAAGGAATCCACCTAATATGAGAAGTGGAAACCGCAGAATCCGAAACGGCAATGCCAAACTATAGCTTGGGAAAGCAAATGATGCAATTCCCGTGCCCGCAACGATCATCACGATTGGAGCTGAGATAAATCCAGCTTGAACAGCCGCTTCTCCAATAACCAGTGCCCCTACGATACTCACGGCTGAACCGATTGCTTTAGGTAACCGAAGCCCAGCCTCCCGCAACCCTTCGAACATCAGTTCCATTAACAAAGTTTCGATCACGGTTGGAAAAGGAATATCTTCTCTTGATACTGAAATGCTGAGCATTAACGCAAGTGGGATCATCTGTGGATGGAACGTCGTAAGTGCAACATAGACGGAAGGAAGTAAGCAAGACATAATAGCTAACAGGAAACGGATAAGTCGGACTGCTGAGACGTATAAGAAGCGTTCATAGTGGTCCTCTGCTGCTTGAAAACCTGCCCAAAATGTCATAGGCAGCAATAGTGCATTTGGAGAACCGTCGACGATAATCGCTATTCTGCCTGCCAATAGACTCGCGGATACGGTGTCCGGGCGTTCTGTATTTTGGATTTGCGGGAAAAAGGAAAAGGAATTGTCCTCAATAAATTCTTCAATATAACCGGAATCGAGCAGTTGACTAGAGCGAAAAGTATGTAGTCTACTTCTGACTTCTTCTAGCAACTCCGGTTTGACCTTCTCTTCGATATAAGCAACGACAAACTCTGTATTGGTTAGTTCTCCAGCTTGATGCTTTTCAAACTTCAAATTGGGATGACTTATTTTCCTGCGAATCATGCTTAAATTTGTTTTTAAATCTTCGGTGAAACCTTCGCGCGGACCGCGAATCGAGGCCTCATTGGAGGGTTCACCAATGGCACGTTGTTTAAATGCGGTCAGATCTGCGATATATGCAAAAGGCTTGCCGTCTAAAAAAATGGCCGTACAGCCTTTCAAAACCTTTGCTACAATTTCCGATACCTGATAAACAACTGTATACTGTGTCAGTCGATCCGAATCACGACTAATCATACAGGCCGAAATAATCTGTTCCAATCTATCCGAGTCTGTTAACTCTTCGATATAAACAAGTAGAATATCCGACTGATCCGTGAGCTTTAACGGCCTAAATACGATATCAGCACAATTATGGAAAATATGTCGTAATGAATCGTGGTTGAACTTAACACTTTCACTCACGTCTACGGGAATGCTTGGTTCCATGTCACTTCCCTCCCTTCCCATAATCTGGTGCTTTATTTTGTGTGTTTTTATGTTGCTTTATTCCAAGAAATAGAAAAAAGCACTGCCCGAGATTCGGAGCAGTGCTTTTTATAGGATCTTCGCCACCCATAATCGTTCATTTCGCCGTTAGTTCAATTTCTTATAAGACAAACCTTCATTTTCAGCGGAAATGAACCATTTATTTAAAAGCAACTCACCGGGATTGATCGTCCGTTCTTCGAATACACGATCAATCTTTTTCTTTAAAGGATCTAAATGATAAATCACGGATTCTCCTTTTTCGTAATCAAAGGTTCTCCAACGATGACCGCCATCCTCAGGCTGATTCAAGTAATTAGCTTTTTCACTGGATCGCCAATACGTTCCACTTTCCAAATCAACAAAGAACATATACTCAAATGAACTCGAAAAGGGAGACCAGGTTTCGGCCCGTTCAATTGCATTCAACTTCTCTATGTTTGCTGCAGTGAGTGTTCTTGTCTGTCCAGATACTATGTCGAAAGCTTTGTAGGTTATAGTTATTTTTTGCTCGTCGGTCGGTTTCTTTCTGTCAATTTGGTAGTATTCGATTATTGCAGTTTGTTTCTTTGGAATCCAGCCGACCAACTCAATATGGATGTCACCTTTCGTTTCTAGTCGTTGACTGACCTTTCCAAGCCGATCGATGAACACCAAGCCTTGAGGGGCTAAAATGTCGCTTTCACCACCGGACATCCGATGTTCGTCCCCATCTTTAAAGGCATAATGCTGTGCGGAAAATTGGTTGTCCGGACTCCAATGTATAGCCAATCTGTAGTTTCCTGTTTCTTTTAGCTCTGTCAGGAGGCGTCCATCTAAATCATACAACTTTCCTGCATGCCAAAACCGTTCCCCATCTGGGGATCGGAAAATCGAATACATCGGCCAAGTGCTGGGAAAGCGATTTTCGATAGATATAGCAGTTTGCTGCTTTAAATCAAATACATGTAATTTCCCTTTGGAAAAGGTGGGGATGACTAATTTCCCTTTGCTGTTTGTTAGCCAACCTGGCGTGAAAAAATCTGGAGTAGCATTTTCCGGCTGGCGTGTGAACATCACAGTTTTCTCGCCTGTATAAACATTCATTTTTTCAATGTTATAGGAAGTGTCTGTTCCTGTACTTCCATGAACAGCTGTAAATACAACGTTTTCCTCGTCCAGGAAACCAAATATATTCGTGATTGAATCCGTTGTATATGAATCGTCTGTTCGAGCATGCATCAACATAACCGTTTGCACTTCTTTAGAAGCTGGTCTGACAAGAAGCAAATCTTTACGGTACCAACTTTCCTCACTGTTAGCTTCATTTCTCCTTACTACATGGACAATGGCATCTTTTCGTGGTGTGGAGATGGTTTGCATGACATGGGCATCTCCAGCGTCGATGAACTCGATTTGAAAACCGTTGGACGATTCCTTGATATTTGCTTTCAATGGTTTATCAGCTTTGTTCGGTTCTATAATCGGGATTGGGTCTGGTGTTGCTCTATCTTGTGTTTGAATCGGGGTCAAACTTTCTTCAGTAGTTACAACTGGCTGTTTCTGGGTATCCTCACTGCATGCCCATAGGATTGTAACAAATGCAATCACTAAGAATACCGAACTTGTGAATTTCAAGTTCCAATTCATTCTAGATCACTCCAGTTTATGTTGCCTCAATCTCCGAAACGACCATGATTTCACCAGTTCTCGCATCCAAATATACAACCATTTTGTTGCCAGCCGTGTAGACTGCTTCCACAACCCAGCCGTCATAGATTTGTCTTTTCTTATTATCGTAAAGCACCAGACTCTTCTTGAAAGTTGCTTTCCATTGAGCTTGGGCGTCTGGATCCAGCTTTTTGGCAATTTGATATGCGGCCTCTTCATTAATTTGTAATGGTATATCGTTCAAAGCCTCTCTCAAGCTTGCCCGAACTGCAAGAGCAGCCGCTTCCGCGTAGGTAAGGTAACTGTGGTCGCCGAAGCTTTGGCCAGTTTTCCCCTCTAGTAGGCCATCTCCGTACGCAACAGCAATTTTATCGGAATCAAAAGCAAATCGATAATCCGTAAATGCTTTTTCAGCATTTATTTTTTCCTCCGAAGTTGCGCTTCTTGGATTTTTTCCAAGCTTCGTTATACCGACTACCGCTCTGTCCCTAAGAATACCGCCATCTTGATTATAGGCAAGTGTATACATAGACGCTTTCTCTCTGATATAAGCAGGCACCGGCAGTCCTGTAAGCAGTAAATCGTGCCATAAACCAACAGGTATGTTGCGATCCGCGTTCAATGGATCTTGGAAAGTGCGACGCAAAACCTTAAGCATCGGCTTGGGGAGCTTACCGCTGTGGTAGGCAGCCTCCAACTCTCCAGTGAGCCAATGGTTAGCCGGTAAAATCGGCATGTTATACGCCAATTTTCCCATGACCCGAAACATCATAGATATCGCTTCGGCATTCGTAAGCTTATCTCTTGGTCTAAATTTATCTTGCACGGAGGCATCCAAAATCCCTTGTGCATACGCAGTCTCAACCAGACCTCTCTGCATTTCGCTGATATCCGGATAGTCCAACAGTTCTTTTGCCGACTTTAATCCTTCCCCTGATCCGTTGCCCTTAATGTAAGACCCGCTCAATAGCTTTACCATTCCACCGACCGCATTTTCTCGAGTAATCTCCGTTCCTTGTCCAAGACCATGAACATACATGTTGATCCAAGTTTCACTTTCTTTCTCCGGCAACGCCATCGCCATCTTTAGCGCTGTCGCCCAATCATCGAGCAAAATGGGGCTATTTAACTTGGATGCATCGAGCACATTTTTTTGAAATGACTCCCACTCTTTCAGACTAATTGTCCCTTGTGTCGAAGTCGAAGCATTATCTCTATAGGGTACAATGTATTGCTTATATTCCGTTAGCTCCTTCGTCACCCAGTGGGTATCCTCAGTAGCCCCGTGTGCCAAACTTCCGTAAGACATTAAAACAGCCATCATGCATACAAGTAACTTCTTTTTCATCGCTTTCACCTCTTTAACATTAATTACCTGCCGATTGATTAGACGATTGAATTCCCAAAAAGTTCCTATAAACACAAATAAAGCCGATAGTTCGGCTTTATCACTTTCTTAAAATATCAACTCACAATCTCTATTTTCCCATACATCAAATAAGTTTCGATCTAAGTCCTCTTATTTCAATGAATTAACATGCTGAGGAATTGTTCCGGCGTTTCCAGAGTTACTCCGTGTATAAATCATTATGCATCTAGACAAACTTCATTGTCACAAAATTGTTCCTTCATTTGTCTACTTGGATGTACAATCTAAAACAAAATTTAAGGGGGAAATATAGATGAGTATTTCAATCGCTGATATAAATATTCCCGATAGTAAGCTAGCCGTTGAAGCTGCTGAATTAGTGCGTGAGTACAGCAACGACCTTTTGTGGAACCATTCAAATCGGGTATATCTGTTTGCAGCTATGAAGGGTAATCTCAATCAAATGAAATACGATTCTGAATTGCTCTATATCAGTTCGCTTTTCCACGATATCGGTCTTACTACCACATTCCGAAGCACGGACAAACGTTTTGAAGTCGATGGAGCAAATGCTGCCCGCGATTTCCTTCAAAGTCGTGGCGTCCCTATAGACTCCATCAGGCTTGTATGGGATGCTGTTGCCCTGCATACAACGATCGGTATCGTCGAATATAAGGAAACTGAAGTGGCGCTTATGAATTTTGGCGTAGGATATGATGTGGTCGGGAAGAATTTCGATCATATCTCAGCAGAAGCGCGGCAGCAAGTCGTCGAGGCTTTTCCTCGCAACCAGTTCAAACAAAACATCTTGCATACATTCTTGGAAGGCTTCAAAGACAAACCGGAAACAACATACGGGACGATTAACGCCGACGTATGTGAAATGCTTCTTCCGGGATATAAACGCCCCAACTTTTGCCATCATGTCCTTCATTCCAAATGGGAAGAGTAAAGTTCCCTACGCCGCTAACAAAAAACACCAACCAACTTGTGGTGGTGTTTGATAGTTACGGCTTGCTCAACATTTTGTCCACAGTCTTACTAAGCTGGCTAAAAATAAAACTCGGCGCAATCCGGTTCATCATTTTTAATGCATTGCTCTGGCCAGGCCGGATTTCGTATTGGTCACTCTCTATTCTTTTGATCGCAAAACTAACCATGTCCGCGACTGGCATCGCCTTTGAACCTGACATATCTGCTGAATCGAATGAATCCACCAGCGGAGTTTCTGTTAATGGCGGAGCCAGCTCGAATACTTTGACCTTGGTTTTTTTCAGTTGTGCTCTGAGCGAAAGCGTATAGGAATGAATACCGGCCTTCGCTGCGCAATAAATGGGTGATATCGGAAGAGGTACGAACGCAAGACCTGATGAGACATTAATAATCGCAGCCGATTCTTGCGTTTTCAAATGCGGTAAAAATTGCTGCACCATCCAGATCGGACCACTGAGGTTCGTTTCGATTTCGTTGTTCAAATCCCCCAGGTCATTACCCGCAGTATGAAGATTTATTTTTCGCATAACCCCTGCGTTATTAATCAAAACATTGAGCTTCGGAAATTGGTTCACCACCGCTGCATACAATGCTGCAATCGCTTGAGGATCCCCCGCATCGCTCTGAAACGTATGTACCGTTGGCAGCTTTTTCTTTGTCTCATCAAGCCTTGCTTGATCCCGCCCCGTGATAATAACAGTATTCCCGAGCTTCAGCAGCTGACTTGCAAATTCGAAGCCAATGCCCGAAGACCCGCCCGTAATAAGAACAGTATTGCCGCTCATTTTCATTAGATTCCACCCGTCCCTTCCATCTCTATTAGGATGATAATTTCTACCAATAGTGTACATGAAGTTTAAAAAGATAGGAAGGCGTCCTGATCTAAAATCTAGTATCCTCGACTGATGTCCACCGAATGGCTAATCCGTTCTTGTCCACTATCAATTTCTCTAAGCACTGCGAAAAAGCTGTCCATCGCTTCATCCACCCCAGTTATGGCGGAAATATGTGGAGTAATGATCACATTCGGATGATCCCACATCGGCGATTGTGCGGGCAAAGGTTCCTCTCTAAACACGTCTAGAACAGCACTACGCACCTGACCTCGTTCAATTGCCCCGAGAAGTGCGTTTTCATCCACCGAAGCTCCTCGGCCAACATTTATAAAGCCTGCACCGTGCATGTTAGAAAACAAATATTTATCGAATAACCTTTCGGTGATTGATGTTAAGGGCAGCGTGTTAATAACCCAGTCGGCCTGTGCTAACAACGAGTGCATCTCGGTAATCGGATGGACCCTATTAAAATGACAGTTCGATGCGCCGCTGCGAGATATTCCGTATACGGATACCCCGAATGTTTTAAGCATCCTCGCCACTTCCATGCCGATTGTTCCAGTACCGAAAATGACGATGTTCAGCTGCTGCAGAAGCTTTTGCTGTGAAGGTAGCCATTGTCTTTGGGTCTGATTCTGCAGAAACTTATCATGTCGCTGTGTATCGGCAAGAATATAACTTAAGCAGTATTCTCCTATTTTCTGCCCAAAACTGCCGACAGTTCGCGTTAATAAAACGTCCTTTTTCCATTCACGTTGATATAAAAATGAATCAACGCCAGCCCCAAGCGCATGAACCCACCGCAAGTTGCCGAATTGAAACGATTCCGTCGGTTTAAATGCCACATAACTATCAGCCCAATCGAAGTGACTTGGGCTTACATCCGCCTCTGGAAGAAACAAATACTCTCTCTTCGTGTCCAGTAAGGCTATTTGTTCTAAATCTTTGAACATCCGTCCTGTTACTATAATTTTATTAATATTCACAAGCTACTCCCCCTCAGACTGCCGCGGCAATCTGCTCCCTGCTTATTATGCGATCGTGTTCATTTGCGAAATCTCCACTTTTGTTCTGATATCCTAAGCTACTGTCACAATGATGGGTTGATTCTTTGTAATAATGATGGTGTGCTCATGTTGGGCGGCAAAACCGTCGTGCGGTAGACATAAAGTCCACCCATCTGACTGCTCAACGACATAATCCGCACCTGTTGATAAAAAAGGCTCAATCGTAATGACTAAACCCTCTTTCAATACACGATTATCGTGCTTGTTATAAACAGGAAGAATCTCTGTTGGAGTTTCATGTAAGGATTTCCCAATACCGTGACTACACAAATTCTTAATCACCTTGTAGCCGCCTTTTTTAGCCTCGTGTTCAATAATCCTTCCAATTTCGTTCAGTTTTACTCCATGCTTAAGTGAAGAGATGACTTTCATCATCGTATTGTGTGTGTATCGACAGAGATGCATTAATGCTGGGTTGAATGGAGATATCGGAAAAGAATGTCCCGCATCCGCATAATAGCCTCCCAATTCTGCCGAAACATCGATGTTTATTAAATCACCAGGTTGAATGATTCGATTTCCCGGTATACCGTGGGCAACTTCATTGTTAATGCTTATACATGTGTTGCCTGGGAAATTGTATGTTTTTTTCGGTGCCGGCACAGCCCCATGCCCCTTCAAAAACTTTCCTCCTATTTCATCCAATTCCCTTGTCGTAATTCCTACACGTGCGTTTCGTTTCATTTCACTAATCGTCATTGCAACGATTTTGCCAATTTTCTTTAGAGCTTCAATATCATTTTGAGATTCTATTGTCATAAAATCCCCTCCATTTCCCTGATAAGATTATTTTACCACATAGAAAGAAAATTCCTTTATACAGTCTGTTATTTGGAAGAAAAAAAGGAGCTTGCATCGTATAGCAAGCCCCCTTTTTAAATTAAATGTAATTAGTTAACTGGGATACTTTCCCCACCGTCGACTTTGAATTTGACTTTTTTAAATGTAAATGGTTGCGCTGGGTCTGGAATAAGGCAATAAATCCAATCACCCGCTATGTTAAATAGTTGAACACCACTTTGTTGATATTTTGTTTTCTCCGTACCATCCAAACGCATTCTATATAAATAGGCAGTATTACCAGTGAACTTAGCGTAATAGATCCATTCATTCACTACAAAATAATTCGTAGGCTTAACCACATCTATTTTTCTCAATTCCTTTGATCCATCTAGTTTCATCTCCCATATTTCCTCATACCCAAAATATAAAGATGCTCCTACTATTTGAAAATCACCGATTGTGGTTAAATCAGTTATTTTCTTCTTTTCTGTACCATCTAAATTCATTTCATTTATATGAGTGACACTACCTTCATAGTTTCCAACATATATCTTATTGTCTAAAATAGAAAATTGGAGTGTGACTCCTTCACTAAGAATTTCTTTTTCTGTCCCGTCTAACTTCATTTTATTAAGATTTTTCGGTTTAGATACTTTCTGTATAGCATCTACCCAGTAGATGTAATCGCCATAAACCTGATAAAACGAAACTCGATCATCAGTTACTTTAGTTGCTGGAACACTTCCATCACTTGAAATTCTGTAAATTTTAGAATCACCTTGGTCAACAAAATAGATATATCCATTTTCTTCAGTAATAAGTCGAGCTGACTGATCCGTTAATTTTATTTTTTTGTTTCCATCATTTGATATTTTGTAGATTTTATTACTATCAGTCATATTTGAATAGTAAGTCCACTCTCCATAATTTTGAGCAAAACCTTGTTGAGTTAAATTATGAATATGTATGTACCTATCTGATTCATCCTTTTCAGTTTTATTGAATTTATCAGATGGTGACTTGATCATAACGCTGTACGAGTCACTTATCCAATCAACTTTACATCCCAACGCCTCACTAATAAATCTCAGTGGTACCAATGTATTGCCATTTGATATTTGACCTGGAACTGATAATGGAACAAACTCATCATTAATTTTTGCAGATGTTGCACCGATTTGATAGGTCAGCTCCATGCCATTTTTTGTGGCAGATACGGTATGATTATTCGCATCCCAATTCACAACTGCTCCCAAAGCTTCAAATATCTTTCTCATTGGAACTAAAGTACTTCCCTCCACTATGACCGGTTGAACTTCAAACTGCATCTGTGCACCGTCTAAAAATACAATAGGACTCTTCATTGCACCCTTTACAGGTGTTGGTCCCATAATTAAACTTAATCCTAATGTAGCAGCACACATTACTAATGCAAAATTCTTTGCTTTCATTTTTTCCACTTCCAATTTCGTTTATTGTATACAATAATAGAATTCATTGCTTAATCTTTCCATTACGAAGCTAGGCGTTTTTACTTTAGCATGTAGTCACTATAATTGAAAACAGGAATTATTTACTATTTATAACTCTACTACAATCAATGACAACAAAGCCCCTGTCATAATTGTGTTTAAATCTGATTTGATAGGTTTCAGCTTTCATTTTTTCATTATTAATAACCTCGCTAACCGTCGCGAAAACTGTTAACTCAGTGAAACCGTTGAAATCTTTCTTCATATTTGTTATTTCAAAAGGCTCGAAACTATATAAGAACTCTTTTCCTGGTTTTAAGTATTTTTTCTCTTGAAGAGCAAGCAACGTACGTCTCTGTAACTCTGTAGTCAACATAAGCTCTAATTGCTTTTCTCGCGAATGCGGAAAGTCCCAAAAAGCAATCCACTCAATTGAATCCTGCTTATTATCTTCATTTGGACTAGCTTCGGTAAACTGTCCTATTGCCAAACTAATCACGAACATAAAGCCTAACGACAAGATAAATCTTCTTTTCATAAAATCACCTCGGTTTAGCTTTACCATTTTAAGGGGAATTATTATATTCTGAAAGATCAAAAAAGCAACCCCACAATGCTTGGAGGCTGCTGTTGCGCTATTATATTAAGTTATTGTTTCTCGTCAGAGTCTAATAGTAAGTTAACTGCCTTCTGTACAGCCCATTTTTGATGTTCATGAAAAAATAAATGATCAACCTCATCTAAGCTTATCCAGCTTAACTCATGGTAAGCTTCATTTGGGTCTTGTATTTTGGTTTTCATATCCACCAAAAAGAAAAATCCAATGTTTAATACATGTTCATTTTGAGGAGTAATAAAAAATCTTTGAGCTTCACCAATATAAACACCAATATTTATTTCATAACCTGTTTCCTCTAACAGTTCGCGTCTTAAACACTCGTGATGTGTCTCTCCTTGCTCTAACCCACCTCCTGGTAACAAATACGCTCCTTTAGCAGTTATAATTACAGCAACCTGATGTTTAATGCCATTAACAATTACTGCGTAACATCCTTGACGTATTTGGTATTCATGATTGCTAATCTTCTCGCCAAAACTCTGCGGTTCAACCAGATTGTTCACCTCACGTCCTTCACAGCATCAGTCACCAAATTGCCAAAGGTCCTTATATCCTCGAGATAATCATAATCCCCAGGATTAGTTAACTGGTTATACAACCGTACTGCTACCACATTATAGGCTGGAATGACTAACACTGCGCATCCCGTAATGCCGAGCACTTGATAGGAGCCAGCAGGCACGTGTTCGCCAATCTGGTTTAAATATGAATCGTGCTGCAGCCACCAGATGTATCCATTGCGTGGCTGTTGAGCTGGAACGTTCTTAGGAGTTTGGAGAGCAGTCACACGCTCAAATACGCTAACTGGCAGGATCTGTCTGCCATCACAGTCAGCTCCCTGGCGAAGATGAAGTTGTCCCCATTTTGCTAGGTCGCGGGCGCTAACGAAAAGATTGCTCTGGTCTCCAGCTGAGCTGTCGTTTGGACCGACCCAGTTAACTCGATGAGAATAATAATTGTATATGAGTTGCTCATTCTGGGTGGTACACCAACCTGTTTCACGGAAACCATAAGGCTCGAAAACAGATTTATTTAAGAATTTACTCAATGTCATCCCGGTTAGTCGCGATACTATTTCGAATAACATTGCAATGCCGGTATTTCGATAAGCCCATCCTGTGCCTGCAGGAAACTCACGAATAAGCTTTCCTTCTCGTTCCATTAGTCCGTGTGTATGTGTTATGAGGTGTCGGATCGTAACTTCAGATGTAAACTCAGGTAAGTTGTCAAGATACCGGGATAAAGGATCGTCAATACTCTCGATCATACCTTGTTCAATTAACATACTAATGGCTAATGCAAGATAGGTTTTGCGCACAGAACCTACGTTAAATTGTGAATTTGCATCAACACTGCGCGATTCTTCGTTTTCATCGTGTTTGCCTGAATAAGACTCGTGTACAATTCGATTGTTTTGAAGGACACATAACCCTGCAGCTGTCGCTCCTATTTTTTTTTGCACATCATATACGTGATCGACTAATTGCTGAAATCTTGACTCCATGGTTATCTCCCTGTTGCCTTGTTTTTTCTCTCAATAAGTTACTCTGTTGAATCTAATCATACTCAATAGTATATGGAATATCATACAAAGAAAAGCCACTCTCTACGCTTTCCCTATTAAGATAATCTTCATTAATTAAAAAACCTATCGAATTAATCTCCGATAGGTCCTACTTAAAAATCTAATTCAAGGTTTATGATTGATATTGCTCGTCAGTGACTTTTTCCAACCATTCTACCGTCTTGCCGTCATGACGCTCTTGAATCGCTATATGAGTCATTGCTGTCGTGGGCGAAGCTCCATGCCAATGTTTCTCCCCTGGTGGGAACCAAACCACATCGCCCGGACTAATTTCTTCGATTTCTCCCCCCCAGCGTTGAACCCGTCCTTTGCCCGCTGTTACGATTAGCGTTTGACCCAGTGGATGCGTATGCCATGCTGTCCGTGCACCTGGCTCGAACGTTACACTTGCACTAACTACCCGTGCTGGTTCGGCTGTTTCAATGAGAGGATCGAGACGAACTGTGCCGGTAAAATAGTCAGACGATCCTTTGCCCGAAGGTTGGGAGCCAACTCTTCTAATTTCCATTTTCAAACCTCCGTTGTGTATGGTATTAAACAATAGCTACTTTGTAATTCGCAGATTCGATCCACGTCTGATTGGAAAACTCACGACCTCGAACCACCACTTCGTTGTTGTAGATCTGAACGTACATGCCTTGTGCTACATTTGAATTGTCTGTACTGCGTGTTTTGCCGACGGAGGCATTATTGAACCAGTGAAATGAATTCTGTGTGTTGTAGTGACTCTCCGTTGCAAAGTTACGATGAGTATGCCCGGACAGCACAAATACATTCTTATACGGCTTTAAAATGGCCCGAAACTCCCTTGCTCTAAGCAACTGAGGAGGTTTTCCATCCGTATCTGGCGCCGGAAGCGGCTGATGGATGAAGACGATAGCTGGCTTTCCATCCGAATGCGCTTTCATCGTACTCTCCAGCCAAGCAAGCTGCTCATCCGAATACCAAGCACCCTCCCCTACCTCTGGTTTCTCCTGCACATAATTCTCTTGGGACATCATAATCAGATGAACATCATTGATCCAGACATCCTTATAAGGCTTATCTTTATAACCGAAAAACTTCATGAACCGTTCACGGGCCATCGCGTCGGTTTTGCCATTAGGCACCGTTTCAGCGGACCAGTCGCCCTTATTGTTTATCCAAATGTCGTAATAGTCGTGATTGCCCATATTGGCATAAATTGGCGGTAGTTTGTACTTGTCTAGTACTTTTCGGAAAAGTTTGTAATCGACCTCGCGGCCTACATCCGTGATATCCCCTCCAAAAACGATCGTATCTACTGGAGATTCGAAATGAGTAATATCTTTCAAAGCTGAATGAAGTTTATCGGTAATCGTAGAGGTACCATTGTCTGAAATATGCACATCGCTGAGAAGGAAAAATGAGAGCAATAACCGCTTGTCGGGAGTAGCGACTGGATCCGGTTGAATGGATGCTTGGGGGATGTCTTTCTGTTCCAAGGCTTCGACTACTTTATCTTTTGTCTCAGGGCTGTTCATCAATTGCTTGACCAGGGCACCCCCACCGGTTAATGCCAGCGCGGCTGCGAGTAATCTTTTGACGAATTGTCTTCTAGAAATCATATGAACCTTGTTCCCCCATTTTCGGTATACGGTAATGTTTATTTATATAGATTCTAACATATTTATAGTCTAAATTTGAGTATAATCATTTAAACTTGTTTACCTCTTGAAATGATGATTTCTTATTTATCATGCAAATTAACTATTTATTTTAAAGGAAATCTTTCGAAATATTTCTCTCTCAGTTCCCTATGGACGGTATTCCCAAATAACTTCTTCCCTGATGCAAATGTAATCGTATAAATATAGTACTTTTGATTATTCGGATCAAATCTTTCTGAAAATAAATCGTCTTCGTCGATTTTACTTTGATTTTGAATGCATTCGCTTCTCATTAATTGTTTTTTAAATTTTGAAAGCACTATTTTCCTCCTCATAAGTGAGATAATGCCCACTTCTTTCCAAAGTTGTAATCCGTTACCAGCTAGAATATGTTCAATTGCTTTATGTTTTATTTCTTCGAGTAACTCCTTTGATTCGCATAAAGTTGCTGCTATACCAATATAGAATAAAGGTGCTAAATCTGGTCCAAGATCTTTGTCAGTCAATATATCACTGTACAATCTCTTTAATCTTGCCACAGATTGAATGGTAGAAATTTTCTCATCTTTAAATTGGTTATAATAATCTTTAATATCTAATGTAAAATCATCTTCAAAAATGCCAAATCCCCATGTTCCCACTTGTTTGCTCCGTTCCTTTTTAGAATATAATATTTATTTCCTCAATCAATTGAATCGGACTTTTCAACTTTATAAATTCACTTTCTATAAATGTATTAAACCATTTGGCATGGTACACCTTGAATCCTGCGTTATATGCACCAAACAGCTCTTGCGATCCACCATCTCCGATAAAAATACTCTCCTCAGGTTTGACGTCCAATCGCTTACTGGCCAATGCATATATTTCTGAGCTTGGTTTGCAGCAGTTTACCTCAAATGAAAAGATAACATCGTCAAAGTAACTTGCAAGTTTGGAATCTCCCCAGTATTTCACTTCTTCTTCCGTGCAATTACTAATTAGTCCAAGCTTAATATTTTTATCTTTTAAAAATTGTAGGAGCGTAATCACATCTGAATCAATATCATCAAAAGGAATCTTTTTTTCCTTTATTCTTTCATTGTACAAATAATCTATAGATACGTTGTTGGGCTCTAGCCCACGAGAAAGTAAGATATCTGTGATAACATCCTTGTAATTTAGAATCTCTCCGATCATTCTTCTCTCCAGTCGATTCTTCCACTCTAACTTAAACTCATCATTAGTAATACCTAGCAACTCAGAATAATTATAGCTCCGCTTTGACAATCTCTTACCGTTTGTAAATTCAGTAATCAGAGTTTCAAACAAGTCAAAAAAGACGGCATGAATGGTCAATGTAATCACTCCTTAGCAAGCTGTTATTACATAATTCGTGAAACAACCCAACAATCCTGCCACATATTGTAAGCTTAAAACCAGTTCCAAGTCGTAAGTGTCGCTTAACAGAAACGTAATACATCATTGCTTGCAGGCTGTAAGGGCAACTGCTGATTCACAACTTTTCTCCCCTATGAGAAAAACTTCTATCGAAGTCCTTCGAGGATGAGCGACCGCGTTTTAAAGGTGGTTTTATATCGCCAATAAGAATTTGTATTTCCGAGCCTCGGAAACTTATAAATTCTTATGTGGTAAAAAAGGTTGCTGACCCATTGGTATCAGCAACCTTTTTCTAGTGTTCGCATCTTCGAAGCGATTACTCCTCCATAACCTCGATGGACTGCAGCTTACCATCTGCCTTCGATTCCTTGTACGTAATTGGCAGCATGCTATCTGGGAACATGACTTCAAGCCGATTAACTCGAGTCTTTTCGTCGCTTTTGTCTAAGAGTTCTTTACTTTCATAACCACCTTGTACGCCAGCTTTTGATAGTAACTCCAGAGTCCTCTGAAAATTGACAGATGCATATCTGTCTCTCAAGTTTTGTGTCCAAGTTACAGCGTCCCAGTTAGGTGCCTTCACGTTGACGCCTGCCTGCCGCATTGTGTCGAGCAGTTTTACAACCATCTGCCCATCTCCTTCCTGCATGGCACAAGCAAGCGCGAGGTAAGCTCGATTAAGCGTTGAAAGATAGTTCATTTTATTTTTTGCAGCCAGCATATCGAATACATTCTCCGCCTTCTGATCTGCAGTGAACCAATAAAAGTGAAAATCCAAAGGATTGACCTGGCTTGTTCCTGGGAGCAAGAACTTACCATCATCCGAAACACGGAACACCTTGGAGAAATCAAAACGCGATGGGTATTGCATCACAAAAATATGCTTGCCGTTCTCACTTACCATGATTTGAACAGACAACGGCTCGCGCGGCCGTTCACCCCCTGGCAGGATCGATGAAGAGCCATTCAAACTCGAGTAGTAGATACTACCATCCTTCGCAGTCTCCTTGACAAGACGGTACATCAACTTGCTCTTTTGCATATTTGGCTTTACATCGATAAGGGTTGAATTCCCATTTACAGTACGAACTTCCTCATTCACCTGCCATGTAATAGTAGCAATCCCTCTAATTTCATCAGGCATTCTTTCTGAAAAATCAGGCAGTCCGATTTCAATCCGGTAATCTTTTGGCTGCCACTCGTATGAAGTATACATGTGTTGTGATGCATAGAATACATCGGAGAAGTTAGTATTGTAGGATATACAATCGATCCGCTCTTTACTGCCAAATTCAAACACACTTAAATGCCTGCCAAAAGACGCAAAAACACCAGCCACAATGAGTACCGGTACGAGCAGCACAATCATTACGTTAAGCGTTTTATGACTGTGAACTTCACCATAAGGCAATTCCGGTGCCTTTTCGCCTTCCAACTTTAGCTTCACGGACAGCCGCAACATGAGCTCGCCAATCAGTAAAGTTCCAACACATGCATAAGCAACCAACGGAACCGCATATCCCAAAGGCGATGTCAGCGATCGAAATAAGCTTACAAATAGCGTGCAAAACAGAGCCAACAGCGCAAGCGGCAGCAATGTACTGAAATAACGGCGAAACAAACGAGGAGCTTTTGCCATTGCCTCACTAAAAGTGAGATCTTGGAGGACAATTAAGTATGGCGTAAGGGAATACATCATGAGAACAATGATTACTATAAGCCCTATTGGCAAAAAGACAGCAGCGAGGAATATAGTCAACGCACCTACGACGTTTTGAAAAATCGACCATGCGATCATATCACCGAAATACCTGCGTCCACACGCCATCAGCGGGACTTGTTTACGACTCTGAACCCACCCTTTTAGACCACCTAGATACATAGCTCGGACAAAGCTTTGTACGCTAATTAATGCCGCCGATGCTAGGAAGGCCGAGATCCCCCATACCTGTGTCCCTGCTTGGAGATAGGAATATGGGATTTTCAGATCCATAAGCGACGGCATATAGAGTGGAATGGTTGCAGTAAATCCACCTGTCCCCATAGAAGCACCAGGCGTCGCTAAAGACTGAGAATAGGGAAATACGGAAAATCCAACGTATATACCAAGCCCAACTACAACCGAAATGAGCACCTCAAACGCCATCACTAAAGCAATTAATCGTATGTAAGCCATCCATACCTCTCTCCCTTGCTAGCCAGTTCACTTACGATCCGAAAAGAAAAGCCGACTCACTCGCCTAGTGAAGTCTTCAATTCGAAAACTTGCAGAATCAATTCGGTTATACCAGTTGGTGATGGTTTCCAAAATCCGCAAAGGCACTTGCACATCACTTATTAGCGGATAAACGTGGTTATAAGCCCAGACTAAGTGCTCCCAACGATTATCGTTACCTTCTTTGATATACTCGGATACATCTAACACTATGCCTCTTCCCTCATGCAAAAGCACGTTCTTAAGATGAATGTCCCTTGGATTCAGCCCTTGATTTCGGACAAATTCGCGGGCATCCTCAATGTCTTGGATCGCTTGCTTAGGCACACAAACACCTTGCAGGAGACAATCGAACAAGGTAACTCCTTTTTCAAAACTTAAGACCAAGTAATTAGGGCCGACTCCGTAACATCGCGGGAAATAAGGTGATCCCTTTAATCGTTCATATATGCCTGCCTCTACATCCTTCTTTTCTAAAGCTTTATCGGAATAAACTTTAAATGCGTAATTAGGGGTGTTCGGGTAATAAAAGACCACCGCATCCGTACCAACCCCAATGCAATGCAAATCCTCTGAACAAAATACGATAGAAACAGGCTTATTGTCTTCATAGCCAACGATCTCTACGCCTCTTAATGCTTCCTCAGCTTGTTGCCAATCTGGAATCATATCCATCTTCTCCTACCTGCCAAAGAAAATTTTTACAATTCTGTACGAATTTAAAATGTGAAAGTTTCAGTCTCAGTTCCTTTCAGCTGTCCGCACAATGAAAAAGGCTGCCAATGACGGCAGCCATCTTTACCCTAATGATTATCCACTTTCTCTGAATCGGCAGCTTTTAAACGGAAAAATAAACTTTGGTAATCTCCCTTGAGAGCTGGTAGAACATAACCTACTCGCTGGAGATAGTCACCTCCGAAGATGTCAACTTGACTTATTCCCCCGCTCGGATCCCCGAACAAAAGGCAATAATCGAGCCGTTCGTCAAGACCTTTAAGCCGTATCCTTTTGATAGGACCTGCAACGGCAGCTTGCACTTGAAAGTAGAATACTACCGCTTCCTGACGATCATCCGTTACAAACATCCACGCAGCTTCACCTACTTCAAAAGGGTTCAGTAAGCGATAGAAATCACCAAATTGCACAATTCCTCTGAAATCTTTATAGGATGCAACTTGCATGCCAATCACAGATTTCTCATCTTCCGACAGCTTCGTTAAATCGAGTTGATAGCCGAATGATCCTGACATTGCTGCATAGCCGCGAGTGTGCAGAGGCGTCGTTCGGCCAATTTGATGGTTTGGCACCACGGACACATTCGCGCCCATTGTCACCGGCGGATACACGAGACTAGTGCCGTACTGAATTTGTAAGCGACTCACTGCGTCGGAATTATCGCTCGCCCATGTTTGCGGCATATAGTACAGCATACCTGGATCGAAGCGACCACCACCACCTGCACAGCTTTCGAATAAAATGTGAGGAAACTTAGCTGTAATTCGTTCGAGCGCCTGATACAAACCGAGCATGTACCGATGTGCCGTCTCCCTTTGTCGCTCCTTCGGCAAAAGCTGTGAACCGATCTCTGTGAAATTACGATTAAGATCCCACTTCACATAGGAAATCGGCGCGCTTTGAAGCACATTTGAGACTGCATCAACTACATACTCGACAACATCAGCGCGAGACATATCAAGCACCAGTTGGCTTCGGCTTTCCGTCCGCCGCCGTTCAGGTACATGCAAGCACCAGTTGGGGTGCTGCCGATACAGGTCACTGTCCGGTGAGACCATCTCCGGTTCGAACCAAAGTCCAAACTGCATCCCTTGCTTCGCAATTCGATCAGCCAGATCTTTGAGGCCGTCTGGTAATTTGCTCTTATCAACAACCCAATCACCGAGGGAAGAATGATCGTCGCTGCGTTTACCGAACCAACCGTCATCAAGCACGAACAACTCTATGCCAAGCTTAGAGGCTTCTTTCGCGATGTTTTCGAGCTTAGCGGCATCGAAATCGAAATATGTGGCTTCCCAATTATTTATTAAAATTGGACGTTCCTTGTGGCGATGTGAGCCACGGCAAAGTCTGTCTCGATATAACCGGTGATATATACGGGACATACCGCCTAATCCTTGATCAGAAAACACAAGCACCGCCTCTGGCGTTTGAAAGGAGTCACCTGGCATCAACAGCCAGCTGAAATCAAACGGATTAATTCCTAACTGTACTCGCGTAGTAAAGAACTGATCCACTTCCGCATGAGCTAGAAAGCTGCCGCTGTATACGAGACTAAACCCGTATACTTCGCCAGTGTCTTCATTTGCACCCTTGGACAAAAGAGCAACGAATGGATTCTGCTGATGCCCGCTAACGCCGCGTCTGCTTTCAACCGTGTGTCCACCGGGAGTGAGAGGTCGCCGATATATGGCTCTTTCCCGCAGATGAGCGCCTGATAATTGCAGGAAGTCGAACTCAGAATGTAGCAAATCGACACTCATTGTTAGCACTCGCTGCAGTCTCAATGGTTCGTTACCGTTATGGACAAAACGAGTAGAACGAGTGATCGCATCATACGATGCGTATACGCTATAGGTCAGAAACACCGACAAATCAATTAATGAATCGTAAAGCTCAATCTCCAGCGTCTGCGCTTCCTCTTCCGATTCTACATACGTAGACGGCAAACCCGCTAAGCTAGGCTTTCCAGTTATTATCCGATGTGAACGGTATCTCAGATCGGTGACGGAAGAGCCATTAGCGAGATGGACTTCAAAAGCAGGAGATCGAAAATCTCCAGCCCCGTATGCCGGAAATTCCTGAGGAATTGTATCGGGGGAGTACGCTGGTTCAGAGGGATCGGGCCGTGGCGAGACCGTACTTCGGGCACGAAGCACTAAATTCCGGTGCAAGTAGTCGGAGCGCACTTTTTTTCCCCAGTACGTGTGAGCAAGCAGCCCCCATGGGGTAACTTGAAAAGCATAACTTGTTTTTTCCGTTATCAGATGGAACAACTGATGGGTTTCATCATAGTGAATCGGCATGCAGGCACCTCACAAGTAGGAATGATATGAAAGTCACTTGTAACCAACGTACCACTTCTTCCCTACCGATAGGAAGGTTAAAAATGCAAGGAAATGGGGAAATTCCTTTGAAATTAAGGCTTGTCCCAGGAAAAAAGGTAACGGAAATAGAACCGTCTTCGAATCTTTGCCCCCGGAAGCACTTCACGTGCCACTACCCGAATTTCCTTTATTGATTCTTTGGGCTCTGCAATGCGCACATTCGGATCTTTCATCCCCCCATGAAGTCGGTCCATGAGACGGATTGGGAATAGAAGAACTCCGGAGATGACCAAATCCATCAAAGATTTATCAGCTGCTAAACCAACAATAAGAAGTCGACCACCAGGTGCGAGAACTTGTTTCATTTTTAACAATGCGCTTCTCAAATCCATATGGTGTAAAGTTGCTACACAGATGACCGTTGAATAAAGCTCCTCTTGAGCAGGTACTGGCATAGTGAGAAAGTCATCGTTTAATATGGATACATTTGATGTAGTGGCAAGTCGAGTTTGTGCAAAAGCAATAGCATTCGGATCGGGATCGATACCGACAACTTGCTGGACGAAAGGCGCGAGCCGTTGAAGCAGTAATCCGTCACCACACCCGATATCGAGCACCCGTCCGCCCCTTACCTTTGCACTTTCCACTAACTCTTGGTGAAATGCTGTGTTGTGATTCCAATAATTGTCCATAGCTGCAATCAATCCCCTACTCTATCGGTTATGGGTTAAATTTCCATCCTCCCGATATAGACACTTTATTACGAATAAAGTTTCATTTTGGGACGAAATAACCGCTCAAAAATCATATTTGTTCTCTGCTTCTTTATACTTCACTCTATACTTCTTTAACTCGTTCTTATTCGCAATCGCTTTCCATTGAGCATACATCTTGTAGTATATTTCGCCATAGTTCAAGTCATCTGGTAATGACCTAACTAATTTTATTTCAGCGATCTCAAAGTCAGGTAACTCACCCAACTCCTCGATCTTCACATAGAAATTCATACCATAACTACCATTCATCAAATATATACCGAAAGGAATTAGCTCAAAATTCAAGGCACCTGTTTCTTCAAACAACTCACGACTTGCTGCCTCTAGAACAAGCTCATCTTCCTCTCTTTTCCCTCCAGGCAACTCCCATATTGTTCTGGCTTTATGCCTGATTATCATTAGTTTTTCATTATACTCTGCTATTAAAACGACATATTTTATTAAATCGTAATGAATTTCTGATAATTGAAAACTACGAATTTCCATATGTAAATCCCTTCATGACGCTTATCCTCATTTAATTATCTTACCGAGTTAATTTGTTTACGATGATGCTCATCATGTTCAATAAATTCCTCGATAATATAAATCAAAGTATAAGGTTTACCAGTGTGTGGGCAATGACTTACACCATTTGCTGTCGTTGGTCTTTCAATAGCCTCTTTAGATTCTAATAATAATTCACGTAGTTCTTTGCGAGTTTGTAAGAATTCATTTAATAAATCATTTTTTGGCATGTTTCTTGCATACGCGTAGCTTAACTTATTAAAAGAATCAAACTCGGGAAATTCTATTCCTCCCCCCCTTACTACTGACGGTATTACACTTGAGATTAGAAGCTTATCCCAATTCAATAAGTGTCCAATTATTTCTGCTGCCGTTGCTTTTCCTTCCGATATTGGACTTGTCCAATTTGAATCTGTAAATTCATAATCGTTCCAATTATTAGTGTATCTATCTATGATAATAAGTGTTTCGTTGTACGATGTCATTCATGTCGCCTCCAAGAAGTAGATATACATATATTACCACGAACGCCCTAATAATGAAACGTATGTTCCTGTTATTTGGAGGATTAGATTTTTAATTCTGTACCAACTCTTTCACTTTAATATCGCATATTTCATATTTTGATAAGAGAAGATATGAGGCAACATCAAACAAAAAATATTTGACTTCATCATATTTTTGGCTTTTCCTAATTATCTCAAATTCATAATAAACTCGATTTTCTTTTATCATGTCATTAATTAATTTGAATGCTTTTATTCTTCTGTCTTCTCCCCAAGTCCAACCTCTTCCGAAGCTATGGAGCATTTGAACATCTATTTTTTCTAAATTTGCATCAACCAAAATTTCAATACTGAATAATTTTCCTTTCTTTTTCTCAAATGAAGAATTTGTATAGAACTTCATTACACCTGTCCATTCAAACGATTCTTCTTTAAAATAATTAAAATCATCTTTTGTCATATGAAACCTCAATTCATTTAAATTTTAAATGGTTCTAATCATAACTATAGCAATTACAACTCCTCCAATAACTATGAAAACTCCTATAACCCTAGCCATCATTTTATCTGCCCATAAATGTTCTTTGCTTTTAGGTTTGTAATTTACGCCTAGTTGTCTTTTCAACGCACTTTTAGATTTTAAGATTACGAATAACCCATAAAGAATCCAAGCAATTGGGAAGATAAATTTTATCATTTCAACTATCATTATTTTTCCTTTCATTGTAAAATATTATTTTTCTTTAAATGGCTCTTAAAAGATGCTTTTAATCTTCCCAAAGTCTCACAACTTCAACTAATTTATCTCCTACAAATTCCAATCTATAAATATCTGGCATCGACGTCGATTCCCAAAATTCAAAATCAAACCGATCATTAAAATAATTCATCATTAATGTCATGATGTCGCCATGCGTACCCATGACAATTTTCTTTCCCTGATATGTATTCAAAATATTTTCTAACACATGAACCGCTCTTTGTTGTGCTGTTACAGTCGATTCACCAGCATCAAATGAAAAATGAATATCCGTATACACTTTGCGCTTGGCTTCCTTGAAATTCATTTCCGAGATCTGACCGATTTCCCTCTCTCTGAGGTCTTCAAATAGAACAATTTCATTTGCTGCAGCTGCAACTTTTATCGTCTGAATCGCTCTTTCATAAGGGCTAGATATAAAAATCTCAACATCTTCATCTTTTAAAATATCACTGATTTTAACAGCATCTAGCTTCCCTTTGTCTGAGAGTCCTCTTGTCCTTTCCATGCCTTCAATAAATGGTGACTCCGCATGTCTCACCATGTAGATGTATGTTTTCATAGTTCCTCCTTAATAGCTAGTAAAAAAAGCCTGATCTCTCAGGCTTTCCCCATTATTCAAAATCACTGATACAAATTAACTCGTCTTAAAACCCCAATATTCCCGTCCATAAACATAACATTTCCGTTCTCATCCAAAGAAAAGAACTCCACATTGAAAGGCACGGCTTCAGCAAGTCTGACGCCATATTCTTCATAAGTTTTTGTTGATGGTTTATAGAGTTTTGTGTTCACAGTGGTTTTTAACAAATCCACTATTTGGATGCTAGTTCCATCTGTGCTTAGTTTAAATAGTTTATTATCCGCAAAGTAGTAGAAATAACCGTCTCTAGCTGCTATCGAAGTTATTTTTTCGATTTCAAGCTTAGATACAAGTTGCATGGACCCGCCAGGAAGAAGTTTATACAGCGATTTCAAATCCTTATAGAGTACATACATCGAATCTTGATTGACCACAGAAATGATATTTTCTTTCGTAATGTTCTCAGGTAAAAGTAGCTCTCCGATCCAATTGGCTGGTCCACCTTTGTCTGCCTTGACAATACTTTTCTGAGTCGCATCACTGAAGTAAAAATGTTGACCATCTGGCGTCACGAAAAAATTCACATTCTGATTATTTGTGCTATCTGCAGCGTGATACGCAACCATCTCAACATTAGGGTAAATTTCATGGACAACTTGAGTAATTTTAGCATTATCAAAGCTGCCCTTTACAGTTGAGAGCAAGTACAACTTTTCTCCAATATCATCATAGGTTAGCTTGGCTGGAATTAACTCAGGAAAGGTAATGGAATGCTTTTGATTGGCCGAGTCCGAGAATTGAAAATTAAAACTATCGTTTAGAATCATTTTAATCTGCAGACCGTCATCGTTAGTTGCGTTGTACTGATAAATGCCATAGGTGCTAGAACCGCAACTGCTACCGTGATAATACGAATAATAACTTCCCGAATCACAAAATGTATTTGCTAATACAAAAGTTCGATGATCGTCAGTTGTTACCATACTAAGAGTTTTGGTTTTCGTCCCAGGTCCGCCGCCATAGGCCACAAACTCTAACATTTGACTAAGATTGTCAACATAAGGTTTGGCTAGCAGCTTTTTTGCAGGGGTAACTGGAGCAGCAGTGGCCAGAACTTGTAAAGTAATCTCTTTTGTCGCTGTATTGAAATCTACCTTTTGATGCAAGCTCTCTGCAATGAATCGTAACGGAACTAATGTTGAGCCATTTTTCATGATAGGTGCCTCATCCAAACCCACTAATTTTCCACCAAAAGTAGCTTTCTTGTCATTAATCGCTAAGGTAATAAGATCCTTTTGATTCATAATTGTAATTTCTTGCTTCTCTTCTTTCCAAATGACCTCGGCTCCAAGCGCTTCACTCACGAATCGTAATGGAACCATTGTCGTGTTGCCGATTAGAGTCGGAGGCACTGTCAAACTAGTCGTTTGCCCATTCAACTTAGCTTCAAAGCTGTCCAACTTTAGAATAATCTGCTTATTTCCGAGTGAATTAGTTTGAGCATATGTCAAATTTACGGGGAGCATCATAGCCAACAAGCAGATCATGAATAATAGTTTTCTTTCCAAAGAATACCCTCCACATCTTCTTTCCTTCATATAAAATCAAGCCTTACTCGCCAATAGCTCCCCAAGACGATCCATGGTCTGTTCGGCACCTGGGACAGCATACATTTTTATTTTATTAAAGGTATCGGCCCCTATATGAATATGAGTTCTCATATATAAAACTATAAGACTATTTTACAGGTGCCGTGTAATGGTAGGCAATGAAAATATTTCCTATTAAAATATCAGCAATTCAACTATATCAAAACTAGAAACTTTACATACATTAATATATCGCGAGGGGGTGAAATCATTGACAAATAACAAAAATGATGCAGCATTGTTAAGAAAGATTCAACTTCAGCTTATATCAATTAACAATAGCGTACTTCGCAATAGAGAGAATATTCGTAGATTTCGACAATCAGGAAATAAAAGCCTTTTATTAGTGCTCAGAAAACAACTCAAATTTATCAATACTAGAGTTCTTGTTAATCAGCACACGATTGGAACCAAACTAGTTCTCTCACGCAAAAAATACGATGTAAATACCTTGAAAGTCATTAAAAATCAACTTAAAGTTATCTACCGAAATATGCTTCTTAATCAAAAAATGATACGGAGTCTACTTGCATGCAGTATGTATGATGAAAACACCAAAAAGCAATTCAGATTGATGCTTAAACAAATTAATTTAATCAAAAAGAATCTTGTGCTGAGCATACGCATTGTGGATGGATTAATTCAACCACCGCCGGTTTCATGTCCTACAGGTCATATTTGTGTTCCTGTGCGTTTGATTCCAGGGTTAAGTTTGGAATTAGATATTGATCCAAGGGCAGTAAACATTAAAATCACGCTCAAAGTGTTTGGGGCTCCTGTGTTCTCAGGAACGATAAGTTTAACGAACCCAACACTTACGATCGGCGGAGAATTTGGTCTATTCCTTGCAGAGTTGTCGTTACGAATGGAATTCGGAGAAATTGCCAGAGGTCACTTTAGAATTATCTTAACGGGTCGAGCATGTATCGGGCCTCCTGTAGACTTTTTGCGTGAGTGTACAAGTTTCAATCAAATCATTTATGATCAATAAAAATAAAACCAGTCCCTCACGATGTAGTGGTGGACTGGTTGTTTGTTTCCTACATTATGCAACGCCACGCGAGCCTTTTCTTACTAAGAAGAAATAAGCCAGCATCGAAACGGCACTTGTCATTAAAATTATTACACCCAGCGGAACAGCGGTATCTTCACCTGCAATACCGACTAGCGGAGATACGATCGCTCCAAGCAAAAATGGTATGACCCCGAGCAGCGCTGCAGCACTGCCCGCCATATGAGCCTGACTCTCCATCGCAAGCGGGAAAGCTGCCGTTGAAGTAATACCGATGGCTCCCACGAAGAAAAATAGTGGAATGACCAATGCAAACAGCGGTCCATGAAAGATGGCCACTATTAATACAATGACACTCGCCAAAGCGGCTAACCATAAGCCCAAAAGAAGGAAAGCGTGCTCCGATACACGATGTGACATCCGCCCGACGATTTGAGAGCCGATGATCAGGCTAATCCCATTCGATCCGAACAAAAGAGCAAACACCGTCGGTGAGGCCCCGTAAATATTTTGATAAATAAATGGCGTTCCTGAAACGTATGCGAACACCCCCGCGATCATAATGCCCTGTGCGAGCATGTAACCCACAAACTGACGATCTCGCAAAAGCGAACCGTAGTTTCGTAGCTGCTCCACGAAATTACTTGGCCTGCGGCGATCAAGTGGCAACGTCTCCTTTAGCCTCCATTTGGTCATCGTAAATAAGAAAATCCCTAACAGTCCAAGGGATACGAATACACCAACCCAAGTCGTGATCGAAAGAACCCCACTTCCCGCAACTGGTGCCATGAGTGGACCCAAGTTCCCGACAAGCAAAAGCAATGAGAAAAATTTTGTGAGTTCATGACCACTGTAAAGGTCTCGTGCGATCGCACGGGAAATGACAATGCCCGCGGAAGCGGCAAATCCCTGTACGAAGCGGAATGTGATCAGCATTCCGATATTCGGCGAAACTGCGCAAGCTAACGAGGCAACAGCATAGACAGCCATGGAGATCAGGAGCGGATTGCGTCTACCATAGACGTCGCTCAACGACCCCATAACGAGCTGTCCGATGCCGAGTCCTAGTAAGCAAGCAGTCAAGCTAACCTGGACCAGCGAAGCTGTCGTATCAAATTGCTTCACAATCTCCGGAAACGCCGGTAAATACATATCGATGGTAAAAGGCCCGAGTGTGGAAAATATGCCTAGCAGCATAGCTAGTCGAAACACATTCTGCTTATTTTCTTTGGTCATACGACAGCAGATCTCCTATTCTTCAATCCTTATCCGACTCTTTATCTCTGTGTCAGTCGTTAAATCCTATCACAACTGTATGCATTTCGGCAACAGTTTATATATCAGTTTTCCCAGGTTTCCATCCAGTCCTCTGGCTCCACTGACTTGCTTCATTCATTATCCTCCAGATAATGGGATTCTTGCCTTCAACATATAGATGACGCTCATGCGCTTGCCCGTATCGTTTCATTAAAGAGTATTTCTCTTTTATATACAGATCACAAAATTCCTTATGCGTACGTAAAAAGTCTCTAAACAATAAAGCGAATTGTTCTGACCAACTTCCTGTTTCACGTACATGTATATGTGTTCTCTTCATTCCGTCACTTTCACGAAAATAACGTTTCGTCTTATCTAAGTTGTCATCTCGATACACGTAACCAATCGACTCCATGCGTGATTTATAACTCATAGGCTCAAGTTCTTGAACAGAAATTTGGATATCCACGATCGGCTTCGCATCTAGTCCAACAATCGATGTCGAGCCGATATGATCAATACGAATCGCAATATCTCCTAATACTTGCCTAAGTAAGCTTCCAGTACGAATGAATTCCTCTTTCCACTTTTCGTTATATGGAACAACAATAATTGGCTCTGCCATGGCTCCTCCTAGGTTTGGAATTGACTCATTACATTTCTAACTTCCCGTAGTGTTTTAAGAATGATTATGTTCTTATCCTTTTCATATTGGTTTAGTTTTTCGAGTATTTTTGGTCTGCTATGCTTTCTAAAATGCCATACCCAGTTAATGAATGCCCATTCTAATTGTTCCGGACATCCCTCATTCAGATCAGGTCGAGTTTTTCCATGATATTTAATTCTTCGTTTCAAGACTCTATATGTCGTAATCAAAGGATGTAAATCAAAGAAAATGATTGTATCCGCTCTAGAAATTCTTAAATCTAATGTTCTGTTATAGTTTCCATCTATAATCCATTCATCTTTCAGAATGAGTTCTTTTAGAAATTCATCCCATTCGTCATTGGGCGTAGCGATCCACCCCGGTTTCCAATAATAAGCATCTAAATGGAACAAAGGTAATCCTAAGATTTCAGAGAGTTTAGTTGAAAAAGTTGATTTTCCTGACCCGCCAGATCCTATGATCATGATTCTCTTCTTTGCTTGCGACATTGTACTCTCCTCTTATTGTTTTTAAAATGCAAATAAAATTCGCTTCCTACATTACAATATCTTTCCATTTCCTTCTCGTAATCCCTCTTCTAGATAAATAAAAAAAGGCATTCCCATCCAACTAAGGACGAGAACTACCTTATTTGTTCATGAACCAACCACAACGTCACTCCTATTTCTAACACGTCTAGTCGCCATGAAATACTGCAGTGCTCCGAGCACGACGAACATGGCCATGATACCTGCCGAGTATCTATACATCACGGAGTAATTAGTTACCGATGATATAGCACCAAGGAGAATGGCGCCGAGCGCAACGCCGAGATCCGTTGAATTGTAAAACATGCTGTTTGCCATGCCATACTGTTTCGGATCGGAAGATCGCAGCATCCAGGCTTGAATCGTGGGCTGAATAGCACCGAACCCGACGCCATAGAGCAGCGCGGATAGGATCAGCATAGGCATGGCATGTGTATTCGAGAGCACGACCATGCTGGCTGTGACGAACAGCCCCGCGGGAATAAGCACTGACGCATGACCGAAGCGGTCGAAGATACGTCCTGAGAACGGTCGAACAAGAATAATCGTGACGGCATTGAATAAAAAGAATAAGCCGACCTGCTCAATATGCACATAATCGCCGAACAATGCGAGAAAACTAAGCAGACCGCTATACGTAATGGACAATAACACATTCAGCATTGCGGGAAATAACAATTTCCTGTTGAATCTCGGCTTCGATGCCCCAGTGGGCTTCACGACTTCTTGAACAGGCACTGTTTGCTCAGCAGGGATTGTTTCCCGTTTAGAACGGGACAACCACAACACCGGGAAGATCACCACGGATGTAATCAATCCGATCATCGTCAATTGCATGAATCCGGCTTGTTTCATGACATTCAGCCCAATCGACGGGCCAATCGACATGGCAAGACTCGTCGATAATCCGAAATAACCGATTCCCTCGCCCATTCGGCGCAACGGGATAATACGGGATACGAGTGTCGGCAGTATCGTGCTTGCCATCCCGAAACCGATGCCGTAACCAATGCGCAGAGACAATAACGTGGCAAAAGAGCCCGCGGTGGAGTAAAGCGCCGTCGTTGCCGCAGCGATAATAAGGCCCGCGAGCAGCAGCTTCATCCGCGACACACGCTGCATGAGCGCTGCCGTGGCAAAGCGCGATACGATGGCCGCCATCGCGAATACAGACGTCACCAGGCTGACCTTGATGTTGCCTGCATGAAATTCATCTTTCACATACGCTGGGAAAGACGATAAAAGCATTTGCAAACTTAAAAATAATAGAAAAAAACATAAGGTTAACGCGATGAACGACCTCGTCCATAAAGGTGTGTTCTGTTGCTCTTGCTGCACGGTTAATTCATCTCCGATCAATATTTCAGTCTTCTACCTGATATGTCTGTCCAAGCTTCCCTTCAATATGAAGTTGAATGCGATGAAGCAGCTCCATCATCGTGTCGTATTCCTCATCCGATATGCACGCTTTTACTTCCGCAGTCACACTGTCTTCAATAGGTGTCGTTTCGCGGATAATGGATTGTCCAAGCTCCGTGCTATAGACAAGAAACGATCGACGGTCTCGGTCGCCTGCTTTTTTATAGATTAGCCCCTTCTTCTCCAAATGATCCAAAATCCTTGTCGTCGTTGGCTTGTCCTTGCTGGTCCGTTCGGCAATTTCTCGCTGAATTAATCCTTGAGCACGGTCGATCTGATTAAGCGCCGACCACTGTTCAGGCGTAATCCCATATTCGCTTAGTCGCTGTTGAAACAGAGCGGTCAGCTTCCGATGCGTAACGCCCATGGCGAATCCGATTGGCAGTTTGCGGGGTTCTGTTGACATGTACAAACCTCTCTTGTAAATAGTTGTTTAGACAACTATATGTTAGACAACATGTTATGTCAAGGTTATGAAACAGGCATACAACAAAAAAGTGCCCACAAGTCCAGAAAGACTTTCGCGGCACCTACTAGGGGACAGTTATGTATTTTTTCAGAAAATATCTCTTATATATCATTCTTCACATGACTCATGACTTACTTTTATTGTATTTAGAAGTTTGATATGATGATGAGAACAATCGTTAATTCTAGTCCGTTTGAGTTATTATTTTAATCTTTGAAGGACGTGTAAAAATGAACTTAGAATCGGTTATGCAAGAGCTCGAGGCTCTCGGCAAAGAACGCACCAAAAAAATGTATATGTCCAATGGCGCGCAAGAACCGGTTTTTGGTGTGGCCACAGGCGCTATGAAGCCCATTTTCAAGAAAACGAAAATAAATCAACCTTTGGCGGAGGAATTGTACCAAACTGGCAACTATGATGCCATGTATTTTGCAGGCATTATCGCTGATCCCAAAGCGATGACGAAAGCAGATTTCGATCGTTGGATCGATGCGGCTTATTTTTATATGCTGTCTGATTATGTGGTATCTGTAACCTTGGCAGAAGCGGATATTGCACAGGAAGTTGCCGATGCATGGATCGCAAGCGGCGAGGAACTGAGAATGTCAGCGGGCTGGAGTTGTTACTGCTGGCTTTTGGGTAATCGCCCTGATCATGAGTTTTCTGAAAGCAAACTAGCCCAAATGCTTGATTTAGTAAAAAATACGATTCACACTGCTCCTAATAGAGCGAAATATTCGATGAATAATTTTATCTTCACAGTGGCAACCTCCTATACGCCGTTGCATGAAAAGGCGGTAGAGACAGCTGAGGCAGTAGGTCAAGTTGAAACAACGAACAGCAGTAATAAGAGCAGTGTTATCCATGCCTTGCCTAATATTCAAAAAGCGATAAGTAAAGGTCAGATTGGCTTTAAACGTAAGCATGTAAGGTGTTAATAGTAGCGAAAAAGGGCAGCAGATCACTCGATCGGCTGCCCTTTTTATGCCATTCTTTTTTGATCCTTTAATCCGATTAAAATGTGTTATATACATTTTCACATTCTTTCGCAGTTGGCTCATAAAAGCAGTGCTTCTTGTATCGTCCCGCGTGTGGCTGATTGTACCAGGTCGGCGGACATGGCCCGGGATTATCGAACGTTCCCGGACGGAAATACCAAAGTGAGAATTTCGCTGGCCACTGCCTCTCCCCTTCTACTGCCCGACGTGCAATACGGCGTTCTCTTTCTCTAGCATTTTGATAGTACATCCCATGCTGCAGCGCTTCGAAGGCATGCGGCTGGTTGATCATCTGCGGGATGGTTCGGATGTTCTTAAAATCGGAGCAATTCGCTCGGATTCGATTAATGCCCACATTGCCAACAAGGAACATCCCCTGTTCGCCTTCGCCCACAGCTTCGGCGCGAAGCAACCTTGCCAACATATCAATATCCTGCTGCCTGGCTTTTACGACTGCCATCGGCTCACCTCTTCTAAATGTATGTCTAGACCCATCATATTGTAGGTGATGCGGAAGTGTTACTCGCGCATAAGGTTAATTCCGTTGAATGAAGATTCTTCCATTCGGGTAGGTTAAGTCATGCAGGAGGTGTGCAATCATTGGAATCCGAATTAACCAAACCGGAATTATCCCCTATGCCCATATGGAGATGCAAAGATAACAGCTGTAAAGCATGGATGCGCGAAGAATTGGCTACTTCGTTAAATCCGGAGTGTCCCTTATGCAAAGGCAGCATGATCAAAAGCATTAAGCATTTGCCAAAGCTGGTGAAAAAGAACCCACGCAAAAAAACAAAATAGCCATCACAAAAATCCCAGCGAGGAGCTCCCGCCGGGATTTTGTTTGCATACGGATAATTGAATTTCTAAATAATCGATGCAACCGTCCCAAATACGGAAATAGTATTCGACACCTATTTTCTTAACTGACGATTAAAGTTAGGACAGTATCTTGCCCTTTGGAAAATACATTTACATATGATACGAGAGATAGATCTGTAGTTACATTTTAATAAAAAGGGAGAATATATGGCATGATTTATAACGCATCAACACGTAGAAAAATCATAGAAGCACGTTATGGGCGCAAAACGGTCGGTCCTACTTACGTGTATAAGCGGCTGGAGCAATCGATTCGGTTGAAAAAACCGATTTCGATCATTCGGATCGGGGATATGGTGGCGAAACTGCTTGCACGGAGAGAATTAAACACGTTGAATGAAGTGTCAGCATTTTTAGGCGTTGATCTTCCCCCTTCTCGTAAATTGCTGAAGGAATTAGATCAAGCAGTTCGCGATGCTGATATTGTTGGCGTATCCCACTTCGGGCCTAGCATACCACTTATTCAATTGTACATGAAGCGATCTGGCTGGCGCCCTGTGATCATGACCGATGCATTTATCAACGATCAACTGTACGAAAATGGGTACTTACAGCGATTGATTCGTAATCATCGTGTAGCCCTTATCGGGCGTGCGGCCCCCATGGCTACCAAACAATTAGCTTCAAACAATATGCGCGTGGTAATGACCATACCCCTCAATCACTATAAAGAAATCGGTTCGGCGATGCAAAAACTCAGCAAACACCGGAACGACATCGATCTTGTGATGGTCGGCGCCAGCGTGCCGGGTAGAATTATGGTCCCCCTCATCGCCAAACGTCTCGGAATATCTGCCATTGAAATCGGTCATATGATGGACGCATTTTCTGATCCGAAATCTTGGTCTCCGAAAGAAGACAATCGCTTGAAGTTTAAGCGGAAATGGATGCAGAAGTTGAAGAAAGCGTGAGGTTAACCAGTCCCTTATTTATTTCCCATCCAAATGATAGATTAGTTGTACAACGCCAGAGGAATACGGTTTAGTTTGCACCAACTTTAGATTCAATCTCTGTTTGATATCCGTAAACAAAGGCTTCCCTTCTCCCAAAATAACCGGGTGAACCGATAATCTAAATTCGTCAACAAGCCCTAAATCGATAAAAGTCGTAATCAGACTTGCCCCGCCATATAGCCACATGTCTTTTCCAGGCATAATCTTTAACTTATTCACTTCTTCAAGAATATGATCATTTATGAAAATGGCTTTATCATCCGTCGCTTGTTTTGATCTAGAGAACACATACTTAACTTTACTATGTACTAATTCCCAGAGTTCTTTTTCAGCAGGATCAATATCTTCTATGTTTGGAGTAAATTGACCCCATAAATCGTAACTTTTTCTTCCGTATAAAATGGTATCAATTTGATTTAAGAAATCAGTAAATCCCATTTCAGCGTCCATAATACACCAGTCAATTTCCCCATTTTTCCCTTCAATAAAACCATCTAAAGTAACTGCTAGATCTAAAATTATTTTTCTAGGTCTTAAAGTATTAGTCATCGTTCTTCCTCCATTAACAATCACAGCGTTTTACGCAAGAATTCCGTAGTATACTTTTCTTTAAATCCAAGACTGTCATATAGACTTCGAGCATAATTCCCTGTAACACACCAAAGGTCAACATTTTCATTCCCGCGCCGATAGATTTCGTTGCATATAAACTTAACGAATTTTCTACCGATTCCAAGACCCTGAAGGTCTGTACGGACAGAAATACTACTTAATACATTACCATATAGATGGGCAAGGGCGACAATTTCCCCATTCAATTCGTAGATAAAGCGATCTCCTGCCTCCTCTTTCCATTCACTTCTTTCTTTTTCACTGGGCTCCGCAATCACAGAATCAGGAAAGTACCCGACACGGACGCGCATTTCATGAAATGCTGTGGCATACAGCGATTGACTGATAAGATAGTCATCGTCTGTGTACTGCCTCACCGGAAGCTCCTCTAGGGGAAATGGTCCGCCAGCTAGTTGCATAAAACTCGATGAAAAGTAATTATCATATCCAAGCTTGCGCGCAAACGCAAGAGATGTTTGATTTCCAGCCCGGTAAGAGCTCCTTACTTTTTGTGTGCCACCAGCCTGCAACTTGGATTCAGCATACTTGACCGTTGCAGAACCTATCCCTTGCCTACGAAACTGCGGAGCAACAAATACAGTTAAATAGGACTGTGTTGAAGGCTCATTCACTTGTGCAATGCCAACAAGCTTATCTTCTACAAATACGCTAATGAATAATTCCGGTTCTTTAGCAAGCAATCGAACAATGTCAGCACCAGCGTCGATATCATAATTTAGTAAATCTCTAGCGATTTTATAATCTTCTACATTGTAGCGTTCGTATCGGATACCTGGTATATGCATACTCTACGATCCCTCCGGTTTTATCACTCCAACTTGAAAATCGTCTTCATAAATTATTTTCCCAGGATTTGCACTCGTTGTCCTAACAAGTTCAACGTTGTACTTCTTCAGCATTTTAAAATAAAAGTCTAGTTCCTCTACTAAATTTTTAGCTTTATCATTTTCTTTAAACCAAGTTGTTGCTCCAATGGAATTACCATCCGAATAAAAAGGTGGGACAGGAAGCGCTTTTTCAAAGTATTTACGTTGTTCCCAATATATTTGTATTTCTTCATCCGTCATTCTTTTATTATCAACTAAATGCCAGACTGCAACAAATAAGCCCACTGGCATATTTGTCTTTGGGCTACTGTAATTTACATGGTATCTAAAATACATTTACTCCCCTCCAATGTGTAAAAGTTCAGTTTCCTAGTGGGTACCTCTAATCCTTTTAAATCAATCATAGCATAGTTACCTTAACGTCCAATTAAATATTCCTTTTTTATCCATTTCTCAGTATAATGGGAATTGTTTACATTTTGATAAAAGAGGTGTATAGCATGCGTATAAAGTCTGACCAACCATCCAAGGGTCGGCCAGTACTATTCTCGCTCTTCCTTGGCATTGTGCTGACTCTATTGATTTCTGTAGCATCTGCAATAGCGACTATTCAAGGCTTGGGTGATACTGGCATGATGGTTGCCCAAGGATGTGCATTCTTTATCATGGCGATCGCTGTTACACTGTACATGCGAAGGAAAGGCAGTACGATGTCCGACTATGGCTTCAAACGGCTGGCAGAAGGAAACCATAAAGCGGCGCTGTACTATGTTCCGCTCGGTATCATTGTCTTTGTTCAACCTGTGATTGGCGGATTGAATTTCGAATTGTCTTTAGGTAAGGTTGTTATCATTGTCCTTTTTTCTCTTGTGGTCGGGTATACTGAAGAGTCTGTCTTTCGAGGGATCATTTGGAAAAAGGTAAAGGAAAAAGGTTCACTGTTTTACATCCTGTTTTCTTCTATTTTCTTTGGTATTCTACATATGGCCAACGCTTTAAATGGCCGAGACTGGTTGTCGATTTTACTCCAGATCATAAACGCGTTGCTCATCGGCCTCATTTTAGCCTTACTGATTGAAATGACAGCTCGCATTGTCCCGTTAATCATCTTTCACTTTATGTTTGATGCAATGGCCCAGTTGACGAACCCAACAATATCTGAAAACGAAGTTTTTGTTGTTTCAGTGCTGAATATCTGCTACTTGCTCTATGGCACATATTTAGTTGTCATGCTAATACGCAAACGTAAAACAAACATTCAAATATCTGCCTAAGTAAATAGGCGACATATTGAGAAGGCTGCCGATCATGGATTCGGCAGCCTTCTTCAATGTTAATCCATATAGATTCCCGGATGCTACTATCCCTGATTACCCTCTACGGCGATCAATAGCACCGCGGCGGCTAAGCCTAAGCGACGATCAAGCTTGTTGTTGTCTGCGGAGAAATCAAGGTCAAGCTTTTGGACGAACGGGTTGAAATTTTGTTTGAATTCCGCGACCATAGTTCCGTTCATCTCTATGATGTAATTTTGAGGAATCAAATTCGTCAGAAACCTTCGCAAAAGAGCAAACAGCGCATTATCTTCCTTAATTAATCCGATCTCCGAATCATTAGGACCAAAAATAGCCCATTCATCCTTGAAGATCGACTTCATTCCTTTGCGTCGCAAAGAACCAACCTTTTGACCAGTTTCAACATCAACTACGTCGAAGATGGAGGAGAAATCAATAACACTTCGCGCTTGAATGCTGATCAACTCTTTTTGCATAGTTTCATCCCCGTATATACGGATGTCTTCCTTCAGCTTGAAGGCTTTCATCTTGGAGAACAGAATTGCCCTTTCATTCATATCGAAAATATCAATTTTAGCGCCAACTAAAGAAAGAATCTGTTTTCTTACCACGAACTTTGAATGATTGAATTTTGGATTCAAATCTTCACCCCTAATTTTTTTATATCTTCTACTTATTTCAACAATTGATTCAACAATCCTCTTGTTCCTTAAAGGTCAAAAGTTGACCCAACACTAAATTCCTAAGTAATTGCTGTAGTTTCTTATTTGTTTCTTCATTTGGTGTATGCATCGTATATAGCGGCTCTAGCTGCAAAACCTTTTTCTCCATATCTGTTATCAAACCTGAAAATTGTTCAAATGTTAATCCACCTTGTTTAATGTTCAGCATAAATTCTCTCTCAGAATTTTCATAATAAATGGATGATGCAAAATCAGCAAAATCCGTATCATAAAAACGCTGAATAAAATTTAAAAAATGAAGTGACATCATCGCCTTCTTTGTGTTGTAGCCATGTTTATTTATAATTGCCCTCTGCAAGTCCGAGTTTGGATTTTGTAAATCCTTCATTTGTCCATGGTACATACCAAAGCAGCTATTGAATAAATTATTTAAGTTTATCCTAGAAATTTCATCTCTCATTTCAACAATCTTATTTATTTCATATATATTGAATGTCTCAATTTCTACTGAATATAGCAGCTCTAAGAATGTTAAGTTGGAATTATAAAGTAATTTCTCCAGCTTTCTAACATCGTGGATCTCGACATCTTCAGATTCAGAAGTAGTAAAGTTCTTATAGACCACTCCAGAATACAGATCTTCAAATGTTGGCAAAACAAATAATTTAATATCTCTGTCGGATTTTTCATCATTCAGATTTCTATTAATGCTTCCAGATAAAGCTTTGAATACAACTTCTCTACCGTGTATCTTCAGAATTTATTACCTCCTTCTCTCGAATATGATCTATTTCCCATTATCTTTTGCATTTAATATGTCAACCGCTCTCTCAAGTATAGCTTTTTCTCGTAAAATCATAAATTTAGTCGAATAATCATCACAAATTAAAGCAGACTCATTCATCACTTCTAACGCAGCGTTTAGTGTCATCCACTCAACCTTCATGCCAAGTTGCATTTCGCTTTCACTTAGGTTTGTATCACTAAGATAATTGTGCGCTTTTGCAATATAACAGTAGGAAAACTGCATAAAATCATTTCTGTTCTTATGTTCCTCGATATAGCCTAATTCATGAATAATTTCAGCTTCATACCCTGTTTCTTCTTTGATTTCCCGTAAAAATGCATCCTCACTATTCTCGCCTTGATCTATCCCTCCGCCAGGTAGCTTGTATAAGTTGATTTCTGACATATACATCATCGCAACATTCAACTTGTCATCAACTAAAACACCTCTAGATCCATATCGCGATACGTAATCTAAAATTTCAGGGATTTCAGAACCTAGAATATCACTATCCGTAATTCTTTTGATCAATAGCATAAAAGCACCTACCTTGTTTAATGTTTGAATCTATCATTTCATAATTAACGTTACTTAATCTTACCATAAACAGGAAATGAATCATCTGACTTTCTTGTATTTCGATAAGCTTCCATTACGAGTCAATTTAAGCAATCATTTGCCCAACTTTTGCAATGAAAACGGTTCCGTCATACCTCAAGATAAAGAGAAGATCCATATCGTGTAGTATCGAAGGAGTCCTTCCCCCATGACGTATTCTAAGAAATTAAGCTTGTTTGCGATTACATGGCCAATATTTATTGAATCGTCACTTCAAGTGTTTATGCGAATCTCTGATACGTTTATCGTGAGTCATGTGTCGGATGAAGCTGTTGCAGCGGTAGGCGTTAGTAATCAGCTCATTATTTTTTTATTCTTGCTGCTCCAAGTCATTTCAACCGGATCGGCCATTGTTATTTCACAATATTTAGGCGCGAATAAAATTAAAGATGTCAAAAAGTTCGCCGCTGGAGCCATCACGCTGAATAGTATTTTCGGCTTATTGATTAGCTTGTGTATCGTTTTCTTCAGCAAACAGCTGCTCCAGCCTTTCGGTCTGGAACCAGAGACACTAGAGCAGGCGCGCATATACCTTTCTATCGTTGGAAGTGCCTTATTTATTCAAGCCATCAATCTAACCATTGCAGCCATAACACAGGTGCATGGTTACACAAGATATACAATGTCGGTCAGCCTAGGAATCAATCTCATCAATTTGACAGGCAGCATTTTATTTATTTTCGGTCCTTTCGGCTTTCCAAAGCTCGGCATTCCCGGTGTCGCTATATCGGCAGTATTCAGCCAATTGCTGGGACTAGTTATCTATAGCATGATTTTAACAAAAATCGTTCGCTTGAATTTATCCTTCAGGGACTTTTTCAAAGCGAGATTCACAGAAATGAAGAAAATATTATCCATCGGTATTCCCACTGCCGGAAGTCAGCTCACTTACTCAATAAGTCAACTGATGACGACATATTTTATCACTCAGCTTGGAGCTGAGATGCTTTCCACTCGGATTTATACGCAAAATATTATGACGTTCATTATGGTGCTAGCCATTTCCTTGGGTCGCGGGACTCAAATCATCATTGGTCGATTGGTAGGTGCAGGTGAAAAAGAGGAAGCTTACAAGCAATTGTTTCGCAGTTTGCTGCTTAGCCTATTTCTTTCGCTTACCGCGGTCACTTTGACCGTAGTGTTTAGGAAACAGTTGATTGGTATGTTTACCGACAACGTTGAAATCATTACATTAGGTGCTCTGTTGCTGACGTTTGGATTTCTTCTAGAGCCAGTCCGTTGCTTGAACATTATTATAGGAGAAGCCCTGCGAGCTGCGGGTGATGCGCGATTCATACTCCTAATTGGCGGTAGTCTAATCCTGGGACTATGTGTTCCGCTCACATATTGGATAGGCCTGCATTTGGGATACGGGTTAGTTGGTATGTGGTGTGTGTTCATCTTGGACGAAGCGTTGCGAGGGATTGTGTTACTTTTCCGCTGGAGAAGCCGAGCCTGGGAGAAAAAAGTGTTGGTGAGCAGTGAATAAATGCGTTAGGTTGGGTTGATCTATATACTACAAACACAACGAGTGCTGCCCAAAAGGCAGCACTCTCACATTTCTCATCAATACTTCAACAAACTTCCACGGTCATATGCCACGCCACATGAACAGCACGTCGTACCGAATAACAAATTATACGAATGTGGAAACTCGCGGTTTACCCGCTGCACTTCGCGGGCGAATTCAACTTCTCTAAACTATTCAGAATAGAGGTGAATGTCACAGATCTGTTTAAGGTAAACATAGTAAAGTCAATCAAATCTTTTAATGAGATGGGATGATCCGAATATCTTTATCCAATTGAGCGAGCATTTTGAGATTCCGATTGAATGTAAAGATGCGTTTTACTTGATAATAGGACATCGTCACAGCTGTATAGGCTTCGCTGAGCGAGAACCGGAGCTCGGGTCTATCGATAATGAGTCTGCGCGATTCTCTCTCAAATTCGTGTCCGCTGGAGATCACCGCAAGCTTGCCTTTACTCACGGCTTTTTCAATCGCGTTTAAGAAATATTCCGCCTGCTCATAGCTGTACTCATTGCGAAGCCATTCATGAAGATCGAATATAATGGAATTGGTCGTTACGTAATTACGTTCAAGATCATGAAAATCGAGAAATAAGGAACGAGCTTTCAAATACCGGGGGTCCTCAGGGTTCATTAGTGCGGCTAAAGCTGTATCATCTATAAAAATAGCATCGTGCGTACTCACGTGATCATTCATATGTCAGATCTCCTTAATCTTGTCTTTTACAAATCGCATCCAAATATAGCAGCGGGTTCTCTTCTTTTTGATCAACTGAAATGGGAGTTAACTCGTGTGTGGCGCTTGTTAAATATTGGACAAGGATATCGTTGACTATCGCTTCCACCGTTGTTTGCTGCATGTCTGCAATTGCTTGAAGCTCCACATAAGATTGCGGATTGAGTTCTATGATGCCTTCTTTAGGTTCATCACTTCTTGAAGAAATAAATTCTGAAGCGCTGGACTTCGCTTTTTCGATTTGATGTTGAAGGAAACGTTTGTAATTAGTCGCCATTGTGACTCACTCCTTTTGCATAGCATTTAATACGATTCGTCGAAATTCTCAGTTTTAGGGGGTTTTGATCAAATTTATGTTAGATTCAATATATGATTTCGTAGATAGGAGCTGAGGATATGACCGTTAATCCCCTTACCTTTTCCATTGTTGATGTATTTGCAGAAAATAAATATGAAGGCAACCAACTCGCTGTCTTTAGACATGCAGCACACTTAACTTCCGAAGAAATGCTCGCGATTACGCGTGAAATAAATTACTCGGAAACAACGTTTATACTGTCGGACAAGCCCTCTGAAGAAGGCTATGAAGTTCGTATTTTCACACCGAGTGAGGAAGTTCCCTTCGCAGGTCACCCAACGCTAGGCACAGCATTCGTCATTCAAAATGAGATCATCGGAAAGCCAGTGGATCAGATCAAACTTAAGCTTAAAGTCGGAACAATTCCCGTCACTTTCGATACAAATACGAGCGGAATGGCGTGGATGCAGCAACAGAGACCAATTTTCGGTCAGATTGTCGATGCAGAGATTGTTGCAAGTATGCTTGGCCTCCCCCTCTCTTCCATCGATACCCGCTTTCCGATTCAAGAGGTTTCAACAGGCTTGGCTGCGCTTATCGTGCCGCTAGTCAATCTTGAAGCAGTGAAATTGTGCAAAGTAAATCGTGAGCTCTATTTCCAATTAATCGAGCAGCTTACAGCTAAAATGATCCTCGTCTTTTGCCCGAAAACGTATCATAGCAGCAACCAGTTAAACTCTAGAGTTTTCGGAGATTATTATGGCGCTCCTGAAGACCCAGCAACGGGCAGTGCGAATGGGGACTTGGCTGGCTACTTAATCAAACACCGTTATTTCGGCAAAGACGCCATCGATATTCGCGTGGAACAAGGCTTCGAAGTGAATCGCCCTTCCATTCTGTATCAACGCGCATACATGGATAATGAGCACATTACGATTCATGTCGGCGGCAAAACAATTCCCGTGGCAAAAGGCGCATGGATGTAAGGCCTATCACATGAGCATTTTCATGAACAATTGACATTAAATCAGCTGGCGGACCTGGAACATCTGAGCGTTAGTCATTATCGGACTGTCTTTACCGACACTTTAGGAGTGTCTCCCTATGAATATATCCTGTTGCAACGAATGAATCGTGCCTGCGATCTGCTGCGCAATTCACTGCTAAGTTGTGCAGAAATAGCCGAAATGATTGGCTATCAGGATCTGCGCTATTTTAGTCGATTATTTAAGATAAAGACTGGGTTGACGCCTCAACAATATAAAAATAGGAATGAAATGAATAGTTGAATATAACACACACTCCTTCTAGTGGACGAACATATACTAGAATAATAAAGCTAGAAGGGGGGTCTTCATTTTGAAGCGAACAGAATCTTATAAGATGTGTAAAAAGTACCTCAATCGAGAAGTTGTGATCCGAACGACACAAGGCACATTCCAAGGAACCATTGTGAAAGTAGATAGCAATCAAGTCTATTTAAAGCCGGCACGAAAAGGTAAAGATGCGCAAATTTCCTTTCTCCCTTTCATTCTTCCTTTAGTTCTATTTGATTTATTGGCTATTTTTCTAATAGATAGACAGCCATTCTTCCCTTGCAGAGCATTTTAATGATAGGTAAAAACTAGCGTTACAAGCGCAAAGGCTGCCATATTGGCAGCCTTTTCTCGTATTATTCCGTTATATGCCAAAGTACGCCAGCAGGGTCTATAAGGTGAATTGCGCGCTTACCATAGGGTTGAATTTGGGGAGGCTTTACTCTAGTTTTATATTTCTCTACGATCCCTGTGTTCTGAATATGCTGCCACCAACCATCCAAATCCTGGACACATAATTCCAACATATAGTTTTGTTGCAATTCTACGTTTTGATAGTTTTGCAAGTGAAATTCGGTTTCGTCAAACCTAAATATCGTAAGATCATTTGCAGAGTATATTTGTTCGAATCCAAGGTCTGAATAAAATTGAATGGCAAGTGGGTAATCTGCACCTGATGGCACAAAAGGACGTACTTTAATAGCTTTCATCTCGGTCATCGACTCCTTCAACGTTAGAACTATATGCTGTCATTTTACACGATCACCCACAAAATAAAAACCTAAGCAGCCCACATCAACCGTGGGAACTGCTTAGGTTTCTTCTAATAAGCGTATCTCATCAATTCCGTATGGCCAGGCAACAGATAATACAAGTTCTCATACGCATCAGCAGCCAAGAAATAGGCGCCACTGCTGCTAATCGTCGTTACGGCCTTCGTGGAACGATTGATTTTGAACAGGTAAGTTCCATTGATCGTGCCGTATACGTAACTAGGATCTTTGGAGACAGTGAGCAATGTGGCATCCACCCACGTACCTGCTCCGTTATAATCCACACTTGGGAACTTTTGTTGGAAGTAGTCAAACGTATTCGTGGTAGGATTGAAGATGAATAAATACCCTTCAGCCATGCCCCATATTTTGCCGTCGACTGTGTTCATACCCGTGATGCCTGTCAAACCGGAAACTGGGAGCGTGTATTCAGCACTTTTCGTTGCGGTAGCCACATCGTACACGAAAAGCTTCGCTTGCGTTTGCGTTGGAGGTACACCATTGCCGCCTTTAATCGACGTCCCTCCGTAGATCTTACCGTTATGATAAGCCAGAGCAGTTACACTTTGATCCGTGACGATATCTTTTTTCAAAGTACGCGTGCCGCTAACGGGGTCATAGATCGTTAATCCACCCTTCAAGCTGCCATACTCGGCTACATTGCCCATGAAAATTTTACCACCACCGCTGATCATAACCACAGGACGATCCATGCCATCAGCTTTTTGATCAAAAAGCAGGGTCGGATTGGTGGTGGACCAACTCAACGTGGGGTCGAACTTCCACAGCTTCGCACTTCCATAAGAAGCAAAATACGTCAAACCATTTAACGCTAAGAAGCTGTATGTTTGAAAAGGTGCTGCATAGTTTTCGTCAGGGTAACCTTCGTTGGCATCGCCTCGCATCGGCGTATATCGGCCAATACCGCCATCCAAGTATCCACCCGAGAAGATTTTGCCGTCAGAACCTCCCCCAATTTGATTAATAATCGTCGTAAGCTCCGGCATCCCGCTGACAACAGCAATGCTTGAATTGCCAGTTTGAAGGTTGTACTTAAACAGGCTCATGCGGCCATCTTTTGACCCGTACACCACAAGTGAGGTGCCTGGATAATTCGTCTGGTCAGCCAGTTGAACCCAGCCATATTTATTGGCACCAAGATCAGCTGTCACACCAAGGTTGGTCGACGTTTTTGCTGCAAGGTCATACGCGTACAATTGACCGCCGAACACATAGTAGGAGATTCCGTTATTGGCTGGAGATGGGAGTGCAGGCAGTGTCGCGTCCAAGGTCGCATTTCCGCTCGCATCAATGCTCAAAGCCAATACCGTTCCACTTGGGCGCAACCCTGCAAACAGCTTTCCGCCTGTAAAGTTCAACTCATAGACAAATGTTTCACCCGCATAGGCCGATGGTAAAATGTTTGTTTTCGCGCCGGTCGTGTTATCAAATCGAACTAAAGCACCGTTCGTGCCTGTACCGATATACGTTACGTTGTTAGCAGCATCATAGGCTAGGCTTCGCACATATTCTTCACTCGCCCAAATAGGCTTCGTATTAATCATGGAGAAACCAGTGCTCGGTTCATATTTAAAAAAGCCTGCGTCCCCAAACCCACCGCCATAAATTTTGCCGTTTGTCCCTGCAGTTACCGCGTAGATGTTCTCGCCGCCCGTGTAGGATAAACCGAGATCAGTTACCGATGTACCGCCTGGTGAATACCGGTAGACGTGACCATTGGAGTAACCCCCGAAATAAATCTTACCATCGGTTGCGGTTGTCGCCCCCCATGCGCCAAGCGCACCAGTAAGTGGATAATTGGCAACCACAGCGCTCGTATCCGCATCGATGATGGACATCATCGCATCGCTTCCAGCTGAACCTGATCCGACGGTATAGATCTTATCTTGGCTTGTGTTGATACCGAAAGTCGTTCCAAGCGTTGATGTATGAACAACTTGATTACCTAGATTCGTAAATTCTTTGGTTATCAAAACATCATCCCAATACGCAGTCGAGACGGACGCTATACCTGAGTAAAGCAGTACGGAAACTTTAGTCGTATTGGCGGGCGCCGTATATTTCACTTGCGCAGTCGTCCATTGATTCGTTGGCGACGATACGTTGACGATCCCGTTTCCGATCACCGAACCACTGCTATTCCAAAATCGTAAATACAGGTCAACGTTACCGCTGGCGACATAAACTTTTGCATAAGCAAGGTAAGTCGTTCCCGCTGTCGCATCTAGCTTCACACTTTCAAGTCCCAAATTTGCCGTTGAACTCGTGTCCACAATCTTGGCGCTTTGCGTCCCTGTGTATTCTTGCTCAGTGCTTGCTGTTATACCAGTCGTGCCGTAGGCTTGTGTCCAGCTGGACGTCCCGCTTTCAAAACTGTAATTCGTGATTAACATATCGGCTGCCGATGCCGGGAAAACCGCAAATACCAATGACACGATAAAAAGCATAATAACGGACGCGCTTACCTTTCGATTCATTCTTCATAACCTCCTTTGAGCGATTGTAATCCATAACCGAATAAGACCTAACGACGTGACAGTCTCATCTTGGTGATGTGTACAATGTACTGTGACATCCCCCCTCTCAAGCTACTAGGCATCTTCATAACATCCTAAAACGACTCTTTTGCATAGTGAACAAAGAGCTCGCAATCATCTTGAGATAATCGGCATACATCAACTTCGTACCCGGCCTGCTCCCATGCCTTCTCATCTGGAATATACCCGATATATCCATTGGCATAACCAACAATTAATTGACGATGTTGTTTCGCTACCCTTGCATAACTGGAGAAAATTTCACCCGGAATTAGCCAAAGTCGCATCCCGCCTAGATCAATCCACTGAAGATAGGCTAGCAGCATCTCTCCTGTACGTTGGTCTTTCATTTGCATACTTTCATTCTTTAAGTTGACATAACTTATCGTGGTTGCAATAGGATGGCTTGTTTGCAAGCTGTTGTAAAGCCTTTTGCCCATCCGTTCTGCTTCTTCTGCATCTGCTCCTTGTCGTGTAAATCTAGTTGAAATATCCCCCGCAGCTCCATTGGCAAATAAGAAAATACTATCATCATAAGCGTGTTCTAAATTTGAAATGGCCACGCCTGGATAGTCTGTTGAAATCACAGCTTCTGCTGGACCAATAACCGTTGGATGACACGTAAAATGGAGAAGTCCACCCAATGTTTCTTGTGATTGAGAATCAAACACCTTTAATAGATGAACGTCAGAATCGGCCTCCACGGATGCATCCCGACGGTTTGAAGCGATGCCTTCGCATGTAGATACGGACCATTGCATAGTCACTTCTCTACTTGTTCCCAGAGCCTTTTTAATCCCATTCACAATTAAGTAGACTAGCCATTGTCTATAAGCGGTTGGAACGTGAGCTGATTCAGTCGTCCATAACCCTTTGTGCAGCACATCGGGGAGACCGTCGATCGCAGAGTGCGTGTGCGTTGCAATTAAGCTAATCTGATGCGGGGAAATATGGAGGCGCTCAGCGGCTAACCGACAAACCGCCTCGCGCAATGTTTGATCAACACCAAGCAAATCTAGGCTTACTAGTGCGAATCTTAAGCCATCCGACTCACCTGCCATGCAACGCGCATATAGTCTCGAATGCACGCCATCTGCTTGGCGTTGCCGATGTTCATAGCCCCCGAGCGTAACTGGGAGCGATGGTGTAATATCCATTTTGGCAAAACCTATTTTCATCCCGCATCCCCCAATTCCCGCTTAGCCAGCATAACAGCCCCAACAACAGGTGCATGCTCCGGAGGCACTAAGAGCTTTGCCCATGTGCCGAGGTAATCGCAGAGAGGTTTCAATATGCTTGCGCCCATGCAGAAAACACCACCTGCATAGGACAACTTAGGGGGCTGTGGCCAGTGAGATTGTTCAATTAAGCGTAAATAATGGATGGCCAATTGCTGGGCCGCAAGACCGAGTATCCGAAGAGAAACCTGATCATTCTCCTGAGCACAGCTACCGACTTCTTGCGCAAGTGCAGCAATCTGCTTTCTAGTCATCCCGCCATATACTTTTTCGATCAACGTAGCTTCATTATGAAAAGATAGCAGTTGCTGCAGTCGCTCCGTTAACAGCGTCGATTCTCCTCTGCCATCCATCGCCATGGCAACCGCCTGCAGCGCATCTCGGCCAATTGCATAGCCGCTGCCTTCATCGCCGAAGATTGGACCAAAGCCTCCACTTCGCTTGAGCGTCCCCGTCGCATCCAAGGAATAGGCCACAGAACCCGTACCTGCGACCACAATAACCCCTGGCGAACCATCTAAAGCGCCCGTTAATGCAATACGACCATCTGTTACACCTTTAATCTTCGTCTGAGGAAAGTACCCCGCCAGTTGATTCACGGACCAATCCGGCTCTTCCTCATGAATCATAGAAGCTGAGCCGATGCAAATATGCTGGAGAGTTCCATGGTTCTGTTGAACCCAGGCTGCCATCTCCCGTATGATTTCTTGCAGATGAGTCTGTGCGACTTCGATATCATCAGTCAGTGCGTTCATGCCACCGCTAAGAAACCGTTTCGTTTCTCCCGTTTGTAGATCTACAAGCAGTGCTTCGGTTTTGGAACCCCCACCGTCAATGCCAGCCACATACGACTTCATCATATGTCGACCTTACCAGCCGACGGCTGATCTGAAAGTGAAGCGTTATGTGCATCACCTTTTGCAATATTGGCACTAACATACACCTCCGGGACAAAGCCTTGTTCCAGACAATTGGTTACGGTTTGAACGATGATGGCATTCATGATAAATGCCCCAATAATTGTGGAGGTAGGACCTACATACTGCTGCAGCCCCTCGATAAACACAGAGGCATCGCCAATCACGCCACAGTTATCGATGACAATATCCGCTATTTCGCACACACGCTTTTGGCTGGAATGCCTTGGCGATTCTTGCATGGATTGCTTTAAATTGGTTATCGTGATCACGGTTGCCCCGCGTTCTTTCGCGCCTAACACCATTTCCACGGGGACCGCATTAAGGCCCGAGTTCGAAGCCACGATCAGCACGTCACCCTGCGAAACCTGATAGGTATCTAATAAGACCGAGGCATACCCCTCCAGTCTTTCAAGCTTTGTACTTTTCGTTCCTCCTTCATGCAGCATGAGGCCGGTTTCCAGAATGGGTATGATATCTTTGAGCCCACCCGCACGATAAAAGGCTTCCTCCGCTAACATATGAGAATGACCCGTGCCGAAAACATAGATACGCCGACTGGCTACCAATGCATTGGCTAACACCTCTGCCCCACGCTTCATGGCATCTGCCTGCGTGAGCATAACGTCGGATAGGATATTTAGTACGTTTGCCATAAATGTTTGCATTCGTTTTTAGTCCTCCTCGTTAAACGCCGACCATTCCGATCCCAATTTTTCTATAACAGGGATGACCATATCGCTGAATGATGGAACCGCTTTGTACGTCCACATTTGTAGCTTCAGTCGCAATCGGAACACAAATGACAGCTTCCGTCATTGCGCCTTCGACCATAAGCTCATTTTTAGCATCAAATCCATGAATAACAATTTTGCGCCGTTTCCGTTCCCAAGCATTAATCTCTTCACTTGTCATGCTAACAAATCCACGTTTACGGGCTTCCTTAACTAACTTTCGGAAAGAGTCGCGAACAAGAGGCTGTGCCTCAATGTGCAGCTGATGGATGAGAAAATGAGCTACTCCACGCACGCGGGCTACTTCCTCTAGGAATGGCATTATGATTGAGCTGTCCGCCCAACCTTTCAAATCCATATCTTGTGTTAGGAAGCCAAGCTCCAGCACATTGTAGAAGCGATTCTGATCCTGACTTCTGGCTATTGGGAAGTAAGGATGACAGGTTCCAAAGGCAAAACCAACGTTGCCAGGTTTACTCGGTCCACGGGTTTGATCGATTTCAATCCCCTGGTTTTCACACCATTCGAACAACTCGCCCCAGCCCTCGAACCGTGTATAGTGATTTTTATTCGTGACAACGGAGGAAAGAACTGCCGTTCGCTTCAATAGTTGAAGCTGCCTGTCAAATTCAGCCTCATTCCACGTTTTGCCTTGTATTGAGGCTTCACTTCGCTGGGAGTCCAGCGCATTATAATGAAAGGCAAGTTCATGCCCATCTTCTTTAATTTGACGATAAATCTCGTCTGAATATCCCGGCTCCAACATACACCATGTTGAACGAATGCCTAATTCTCTCAATAATTCTAAGGCTGCCGTCGCTTGGGACGTGAGATTGCCATCACTATCATGGGAAATCGTTAATACATGATCAATGCCATCTGGCCACATATCGACAAAAGGCAATGTCTTCCCCATCTGCAGCGCAGAGCTGATCAAACGAGATATGATGGCTTCCCGCCATAGATCCCCATACGGTTTAGCAAAATACTTCCCGCCAGTTTCGGTCATTTGACGATCATACTCCCAATGGAGAGCGCTGCCATCATCCGCCTTCAGAATCCCCTCGTCAACATTGCCAGTCCCATCCGCAGCGGGTACGCCATCTCCGAGTATCGGTTCCTCTCCTTGCTGAAGACTGACAACCGTTTTTGGTATGTCAACACTCCAACGCTCAATCGCGCCCTGCCCAACGGCGAACTTTAAATACAGATAGCCATCATCTTTCCCATCTGGTGTGTAAGCCTTAACGGATCCACTTGACTCTATTACCGTATGAGCATCCACAATCGCCCAAGGGTTAGCACTGATAAAACGCAGCAATTCTCCCGCATTTTGAGCAGACCCTACATGAGCATAACCAACTGGCAAATGGGGAGTTCGCAGACAACCTAATCTTTTTGCCCATTTATTCAAGCCTCCGAAAGAGATCAGTCTTCCTCCTCGTGCTACAAAGGCCCATAATTCTTCATCAAAAGGATGAGCTTCCTCATCCAGATGAGCTTCAATCAACATATCGAAGGATGAGAGAAATTTCGTCGTCGCTACATCCACCCACTCGTAGGGAATCCCTGCATGGGAAAGGATCTCTGCCATATAATTGCCATAGCAGTTGAGACCATAACTTAGCCTGCGCCTAACCGCAGCCTCATCCTTAAGGATTCCTAGCTTCACCATGTTCATCTCTGTTTGTCCCTCCTAATATATCCCCTGTTCGCCGTATTTTTTGGCAATACGATTTGCGCCGAGCACGAGAATACAACCGATAACCCCTTTAAACAAACCTACTGCCGTAGCAAAGCTATAATTGGATTGGTCAATCCCTTTATAGTAGACATAGGTATCCAAAACCTCAGCAATTTCTTTATTGTAGGCGTTCCGCATGAGGAACAGCTGTTCAAATCCGCTATCCATCACGTGACCTAATCGTATAATGAGCAAAATGATGATCGTACTGCGAATACCAGGCAATGTAACATGCCAAATTTTACGCCAGCGACTCGCGCCATCCATTGTGGCAGCTTCGTACAGATCAGGATTAATACCAGCTAACGCCGCTAAAAATAAAATCGTCCCCCATCCTACCTCTTTCCAGATGACTTGCAACACGATCAATGGTCTGAAGAAGGCTGGGCTCGAAAGAAAGCCAATCGGTTCTGATTGATTCGCGTAAACTTCCAGAAAATTGTTAATGAGTCCCTCGCCACGCAGAAAGATAATAAAGATACCTACGACGAATACCCAGGATAAAAAGTGAGGCAAATAAACCACCGTTTGAATGAATCGTTTATACAAATCATTCCGCAGTTCATTTAACATCAACGCTAGCAAAATAGGTGCCGGAAAGGCAAACGCGATTTGCATAACGGACAGAACCAACGTATTCCACATCACCTTCGTCATTTCTTTATCAGCAAATAATGCTTGGAAATGATCGAAGCCAACCCATGGGCTCTTCATAAAGCCTAGAAAGGGACTATACTCCTGAAAAGCGATCACAATGCCTGCCATAGGCAGATACTTATATATGAGAAAATAAAGAATGCCGGGCAGCGCAAGCAGAAAGAGGTATCGATCTTTATACAGTCTTCTGCGTAATGATTGTGTCAACAGAGGTGTCCCTCCCTATCGTGTTTCTTAAGCTGTATAATGTGTCTCCTATGGCAAAATAGATAACGCCCGATGAAGCGCGAGCAGCTGCCCGTACGGATCCCGGCAGTTGATCTCTCTTCACAATCTGTGACGTGCGCTCATTGATCCATAGCGCCTCATTTCCACAAAACGCAAGGATATGCTCTCCATCCCCTTGGATCAGCCAACTGCACGGTTCCTCTGTCGGAATCTGATTGACGAAGTCTAATGTATTCGGGTCAAAGACATGGATCGATTTGCCAGCTCGAACGAAAACGTACAAACTTCCGGCTGCAATCGCATTACCGACTTGCTCCTCTTCTGCGAAAGTGGCTTGATGAACAAGACCAACTCCTGGCTCCCAGACGCCGAAGCCACAGGTGACTTCACGAAACGGAAGTCCACTCGCCCCGCCATTCGTTACCAAATATAGATAGCGAGCATCGGCTGCAAGTCCACAAACTTGCTGTCCGTTGCTCAGGGGTTCTCCCCAAATGTGCACCTCTTGCGTGTTTGGATCGATTCGACTCAAAGCACCGCCATATTGACCATATCGGGCTGACCATCCTGTCCAGATGCCGCCATCTGGGCCCATGACGCTGCGCCCCTCCGGCCTGATATAGTCTGGTGAGGCTGCTTTTAACATTTTCGGATTATGATTATTCAATTGGTCCCATGGCTGCTCAGGGTTGTAAATGATGTGATCTCCACCGACATACGCAGATAAATAAAGCTGCTCTCCTAGAGCTACCATGCCATACACTTCACCACCTGCATTACAGACGGTTGCCGAGTTCCAAGCTTCATCCTTTACTGGATCATACCGGAAAATCGTTTGACCGAATCCGCTGGCTCCCCAGACTCGATCATGTGCATCTGTCATTAGCGTGAATATGCGCGTTGGCGTAGGCTCAGAAGGTATCCGTTGTAAAATAGGCGTATCCGAACGTGTTTCAAGTATAAAATAATCTTGGCCCCGAACACCGGCGTACCGTCCATTGGCCAACGCGATGACTAAACACGTTTGACCGTTCGGAAGTATGATCGCATTTTGAGTTAATCGCTCTGGATCAAGATCCGCTATACGCGTAAAAGTAGTTGCATCATACCATTGCAATTCTTTCTCTTTCTCCAAGCAAATGAATTCGCTGTTCGCTTCCCGAACGGCAAAGCCAGGTGCATCGATGGGCTGAAAAGTACCCTTTTGTATATCATAAGCCTTTAAGAAAGATTCGCTGTAGCCGCCGCCAACAAAGATTGTACCGGGCAGACCGCCATATACAGGACGGCTGTAATGATTGTTAGTGTTCTCTGACACCCGGCCGAGATTGTGCAATTCATGAATGTTCGGATCGTAACGAAGCAACCGGCACCCTGGCCAGGTTCCTCCATATACATTGCCATCTGAGCCAACTGTTAAATCCCAGAAATACTTCTCATCTGGGTCTGATAACGGTGTCGCCCATTCACGGGTTTGCAAATCAAGGCAATGCAGATATGCATAATTCGGGCAAGTTCCCACGATCAGCTTTTCATTCTTCCAATTGACAAGACCCCAAGCCCCCTCATCGCCAGGCAGAGGAATAACTTCATGTGTGTGACTTTCGGTGTCGATGAGAATGAGCGATCCAGTGCCCCCAGCAACAAAGTTGGAAAGTACCAGCTTTTCTCTTCCATCCTTTGGATCAATCATGACGGTTTTAGCTAAAATATTAAAATTTCTACAAGGACGACCCAGAGAAGTGTACACGGCTAGCCCTCCATAATAGTTGATGGTAGGAACAGGCGCCGCATGGAGCGACGCCTAATTTCCTCATTTCCAGGCTTCTTTTGCATCTTTGATTTTAATGCCAGCGTTGATTTCCGTAATCATGGCTTCTCCGCCTTTAGTTTTCCATTCTTCGACCATTTTGCTCCAATCTGCAATAGGACGAACGCCGGCAATCATTTTTGACTGCTCATCAAGTAGATATTTCTTCATTTCTGCACCTTTCGAAATCTCTGTGGGTGAAATGACCGAATAGTTAGGGTTTTGATAGAACTTTAATTGTGCATACGATTTGGAAATCGTCGAAGTTAATTCTTTAAGCTGAGGAAGTTTGTATTGGGCAGGATAGTCCACATCCGTATCCTTCACCGGAACCATAACACCATCGAGCAAGTATGTTACAGGCACAAGTCCCTGTGTAATCGATGCTGGTTTTACGACACCAACGCCATCTGCGAGATCATAACCTTCACCAATTCCGCCGCTCAAGAAATCAAAATCTTTGTTTTTCTCGTTCTTTTGGTCATTCGGATAATATTTACGGCTGAAGTCCAACATGCTTAGAATACGGTTAACCTTATCTGGATCTTTACCAGCTTGCGCAGAAATGACAGTCATATTCGCAAAACCACGGCTGGCGGTAAAGCCTTTCGACCCGTCTGGCGCTGTGAACGGCTCTAATGGCAGGAATTGTGCTTTCGGCTCAATCTTCAGCAAACCATCCATATATTGCTCGGACATCCCGCGAGGAGTTCCAATGAAAATCCCTGCTTTACCAGAATAAAACTCTTTATTCGTCGCTGCCCAATCCAAAGTTATAAAGTCCTTGGTCATGGCCCCTTCTTTATAAAGGTCACTGAACCATTGAATCATTTCTTTGCGTGCATCAGCAACGATGCCTGGAATGAAACGTCCCTTATCGTCTTTGTGGTACCATGCATCAGGATCCCAATAGGCGCCCATCGGAATTGGCCAATTGATATCTTTCCCGATCGCGAGTCCGTATGTATCATTTTTGCCGTTCTTATCTGGATCGTTCTTGGTAAAAGCAATCGCAACTTTCTTAAGCTCCTCGTAAGAAGTCGGTGCCTTTAAACCTAAGCTGTCCAGCCAATCCTTTCGCACGACAACCGTAAAACCGAAATTAGGATTATAGCCCGGTATCGCATACACCTTTCCATTAACTCTGAATTGATCCCACACATAGTCCGGAACAAGTTTAAAGGATGGATAGTTTTTAATGTAGTCATCCAACGCTAAGAATGCACCTTGCTTCGCGAATTTGCTATATCGATCTGTTAAATCAGCCGTAGGCAGCAATGTGGCATCAGGAAGACTGCCTGACGCTAACGTTACATTCAACTTTTCAGCGTAGGAACCGCTTGGCACCAGTGCTGGTTGATAATCAACGTTAAATTTCTCGTTAATTTTTTGAATGGCTTTGCTGTTTTGTGGTGGAACATCGCCATTAATCAACTTCATGGTAGTAATGGTAATTTTCTTCGCTGTTGCTTGAGTAGGCGCTGGGCTATTATTTGCTGGTGAAGCAGCAGGCGCTGTAGTAGTGGATGGCGTTGAAGTGGAGGAACAGGCAGTTACTGCAAGCGATACACTTGTAGTCAATAACACGACAAATATCTTTTTACGATTCATTGGTCACGTCCCCTTTTTATATTAACGAATGGAAGCTAGCCCTTAACTGAGCCTAGCATGACGCCTTTTGCAAAGTGCTTTTGCAGAAATGGATAAACAAGCAGAATCGGCAGCGTAGCAACGAGTATAGCCGCCATTTGAATCGTTTCGGGAGGTGGTGGATTTTCAACCATCGCGAGATCCATTCCTGTTAATGCTTTGGAATCGCTTTGAACGACAAGTTGACGTAGGATAACCTGAATGGGCCAGTAAAAAGGATTATTGATGTAGAGGATGCCTGTGAAGTAGTTGTTCCAATGGGTGACTGCGTAGAATAAGCAAAATGCAGCTAAAGCTGGCTTAGATAGAGGTAACACAATTTTGCTGAAAATGGTTAAATCATTCGCCCCATCTATGACCGCCGCTTCATGCAATTCATTAGGAATATTGAGGAAGAATTGACGAACGACAATCAGATTAAACGGGGCGATCGCGACCGGCAAGATTAAGGACCATATTGAATCTAATAGCCCAGTTGCCTTCACAACAAGATAAGTTGGAATAATGCCTGCAGAGAACAGTAAGGTAAAAAGGATTAGCAGCAGCATCACCTTTTGTCCATACATGTTCCTTGTTAACGCGTAAGCAAATGTGCAGGTGAACAATAAATTAATTACCGTTCCGATCACCGTAACGATAATTGTAATCCACATGGCATGAAGGAATGTATCTGAGCCTAAAATATACTGATACGCATCCGTCACCCATACCCGTGGCAAAAGCAGCACTTCACTGTGCAAATATTCCTCCAGTGTCGTGAATGAAACCGAGAAGATGTAGAAAAACGGAAATAACATCGTCACCGAAATCACGGCCAATAGCCAAACATTCATCCAGTCGAAGAGACGGCTCGACATCGGACGTTTCATGTAATCCCCCTTCCGATTTACATGTAATTTATATTTACTTCTTAATCCATAAATTACACCAATCTATTTGTAATGTCAACATAAATATAAATTGGATATAAACTGCATTACATTTGTTTCAAAATGTCTGTTAATCGCTGATTTAACATCGCCTCATCCTCAAGCATCGACCAATTGAGTTGTGCGGCCTCCATGATCTTATCCAGCTTTTCGGATGATAGACCCATCTCTTTAATCGAGGTATAGGTTGGCACGATATCCCGATACATGGTATAGCGACTGAATGCCATTTCCGCTCCCTCTAACTCTGCTGCACTGCGCAGGGCAGGAATGCTCGTTGTGTGCAGCCGAAGCTTGATTTGCGATTCATATGATGTTAAAAATTGCACCAACAGGGCGGCTTCGTCTTTATTTTGCGAACGATTCGAAATCCCAAATCCGAACGTAATAAGCAGTGTCTTCGCCTCTTTGCCGCGAGGAATAGGTGCAATATCAAAGTCGATGCCCTTTAGATCCAGCAAGCGGTTGAGATGAAAATATGACGTAATAATCATCGATAGCTTCCCTTGGGCGAAGAGCGCTTCAGGCGTAAGCGGTAACGGTGCATTGGCTAGAAAATGCGGGAACATCATGGGTCCGTCCAATACACGACGGTACTCGTGAAGCCCCTCTTTGATTTGATCGACACAACGCTGGATAGATCCTTCTTGATCGCTTGGTGCTTCAACCCCATTTTGCATCAAAAATAAAGGCCAGCGGTTGCGAGACCTCGTGTAGAAATAGAAACCAAATTTCGTATTCGGCTGTGTAAGCAGCTTAGCGTTCTCTGCTAGATCAGACCATGTCCAGCTTGAATCCGGCATGGAAAGCGACATCTCCCGGAAATGAGCTTTGTTGTAACAAAGCACTAATGGTGAGAACGCAAACGGAGACGCATATAAGCTTCCTTCGTTGCTAAAGCTCTGCGCCAGCATGCGATATTGTCCTTCCAGTGGAGGCGTTGGGGCAAAATAATGGGCTGCATCTTGCTCTGAGGTTAGGCTGTAGAAGACAGAGTCACTTAACAAGGCTACATCCACTTGCCCTTCCTGCAGTCGAGAACGAAGAACGGATGTATAGTCACTGCTTTCTGCAATGCGCTGAACTCCAATATGCGGATATCGTGCTTCAAATTGATCTAAAAGCGCAGAAATTTGAATCGATTCTTCCAAATCTGCAGGATAAACAAATCGGATCTGGCTTCCCTGTTGTTTAAAATGCTCAATGACCTGATTGCCTACAGATGGAATTTTCGTGATATAGCCTTCCTCTACAAGCGTTTGCAGCCCTTTTCGGACAGACAGATTACTCAAGTCGAACTTTTTCGATAGATCTATTTCACTGGGCAAAAAATCACCAGCTTGCAGCGTGCCCTGCATAATTTCTTTACGAAGCGTACCTACCATCTCATTTAAGCGATCTCGAAATGACTTACGACCTTTAACCAACCTCAAATTCCCCCTGACTACCAATTTATATCCGATTTAAAAATTCAATTTATTGTGTATTATTTTACCATGTCTATGATTAGTTGTACATCAGTGAGGTTGAATTACTAATTTGCCGCTCCCTTTCTCATCATTTATGGATGACAAATTACTCAAATCGGAGTATCGTTCAATGTGAGAGGTTGACCACGGAAAAAGGAGTGTACGCGATGGGTTTTATGAAGAAATACGCCAGTAAGCACTGGAAGCTATTTCTGGTTGCTGTCTTTTTTGTCAGTATGGAAGCGTTTGCCGATTTGCTTCAACCGACGATGATGTCTCACATTTTGGACGTAGGTGTTGCAGAGAAACGACTTGATTATGTACTTCGGATGGGTGGTGTGATGCTGCTAATTACCGCGTTCGGGGCTGTTTCTGCATCGCTTCGAAATATTGTAGCTAGCCATGTCTCTCAGAAATTCGGTACGGAGCTTCGAAGAGATTTGTTTGAAAAAATTCAAGCACTCTCCTTTACGAACCTTGATCAATTCGAGCGCGCCTCATTAATTACACGTTTAACGAATGACGTGTCACAGGTGCAAAACTTTGTAAATGGTCTAATGCGCATCTTCGTTAAAGCCCCCCTCCTCTGTATTGGGAGTTTGATCATGGCTGTGCGTCTCAATCCGCAACTCTCGGTTGTGCTTCTTATCGTCGTTCCAATTGTCGGCGTGCTCGTGGCACTGAACTTGAAAGTAGGCTTTGCCCGATTTGTTGGTGTACAAAAGGCGCTGGATGGCGTCAATCGGGTTATGCGGGAGTATTTGTCTGGCGTTCGCGTTGTCAAAGCGTTCAATCGTTTTGGATACGAGGCTAATAAGTTTCAAAAGGCCAATACCGATTACCAAGATAAATCGATTCAAGTGTCGAGGCTGCTATCAATATTTAATCCCTCTATTCTATTGACGGTTAATTTCGGAATCGTTGCCGTGCTTTGGCTTGGCGCTTGGCGAGTTGATCACCAACAGATGCAGGTTGGGCATATCGTTGCGTTCGTTAACTACATGACGCAAATTTTGTTTGCCTTGATGACCATCTCCATGGTGTTCAATATGTTTGTTCGCGCGAAAGCATCGGCCAATCGGATTGGCGAAGTATTTAATCGAGTAAATGAAATGACATGGGATGTTAATGCCGATCTACCTGCTCAACGTCCAGGAGGTCGAATCGATTTTGAGAATGTGTCATTTGCCTATGAAGGGGCTGCAGGAGAACCTGTGCTCAGAAATATTAATTTGACCTGCCTTCCTGGTGAAACAATTGGAATTATTGGCTCTACGGGATCTGGCAAAAGCAGCCTCGTGAGTCTCGTTTCCCGTTTCTATGATACAAGCTCTGGCTCAATCAGCGTAGATGGTGTGGATATCCGTCAGTTGGACCCTGTCAAGCTGCGTGATCGCATTGCCATTGTCCCGCAGAAAACGATTTTATTCAGCGGTACAATTGAAGAGAACTTGCTTTGGGGTCATGAGCAAGCAACACAAGAAGAGATTGTGCACGCCGCTACGATGGCAGAGGCACATAGCTTTATTGCAGGTTACCCCGAAGGGTATGCAACAAGATTAGGTCAGCGCGGCGTGAACTTGTCCGGCGGCCAGAAGCAGCGTCTCTCTATCGCACGTGCTCTCGTTCGGAAACCAGACATTTTGATTCTCGACGATTGTACAAGCGCACTTGATACGGCGACTGAGACGAAAATTAAAGCAGCGCTCAAGGCATTCTCCTCTGGTGTCACTTGCTTGATTATTGCACAGCGCATTACCTCCGTTATGGATGCGGATAAAATTGTAGTCATGGACAACGGTGAAATTGTCGGTGTTGGCACCCACGAGACATTATTGAAGAGCTGTCGGGTCTATGTCGAAATATTCCAATCCCAATTCGGAAAGGAGCTGCCTCACCATGTCGAAGCCGAATGAAGGATCACGTCAACAAGCCCCGGACGTTCCGATGATCACAGGCCCTCTTGCTCGCGGTGGGCGCGCGCCGGCCGTAAAGCCGAAAAATTTTAAAGGTACATTACGTCGGCTCTGGTCTTATTTAAGCAATGAACGAAAATGGTTGACCATTGTTTTTCTTTTTATACTTGTAGATTCCGTTTTGACGCTTGCTGGCCCTTATCTCATAGGTGTAGCCGTTGACGCGATGACAGGAAGCCGAGTTGACTATCGAGTCCTGGATGTGGTATTGATCGTTCTGATTTCGACGTACATTGCCGATGGCGGACTTACCTTCCTGCAAAGCTGGGTCATGGCCGGACTTTCTCAACGTGTTGTGAAAAAGCTTCGGCAAACGATGTTTGCGAAGCTGCAGAAGCTGCCGCTTGCGTTTTTCGATGGACGATCTCATGGGGATATTATGAGTCGGCTGTCTAACGATATTGACAACGTAAGCAACTCGATATCCCAAGCAACAACACAATTGATGACTGGCTCAATCGCGATTGTCGGATCCTTAGTGATGATGTTGATTCTATCTCCTACATTGACTCTGGCGAGTCTCATTACCGTTCCGTTGGTGTTCTTGCTTGCAAGAACGATAACGAAGCGTACAAGCGTTCTTTTCAAAGAACAACAAGCCCAGCTTGGTAAGCTGAACGGACATATCGAGGAAACCATTACTGGCCTTCTCGTTGTCAAAGCATTTAATCGCGAAAAGAAAGCGATCGATGAGTTCAATAGCGTGAATGAAAAATTGTATGAGGTTGGCTTGAAAGCACAAATCTGGTCAGGTTTTCTCATGCCATTGCTCAGCGTCATCAATAACATTGGCTTTTCCTCTGTTGCCATTGTCGGTGGCGTCCTGGCTGTTAAAGGTCACATCACCGTCGGTGTCATCGCGAGCTTCCTAAGCTACTCTCGCCAATTTGTAAGGCCTCTCAATGAAATCGCAAACACCTATAACGTTCTGCAATCTGGGGTTGCAGGAGCTGAACGTGCTTTCCAGGTGTTAGATGAATCTGAGGAAGTCGAAGACGAACCTGGCGCCATCGAGCTTCAGAAGCCAATTGGACAAGTAACCTTCCAAGATGTCACTTTTGGTTATCGGCCGGATATGCCGATTCTGAAGCAGGTTAGCTTTGAGGTGCCGGCAGGCAGCAGCCTTGCACTCGTCGGTCCCACAGGCGCAGGCAAGACGACCATCGTGAATCTCGTGACCCGGTTCTATGATGCGACTAGCGGCACAATCATGATTGACGGGCGGGATATCAAATCCTATACGCGCGATAGCTTGCGCCGCAGCTTTGGCATCGTGCTGCAGGATACGTTTTTGTTTTCGGGGACGATCAAAGAAAACATTAAATATGGCAAGCCAGATGCGACAGATGCTGAGGTCGTTGCAGCGGCAAAGCTTGCGAATGCAGACACTTTCATCTCGCGGCTGCCCAAGCGATATGATACACCGCTTTCCGAGAATGGCGGAAATCTAAGTCAAGGGCAGCGCCAATTGCTTGCCATCGCGCGTGTCATCCTTGCAGATCCTTCCATTCTCATTCTGGATGAGGCAACCAGTAGCATTGATACACGGACGGAGCTTCATATACAGCAAGCCCTCCTCGCCATCATGAAGGAGCGCACAAGCTTCATCATTGCACATCGTTTGAATACAATTCGGGATGCAGATACCATCATGGTCATTGATCGCGGCGAGATCGCTGAACAAGGCAATCACAGTTCGTTGATGAGTAAGGACGGCACGTATTCTCGGATGTTTTCGAATCAATTTAAGAATCTTGAAAATGCTTTGGAATAATGAAAAAGAGATACCCCGTAAGTTGGAGGTATCTCTTTTTGTTTAATGAAAGCCAACGGTGGAGTGCTCAAATCAGCGTGCGAACTGGCGATCCTGCAATAAATGCCTCAATATCTTCAATGATATCTCTATAAAAAGCTTCATAATTCGCTTGCGAAACATAGCCGATATGCGGTGTTGCGAGAAGATTCGGAAGTGACCGGTAGAGGTGGTCAATTGGCAGCGGCTCCACCTCGAATACATCTACCGCGGCGCCTGCGATCCAGCCGTTCTGTAAAGCCTCGGCTAGTGCAGCTTGATCCACAATTGGGGCACGTGATGTATTGATAAGATAGGCCGAAGAACGCATGCGCTTGAGATCTTCTGCTTGAATTAATCCTCGAGTCCGTTCACCTAACACAAGATGAATGGATACAAAATCGCTGTTCTCAAGCAGCTCCTCTTTGGAAGAAGCTAATCTCACGCCAACCTCGTCAGCTCGTTCTTGCGTTAAATTTTGGCTCCACGCCATGACATCCATCCCGAACGCTTGGCCAAATTTGGCGATCTTGCTGCCCAGTTTGCCAAGACCTAGCACGCCTAGCGTCTTACCATACAAATCCGTTCCAATCGTGCTTTGCCATTGACCATTGCGAATCGCGTTGTGCTCCTGAACAATATTGCGCGCTAGACCCAAAATCAAAGCCCATGTGAGCTCAGCGGTTGAGTTGCCCGCTCCACCAGTCCCGCTAACGATAATGCCTTGCGACGCAGCAGCTTGCATGTCGATTGAAGCGTTGCGCATGCCCGTGGTAATTAGCAGCTTCAAGCGTGGAAGCTTGGCTAGAAGCGACGCGCGGAATGGCGTCCGCTCCCGCATAATCACGACAATTTCGCAGTCTGCGATATGTTCAAGCAGCTCCTCTGGATCAGCGATATGCCGATCGATGCTTTTGACCTCCACCTTGTCCAAAATCCGGGACCAATCCCCTGTATGCAACGCTACTTGCTGGTAGTCGTCTAAAATCGCACAGCGAAGTTTCATTTTATGTGTGCCTCCTTTGTAATTAACATAATAACACCGTAGTATTAACCTATTTTACCATGCCTGTTTTCAAAGTGAAAACTTGCAAGGTTTCGGAGGACAACGACTGGTTCTTTAGTCGAATTTACATGAGAAAAGAGCTACACGAAGTAGCTCCTCAACAAACATTAAATAACAATCTTCTTTAATAAATCTTCCACTTTTGCTTGCATAGATTGAACGGTTGTTTTCCTATATTGCATACCCAGCCGAAGAACCTTCAATTGTTGTCTACGGGAAAGCTTCTGAAAACGAGGTTCTCGTTTCAAAAATTGACGAATGATTTTCCAACTGTTCACTTCAATTCGATCTGGTTTGAGGTAAGGCACTTCATATGGCAGTTGTCGTTTTCGGAACCGATTCACCAAATTTCCAAAATTAGTAGAAAGTTTGCTTTCCTCAACGAGACAGATTGCTCGATTTTTATTGGTATGTTTTTTTATAAAATTGAAATGCTGGTGGCCCTCTTGGATAATATAACCGCCATCTTTTCTGCTTTTATTTACAATCAATAGGTGCATAAGATCTTGGGCAACTTTTTTTAGTTCTTTTTTTCGTGGAGAGCTCTTCGTGATGCTGCCTTCCTGCTTAATCTTGTTTAGAGGTATATATTGCACTGTGTATCTCACATGTACCCCTCCTCATCACCGCTGCTTAAAATAATGTATTCTAAGTTTTTACAGTGTATGTGCAAACGAGCAATGGAGGTGCTTGGCTGATTATTGTACGGCCATAAATCGTAGCAAACCTAGCACGGCGAACCCGAATAAAGCGGTCCCGGCACCAATACCGGTAATCGCGCTGTACGAGACTTTAAGCTTAGGTGAACTAAAACAGCAATAACAGAGACAATAACCAGAAGAGCCGCAAGAATCCATAAGCTGGGATCATCGAATACACTTTTTAAGCTAATGAAATGAAGGCCAACGATAAAAGCGACCCAAGGAGCAATATAACCCTTCCGCTTTTTCCTGATGAGTACGAATGCACCCGCACCAGCCACTACAAATTCAGAGTAGAATGAAATCAAATAATTACGAAAAGCAGTCGTCTCTGTCAATGCGGAAGGTGCATCCCAGTTTTTCACGCTTAAAAAGACACCCAGCAAGCAAACCATCAGCGCAATACCAGATGCAATCCCAAGATATACTCGCCAGCTAGCTCGGGGATTTTCTTGAGCCCAACCGAACCAGACAAAACTAAACATGCCAAATACCGATGCGTACATCGCGTAATCTCGAATGTATTCCATATGCCTTCACCTCACTATTTAACTATATAACATACAATTTACTTGTTATTTTCATTAAATATCAATGCTTTCATTGCAAAACGAGGTAAAATTAATTGTCTCCGCCATCTAGAAGGTTGATTTATTAAACGATACAACCATTCCATATTTAGCCGCTGCCATATCACAGGTGCTCTTTTTACAGTTCCAGCAATGATGTCGAGACTTCCTCCAACACCGATCGCAACCCTAGCATTTAATTTATCCTTGAACTTATGTATCCAATATTCAGCTTTTGGAGCGCCCAGTGCTACCACTAAAATATCAGGTCTTAAAGTAGCGATTTCATTCGCAATTTGCTCCTCATCCCTTTGATCAAAAAAGCCATGCTGCCTACCCACAACCTTAATGTTGGGGTATTCCAAATTAATTGCTTCAGATGCTTTTTTACTCGTCGTTTCACTCGCTCCAAGCAAATAAACAGACCAACTTTTACTATTTCCGTGCTCCAATAATTGGAGGAGAAGATCACATCCTGTTACACGTTCAGGAAGGGAATTTCCTTTTAATCGTGAAACCATGACTATACCAGCCCCATCTGCTGTGAGATGACCTGCCTCTGAAACAATTGAACGAAGCAGTGAATCGTGCTGACAGGACATCGTGATTTCAGGGTTGAGTGTTACGACGTGAAAAAGTTCATCTTTATTTGTCGTTATTACTTGATCAATTAATTTTACTGTTTCTTGCATAGTTATTTTAGGGACAGGAATTCCCATGATTAGTGAACAGTTATCCATTGAGATCACCTTTACTTATTATTTCCGTGCGTCTTCTTCTAAAATGAAGTCTATCATTAAATTACCTGGAATATCGGTCGCTCCTTAATGAAATGAACAGCAACTTCCGGGTAGCTGTTTGCAAGCCTATTCGCTAGCAGCTTCATACCCGGCTCCTCACTCTCCGCATGCCCAAGAACAATCAACGCTTTGTGCTTATCTTGATAAACAGCATCCCGTACGTACTCAGGCGTTTCCCATTCCGGACCTTCCCCATAAATAACAAGATCTAACTGCTCCTGTTCAAAAAGTGGAAGCACATTCTGCGCTCCGCCTCGATATCCCGCGAGTAAACCGATCCTCGTACACGTCATACTAAGATCACCATGTGCTCTTACATATGCTATTCCAAGGCTTTCCTTGACATGTTCAGCAATTTCCACGACCGTATCGTTGGGAATTTGTACAATACAGGACGCAGCATAATGCGTTTGAACAAAAGGCGCCCATCCGAGTTCCTGAATTAGTCCCTCCATAACACCGTCTGGCTTGTAGCGATGCAAATAGTCGTGAAATCGGAATAATGCGATGCCCGATGTTTTGAGTAATCGTCTTTTTTCCTCATATACCGGGTCTCCCTCGAGTTTCAAGCTATTATCATGATGTGAAAAGAATGGCCCTTCATGCGAAATAATTAAATTCGCTCCACGCTCAATAGCTTGTTCGATCACATATTGTGTCGGCATAAAAGTGACCAAAATCCCCGTCACTTCTGCGTCAGGATTGCCGAATTTCAGCGTATCGACAGTTTGATCAAGCTTTCCCACAGGAGCTATTAGTGCATCAATTACCGATTGTATGCTTAAACGCATTGTTAGTCCCTCGTATTTTCATTTGATTTTTCATTTGATACTTAAAACCAGATTATACCTATCAGGGGCATGTATGCAAGCAAATGTACACCTTATTTAACCGGTTCCAGTAATGAAGCTCTATGATACTTTTCATTGACTTTAACGGCTATTGCTTCTTTCGAATCGATCCCCTTGATTTCAAATAACTGGCTTCCAACTGGTTTATCATTAGCTTCTCCGTTCTTCTTTGGCATCGGGGTTACTCTTCTTTCAATTTTGCCAATCTCTTTACCGATGTCTGCTACGGGAATTTCCTCTGCGGAAAGCCCATAAAGGTTGTTGTTCCAAATAACGGCGCTTGGATAGCTGCTGGATGACTTCCCATTATTTTGGGAGCAGCCTGTTATAATGACGATCGAGAACAAAATGAGGTAAAAATATTTCATTAGTGACCTCCTTCGAAAATAAAACTTGGTATTTTTTGATTAAATTGATTCTTGTCCTCACTTCAAAAAACAATATCTGGTAACATATAATTGTAATTAAGTGGGAGGAAAGAATCCAGATGATGAATTTAAGAAATATGGTTAATGGTTTATCTGACAATGTTGTCGCTCAAAGCTTTTTGCAATTATGGGAACATGATGAAGGAACTTTGAAGTTTTGGCGTGCTAGTTCCAATTTTGTTTACTGCTTTAATAGAGGTGAAAAGAGATACTTTCTAAGGTTCTCACTTGAACGAGATCATTCCATAGAACAAATCCGAGCTGAATTAGATTTTATGCAGTATTTGGAAGAACATGGATATCCATGTGTAAGAGCTATCCCTTCTGATAACGGTAATACAATTGAAACGATTAACACAAAAGATGGATCCTACTTTGGCGTTGTTTTTACTGCTGCGATTGGCTCTCCTCTTGACCCTACTACAATGTCTCATCAACAATTTATCGATTGGGGAAAATCACTTGCTTCACTACATTTATTATCAAAAACTTATTCACCAAAGGATTCCAAACGTAAGCAATGGCATGAAGTTTTGGATTCTATAGATAACATATTACAAAGGTATCCAATGGAGAGTGATGCGAAGATTGAATTAGACCGAACAAGGTCATGGCTCGACTCACTAACCACTTCCGAAGATAATTTTGGTCTCATACATTATGACTTCCAACTGGATAATGTTTTTTGGGATGAACAAGAACATCAGTTTAACGTGTTTGATTTTGATGACTCGATGTATCATTGGTTTACGATGGATATTGTGACAACACTCAAAGATTTGTTTGAGAAAGATGAGAAGGAATCAAAGAGTCATATAGAAGCCTTCTTAAAAGGATACAGCACCATTTTACCTTTGACGGAGGATGTGTCAGATCAGTTCACCATATTTCTAAAATTTGATGGATTATATACCTTTTCAAGACTTTTGTTATCTTTAGAGAATAGTGATCTAGATGATGCCCCATCATGGTATGAGGGATTAAAGGCAAAACTTGAACATATATGTGAAGCAAAAAGGCAAATCTTTCGAAAACCTTGGTAAGCAGTTTGATACGGGACCAAGGTTGTTATGAAAGGGATAAATAATGGATAACACACACGGATTGATGTCTCCACGCGACGAGGTATTAGATAAGTTTAGAGTCAGCGTGCTCGCTCCGCTTGGCGGAAATCAAAATAAACACTGGCTTGTAGATCTTCAAGGAAAACGGTTTGTTCTGCGACGTTGGTGGTCCACTTCATATGAGTATATCGACTATGAAGTGCGCCTGCTCACGAGCATCGCTGCACTGGGGTGGCCCGTCGCGCAAGCGGTTGAAGCACCGATTGAGTTGGACGGTCAATATTGGTGCTTGTTTCCACATCTTCCTGGTGATCCGCCGAATAGCGATGACAAGTATGCTGAACAACGTGTTCGCGGACAACTTTTGGCGCATTTCCACAATGATCTGACTAAGCTATCTGGGTTCGAGCAGCGTGAAGGTTGGCGTCGATGTGAAGAAATCCTTGATGATCCGAAATTGGACTCTGTACTTACTGAAAACGAGCGTAAGCAGCCAGAGGAAATTCGCATCCTCCGCTGGCACCTTGAACGAGCGCGCGAACGGGTTACTGGGCTTAAACTACAGAATAGGCTAGGAATCGTTATTCACGGGGACTTTACGCCGTGGAACCTTCACTTTGTAGACGGACATCTCTCGGGTATCCTAGACTTCGAACTTTCACACAGGAACCATCGGGTCGCTGATTTCACACTTTCGTGGCGTGGCATTCATGATCAAGTCGTCCAAGCGTACGATGAAGTATCACCACTTGAGCTCGAGGAATGGGAACTGCTCACACCTGCGTGGTGGGCATGGCTCATTGATGGTGCCTGCCAAGATCTAATGAAAGGCAGGCTAGTGCACGAATGGACAATCAAACATATTCTGCGGCGTTCACCGTTAATGGGACGTGATTCTGTCAAGTTTATATAGCTATTCTTCTGACTCAGTCGTTTTCCAAAACGAATCCCTTGCCACATTAATGAGTTTCAATTGCTCCATCCTTTTAAGAAAATCAGGTTTCTCATCAATCATACACATACCAATGTTCAATATTCGCAAGTTCTTCATCTTTTGCAGCTCAAGCGGCAGCTCTTGAATCGAGGTGTATTGAATCATAAGCTGATCCAACTGCTCAAGATCTCCAATTTCCGGTGGAATACGGTTTAGGCTGATCTGCTCCTTTGGCTTAGCACGCCAGTCGGGAGTCGGTCTATCCGAGCTCGCACACTGGATGCTAAGCACTCTCAAATTTTTCAATTTGGCAATGGATGCGGGTATACTCTCTAAATCAGCTGTCATGATGACCAAGCGTTCAAGCTTGCTTAATTCAAACAGCGCCTCAGGTAGACGATAAAGATCCTGTTCAAAAATTTCTAAAACCCTCAGTTCTGTTAGCTCCCGGATTCGCTCAGAAAGCTCTGTAAGCCCATGTCTACTTATATACAGCCAGTCCGTTTTATGCTTAATGGCGTCATCTAACAAACGATCTAAGTCATGGTGAGCTGCTATTTTCAAAAAAAGCCCTGTAATTTGTTCCATCAGTTCGATAGCTTCTTCCTCCGTTACATCCATCCCATACTCATGTTCATGTACAATGGAGTATAGAAAGTCCTTTCCATCTTCTTTCAAGAAACACAAGTCTTCTGGCAGGTTAGGATAGATCCAATCCGAAAGGCTGTTAGCCAATTGTTTAAGTAGTCCCCCACTTTCATCACAGCATCTATACAAATAGTAGGTTCCCGCGGTGTAAAAGGCATGACTGGGATTATTTTTTTTGAATTGTAAAAATTCATCGATACTATAACTTGTTGGGATGACTATGGTCTTCATCAAATATGGTTCCAGCTTTTCCAAAACGTTTGTGTATTGACCCCGTTGCATATCCTCAGACAATCTTTCTTTAATTACAAAACATTCCGATTTCCGTATTGCCAAATCTATGACTTGCTCGTAAGCTTCACCCTTAGGATCTGTATACATTCTCATCTATGTAATCTCCATTCTGTGGTAGTCATCTTAGGTTTTTTATATGTAATAACCCCAAATCAACTGACGTCTCGATATAACCAATGATCTGATCCATTGTAAATACATGTAATTTTTCATGGATGACGTCCTTACTGTACTCCATATCCCCTAAAACAATAGGGATGAATTCTTCAACATCTTTGGACTTAACCTCTTGTAAATCAAAGATTGTCGGCATATAGAAAAGCGTTTTTCTCAATTCATTTTCAAATCCATAGTAATCCAATAATTTCCCATTTAGTAGTCTAAAATCATTATGATATACATTCAACACTTCCTCGTTAGCTTCCATTCTATTTCTCAACCAAGGTAAATAAAAACCTTTCAGCCAAATATGATCAGCGATTAAATGTGTAAAATACCCCAATATATATTGACAATCTTCTTGCGATCTATATTTATATAAAAATCCTTTGTAATCAATGCTTCTTGAAAAATCACGTACATCTCCAGTAAAGAAATGCGATGCATCTTTCGGTGAAACCGCATCTGGAGCAATGCTGCCAAGTAAGAATTCTGTTCTATTTTCAAGTGAGAGACACTCTGCAATTCGATTAGCAATTATAACGTGCATGATTCTAGAACCCACAACATCGTCCTCCCATAACCAAATAGCGATGGATCGATTCCATCGCCTCATTCTTGTTTCCATGAATCAGTTTAAGAGACTGTAATAATTCTGCCATTATTGGGCCATCGAAATCTTTTAACTCCTTCAGTCCCGATAAGTGAGCCTAAAGTTGCGATTATCGCATTCGCAGAAATCATTTTAACAATATAATAGAGCGCTGTCCCCAGAATGATATCGTAAAGAATAATTCTTTTTATCGTGGATCCTTTTATCGTATAAATAAAGATTATTGGTTTCTTGTATATCTTCAATTTTACCATCACCTTCATCCTTTTTTAACAAGGTATGAATTTGATGGATTGTCTCATTCGTTGACACTGAACAGGCTCATAAACTAATTAAAAGCTAAGAAAAATACTCTCACCATTCAGAAACGGCTCACACCGATTATCGCAAAACTGCGGCATTCTTTCCCGAATCCACGGATGGACAGCTTCGTTCTCCATCGCAAAAGCATAGTACCCTAACACCGCTGAAAGCATGAAACCTTCAATTACTGGATAAATCTCCTCACTCGATGGCACTTCGCCAAAATACCCATTTACGACTTGTTCTCGGCTCTCCCTAGAGGCATTTAAAGCTGCCATTGCTACGTCAAAAAGGAGATATCCAAAGCCAAATAGGCAGTAATCGATAAAAACATACTTTCCTTCGGGTGTGACAAGTATGTTACTCATGTTTAAATCCGCATGGATAATTCCCTGCTTCAATGTTTTAGGTTGTCCGGCCTTCAGACGTTCAACGATGAGTGTGAGTGTTTTCTCAACTACTTTGAAATTCTCTTCCGAGAACAATTTGAGTTCGACCCCGCGCCGAATTTGAGTAAGCATCAACTCAGTTCTACGAATACCGTAATCAGGCCGTTCTATAGGGTTAACCCTGTCATATTCACCGAAAAACGTATGCAGACTCGCTATCTGAGCCCCCAAGTTGTAAGCTGCATCTGTGCTAGACAAGTCCTCTTTTGTCATATTGCAACCATCGATCCAGTTAAGTATTGAGCAGCATAGTGTGCGCCCCTCGAATTCAAACTCGGTTACAAGTTGACCGTATCTATTCGCTACAGGCACCTGGACCATAAGGTCCGTCCCAATAGTTATCGCCTCCAACAGCCGTAACTCGGATTCCACTCCACGTCTCGTGTGCTGAATGCCCGCAAGATTTACAGTCAAAGGATCATGCACGCGAAGAAGATAAACGTTGCCATTTGAGGTATCATTCACTTTATAGGTTCTATTTTCATTATGCCTGATCAGCGTGACTTCAGGACTGGCGATGTCATATTGGAGCAGAAGCTTTAAGATGTTTTCGTCCAAGTTGCTTCCTCGATTCTTCTATAAATTTTGAAACAACTTCTGCATATTTATCAGGCTCCTCAACTCTTACATAGTGCCCGCTTTCATAAAACACCTCAGAACAATTATTAATAAATTTTTCTTTAAACTCCTTTATTTGTTGTTCACACGTTATTGGATCATGTAACCCTTTAATTAGTAATGAAGGTTTATCTACCGTAGAAATTCTTGAAAGGATAGAATCATACATTCTCCAATCCTTCATCAGTTTACTTCTTGTATGATTTGATTTTTTCCATAGATCCAAAGTCTCTGGACTAGCACCAACGATCCGATTGATTAGTTGCTTATCTTCCCCATGCCAAAAAATAGGACCATCATCACCTAAGTCGTTAAATGCTTTTCGCATAATATCGTTAACAGCTTTATAGTCAGATGCTTCTCTAAGTGACTTTAAATAATATTCGGAAAGGTCCTCTTTCCCTCTATTATTAAGCTCATTAGCTACGGCTCGGATCAACGAGCGTTCGGATAATGAGAATGTAAAAGATGGTCCTTCAAATATGAGAAGATCAATCGAATCTGGAAACATGTCCACATAAAGAGATGCGATATATCCTCCAAATGAATGAGCAATTACCGACCAACTTGTTATGCCAAGAACGTTTCGTAACTCTTCGTAATCATAAATTAGATCCTCAAATGTGATGTCCTCGTCGTCATTTATAGCTTCAGATCTCCAAACACCCCGTTGATCTACTGCCACTATTTTAAAATGTTCACTTAATCTTTTGCCTTGATACATCACAAAATCGGTTGAACCAACTCCACCAGGACCACCATGAATATGTAATATGGCAGGCATTCCTTCCTTACCTAAAACTTCTACATAAAGGTCTTTTCCTCGAATGTTAATTAGATGATTAACCATATTAATCTCCCACTAGTTGTTTTCATTCATTTGACTTCTATCACCATATATTCCCAAAACTTTATCACGAATTATGATAAAATAGCAAAGGATTCTTCTACTGAAATTCATGTATAATAAATCTAGTAAATTTAGGGAGGTCTTTCCTTGTCAAATTCCAGTGTTTCACAATTATTGCTTGAAAGATTAATCGCAACGAATGGTCTAGCAGTTAGAAAAAGTAAGAACGATGATGCATTTTGGTATACATCAGGAAAGCCGGGTCCATTTTACATAAATACCGAAAACATCGCTGGGAAAGATGCAGCTAGTGAAGTTTTGAACAAATTTAATACTCTCTTACAAGCTGATTTTTCAAAGGAACAAAAAGCAAACGCCATTATAGAAACAGTCAGTCAGGTAGTCAATGCCGATGAGGCCTATGATGCTGCTATTAACGCACTTTTAGAGTATTATTTATCACAAACCAACACTAAACCATCGATGATATCTGGTGGCGAAAGACGGGATTGGTTTTTTTCCATACCTATGGCAAAAAAGCTCAAAATCCCTCATATCTTTTTATATAAAAATGGCGATTATTTTGTAACTGATCATGAAGGAAAGCCCCTTGAACTCGAATTACATGGCCAGAAGGTCCTGCACGTTGCTGATATCATTAATCAAGCCAGCAGTTATACTAATAGATGGATTCCTATATTAAAAAATACAGATGTTGAGTTCACCGAGACGCTTTCTGTCGCTGTTCGCAATCAAGAAGGTATTGATAAGCTGAGAGAAAATCAAATCTCTGTCATCTCTCCTCTAACTGTTGATCTACCATTATTTAGGGAGGCTCATGATCTTGGTTTGATTAATGAGTTTGCATACGATGAGATCGAACTTTACTATGATTCTCCAAGGAAATGGACAAGGAAATTCCTCCAAGAACATTCCGCGAATCCAGAAAAATCGACTACTGATACTGTGAAAGTTGGACGTATGCAATCTTTTAAAGAAACGGATCCCTATCAGCTAAAAAATGAATTCCCTATGATATTCTCCTAAAATACTCAGTAAAATGTCGGTAAGCGTTAGCACTCATCTTGAAGTTAAGGTGGGTGCTATTTTTGATTGAATTTAGGCCTTCTTCAACTTGCCCCAACCCCTTATAAATTACATTTTTCTGGTAATTCCTCTTCCAGCCCCCTTAAATCGACACCGAGGCAAGAATACTATACAGACGTGAATGCCACCTCCAAGCCATGCCTAACAACAATTGAAGGAGGAACAAAGTAATGTTCAAACAGTTTGATAAGTTATTTGGAATCGATTTAGGTACATCCAACACGGTAATTTTTGAAAAAGGAAAAGGGATCGTACTTAACGAACCTTCGGTTGTCGCTTTTAATCAACAGACAGGTGAGCTGCTGGCTGCAGGTGCTGAAGCACAAGCGATGATTGGTCGCGCTCCTGCCCACGTGGATATCTCGTATCCTTTACAAAACGGTGTCATCGCTAATTTTGACAAGACAAGCATCATGTTGAAATATTTTATTAAAAAGATTCAAGGCCGCCCCTCTTTTCTACGAAGCTCGCAGATTTACATTACAGTGCCATGTGGCATTACGAATGTGCAGAAGCGTGCAATTGAGGAAACGATCGTCCACAAAGGCGCTAAAAAAGCAATTGCCGTGGAGGAACCTATAGCGGCAGCACTCGGGGCAGGTATTATGCTAGATGAGCCGATAGGTCACTTAGTCCTTGATATCGGTGGCGGAACGAGCCAAGTAGCCGTATTATCGCTCGGAGGTATTGTGGCAAGTCACACGATTAACCGAGGAGGCTTATCGATTGATCGTGACATTATGGATTATGTGAAACGACAATATAACATGGAAATCGGTGAACCAACCGCGGAATTCATTAAGAAGCAAATTGGGACAGCCGTTGCATCAACGAATGAACGTACGCTTGACATTCGAGGACGCGATTTGGTTCATGGCTTGCCGCGAACGATCCGCTTGAGCTCTATTGAAATTTTCGGCGTGGTTAATGAGTTCTTAGATGCATTGACTGATGCGATCAAGGCAACGTTGGAGCTTTGTCCGCCAGAGCTTGCTGGTGATGTCATGGAGCAAGGGATTTTACTTTGCGGAGGCGGCGCGTTACTGGAAGGGATCGATGAGCGAATTCGCGCAGAAACTGGCGTTGCTGTTCATATCGCAGATCAACCACTTGAATGCACAGCGCTGGGTACAGGCATGATGTTAGGCGTTTATAAACCCAAGAACAGACCCATCACGCAAGAGGAAAAGACAGAAGAACAAATGGCTGTCAGTCATTAAAGCTTACTCGACTTTATCGACAAAAACAAAGACTTTCCCCCACTAAAATGGAGGGAAAGTCCTTTTCGTTTGATGTGCTTTGCAGTTACCAAATGTCACTCTGCCTTAATACGCAAGTTTTAGTTTGTAAATAAACGGCCCGCAGGAATGATTTGTTTCGCTTGCGAAGTACTTGACCAGGATAGTTGCGCGTGTGCATTTCCACCGTTCTCAATAAACTCCATCTTGAGGTCATATTTCACACCAGCAGTGAGCGTGATTGTCGCGCTTAACTCCCCGTTCATGGCAACCCAATTATTAATCAATTGCTGACCATTTACCCATAAACGTACACCATCGTCCGTGTGAGTATAGAAGGTATATGTCTCGGAGTATTGCGGTTGTACTTTGCCGGTCCACCGTGCGGAGAACCATTCGCCTGGCACATCCCCAGTAGGTCTTCCTCCGCCCCAGTCGAAGTCAATGGTCGAATCTACTCGGCTTAGTGCAAGGGTTCCAAAATCACCAACGAAATATTGACCGTTCACGCCGCTTGTAGGCGTTGTTCCAGCATCTGTTGTTACATTGAGTGCGGAGCTAGCCGCAGACAGATTGTTCGCCGCGTCCTTCGCCTTTACAGTGAAACTGTAAGCGGTACTTGCCGTCAAACCTGTTACCGTAAACGTAGTTGCACCTGTTGTTGATCCTGCTAGGTTGGTTCCATTGTAGATATTGTAACCGGTCACGCCAACATTGTCAGTTGAAGCCGTCCAAGAAAGACTGACGCTCGTATCTGTTTTGGATGGCGAGTTAAGCGCCGTCGGTGCCGATGGGGCGATTGTATCCGTAGAAGCGTTCGTCGTTACGCTTAATCCGCTACTCGCTGCCGATACATTGCCAGCCGCATCTTTCGCCTTAACCGTGAATGTATAGGCGGTACTAGCGGAGAGACCGTTTACCGTAAAGGTTGTTGCTCCTGTTGTGGAACCAGCTAATGTGCTTCCGTTGTAAATATCATAGGCGGTTACACCCACATTGTCTGTGGACGCCGTCCATGACAAGTTGACGCTGGATGAGGTTTTCGAAGGAGATGATAAGCCAGATGGAGCTGTAGGTGCTGTTGTATCTCCTCCACCGCCTCCAGCTAGGTTAACATCGCAATGTTTGTATTGACCTACAGCAGGATCAGATCCGAACCCGTTATTGGAGCACATCACTGTGTTCGTAAAGGTCCCATAAATATAGCTGCCTGTAACACCATAACGAACTTGTTTCGTACCCGTGAAATTACATGGATTGTTTTCTCCAGCACAGTTCACCCAATTGGCTGCTGGATCGGTCGTGACTGTCACTGCGTTGCTTGCTGACGATAGGTTATTGGAAGCATCCTTCGCTTTGACGGTGAATGTAAACGTCGTGTTCGTTGATAAGCCGGTAGCGGTATAGGATGTCGCGTTCACTCCCGTTGTGCTGCCTAACAACGTAGAACCATTATAGATGTTATAGCCAGTTACGCCAACATTGTCCGATGATGCTGACCAGGACAAGCTGACACTTGTATCGGTCTTAGCAGGTGAAGTCAGGCTTCCAGGTGCCGTCGGTGCTTGTGTATCACCAGCATCTGTCGTCACGCTCAGTGTGTTACTAGCTGCAGATACGTTGCCCGAAGCATCTTTGGCTTTGACTGTAAAGCTATACGCCGTGCTCGGAGTCAGGCCTGTTACAGCAAAAGTCGTTGCGCTCGACGTTGAACCGATCAACGTACCGTTCCTATAGACATCGTAACCGATGACAGCGACGTTATCTGTTGATGCCGACCAAGACAGATCAACTGTCACATTTGACTTGGATGGTGCAGTCAAGCTTCCCGGAGCAGAAGGTGCTGTTGTATCTGGCGGACCTGAGAACACGGTAATCGACTGTTCTTTCACACTCGCTCTTCCTCCGTTATCCCAAACGCCAAGTATAACTTTGTATGTTCCTGCCTTTTGATACGTATAAGTCGGGCTTGCAGTTGTAACTGGGAGGCCTTCACCTAAATCCCATAGATTCTCGACAATGGTGCCATTATCAGTCGACGTGTTGGTGAACGTCACTTGCGAACCCAGCTGTACCGTCAGCGGTGCCGTGAAATTCGCTACCGGTTTGGCATCGCTAAATCCACGACTCGTCAGCTGTGTATTCGTTCCATTGCCGCTAACTGTATTATTGCTCCATTCCAAATCTGCTGCGGAGGACGGGTATTGGTCAATCGAAGGTCCCCCGTTGCCAGTGATCGTGTTATTTATGAAGCTAATACGGTCTGTTCCGCTTGCTGTCGTAATCTCAATGGCTTTACGGCCGTTATTTAGGATCTGATTGCTGTCAAAAACGATATTTTTCGTATCCCCGTGGATCCTGACCGCATTGCCGTCATAACCAGGATAAGCTGCAGCCGGATTGCCGGTTGGTCCGTTTTTCCAAGTGTTTTTATAAAAGTATTGATACTGCTCTGTGAATCCTGTCCCGGCGCCTTGAAGCTGCATGCCCCACATGATGATATTTTGGATCGTGTTGTAGTTCCACAGTTGATAACCTGTACCAGGGGATTGCTGCATCCCTACCTGCTGACCACCATCGACTAAATTTCCTGAAGTAATCCCATGATCAACCATGACTTCGAGGCCCATGTGACCAACCGAGCCATCATTTGCTTTGACGATATTATTACGTACAGCGATGTATTTGGAACGCACTGCACTAATCCAATGATCGACATTATTATTCTCTATAATGGAATAGTCTGCATTCGTGTGCAGCTCGATACCAAGCCCTTCCATCTTCTTGCCGGTACCTGTAACCGTATTACCGCGTACGATAGCATAAGGACTGTCATCATTGACAAAAATACCCCCACGACCGGTGTCTGCAATCGTGTTGTTTTCGATCAGTACATGGCTCGAACCCCAACCCGCACGGACGCCTCCACCCCAATCGGAGTTCACACCTGTGTTCGTCACGATGTTGTTAGAAATCTCGAGATTAGTTGATCCGATCGCATATAGAGCGAAGGGGCCGAAGCCTGCAGATGCTGCCAGATCCTTAACTCGCAGGTTACGCATTTTGTTTGCATTACCAAATTCAGATGTAACGGCAGATAACAATACCGTACTGTTGTTCCCATCGAGCGTCATATCGGAGACTTCCGAATTGCTAACGTTATACATATAGAAGAACTTTGTAGATGCCGAACCGGATGTCATTTTCACAGTGGTTAAGTCACGTCCCGCACCAGCAATCTTAACACCGGATTTGCCGTTCACATTCGCTGATAAATAATAAGTACCTGCAGGCAGCAGTACCGTATCACCACTCGCTGCAGAATTTACTGCATTCTGAATGGCCGTTAAGTCGTCAGACGCATCACTTCCATTTGCACCAAACGTGGTGACATTAATCGTCGCTGCAAAGGCCGTTGTAGCCGGTATAACAGGGAGCAAAACCGATAATGCGCACAAGAGGCCGAATACTCTTTTTTTTAACTTACCACCTTTGATGATTCTATTTGTCATCTTCAAAAATCCCTCATTTCATTTTTTATTCTCGCTACGACTTAATTTCCATTCCCTCCTCTCGACTTCAGTTTGCCATGCGCAAGTGCTTCTCGTAAATTGTAACAAATGCGAAAATGCATACTCGTGGGTTGTAGTAAATCGGAATACATGTACATTTCATACATATTTTCCTAATTTCATTCCTTATTCCAGTTATTTTAGGTCTTGATCGGCGTACAGAAAAGACGAACGAGGCCAATTGTTTAGCGCTCGTTCGTCTTAGCTTGTTAAATATGAAAATGATGGATCTGAACTCGGGCATCAATCAAATAATGATCCAGCCCAAATCGGCATAATGACTTTGAGTTCTGTTCCTTGTGAGCTGCTGTTCACGATCTCAATATATCCGCCATGAGAATTGATAATCCGTTGGGAAATGGACATTCCGAGACCCATCCCTGTTTTTTTGGTTGTATGGAATGGTGTAAAAATCCGATCCCATTCTTCGTAATGAATACCGGATCCTGTATCCGTAAAGAGGATGTGGATTTCATTGTTTTTCGTAAAGTAGTCAATTTCGAGGATTTTAAGATCTTTATCCTCCATGGCTTCAATACTGTTATTGATTAGATTAATAAAAACTTGCCTTACTTTATCACAATCAAGATTCACCATGATATTTTTTTCTTGTTTCAGTTCAATGGTTACGTTTTTCTCTTTGATTCGCAAAGAAGTTAAAGCGATAGATTCATGAATGACATCCAAGATGTTGGCTTCTTCTGTCTGTAATTTTCCACTTTTTATAAAATGATTATAATTTGAAATGATGCTATTCATATGTTCGCCAGCCATCTCAATTTGGCTAATCATTCCTTTGGCACTCGTATCCAACTGATCATTTCGAGATAATAGATTGGAATAACCCTTGACAACGGTTAGTGGGTTATTGATTTCATGGATTAATCCTGACGTTGAGATCTCAATTTGCTCAGCTTTATCTTTTCTTTTTAAAATTTGAGCGGTGTCTCGAATCATCCTTGTACTCATATGTACAAAAATAAAGAAAATAATGATCGAAAAAATCATGACTGCAATTTGACTCGAATAGATGAAAGTGCCTGCCTGTAAATTTAATACGCCAATCATATAGGTTAATAAGAACGTAAGACTGAATAAGGTTAGGAAGTTTCTCACATATGTATCGGTTACTTTTCTGCTTGCAATGAGGGTTAGAAGTATGCTGACAATCAATAATTTAATATGGTTTACAAATAAGCCGCCCCATTCACCATAGATGGGATAAAGAACGGTAGTTTGATCCCCGAAACCTTCAATTTTCTTTAAGCCTACTACACCGAGATCTGTCCAATTAATGAGGTAGATAAAGATCGACCAAAGCCCATAGATGCCTAGTGTGTATTTATTAATAATCCTGTTCATCCATTTCGCTTCTTCTTTGGTTAGATGTTTTAAGGTGACATATCCAACATACAAAAAAGCTGGAGGAAGCATGATGGAACCGATCCGCAACAACTTAAACAGAAAAAATATCCAATCGTTTCTCAAGACATCGTTGCTATATAAAACACTGACATCCAGCTGCCAAATACTCATAAAAAGCATGAAAACTAACATGGCATTCGTTAATTTTGTTTTGAATAACAGTTTACAAGACATGCCCAAAAACAGCGGTACCAAAGACATACCAGCCATAAGAATAAAACTCATAAATTAACCTACTTTCGATATCACAATTGTTTGATAATTTCCGCTGTATTCTTAAGAGGTTATTGCGATATCTATCATATCCCTAACAAAAAGACCTACAACGGGTTAGGTTGTAAGTCAGGTTTCATTATGAAAGTCAGCCGTGACTTTGTGAATTATAACACATCTACCATTTTCACGGAATAGGAGTTTCTAAATATGAAAACGTTGAATCTGCATATGCAATTCATTCGCTACTTGAGTAAGCGCTGCCGCATGCTCCGATGCTTTTTCGACCGTTTCCAGCTGCTTCTGTACCATGTCAGACACGCTCTTGGTGTTACTTCCAGTATGTTTGCTAATCTCAGCCGCTTCGCTAAATGAGGCATAGATCTGCTCTGAGCCCGCAGCCATCTGCTGCGAAACGCCAGATACTTCCAGTGTATTTTGAAAAATCATCTGAATATCGTCACGGATTTTCTCGAACATTTCCCCAGCATGCTCTATACTCGCCAGCCCCGTCATAACCTCTACCCCGCCTTGATCCATCGCGAGATCGGCCCCAGTCAGATCAACTTGAATTTGTCCAAGCAACTCCGTGATATGCTCAGCTGATTGACTGCTTTGTTGCGCAAGCTTCCTTACCTCACCAGCTACTACAGCGAAGCCTCTCCCCTGCTCTCCAGCATGGGCAGCTTCTATCGCAGCATTCAGCGCTAACAGATTCGTCTGATTAGCTACTTCCCGCATCCATTCAATCACTTGATGAATCGCCTGTGACTTGGCATTTACTTTTTTCACCGCTTGATTGGCATGGAGGACAGATTCCTTTAGTGCGTACATACGTGCTACAGCAGTTTCAATGGACTTACTGCCACTCGTCGCTAGTGATACCGATTGTTCCGATTGCATCGCCATCGTCGACATATGATCAGCCACTCGTTGGATGTCCGAAGCGATTTCTCCCATCGCCATAGAGCTCTCTTCAATTCCTTTGGCTTGGGAATTTGCCCCTTCAGCCATATCTATCGCTTTATGATCAATATCATGCGTAATTTTGGACGTTTGTTCCGAAGATGCAACCAAGTGCTTCGTTGCAAGATTAACACGATTGGCAGATTCCCGAACTTGATGAATCAAACCCTGAATCATATCCATCATTTTATTAAAAGATCGTGCTAACTGGGCAATTTCATCTTTGCCTTGCAGTTCGATTCTCTCGCGTAAGTCGCCTGTACTTCCGGAGAGCTCTTCCAGCTTTCTTTTGACCAGGTTCATCCTTGAAAGAATATGCTTCGTAACCCACAACGAGATAGCGACAGCTATTAAAATAGAGCATGCAGCCACGGCCAACGCAATGAAAGTTCGCAACTTCACGAATTTCACCATCTGAGTCGATCGATCCTCAATGTGCTGCTCCTGCAAATGTTGAAATCGGTTGAGCAGCTCAGCAAAATGATTGCGAAGCTCTGCATAATCACCTGCGAAAATACGCAGCGTCTGCGCTTTATCGCTTGCAGCTAGCTCCATCATTTTCGTCTCTAGCTCTACTAATTTTATATTGCCAGCATCCAAATCACGAAAGATTTGTTTCTCCGCTTCCGTTTGCAGCAGACTTACCGTTTCCTTGATGTGCTTATCTATTTGTTCGGCATACGCATTATAGGTATCACTTTCTCCTTTATTTGCCGGATCAATAATAATCCCCCTGACAGAATCGGTTAAACGGAGATCTTCATAGCGAATTTGATTCGCTAGATTAAGCAAATGAACATCATCCTGCGCAAAGCGTTCAAATGAGGATGACGTCTGCCGAAGTGAGGCATAAAGAATCGTAAGCGAAATTAAAAAAAGCCCAACAATAATACCAAATCCTAACAAAAGTTTACCTCTAATCGTCATTAGTACCCCTCCTATGATTCGCCTCATCTACGAATAACACAAAAGCCCGAGAGGTATCAGAAATGATAACCTCCCGGGCTTTTATCCCTCCGTGAACACAGCGCGCTGTGAGTTTTCTCTCGGACCTAGCCGACGAATATGTCGCGGAACCCTAGAAAACTTTTAATATGTTAGATAATATAACACATAATTCGACAATTTCAAACAATATTTTGAAAACGCAAAAATATGTTATCATCTCTAACATGAACAATAAAATAAAGCCCGCCTCGGAAGGCGGACTTTCTTCGAATGATATCTAAGCTTTCATACCTAATTTTGCAAGATTAGCGAAGCTGATTTCCAGACTCTCAAATGGATTGCGGTCATAACAATCATCCTGCTCCACAGCGGCCCACTCTACCCCGATTTCCTCGCACGCTTGAATAATGCCTTTGAAATTCATGTTCCCTTCACCGATCTCCGCGAAACGCTGTTTCCGATCCGGTGTAATCCTCATATCTTTGAAGTGGACAACTTTCATGCGGCCGTCGACCTTGCGAATCCATTCGATTGGATCTGCGCCACCAGCTTGCACCCAATACACATCTAATTCAAAATCTACGGCATTAGGGTCCGACTCTTCAAAAAGGATGTCCATCCCCGTCTTTCCGTCATATTTAGCAAACTCAAAGTCGTGGTTATGATAGATGAACTGTAATCCAGCGCTCTTGAGTTGTCTTCCAAATTCAGAGGCTTGTTTAGCAAATGTTGCGTAGCCTTGACTACTCTCACGAAATTCACCCGGGAGACCGCCTAAGCCGACATATTTGCAATTCCATGCCAAATGCTTCTCAATGACGGAATCCATATCGTTCAACAAATCGTTATACCCGATGTGAGTTGCGCAAATGGTCAAGCCTTCTTGGTCTGCAAGCGCTTTAAACTCATGAATGCCGATAGGACCGACTCCTGATGCTTGTACGGACTGGTACCCCATTTGCTTCACTTTCTTCAAGCTCTCGCTAATGTCCTGTGGGGTTTGTAAATAGCTGCGAAGCGTATACAATTGCGTGGCGATTCTCATTCATCTCACTCCATTCAACAAATTTGAGTCATTTCATATATAACACGGAATGGAAAATAGTGCTATATGAATTTATTAACCTATTTGAACCTCTACATATTTCTGCGATATTGGCCGCCGACTTCATACAACGCGGTTGTGATCTGCCCTAGAGATGCCACCTTTACGGTTTCCATTAACTCTTCGAAAAGGTTTCCATTCTTGCGAGCAGTTTGCTTCAATCGCTCCAACGCTTCTGAACAGGTCAATTTATGCTGCTCCTTGAAGGCCTGTAGTCCAAGGATTTGCGTTTCTTTCTCCTCTACCGTCGAGCGGGCCAATTCAATTTCCACCGCCAACTGATTGGCATTTTCCTTTATAAACGTATTCACGCCAACAATCGGCAGCTCTCCAGCATGCTTCTTATGCTCATAAATCAAAGACTCTTCCTGGATTTTACCACGTTGATATTGCGTTTCCATGGCACCTAACACGCCGCCTCGTTCATGAATTCGCTCGAATTCAGAGAGGACAGCTTCTTCCACGAGATCGGTGAGATCATCCACGATAAATGCGCCCTGAAGCGGATTCTCGTTTTTCGTCAAGCCAAACTCCTTATTAATGATCAATTGAATAGCCATCGCTCTGCGCACGGAATTCTCTGTCGGCGTCGTAACCGCTTCATCATACGCATTCGTGTGTAAGGAATTGCAATTATCGTAGATCGCGATCAGTGCCTGTAAGCTGGTTCGAATATCATTAAAATCCATTTCCTGTGCATGCAGGGAGCGTCCTGACGTTTGGATATGATACTTCAGCTTCTGACTTCTCTCATTGCCGCCATATTTATTCCGAATGACCGTTGACCATGTACGCCGTGCTACTCTGCCCATGACCGTATATTCAGGATCCAGACCATTGCTGAAAAAATAAGAGAGATTCGGCGCAAAATCATCGATCCGCATGCCACGACTCAAATAATATTCCAAATACGTAAATCCATTGGCCAATGTAAAAGCAAGCTGCGTGATGGGATTCGCTCCCGCCTCGGCAATATGATAGCCGCTAATACTGACTGAATAGTAATTACGCACTTTATGATTAATGAAATACTGCTGGATGTCTCCCATCATTTTCAGAGCAAATTCTGTTGAAAAGATGCATGTATTTTGACCTTGATCCTCTTTTAAAATATCCGCTTGAACCGTGCCGCGAACAGTTTGAAGCGTCTGAGACTTCAGGTGTTCAAGCACCTCAGCACTTGGCTGTTTGCCACTGCTCTTCAAGTATCGCTCCACTTGCTGCTCAATGGCCGTATTCATGAACATAGCTAAAATCATTGGCGCTGGGCCATTAATCGTCATGGAAACGCTAGTGGTTGGATGGCATAAATCAAAGCCGGCAAACAGCTTTTTCATATCAGTTAATGTGCATACATTCACACCGCTGTTGCCGATTTTGCCGTAAATATCAGGCCGATAGTCAGGATCGTGCCCGTACAGAGTCACACTGTCAAAAGCTACCGACAACCGCTTCGCCTCATCATTTTGGCATAGATAATGGAATCGACGGTTGGTGCGCTCTGGTGTTCCTTCGCCAGCAAATTGGCGCTTCGGATCTTCATTTGTCCGTTTAAATGGAAAAACACCCGCTGTGTAAGGAAAATAGCCCGGCAAGTTCTCCTTTAGCAGCCAAGCAAGAATTTCACCATCATCGTCATACCTCGGCAAACTGATCTTGGGCACTTTGGTTCCAGAGAGTGAGTTTGTGAACATCGTTGTCTTAACTTCACGATCGCGAGTGCGGGTAATAAAATGTTCCTGTGTATAGGCTTGACGCATTTGCGGCCATTCTTGCAGCAGCTTCGTGCATGCTGGATCCAGCATAGACGTGTAATGTGCGATCATTTCGTTCAACTTTTCAACCACCACATGCGATTCCTCTGCAGTTTCCGACTGTCCTTCTCCTGCCAGGATCTCTTTCGTTCCACGGAGCTGATATAGCTTATGGGCAATCTGAACCTGCTCAGCTGAGAATTTCTTATACTGTCTGATCGTTTTCACAATTTCGCCGAGGTAGCCAGTGCGATCAGGTGCAATGATGACATTCTTGGTAGCAACGACATCCATGTTTAGCTGGTCATTTGTCGGCCATGCTCCGCCAGTTTTATGTGCAACGAGCTTCATGAGTTCTGCAAACAGCACATGGGTTCCAGGGTCATTAAATTGACTAGCCATCGTGCCATAGACAGGCATTTCCTCTGTCGGTGTGTTAAACAAACCGTGGCTTCGCTGAAATTGTTTACGTACATCGCGCAAAGCATCCTCCGAACCGCGTCGTTCGAATTTATTAATGACGATGAGGTCTGCATAGTCGATCATGTCGATTTTCTCCAGTTGAGAGGCTGCGCCAAATTCACTCGTCATGACATACATCGCCACATCACACAGATCGACGATAGCGGAATCTCCTTGTCCAATCCCACTAGTTTCCACGAACACCATATGATACCCGGCAGCTTGCGCCAGTTGGATAGCTTCCTTCGTCGCCAGACTCAATTCCGACTTTGCACGCCGAGTGGCCAAGCTGCGCATATAGACCCGTGAACTATTCACCGCATTCATCCGGATTCGATCACCGAGGAGTGCGCCGCCTGTTTTCATTTTAGAAGGATCAATCGAAATAATGGCTAATCTCTTGTCCGGATAGTGTTCGAGAAAGCGTCTGACCAACTCATCGGTTAACGTACTCTTCCCAGCGCCTCCAGTTCCTGTAATGCCAACGACAGGTGCAAGTGCTGAAGCGGTATGTGTCTGAGGAATAACTGGCGTATTCGGGCTACTCTCTACGGCTTCCTCAGCTGTAGTTATTGCGCTTGCTAAGACTCCCCACAGCTTTTCTATGGAATCAGGAGCCTCATCCGCAACACTCTTTGGTGCAGGCTTGTCAACCTCCCGAATCATGTACGTAATCATGCCTTGCAGACCCAGTTCACGTCCGTCGTCAGGTGAGAAAACTTTCGCAATCCCATAAGCGTGCAGCGCTTGGATCTCAGACGGAACGATGACGCCTCCTCCACCAGCGAAAATACGTATATGACCAGCCCCATATTGCTGAAGCAGATCAAACATATACATCAAGTATTCCATATGCCCGCCTTGATAAGAGCTGATCGCGATGCCTTGCACATCTTCCTGTATCGCTGCATGAACGACCTCATCGACGGACCGATTATGACCAAGATGAATCACTTCAACGCCCGATGCTTGTAAAATCCTTCGAATCACTTGAATAGAAGCATCATGCCCATCAAATAAAGCGGACGCCGTTACAAACCTGACATGATTCTGCGGTTGATAGACTTGTGTGTTCACAGGAACCCCACCTTCTTATCCTTGATGTCGTAGAAGCATCCGAGCGTCAATATCGCGTTTTATCCGATTAGTATGCAGATTAGACGCAAATCATGTACATGTCATTTTTAGCGTTGAAAAATCATAAATTAGTAATTGAACCAACGTACACTCTTCGATAGGCGGGTGAACCTTATGTCCGAGCAGAACGAGCATGTCGCTAAATATTTTGAGCAAATGTTGACGATCATCGATGTCGGCGTTCACCTGATTGATAACAAGGGAATTACTATTTTTTATAATGAAAAAATGGCTGAAACGGACGGATTTAAACGGGAGCAAGTGGTGGGTAAGAATTTCTTCGACCTCTTCCCTTCCCTAACAAACGAAACCAGCACCTTCATGAAAGTTCTGCAAACCGGAATCGAAATTCGCGAGAAAATCCAAACCTATGTAAATGTCACGGGAAAACGAATTACAACCATTAACAGTACCTATCCTCTCTTGGAAAATGGTGAAATCATCGGTGCCTTGGAAGTAGCCAAAGATATTACTAGCATCGTTCATCTCCATGACCAAATCCTGGACCTCAGACATCAAATCTACGAATCTCCGGCAAAAGATAAGAAAAATGCCAGCTCTGCCCGCTTCCATTTCAGTGATCTAATTGGTCAAAGCGATGCGTTTCAGCAAACCATTGCTTTTGCTAAGAAGGCCTCACGTACAAGCTCGCCCGTGCTGATCTCAGGTCCTACTGGGACAGGAAAGGAATTATTCGCACAAAGTATACACAATGCGGGAGCTCGTCGAAACCGCTTATTTATTGCCCAAAATTGTGCCGCAGTTCCTAATGAGCTGATGGAAGGGATTATGTTCGGAACGTCAAGGGGGGCCTTTACCGGAGCGATAGACCGTGCTGGATTGTTTGAACAAGCGAATGGCGGAACGCTTTTTCTAGATGAGTTGAATAGCTTAGATTTAATTTTGCAGGCCAAATTATTGCGAGTCCTTCAAGATGGTATGGTTCGGCGTGTCGGAGGAACCCATGAACAGCAAGTCGATGTTCGCATCATAACCGCCATGAATATTGACCCGAAGGAAGCGTTAGTTAAAGGCTTGCTGCGCAGCGATCTTTTTTACAGGCTCAATGTCGTAAATCTGTTTCTGCCACCTCTAGCCCAACGAAAAGAAGATATCCCACTGCTCACCTCCCACTTTATCGAAAAATTTAACCAAATTTTCGGTATGAAAATAGTCGGAATTTCCGCCTCGGCTTTAGCCTGCTTAATGCAGTACCATTGGCCCGGCAATATTCGGGAATTAAGCCATGCGATCGAATCCACGTATAATATGATGGAGTTGGAGTGTGAAACGATAGAAGAACAGCACCTCCCTGCTTATTTAGCGGGAATACAGACAACAACAACGTCGATCGCTATGCTTGCTACGATTTGGAACAGTGATAACGTAGTTCAAACTTCTAGTAAACTACCAGATAAAGTTAAGCAACTGGAAAAGGAGACGATTGCGGATGCGCTGGCTTTTCATCAATATAACATCACACTTACTGCGCAAGCGCTCGGCATCAAGCGTCAAGCCTTACAATACAAATTAAACCGTTATGGGATTGCTAGAAAGCCCTAATTGTCATTCACCTACAATAATGTTTAGAAAACGACAACGATTTTCGAGCAACATTACTCTTTAAATCCTTTAGGATATAAATAAGGTGGCTTGTTTATTGCGAAATCCAAACCTACAAGGAGGAAGTTAAGTGGTAAACAATGTAAAAAGTGATCACACTACGGATTCCAATAACGTACTCGTACAACCTAAGCTAACTATGAAAATTCTATATGAACATATTCAACACCTCAAAGAAGAGAATCTCATGCTGACGAATCGACTATTAGAATATGAGCAAAAAATTGATTTGTTACTAGAAATGAACAAAGAGGTTGCCAGTACCACAGAAGTGCAACTACTATTGGAGCCTGCAAAATCAACCGAAACGCAGCTTGTTTTATCAGAAGTTGCTAACACCATGCATATGCTAGTGCCGCGCGCCATCCGTCACACCGTTCACAAAGAGAGCCCACTGTGGTTCTTATTCGTGAAGTCAATTTTTCAATTTCTGTTTCGAGGGCGATATGGCTACGCACTAGTGAAACGTCGAAACAAAGCGATTTGATTAACTCCTGTCTCCTGACGGGAGTTTTTTTCATTTTCGGCGTGAATGGTGTGAAAAATGAAAAGTTGGCATCCTTTTTGCATCTTACAATAGTGACAAAACATCCATACAGGAGGTGCAAGGATGGAACGACGTGACTGGAAACAAGTTGAACTTTGGAAACATGTAACGGATGAGCAATGGAATGATTGGCTTTGGCAGCTAACCCATACCATTCGCACTTTAGACGATTTGAAAAAGGTAGTGAATCTTACACCTGAGGAAGAAGAAGGCGTTCGCATTTCAACGCAGACCATTCCTTTAAATATTACGCCATACTACGCATCTTTAATGAATCCTGATGATCCGCGCTGCCCGATTCGCATGCAATCCGTTCCGATCTCTGCTGAATTATTGAAAACCAAGTATGATCTTGAGGACCCTCTTTTTGAGGATGAAGACTCTCCGACCCCGGGACTAACGCATCGATACCCTGACAGGGTGTTATTCCTGGTAACAAATCAATGCTCGATGTACTGCCGATATTGCACACGCCGCCGTTTCTCTGGCCAAGTAGGTATGGGTGTGCCAAAAAAACAATTGGATGAAGCTATTGCTTATATCCGCAATACGCCGGAAGTGCGCGACGTGCTCCTTTCTGGCGGGGATGGTTTGCTGATTAACGACAATATCGTGGAGTATATATTGAAAAATTTGCGGGCGATTCCCCATGTTGAGATCATTCGGATCGGCACTAGAGCTCCTGTTGTTTTCCCGCAACGCATCACAGAAAATCTGTGCAATATTATTAAGAAATATCATCCAGTTTGGCTAAACACCCATTTTAATCATCCGCTGGAAATCACGGAAGAAGCGAAAAAAGCATGCGAAATGCTTGCCAATGCCGGCGTCCCACTAGGTAATCAATCGGTGATTCTCGCTGGAATCAACGACAGCACGTACATTATGAAGAAGCTCATGCATGAGCTTGTAAAAATACGCGTACGCCCCTATTACATTTATCAATGTGATTTATCGGAGGGCATTGGACATTTCCGCGCTCCCGTTTCCAAGGGGCTTGAAATTATTGAAGCGCTTCGCGGACATACTTCGGGATATGCTGTACCTACCTTTGTCGTCGATGCTCCTGGCGGAGGCGGAAAAATTGCGCTTCAACCCAACTACCTCATCTCGCAAAGTCAAGATAAGGTCATTCTGCGCAATTACGAAGGGGTCATCGTCGGTTATCCCGAGCCGAAAAACTATGTACCCGGCCGTGCAGACGAATATTTTAATGACATCTACGGCATCCAGAAGCAGCCAGAAAGCACGGGTATTATTGCCCTTATGAAAGATGAAAAATTCAACTTAGTGCCAGAAAATTTGCGCCGAATCGGCAGACGAAAACGATATCAAGAAACACCTGACCACATGTCATTGAAGGATCGTCGACCGATGCGCGATGAAATGAAAGATAAATTGATGAAATCACAGTCGAAGGAGAAAAAATCTAGCGCGCCGGAGGCAGAGGTGCCGGTGGAATAGATGGATTTCTTGTAGATAATTTAGCCCAAATTTCCAGTTTCGGGCGAATAACTGGATTTACTGCAGCTAATTTTGGGGGATCTACCGAGAATGGCCAAATGCGGCGAAAATAACTGGAGGTTTTCCAGTTAGACTTTGAATCTGCTTAAATTGGCCGGAATTAGCTGTACGTTATCCAGTTATTTTTCTGGAGCCGGAGACTTTACGGCAAGACACTAAAAGGCACCCCAATTGGGGTGCCTTTTGAGTACCTAATGATGCGATATCATCTACCCTCCCGCCCTACTTTTTAAAACAAACCAATTTCATCTCCGTCAATTCATGTATCGCATACTTGACACCCTCACGCCCCGTCCCGCTTTCCTTGACGCCTCCATACGGCATATGGTCGACACGGAAGGTAGGGATGTCATTGATCATGACACCCCCCACCTCTAAGGCTTCGGCGGCGGCCAGCGCAGTTCGAATGTTTTCCGTGTATAGGCCTGCTTGAAGTCCGTACTTCGAGTCATTCACCAATCGAATGGCTTCCTCCACGGATGCGACTTGATTGATCATCACGATTGGGGCAAATGCTTCTTGGCAAGAGACGTTAGCCGTAGAAGCCACATTCAGCAGTACAGTCGGGTACACGATGTTCCCCTCCTGCCTGTTGCCTGTCGCGACCAGCGCGCCTAGCTTCTCCGCTTCGGCAATCCATTGCATCGCACGCTCAGCGTCACGAAGGCCGATTAGAGCCGACACATCCGTTGCGGCGTCCAGCGGATCACCGACTTGAAGCTTTTTTGTCTTCGCTACGAATTTTCTCACAAATTCATCAAAAACATGATCATGCACATAAATCCGCTGAATGGATATGCAAACCTGACCCGCATAGGAAAAGGCTCCTGTGACGGCTCTTTCAATCACGGCATCCACATGAACGCCTTGATCCACAATTAGCGCAGAATTGGAGCCTAATTCCAGGATGACCTTTTTCAACCCCGCTTTATTACGGATGGAGATCCCGACCTCAGGGCTTCCTGTGAAGGTCACTGCTTTAATCCGTGAATCTCTCACCAGGATGTCACCAATTATACTTCCGCTTCCGGTTACTACGTTTAGCGCACCTGCCGGAAGACCTGCCTGCTGCAGCAGATCAGCCAAGAACAACGCCGTTAACGGTGTTTGACCGGCTGGCTTCAAGACGATGGTATTGCCCGCAGCAAGGGCTGGACCTACTTTGTGAGCAACCAGATTCATCGGGAAGTTGAACGGTGTAATCGCCGCCACGACACCTAAAGGCTGATGAATCGTATAGGCAACCCGATCCTCGCCGCCAGGAGCCGCGTCCATCGGAATCGTTTCACCTTGAATCCGCTTCGCTTCCTCTGCGGCAAACTTGTAAGTCGCGACCGTACGGTCGACTTCGATTCTTGCCGTCGAGATTGGTTTAGCGGCCTCCAGCGCAATCAGCCTGGCGCACTCTTCCTTCTGCTCGCGGAGCAGCGTGGCTAGCTTCTCCAGAATCGCTGCCCGTGCATGCGCAGGCATTCGCGCCATGAGTGGCCGCGCTCGCTCGGCAGCGGCAATCGCTTGCTCGACTTCGGCTGCATTCGCATAGGCAATTTCAGCAATCTGATCTCCGCTATAGGGAGAGAACAAGGGACGATACTGCTCAGCTTCGACCCATGCGCCATCGATAAATAAGTGCTTTTTCATGCTGCAATCCCCTTCCCATAAGCTCATGTAGGTTTTTCCTGACGTAGACACGTCCGGATGACCTCCACCAAAACCTCCAAGCCTTCCTCCAGCTGCTCATCAGTAATGACCAGAGGACTTAATAATCGAAGCACATTGCCATAAATACCTGCACTCATTACAATGACTCCGCGTTGATGTGCCTCTTGAATAATCCTAGTCGTTAAAACTTTATCTGGCGTTTTGGTCAATGGATCCTTCACAATTTCAATTGCACACATGGCGCCTAACCCACGCACATCCCCAATGCAGCTTACTTCCTGTTGCAGCTGACGGAATCGTTCACTTATTACTTTCCCAATTGCTGCCCCTCGCTCAACAAGTCGTTCCTCTTCAAGCATGTTTATGACTTGTAAAGCAGCGACACAGCCAAGCGGGCTGCCGCCATAAGTACCGCCAATTTCCCCGATACCTGGGGCATCCATAATTTCAGCCCGTCCCGTCACAGCTGAAATTGGCAGACCAGCGGCAATCGATTTGGACATCGTCATCAAATCAGGAACAACCCCGAAATGCTCCATAGCGAACATTTTCCCAGTCCGTCCGAACCCCGTCTGCACTTCATCGGCAATTAGCAATATCCCATATTTTTCGCAGATTGCCTTCACACCTTGCACGAACTTGACAGAGGGGATCACAAAGCCCCCTTCTCCTTGAACGGGTTCCATGATGATCGCAGCAACCTCTTCCCCGGGAACCTCCGACAAGAAAAAATCCTCGAATTTCTGCAATATAAGATCATCGACATCATCCGCTGTTAAGCCCGAAAGAGCCCGATAATAATAGGGATAGGGCATTTTGTACGTATCAGGCGCAAAGGGTCCGAAGCCATGCTTGTAAGGCTTCACCTTACTCGTTAAGGACATCGCCATGTACGTCCTACCGTGAAAGCCGCGCTCGAAGGAAATGACTGCTTTCCGTCCCGTAAATTTACGGGCAATTTTCACCGCATTCTCGACTGCCTCCGCACCGCTGTTCAAGAAGAACGTTTTCTTTGTATGATACCCTGGCGTCAACGCATTCAGCTTCTCTGCAAGTGCCACATAAGGCTCATACATCATGACATGGAAGCAAGGATGAAGGTACTGATCTAGTTGGGCTTTCAAAGCCTCCACGACCTTCGGCGGACTATGACCTACATTCAACGAACCGATTGCACCAGCGAAATCTATGAACGTATTCCCGTCCACATCGGTGAGCAGAGCGCCCTCCCCTTTTGCCGCAAAAGTTGGCACTGTATTGAAAGGACCTCTAGGAATACTCGCCATTCGGCGTTCCAGCAGTTCTTGTGCATTCGGGCCAGGAATCGCCGTTTTCATAGCGATGAACTTTAACTGTTTCGGACTCTGTTCCATCCTATACCTCCAATCCATCCAAGCCACACCAGTGAATCATGGTCAATGCGATGATTTCTGCCGCTTCGAACATGCGTTCTAGCTCAATGTGCTCATTCGGATAATGGGCAACCTGTGTAATACCTGGGCCAAAAACGATACAAGGTGTTTCACCGAGCAGCGATAGCAACCCGCCGTCCGTTCCCCAAGGCGATGCCTCAATCGTAGGCTCTCCCTGCCTAACCTCGCGGTATTGCTGCTTAAGCACCTGCATGAAGGGATGCTCAGGATCTACGCTACCCGGCACCCACTGAGCCCCGAACCATTGCACACTAGGCGGATGTGATTCGAACCAAGGATCTTTCTCGTGAAGCCTCGCCATCCACAGACTCATTTCTTCCTTCGCGTCAGCAAGCTTTTCCTCAGGGGCAACGCCCATGCGTCCTTCTAGCTTCACTGTATCTGCCACAGACGAAGGCCAATTTCCTCCTTGAATGACACCGATATTTATCGGGATCGGAATCGGGTTATTCGCATACAACGTATCCGAGATGCGCAAGTTTCTCTCCTCCTCAAGCTCGCGAATATGCTGAATCACCGCCATGCTTTTCTCAATAGCGCTAACGCCTTCATATCTCGTGCCCCCATGCGCAGAGCGACCTTTCACTTCAATTCGGAACCACATAGAGCCCTGTTGCTTCGGAAATATGCGCATATTCGTTGGCTCAGGAATGAGAGCCGCATCGGCTTTATACCCTTTTACAATCGCAGCCAATGTCCCTGCTCCACCGCTTTCTTCTTCAATGACACTTTCGAAGATGACATCGCCTTTCAACCTTAATCCGAGACTCTTCACAGCTTCGATGGCCAAAAGAAGTGAGACGTTGCCGCCTTTCATATCCGTTGCTCCGCGACCATACAGCATTCCGTTCACCACGTTGCCGTTGTAAGGATCATCCTGCCATTGCTCGCGATGTCCTTCCGGCACAACATCCATGTGTCCATTGAGAAGCAGTGAGCGCCCTCCTCCACTTCCTTTCATAACACCTACAACATTTGGGCTGCCCGTAAATCGGTCTCTAGGGGAACAAAAATACGGATGTTCTGCAAGCGCCTCTCCATCTGGCTCCCACACATCAACATCCAGCTCTAACTCCCTTAATTTATCAGCAATAAGGAGCTGCGCCTCCTGCTCGTTGCCCTGCACACTAGGAAGCCGAACCAACTTCTGTAACAACGCAACGCCATCCTCGCGATGAAGATGAATCCAGTCATGAATGAGCTTTTGCAGCTCAGCGTTCCTATACGTAGACATGGGAATTCCCCCCTTCGGGCATAACGAAACACGCTAATTATGGGATAAAAGAAATATGTTCCGGGATGCGTAATGCTGCTTCCGTATTGGCTACAACGTCCTCAACCGAGTAAGGCAGCATGATTTCTTTTAAAAGCAGACCTTGCTCGGTAACCTCCATGACAGCCATTTCCGTAATGATCAACTTCACACAAGCGGCTGCTGTAAGCGGCAAGTCGCATTGTTTTTTCACCTTAGACTCCCCTTGCCGATTCACATGGTTCATCAGAACGATGACTTTTTTGGCTTTTTGCGCAAGCTCCATCGCCCCGCCGATACCCGCCACTCGCTTACCCGGCACGATCCAATTGGCCAAATCCCCACGTTCACTCACCTCAAGCGCGCCAAGGATCGTAATATCGATACAGCCTCTGCGAATCATGGCAAAAGCAATCGAGCTATCACAGTAGGAGGCACCCTCTGTAATTGTGATGGGATACCCGCCTGCGTTACATAGAAACGCATCTTCTTCACCGGAAAGAGGGCCGCCACCTGCGCCTAGAATCCCATTTTCCGCATGAAAAACGACCCCAATGCCATCTGGCACATAATCCGCAACCTTCGTTGGGATGCCAATGCCGAGATTAACGGCCATCCCGTCCTTAAGCTCTTGAGCAGCGCGCTTTGCTATTCGGTCGCGGGTTTCTTTTCCCATACCCATGCCCAGTTCACCCCTCTGCTCTGGATCACCATATCGACGAAAATGCCTGGCGTAACAATACTTTCGGGATCGAGCTCACCGAGCGGTACGATTTCATCGACTTCAGCAATCGTTATTTTTCCCGCCATCGCGACCAAAGGATTGAGGTTCCTACCGCTTTTATCGTAGATGAGATTCCCATAGGGATCTGCTTTTTTCGCATGAACGATGGCGACGTCAGCTGTCAGTGCAGGTTCAACCAGATAGGTTTTCTCATCGATCAAAACAGTCGCTTTTCCTTGCGCCATAATCGTTCCGACGCCGACATCCACCAATATCCCGCCAAGCCCAACGCCGCCTGCTCGTATTTTTTCACATAGCGTACCTTGCGGATAAAATTCAACCTCCATCGTGCCCTGCTCCATCATTTGACCCGCGTTAGGATTCGAACCGATATGAGAGGCGATAACCTTCTTAGCTCGACCTGCTGTAACTAAGCGCCCGATGCCGATATGGGGAAACCCCGTATCATTACCGATAAGAGTTAAATCCTTAACGTCATTAACTAAAATACCCTCAATCAACGTTGGAGGCGTCCCGATACCGCCGAATCCACCAAACATTAACGTACAGCCATCCTTTATCGTTTCGAGCGCTTCTTCTAAGGTCCGTATTTTACCACCTGCGACCCCGTGGGTATGTTCATTTGGCATCATCATGTCTCCTCCATTGCGGATGGGATAATATCAGCCATCACTTCTCTTATGGAAGTATTTAAAATGTTTACTAGCTGGTCGATTTCATCCTCAGTGATGACTATTGGCGGCGCCACAATGATTGCATCACCTTCCCCATCAACCGCGCCTCCCGCGGGATAAACGAGCAGACCATTTTGAAAGGCTTTCTCAATGATCCGAGCAGTCACACCTAATCCAGCTGGAAACGGACGTTTGCTGTTCTGATCAGCCACAAATTCGAGAGCTAGAAGCAGCCCTTTGCCGCGCACATCCCCAATGATGTCGATGCCATCAGCCATTTGCTGAAGCTGAGCCTTCAAATAGCTGCCCTGGATCTCTGCAGCTTTGACTAACTGATGCTTGTCGATATAGTGAAGTACAGCCAAGGAAACGGCCGCTGATTGCGGGTTGGCACTGTACGTGTGACCCGACATAATACTTTTGGACCCTTTCAAAATCGGTTCCATCACATGATCTTTGGCAAGCGCTGCTGCCATTGGCGTATAACCAGCACTCATCCCTTTCCCTAGTGCCATGAGATCAGGTTCAACCCCATAGTGCTCCATTCCGAACATGGCACCTGTACGGGCGATACCTGTCATAACCTCATCGGCGATGAATAAGATGTCATTTTGTTCGCAGATTGCCTTAATCTTCTTGTAGTAGCCCTCTGGTGGAACAATCGCACCGCCTGCCGCTCCAATGATTGGCTCCGCAATGAAGGCAGCGATATGTTCAGCACCGATTCGCTTGATTGCGGTTGCCAAATCGTCCGCACAGACCATGCCGCAGGCTGGATTGGATTTCCCTAGCGGACAGCGGTAGCAATATGGTGGTGCGACAACTGGAAGATCCGCCAACAAAGGAATAAAACGTCTTCTTCGCAAGACATGACCCGACATCGAAAGCGCACCTAAGGTGATTCCGTGATAGCTCATTCGCCTCGAAATCACTTTATTTTTGCCCATTCGTCCTTTCTCTTGCCAATGCTGTACCGCGATTTTCATCGCGGTTTCCGTCGCTTCGGATCCGCTATTCACAAAGAATGTCCAATAATCGTTGCCAGGCGCTACGTTGCTTAATTTCTCGGCGAGTTTTTCGGCGGGTTCGCTCGTAAATTGAGAACGGTAGACGAAGGAAACCTTGCTTGCCTGCTCCATCATCGCATCAATAATTTCTTGCACTCCGTGCCCGAGGCCGGCAGTCACAGCGCCAGATGAGCCGTCAATATAGGCCTTGCCTTGATCATCGTATAGAAAAACGCCTTTCCCTGATTGAATGGTGGGATAATGGTGATCCAAAACCGGCTTAATGACATACTCCCGCTTCATACGGCACCCCCACAGATCACGTTCGTTAAGCTATTATTTCAGAAACATATTTTTTACCCGCGGCGCCTTCAATAGATCTTCATAACGAAAAGTAGTTCCTAGCCCAGATACATCGTGCCAATACAATGTCTCCTCGATGTGCTGCGCGGTCGTTTCCAAAACATAAGTACGGCAATTGGCGCATTCGATTGCAGGCACTTCCAAGATCTGAACGGCCATTCTTCCATCCGGCAGAATCCAGTAGCAATCTTTTACACTTTCACGAATATCTTCTGCTGCACACCACATGCAACTCATATGCGTCAATCCTCCCTCATATGGTATAGAACATTCTTACGCCTATCTAATTCTCATGCAAAATCGATGCCAACTTTTCGCGATGGGTGTTCGTATGCTACTAGGCAGATATTGTGGGAAGAGCCGCCAAACTTTTGGCAGCGATCATTTTTTTGCAGCAAATTGATGCTGTTAGGAGGATGCTAAATGTCAAATAAACTACCGACCTACACGAATCAAATTGTGACCGGCACCGACAATACGATCGTGCTTTGCCTTGATTTTATAAATAAAAGGTTGCGGGTTGACGATTATTCGGGGAATCTCGATGCCATATATACGCAGGTCTTAGAAATGGCCAAAGATCATGCTTTGACCAAGGTGTTCATCAAATCGCGAGAAGCGGATTGGCAAGCTTTGTTATCGAAGGGGTGTATGTTAGAGGGGATATATAAAGGCTACTTTAACGGCTATGACGCTTATTGTATGGCAATGTATAGTGACCTAGAGCGGCGAACGAGCGACTATTGGTTGGAGGAAGATCACATTCTGAAACAGGTGCTTGCTCTCCCGCTTAAGCCAGATCGACCCTTGGTGCCAAGCGGTTGCACGCTGCGAATAGCTCAATTGGAGGATGCAGAACAGCTCTCCCATTTATACAGTCACATTTTCCAAACGTACCCGACACCGATGAATGATCCGAGCTATGTTGAAAAAACGATGCGAGAAGGCACCATCTACTATCTCGTTGAATCGCAGGATAAGCTCATTAGCGCGGCCTCTGCAGAGATCAATGCCACCTACGCAAATGCAGAGATGACCGATTGCGCAACACTCCCCGCCTATCGCAATCAAGGTCTGATGAGACTGCTGCTGCATGCTCTCGAAGATGAATTGCTCGCGCGGAATATTACTTGTGCCTATTCCTTATCAAGAGCGCTTTCCTTTGGCATGAATGCCGTATTCTATCAGATGGGGTATCGTTATTACGGTCGACTGACGAAAAATTGCGATATCTACGACAAATTTGAAGATATGAATTTATGGTCCAAATCTTTAACATAATTCCCCTTTCATCATTTATATGCGTTTTCTTTTCACAGAAGAAGAAATACCTAGCTCTTCTCTATATTTGGTGACCGTTCGACGTGAAATGTGTATACCCTCCTGTTTCAGAAGTTCAGCCAGCTTTTGATCAGAATAGGGCTTTCGATGATTTTCACCGCTAATCCGCGCTTTTATTCTTGCTTTTACACGTTCAGACGAAGCGGAATCCCCCATGTCCATTTGCAAGCCAGAGGGGAAAAAATATTTCAATTCAAACATCCCCCAAGGTGTTTGTGCGTACTTCCCCGCCGTGGCACGGCTGACAGTCGATTCATGGAGTCCTAATTTATCTGCGATCATCTTTAAGGTCATTGGCTTGAGATGGGCAGTTCCCTTCCAGAAAAAATCGGCTTGTTCCTCCACAATAGCTTGCACCACGCGGGATATGGTCCTTCGTCTTTGCTCTAAGCACTTCAAGAAAAATTTCGCAGCATGTAATTTACCTGTGAGGAACTTCGTGATCTCATCATTGTCACTCTCCACGACCATTCGCTCATAATAGCTATTAATCACAGGTCGGGATGACGCTGCTTGGTGAAGGTACACTTCAAGCTGTTCATCCCCCTTTTCAATCATGACCTCGGGTATGATATAGTGTACATTTTCGATATAAAATGCTGAGCCTGGTCTCGGATTCAACCCTCTGATTACATCAATCGCAGCCTGAATTTCCTGTGTGCCCACTTGCAGAATCGTCGTTAATTTATGAATTCTGTAATCAGCAACGTCCCTTAGATGTCCACGAATTAATATGGCGACTAAAGGAAAGCTGTCAGATAACGTCTGAACCTGGAGAAGCAGACATTCCCTCAAATTTCTCGCGCCTATGCCGCGGGGCTCAAAAGCCTGCAAGATTTTAAGCGCATGCTCCGCTTGTGTATGCTCAACTTTACATATCTCACAGATTTCTGGCAAACTGGAAACGAGAAAACCATTGGTATCCAGATTTCCGATCATAAATGAGACAACATGTCGAATCGATGGTGATATTTTTCGTAAAAAGCTTAGTTGCTCTGTTAAATGCCTCTCCAAAGATACTTCATTGGAAACGGCAGATCGTATGGGGTCGTAGGCGTTATCATTTCTGCTCATCCCACGAAATAGTCGTGGCGTGATATTATAGACATCCCACGCGTTGCCGGGCAATTCCAATACCGGATTCTCGATAACCTCCTGCTGAACAACTTCCAGCAATTCTGGCGTTGAAAGCTTGAGCATCATGATCGCTTTACGCAGCTGAGGCGTTAATCGCATTTTGGCTGACTGCTGCTGGAACATGCCGTAGCCTGGGCGCATACACTCACCCCTTTTCGTTGTTGCTTCTATGTGTATTCAGAAAAGTTTCTTTTTAACCAGATCCGTGTATATTGTCTCGGCAGCCCGGACATAATATTTTATGACGGTGACGCAGTGGTGAGGTGTTGTGTCGCAGACAATTTACACAAGGGAAGTTGTTATTGAATCCATATGGAGGCGAGGAGATGTGCCGCATACCACTTACTGTAGTACCCGTACTGCATTGATGTGATGAGGTAGTGACCTAGCGAAGTAAGGTTCAAAGCAAGAGTACCAACAATCTACTCACCGTCAAAGAGGACTCCGCAAGGAGTCCTCTTTTTCATGCGTTCAACTGTGACTAAGATGTGTACACTTACCAAATACGGACTAAAGCAAGCTGTGCATGACGAATTATATGGGCATCAACAGAATGTTAGGAGAACTTCAACATGAGGATTCGAAGCTTATTTCTTCAAGGGGCCAAAATCTCTATATTGAGCATATTGCTGCTTCAAGCAATGCCAGTACATGCCGATGAGAATGTGTCTCCCACTGTGTATCTCGATGGTCATCCATTATCTTTTCAGACACAACCTATTATTGAAAACGGTTATAGCCTCGTTCCGATGCGTGCACTATTTGAGGCTGAAGGTGCCACCATTTCATGGGATGATAACACACATACCGTTACAGCCAAGAAAAATAACGATGTATTTACATATCGAATCGGAGACTCGTACGCTTTTAAAAATCAAGAAAAACTAGATCTGCCCGTACCTGGTAAAATTATGGATGGGTTTACCCTGATTCCTTTGCGATTTATTAGTGAAACCCTAGGTAATCTCGTGAAATGGCATGACTATTCGCGTTCGATCACGATTTCATCCGTTCATACCTATGAAACAACGATTAAATATGGTGTCAACTTACGCGATGTCCCGGACAAGGAATCGGATTCCAGCGTCCTCCGCATGCTTCCAAAAACCGAAAAAATCCATGTTATCCGAGAAATGAACACAGACTGGTTGGAAGTACAGGCCCATGACGGATCCATTGGTTTCATTTCCGCCGCTCCGATGTATACCGATTACTCGAGTTCGATCTTAGCTGCTAAGCAAGCAGATGAGCTCATTTTGTTCGGTTCAAAATTCCTTGGTACCCCTTACGAATTCGGCGCCGCGGTCGGGCAAACGAAAACATTCGATTGCTCATCGTTTGTACAATACGTGTTCAAGAACGTGCTGTCCCTTGATTTACCCCGCGTCTCGTACGATCAAGCACTTGAAGGCAAAGTAGTCGGGATAAATGAACTCCGTAAAGGAGATCTGCTCTTTTTCACCGCGCGCGGGTTGGATATTGGTCATGTAGGTATCTATGCAGGCGACGGTCGCATCCTTCAAACTTATTCTCCAGAGCTTGGTGTTCACTTCACAGCGTTCGATGAGAAATGGCAGAAGCGTTTTGTGACAGCTAGGCGGTTATTTTAAAATTAAAAGGGATCTGCAGCTGCAGATCCCTTTTTTCAACTCAGAACACGCCATTCTCATTGGGAGAATTCTCTGGTATAGGCTGACCCACATCCCAGAATTCGACGATGAGGTCGTTATGAAATCGGAAGATATGGACCACAGCTCCTCCTAGGTCATCTTTCTTTTGCTTTACATGAGAGTGAACCGCAACAATATCCCCCTCTTCGATGGCACGTTGGATCTCAAGAGTTTTCTGAGGATTCTTAGCGGCGTTCTCTTCCATCGCGATCATAAGCGAATCAGCATCTCCGGGGAAAAAGGGATTATGGTGCCGGAAACCAGGACCAATGTATCTCTCGTATGCTTCACGAACCTCACCCGATGCCACCAACTGCAAAAACGACACTGCTTTATCTTTGATAGAAGTCTTCATGTTAATCAACCTTTCTTTTTATCAATGGATAGGAATTATATTATCATAGGAGCGCGGCTAATCGAGCCCACTGATCTACAAACCTATTTCGAGATTTTGAATAACTGTAATTATAAACAGGAATGCAGTTATTACCCAAGCTAATAAACAAACAAATAGTAACTTCAGAAAAGTTAAATTGAACTTCTTTCTAATAATTTTACTAACCAGTGCCACTAAAAACGCAATAAGAATGACTATGCCCAAGCTTATTAATCCCCAAAAATATATAATTTTCTCTATCTCGTCTAGTTCAATAAGTTGTTGGTGGATAACACTTCTTAATCCAATCCATAAAAATCCAAAGATTAAAATAACCAAAATAAACGAAGGTATTTTGGTTTGTAAGGTACATAAACATTTCATCGGAATACCTACCTTGATACGACCAAGTACCATCAACTTAATTGGTGGTGAATAAGTTATTATTTTCAAAACGTACTTAGTCGTAGTTCATAAAAATACTGTACAATTGGATGCTTTAACTTTATCTTCTCACTCATATTTAAAATCCGCCTTTTACCAACACGCCTGTCCACCAATGCTAGAATATTTAATAAGATATCATTGGTTTCTAAGCTTTCCTCTATAGAAAGGGATAAAAACTTATTAGCCGATACACTAAAGTTTGATTTACTTAATGATGACTGTGCTGACAAAATCTCCTTTGCATATTCTGATATTCTTCTACCTCTTGCAATTACTTTTAGACGTTCCTCCGGAACTAACCCCTTGGTATCTTTTCTGACCGCTTCAATTTCTTCATTGTTGATCGGAATTTGGATATCTGAATCATTCTTAATCTCCAGCTCTGTCTGATACCATTTGATTAGTGTAGTTACATCACTCATATTAAGAACGTTCTTTTTATCTACAGCAATATAACAAAGTCCTGCTTTATCGGGTAAATAACGGTAACCGGTTGCACGGTATTCGACTTTCCCAATTAACGCAGGACAGAGAAAACTCTCCAGTTGTTGCTTCAATTTGCTCCAGGACATGTAATCCTCCTAGGTTTATTTTATTAACGCTTATTTAAGTAGTAATTCTATTATCCATAATACTATAACCAACATATCAATCATACCAAGTACAGCTTTTCTTTTTTGTTCTGAATTTAAACATCTGTCTCGAAGGGATTAAACGTTGATACAAAAGCCGAGCCGTGATCCGCGCCTCTAAATGATCTTCGAACAAATCCAGTCCGTTCTCTCGTTTATTCGGCCCTATCGTCTTGGTTATAAAACGGTTTAAGATGGACTCGCCATAAATCCGTTCAAAAACAACGCCCGGTCTCCCTTCTACAGTAACTAGGCCAAAAGGCTCCGGCACAGGCAGCACGCACTCCCAAGCACTTCGACAATGCTTCCATTCTCTTTCTAAAGCAGCTGAGCTTGTGTTAGGCTTTGCCAATTTTACAATTTTGCTGCCATCTTCCCATTCGAATACTTCCGCACATGCGCCTTCTCCCAGCTTTTGTCCTAGTGCATTCGTCATGCAAGTCCCCCCTTTTAACACTTTCTCTTTTGAGAATGTCAACGTATTGGATCTGAGTTCCACCCATCTGCTATTGATAAATCTTTTAATCGTTCTGCCTTATCTACTGGTAATGTGAATTGATGGCTGTACCATAACAAAATGTAAATGAATTCCACTACTTTCCCGTCAAAAATGTCCCTTACGGAATATATGATTCTAGCATCTACTATACTATCCCGTTTAAGAAAGGAGAATGCCAGATGATTAGCAAAAAAGCCCTTGCAGTGATTAAAAGAGCAGAACTCAAAACAGGCAAAAAATACACTGCCGCACGTACAGTTAACTACAGCATCAAAAATGCAATCAAAGTAACCGATTTAGGTGATGGATTCGGACGGTTCGTAATTTCAACTACAAACATAGCACCAAACAGTTTTCGCAGAATTGGTGTCAGAGGAAACGACTACAATATCATCAGTGGATCTTGGACGTTTAGTGACAACCAAAAAGGCTACATGCTCAACAGCTACTCAGATGCGGAAGACCATTGGACCTTTACAGCATGGAACCCAACTAACAGCATTCGTTCTGTAACTGTTACGGTTATTGCTAAACTTAAACCATAATACTGACTGACAAACTTATGTGCCCACAAGTGGCGCATTTTTTTATGTTTGAGTTTTTCGACGGTATCCCTCTTCTAGGAATTGTTTCAAACCTTTGATTGACAAATGCTCCCTCCCAATATGAGCCACCATGTCCAGTGTATACTAAAAACTTATTAAAACCTTGTCTTATTAGGTTACAAATATAGTCTCCTCCAACATGGCTGTAAATATCTGCCATAAGCGTATCTAAATCCACCTTGGCATAACCTTCTTCAGAAAGCATAAAATCCACTCCAGCTGATGTCATTTTTATTACATAATTTCACCAAAAAATGTTTCTTGATGATGTCCATGTTTAATTATAACTAAACATTACTGTCCAATAGCTTAATGACAATGTCAAAAGGAGCAGATGCCACGGCAATCTGCTCCCAGGTTTGATTGAACGAACATTCTTACATTAGTTCAATCATTAAGATGAAAATGAGGTTTTAATCATGTGAAAATATTCAACTCTAGTTCTTGACTTTCCGCCATCTTCGGTTAATCTCTTAAGCCATTATTGAATGTCCATTGTCTCAATGGTTTTGATACTTTTGTTACAAGATAAACTGATCACAACTGTTCCTAGTATCGTAAAAAGTACCATAAATGGAAGAGCTCCAAAGTCAATGTAATAATTTGAAATTCGATTAAAAACGTTCTTACCAAATTCCGTGTATTTCACTGACGCTATAATTCCTCCAACCACAATAACAACAATTGCCCCAATCATTGACATTGCAACTTGAACCTTTTCCGGTCCATGTTTGATTTGAAACTGTGTTGTTAGGATTAGAATGATTAAAACCGCTACTCCAACACCATAAATACGAATAAATATATCTACAAAACTAAAATCCCAATTTGCTATCTCTGAAAATACTTCAGTAATAATCGACATTATTACTACAGAGCAGATTGTAGCAAATATAAGAAATAGATACTTCTGAGTAACATATTGTTTCTTCCTAAAGGGCATTGTAAACAGATACATCAGTCCATGATTTTGTTGATCAAATGTCAGAGAATTTAATATGACAAAGGAAAGTGTTACTGAAAAAATACCCATGCCGATAATAATACCCTTTTGACCAAAAAACAACAAACTAAATATAGCTAAAATTAATGTAAGGATGACAGCTAACTTCTGTCGTTTCAAAACTAATAAATCTTTTACCCATAAACCCTTCATTGTTCATCCTCCTTCGTTAATAGCTGCAATACTTCGTCTATCGAGCCTTTTTCTATTGCAAGTTTCGGATAATTTTCTTGATAGAATTGTCTTTCATTTGTTAAACAAGCATAACCATAACTTCTTTTTTTTGTTGCAAGAATATATTCTTTTTCTAACCTAGGATAATCCTCAGCAGATACCTTCAAAATACCATAACTATTTAGAACATTATCTGTCTCTTCATATAAAATTACTTTTCCATCGTCAACCAAAATGATATGATCACATATTTGTTCTAAATCACTAGAGATATGTGAGCTAATTAAAATACTCCGACTATTTTTCTGAGCTAGATACTCTTGTAGCATACCTAGAATTTCGTTCCTTACAATCACATCTAATCCTGATGTTGGTTCATCTAAAAGTAAGAAATCAGCCTCATGAGACATTGCTAATAGTACTTTCAACTTAGCTTGCATACCTGTCGAAAAGTTCTTCACTTTTTTATCGATAGGCAATTGTAGCTGACCACATTTTTGATCAAAGTTAGAAGCATTAAATTTAGTAGGATAAGTAGCACTCATAATTTTTTTGATCTCATTAATTGTAAATTCTTCAGAAAAAAAGCTGTTTGGAAAAGTAACACCCATTCGCTCTTTGTCGTTTTCGGTAAGCAGAGAAACACTTTTTCCAAATAATCGGATCTCTCCTGAGTCTGGACGGAGTAAACCTAGTATCGAGCGAAAAATTGTAGTTTTCCCAACTCCATTCCGACCGACCAATCCAACAACTTGATCATCTCCAATAGCGAATGAACAATCTAATTGAAAATTATTATATTTCTTCTTAACATTTTTCACTTCTAACATTGCTATCCCTCCAATAAAAGATTAAATAATTCTAGTAATTCATTCTTCGAAATCCCATAAAAATCAGCCTTTTTGATTATTAATTCTAGCTCATCTTGAATTTCCTTTTGTTGAGCTTCTTTCTCAATTTCCAGATTTAAAGTTGCGACAAAGCTACCTTTTCCATGTACAGTAACAATTAACCCTGATTGTTCGAGCACATCATAGGCTTTCTTTACTGTTAAAGCACTAACGTTAAGCTCTTTAGCTAAACTTCGTACTGAAGGTAGTGTATAGTTTTCCTTTAATTTTTGTTTTATAATTTGTCCTCTAATTTGATCAATAATTTGTTCATAAATCGGAACCATTGATGAATGTTGAATGATAATATTCAGTTTATTCGCCTCCTGTACAATAAACAGTATACAACAGTATATAACAGTGTCAAGTGCTTCACTCATTCGTCAAAATTATTTTCAAGATGATAATTCATTTAGATTTAATTTCGACATAAACAACAAGAAGAGTGGTTTCCCACTCTTCAATACAAGTTGCGGCCTAATCTAGAGGTCAACTGAGCGTAATACCAATTACTGCAATCTTTCTTCGTGCTGAGTCATTTTTTGTATTTAATATCGCTCCTACGTACGTGAAAGGTATGCCAAGAAAACCGAAACTGCCTAACCGACAGGCTGTATCAACCCAACCACGCTCTACTGCCCAAAAACCTAACAGGCCGCCCAGTTTTAATGGCAGCCTGCTGTCGTGAAACTATAATTCACCGTTAGATTAACAAAGGAAATTTCATTTTCAGTTTCGAACAAAATTATTAGAAACTACCGTTTTGTTCCATTCTACTCTTCTGCGTTAGCTTACCATTCATCCGTGCAATATGATAAACTTGGACTGAGGTGATCAACTAATGCCATCAACCAAATTAATGCTATCAGGTATATTTCTCTTTGTACTGATGTATTATGTTCAAACCAATATGCATATAAGATTACATCTGTTTGAAGTAATAATTCCGCTTATAGGGGTTGTCCTGTTTATTTTCGGACTAATCACGAGAGATAATAAATAGTCAAGTATCTCAATTACGCCTCAAATCCTTGGAGGTATATTCAGAATTGCAATTCATACGACTCATTCATGATTGTCCCCCGTGTGATATTGATTGTTAAGTTCTTTTCTCCCAATACCTTATTGACATGACAAAAGGAGCAGCTGGAAAAATCAATTCATAGATTTTAATGAAATCGTCTCGCATTCGTTGAATAATGCAAATGAAAACAATCGTTCAAGGCTATTTGCATTTGCTTTGTTGGTTTAAAGTCGTTCTCGAACCAGATGTTTTTAACAACGAGCGTCCCTGATTTTCGCTCCGCGATTACCTCGGCTCGTCCAATGAGGTTTTCTCCGTATAGTAGAGGCAAAACATAATAGCCAAATTTCCGTTTGATTGCAGGTATGTAAATCTCCCAGGTGTAATCGAATCCAAACAATTCGTTGATCAGTTTTCTGTCCCATATGAAACTATCTAGTGGGGCAATCAGTTCGCAACGCCATTTCGGTGTCGGATTCTGCAGGACGGCTTCAATTAGTGGTAAGTCTTCCATGCAACAGTACAGTATATCCTTCATTTGATCCACGGCAACAGCAACAACGCTATTTTCATGCAACAGCCGACGGAAAACCTCGTTGCGCTGCTCCGATTTCAATCCCCATATGTTCAGCCAAGCATCGGATGCGCGATTCCATAAAAGGCCAACAGCACCTATTCGACGCAGTACTCGCCATTTGTGATGCTCAAGCTCGTCCTCCAATGGCTCCGGTGCATTCAACAGATCTGGTTGAATGTACTTCTCGGCCATATCGTAATATTTACGCGTTCCATTTTTGTGATGAATAATCAACTCGCCTGTCGAGTACATCTGCTCCAGCACCGACCGGGATGAATTGTTTCCGCTGCTCCAGTGGATGGCCGATTGCCAAGCGAAGTTTCCATCTAATTTTAGATCATCCGAACTTAGCGCACCGCGATTATGAATGTTAACCCGTACCTGTTCTATCAACGATTCCATTTCGGGATAGCGCTTGGCATGTTGCCGCGCGGCCTGCCTGTATCGTTCAAAATACGGCCAGTCCTCGACAGGGAATATGGCCAAGTTCTTGTCTGGATAATCGACAAGGCTTCTATCCTGATATAGCAACTCGGCGAGCATGTTTTTAGTAAATCCTTTGATTCGCGACTGCAACACCAGTTCGGCGTTTTTTCCGCAAACATCGATAGGATCGTATTGAATACAGCCGACCTGCCGCACAAAATCCAATACTCCCTGCTTTCCAGCATATTGATAATCGCCCAACAGCCCGTGCTTCAACAGCAGAAATTGCCGTGCCTGGCGGATCGTCAATTGGATCATCTACACATCGGCTCCTTAAAGTGATTTCTCAACTACCCCTATTCGCCTTGTCATTTGGAAAATCACAAAATCAAACATACATTCCCATTAATAGTTTAACATAACATGTCATCGTTTTATCTTTGCAAAAATGTATGTGTCCCTCAATTCGCTTCCATCAGCCGATAAATCTTCGTTCTTGATAATACCCTCAAGTTCAAAGTGTAATCGTTCAGGTATCAACTTGCTTCTAGTATTTTTAGTATCGCAACGTATTTCCAATCTTCGAGCATTCAACTGGCTAAAAGCAAAATTACAAATACCTTCAACTGCTTCAGTCATATACCCATTGCAACTAAAAAGTGTATTTATCCAATATCCAATTTCAAATTTCCGTACATCCCAATCTATATTATGTAAGCTTGACGTAGCAACAAATTGCCCCGTTTCTTTCAAAAAGACAAGGAATCTTAGATTTTCACGACTTAAAAATCTAACTTGTGCCTCTCTAACTGCAAGTTCAATATCATATTCGGTTTGCTCATTTTGAACAAACTTTAACCAAGGTTTCAACTCATCTATCGAAGCATTAACGGCTTCAAAAACAACCTTACCATCCCCTTGTTTTGGCATTCTAATTACTAATCGTTCAGTATGAAACTCATCTGGAAAATCAATCATAATTGGTTTCATAATATCCTCCTTTAGTTCAAAGAAATCATGATTTTGAGAAAAAACATTAATTTATCCTTACTATGTTATTCTTCCAGATAAATTTTCTTAGTTCGCATTTGCTTTCCAACTCTTTTGTAGCTTACGAATATAACAGATTTGACCAATGTGATATGCATTATGAGTTGTGACGTTTCCGATTATTTCCCACCACTTGGCAGCCTCTGGGAATCCTATTACATCACTTTCGACTTTTTCTTCAGTAAGAAGTTCTTGCCAATTTAAAAGCACCTCTAATAGTTGTTCTTTTAAGTCAGTAAACTTTTGATCTTCGGGAATAATAAAACTTCTATTATTATCTCCTAAGGAAGGCACAGCATTGATATGAGATTTTTGGTACCTGGTTTGCCAAGTTTCATTCCAATACAGTAAATGCTGCACAATTTCAGCGATACTATTACTATCTTCACTGGGTTTCCAAAACGCTACTTCCTCTGACAAATTATCAACTGCCTCGGAAAAAGGTAGGTACCAACTAGGGTCATTAGTATTTGCTAACAACTGATTGGATAAAATATCTTTTACATGAAACATACTTTTCACACTCCTTCTGAATGATAAAAGATGAACCCAAGACTAATCTCCAGGACTTTCAGGACTGCGGCCATCCCCAAATTAATACTAATAGTAGCCCGTACAAACATATTTAATCCAATTTGAATAGACTGGCTTATGACATTAGAAAGTAGGAGGAGATCACCTTGCATATCTATATCTCCCATTTCTTGATTCAAATTGCGATGCTCATCATATTTGTTATTTCTGCTTATAGAGCCGTAAGTTCAGTGAGCTCTTGGAAATTGTTAGATTTCTTTTTCTATGCTTCAGTAGCGATTGTAGCTTTTGCTTATTTATTTAATTAACGTGGATATTTCGCTTATCCGTATTTTACCATACCACTATTGTCTTAAGATTTTCAAATTATTACATTTGTTATTTTAATCTCCCATTGAAATAAAAAATCCCCGTTTAACGGGGATTTTTTAGCACTATGTTCTTGTCGCCATACAACTTAAATCGCTTTCACCCTAGATCAATCTCTTCATGCCTCGCAGCCACTCATAAAAACCATTATCGAAGAAGAGATCAGGAATGTAAGTCTGCGTGTAATTGCAATTAGGGCAAAGAAGAACCAACCCTTGTTCTAGAATCTTAGGGTATAACTTCTCATGTTTACTATTGAGTCCACAATTAAGAGGCTGTACGCCATCTGCCTGCTGATAATCTTTAATTCGTTGCTTGACATCCTCTTGGTTCATTTTTATCCCCTTTTATTTGTTCAGTTCTTTCGTCATCATTACGTTAATCATTATACAATATGCGGTAATCTCATTCACCTAGAATTCTAGCGAGGCACTCTTTTCCTACCACTGATTATCTTAATAAAGCAGGTCAGGCAAAAGTGAAAGTTACTTGCTCAGGGATGTTCGGAGAATGTCCATTAACTCTTCCTTATGTCGTTGAATCTCGTACGAAGAATTATTGACCCGAACCGTATTCATCGGTAATTGTTCAAGTATTTCATTTTCCACATTAGCCCTTGCTTGTAGGACCTGTAGAGTCCCTTCCAGCCCTGTGTAACCTCTCGCCTTCCCAAATCCTTGATTGGTGTAATAATGTATAAATCCAGTGGACCAATCGGATGGTCTTTCCTGAACTGCTTTTCGAAACGAGAAGTCAAGGTCTGATTGCTCGACATAGATCAAGAGAGGATTCAATGTGGCGATGATTTCTGCTAAATCCATAACCTGATGAATGACCTCATTCGTAGCTGCATCATGCTTGATCATGCCGAGCGTCACCGGATTTTGGATAAAACAGCATTCAAATACGTAGACACAATCCTCGTTCTGCGCATGTGCAGCGAATTGATTCCATTTCTCCGAAATCAACTGTTGACTAAGGTTCAATGGCAATTCATAAATGTCATGGGCATAAAATGAGCGTGAAATTTCCTCGGGAATTCCCCCCTCATACTCTGTTAAGAGCTTCTGGTAGGGTAAGAAATACGACCCATTTTGTTCACTAACTCGTTCAAGCAATGTAGCTTTCAATTCTGGAGTAGACGAAGCCATTACTTGCTCAAATTCACTTGAAGTGTAAAAGGCGACGCCATCATAATCAGCGGGATGATCTAGATTCCCTTCCAAAAATATCTTAGCATCTACCTTCATTTCCGTTAAAATCTCATAAATAAGATTAGCTGTTGTTGATTTCCCTGACCCCGGTAAACCTTCTACTAGTATTAATTTTGATTTCATATCTTACTGCTATCCCCCAACTTTTGTAGGATTCCACACGCTCTGCTCTCAATCCTCAAACAACTCATCTAGAATCATTTTGCGATTGTCTAGAAACCGTTTCGTAATCATATAGTGCAGTGTTTCTTCATATTGTATTTCATTAATCGGCTGATCATCAAAATTCAGAATCTGCGCATCTGGATATCCGAGCAGTATCGGAGAATGCGTCGCGATAATGAACTGAGCTTCATGTTCCAAATCCTTGATCACGCGCATTAAAGCCAACTGCCTAGCCGGAGATAAAGCTGCCTCTGGTTCATCGAGCAGATATATTGCTTTTTTCCCAAATCGGTGTTTAAAAAGGGAAAGAAAAGCCTCACCGTGCGATTGCTCATGTAACGAGCGGCCGCCATAATAACGCAAGCTTTCGGGCATCGTATCGATATGGCTGGCAAAGTTATAGAAAGTTTCGGCTCGTAGAAAAAAACCGTTCGTAATTTTGGGCATCCAAGAAAGACGCAAATACTCCCCTAACACGGACTGTGATGCATTGACGTCATACACATTGTTACGGCCTCCGCTTGCCGTGTTAAAGCCGCATTGATAAGCAATAGCCTCAAGGATCGTAGATTTGCCAGAACCATTCTCACCAACGAAAAAAGTGACATTTTTCTGAAAGGAAATCGACGTCAACGATTGTATGGAGGGGATTGTAAAAGGATACTTATCCGCATCGATCTGCTCATTCTTTTGAATCTCGAGTCTTCTCAAGTACAAGGCTAGTCAACTCCCAATAATAACTTCAATCCATACTTCTATTCTAGAGTTTTCTTGCTAGAAGTAAAGAATCGCAAATTCCACAATAGTTAATGTCATTAAGGAACAAACCAATAAAAAAAGCCTGATTACTCAGGCTCTTACCCCATTATTCAGCCCCGCATTGTATCAGAGACATATCCTCAAAGTTCAATGATTTTAGTTGCAACATTTTCGCAAAATTGTCTGTCATGCTCTACAAATACCATAGTTGGCGCATATTCAAGCAATAGTTCTTCGATCTGCATGCGTGAAATAACATCGATAAAATTGAGCGGTTCATCCCAAATGTGCAAATGTGCTTTTTCGCTCAGGCTTTTGGCGATTAGCACTTTCTTCTTTTGTCCACCGCTGTAAGAGGAGATATCCTTTTCGAATTGAACTCTGGCGAAGTCCAGCTTTCTTAAAATCGCTTTGAAGAGGCTCTCATCAATCCCCTGCTTCCTCGCAAAATCCGTTAAATTTCCTTGCAGATGTGAGGTATCCTGGGACACATACGAGATTTGAAGCTGACTTCCGATTCTAAATGTACCGCTATAAGTGATGTCCTGACCACATAGCAGCTTAATAATGCTGGATTTGCCAGAACCATTTTGTCCTGAGAGGGCAATTCGGTCGCCTTTTTCAATCGTAAAGCTGATATCCTGACAAATTTGCTTTTCGCCATAATAAATCGACACCCGATCGAGCTCGGCAAGTTGATTTTTATGATAAGCCAATTGGGTAATTTTTAATTCTTCTGAGCCTTCAAGATTCTTCAGAAGCTTCGATTTTTCATCGATCGCAGATTGCTGTCGCTGTTCGATCGATTTAGAGCGCTTCATCATTTTAGCTGCCATATGACCAATATAGCCTTTATCTACCGGTCCAGAACCGTTTTTCGTTTTCTCAACCTCATGTGACCAGGTGCTCGTTCGTTTCGCAGATTCAGATAAGCGTTTAATGTCTTTCTTCAGCTTTTCGTTTTCGGTGAGCTCAAAGTGATCCTGTCGCTGTTTATTTTCCCACCATGTGGAGAAATTACCCCTCTGGATTTCGATATTGGTCTTATTAATGGACAAAATATGGTCCACACAGTTATCCAGGAACGATCTGTCGTGAGACACAAGAATGAATCCGCTTTTGGTATTCAAATATTGACTGACCAGCTCGCGAGCCTTCATATCCAGATGATTCGTTGGCTCATCAATTAACAGAAAGCTATTTTCCTTGAGAAAAAGCGCTGCTAATAACACTTTCGTCTGCTCCCCATGAGACAATGAATCAAAGGGGCGATAGAGAACATCTTCTGTTACTCTAAGCAAAGATAATTCCCTCATTAATTCCCAATGCTGATGATCCGGGATAATGCTTTGAATAATATCAAGTGTGTTCCATTGTTTATGTTCGACTTGGAAAGGGAAATATTCGAAGGTAACTTTCGCAGAAATATGACCACTGAACTCGTATTTGCCCAGCAATAAGTTAAGAAATGTGGTTTTCCCTCGCCCGTTTCTTCCCGTAAATCCTAATTTCCAATCAGTATCGATTTGAAAATTGACGTTTTCAAATATGTTATCGTAGCTGCCGTCATAGGCAAACGTTAGGTTTGAAACATTAATTAATGACATGAATAATTCCTCCAGTACTAGCAATGAACACATCATATCATAATAGGATTTACCAATTCGAAGTAAAGGATAACTATAAAGAAACTCTCCTTAGGTAAAATCCAACCCATGTGTTTATATTCAGTTTAAAAATGTACGTTACAATCGCTTCATCAATTGTTTTCTAGGAGGAATTACATTGGATTCTTTAAAGAAGATCACCCAAGACGTTTTGGCTGTCGAAGCACGTGGACTTGTCAAAACATTCGGAGAAAATCGTGCCGTAGATGGCGTCAATTTGAATGTGAAGGCAGGTACGATATACGGCGTACTCGGACCGAATGGCGCGGGAAAAACTACAACCATTAATATGTTGGCAACATTACTTAGACCTGATGCAGGTTCAGCGAAAATCTTTGGCTACGATGTTGTGAAGGAATCGCAGATCGTTCGGCAATTGATTGGGGTAACCGGTCAATATGCCTCGGTCGATGAGTCGCTTAGCGCGACAGAGAACTTAATTATTTTCTCCCGGCTGCTCGGGCTCAGTCGGAAAGAAGCGAAGCTTAAATCAGATGAGCTGCTTGAGGAATTTGGCCTAACCGAGGCCGCTAAGCGCCCCTTGAAAAATTTCTCAGGCGGTATGAGACGACGCCTAGATCTCGCCGCGAGCCTGATTGCGCAGCCTCCTCTCATCTTCTTGGATGAACCGACAACCGGCTTAGACCCGCGTACACGTGCACAAATGTGGGATACGATTCGTCGGTTGGTCGACACGGGTTCCACGATTTTGCTTACAACGCAATACCTCGAAGAGGCTGATCAGCTGGCTGACCGCATTGCGGTGATCGACCGTGGTCGAGTCGTCGCTGAGGGTACAGTCGATGAACTGAAAGCATCGGTCGGCACCTCGTCGTTGCAGCTAGTTGTTCATAATCCCTCGGACATTGAACAAGCTCGTCGAACCGTCGAGCAGGTGCTCAAGGTTCCATCCACCTTGGCAGCGGGTAAGATCTCAGCGCCAATGGCGAATGCCGATCGTGTGACGGATCTGCTGATCTCTCTGCGTGAAGCAGGCATTCACTTGGCGGAGATGAGTGTGCAGAAGCCTACGCTTGATGAAGTCTTTTTAACGATAACTGGCCACGGTGTTCAAGAGAACGATGCAGATACATCGTCAGCAGTATCTAGAAACAAACAGGAGGCAAGAGTATGAGTACATCCATTAAACCAGCTTATGAGCGGCGTCTAAAAAACCACACAAGCTTCCGCCAATCCGTACGAAATTCTTTGACGATGGCTTATCGCGGCTTGCTAAAAATTCGTCGTACACCTGAGCAACTGTTCGACGTTACGCTCCAACCTATCATTTTCACCTTAATGTTTACTTATATCTTCGGCGGAGCCATTTCCGGTGACGTCGTAAGCTACTTACCTGTCATTATTCCCGGGATTCTCGTACAGACGGTCATCACAACGTCGATCGTCACCGGCGTCCAGCTGCGGGAGGATATGGATAAAGGCGTTTTCGATCGCTTCAAATCGCTGCCCATCGCACGTATAGCCCCTCTCGCTGGAGCCTTGCTGGCCGATACCATACGGTATACCATTGCGACGGTACTCACATTCTCCATGGGATTCATCATGGGTTATCGTCCTGAAGGCGGCTTAGCTAATGTTGCCATCGCCGCACTGCTTGTTATTTTCTGCTCATGGGCCATCAGCTGGATCTTTGCTTTCTTCGGCGTCATTGCGCGTACGGCGTCCAGTGTTCAAGGTATCTCCATGCTTGTTCTGTTCCCGCTAACGTTTCTATCCAACGCGTTCGTTCCGGTAGACACGATGCCTAACTGGCTGCAATGGTTTGTTAAAATCAACCCGATCTCCCACCTCGTCTCCGCCGTTCGAGAACTGGCGAATCAAGGTACGGTAGGTTGGGATCTCACGATCTCGCTTTTCGGAGCGATTGTCATTGTGGCGATCTTTGCCCCAATCACAGTTATTGCTTATATGCGTCGCACATAACATAATTAGGTAAAGGAGCTAAGGCGTTTGCGCTTAGCTCCTCATTTTTTTCTTTTGCCCCCAACGTACCCATGCCAATATAGCTAGAAATATAACCGCACCAGCTAAGCCAAGCGCCATGTCCTTATGCGAGTCGAACACATCCCCTTGCATGCCAACATATTCCTCTCCATATTTTTCCGTCGTATATGCAGCACCCATCTCGATAATTTCGAAGCTGGCACTGAAACTAAGAACGACTGCCGCGGTAATGGCATATGACCAAAATCTCCGTAAACCGACAACCCGTATAAGGATTTCACGAAATGGATAGGCCCAGAACAGCCCAAAAAAGAAATGAACAACCCGATCGTAATAACTTCTCTCCGTATGAAACGAAGCTTTCAACCATATATCGAACGGGGTCTTTTGGTAAGTGTAATGTGCACCATACGTATGCAACATTAGAAAGATGAAAATATATAGGTAGGACAGGTTAGAGAAGTGAAAAACTTTATACGTAAACGCTAGAACCAGTACAACAACAACGAGTAAAAGGTTCTCCATTAACCACTGTATCCGATGCGTTGGTGAAAAGGCCATGTAACCCCAATACAACACGAACACAACTATCATTGCATGTAGCAGCCAGTTTCGCGAAAAGGGGATGTCGAGTCTTGTTAGCATTTCATTCGTACCCTAGGTATTGAATTTCTGATCATGTTGTACTCCGACCTTCATCGTCAAATGTGTACACCCTCCTAGTGTTTCCTAAGCTTTCTTTTTTAACATCAAAGACTCAACCTTGCCATCTTTTGAAGTAGCATTGATGTACAATTCATACTCGCCAGCAACGTAGAACAAGCTCCAAACACCATCTTCGCCATTGATTTCACTCTTAGGGTTTCCAAGAGCCTTCTTAATTTCTGGCAATGTATAATCAACCGACTCAGCGAGAACGCGAATGGCACCGATCCGATTATCAGGCGGCCAAAAATACAATTGATAATGATGCCACCGTAAAAATTCGACCTGCCTAGTCCCGATTTCATGTGGGTTCCCCCATTTGGCTACAACTTCATCCCGTGAAGCTCCGATGCCATACTCAATGCCTCTTATTTTGCCCATTGCTGCTAACTCCATAAATTTCGGATCTAATACGATCTTATTCTTCAAATGAGCTATCGTACTATTGTCGCCTGGCACAGGCTCTTCACCATCAATTAGCGGGAAATTGGAATAGGAGTTCTGAAAGGTTACTTCTCTGAGCATCAATCCCGAGGGTATTTCCAACAGTAAATAATCGTTTATAAGATCCTTCTGAGTATTCGCGGCGTATTGATAAGACTGGTACGAGATAACTACTTCTCCTGCAAAATTCCTCAACTCCTCCAGCTCTACTGAATCTGAGAATGACGAGGACGACTTGATCAACGCATATGTTTTATCGCCGAACTTTCGGTATTCTTTTATCCACTCCGGTTGTTTCATTAGTCTTTGCGCCCATTCCTTTACTTCCCCCGGTGCTTGATCTAACGTAATTGATTTATAAATTTCCGGAATTTGATCCCCCTGTGGCATATAATCTATAAATGTACTTACAAGCCAGATTCCCTCATGCGTATAATCTTTCTTCATATGGACCATGTAGGCCTGTTGATCTTCTGTAGTTATAAGGAGAGTTCGAGGATTGACTTGCTTGCCGATCGTTTGAAAGGTAGCGAGCTCCTGTTTTAATCTAGAGCGTACAAACTTCTCAAGGACCTTGCTATACGTCTTGTTCTCGGGATTAGCTTGAAGCTCCTTCAGTTGATCTTCCGTATATTCGAACCCTTCATAACTGTCATGAACTCTTGATATGATGCGCAGTAACGTATCCCTGTCCTTTAACGACGAGCTCTGTGCAGCAATCGTTGGGGTAGCAGTGACTAAGCTCACCTCCTCCGTCGTTTGACTTCGAAATGTTAAGCCTAGTCCAACCCCTACTAACAACACACCAATAAGGCTGATACCGATTAGCCAAATTCTCATTTCGTCCCTCCCACTCAATACATAACAATTAGACGTTGGAGAAATAGGAAGGTTCTGTCAAATTTGCGATTCTTGGCTACATAATTTCATTCGAAAAGCTTCACAATATCCACGAGGTGTCCACATGTCAAAAATAAGAAAATGCTATTTCCTCATATGTACAATGCTGTTTGCTTACTCCCTCTTACACATAAACACATATGCAGTGCAGGTTGCGGATGAACCTAAAAACCAAACTGACGAGCTTGAAAAACGACTCAAGCGTCTTGAACCCCCGCTTCCAACGCATATGGATGAGCTACCATTTCAAACAAATCTCAAGAAGCAGTACCCATCACGTACTGTCACCATTCACGATGTGATCCATCAAGGTACCAAAATTCCTTACTCAATCAATAAAAATATGCCAGATTACGTAAGGCCGGTTTATGAGCCGCATTGGCATAGTACCTACTGGGGTGGCCGTTGGAGTTATATCCCTTCACGTATTTATTACGCCTCGCATCGCTTGTTTACCAATTATGATATTGGTCTTTCCAATTGGATGAATTTCGAAAAAGACATGGGCTTTAGCATTGAAATGTTCCAAAATGAGACGGCATTAGACATGTATATCGTTGTTTTTCAAACGGAGATTACAGCAGTTTATACGAAAGGTAATCAAGTAGTAGTCGTGGGAAATCCAAAACGTGATGGCGTTGTAGTGATTACGATTAAAACAGGTGACCTCCAACCAGCGAATAAAAATGATATGCTGCTTGTTCAATTAGCTACTGATTCAGGTCATGAAATCGATTATACGCTTATCAGCTACGTGCCACCTGATTTTTGGTTGAAGCAAAAGGCCAAGCATAAATAGGACATGTTTCTCACTTTACAGCCTAACCATCTCCATGCAAATAGGACTTCCACCCTTAAAAAAATGTCAATTTCCATTTATTACACCCTTCCAATTTACACTTTCATGACGAATATATGTTTTAATTAAATAGTGAAAGTAATTTTGGAAGTAAAGGAGCGATACCAAGTGGAAATTAAATCATTTTTACTACCTAAGGACAAAGTCTCCTACCTAACGACTTCAGCTTCAATGAAAGAAGCGATCGAGCGGCTGGAAGCCTGCCATTATACAGCGATACCTATTATCGATGAAGAAGGGAAATATGTCGGAACCTTATCCGAAGGAGATTTGCTATGGAAGCTGAAGTGTACTCCGGGTCTAAATTTCGAGAATATGCACGAAGTTTCTGTCACCAACATCCGCAAACGGATATATAACGAGTGCGTCGCCATCGATGCGCATATGGAGGATATGCTGGCGCTTGCCGCTGACCAGAACTTTGTTCCCGTAGTCGATCGCGATCGTGTCTTCCTGGGTATTATTCGTCGTAAAGACATTATTGAATATTATACAAGAAATATTACTGATTAGACCCCAAGCTAAAGCAGGACAGGAATTAGGCGCTTAGGCCCGTTCCTATCCTGCTTTTTCATTCATTGTTCCATCACAAATATATCGCGGTTTCACTAATATTATCGATCATCACATGAAGCGAAGTTGAAAGATCAATTTCATAATGAGTCTTTAGCTTCTCTCCTCGCTCGTTCTTAAGCACTCTGACAACGGGGCGCGATGGAACGTATCCGTTTTGTCGGCAGACCACACCCATCTCCCCTGTACTCAGTTTCACGCCTTGTCCAACAGGAAAAATGGCCACTTTGTTTCGGAATTGGGTTACTTTTTTAATATCATATAAGCTCCCTGCATTCGCATAAAGAATTTCGAGCGCGTAATGCGGCGCAATGGAATTCCGATAAGCTCTTGGATGCGTCATGGCATCATAGGAATCCAGCATACCGATCCAACGAGCATACTCGTGTATCTCCAAGCCTTTGAGATGATGAGGGTAGCCGCTGCCATCGATCCGTTCATGATGCTGAAGGGCACATATGGCTGTCAGTAACGGAATCCCCATATCCTCCCTGAGCATAGAAAAGCCGATCTCCGTATGCCTCTGAATCTCCATGTATTCGCTTGGCGACAGCTTTGCACTACTCAACAGCAATTTAGCTGGAATCTGTATATTCCCGACATCATGAAGCAGCGCGCCTAGCCCTAGCTCCATTAGCTCTTTCTGTGAGTAGCCTTGAAGCATGGCTAGTTTCGTTGCATACACACAAACATTGATGGCATTTTGGCAAAAATGCTGTTCCAGCGTAGTGGCCGGAGCCATATTTAACGTGGTAATGGAGACCAGATGCTGTCTGCCCTTATTCATATCTTCAATCACTTTAGACATCGCATCAAAAAGCATACGCGAAATTTCGGTGGAGGTAGTCGATCCCCCTAAGGTTGAGGTAGCGCTGAATTTGTGAAAAATCTTAGACAACGCCATCCGCAGCATTGTGCGGGTCTCCTCTTCGATCGATTCTTCTATAGGAATATCTTCGGTTTCTCGATCTTCGATATACAAGAAGTCAAGTCCCATTTGGACTAGTTTTTTTATCATAAATTGTGTAAGTTCTACGCGATGTCCAAGCATAACTCGTCCGTGTTCGGACAAAACTGCTTTCCCAATCCTCATGCCCGGTTGGCATAGGGCCGTAGGAACTATAATCATGATTTCTACCTCCGCCGAAAGATACATATTTATCTGTATTCTTTTCAAGTATACGGAGTGGTGAACGAAAAAACTGTCGAACACTGATAGCGATGGAAAAAATTTTCTTCCTTTTTCCGACGTATTGAAACTTTATTTAACCCGGTTTTACTACCTTCCGCTTCCCCCAAGGCTTAAATACCGAAAGCAAAAACATCAACACTAACGAAATTATCTGCAACCCGATTCCAATAAATAAATAGATCGTATTAGCTACATAAGCCCCTTGATTGGCGCTTTCTACACCCACATCAGTCAGAAGCGAAATGCCTTGCAATGTCCAAACATACATGCCAATCGGTCCTAAGAGAATGGCCACCAAACTTAGCACCTCTTTCGCTATGATCCAATTGTATTTTACCAAGCCCCAGTGTGTCCACATAGATAGTAGTACCCCAGTCACGATGGTTCCGATCACGGAAGCTCTTACAGAGGATTCCGATAGCACATGCATAGCCTTATAACACGATAGAATTAATCCTGAATCATTGGTGCTTACAGCCGTTATACTCAAAATGAGAAACGTCACACTCGTCCCCAGCATGATAGCTGAGAATAGGATATGTAAGCTTAATAACCATTTTTTCTGCGTCATCGACATGGTTTTCATCGTTCCAATATCTCCCCTGTTATCTTCTTACCTATAAGATACTTACCTATAAGATACGCAATGGAGATTAACTGCATCTAAAGCAACTATTAAAAAAACATAAACTGGACATTCCTCTGATTACCGCGCTGGAGGATTGGTTAGGTTGAAGCTGGGATCGTAGAGCTTGTTCTCCTCTAGAAAAGTCTTTAAGCTCTTACTATCAAAATGAACAGCTGTAATCCCGCGTTCTTTCTTAAAAATGAGAAGCGTTGGGTAATAGGTGGGAGATGTACTGATGAACATGACAACTTCGGTAACGGTTCCCGTCATCCTTTGCGTATTCATTTTGTATGGCGGCGTAAGCTGGATCTTGATGGCTATACCGTTACGCGGCTCAATTTCCAGTGATTCTACAGTACCATTTATGGAAGAAAGCCATTCTTTGACTTGGGTTTGTAAAAGGTTGGAGTTGGGGATGGTTCGGATGACTTCACCTTTTCCGATATCAAACACCTCTGCCCCTTCTGATGCAGCAACGGTTTGTGACATCAGAATCGTACAGCTCATTACAAGTATAAGTATGCGCTTCACATTTTTTGACACCTTAATCGACCTCCATTTGAAGGTACTATTCCCCATTAAAAGGAAACGAACTAAAAAATTAAAAAGAGATGCTTTCGCATCTCTTGGACTTTATTCTATATTTTAGAAAGAACAACCGAAACAAGCATTCCAGCCACTGGAATCCAAAATAAATATGATTTTAGAAGCTTAACCACTTGCATGTGCTGTTTATTAGCCATTTTTTTGTGATCGTGTTTCATTTGTAAGTCTGTTATAGCCCCAGTAGAGTTGGCGGCATTAATATAACTTGATTCACCGCCGCTCCCTGAGAAAAATATCATTACGGTTATTACCATGAAGATTAAGGAACCCATAAATAAATAATCTGAAATTTGTTGCAACATGTTTGGCACCCCTCTCATAGTTGAACTTATCTATATTATACATGAACTATGGAAGTTTTACCATTTTAACCCTTTTCCCCAAAAACAACCTCTACTTCAAGCTATCCCAAAAGGCCGCAAATACGTCGTCATCCAGTTTAAAAAATACATGAACGTTTGAATATCTAACATATCCGCCTTGATATAAATCGAGCCGAACTTGACTATGGTCCTTAAGCGTCAGATATAGAAACTTTTGATTGGCCCCACCTTTATCATAAATGCCTTCGTTATAGAGCTTCTCCCACTGTATGGGAGTTGCGGTATTAACAGACTGTAAGAACTTCTCGAGCGGAGCCCCTGTAGGAAGTACTTCGTATTGTTTCTTATCATTGTTCCAACTTTCATACCTCTCCCAAGTCGCAGCCTGCAGGTTCCCATTGATGTTCAACTTCGTTACTATATCTGCACCGTTCGAAATCGTGATCCCGTTCAAACATTCGTAAAACTCCGAATAAATTTGGCCATCGACAACCTGATACGTCATAAGTCGAAAATCACTGCTATATCCCTTTACTTTAAAGATATCCTGTTCTCCAATGGAAGAAGCGAACTCTGTTGCAAATTCCTTTTGACTGCTCCATTCATCAATATTTCCTTTGGTTCTACCAATTTTCTCTCCGAGAACAGCTTTGGCAGCTTCCGGTGGGATACGCGTTGCTGTTTGGGTATAGATTCTGCCTTGGTACACGAGCAATCCGATCATATCCATCATTGCTGATGATTCTTTAGGTAATTCTAGCTTTGGAACGAAAACGGATCCTTCAACCGTTGTTTGAGAGGCAGGACCCGATGCAATCGGACTAGATTCCTCTTTAAATGAAGGGACGACGAATAACCATATGCATAAAGCAACTACAAAGCTGGCAGCAACCGGAAGAAAGAACTTTCGTGTACGACTAAAATGAAGAGATTGTCCGTGCAGTGTTATTTTCTCCGCTAATCGATGTTCGAATTGTACGTCTGGCTGTATCTTCTCGAATGCTTCTTTATAGGACTTCTTATTCACTTATTCCGCCTCCATTTCCATTTTTAACATCTCACGGCCGCGCTGCAACCGCATCTTTACAGCTGATTCGCTAATTTGAAGCACTTCCGCTATTTGTTTAACCGCATAATCCTCATAATAAAATAAATGAATCACCGCTTTGTACTTAAAAGGCAACCGAAGCACACTCTTTACTAGCGCTGAATCTGAAGCATTGTTACAGTAATCTTCGATCTCTTCCATGGATACAATGCGTTTTCTCCATAAGCTGCGGGTCATGTTTTTACAAATATTAATAAGTACACGGATCACCCATGCCTTCTCGTGTTCGGTATCTACAAAGGTTGGACACTTATAGATCAGCTTGATGAAAGCTTCCTGAACTGCTTCTTCCGCATCACTTTTATTTCCTAGATGAACCATAGCAATCTTAAACAACATATTTCCGTACAGCCTATATCTGCTGTAGAAGTCTTCTTTAGGAAGCGAGTGTGTCTCCATCACGCAGGTAACCCTCCTTTCACTACTAACACAACGAGAAAGCTCATTTGGTCACATTTCTATTATGGTTAAATATAACATACACAAAACAGGCGCTCCTCCATCAACTGAAGGAACGCCCGTTTTATGTTTCACTCCTATTACATTAGCTCAATATTTGAAGCAAAGCTTGCTTGACTGTCGACTCGACCGTGTGATCAAAGCTCGAAGCCATTGCAAAGTACAACGTCGATTCGTGCGTTTCGTAGCCACCCTCTGATAGCTGCTCAGCTGTCGGGATGTAGCCGAACATCCCATTCGTATAGCCGATTGGCAATACAGCTCCCTCCGTTATTCGCTTGATAAACAGACCATAATCGACAACGACTTCGGCGTTCATGCCGATCAAGGTGAGACCATCAGCAAGCTTCAGCACCGTAAACTCAAGTGGAATACTTGGCGATAAGCTGTCCCATCGCTGCAGCATCATCCTGCTCCACTCGCCAAGAACATCTGGCGCTAAAGCTGATTGCTCAAGCTGATCTCGCTCAGGCAGCGAGGCGAGCGGAAGTTCAACTGTGCTAAGGCTCCATTGCAGCTGACATGCCAACAATGCATGCATCGGCTTCGCCAACGTTTCAAGGATACTGTTAGCGAAGTTTTTGCCAATTGAGGTGACGACTCCGTTATCTCCCCGAAGGACCTGTTGACCGTCACCGGGGTTAATATCGCCGCAAGTTCCCTGCAAGAAGGCAGCAATTGCCCCTTCGCCTAGTGCTTGCTCCACAGTGTCCATAGCAACTCCGACATATTCGGAAGACACTGCATTCTGCCTTGTGATGACCGGATGACACGCATAGTGGACGAGCAGCCCTTTCGTATGACCATCCGCATTGACAAACCGAATGACGTTCAGTTCATGATCGACCGGTCCTGTATCCGGCGGCGACTTCACCACGCCACGACGATTAATGCCAAGTGGCGAGAAGCCATTGCCCTGTTCGATTCGAACAGGCTCGACATGTTGCCATGCCGCATCGATGCCCTCAATCACGCGATCTTCCAGTGCCTCTACATAGGCTAAATCCATCACGCCTAAGTATGACGTGAACATTCCGCTCGTTTGCGGACCGGAATGCGTATGAGTGCCATGCATGAGAATCGCAGCTTCCGCGATCCCGAATCGTTCTTGAATTCGCCGCTTCATCAATGGAACACGGTCGCTGCCCCACCAGAGCAAATCCGCAGAGATGAGAACTGCTATTTCATCTGCTGAACAGCCGCTCCCATCGTTCTCCTTCTTCGCTTCGTCACTTGTCACAAACACAAAAATTCGCGCATACAAACGGTGAGCGATGCTCTCAAAAGGACCAAGCTCACTGCGTACGGAAAATCCCGCGAGCGGAACGGGCAAGTCAGGTGTAATATCCACTTTACTTACCCCTAGCTGATAAGTCGTCTTCGGAATCGTCACCATCGCCACCATTCCTCTTCATACATGAATTGAATAAGTACCGTTGTTAATACGATTCGATTACTTTACGGATAGCTGCTGCGATGTCATGCATCGCTTGCTCATCAGCAAGCAATACGTTCTGACCAAGCCAAAGCACTTCTTTGTCACTAAGCCGTTCGCTGATCGGACAAGCATAAGAGCGGTCTACTCCTGACAAGTCTCGCGTTGCTTTAATAATAGCTTCGTTGCGATTAAGCGGGACGTACCCATGGCTAATCGGAATGCCTTCCGCGTTCACTTTACGAATGAAATCTCTCTTCTCAATACGATCCGTGACCTCTGATGCGAGCTTAAACATATATAAGTGATGAGCATGCCGTGTGATGCGTGGTTCTGATTTCACCACAGAAATTCCGTCAATTTGGCCTAACAGCTCTGTGAGCAGCTTCGCATTCTGTTCCCTCAGCTGCATCTGCCCTTCCAATCGGCTCATTTGAGCAAGCACGATAGCCGCCTGCATCTCCGTCATCCGGTAGTTCTGCCCGATGCGATCGTGCTGATACCAAGCTCCCGACCGCGAGCGACCGACATTACATAAGGACCAAGCGATCTCCGCCAGCTCCTCATGATTCGTAAGGATGATGCCCCCTTCGCCGCTGTTCAGGTTTTTGCTCGATTGTAGGCTGAACGTTCCGAAATCGCCGATCGCCCCTACACTACGACCCTCCCAACTCGCCCCAACAGCTTGTGCTGCATCTTCGATCACCCGAAGCTGATGAGCTGCCGCCACTTCCTGAATCCGAGACATATTCGCCGGAGCACCAGCGATGTGAACAGGGATGACAGCCTTCGTCTTCGGTGTGATGGCAGCAGCAATCTTCTCTGGATCGAGCAGTAATGTATCCTCTTCTATATCTACAAAGACGGGAATAGCGCCATAAGCAAGTGCCGCCGCAGCCGTGGCGATGAACGTGTATGGAGGTACGATGACCTCATCCCCTGGTCGAACCCCTGCAGCTTGCAAGGCAACTGTAATCGCAACCGTGCCATTAACGACGCTGATCGCATGCTTCGCATCATGCAGCGCCGCAAATCGACGCTCCATCTCAGGGAGCTTCGGGGAATATTCGGGCGAATGAACGGCGCCAGTACCGCCCCATTTGCCCGACCGAATAACATCAAGGACGAGCTGCTCTTCCAATTCGCCAAATATCGGCCAAGCTGGGAAGCCTTCCGTCCGAACGGGTGAACCGCCTTCCAGCGCTAGTGCCAACTTTTCCATATTTTCACCTCATCTAACCTGATATTTTGGCATGCTGAACAACTTTGCGACATGGGATCCCGAAATGCCTTTCATGTCCTTCATCAGGTAAGAATGCTTCAGAAGTCTGCAGCGGCACCCAAACAACAATACCCTCAACCTCTTTATCTGCCTGCAGCGCAACAGCACCATTGCTCTCACATGCTGTTATCTGAACAGATCTGCGTAAGCGCGTCCAATCTTGAATTTGCTTCGACGTCCAAAACGTGAAACCCATCTCATCAGCTTTGTTCACCAGCATCCGAATGGCATCTCGGACTTCCTCACGGGTATAGATATGAATTTGATGAAAAAGGAAATGCGCAACACCATTCACTTCCATGGCTTGCTGCAAGAACGGCTCAATCACCTTATTGTCAGCCAGATGGCCCAAATCCAAATCCTGAGTTAGGAATCCTATCTCGAGTACATCGTAAAACCGATTCTTCTCATCAAATAACGAGATAGGCTTATATGGATGACAGGTGCCAAAGATGAACCCAACATTGCCCTTTTTACTTGGGCCTCGCGTTTGATCGCTCTGAATCCCATTCCTCTCAAGCCACTGAAATAGCTCGCCCCAGCCTTCTACACGTGTATAATGGTTTTTATTCGTAGTGATCTGCTGCAGGCCTGTCGCTTGCTTGACCCAGCTCACTTGTCGATTAAACTCTTCTTCGTCCCATTTGCCATTGTCTTTGTCCAATGCATTATAGTGGAAGGCGAGCTCATGACCTGCTTGCCTCACCTGCTCATAAATAGAGGCACCGTAGCCGGGTTCAAGCATACACCACGTAGTCTGAATATGAAGTTCTTCAAGCAGCTGTAGCGCAGCAACGGCATGCGCAACATCATTAGCGTCACTGTCATGCGAAACCATTGCGATCGATTGGATGCCATCTGGCCAATACCCCGTGAACGGCAGCGTCATATCCTTGTCGAGCGCACATTGAAGCAGATGCCTAACCAATGCCTCTCTCCAATAATCCGCATATGGCCATGGGAAATAAGGAATACCTGTTTCCGTAAGCACACGGTCAAACGTCCAATCCAAGGCGATGCGATCATCCGCTTTCAAAATATCCTCATTGACATTGGCGCTCCCATCGGCGGCTGGCACCCCATCATCTAACACGGGTCCCGTACCTTGCTGCATATGCACGATCGTGTGCGGGATATTTACCGTCCAACGATGAAGACTTCCTTGACCGATTGTAAACTGCTGAAGCGCAGCGCCTAGTTCCAGTCCGTCAGGACGTCCCTGTTTAATAGTACCAGAAGACTCGTAAGCAACCTGGACGGCTCCGTCCAAACTGCTCTCATCTGCTTTTATCCATGGATTGGCTGACAAAAATCGAAGCGAGCCCGGCTGTCCTGATCGTGTAGGCTCGATTTCTGCGTACCCAACACCTGTATCTCCAGTTTGAATATATCCAAGCTGTAGCGCCATCGCATTTAATCCAGCATAGCTAATGATCGTTCCGCCTTGTTCCGCAAAAGACCATAAAATAGAAGACTTAACTCCATTCTCTTGCGAGCAGGCGACGATTAGAATGTCATATTCCTTTAGACTCTCCCTGTCCAACTGGGAAACAGCTTCAAATGGCATGCCAATATGCTGCAAAACTTCCTCTACATATTTTTCAAACACATTAAGCCCGTATTTCCATTTACGTTCAGCTGCTTCGTTTTCTACGAGCACACCGACTTTGGCTATCTTCATTTTGCTTCCTCCATCCGCTGTCGGCTACAACGCTTCTAACCCCGACTCTCTGAAATGAGCTGCCACTTTTCGAATACCAGCAATGATGTCTTCGATATCTTGTTCCGTATAAAATTCACTGACAGGCACTCGAATCGCTTGTTTCAAAATGTGTTCAGCAACCGGACAAAGTCCTTCTGCATAGGTAACATCGGTTAGATCAAACGGAAAATGACTGCCTGTATACGCTTCCCGATTTAGAAACAAAGGCTGCAAATACACAGGTTGTGGAATATATCCAGATGAGCTTTCAATGCCTTCAGCTCGCAGCGCCTCAGCAAACTTATCTCGCGTGCATTTGAGAACAGCGGGATCGATCGTAAACATGTAAAACCAATACGTACAACGATCTTCTGTCTTCACTTCGTGCGGAATGATTCCCGGTATGCCCTGAATACCTTGTGTTATCGCGTCACCGTACTTATTACGTTGATCACAAATCCACGTTAATTTCGTCAGCTGCGCAACGCCCACGGCCCCTTGAAGCTCTGTCATCCGGTAGTTCGGAGCAAGCAAACCCATGTCTCGCGAAACTTGATTACCGAAACGGCTGTAATTTTTGTCCGCAAACGCATGCGTACGTTGATAGTCGACCTCGTTTTGCGAGTTCACGACGACAATACCGCCATCCCCCGTCGATATATGCTTATAATCATTCGTACTAAAGCAGCCATAATCCCCAATCGTCCCGACTAAACGGCCTTTATAGTAGGTCATATAGCTTTGTGCACAGTCTTCAATGACGATCAAGCTGTGCTCGCGTGCGACCTCAAGAATCGGATCCATATCCGCTGGATTGCCAGCTAAATGGACGACGATAATCGCCTTTGTTCTCGGCGTAATCCTTGCCCTAATCGTTTCTGCTGTCATATTGTACGTATGCGGATCCAAATCAGCGAATACAGGAATCGCATTCTGATATAAAATGCCGATGATAGAACCTGCGTCTGTGATTGGGCTTGTAATAACCTCATCTCCAACACTGATTCCAGCCGTGCAGACCGCAACGTGGAGAGCTGCCGTACCTGATGAGGTAGCAACACTATGCGTAACGCCATAAAGAGCATTAAATCGATCAAGAAACAACTTTACTTTACGTCCTGAGTGGTAAAAGAGTGTATTTTGTTCAAGTGCTTCAACAAGCTCTCGAACTTCTTCTTCGCCAAATCGCTTGCCTGTTCCATAAGGCGTCGTTTTACTTTTACTTCCGCCTAGAATGGCCAACGTATCTTTGCTCATGCCAAACCTTCTCTCAGATTGATATGGGTATTTATTTTAATATATTTCTATAGGAATAATCAGATATAAAATCACAGCACGCTCCCGCTATTCACCTCGAATTCACGGGAGCCATGCGTGATAACCTTTGAAACGACTAAGGTTCCTTATTTTAAGGATTTTCGGACTTAAAGACGACAGGCGTTTTAAACACTTGCGAAAGAGTTTTCGCATAGTTATCGAAAATTTCTTTACCGTGGTACGTTGTCATCAGTTCTTTCCGATATTTTGGCCAGTTGCTTGAATCTTTCTCTTCAAAAAGAACTTTCACCATATACGCACGCATTTGCGTACGGAATGCGCCAATATCAAAACCTGTCGGAGGAGAAACGTTTGAACCGAGTACTGGATACTTATACGTTTTCAGCTTCTCAACGATGGCACGGTCATGATCGGTTTCACGCGGATCGATGATCGTCAAGCCAATTGGACTCGGATCTTGGACGCCATAAGCAAAGATTGAGCTATACACATCGAAGAAATTGCCGTTCGCTTGATTGTCTTTCGTTATCGCATCAGGAATAAGTGTGATCGTATTGCCGTTTTTCGTATAGTTCGTGCCTTCCTTACCAAAGTGCGACAGCAAGTAGCCTTCTGGGCTTGCTAGCCAATCCATGATTTCAATGCTTTTCTTTATTTTTTCTGGAGCTGTTTTAGCGCCAAACAAGAATGGCACACCTGGCAGTGCTGCGAAGTTAACAGCTTCTGGCGCAATATGGAACGGAACAAAATCCGCCGTTTTGACGCCGCTGATATCAATCGTCTTCTTCTTCACGCTTGTTGCTACGTTATCAAATGCAGCAGTACGCTGCAAGCTCATGAAAATTCCAGCTTTCCCCGCTTGAACTTTTTCAAGCTCTTGCCCTGGTTTAGCAAGGAACCAGTCTGGATCTACGATTTTCTGAGCCAATGTTGCCCGAATATCATCAATCACTTTTCCTGCCCGAATATCGGATTGCGGATCGACATACTCGCCATGGGCTTGATCATACCAGAGATCGATGCCTAACCCATTTTTGTACCATTCCGGGAATTGTTTAGAGATCCCTACTCCGTTACCCGTTGTAGTAAATCCAAAGGTATCATTTTTACCATTGCCATCTGGATCGTTGAACGTGAATGCTTTCATAACATTAATCATTTCATCATAATTCGTCGGTACTTTCAGACCAACCTTATCCAGCCAATCTTTGCGCACATAATACGATTGGTACAGCTGTTTCTCATAAGGAACGGGAGCACGCATGAATACATCTTGTACTTGATAGCGTTGAATAATTTCTGGGGTTACCCATTTGTAATAGTTGGGCATCGTTTGCGGATTTACATAAGGGGTCAGATCGGCGACAGCTTTGTCAATAATAAATTGATTCGTTTGCGCGCCGTCGGCTTGGAACATGTCTGGGGTTGCGCCTGACGTGATTTTCAAGTTAATTTTCGTCTTCATATCTTCACCGACAACGCCATATTCCATATTGAGCTTGACGTTAAACTTTTGTTCAATCGTCTGGCGAATATAATCTTTATCTGGCGAAGGTAAGGATACATCATTGGTCGGAACGTAAGTTAACCAGTTCAAAGTCATCGGTGGAGCTTTCGTAGCTGCCGCTGTCGTTGGAGCAGCTGAAGCGGCTGTTGAAGCCGATGGTGATGGCGTTGATTCGTCTTTCGAACAAGCACTTAATACAACCAAGCTAGTAATTACGCCGAATGCTACCTGTTTACGCATTTTCATGCAAACGACCTCCCATTTGTACTCGATTCATTCACAAGATTATATCGGTTGAAATTGTGACTGATACGCAGCAAGAACAAGGCATCACTCCTTTCATGGGCGGTGCAGCGAGCAGTTCAAGAGCAGCTACCCTTTGATAGAACCGACAAGCATTCCTTTTATGAAATATTTTTGGATAAAGGGATAGATGGCCAGTAATGGCAGTGTCGTCACCACAACCGTCGCCATGCGAATGGTGTCTGGTGGCAGTGTTTGAATGACCGAAGGATTCGTGTTCAACTCCTGGCTTACACTGGATGTCACGATCATGTTGCGGAGAATGACTTGAATTGGATACAAATGACGATCGGATAAATACAAAATCGCATTGAAGTAGGAATTCCATTGGATAACACCATAGAACAAACCAATGGTAACGATAATCGGCATAGATAACGGTATCACGAGTTGGAATAATGTGCGGATATCTCCACAGCCATCCACTCTCGCGGATTCCTCAACTTCTGTCGGGAAATTGATGAAGTACGTTCGCATAATGAACATGTAAAAAGGTGAAACGAGCGTCGGTATAATCAGGGACCATACCGAATTGATAAGTCCCATTCCTTTGACGACGAGATACGTGGGAACAATGCCGCCGTTAAACAGCATGGTGAATACAATCGCGAGAAGAAAAAATCTGGCGCCTGGCACTTCCTTTTTAGAAAGCGGATAGGCAAGACATGTTGTGATTAGCAGGCTTAGAAAGGTGCCGATAATGGTAATAAAAACGGAAATTTTCAGTGCATCTGGCACGAGCTTACTGCTGAAAATCGCCCGATAGGCTTGCAAGGTCACCTCATCCGGGAAAAGGACAAAGCCGCCATTGCGGATCAATTCTTTATAAGGCGTTATGGATTCAATAAAGACAAAGTAGAGCGGGAACAGTGCAGATATGCAGCCGAGCGTAAGCATGGAATAAATACCAACATCAATAATTTTATCAGACTTGGTCTTATGTACCGCGTAGGACAATGGTTCCACCACCTTTTAATAAATGCCTGAGCCTCCAAATTTCTTGGCGATACGATTAGCAGCAACGACGAGAATAAATCCAATGACTGATTTGAAAACGCCCATTGCGGCAGGAACGCTGAAATCACTCTGTTCAACGATTCGCCGGAAAATCCATGTATCTAGAATATCTCCGACATTCGTAACCCTCGCGTTGAGGAACACATAAATTTGATCAAAGCCTGCATCCAGAATGGAACCTAGACGCAAGATCAGAAGTAGAATGAATACTTCTCTGACACCAGGCAGTGTAACGTGCCACATTTGCTTCCAGCGTCCAGCCCCATCAACAACTGCAGCTTCATAAAGCTCTGGATTAATTGTGGCAAGTGCAGCCAGGAAGAATATGGCGCCAAAGCCTGTGTTCCGCCATACGTCAGTGAGAATAATGAGCGGTCTGAATAGGTCTGAGTTGGCGAGTACGTTGAGCTCACCCCACCCCATATTTTGATACAACGTTGTGATAAGTCCTGTCCCTGGAGAGAAAAAGGAATATACCAATCCGTATACGATGACCCAAGATAAGAAGTATGGTCCGTACGTAATGGTTTGCACAATCTTTTTAAACCAAGCAACGCGAATTTCATTAAGCAGTAAGGCGAGAATTAAGTCAGGAAGTAGATTAAAGACAAGTCGATAAACGCTGATGAGGAGTGTGTTGGTCATGAGGCGAAGAAAATCAGGTGATTTGAAGATGGTTTCGAAGTTGCGCCAACCGACCCAAGGACTATCCCACATCCCTTTGGTGACGCTGTAATCCTTAAATGCGACGAGCAAGCCTGCCATCGGAATATACCGGAAGATGAGGAAGTACAGGAGGCCTGGGGCCATTAACAGGTAAAACCACCTATAGCGATATACTTTTCGAATAACACGATTTGACTTTATACTGGCGATGTATGCCATGTGGTCACCCCCCGTTTACAATCTCATTATAATTTACATCACCAAAAAAATACAAGTGCTATACATGTTTAAAACGTGTCTTTAAATTGACCAAAACCCTAGTGTTGTCTCACTTTTTTTATGTTGTAAATTTTCCAAATATTGTTTAGAATACATACAACTGCGCAAATAGGTGGCGATTCTAGATATGAGAAAAAAGGACCAATATTGCTATTCTTCGCTGACCGATATCCTTCGGGAGCAAATTCTGTCTGGTTTTATTAAGAAAGATGAGTTCCTTATGTCAGAAAATGAATTAAGCAAGTATTACGAGCTCAGCCGTAGCTCTGTTCGTAAATCGCTTGACCTCCTGCTCAAGGAAGGGCTTGTCGTGAAGAAGGCCGGACTCGGCACCTTCGTCTCTCCTAACGTGACCGTTCGGAAATCGAAGCGGAAAGTACTGCGCATTTTAACCATTACGCCTTCTTACTTTGTCGATCACTGCTTGCCCTCCATTTGCGAAACGTTCGAACAGCAGCACCTCGATGTGGATATTAAATTGCTAAGCTTTCCCATCGCGCAATTCTGGGAATCCTTGCACAAGTGCATCGAAATGGGTATTCAACCGGACATTTGCATCATCACGGACGGGATCTTCCAGGAGCTCAAAGCGATGGATGATTTCGTGAGTTTAGATCGCATTATGGACAACGAATTGACGAGCATGTACCCTAAACTGTTAGACGGATTTCGCAAAGACGGTAATATCAAAGCGATTCCTGTCACATTTTCGAGTATTTGCCTGGCCTATAATCCGAGAATGTTCGACAAAAACAACATCGAGAAACCTCGTCCAGGTTGGAACAAAGAGGCGTTTATTCGGACAGCTGAGCAGCTGACCTTTGATACAAATCAAGACGGCATACTCGATAATTATGGCTTTTCGCTGCCATCCACGCTGAACCGCTGGAACGTTATTGCCATGCAAAACGGTGTTGACTATAATAAACCGAATAAAAAAGCGCTTTTAGATACACTCACCTTCATGCACGATATGCTATATCGCAAACGGAGCGCGCTGCTTTCCCATATGCAACTGCATCGCGCTGCTTTCCAGAGCGAGCAAGTCGCCATGATGCTGACGACGACGATCGAGCTTGCCGGGTTTGGCGACAAGCTGCCTTTCGAGCCCAAGTTCGCACCGATGCCGTTCGGCGATTCACCCAAAACCCTGCTCATCGCCAATGCGCTGATGGTGCATGCCGCCAGCACGGAGCGTGAGCTCGCTATTCAATTTCTACAAACCGCCTGCCATCCCGATGTGCAAGCCAAAATAAGCAAATCCCGCTTCCTCTCCGTTCTGCACAAAATTAACGAACTATACTGGGACCTTCTTGATCTGGAGTCCCTTCACATTGCTGACGGACAAGTGAATGACGCCTACTATCAACATGAAACGATCTCCGACAATCAACTGATGTTAGAGGTTAACAACGAGATGATGCTCTACTGGGAAGGCATGGAGTCGGCCGAACAATGTGCGCAGCGTCTATACAAGCTGCTCTCTCCTCGCAAGAAAGTCGCTAGCAGATGATAGACAAAAAGGGCTGCCGAAAAGTAGGTTTTCCTACTTTCCGGCGGCCCTTTTCCCTCACTACTGCAATTCAAACATGACCGCATCCGCTCGTAGGTTTTTGCCCGTATTCCCACTGAACGAATTCGTTACATAACCGCTAGTTCCTGCTGTGAATGTGAAATTACCAAGTGAGTACCAGCCACTGGTACCTGTTGTATAATCCACGGATATTGGACTGGAAAGTCCAGCCGCAGAATTCACGCGAATCTGCGCATTGTTATCACTAGTCGGATAGACGATCCGATAAATCGATACTTTGTAGGTACCTGCCGCTAGAGTCGGCGTCCATCTCACTCCTGCTCCAGGTGTATAAGAATAGCGCGTAGATGAATTGTTATAGCCAAACAACGAGCTATCCCCGAATGTCCCCGACAGCTCTGAATATCCGGTTGTTCCATTATCGACGATGATGGCGCTGCTTGTGGAATTATAGGTGTTATCTGCCCCGATGTTTGGTGCATTTGTACTGGACACGGTAGCTCCGAAATAGTCTCTTCCCCCATTCGAAGCCATCAACACACCTGTATTAATCGCTGGTGAACTCGCTTGCAGCTTGAAGGCCCCCAGACTGCCGATCCCATTCGGCATTGTTGTTGGAAGAGGCCCGACAAACAGCGGATTTGACGTGAGATTGGAACTATTATATCCAGAAGGAAGAGCGATACCATAGATCAAATTATTCGTCTTGGAAGCACCATCTGATGGTAAAGCACCTACGGTACCAGCCTTATAGACGATGTTGTTTTTGGAAGCCCCCGTAGCCAACATATTGGCTGTACTCGAGGAGGATGTGACTGCTGGATTCACAGCATTCGCTGGGACAAAGATCGTATTATTGTAAGCTGTGACAGCACCCGTTGTACCTCCTCCAAAGCCTGCTTCCATGATCATGTTATAACGAACCACGACGTTCGTCGCATTCGGCATCACGAGTAAAAACCCGCCAGCATTATCATGACTATAGTTATATTGGAACGTTGTTGAGGTCGTATCGATATCGGCATCAAAGCCTTGGCGGTCGCATAACCCATTCGTATTTTTCACGTTGAATGATTCATTAAACTGAAAGACAGCATTGCTCGTTGTGTAATTCCATATGCCTGCAATACAAGCGGGAGCAGCTGTGCCCGCACCATTCAACACATTATACTCCACCAGTGGTGATGTTGAGTCCGTTACGACGATGCCATCATATTTCGTATTGGTAATGGCATTCGACCTTACAATTAGATTGGTGCTTCGCGTCGCTACCGAATTTGCTTCTGTTCGTATTGCAGCCTGATCACCGGCATTGGTAATCGTATTATTTTCAATAATGACATCATTCCATTTACTTGCCGTTGTTCCGTCAGAGCTGAGAAGAATGCCATTCTTCGCCGTGTCATGCACATTAAGATTGCGCAGTCTGATATAGTTTTTGTTGCCGCCATTAAAGTTAAGTACTGTGACGCCATTGCCCAAATTATTGGTCACATCCAAATTGCTGAGTTCCCAATAATCTTGATTTTTCAAAAAAACAGCGCCATTGCTGTTAAATTCCCCGCCTGAAGCTCTTACCGCAGCAATGTTATAGCTAATAATTGGCTTATTGCCGGTGCCATATTTATCAATCTTAATTGGATTACCGGACGTCCCGCTCCCCTTTGGATACAACTGCTCACTCCAAGATCCGCCTGCTTTTAACAAAATCGTATCCCCAGCCGCGAACGTCGTCGCATTGACTTTAGACAAGTGCTGCCAAGCTGTCGCTGCACTTAAGCCATTGTTCGTATCCGAACCGCCAGCGGAATCAACATAGTACGTCGTGCCTACGGCTAGGGCTGTCGGTACATGCCATAAGGGGAGCAAGCCACAAAGCAAAACCGCCAAACATGTCCAGATAAGGCTCTTCTTCTGATTCCATTTCATCACAATCAGCTCCTTGTTATCTTTATTTTATTGCATTGTAGGCATCGTAATTTATCGTAACCACCGCTTGCTCTATCAACTGCTCCACCTTTCTCTGATACCGTTCTTCCTCAAATCTGATGTTGAGATCATCTTTCACTTCTTCAAAAGGTCTGTATCCCCCCTCCTTTTTCTCTAAACTGCGTAGGATATACAACCCCTGATCGAACTCTACAATCCCACTATATTGACCCACTTCCAATCTCTTGGCTGCATCCTTCAATTCGATGTTCTGCCTGGCATCTACTTTCGCAGTGGTTGCATCAAATCGCTGCTGCTCCAGCTTCAAAGGCGGTAAACCTTGATCATTTCGCAACATCGACTCAAAGGACTGCCCCTGATTCAAAGCTTGTAAGGCATCCTCCATCTTTCTTTTGGCAGCTGATTTGTCTGTGCCGGTAATGTATAGTTTCTCAATGCTCAATTCATCCTCATACTTATAAAAGCGATCCTTCATGTTTTCGTAAGCCTGCCTCGCTTCTTGTTCCGTCATCTTTTCTTCATGCTCAGACAATTTTTTCTTCAAATTGTTCACCAAATGACTGAATAAATAGTTATAATACCCCCACTCCTCGTACTGTACGGGTCCATAAATCACTTGCTTTTGCTGGACAGCCTTCTGTCTGCGCGCGTTTTCTTGTGATAATTGGTTGAGAAAGGTTGTATAAGTTACATCGTCTACAAGTCCGTTGTCTCTAGCTAAAAGCTGCTGCACTTTCACCGATTTCAACTGTTCAAGCGTAAGCTGCTTCGCCATCTCAATCGGCGTTTCTCCCGAATACGTCGTATGCCAAAAATTCGGATGATCATCGATGCCATACTTATCTTTGAAATAGCCGAATACTTGCGCCCGTTGTGTGTTCATGAAAAGCATAAATTCCTGCTCATCGATCGGGACATCGTTAATGGTCAATAAAGGCGCAGATGGCTTCCCCATAACGGTTCCATATACAGCTGCAGCTAACGAGACGACAAGGATGATGCCAAGAGCAAGCATGAGTTTAAGCTGATTTTTCATTCATTTTCACCTCATCACTTCCTTCATATTGAAAACGCCTACATTTATTGTAAATGACATGAAATCGCATTCAAATACACAAAAGTGACAGCGACCATATCTAAAATTTCACTCCCCTGTCCATGCTTATAGTTATATTTACAATACCCAACAGCTGCACTATAGTTTGAATATATCGAAGCGAGGTGGGACCACATGAAGATTGAAGCACAGGCAAGTAAAGCTTTTTTCCCCACAATCAGCGACTATACCTACTGGAAAAAGAAGACACATTTTCTTCTGGAATCCGATCAATATCCGGAATGGACCATCTTCGCTATAGAAGAAGGTTCTTGCTATTTTGAAATTGGAACGCATGCTGATACTGCACGTTTTGGTGATATCGTCATTTGTCCCCCTACTGTACTTATGACTCGTCGATTAATTGAACCGCTCACCTTTCACTTTATCTCTTTCACTTGGGATGAAACAGCCAGTTCCAAGCAATCGCTGAACCTCCAACCAACCCTGCCAAGTGGTAAAATTTCGTTTCAAGACATGAATCAACTGTTAACCATTTATGCGAATTTACGCAAATTGGAAGAACGCATCGATCCTTTATCCTATCAGTGGCGCAACATTTTACTGGCCAATTTGTTTTATGCCTATTTTCACGAAAGCAATTTGGAACAGAATTTGTTAATTAAAGCCGATCCGCTGATCGAGCAAGCACGCACGCTTTTACATCAGGAAATGTTCAGCCCCCTCAATGTCATGGATATTGCCCGGCGGATTGGACTTAGTCCGGTTCAGTTTTCACGTCGGTTCCACAAATATTACGGCATAACCCCCATTCAGTACATAACATCACTCCGTATTCAAAAAGGGAAAATCCTCTTGCAGGAGACATCCCTCACACTCGAAAAAATAGCAGAAGCTTGCGGTTATACGAGTGGATACTATTTTAGCCGTGTCTTTAACCTCCATATGAACATGAGCCCCTCGCAATATCGTAAGCTCCATCGATAAAATGTGTCTCTTACTCATTTCGTTTATGTAGAATGCAACATATGCTAGTACGAGTAGGACAACCTGATAGCAGGAGGCGATGCGCGTGTTAAGCCCAGAAGATGCCAATACAATTATTGAGACATTTTTGAGTCCGATGTGGTATTTCGTCACGTCCCAAGCGGATAAGGATGAAATTCACCGACTTGCCAATGAGTTAAGATTAGCTTCAGGTCAAGCTGTGGATTAAGAGATGGACAACTTCGTTGTTAAGGGGGAGGATTCAGGTGCTGCGAGACAAGGATGCGCTCACAATCATAGATTCATTTCTCCAACCGCGTTTGCAATTCGTCAAATCACAATCAGAGAAAAATGAGATACTTCGTCTTTCTAATGAGCTGCGAAAAGCTGCTGAGCAATCTCCTCGATTGCGTTTTTCCGTCGTCAGTGATATTCATATTCAAAATTGGGATACGACAGCTCAGCGGAAATGGAATGATGCTTTAGCTGATTTGAATCGCATGAATCCGAGTCTGGATGCTCTAGTCATAAATGGGGACCTAGGCGATGGACGCTCGGTTGATTATGCCATGTTAGCTTCGATTATGAAGAAGCATTCGCTGCCGGAGCACGTTTGCTATACGATGGGCAACCATGACTTTTACAAATCCTATTACAATTTAGCTGGTGACTGGTCGCCAAGCACATTTCCGAATGGCGAATCGGACCATGCCTCGATCACACGCTTTCTGTCCAGTACAGGAATGCCCAGCGTGTATTACGATCGTTGGGTTCAAGGGTATCACTTTATTTTTCTTGGCTCCGAGCAGTATAGACAGTCCAATCCCGCGAATGCGGAAGATGCTTGGTTATCCTCGGCACAGTTAAGCTGGCTGCAAAGTAAACTCCAAGAAAACTATGTCCAGAAGCGACCTCTCTTCGTCTTTCTGCATCAGCCACTGCAAGGCACCGTTTCGGGCAGCATGCCTCGCGGCATTGTACAAAAAAACGAGTTGAAACAGATTCTCTCTCAATTCCCAGAAGTTATTTTTTTCACAGGACATACGCACTGGGAATTGCGATTGCCAACAACGCTAGTCAGGGATGTTTTCACGATGGTCAATAGTTCGTCGGTGAGTTACCCTTATGACAGCAACGACCAACTGATTCAGGGGAATCGGTCCGAGGGCTTGGTCATAGATGTGTACGCGGAGCGTGTTCATATTCGGGGACGTGATTTTCAGGGGCAGGGTTGGATAAACGAGGCTGATTTTACGATAGGATATTGAGAAAATGAAAAAACGGCAATTCACGCTGAAGTGAGTTGTCGTTTTAGTTTTCATGTATATGGCAAGGGCTCGGGCCGCTCCTACTTGGCTTCAATCGTAAATGTAAATACTTTCTTCCAATCGAGACCCGGCACTAACTTCACTTCGACGATCCCTGGCTTAACGATTTGGAAGGCTTGCTTATAGGCATCTAGGTATTTAATGATGTTTGAATCCCCCTCGCCACCATCGATAAATCCTAGCTCTCTGATTTCATTCGAGTCCGTTCGGATCGTTTGCACGATGGTCCCTACTGGAACCGAATACCGTGTTTTACCAATTTTCACTCGGCCATCTGGAAGAATGGCATATTCTATACGAAGTGCGCCTGGAATTTTAGGAATAATATAAGGAATCAGCTTTAAGCGACCATTCTTGACTACCCACTCCGAATATCGGACATCTCTTTTCTCTAGCAGCCGTCCATCCTCTAGGAAAATGTCGCCCCGATACACATCCTCTTTGTCAACCAACGCGACAACTTTGCCATTTTGTTTGCCTAGGATCGTATAAGCTAAATAACCACCGCTTCCCCTCGAGCCCTTTAGAATGAGAACAGGTTGTTTAGCTTCTTTAAAATAACCTGATAAAATTTGATAGAGAATCGGCGCATCTTTCGTTTTCCTGAAATCGGTTATCCAATGACCTGTTTGTCTATCCTTATGCTGCAAGCTGATGTCTTGAGCTGTTTGTACGACACGTTCTTCTGTGTTGTCTCCTCCCAAATGAACGGGTGTAATTTCCACTTCTTGCTGAGAATTATTTGAAGATGTTGGCCTGACGAATCGAAACGTACGCCTGTTATTTGGCTGATGATGATCTTCCAAAGCGACTCCCCCTTCAAGCGCCCACGAAATAGGAACATTACATTCTATTCATAACCTGATTTATTGGGGATTCTACCATGTGATTGAAATGCGATTAATATCTTCTTCTGTTAAATCTTTACCCAAACTGACTTCCATCAACGCAAGTTCGCTAACCGCCTTGATGCCATGCTTGCTGCCAGCTGGAATATGCAGTACACTGCCTGCGGAAAGCCTATTTAGTTTGTCCTCCATAAGAATGTCCGCACTCCCAGACAGAATCGTAAGGCTTTCATCCCGATTGGCATGCTGATGATAACTCGTCTGACTCCCTTGGGTCATTTTCACCAGTTTCATCATGCCTTCTTTCCCCCGCCCATCGTTCCAGCAGTTTAAGACCTGGTAAGATCCCCATCTTTTCTCGACGTGCCTAGGCAGCTGTGACACTGGTGTGAGCCTTTCCTTGATAAGATGAGCTTTCTCCTTGTTGGCAATGAGTATGCCGTCTGAACTAGCTGCGACAATAAGATCCGATACGCCGATGATTTCGATGGGATAAGGGAGTTCGTTAAAGAGATGTGTATGAACGGAATCCTCGGACACCCGTCCTGATCCGATCACCTTCTCATCGATAAATGAAGTTAGTGCCTTCCAAGTTCCCACATCATGCCAGTAACCATCATACCCCATAACAACCGTTTGAGGCGTGAGCTCAACGACTTCACGATCGAAGCTAGTATTATTTAACTGTTTGTAACTACTAAGCCAGTTGTCAACTTGCACCGGTTGTCCCTTAGTCTTCAAATGATCCAGCATGAACCTTAACTGGAACGCGAAGACGCCACAGTTCCATAATGCGCCGTGCTCGATCAAATCGGCTGCTGCTTGCTCATTCGGTTTTTCAATGAAATGACGGACAGATGCATAGTCATTCTGCTCTTTCGGAAGAATGGGTACGATATAGCCATACTGATCGGAGGGCATGGTCGGTTTTGTACCTAGGAGTGCAAGATTAGCTTTCGCTTGTGAAATGATATCGGGAAATCGGTTAAGCAATCCGAAAAACGCAGAATCAACGTACGTATCCACAGGGAGAACACAGATCGTTTCATCTGGATCAACATGCATGTGCTCATGCAGATACATAGCTGCTAATACAACGGCTGGGTACGTCCCTCTTTTATAAGGTTCACTTATAATAGGGATGTGCTCGCCAACATAATTGCGTGTGATCTCAACTTGACTGTGATGAGTGATGATACAGGTGTCTTTCAACAAGCCAACCTCATCCAATTGTCTGCATATTCGCTCAATCATAGATTCTCTAGACCCATCTTTGGATTTCAAAAGCTTAAGAAACACCTTGGAACGAATCTCGTTAGAAAACGGCCACAGCCTTTTTCCCGATCCCCCACACATTAGCACAATTCGCAAGCCCCATTCTCCTTTCCCGGGGAACCTCTCGCTTCACCCTTCATTCTTCGATTGCATGACTTTGTCTACCGCATGCTTCAATAACATCCCCGCGCGATCCCAGGTTATATGTTGAACATCCCGTCTTCCTTGCCGTCCCTTTCGCTTGCATAGCTCGGGATTCTCATACGCTTTTCGCATGATCATTCGCAAACTAGCATGATCAGGCTCCGCCCATTGCTGCCGTTTCTCTGCAAACAGGTAACTGAATGAGCGCGAGATGGCATGTCGGCTGTTCATGCTCACTTCGGGGTTCTTCATCTGGTAGGGGATGAGAAAGGAATTATTGTGCGTGAGGAAATCCATTTGACCGCCCCAAGCGGTTGCAATGACAGGAGTACCGCTAGCTAACGCTTCCAGATACGGGAGACCAACGCCTTCCCCTCTTGATGGAAGGACGAAGGCATCTGCCAAGGTATATAGCCCTTTAAGCTTGCTCTCGTGAAGTCTTCGGCCAATGATGACAATAGGAGCCGTATCTTTCCGAATCCCCAATCGCTGTTTGTATTGCCAAATTTGTCGTTGAATCCACGACTCATTCTCATACGAGGCGTAGCCATTCGTTTTGATGACCAAAATGACGTTATCTTTCGAGGAAAATTCCTCCCAGTAGGCGCGCAGCAAGCCTTCCGGGTTTTTACGATGTTGGAAACCGAAAACAGACACGAATGTAAACCTGCCAGCGGCTCGCGGCAAAGGAAACTTTTTATTATTCGGATGAAATACCTGCGTATTTACACCATGGGGCACCAAATAAATCGGGACCGTTACTCCGCTGTTCTGAAGAGCTCGTTTATTATGCAGTGTAGGTACACAAACCGCATCAAATTTGTTCATATGAGCCAGCCATTGATTCGGTGTTTTGCTCGTTTCCCAAACCGTATTTAAAATAATAGCATCATAAATACTCCGTTCGGTTTTCCAATCGATAAAGCTGGGTACATCGTGAAAGATCAATACTCTTTTGCCTTTGATCGGGCGTAAGCCAGACCTCAAGCTACCGATCCGAACGTCAACCCCCTTTTGCTTAAGGGATGCCGCATACGTTCTGCTCGCATGACCCAGCCCACTTACTTTGTGAACGGGTCCTTTCCAGACAACTACGTAAGGCTTCATCGTGTCACCAGCTTGACGGATTTCACATACCCTTTACGTTTATGAAGGGAAACAGATCTATATCTCTGGGACAGGGCATTCATCCTTAAAGCAGTTAACCCGGTAATTGGCACATGTAAGCTTATGTTCAAAGCTGGCTTCAAGATCATCTTGTCAGCCGAGGATGCGTACAGGTAATTCCCGTACGTCTCAAATTCAGAAAAGGCAAACTGCCGCGTTCTATTCATACTTTTCATAATTGCTGTATACCAGCTGGTGTTGTGTTTGGACTCAATGAATTGTTTCAATTGCTTCACTTTTGCTTTCTCGAACAGCATGTAGTGAGTAACGAAGGACAGCCGGGCTGAGCGATTTCTTCCCATTAATTTGCGATATGTTCTAAAATATTCGCCTTGACTCCAGTTCCGACAATAAAACACGGTTTTATCGCCTATTTTAAAGACATGCGGCCGAATCAACACGGTATCTGCATCAATGACCATATAGTATTTGGATGAGGCTAAGGTATCTCCATTTAGCTTAAGTAATTGCTGATATAGCCACCCGGTCCGATCCCACCGCTTGGATTGATAATGGATGTCCTTTTTCGTAATCGGAAGTACCGTATCTTCGTCTACGAATCGACAGCCTTTCCTCGCGCAAAGATCAAGAATACGTTGTTTCCGTGGAGCTACAATGATGATTTCACCTATAGGGTGCTTCACGTATTTTCTTACGGCATCAATCACAAGGGGGAGCGTGCCCAGATCCTTCTCAATCGCGGGAATAAGCACATCAATTTGATTGGGATTCACAGGCTCCTCTTTACTTTGTATGGACATCTACTCATCTCCCATATTCAAACGTATGGATTATCATATGTCAGGAGAATGAAATGGCATGGGTATAGAGATAGGTTTTTGACTTAAAATCATGCAAAAAAGCTGCCAAGGATCGCATCCCTGACAGCACATTCTACTTATTCTATTTTATTCCAAAAGCCCGCCTAGTTCGGAAGCTTTAATTTCCGCTGTTGTTTTATTTCCTGGCGCTAGACCTAAACGCTGGGTCATTTGCTGACTGATGTTCCCAAGCCGCTGCGTATGCTCTGTTGCCGATTGAATGATTGTCCGATTCGACTGTTCAAAAAGATCCAAAGCAGCGAAAAGATCGGTCATCCCTCTTTCGATCGAATCCATTTGCAAGCCTGGTTTGCCAAGCAGCTCATTCGTTCTTTGCGTCGTTTCCTTCAACAAACGCGAGTTATCTTCGAACATTTTATTCAAAGTTGAGTTAGCGGAGTTTACCGCTTCAATCGTCTGAACTTGATCCTCGATCGCCATCGAGATCATCGCGGAGACGGTCAGCAGGTTCTGCGTTTTATCAATCGTCGCATCAACAGCATCAATCAGTTTATCGTTATTGTCATTGATGATATCCGTTCCAGCGATCGCTTGTTGGTAAAGAATAACCATCTCCTGAAAAGATTGAATGCGAGTAACTACTTTACGCAGGCCTCTTTCTAAATGTGTTTTGCGGTTTTCATTCTCGGGCTTGGCTATTTCAACTTCGAAAAGCTGCTTTAAATTCTCACCCATTGCAATCCGCATTTGCAAATTGTAGACGGATTCTAACGAATTTTTCTTCAACGTTTTCATATACGCCATATTTTCTTCCAGTGTTTCCTTGCCATTTCGCAGGGATTGCACAATCGCATTTACGTTCGTTTTTACCGATTGATACTTATAAATATAGTTCTTCAGCGGCGTCTTTTTCATCATTTTCTCAAAAAATCCAAGCTGCTTGCTCTTGCTCAAAGAATCAATTTCGCCGCGCAGCTTCAAAATGTTGTTCTGCACCTCTGAGCGCTTGCCTGACATCAATTCAGTCACGGGACGCTCCAGCATGGCTAAGGATTGCCCAGCTTGTTCCATCGTTTTGGCACCCATGCGACCGATGGAGTCCATCAAGGTTTCTAATTCCATGGTATCGGTCGAAGATACTTTCTCGAGCAGCTGCTTTGCTTCTTGTTCAACTTTCTGCAAATCTGTTGATTTTAATTGCACCAATTGGGTAGTCAATGTACCATGCCTCCTTAGTCTGTTGAACGATAACGTTGTTGGATAAGTTCCATACGTGTCTGTAATTCAATTAAATCTTTCTGTTCAATCGTTTCTACGTAGTCGGAAAGTTTCGAGTTAATGTCCTTAATTCCTGTAAGTAGTAACCGACGATTCATTCGTTTCGCTTCTCCTCCCAGCTTCAGGAAGGGGTTAATCGCACCATTCAGATCCTTAAAAATTAATCGTTGTATGTTATGATTCATATTTGCATCATTTAATTCTTTGAGCTGTGGGATTAATCTGCCTACCCGAGCCAGCAAGCTTAACGTTTTCTCCACAATTTCGTCGTCTAACGTATTCTTCTGTCCCTCTGAAATCATCGTCTCCTCGATGACATGAATATATTCCGCGATGGGATCCCAGAAAGGGTCACTATCGTCTTTGGGAGCAATTGACGTAGCAGGGCTAGGGCTCTGCGAAGCTGATGCAGCCTGGGTTTGGGAAGATTCATTCAGCGGAGCCGGATTTGTTCTTCCCTTTATAGCTATAGAAGTTCGGCTCAGTACCAGAATACTACCGAAAGTTAGTGCCGCGGGAACTAATAAATTAAGTGATTCCGGTAAAAAATTAGCGGTTATAAGACTCGCCACATATCCTGCGACTGAGATGCCTGCAGCGACTTTGAATTGCTTTTGCATGATACGTTCACACCCCTGTTCCATCGTGTTACCCTACTAAAATCATAGCTCCCCTAGCGATTGATGTCAATTTCATACAGAAAAACGATGCGCCAGGGAAATAATCGTCGTAATGTGTCAAGTTCCCTTATTGTTGGAAAGCTGCGTTCGATTCGAGGAATCAAGAATGGGAGTCATCTCCGCCACTGATACTCAATCAACGAAGCTGACGCTAGCGCACGCTCCTCGCCAAAAAGCCTAGAAACAACATATAGCGCGGCATCGAACCCAGCCGTTACCCCTGCGGACATGACGATCCAGTTCGTGATCCTAAACCACCAGGCACAATCAAAATATCAGGTATAGGACAATTCGCAAAGCTGAATTTGGGAATTATACTTAGTCCGCTAACGGTATTCACTGGCTTTACTTCTTCCGCCACGGTGTAGACTTTGAAATCTTTGCCCCAGTTAGTTGATGCGCCGAATACATCATAAGGACCTCCGATATCCAGCAAATCTACCCTCTCATAAATAAGGACTGCCACATTTCTAGCTCGTTCCATGGATAACCTCTCCTTTAAAATGAAAGAGCATCTGATCCAATGATCAAATGCTCTGCCCAGGCGAACGGCTGTTATGACATATGTGCTCCCTCGTAGTGATCTACGTTTCGCCAGTTACACATACCAAATATTACCTTTATTATAATCCGCATGATCTAACAAAAACTAGTAAGATTTCGTTATCTTTCATTCCGCTAGACTAATTGGAAAACTAAATACACAGCAGTTCCCCACATAATGAGCGCGGAAGCTTTATTAAGAAAACTTATAAATGATCTCGACTTATCCAATCTCCCAACTTGTCTACCTACAAGCGCAAGCGCCAAAAACCATATCCAAGAAACCAAAATACACGCTATGGCAAAAACAAATTTTTCTTTTCCCGCATAGTGGATAGAGCTCGTTCCAATAACACCGATCGTATCCAAAATCGCATGCGGATTTAATAAGGAAACCGATGCAGCAAAAGCGATTTGCTTCTTAGGCGAAAGTGCTTTTTCTTCCGAGTCACTTGACGATGGTTTACTTTTCCAAGTGACAAACCCCATGTACAGGAGGAACAAAATACCTAGTAAAAATAACACCGTTTTAACCATGGGCAGCGTTACTACTATGACGGATATTCCTAAAATAGCTAATGATATGAGCAACGTATCACACAGTGATGCGGTAATAACGACAGGCAGCGCCCGAATAAATCGTGGTTGGGTCACACCTTGATTAAAGACAAATACATTTTGAACACCTAAGGGCAAGATAAGTCCTGCTGCTAAAAGAATGCCTTGAAAGATAGCCGAAAGCATGATGTTGTTCTCCTACTCCTATCTAATAAACGTTAACTAGGCTCTTTGAATTGTGCGTATTCACAAAGAACCTCATCTATCGTACGTCTGGAAATGGCGGCCAGTCCTGGGTTTGTGTTTATGTAATACGCATAAGCAATCAATCCAAAAGATAGCGCCCAACCGCGACCTCTCGACCACGTCTCTTCATCGTTTGTAAGCAAGGTGCGGAATAGCTTCCTGCCGTCCGCTGAGAGGAAAGTCCATGCAACCATCAGGTCACAGGCAGGATCGCCAATACCAAGCGTACCAAAATCGATCACCGCGCTTAGTTTTCCCTGCTCGATTAACAGATTCCCTGGATGTAGATCTCCATGGAGCCAAACGGATTTCCCCTGCCATACCGGCGTTTGCAGAGCCAATTCCCAAACTGCAGTTGCCGCATCCGTGTCGATAATGCCGCTCAAGTTGGCGATTGCCTCTCTGACCGCTGCATCACGCAGTGCTAGTGGCACACCTCTGCCAGAAGTGTGCGAAACGGGAACAGGGCCATCCGTGGTATCGATGCGTTGAATAGCATGAATGAAATGCGCTAATTCTGTTGCCGCTTGTTCCTGGCTTTCGAGTGTGGCGATCGTTGCGTTCTCGCCTTCAAGCCAGCGATAGACGGACCATTGCCACGGGTAGCCTTCAGCAGGAACTCCCATCGCCAGTGGGACCGGGATAGCTAGAGGTATCAACGGTGCCAGCGTGGGCAGCCAACGTTGCTCCTTTGCCACCTGCCCGATCGCCCAATCCGCACGGGGCAGCCGCACCGCCTTATCATCCCCAAGACGAAAAATAGCATTGTCCGTTCCGGCTGAGTCCACTGGCAGGATACGGAGATGTGCCCAATGTGGAAATTGTGAAGCGATTAACTGCTGTACGAGTCTTACGTCAATATGCTGAACATGAACTTGGCTCATTCGTGAACTTCCTTTCACTTTTCGCATTTAACCATCGATAACGACCTTCGACACAAATTTCTCCGTACTGAAATCATAACCTGCGAACCACATTTTCACCTGCTTACCGACTGTGATGTCAGGGAATTGTGCTGGATCGCTTCCCGTTCTAATTTGGGTAAATGGAAATAATCTATATTTTACACCGTCTACTTCAATGGTGCGCTCTATGTTTACTCCCTCACCTTTGGTAACGATGCCTGTAACCTTCCCACTTACATCACCGATGCCTTTGTCCTCTGAGATGATTTGAAGCCGCAGCCCCGTCGTTTGACCTGGGTAACTCGTGAGCATCGTGCCTTCCGCCCACACTTTGACGACGGATCCAATCTGAACCGCATTCGGTTTAAGCTTTTTCCCTTCGAATTCAATGTTAGCATCTTCAGACATGGCATACCATGCGGCATCTGGCATTTTCTTCTCTTGGTCAAGGAATTTGTCGCCAGAGACGACTAAAAATCTTCCCTTCTCATCGATTGCCGTGATTTTCCCACTTACACCTGATTGCTCATCAATCGTATATACCGTTATGTTCAATGGGAACTCCACGCCGATCGCCTCATAGAAGGATTGCTTTAGCTTAGCTTTTTCTGCATCCGACATCGATTTCGCATGCTCGCCTACGCGGCGCACCTCCAGAAAAACTTCTTTCTCTGTGCTGTAGGAGGATTGCATTTTGACTTGATTTTTTTCAAAAACGGCCACTAAAGTTGGAAGTTGATTGGCATACTTCTGTAAGTCCTCTTTGGATACAGACTCCAGCTTTTTTGGTACCTCTGATTGCTTCGTACCATTTTCGTGAGGATTCGCTGTATATCGTTCACCACACCCCACGATTAAACCAGCAATAAGCATCGTAGCTATTAGCATTGGAAACCAATACGCCTTCTTCACATAACATCCCCCCATCTATCCTCCACATCATCTTAACAAACACACTGGGTAACTATTAGACGATCATTACCTTATAAATGTTTCTAATTCCAACCTTTATTTGGTAGAATAATCATGACAAGCCATCACATGTGAAGATCAAGAAGGAGTGTTTTCTATTGGCGTACGAGGCAAAAATGAAAATAAACGATAGCAGCGTTCTTGAGTTTATCGAAAGTGTTGAAAGCCCTAAGAAGCGAGCAGATGCTTACTTGTTACTTGATCTTTTTACGGAAACGACAGGCTATGAACCGAAAATGTGGGGACCCAGCATCATTGGCTTCGGCGCCTATCACTATAAATATGCCTCCGGGCACGAAGGCAATGCGCCGTTAACCGGCTTCTCACCACGCAAAGCCAAAATCAGTTTATATATTGGTACGGGTGATACAGTTCAAGAGAACTTATTGAAAGACTTTGGCAAACATGAACTCGCAAAAGCCTGCATCTATATCAATAAGATTGCAGATATCGACGTTGATGTGTTAAAGGCGTTAATCCAACATTCAGTTACCTTTACGAAGGAACGATATCCAGATCATACTTAACTAAAAAACAGCAAGCATCGAAGATGCTCGCTGTTTTTTCTTATTTCGCTTGAATATACCCTTCAGCCTTCAGCAATTCGGCGATGAGAACAGCTCCACCAGCTGCGCCGCGTAATGTGTTATGCGATAAGCCTACAAATTTAAAATCAAACATGGAGTCTTCACGCAATCTACCCACGGAAACGCCCATTCCGCGTTCAATGTTACGATCAAGATTCGTTTGAGGTCTGTTTTCTTCTTCAAAATACGTAATAAACTGTTTCGGCGCACTTGGAAGTTCAAGCTCCTGCGGGCGGCCTTTGAATGCCAACCAACGCGCAAGAATTTCTTCTTTCGATGGTTTCTTCTCAAAGGAAGCAAACACTGTTGCCATATGTCCGTCTGTAACTGGAACACGGATACATTGCGTCGTAATGAGTGGTGAAGAAGCTTTCACAATTTGATTATTAACGATGCTGCCCCAGATGCGCAGCGGCTCCTGCTCGCTTTTCTCTTCTTCCCCGCCAATGTAAGGAATAACGTTATCAAGCATTTCCGGCCAATCTGTAAAGTTTTTACCTGCTCCTGAAATCGCTTGGTACGTCGATGCTACCACGTTCGTTGGTTTGAAATCGAGCAAAGCGTTAAGCGCTGGCACATAACTTTGGATCGAACAGTTAGGCTTCACAGCAATGAAACCAGTCGACGTTCCAAGTCTTTTGCGCTGAGCAGCAATCACTTCGATATGCCCTGGGTTCACCTCTGGGATGACCATCGGGATATCTGGTGTCCAGCGGTGAGCCGAATTGTTGGAGATAACAGGTGTTCCTGTTTTCGCGTAGGCTTCCTCTAGTGCTTTAATTTCATCTTTTTTCATATCGACTGCGCAGAAAATAAAATCAACGCCAGCAGCAACCTCTTCTACTTTCGAAGCGTCTTGCACAACAATCCCTTTCACATTTTCAGGAATAGGGGTAGCCAATTTCCATCTGTTGCGCACGGATTCTTCATATGTTTTACCAGCGGAGCTGCTGCTTGCAGCAATCGCTGTTACTTCAAACCATGGATGTTGATCTAGTAATTCAACGAATCTCTGGCCAACCATGCCAGTGCCTCCGACAATACCCGCTTTTAATTTTCTTGACATGTTAAATTCAATCCTTTCAAATTCGTATGATGGGATAAAGTGTCTCACTATTACATTCAAATTTCATGAATTGGTGTGCCAAATGGAGCAGCACGGGCGCTAATTTACTTATACAAAAAAATCCCACCCCCAAGACTATTGCCAGTCTTAGGGACGAGATTCATATCCTCGTGGTACCACCCAGTTTCACTCGTATGTCGCCATACAAGCCTCTTCAAGTACGACAAGCGACTAGCTTGCGTATACTTTAGCTCTGTAACAGGAGCTCCTGTCACACCATCCCCTACGGATTAGGTTCCGATGTGCTGCTCGGAGGCTTTGTTCAATAAAGTTCTCTTTACTCCTTTTCAGCTAACGGAGCTCTCTGTAAAAGATATCGTTTATTTACTCTTCTCTTCAACGCATTTGTTATTGCGATTATATTATCAAATTACGGGAGGTACGTAAACAATTAATTTTAAAAATGGGCAAATACCTAGCTAAATGTCTTTATTTAACATCATCTCAAGGATGAGCTTGTCGATGTCAGAAGTGGCTTCATTCCCGATCCGACAGAAGTTGTCGATCGTTTTCTCGGCGTCATTTTCGATAAAACCGTTGGTCGACGAGATGGTCATCCCCTTAGAAGCAAGCAGCGCTGATTGTACCGCAGCACTCGTGCAAGTCGCTACTTTCATTGCGCAACCACCCTTGGCCCCATCACACATCATCCCGGTCACATTACCGAGCATGTTCTGAATTGCAGCTTTAATCTCAAGGTTGCCGCCACCGAGTAGATAAGTGATTCCGCAGCTTGCGCCTGTTCCGGATACCGTGATGCCGCATAGCGCGGACAAACGACCAAACTTGGATTTAATATGAATCGTGACCAAGTGGCTCAAGGCCACGGCACGAATGAGCTGCTCCTCCGTAGCGCCAAGCTTCTCAGCCGCCGCGATAACCGGATTCGTCGCTGCGATGCCTTGGTTACCGCTGCCCGAATTCGCCATAACCGGCATACTGGAGCCGGCCATACGCGCATCTGATCCTGCAGCAGCAAGCGCCATTGCATGGGAGATTAAATCATCTGACAAAATGCCTCTTTGGACATTTTCCTTTATTGTCTTCCCTACTTCAAGTCCATAGGACTTGGATAAGCCATCTAACCCTGCCTTACGGTTCAATTCAATGCTCTGTTTAACCAAATTGAGCTCGGTCAGATCGACAGTATTCACGAATTGTACGATGCCATCAATTGTCAGCGAGCCTCGCTCCTCGTTGGAGCTCTTGAAGGTTGCATTCGCACAGCCACCTGACTCAACAACTTTTCCATCTACTTCGATCAGTGTTATATTCGTGTGATTATCCGTAATAACAACCTTCGCATACCCTTGCGCCGAAGTAACAACGACCTCAATATACAGCTTCCTGCTCGTATCTGCTAGATGAACGACGGACTTTCCTTGTTCAACCAAAGCTTGCGCAGCAACGATATCTTCGGGCTTAATATCAGCAAGCACTTCTAATTGCTTCTCTGGATTTCCTGCAATTGCCCCTAACGCAGCAACAAAATCAATCCCTGTCAGATTCGTGCCTGGAATGCCAACGGCAAGCGCGTTCTTAATAATGCCTGCGCTGGCATGTACCGTAATTTGCTCTAAGCAACCCTCCACATAGCTTCGTGCTTTAGAGGCAGCTAAGGCTATAGCAACCGGCTCTGTGCAGCCAAGCGCGACTACGAGTTCGTTTTGTAATATGTTAATGAAAGTATTCGTATGCAAAGATGTAATCCCCCTTAACATCCAACTGGCAATGGCGATAACCCCTGAATGATCATTTAGAATGTACTACTACTATAACGGAAAAGTATGAGGATAGTATGTTGAAATTATGAGATTTCCGTTTTAGCCTTCCGCTACATCGGCGCCTAATGCGCTTGCAACCTCTAACATTCTCGGAATTACGGCTTCATTCGTCCCCGAAACGTAAAGATCCCCCTGATAGTGACGGAATGGGATTAGGACCTCACCATAGCTCCACATGAAAAAATCACCCTCAATGGACATGGTGGTCGCACCCTTTACGGTATAAACGGATGTATACGTAAAATCAGGCTGTGTCAAAAAATATTGTTTGCAATCTTCCAACGAAATTGTTGGTGCTTCTGTTTCATTTTCCGTTTGTTGAAATGCTTTGGTGATGCGATAACGTTGACTCATGGTACTTCCCCCGTCTGTGATATATGGTTAAAAATAGACTTAAATCGATGGTTAACCTACGAATACTTGTATGATAGGGCATAAAAGAAAGAAAGCCAACTAGAAAATTGGAGTGTGGTTTATTCGTGGGTAAATGGAAATCAGGATCAGTTGGATTCTTGTGCGGCGCTTTATTCTTCTCAGGGCTTTCCTACGCGGCGACAGAATCAGTCGGAATCGACGTATATTTCCGTAAGTTGCAGTACTATTTCGATGGAGAGAACAAGCAGCCTCCGGCAGACCTTCAAGGATTTATTTATAAAGATACGACCTACGTCCCGCTTCGTTTCTTGTCAGAATCTTTAGGGAAGCCTGTGGGTTGGGATGATCAAACCAGTTCGATATTTGTAGGGGACAAGCCCCAAAACTGGCCAGTACCATCCAAGCCATCCGAGAATTCAAGCTTGCAAGTATTTCCCAAGGATAATGCTTGGAATACAGATATCTCTAGCTTCCCTATTCATCAGAAATCCAAACAGTTTATCGATGCAATTGGCTTAAATACTAGCGTACACGCTGATTTCGGTACCGAATGGGAAGGTGCTCCGATTGGGATTCCCTATACGATCGTAGATGGCAATCAACCAAAAGTAAACGTAACGTTTACAGATTACGGTGATGAAAGTGATCCAGGACCTTATCCCATCCCTGCGACTGCTCCAATAGAAGGCGGCCCAGCAGGTGATGGCGACCGACATGTGATTGTGGTTGATAAAGACAATAGCATGCTGTATGAGTTGTTCAACGCGCACGCCACTGCCAATGGCTGGCAAGCTTCCAATGGTGCAAAGTGGGATTTAACATCAAATGCAACGCGCCCCAAATATTGGACGTCCGCTGACGCAGCCGGATTACCTATCTTCCCTGGTCTTGTTCGGTATGAGGAAGCGATAACGGGAGAAATTAACCATGCACTGAGATTCACGGTGCGCAAGACACAACGTGGATTCGTCGCTCCAGCTACCCATTTTGCATCAAGCAGTACGGATCCTAATCTGCCTCCGATGGGACTTCGGTTTAGGCTGCGTGCCGATTTTGATATTTCCAGCTACTCTACGACGAATCAAGCCATCCTACGTGCAATGAAGAAATACGGGATGATTGTCGCCGACAATGGCAGTGATCTCTATGTGAGCGGAGCACCAAATCCCAAATGGGACGATGACGATTTACATAAACTCGGCAAAATCAAAGGCAGTGACTTCGAAGTCGTGGATACCGGTCCCATTGAGAAATAATGAGTTATTTTGAGATTTCTCACATCATAGTACCATAATCATGATAGGATCAGCCATTCGCCTCTATGAATGAATACCAATAAGCCGTCGTTCAGGTAGATTACTCCACTTGAATGACGGCCTATTTGTTATCTTTCTTTCGATAATTCCATGTTTTGCGATTGGATGATACTCAGCAAGCTTACTTTGAACTTAATGAACAACTTGTACACACAATACCCCAACAAGCCTCCAGCACTATTTAAAATAAGATCATCAACATCGAAGCTTCCCATCGACATTATAACCTGCAACCCTTCCAATGTTAGGCTTAAACCCAATGCTCGCATACATACACCCAATGGCGAAATCCGCTTCGACAAAAGCACGAGAAAAATTCCATATGGTATAAAAATCACAATATTTCCAAATAAATTGACGAGGTCATGGGTATTAAACCTTTGGATATTCTCAGAAATCGATTCAAATGGGATGAAATTAGCGAATTCCAACCGATTTTTGATATACATAGGATTCGCTATATTCCGCTGAAGCTGATCCCATAGAATTGGTAAGTTGATTGAACTAAACTTAAATAAAATGATTTTGAACACGACATACATATTTACGGCATATAAAGCCGACAGCATTATTTCATTCCAGCCTTGCAATTGTTTCATACCGCAGCCTCACTCTCTTCTTTTTGATAGATATACGATCATGGAAAAACGGTTACGATGACACCATCCATATTGTTGCCGGATAGTTGAAAAGAACGATTGCCATCCACATGAATGGTACTGTTTTGGGTAACTGGATAATAAGAAACTTCATATTTCTTGCCTTTAATCGTCGTAGTGACGTTGATCTGCTGCTTCAAATAGGCCAAATATTCCTCCAACGCAAAATTTTTCTGTTGCATAATTACGCTGTGCGGCAAGCCGACATAGCGAAAATGCCACGGTTCGTATTGGATGCCTGTGATCGCCGTTTTGTCCTTTGGATATCGCAAAATAAATCCGTATGACGCGGCATTCTCTATCAACCATTCTCCTTCAGGAGAATGATTCATATCACCTTGGCTAGAACCGATATCAAGTGCCAGTCCTAAGTTATGTTCACTGTGTCCCGCTGGCAGTGCATAATTAGCGCCCATATCCTTATACAGCTGACTTTGCTCTTTATTATCCCGGTAACCACTGTTGATCATAAAATGATTAACCCCATCTTTCGCGGCGGCATTCATCATCGTTGTAAAAGGTGCTATGACGCTTCGTGAAAGCCGAATGGTGTTATCTAGCAATCCAAAGCCTTTGACAAGCTCTTTATGCTGATAAAGGTTGAGCACATCGTTATTCATTCCCCCTGTAGGAACGGGATTCTCCTGATTGATTAAGACCAAATTCCCTTGATGAATCTGATCCTTCGTCAGTTTAATCGCGAAGTCTTTTTCTTGGGGAATGACTATTCTTGCTCTATCATTTTCTTTCACTTGATTATCATCAACGCCACCTGAATGCTGTTGTATAGCTTCGTAGCCAAGCAGTGCAGCTATCACAAGCCAAAAAAACCACTTCTTCATCGACTGTTTTCCCTCCTAAACCTTACTGCGTTTAGAATAATGAAAACTGTTTAAAAAAGAAGTGGGACAAAAATAAAATTTTTCTTAAATGGCATCCTAAATGGGTAACCGTACTTCAAACATCGTACGAATCACATTGCTTTGGACAGTAATCGTCCCCTGATGCTGCTCTACAATATTTTTCGCGATAAATAAGCCAAGACCTGTACGCCCGCCTTGATGCGTTCGCGCCTGGTCGCCCGTATAAAACATTTCAAAGAGATGCGGCAGTTCCTCTTCGGGAATACAGTTGCCATAATTAATCACTTGAACAACCGTCTCCCCCTCATCATGAAGGGCATGGATATCAACAAATTGACCATCTTTCCCATAGCGATTGGCGTTCGTCAGCAGATTTTCAAAAACGCGGGCTAACAGCTCCCCATCGCCTATAATCTCCAAATGCGGAGTCACGTGCAATCTGCTGATGAGGTTACTTTTTTCAAACACAGGGTATAATTCCTCATTCAGTTGGACGAGCAGCTCGCTTAAATCGATTGGCTTTCGATCGATCTTTAACATGCCGTATTTCATCCGTGTGATTTCAAACAATTCATCAATAAGCTTCTCTAACCGTTGTGATTTGTTATAAGCAATTGTCGTGTAGTGAATCATTTGTTCACGCGACAACTGTTCATCTTTCAAAATCCAATCCAAATATCCAATGACCGAAGTAAGCGGCGTTCGCAAATCATGCGCTAAATTCAAGACAAGCTGATCTTTACTGCTTTCTGCAAAATCCCCGCGTTCAACCGCTTGCTGCAGCTTCTCACTAGCCATGTTGATATCATCCGCGATATCCTTGAACTCATCATTCGAATCAATATAAATTCGATTATGAAAATCGCCGCCAGCAAGTCGATGAATCCCCGTTGAGATCTCACGAAAATAAGTGGCGTATCGTTTCGTTAGAAAATAGAAAAACAAAATGGAAAACGGGATAAACACGATTATAAAGAAGTTTAAGTCACCAATATACATAATATAACGGCGCAATTTAGCTGCGGGCTCGCCATACTTAACGCCTGAGTAATAAAGCTTCAGTAATCTATACAAAAAAAAGGTAAACGCACCAGACAACAGCATGCTGAGTCCGAATAAGCCGATCATTTGGGAGCGGAAACTGCGCAGTAGGTTAGCCATTGAATGTATATCCCACTCCCCAGACAGTTTTGATAAATTTATTCTTGTTCGTATCCTCGCCAAGTTTTTTACGCAGCGTACGGATATGGACCATGACCGTGTTGCCACTTTCATAATAGGCTTCGCCCCATACATGTCCAAAAATATGCTCCGCACTAAACACTTTTTTAGGATGACTGGCTAAAAGAAATAAAATATCAAATTCTTTTGGTGTAAGCTCAACCTTCTCGCCAAAGACAAGGACGGATCTTTGATCCGCATCAATCGTCACGCCGCCTGCTTCCAACACTGGACTACTAACTGCTGTGGGCTGGTTCAATTGCATGGATCGCCGCAGCTGCGCATTCACCCTTGCCACCAATTCCATAGGATTGAAAGGTTTCGTCATATAATCAACGGCGCCCATGACCAATCCAGTTATTTTATCCAAGTCAGAAGATTTAGCGCTCAAAAAAATAATCGGCATTGCGTAGCGCTCACGAATGTGCCGCGTCACTTCATACCCATCAAGTTTAGGCATCATAATATCCAAAATCGCCAGATCAATGGCATGTGATTCAATTGCTTGAAGGGCTTCCTTCCCATCGGATACTTTGATGAGCTGGTACCCTTCTTTTTCTAAATGCAGCGCAACGAGATCAGCAATTTCTGGCTCATCATCTGCGATTAATATCGTAATCCGCTTCATTCTTATCTCGCTCCTAAAAAAACTTGTCCTACATTTCTTTACAATTCATTCCTATTATAACCGATTGAGATAAAAACAGCTCTGCTTATGTAGTAAAAAAAGCTGCACGCGGCAGCTTTTGAGGATGATCTTACACCTTTTAAAATGGTGTGTACGATAAACTTGCGCTAAATGAGAGCTGGGTGATATCAGCTGCTGAGGGATTAGACGCTACATTTGTCCTAATACGAATACCAATACGATCACCAGCTACGACACCTAAGGCTCCGAGATTGATATTGGTTGCTGCATAGAAAGTACCGGCAACAACCGTATTACCAGGTCCCCCAAAAGTAAGTGAGCTAGTCAGCGGAGTTGTCAAGTATTGTGCAGCAAGATGACTAACCCCATTATTAGGAAATGAAGGTGCTCTGAAAACTGTAAAATCATAAATAAGAGGTGTCACATTTATAGAAGCCACCGAAGCAACCAATAAATCTGCACTTATTTGTAAATTTTGAACGGTTCCATTAAAGGGAATCGGGAATGCAAAACCACCTGCTTCTGGTGGACTCGTTGATTGTCCAGAACCATCAATAACTTCAACCGTGTGGCTACCAAACCCCATTAGAATCGGAGCAGCCGAAACGACTGTAGCACCACTGAGGATGATCCCCGTTGAAAAAGGAATTAAACCTCCAGCTCCTGCTGGCCCTGCCGGACCTGTTACTCCGGTTGGTCCAGCCGCACCCGCGGTCCCTGTTGCTCCGGTTGCTCCGGTTGCTCCGGTTGCTCCGGTTGCTCCTCCTGCACCCGCTGGCCCCGTTGCTCCGGTTGGTCCAGCCGCACCCGCTGTTCCTGTCGCTCCGGTTGCTCCGGTTGCTCCTCCTGCACCCGCTGGTCCCGTTGCTCCGGTTGGACCTGTTGGGCCTTCTGGGCCCGGTGGACCACCCGCTGGACCAGTTACTCCTGTTGCTCCTGTCGGGCCCGTCGCTCCTATGCCTGTAGCACCTGTTGCTCCCGTTGCTCCTGTTGCACCCGCTGTTCCCTGTGGGCCGGTTGGGCCTTCTGGGCCCGGTGGACCACCCGCTGGCCCTGTTGCTCCCGTTGCACCCGTTGCTCCTGTTGCTCCCGTTGTTCCTACACCTGTAGCCCCTGTAGCTCCTGTAGCCCCCGCTGTTCCAGCTGGCCCCATAGGTCCCATAGGTCCTTCTTGCCCAGTTGCTCCTTCTGGTCCTTGCTGACCTCGTGGTCCTGCTGGCCCCTCTGGCCCTCTGTGACCTCGCGGCCCTTCCGGTCCTTCTTGTCCTTTGTGACCCCGCGGCCCTTCTGGCCCCGTAGCTCCTCTAGCTCCTGCTGGTCCTGTTGCTCCTGTAGAACCTGCTGCCCCTGGCGTCCCTGTAGGTCCTTGAGGCCCTCTAGGTCCTTCTGGCCCTGGAGGTCCTGGGGGGCAATTACATTTCCCCATACTTATCTCATCTCCCTATTTTCAAACGTATTTCATCATATTAAAAGCCTAAATAGATAGACACAGTATATGCCTATCAAATTAATGAAAGTGGTAAATAAAGACAAATATTCATTATAAATTAGATCGTATATGTCATTGTCCCATACCAAAATGCCCCTACTAGCATTAGCTACTAAAGATGGTTCGATGACTAGGGAGTGAGATGAATGGACAAGCGCCCATTAATAGGCATTATGGTACCTACAAGGAAAAGTAGAAAAAGAATTTTGGCTCTATGTCAACGTTATCAAAATCAAAACCTGAGACTTTATGCTTTCACTCCAGCAGATATACGTTGGAAGAAGCAACGTATTATTGGGCTTAGCTTGAAAAATGGCAAATGGACTCAACGTTTGTACCCATTTCCACGTGTCGTCTATAACCGTTGTTACAACAAAGTATCCAAGACAATTCAACATTTAGAAAAAATAATAGGTAATCAGATGTGTTTCAATACGATCAATCAATTCAATAAATGGGAACTCTATAACCAGCTACATCAATCAAGTCTTTCTCAATATGTACCCAACACACTTCCATATAATGAAGAGAACATATCAGAACTATTAGAGATAAATAATCTTCTCTTCATCAAGCCGATTTATGGATCTAAAGGCGCATCTGTCTATCGAATTGAACGTCTTGATAATGAAGATATTCACATTTCCTTACACAGTTTAGCGCCAAGAATAATTTGCAGAAAAAATGAAAGCCTACAGGAGAAGTTAAATGAACTTCTAGCAAAAGAGAATTATCTAGTTCAACAAGGGATTCAAATGAGTCAACTCAATCGTCAATATTTTGACATTCGTGTCCTTGTTCAAAAGGGAAATGTTGGTCAGTGGATAGTTTCCAACATAGCTTGTAGAGTGGCCTACGAGCGTTACTTTAACACAAGTATGTGTGAGCGTGTTTATGATGTAGCAGAGATTCTCCCGCAACTCCTTTCGCCTGAAAAAGCAAATGAAATCTTACAGTCACTGAATGAAGTAAGCATTAAGGCAGCTCAAGTTGCAGAGTCTCTTATGGGATCATTGGGAGAATTGAGTGTGGATTTTGTATTAGACAATCAAAGTAGCTTATGGATTATTGAACTTAATGGAATGCCCCAGAAAACGATATACGAGGATCTTAAGGGTTTTAAACTTAAAAATCTTTATCGTAAACCAATGGAATATGCTTATTATCTTACTCAAACAAATAAACCGAACTCATCGCTTAAGTGATCGATGAGTTCGGTTTTCATTTTAGGCATATTCCGGTACTAATGGGCTTACTTGTACGGCGCACACCTTAAAACCAGGCATTTTGCACGTTGGATCGAGTGCGTCATTAGTCAATTTGTTGACGTTTTGCGTATCTCCCCAATGCATAGGCACGAATACGGTATCCTCGCGAATCGCTTCGCTAAAGCGACTACGCACGTAAACTTCGCCGCGTTTGGAGGTCAGCTTCACTAATGTCGCATCTTCAATGTGATACCTTTTCGCTGTTCTTGGATGGATCTCCATGAAGGATTCCACATCTCGCGCGGCTAACGATGGACTTTTGCGAGTTTGCACGCCAGTAAGGTAATGAACAAGCACTCGGCCAGTCGTTAAATAGAGCGGATACGCTTCACTAACCTGCTCTTTGGGCAGATGATTCTCCACGGTGGTGAGCAGCGCTCTCCCTTCAGGCAGCGGAAAAGAGGTTTCGAATAATCGTTTAGTACCTGGGTGCGCCTCTTCGGGACAAGGCCAGTAAACGCCCCCTTCCTTCCTTAACCGATCATAAGTGATGCCGTAGTAGTCGGCAGTCCCTCCACGGCTTGCAACACGCAGCTCATGAAAGATAGCTTCAACATCCGCAAATTGGAAAAATCGACCTCTCCCGAGCTTTTCAGCAAGCTCACAAAGGATCTGCCAATCGTGCTTAACCTCGCCGGGTGCAGGACGACCGGCCTCTCTTAAGAGCACGCGGCCTTCGAGGTTCGTCAACGTACCTGCATTCTCTAAAAACGCGGAGACTGGTAAAAGTAAATCAGCTATTTGTGTCGTTTCGGACATTAGAAAATCCGCTACGACAAGGAAATCAAGCTTTTTTAAGCCTTCTTCAACGAAGTTCGCATTCGGGTTGGATACGAGCGGATTGGAGCCCATGACGAATAGCGCTCGTATTTCCTGCTCGTGGACCTTCTCCATCATTTCATAGGCAGAGACCCCCTTGCCTGGAAGCTCATTCGGATCGATCCCCCAAACCTTCGCCACGTAAGCGCGATCCTCCGGATTCTCGATCAGACGATAGCCGGGGAGTTGATCCGCTTTTTGCCCATGCTCCCTGCCGCCTTGCCCATTCCCTTGGCCTGTTACAGCGCCATATCCGCAGCCAGGTTTGCCGATTTTCCCCGTAAGTAAGACAAGGTTAAGAAAGTTTCGCACAGCCATGTGGCCATCCGTTTGCTGCTCCACGCCTCTTGCCGTGAATACCATACCTGTTTTCGCTTTACCATAACTCAGCGCCGCTTTACGAATCAACTCCGCGGGTACACCCGTTAATTCAGCAATCTCAGCCATATCAAGGGATTCTAAATGAGCTTTCAACTCGGGAAATCCCGTCGTTCGATCAGCCACAAAGGCTGTATCGATTAATCCGTACTCAAGAATAACTTTCAGCATGCCATTTGCCAAAGTTGCATCCATCCCTGGCCTCACCTGCAGATGAATATCCGCAATCCGCGTTGTGCCCGTTTCCCGAGGATCGATGGCAATGATGAGAGTACCCTTCTCTTTCGCTCTCGTAAAATAAGGCATCAGCGTCGGTTGACACTCTGCAATATTCGTTCCCGCAAGCAGGATGCATTCAGCGAGTTCAATGTCCGCCAGCTGGTTCGTTAACCCGCGATCAATCCCAAATACTTTGACGCCCGCTGATGCCGCAGCCGACATACAAAATCTGCCGTTATAATCAATAAACTTCGTTTGCAGTGCAACACGGGCGAATTTGCCTAGTAAATAGGCAGATTCATTCGTAAGTGAACCGCCGCCATAGACACCAACCGTGTGATTGCCATAAGCGGAGCGAAGCATGTTAAACTTGTTGACAATGAGCTCATAAGCTTCATCCCATGAAATACGTACGAACTCGCCATGCCTCTTCTTCATCGGATAATGAATGCGTTCTCCTGTGAGCACATGCTGGTGTGCGTAAATTCCTTTGATACATAGACGTCCTTCTGAGGCTTGATTTGACTTGGGTACAACGGAATATACCAGTTCTCCGTCGGTAGATCTTCTTTTTTCAACAACCTGCAACTTGCACTGTACACTGCAAAAAGGGCATTGTGTATCCATTACTTTCATAGTTTCACCTTATTATTAGCAACCCATGGCTGCGAATTTACTTTTTAGTTTTCCCAAAGCAACTCCAGACTAACTCATTCCGATGGTAACCTACAAAGTCTTTATATTCAACACCTAGTAAACTTAGATTCCTATGACCAACCTCTTGTCTGTTTATTTTTCACCGCAATTGGCGGATATCCCATGGATTGTTTGAACTGCTTGGAGAATGAGTACGGATCTGGATAACCTAAAGCTGTTGCTACTTTATGAATTTTTTGTCCACTCTCCGTTAATAGCATTCGAGCATGTGCCATCCGAGTTGTGACTTGGTACTCCATTGGCGTCTGACCAACCTGTTTTTTAAACAGCTCACGAAAATATTTCTCAGAAAGCCCGGCAATCTCCGCTAATTGATTTGGCAAGTATCGCTGCTGCGGATTATGTTCCACGAAACGTTTCACACGTTCAATTCTTTCATCACAAGCTGGTGCAGCCCCTTCCTCTAAGAGCTCCATTTGGATTCTCAACAAAATCTCACTCATAATCGTGCCGCGTAATGCTTCGCCAGAAGGCTTGGAAGCCAGCTTTGAATAGGCGAATAGCTTTTCAAATAACAACTGAAAGGCGATCGAGTCGTTCGAAGTAAAGGAAAAATAAAAAGGCTGCTCGTGATGCCTCACCATCTCCATCGTCCGGTTATCATAGATACCAAAACGTACAGGAATGATCGAAGGCGGATGCTTCGTGTTTTGAACAGCGGAATGAAGCATTCCTGGACTGACAAAAATGATTTTGCCTTTCTCAAATGGAATGGCTGACGATTCAATATCATAGCGACCTTCACCGTCCTTGATATAAATAATGTGAAAATCCGCATTGATACGGTCTTGAAATTTCCAATGACGAGGGACAATTCGGTTATAGCAGCTATGGATTTTGATATGAAAGTGATAAAGCATGGATTCGATCAAGTGCTGGAATAACTTAAGTGCTAGTGCAGGATCACTCTCCAAATTTGACATCATAGACTCCTCCATTTCCATGTAAAAGGTAATGATTTTGCCCTATAATGATAGGTAATAAATACATCATATTGAGGGATGACTATGGCACAAAAGCCGAATATTTTGTTCTTATTTACCGACGATCAACGTTTCGATGCCATTCACGCACTAGGAAATACTGAAATCATAACCCCGCATATGGATTCACTTATCGCTCGTGGAACCGCCTTCACCCATGCTCATATTCCTAGCGGGACATCACCCGCGATTTGTATGCCAAGCCGAGCTATGCTTCATTCCGGACGAACACTGTTTCATATTGAGAGAAATGGGCAAGAGATTCCACCTGAGCACATAACGCTCGGCGAAACACTGCGCGCTGTTGGTTATCGCACCTTCGCAACCGGCAAATGGCACAATGGTCCAGCGTCATTCGGCAGAAGCTTCTCGGACGGGAATTCGGTTTTCTTCGGCGGCATGTGGGACCATTGGAATGTACCGCTCTGTCACTTTGACCCAACAGGTAAGTATGAGAATCTCATTCCATTCACGCAAAATTTTCTTCGTGAGAGTAAGACCACTGACGTTCACTGCGACTATTTCTCCACGGGTAAACACTCTACCGATGTGTTTAGTGAGGAAGCCGTGCAATTTCTAGAGAATTACGCATCAGACGAGCCTTTCTTCATGTATGTCTCTTATTTGGCTCCACACGATCCGAGAACGATGCCTCCTCGCTTTAGAGAGCTGTACGATGTGGAGAAGATCAGTCTACCCCCGAATTTCATGGAGGAGCACCCTTTTAACTACGGCGCTAAGCAAATTCGAGACGAAGAATTAGCCTCGTATCCACGAACAGAGTCTGAGATTAAGCGTCATCTTTTAGAGTACTATGCGATGATTACCCACCTCGATGAGGAAATTGGCAGGATCCTCGCTACCTTGGAGCAGACAGGGCACGCAGAGAATACGATCATTCTGCTCGCTGGTGATAACGGACTTGCCGTAGGCCAGCATGGACTTATGGGGAAACAAAGCCACTATGAGCATAGCGTTCGAGTCCCACTCGTCTTAGCAGGACCTGGAGTTCCCAAAGGATTGCGACTGGATAACTACGCATACTTGCTTGATGTCTATCCGACGCTATGTGATCTTGTTGGTGTAGAAACTCCAGCGACTGTAGAAGGACTTAGCTTACTCCCAATGATGCAGGATCCAGCTGTGCGTTTGCGGGATTCGCTTTATTTTGCCTATAGTGATCTGATTCGCAGTGTGAAAAATGACCGCTATAAGCTCATAGAATATGTGAGAAATGTGCGAGAAACGCAGTTATTTGATCTCATCGATGACCCCTATGAAACGAAGAATTTGATTAACGACGAAGCGTACGAAGCGATTGTAGGTGAGTTGCGCGAGCTCTTATTTCGTTACAGAGATGAGTGGGACGATCGACTCCATCCATTAGGAAAATCGTTTTGGGAAGCTTATCAGCGGTAACAACAATGAAATGGAAGCTCCCATGATATCGCTATCGAGTGGGAGCTTCTTTTTACATTTTCCTCACATACACGTAATAAGCACCTCGAATGTTCCCTTCGTCATCCTCCAGATACGTTTGCAGATGCGCAGGACCTGCGCTCAAAGCTAACGTAAATGTAATGTGTTTATCATGCTCGGTAACGGCGCTAGTAACCTCAATACCACGAATTTTCAAGGTAGCTTTGGTCACCGCAATCGCCAAGCCACCGCTGTACCACCCTTGCAATTCGCCAGGTATACCGCCTATGATGTCACGGTCTTCCTCTATCGGCCATCGCCTTAACTCAAATGCGTACTCCCCATCCGTTTCGACATGCAGCTCAACATAGCTGTTGCATATCTTTCCTGCACGAATATCACCTTGATTCCACGCGCAGTCTCCGACATCTCCTCGCCAATCATGAGACGTAATGTTGGTTACTGGCTCCTTCTCCGAACCGATGCTGATCGGAATCTCTTCATCAAATTGTCTGGATACAAGGTTCCACCAGACCTCATAATCCGCTCGCAGCTGCTCAACGACTTCAGGAAACTGATCTGCAACATTACTTCGCTGCTCTGGGTCAAGCTGAAGCAGATACAACTCCTTGCCATTGATTAACCGCCAATGGCCTCGCATCACCGCGCTATCCTTCCACTTCACAGGGGTTGGAACACGTTGTGAATCCGTGACTACTGCTCGCTCAGGCCACGATGCATCCAAATTCGCTAATAGCGGCGTCAGACTCTTCCCATCAAAGCTCAGCTCTGCTGGGGTCGGAATCCCGCACAGCTCCATAAGTGTAGGCATAATATCCACGTAGGAGGTTAACTGGTTGATATCTACTCCAGCGGTGTAGCCTCCGTTAGGCCAGTGAAGGAAGAATGGCACACGATGACCGCCCTCATAAGGCGAGCTTTTCTTCCCTCTCATCCCGCCATTGTATCCGCTTGTAACGTATCCACTTGAGTCCAGCTCACACCCATTCGCAGTGCCATTATCTGTTGTAAACACGAATATCGTGTTATCAGTGAGCCCTAACTCATCCAATCTTCGACGGAGTCCCCCGACATTTTCATCTATATTTGTGATCATGCCGTAGAATTTGGCCCGCTTCTCTGGCACAAGATCACGATAGGGATCCACATACTGATCTGCAATATGGAGAGGCGTATGAGGTGCATTCGTCGGAATATAGCAGAGGAAGGGTTCATCCTGATGCCGTTCTATAAAATCTAGTCCTAATCGAAACCAGACATCGGTACAATAGCCTTCAAATTTCCTAGGAACTCCGCGATCATAATACGTATCGTCAAAATAATCATTTCCCCAGTAATCCGGCGTTTGACCAATACCTCCCCCTCCATGGACAACGACTTCATCAAAGCCTCGATCCTGCGGTCTATAAGGATAATTATCACCCAAGTGCCATTTGCCAAAAATGCCCGTGCGGTAACCATTGGCCCGAAACACATCGGCTAGACTCACTTCATCCTTACGAAGCAACGACCTGCCGCCAATCGTATGCCAAACGCCTGTACTGTTGTGATAATGACCTGTCAGCAACCCGGCTCTTGTAGGGGCACAGGTCGGTCCGACATGGTAATCCGTGAGGTGACTACTCTCGGTATAGAGCTTATCGATATGGGGGGTGGAAACGATCGGGTTGCCTAAGCAACCCAGATCCCCGTAGCCTTGATCATCAGTGATGACGATGACAATGTTCGGTTTTTTAGAAATGGGATTCGACTCCTTATTCTTCATATTGTTCAAACACATCAAACAATTTCACATCATCAAAGTAGACATTGCCCGTTGTCGTCGTATCGGCAGCATCTCCAAGATAAATTTCATCGAAGGATGTGAGGATATCGGTTGTCGCAATTAATGTGCCATCAATATACAGCTTCGTATCGATCCCCGATGAGAGATCAAACTTAAATTCATGCCAGCCAGACGAACGATTGACGGATGAAGCTACCCATGTTTGGTCATCCACTAAATAGGAATATTTATTCGTCGACGTATTCGTAACCACGCCGATCATCGCATTCTCTTCCGTTGTTGTGCTCGTTAATCTTGCGCGGACCTTCATATCGTTATAATTCAGATTGTCACAGAACCAAACCGATAGGATGCCATATGTTTCATCCCCCATTACATGGACGATCTCATCCTGCTCCTGATTGGGGAAAAAGCTTTGGGTTCCCGTGTGCGCATGCGCGGTAGTTGCCGTAGGTGTTCCGTACACAGGCGTCCACGCATCGAAGCCATTCTCAAAGTCCTCCGCGAACGAAGCATCTGGATTCGGCTCTACAATGCTCGTTTCAATACTCATCGTGGTGGCTGAATCGGAGTAAGGATAATCACTTTTCAAGCCAATGGAGCTCTGATCAATTTGCACGAAACCGCGCGCTAAGCTTGGTGATGTGGATTGCAGTGTGTAATTGTGATTCGCCGCGTCCACGAACAGCGGATTGGCTGTTGTTGAATTTTGATCATATTTATTATTGTAGAGGTTCTTCCATGTTGCTAACGTATCACTTCCAGGAATGTTGACGAAGGCGTACGCCCCCGTTGTACTATAGAACGTATTATTGTTAGATGATTGCACCCTGCTGCTTGACCATGAGGAGAAATTATAGAACACTCTGGCCTTAAATATGATGTTGTTCAAAAGTTGATTATCACGTGTAGGCTGATCGCCAATCACGTTCAATTGCACGCCTTTGGCACCGCCAGTTGCGTCTGCGATGTTATTTTGCACCAGATTTTCGATACCTTTGACATTATAGGTTATTTTGGTGCCGCCTTTTAGCCCGTAAACAATGTTGTTCGTCACCGTATTGTGATCAGACACATCGTCGAGGTATAGTCCCTTCTGTAAGCCGAATCTGCCGCTATCATGAAGACGGTTATTATTAATTGTCGCATAGACAATGCCGCCTGTTTTCAAAATACCCGTATCCTGCGCATCTTGGTTGACTTTCGACACATCGTTGAATTGAATGACATTATAACGACCAGGGTTAAAATTATAGCGATTCGCCGGCGTCACCGTAATGCCCTCGATCACATTCGGCATCTCCGTCCATTTACTTCCCTTCACCTGAATCCCATAATGGGTCGCATTCGTCACTTTGTTATAGGAAGCTTCGGTACTGCCCGCATTAGCAAAATAAATCCCGGAACCATTCGTTGACGTACGCGCAATATCATCGATTTCATTATTAGAGACAAGATGACCTGTATGCGTGTAATCCGCTGTATTAGCCGCACCTGTAATCCGCACCCCGCTATCGCCAACATCATGGATGTAGTTCCCGTAGATGAGTGTGTCGTAGGCACGTGTTTTCACCGGTGTCGACTGAAAATCATTCGGCGGAAAAGAGACGCCATTCGATGCCGAATTCACAATGCGATTATTCTTAATCGTAATGTGATCTGCATTCAGAATGACAATATTCCCTGTTTTTCCACTATTCATATCCGCATAGGTGCTATTAGAGACCATGAACGTCAAGCCTTCCAGCTGAATATTCGTCACTCGATTCGTCGCTGTAGTTCCCTGAAAGGTTACAATTCGATCCACTTTCGGTGCGATGATCTCCTGCGTACTGATGCTGCTATTCCTTGGGTAGTAGTATAAATAGCCAGCCGCTTTATCCAAATAAAATTCACCAAGTTGATCAAGCAGCTCAATCGCCCCTTGCAGGAAGTACCTAGAGTTCGCACTAAGGTTACCTAAATAGGCCCATCGTTGATTCTCCGTCAATGTGATTTTCTTGCTCGTCGTATTGATCGCGGCTACAGGCAGGATTTCATTCGCCCAATTGACAGCCCCAGGCCAAACATAGACTTGCAGGTTGCTAATATCTGCGATCGCCGGAACGTCGCCGCTGTTGTAAATAAACGCCTTTTTCGGTTGACTCGCATCGCTGCTTTTTATTTTCTTATAACCGTTGTTCGGAAATCTGGCGATGTTGGCTCTTTCACCGTTTTCGTACAACGTATCGAAGCTCCAGCTCGTGCCGACATTCGTCTTATAAATATTGCCCGCATGCAGCTGCCAGTTCGTCAGCTTCTGACCGCCAATGATGCGTGCGCTCCCGAGTGCATCGTAATTTTTATAAATAACTTTGTAGCCATTGGTTCCTGAATCAGCTTCCGTGAAGATAATGCTAGTATCATTGAAGTAGTCCCCTGCACGAATATAAACAAGGATATCTCCCGTCATATTCGTATTAATGGTTCTGACAACGTCCCTTGCTTTGGCAATGGTCTTGAACGGCTGCGACAGTGTGCCCGGATTAGTATCACTACCATTAGCAGCTACATAATACGCAGCCTGCGTGGCTGCGTGCCCGACATTTGGTGCGACTGCAAAAAGCTGAACAATAAGAAGGGCTGTTACGAAAAGCATGAAGACCGAATAGCGTTTCTTGGACAATCTTAAAATCATTATCATCATCCTCTCTCCTACATAGTATATAATTCCTATCTACATAGTAGAGATTAGCTGATTCGCCTTATATTTTATACTGTAAACACCCTGGATTTCTGGATTAAACTAAGAAAAAGCAGGTTGATTTTACTTGTGTGATTGGATTTGATTAGGAATAAATAAAAGGAATTGGCCACAGCTTCGAGCCAATGCTCCAAACTAACAACCAATTCCTCATATGCTTCTTAATTGCCCCGTATTTTTCCTGAACGTTCCAGGACTGATACCTTCCATTCGCTTAAAAGCCTTATAAAACGTATTTGTGTTGAGATAACCAACTTGTCTCGCGATATCATCAATCGTAAGACTTTCTTTTAAAAGGAGCTCGCAAGCATGATTCATTCGAATTTGCTCCATATAGCTAGAGAAATTCTCCCCTACCTGCTCTTTAAAAAATTGGGACAAATACACCTCGCTAATACTGAAATGCTCCGCCACATTTGCTAAGCACAAGTTGCCATCCGAATAGTTCGTATGCAAGTAACCGATAATGCGATCCCTCAGTTCCACATTACGACTCTTTTTCTGTGTATTCACATAACGACATAAGCTTGCGAGCGTGTCGGTTATGTAGACAAATGCGTCCTGAAAGACTTGAAATGAGCTTACTCGTTCAATGAAGTCCCGATAGGCGATATCTTCCTCTCTGCCATTTAACTGAAAAACCTCATGAATTAATTTGTACCCCGTAGCTGAAATATCAAAAACGAGCAGCTTCATCGTATTCGAAGACATGCGTCTGTCCAATGCATTTTCCTTATAGATATCCTCAAAAAGCTTCCGAACCTCTTTCTCATTCCCTGACTTCACTAAATTAATCATTCGTTGTTCGATTTCAATTGGGTAATAGTAGCCATTGTCATCCTTTGGAATATCATCGTAACGAAGGATGTATGTCTCATTCCTATTCGTCAGCATTTCAAGCGCTTTATTCGCTTCATTAAAGGAACGATACACTTCTAGCAGCGTTTCATAAATACTACCCACGCCAAAGTCGACTTGTATATCGGAAAATTCGTTCACCGTCTCACTTAATCTGCGGATGGTTCCCAGCGCGAGTTGTTCAATCTGCTCCAGATTCCCTTCAGAGAAATTCATCAGAATGGCGATACGATCCTGTCGCATATCATGAATGAAGCCCGAGGGTCCCAGCGATTGACTCAGCAGCTCTTTCATAACGACCCTTTTCATCGTCAAAGAATCTTGGGCCACACTCGTGCGAGCTTCCTCCAGCCATTTCAACCTCAGTACAGCAACTAGATAGTATTTTCCCTGCATGTGTAAGCCCATATCTGATATCGTAGCCTCGATCTCATCCAAGTCGTTGAATTCTCCACGCAATAACCGGTCTACGAAGGCTGCTCGTAGCAATGGTGTCTGCTGTTGAATCTCAGAATGCAGCTTTTCATTATTCACAATCAGCTTTGAAATTGAACCTTCTAGAAAGCTATACTCATTCGAATTGCCCTCACTCGTCCCCGCAAGCTTTTCACCAAATCGTTTAATTAATGCACGAATAGGTTTACTATTTTGATTGGCAAAAAAGATCGCGATGATTAGGCCTACTAGGAGACCAATAATAATGATAATCGTGTTGAATTGCTTCAGATCATCCACTTTCTTCATCACAAATCGGGTAGGAATCGCAGATACATAGGTCCACTTGGTTTCTGGAGATGTATAATAGCTAACGAGCATCTCCTCCCCGTTCAGTTGTTGCTGGATGAAACCTTCTTTGCCAGTTAACGCTAAGCTTTCTACATGAAGAGGTTCGTTCTTTCCACCTATCGAAGTTATCATCCTACCATTACTATCTGAAATATAGGACCATGCACCATTCTGTAGATTGAGCCGGTTCAAGAGTCGGTGAATTTCGGCTTCAGGGATTAAGACAAGAATCGTTCCCTTCGGATGATTAAATCCTAAAGGAACTGACTGAATATAGGTTACAAAGGTATTCGTTTTTCCGTTTACCTTTATTTCCCGAGCAGGCAAATACTCACCTTTATGATATTTCTGCAAAAACTCCGTATTCCACTCTTCATAGCTAAGCCCGCTGTACTTCAAAGATTCTTGGTAGTACATCGGCATTCTGAGCGACATATCCTTAGGGGACATGATCAAATCTGAATTATTGAAATGAACATAGAAATTAGCAATAAAATCACTGGTAAATTTGTAATTCTGTATATACTTCCATGTATCAATCGCCTTATAGGAATCTGTATCCTCTGATACTGAGGTGACATTTAGTAATGAGCCGATTTTCGGATGAAAACTCACCTGTGTCACGATATTCTCGACTTCCTTCAACCGTGCATCCACGACTTCACTGCTCTGTCTGAGCATAGATACATTGGATTCCGTAGCATCCTTCTCAACGACTCGCAAAGCCACAACATACATAACTGCGCCTATAGACACGGTGAAGAACATGATAACCAGATAGGATACCAATAAGCTGGAGAACGTTCGTTTCAGCTTATTTTTCAACGGAAACACCTCCGACAATAGCATTGAACTCATTATATTCATATAATTCCAATGCGTCAAGTCGGATTAATTCCACGAGATCAAACGTTATCATATTTGCTCATTAACCAGCTTGCCGCCAACTCGCTTAAGCACATCCCTATCTCGAGGATCCAAAGATCCATCTGGCAACACGCCAATGTTCAAAAGTAAGTTATAGTTCCTGGCTCGAGCCGCCAGCAGCTTATCCCACACTTCCTCCTCTGTCAGGTGCTCAGCTTCGGCTTTGTACCCCCATGAGACTGGATTTTTGATCATGGTTGTGCAGACTTCAATAAGCTTACGACCTTCTTGATCCTGCTCGCCTAGCTTGTTGATATGATGCTCGGGTGCAAAGAAGTCTTCCGTTCCCAGTAAGCCTTGTTTATATGAGATCAATGCATGCAGCGATGTTTCGCGGATATGTGCATACAAATCCTCACATTTGAACTGCGTAAAATCTCCTGTTTTCAATACACCAATGCCATCTAACCAAATGCCTGCCGCTGTTGGATATTGGATAAGCAATTCTGTTATTTGCGCCTTCATGAATGCAACATAAATAGACAGCTGACTCTCATCTCCATACTTATATGACGGCTCAGGAGGGTTATATGCGGGTCTCGCCGCACTGCCCCAAAGATTATTGTTGGGTGCATGCGGATGCTTCCAATCTCTCCCATGCGAGTAGTACAGGAAGAAACCCAGTTTATGCCTCTCACAAGCCTCAGCCAACTCCTTGACCAAATCACGCTTCGCTGGCGAATTCAAGCTGTTGAAATCGGTCCATTGCGTCTCAAACAAACAGAAGCTCTCATGATGACGTGTCGTTAGGTTGATATAGTTCATCCCACATTCTTTGGCAAAAGCTGCAATGGCATCGGCATCGAAGTTCTCTGCCGTAAACTTCTCCTTCAACTTCGCGTATTCAGCAACTGGGATTTGCCGGTTGTATTGTACCCATTCCATGATTTTCTCGTCTTCACGGCTATCCGTTCCCAATAAGGAATATAGGCCGTAATGCAGGAATAATCCATACTTCGCTTCCTTGAACCAAGCGAGGTTCGCCTCACGCGGGTTGCTCTGGTAAAGCTCAGCATAATGTTCTAAATAGGCTGGCACTCGCATCCTGATCATCTCTCCTTTGCTTTAATTACCTTTTTAATACGTGTAGAAGCTCTCTTACGATATGTTCATGCTGACTCGCGATATTGTTCGTTTCCCAGGGATCATTAATCACATTAAATAATTCTGGGATTTGGTTTTCTTTTTGAATCAATTTATATGTGCCATCTGAAATCATCGACCAATACTGTTTGTTGTGCTTACCATCTGCATCCAGTGCCGAGACTTGGTAGTCTCGTATTTTCGTCTGCTTACCTTCAAGATGAGGCTTCAGTGAAATGGATTCAGCAGCTTCAGGCATCGAAGTCCCCGCGTAGTCAACGAACGTCGCAGCTAAATCCTGCAGCTCAATAAGAGCGGTAGAAATCTCCCCTCGTTGTATACCAGGACCGCTGATAACCATTGGAATGTGCACAGAGCTGCGATGAGGCACACATTTCCCAAATCGACCATGATCCCCTAACATTTCACCGTGATCTGAGCTATAGACAACAATCGTATCGTCCCATTCTCCCCTACGCTTGATTTCGTCGATGATGAGTCCGATATTCCGATCAATATTGGCCAACATGGCGGCATAATTCTGTCTAATCTCGGTCGGATTTTTTTCCGAATCTGCTTCCCAATGATGTGGAAGTGGAAAAGCGACATCCTGCCATTCCTCTTTCATCCTCGCGGTAATATCCCACGGACCATGCGGACCCGTAAAATTCACCATGAGAAACCAAGGCTGTTTGGCTGGAAATGCTTGCAGCATACTTACTGCATTCGATGTTATCCAGTTATCGCAATAGGCTTCTTCAGGAAGCTCAGTTGGCGCCGTATCATGCCCTTTTCGTCCCTTCATGTCTGCAATGTGCAGCTGGGCCAGATCACGTCTGTACAAATATGCCATATAGGGATCTTTTGGGCCTTCTTTGCCCGAAATAATGGCATCTATTTTGCCGGCATTATCGATGGCTTCGGTAAAGCCAAGGGTTGCCAAATCATCGATCCAACCATCAAGCCCCCACCAATAAGTAGGTTTATGCAGGTCGAATTTCCCAACGCCGCCAACCCTGTATCCAGCTTCCTTAAGTACGGCGTAGAAGGTCTTCTTTTCCAATGGGAAATTCGCCTCATTGCTCGGTGTTTCACACTGATCATACCTAACACCAGCGGCCAAACAGGCTCTAGCAGGCGCGCATAATGGGGATGGTGTCACAGCTTGGGTAAACGTAACCCCTTGCTCCATCAATTGTCGAATATGCGGCATTCGTAAAGGAAGGTTACTATCCGCATAGGGCATCCAATCCCCTCGGTGAGAATCGGGAAATAGAAATAAGATATTTGGTTGCTTCGTCATCTCATCATACCTTTCCAGTCTGGAGCTCTAGCCGATCAAACTCCTCTTTCCAAACCTCGTAAGACATATGATGAGCGCCGAATTTCCCTGCCTTTTGCTGCGTTGCAATAGGTTCCAAATCCATTTGGAGGATCAACTCATCCAAGAGGTCGAGAGTGAGCAGCTTTTGGATCACACCATACTCTCTTTTGTTATATAAGTTATCGAGCTCTTGTGGATCGTTCTTCAAATTGTAGAGTTCGCCATTCGGGTCACCAGCCACATAAACAAGCTTCCACTCGTCTGTGACCAAAGCGTGTTGATCAGGGCTCAACTGACGATCTCGACCGGCATGGAGAAGTGTTAATCGTTCACGTGCGTTTTCGATCTCGCCATTTACAACGGGCCATTGAGACACCCCGTCTGCTGACAAAAGATGCTGCTCGATGCCAACGGCATCCAATAAAGTAGGGACCACATCAACAAAGGAAAGCAGGGCTTCCGTTTGCACACCGCGATGGGATGATGTCGGATTTTTAATAAGGAAAGGGATATTAATCAACTCCTCGTAGAGACAGCCCCCCTTGGCCATCAAGCCATGCGAACCCATATACTCCCCATGATCTGACGTAAATACGATAATGGTGTTGTCCGCCATGCCGAGTTCTTCCAGCTTATCGAGCATCTTCCCTACATTTTTATCAACAAGACTGACGGCCCCCCAATATGCGCGAGTGATCGTTGCAATATCGGATTGATCCTTCAGGTAATGGCCGCCGCCATCATATCCTTTCCGATTCTCATAGCGAAGCGCCTTGAATTGCTGCGGGTAATTGTCCTTCTCGGCTTCGCCGTTATAGGGAGTCACAGCCGGGATTTCCACATTGTCATACATCTCAAAGAACGGCTTCGGCGGCATAACTGGCCAATGCGGATCTGGGAAGCTGGCAAAACAGTAAAATGGCTGCTCACTATCCTTCATCGACTCCAAAAAGCTGCACGTTTGATCTCCAACATAGCTAGAGGAAAATAGATGCTCAGGTATATCATTCTTGTACACGCCTTGACCACATGAAACGTCCAACTTCTGCATATTTTCCGACTTAAAATAGTGATAATGCTCGGCATGCTCCTCGCGAAGCCATTTGCCATAATGGCCATACAGCGAATTGCTATGTCCAAGTATAATCTGCACGGTTTCAAACCCTGCATAAGGTCCATTCCACGACTCGAACTTTCCTTCTCGCCAATCAGCGATCGATTCCTCCGAGCCTCTGTGCTGTTGAGATTTGAAATGCGGCTTGCCTATAAAATGGGTCCTGTATCCCTGCTCAGTCAACACATCGCCTATCGTTTTTTCACCGCTGCGCATGGAATTATTGTGATGTGTCGCCCCATGATGACTCGATTTCTTGCCGGTTATCAGCGTAATTCGTGAAGGTGTACACACAGGACTTTCGCAATAAGCGCGATTGAATTGGACGCCTTCTTGAGCTAACCGATCTAAATTCGGCGTCTGGATAAGCTCATTACCGTATGTCCTTAACGTATCTTTACGCTGCTGATCCGTTGTGATGAATAAGATATTTTTGCGCTTTGTCTGCATGCTTCCATCCCCGTCCTCTCAACTATAGGAATTCGAAAAAAAGGAGCACAGCTTTCGTGCCCCGTTTTTGAAGATGATCTGTTTCTTACTTTTTGTATTGTTTGTCGTACGCTTTCTGTGTCAGGTCAACGTATTTTTTCAATCCGATTTTATCGAGTTCTTTAAGGTACGTATCCCAATCTTTGTCCGCGTCCAAATCACCAACCACGAATCTAGCCGTCGACTCTTTCACATATTCCATAATGGAGAAATCAATGCCATTGTATTCTTCGGCTACTTTTTCTTCTAGGAAAAACGGTGGCAGCACTTCTTTCGGTTTATTGGGCTCATATTTCTTCTTCGTTTCTTGGTATAAAATCGTTTCCTGATCGGTTGGTTCCGCGATATTGGCACTCCGGAAAGCTTGCGGGTAATAGGCTGGTGCATTCTTGTTCCAGTGGACATTCTGCGTGTTGCCGAATTTCAGAATTCGGAAGAACGAACCGGGATTCCCATCAATTCCTTTCTCTCCGTCTTTCCCGAATCTCCATTCAATATCCTGTCTACCAGCGTTAGATCTCAGTGTCCCATCAATGCTGTAGAACCAGTCGATCCAGCGAATCGCGGCTTCTGGATTTTTACTTGCGCTTGAGATTGCGAACTTACCGGAGTCCACTTGGAATGGATAGTAGCCTGTTGTCTGTACGCCTTTCGGTCCTTTCAACGGTGGAACAGACGTGTAGCTTTTCATCCGCTCGGTACCTGCAGCCATGAATCCGGTCATCGCACCTGCGGTAACAGCACCGATCAGCACATCATTTTTATTGTTGCCCAATTGCTTTAACTGCGCATTATCCTGCGTAATCGCTCCTTTATCTAATAAGCCTTCTTTAAAAAGCTTATTAAGGAATTTCAAGCCTTCCTTCCACTCGGCCTTATCAAAGGAAGTCGATACTTTCCCATTTTCCAAAATAAACGGTCTTTCATCAAAGCCTCTATCATACACAAAAGCTGATAAAATATAGTGATAGACGTTCGTGTTATAACCATTGATGCTTCCTGTTAACGGGATTTCATCTGCTTTGCCATTGCCATTTGGATCTTTTTCTTTAAAAGCTTTGAGAACCGTGTAGAGTTCATCCGTCGTTTCCGGCATTTTGAGGCCAAGCTTCGTCAGCCAATCCTGGTTGATCCAGAGCTTTTGCCCTAATGTCGTATGGTATGTCTCTTCCACGGAAGGGAGGGCATAGATTTTCCCATTTGGCGTTGTGATCATTTGCTTAATCAACGGATTAGCATCCAGGAGTTTTTTAATATGAAAGCCATATTTATCAATTAATCCATTCAACTCCAGCAGCACACCTTGGTTACCATACTGAACTTGTTGGACATTACTGATCTTCGTGTTCATAAAGACATCTGGCAAATCCGAGTTTGCTGCGAGTAATAGATTCCTTTTCTGCTCCATATCCTTGCTGCTGACCAGTGACCAATCAATATGGATATTCGTTTTTTGCTCATACTCTTTGGTCAGTTCATTCGTTTCGATATTCTCAATGACCGGATCATTAAGTGTAAACACTTTGAGTGTCGTTTTCTCTTTCGTTATAGGGAAAGTGCCTGCTGCCGTCACCTTTTCTTCTTTCACTGGTGTTTGGGTCGGCTGTTCGACAGCTGCCTTCTCTGTGCAACCCGCTATCACTAAAGTTGTTGATAGGGTCAAACCTAGTATGGACGTCAATTTCTTTGTCTTGTTCATTGTTTTTTCCTCCTGAGCGAATAGTTAATCATGTTAACCTTTAATCGAACCGATCATGACACCCTTAACAAAGTATTTCTGAACAAATGGATACATCAGCAAAACGGGAATGCTTGACACGATAATGACGGAATACTTGAGTAGTTCTCTCACTCCTTCCCTGGCGCTCATTTCATCTAAATCCACGCCAATCATCGATGTATCGACGGAATTGAGGATCAGAATATCGCGTAAAAACATCTGCAAGGGGAACTTATCCTTGTCTCGCAAATAGATCAGCGCATCGAAAAATGAGTTCCAATGATCCTCAGCGTAAAATAAGGAAATCACAGCAATGATGGCTTTAGACAATGGCAGAACAACATACCCGAGAAATTGAAAATCGCTACAGCCATCCATCTGAGCAGCTTCTAGCACCTCATCAGAAATCGTGCTTTGGAAATAAGTTCGAGCTAAGACGACGTTCAGTACGGTGATCGCACTCGGGATAATTAAAGCCCACATCGTATTAACTAGCCCCAATCCGTTCACGACTAGATAGGTTGGAATCAGACCACCGCTAAAAATCATCGTAAACGCCATGAACAACATGATGCCCCCGCGCCCATAGCAGTCTTTACGAGAGAGCGGATACGCCGCTAAAATCGTTAAGACAACATTGATGAAAGTCCCTACGACTGTATAGAGGATGGAATTCGTGTAGCCTCGCCAGATTGGTTTATATTCAAATAGCGCTTTGTAGCCTGCAATACTAGGCTCAACTGGCCATAGTCGTACTCTGCCTGTGAGTACAGCTTCCGGAGAACTGAAAGATGAACTTACGACATACAGTATCGGATACAAAACAGCTAAGAAAAACAAAGTAATGCATAGGTAATTAATAATATTAAATATTTGATCTTTTCTACTTTCTTGAAAAGCGTACATGATCCCGCACATCTCCTTCCCTCATGGGATTGTCGATTACCATAGACTGACTTGGCCTGCTTTTTTGGCGATTTGATTCACCGTAATGATAAAAATAAAATTGACCACTCCGGTAAACAGTCCAATGGCTGTTGCAAACGAATAATCCGTCATCGCAGACGCTAATCCCACTTTATACACGTAAGTTTGCAGGACCTCGGCTGTGCGTAAATTTAGTGGATTTTGCAGCAGCAGCACTCTTTCAAAGCCAACCTGCATGATATGCCCTGTCTGCAGAATGAGTAGTATAACCGCAGTTGGCATAATCGCAGGGATATCGATATAGATCAATCTTTGGAATTTTGTCGCGCCATCCATGAGTGCTGCTTCATATCTTTCTGGATGAACGCCAGCGAGAACGGCTAAGTAGATGATGGTTCCCCATCCAGCGTTTTGCCAAATCTCGGTCCCTACATAGATCGATTTGAAGTAGGCAGCTTCTCCCAGAAAGTCAACCTGCGGCCCCCCGAAGAAAGCGATGATTTGATTGATAATCCCTAGTCTCAAGCTCAGAAACTGGAGAGCAATTCCTACAATGACTACCGTAGAAATAAAATGCGGCGCATACGTCGTCATTTGCACGATTTTCTTATATGTCTTGTTATTCGTGCTATGAATACCCAGTGCCAGAAGGATTGGGAATGGGAATGCAACAATAAGCTGATAGAAGCTAAGACCGATCGTATTCAAGACAATGCGTTTAAATTGATACGAATCGAACAGTTTCTCAAAGTTTCTGAAGCCCACCCATGGACTATCCCAGATCCCTTTTACCGCCATAAATTTCTTGAAGGCAATTTGGATCCCAAACATCGGAATATACTTGAAAATAATAAAATAGATGATCGGAAGCAGCAGCATCAGATAGAGCTGTTTGCTTCTGCTCAATTTGTACGCGATTTTCTTAATTTTACCATTTTCGTTAATTCCCATTGGTATACTCGGTTTCATGAGGTGATCATTCCTTCTTTCCATTTGACTGGTAACTTTAGCCTACTTAATCTCCTGTGACAAAAAAACCATCACTTCACATAAACATGGATTTTATTAGGAAAAGGCAGATTGATTATCTTTAGAAAGATGGAAAATCTTATGAGCAACATCACATGGAAAGCTTGATGGGACGCGAAAAAAGGCTCCACGATCCGATAGGATGTGGAGCCTTTGGTGGTGACCTATTCTCTAACTACTACTACTTGTTCCGCTATCACTGCCACTGCCACTGCCGCCACTATCAAATCCACCGCTGCTGCTACTATCCGAACTCCAGCTGCTTCCACTGTCCGTATTCCCGCTATTACTATTGTCGCCGCTATTATCACTTACGTAGTCTGATGATGTGCCATTCGAATTATGATGATCCATCGGTACATGAGTGAAGTTATGCGTGTTGTGGTTGAAATTCGAATCCGAGCCGCTCTGCCCACCACGGGATCCTCCACCTGTAGCGAGTGATACAATTACGCCAACTACGGCCAATACAAAAAACATCACAAAAAATATCATTTTATCCATCCTCATTACACGTATTGTTTTACAAATATTGTATTCGCTGTAAGTTAGTTAAGTCCTTTACCACAAAAAAAGAGACACCCTACGCTCATCACGTATTGTGTCCCCTAATTTTTTACTTATGGCGCAAGCGGTCCAACATTGGCAGTTATCAGCGGTACATTGACGACAGAGCTTGTTGCATATTCATCTGCGCCAACATCGTTCGTTCCTGAGCGGCTTTGGCCGTCCATGTCCGTTGTTACAAACGTAAAGGAACCTGTCGAAGCGTTAATTGCTGGACTTGAACTAGACAGCTTTTGTAATCCGCCTGATGTCGTTAACAGTGGATCCACATTATTGATTTCAGCCGTTGTTCGAGCTACATTGCTTAACGTTGACCCATAGCCTATGTTTCCTTGGAACGAGGTATTACTTGTTTTTACCTGATTATAAAGGGTGCCAGCCGTATTTTTCACGATATTGTTAGCAATGGTGCTGTCCACTGGAGCTTGCGTGTAGTTGCCGCCAATGACGATACCTGTTGTACTATTTACGATCGTGTTATTCACAATTTGGGCACGATACACTCTCCAGTGTTTGCTTAAATCTGAGCTCGTGTAGGTAGTTCCGTTCGTGCCACCATCGAAATCCCCGCCATCCACGTTAATCGCATCCGAATAACCACTGCCGGTCAAGTTTTCAAAATAATTATTAATTACTTTATGATCATTAGCATATAACCGGATGCCACCGATGCCCGATTTCACGCCATCCCCTAGGAAGAAGTTCCCGTAGAAGCTCTGCGCATGCCCGTGTCGAGATGAAAGCACACCTTGCGAATTGCGGAACGTATTGTAGCGAACGGTGTTATTACCGCTTTTTACAGAAATATATTCAGGATCGCCATCACAGTTTTCAAAAAGGTTGTACTGAATCGTCGCATACGCATTGGACATGGATAATGTGCTTACACCTAATCGAATCGCTTCCATCTCATTCGTTGCACGAGGACCGATATCGTGGAAGTAGTTGTACTCGATGGTATCATATTGCGATATTTGAGTCGAAGAACCATCAACGGTAATAAAGTTACCTAAATCATGCTTAGGACCAAATTCATTATGATCGATGCGATTGTGATGACTATTCGCTCCGCCGATGTACACCCACTTGAGGGAATTCCCATTTTCCGTTAGTGCAAACGTATTTCGAGTTACACGGACGTTATTGCTTTGATCTAATTTTACTGCCGTATTGCCTGTGTTCGTAAATTTCAAGCCTTCAATCGTGACATACGAGGAGCTTGTGACGACAAAATAAGCCCCACCCGAAATAATCGCTTGTCCCGTATTCGCAGCTTTAATCGTAATCGGATTTGAGGCCGTTCCATTTTTCCCGTTGATGCTAAAATTCCCGCCATTCGTATACGTACCGTTAGCAAGAACAATGGTCGTACCTGCAGTCGCGCTGCTAATAGCCGATGTCAACTGGGCTGATGTAGAGACATTCACCACAGTTCCGCCTCCGCTAGCTTGCGTTGTTGCAGAAGCTGAACTGCTGGCTGCAGAAGTATTCCCAGCTGCGTCCTTCGCTATAATCGTATACGAATATGCGGTTGATGCACTTAAACCTGAATCACTGTAAGAAGTCGTAGCGGATGATCCTACAAGTGAACCGGCGCGATAAATATCGTAGCCTGTCACACCTACGTTATCCGTAGAGGCTGTCCAACTTAAGTTAATTTGGGAGCTGGACGCTGCCGTTGCAGATAGACCCGTTGGCACAGTTGGAGCTTGCGTATCACTTACCGCACTGTCCGTTACCGACACGTCGTCATACTCTGCAATCCCATTCGCATAAAACCCAGGTACACCATTCGTTAGAGAGCTATCTGTTCCTTGTACCAATAATACGCCGTTCACATAGCCCTTAACCGACGTCCCATTCACATCCAGCTGCAAATTATAAAAAGTCGAAGTATTCACCGTGAAAGGAACTTGCTGTATCGTCGACGTGGAACCGCTTACTTTTTTGTTCAAAAGTAAATTTCCATTATATAAAATTAGGGAATAATAGTTATTACCATTTGTATAGCGGGCTACAATCCCATTTCGCACACTTGTAGAACCCACTTTTACTTTTGCAGAATACGTATAATTCGTCCAAGATGACGTCCCATTGGTCATAATATACGTATTTGATGTTGATGAAGTCTGGGTCGCAACCTTACTTCCATCCGATGCAATACTCCAAGATCCGTTCCCCGAAGCATTCGTCCATCCCCCTGATGGGAAACTGCTGTACGATTCAAAATTATCACTTAACAATGTCGCTGCAAACGCTGGTGTCGCAAGTGGAAGCAACGAAAATGAAAGCATACAACTTAATGCAAATGGAATCATTTTTTTCGACTTTACGATTATCATGTTTGGTTGCTCCCTTAAGTTTAATGTGAATCAACTTCATCCAACAATTACCATTGCAGTTAACAATTTAATTATAAAATCATTCCAAGCTTGTTAGACAGGGATTATTCTAGGTCTTGTTGTGTTTTATTCAGAAGATGTTCATGAATTTGAAATATTTACAATTAAAAAAGTATTCCTAAAAGGTGTAGAATAAGGAAACACGTATTTTTTTATGCATAAGGAGGATTTGTCAAATGTCACAGTCAACAATCGTTCAAGAAGTACCAGCTACACTTGCTGCTGAACCCAAATCATTAGACGTACTTGACCAATTACTGAAGCCTGAGGTGCAACAATCGCTGACGCTTCTGGTAGATAATCTCCCGAAATTAGCTGAGATGGTTACTATGCTAACCAAAGCTTACGATTTCGCTCAAAATGTAGCGACTGACAAAGTGCTTATCAACGATTTTGCTCAAGGTATTGGCGAGTTCGTTAAACCGGTTCAAGAGAAAGCTAAAAACATCGCATCAGCGGCTATTGAAGCTGGCGAACGTTCACAAGCTGACGTTAATACGACGATTGGACTTTTTGGTATGCTGAAAATGTTAAAAGACCCTGAAGTGCAAAAAACGCTTCGTTTTGCTCAAGCATTCTTAAACGTACTTGCTGAAAGAAAAAATTAATCCGGACAAGGGATGATAACGATGGCTAAACAAATACTTATTCTTGGCGGAGGTTATGGCGGTCTCTTGACTGCACTAACAGCCCGTAAACATTTGACATCTGCAGAAGCTAAAATTACGATCATCAACAAATTTTCCACGCACCAAATTATTACGGAATTGCACCGACTAGCTGGCGGCACGATTAAAGAGCAAGCTGTCGCACTTCCACTTCAAAAACTACTAGGCGACAAAGATGTTAATGTGATTGTCGACACCATTAAAGAAATTAAGCCGAATGAGAAACAAGTTCTTACTAGCAGCGGTGCTGTACATACATATGATGCACTTGTTGTTGCGATGGGTAGCGAAACAAACTACTTTGGTATTCCAGGTTTGGAAGCGAACAGCATGATTCTGAAATCAGCTGAGGATGCTAACCGCATTCGTGCGCAAGTTGAAGCTCGTTTGGATGCTTATAAAGCATTTGGCAATAAAGCTGATGCAACGATTGTTGTTGGCGGCGGCGGCCTAACAGGCGTTGAGCTTGTAGGTGAATTTGCTGACAAACTTCCAGAAGTTTGCCGCAGCAAAGGCATCGATTTCAACGATGTTTCGATCTACTGTGTTGAAGCTGGACCTGCTATTCTGCCAGTATTCCCACCCGTACTGATTGAGCGTGCAGTAACAAGCCTTGAGAAACGTGGCGTTACTTTCTTAACTGGTGTTGCGATTACAGAAGCTACGAAAAACACCGTGTCGCTGAAAAGTGGACAAACGATTGAAGCGAGCACGATTATCTGGACAGGCGGCGTTAAAGGCAACCAGGTTGTTGGCAGCTGTGGCATTGCAGAAGATCGCGGTCGTGCAACGGTAACATCCACTTTGCAATCCACCTCGCATGACGATATCTTCCTTGCAGGCGATTGCGCTGTTGTCTTCCCAGAAGGCAGCGAACGTCCTTACCCTCCTACAGCTCAGCTTGCTTGGCAAATGGGTGAAACGGTTGGGTACAACTTGTCTGTACAATTAAAAGGCGGCGTCATGGACAAATTCATCCCTGTATTCTCCGGAACACTTGGCAGTCTTGGTCGTAAAGACGGCATCGGTACGATCGGTGGAAAAAATACGCAGCTTAAAGGATTACCAGCGACACTAATGAAAGAAGCGAGTAACGTTCGCTACTTATCACATATTCATGGCCTTTTTGCATTAGCTTATTAATATTAAAATGTCCCATAGCCAGTAGGCTATGGGACATTTTTTGTTGTTACGGCCGAATCGTAACCCGTGTACCAATGGGAACTAGATCCGCCAGCCGCAGGACATCTTCATTGTACATGCGTATACACCCATGACTGATTTCTCTTCCGATCGTAGAAGGATCGTTCGTTCCGTGAATGCCATAGTGGGGTTTGGATAAGCCCATCCAGAAAGCTCCATACGGACCCCCAGGGTTGGCTTGTTTATTAATAATCGTAAATTCGCCTTTTGGCGTCTTCGTTATCATCTTGCCTATGCCTACAGGAAAACCTCTGACAACGATATCCCCGTCGAGCAAATACAGATCCCGGTCAGACAAATCGACGATAATCCGATATTTTGGCATTCATATCGCCTCCTACAACCCATGCTATGCATGGGTTGTTTCGGAAGTGATTTAGAGCTGCTCCCCCACAACCTCAAAGCTCTCGCCCGTATCCTCCATCGCGTACAGCTTGCAGCGCGAATCCGGCATCTTGAAAGGTTGATGAAGAATCAACATCCATGACCCTGCTAACGTTTGGAACAGCATACCATGGCCGCTATCCCCTTTCACCAAAGGAGGCAGCTGCTCCCAAGGGCCTTCCAGATTATCAGTGTGAGATCGCGCCATGGTCTGCACATAGCTGCCCGACTCATAGCTTGACCACAGCATGATCAATCGTCCGTTCTTCGTTCGGTACAATTGACATCCATCCGAGACAAAGACGCGTTTGTTCCCCTCCGGCAGTTCCTCCTCGTTATGCCAAGGCGCTTCGGAGGCGCTGAACAGATGAATGGGCTCTCCAACTGCACCGGATAAGTCATCCTTTAAGCGAACGGCTTCTATTGTACCGTCAATGGTCTGAATCCATTCATGACAATAAACCATCCAAGGAACGCCGTCTTCTACATATAGTGTTCCGTCCAAAGTCATCATCTTTTCCGGTAACACGTGTGAATCATTGTTCAACAACGTGAACGGTCCTTCCGGCGAGTCGCTGACAGCGATGACGGTCCCTCTCCAATGCTTGGCGTACCCATTCACAGGATCGCCTTCCAGTCGTCTTTCATTGTTATGTAACGTGACAAAAAGATAAAAACGTCCCTGATACGCATGAACTTCAGGTGCCCAAGCGCCATGCTGCGGATGGGCCCAGGCACCTTCGGGTACCGTAAAGACGATATAGGGTCCTTCCCACTCGGACAAATTCGTGCTTTTGTAGGTGATGACCCCATAGCCTTCCATCCCATGCAGCCGTGGTGAGCCTCCCGTATATAAGTAATAAACGCCGGTACGGCTATCAGCTAAAACGAACGGATCGTGCGCAGGAATATCGGCTAGTCGGTGACCCTTTTGAGGATTTTGTACATCGCAAGCAGCATTATACACTGGCAACAGAAATCAACTCCTTGATTTGGTTGGGTTTCATCCTTATTGTATTCGATAACCCTTTACGCCTTCCTTTATATGTAAATCGAAGTTGACCTAATCAATAAAATTTATCATTCATTTTGGCATAAAATCCTATATACTTGTGATTATCTGGTAATTGGAGGCGACGTAATCATGAGTGATTTCATGTCCTTTTCTGCTAATGAGAATTTGATTACTATCCCCGGAAAGCTCATCTCCGGACATTATCGGCAGTCATTTGGTTACCAGGTCAAGCGCTCCAACGGCACAAAAGATTATTATCTAACATTGACGTTAAAAGGCAGAGGTTTATTTAACAACGGGAAGGAAACCTGCGAAAGCAAGCAAGGTGAGATCACGTTAATCACACCAGGCACTCCCCATTTTTACGGCACGCCAGAGCATACCTTATGGGAGTTTTATTGGTGCCATTTTGTTCCCAAGGAAGAATGGCTGCAGCTGATTCAATGGCCAGAAGCGATAAGAGGAATACGATTTGCCCGCTTAGAAGCCGAGAAAGAATTCGTTCATTTATCGGGTGCTTTTCACAATTTGATCCAATATAACGAAGAAACAGATCACTTTTCAGAAAAATTGACTATCAACGCATTAGAAGAAATTCTCCTTCTCATTTCCAAAAGTGTCTTTCAGACTCAATATCATCTTGATCCGCGTGTAGATTGTACAATACAGCTCATTTCACAGCACTATAATCGACCCTATTCGGTTGCTGAATTAGCTGCTTTGGTCAACCTTTCCCCTTCCAGGTTCGCTCATCTATTTAAAACGCAGACAGGTGAATCCGTCATGGACATGTTAAATAAAATAAGGCTTCGACAAGCAAGAAAGCTCATCGAGACGACCTCATTCACCATTGCCGAAATCGCTGAGGAAGTCGGTTATAACCATCCGTTTTATTTTTCGCGTCAGTTTGCTGCCTTTTATGGGACATCCCCTGCGGCATGTAGAAAGCGCATTCAACAGATGCGAATGGAGTAATCCTATAAAGTAGAAAAGAAACGCCGGTTCAACCGAACGTTTCTCTGTCCCTATTCCCCGCTGTTACGGCGTGGTATAAATATTCGGCTGTGTTGGCGTTGCCATGCCTGTTCCTAGGAAGAAGCTAGTGTGAGGTGGTTGATTGTACGCTACGTTTTGCCATGCAATGTCTAGACGGTAAAGCGGATCATGCATGAGCGTCCAGAGTCGCGTCGATGTTACATAAGGTGTTGCGTAAATACGCAGCGCCGTACTGTCCGACTTCCGCCAAATGACTTCTTCACGCCAGTCGCCAAGGATATCGGCTTGCAAGCTCGGATTTCCTTTGGTGCCGTTAACAGAATTGGTGCCTGTTGCCGTCAATAAGGTCGTTGTATTGAGCGAAGTATAGTTCCATTTATCAATTCGGCCGACACCGTTGGTGCCATCCCAGTTGTGATCAAGGAGCTCACGGGAGACATCGCCATCCCACCAGATGCCGAAGTTGATGGAGGATGGCACGGTGGAGCTGATTTTAGTCCCATTGATTTGATAGAGTCCTACTCCGTTGCTTGCCCATACTTCCTCTCCTGCATAACGCGGGTCAATATCGGCTGCCATACCTCTTCCCGTATCAGCGCCGGTATTGACGCCCCACTTAATGGCACCGGTACCCGCATTCCATACGGCTGCGCCATAAGTAGCGCTTGTGCTCTCCATAACTTTGAACACTTCGAGTCCAGCCGTGTTCGGATCCAAATCGCCGACATGAAGCGCATCGCCATGGCCTAGTGCTGTGTTGTATTTCTTAGCACCGTTATCATCAATCGTCATCGCTCCATATACGATTTCATCCTTGCCATCATTGTCGACATCGGCGGCTGTTAAGTTATGGTTCCCTTGACCTGCATAAGCGGAGTTGCCTGAGCCGTTACTGTCAAAGGTCCATAACTTGGATAAAGTACCGCCCCGCCAATTATAGGCTACAAGTACAGTTCGCGTGTAATATCCGCGCGCCATCACGATGCTTGGCTTTTGCCCGTCAAGATAAGCAACTGTCGCTAAGAATCGATCTACCCGATTGCCATACGTATCGCCCCAATCTCCCACTGTGCCACGCGGAGGATCGTAACTTGTCGAGGTTAAAGCTTTGCCAGTCGCCCCTTCGAATATCGTTAGAAACTCAGGTCCAGTAAGTACCCTGCCGACGCTGTTACGATAATCCACCGTTGAACTTCCAATGACAACACCAGTGCCGTCCTTAGTTCCATCGGCAGTTTTCATCGCGATTTCGGATTTGCCATCCCCATCTAAATCATAAACCATGAATTGCGTGTAGTGAGCGCCGGCACGAATGTTTTTACCCATGCTGATCCGCCACAGCCGTGTCCCATTGAGTTTATAAGCATCGATAAACACTTCACCTGTATAGCCATCCTGTGAATTGTCTTTGGCATTCGTAGGATCCCATTTCAAAATAATTTCATATTGGCCATCGCCATCCACATCCCCAACACTAGCGTCATTGGCGTTGTAGGTATAGCTTACACCGTCCGGTGTCGTACCGCCTGCTGGCTTCTGCAAAGGCACATCCAAATAGCCATTCGCCCATGGTGTAGCTGCAGCGGAAGCTGCCTGCTCAACTCCACCTACGACAGCTTTGACGGTATAACTGGAGCTTGTTGTTCCAGCATTGTCTTGATAGTTCGTGCTCGTTGTAATTGGCGAAGCATTGAGTTTAACACCGTCACGATACACGTTAAAAGAAGTACTTGCTGATTCTGTACCCAGCAGTCTCCAGCTGACGAGAACACCAGTACTTACTTTGACGGCGACGATCCCGCGGTCTAATTTCTCCATCTGCCTAGCTACGGCTGCGTGAGCGGAAGGTGCTTGAAACCCGAATGAACTAATGAGCAATGAGCCTAATGTAAGGAAGCAAGCTGTTTTTATGAGATGCTTAGCGTTTTTTAACATTTCTACAACCTCCTGGAAGTGAATGGTAATTGAATATGACTCAGCCTCATTACATAATTGACCCTCCCGCTCCACCTCCCTGCAGTATGATTACCACTGATATGATTGCGCTTACATTTCGTTTCGTTCCTCATTATATCGTGAAAAATTGTAAGAATTAATGCAGACAATGGCTAACTTCCTACACAATTCTGCTATTTTTGAAAAGAAAAAGCAGGTCGCCGCGGCGCCTGCTCTACCACTTCCTCTTCATGCCTAATGGGTGAAGAAGACAATTTGGATAAAAAACAACACAGCAAACAGATAGAAAATAGGATGAACATCCTTCCTTTTTCCTCGCACAAATTTCAGAATCGGATACACAATAAAACCAATTCCAATACCTGTCGCAATACTATAGGTTAGCGGCATCAGGACAACAATCAGGAAAGCCGGGAACGCTTCCTCCAGGTCGTGCCATTCGATTTTACGCAGCACATTCATCATCAGAAAGCCCACAATAATTAAGGTTGGAGCCGTAATCGCTGGGATACTCGCTAGAACAGCTATGATAGGCGAAAACAATAATGTTAGCGCTAGAAGCAGACATACCGTGATAGCCGTAAGCCCCGTTCTTCCGCCGACTGCGACGCCAGAACTGGATTCAATATACGCAGAGGTCGGACTCGTACCAAGCAATGCGCCAGTCGTTGTACCAACCGCATCTGCTAGTAAAGCCCCTCGTGAGCGCGGGAATTTATTGTCCTTGAGAAGTCCCGCTTGCTCAGCTACACCGAGCATGGTTCCTGTTGTATCAAATAAGGTGATTAGAAGGAAGGTGAAAATAACGGCATATAATCCTCCCGAAAATACACCTTGGATGTCTAGCTGAAAAGCAGTTGCTGTTAGTCCACTTGGGGCTGCTACGAACGTATCTGGTAGTGCTAATAGACCAAACATCCACGCCAGTACGGCTGTTATCAGCATTCCGAAAAACAAATACCCGCGTACATTATACGCCAGTAAGATCAGTGAGATGATAAGCCCAATCAATGTAAGTGCCGTCATAGGCTCTCTTAAATTGCCTAATGTGAGTAAGGTTGACGGTGAACCGACGATGATTTTCGCATTTTGCAGACCAATGAATGTGATAAAAAGACCGATACCGGCGGTGATCGCATGTTTGAGGCTAGTGGGAATCGCATCCAACAAGACGTAACGGAATGAGGTCAGCGACAGGATGACGAATAAAATACCTGCGATAAACACAGCGCCTAGCGCAACCTGCCAAGCAACACCACTCCCTCCTACCACTGTAAATGCAAAATAGGCATTCAATCCCATGCCAGGTGCAATCACAATTGGATAATTCGCAAACAGTCCCATGATGAGCGTCGCAACAATACTGGCAAGTACAGTCGCCATGAATACACCGTGAAAATCCATACCCGTCGTGCTCAGAATCCCTGGATTGACAATCACGATATACACCATCGTTAGAAATGTTGTCACACCCGCCATTAGTTCCGTGGATAGGGATGTGCCTCGCTCTTTCATTTTAAACAGCTGCTCCATGGAAATCCTCCTGTTAATTCATTGTAGTCTAGCTATCGGTATCAATGGTTTTACCTTTATTGGGTTTATCTCGGATATACTGCCAAACCAGCAATAACATGGGGAAAAATACACAAGCTACGATATCGAACCTAACGAAGTACTTCGTGAGAATGTCATTATAAACGACAATATTCGGCATTCCTGCAATCGTACCTACCAAAAGGAACATGCCAATCGGAATGGTCAGCATATGACTTTCTTTAAACCGGAACAATTCCGCAATGCCTGAAGTGAGTGAGAAGTACAGGAGCAATGTTTTATAGAACACGGAGATAAACCAAAGGAAAGCCATAACAGCCTCTACCCGTTCCAAAAAGTGACCAATCGTTATTTTCTGCGCTAGAACAAAGGTTGGATAATATTTCGTCTCCATTAAATTAGGGCCGAGTACAAGCACACAAAATAGCACAATAATGAACAGGATGACGCCTCCAATAGCAAACCCTGTGAGAATCGGCTTCGTTAGTGGCTTACTACCTGATACATGGGGAACGAGCATAAGCAGGAGAAGCATCTCCGCAAATCCAGAAGCAAAGGCTGGCAAAAAGCCATTATAGATCGGCGCTATCCCCTCAGCAGCAATCGGACGCAGGTTGGACATGTCCACTTGAGGCAGTAAGAAGATGATAAGGAAGAGGAATAATAGCATAAAGAGCGGAAATAGCAGCTCTCCCATACGTGCAAAGGCTTCAACTCCGTATCGGTAGGCAATGATGATAACCATCGTAAAAACCAAAATGATCGCATTCATCGGCGTTTCAGGCATCATTTGGGTCGTCATAAACTGACTCATTTCACTTAATAGCGTCAAACAGCACATGTAAAAATGGAGCAAAAAGACGGCACAAATAACTCCTCCTAGCCAAAATCCAAACTTCTGTCTCATGACTTCAAATAGGCTGCTTTTGCGAAGTTTTTTGGCTATGAGTGCTAGAATTCCTCCAAATGCTAAGCCTATGAGCATAGCCATAAGCATCGATAGCCAAGAATCCTGCCTCGCTGACGCTGAAATCATCGTTGGCAGAATGAGAATGGAATCTCCAATAACGCCAAGAATGATCAAGATCGTAAACTGACGTACAGATATCGTTCCATTATCAAATCTGTTCATGTCGATCCCCTTGCCTATCCCATTCGATTGTCTAATCCATCCACGCAAACATGAATTGTAAAAGCTTAAAAGGATTAGGAAGGACGATCTCCAGCATCAATACCCCGTAGAGTATACTTGCACTAACGAGGAGTATGAGAAAGAAGACCAACTCGCGATGTTGTTTTCTGCGAATGAGTCTAGGCGCTTCAAGCCAAAATGTCCCCACCGCAATCGCCATGACAGCAAGAAATGACGACATCCCCTGGCCACGTCCTCTCTACCTTCCTATTTCATCGTGGTATTGCCAATTGTGCCCGTTTTTCGAATAAATAAATGAATATCATAGTGAACATTCGTTTTGAGGAACATGTCGTCATTCCATGACTCTTTCACTTCGTTCCAATAGGCCGGATGTTCTTTCCCCAGTTGGCTTCCGAACCCGAGAATGTCGGATTTCATTTCTTTGGCTTCAGCTACAGCCGCAACAACGTTGGACTGAATGATTTTCCGGGTTTCATTTTCCAGCATTTTTATCGACGCGGGATCAGTCAGATCCACATCACGACAAGTACGATCGACAACATTCGCTTCCGTTCGAATCGACACGGTGACTTCGGGTATTCCCTCTTTCACTTTGGTCTTGATTTTGGCATCGGAGGAAGTGATTTCAACGCCCATAAATTTCTTTTGGTCGCAAGGAATTTCGACCGACGTGCTGTCCAGATGATCGGTAATGTCTGTATACCCTTTACTTTGTTGTTCATTCAGCCATCCGATCAACTTATCATCCTTAAATACGGCAATTCCCGTATATCGAAACCGAGTAGGCGGCTGAAATAATTCAACATTTTTCTTCGCTTCTCCAAAAGACTGATCTCCAATAATGGTAATCCCCGTCAGCGTTAACTCATGACCAGGACCAGAAAGCTTATTGAGGACTTCATCCATTTGAATGGCTGTAGTCGGCGCCCATGATTTCTGAGAAGTATGCAAGGATTGCTGCATACTGTAGCTAGGCAGCTTCTCCACGGGCGTATACAGCTTTAACACATTTTCCGCGTTAGTACCTCTAGCCACAATGATGTTATAATCCATGCGCAATTCATTATCTCGAAACGAATTATCAATAAAATCCTTGATGCCCTTTCTGGCTAAAGATTCACCAATCACATAAAGCTGAAGATGGCCCAAATACACTTTACGCGGTGCTTCCGCAGTGAGAGATCTTGCTGCCTCCATTAACGTTTTACCTCGCGCTTGATACACTGTGCTAGGCGGACGATCCCCACCTTTTTTTTGAGCGGAAACTTCACTGGGGTTAACGACTTGAAACGATACGAGATACTCGCCATCCTGCCAATCAAGACCAATGCCAAGTACAATGAGAAGCTCATTCAGTTCGCGTCTGCTCCAGCAGCCTGTTAGCAGAAGTAAGGTAAGCACAAGGATCATACATTTAGATCTCATCATGAAATGGCCTCCTCACTAACGCTTATGCAGTCTATTGCCACCCTCTCCAATTGAGGTTTCAGGTTTTTTGAACGTGAGCCATCGAGGTAGACGCACAAGCGTATCTTCCAAATCCGCTTTGCGGTACGGTGAAAATGGAGACATAAAAGGCTCTCCGAAAGAACGAAGAGCACATAAATGCAACAATAAGACAAACATGCCCATCGCAATGCCAAACAATCCAAAGCTGGCTGCTGCTCCCATAAACACAAAACGAAGTATGCGCACTGGAATCGACATGCTGTAAGCAGGCAATGTGAAGGTGGAGATCGCTGTCACGGAAACGACGATGACCATTGCAGCAGATACGATACCTGCTTCTACCGCAGCTTGTCCTATGACTAGCGTGCCAACTACCGATACAGCTTGTCCGATCGCACGAGGCATGCGTAGACCCGCTTCACGTAAGATTTCAAAGGTGACTTCCATGACAACTGCCTCCACGAAAGCCGGCAAAGGAACGCCTTCTCGTTGTGCAGCTAGACCGATTAACAAGGAAGCTGGCAGCATATCGCGGTGAAACGTTGTAATAGCGATGTAAATAGAAGGAAGCAGCAATGAGATCAGCACCGTACTAAACCGAAGCAGACGCAGCAGTGTCGCATAGAACGCACGTTGATAATAATCCTCAGCAGATTGAAAAAAAGTGACCAGCTGCGTAGGTACGAGGAGGATGTTAGGTGTGCCATCAACAAGGATCGCCACTTTCCCTTCTAGCAGCTGAGCGGCTGTCGTATCTGGCAGCTCCGAATTGTAAATGGTTGGAAATAGCGAGAATTTGTTATCCTCGATTAATTCCTCAATATATCCGCTATCTAAAATGCTATCAATCTCAATCGCGTTTAACTTCGCTCGAACCATTTCGATGATGGATGGCTTAGCAATGCCATTGATGTACATGATGGTCACGCTTGTTTTGGTCAGCCGTCCGATGGACATCGATTCCAACCAAAGTCTTGGATCCTTTATTTTTCGTCTAATTAACGCTGTATTGGTGCGAAGTGTCTCTGTAAAGCTTTCCCTGGGCCCGCGTACGGATGTCTGGTTCGTGGACTCCGTAACCTCGCGCCCTTTCCACTGACGAATGTCTGCACGGTAAGCGTGATGTTGATGATTAAACATGATAATTGCTTCACCAGAAAGCAAATTATCGTACAAAGCAACCATATGCTCAACGGTTTGAATCGAGCCAATGCCTGTTAGCAGCTCTTTCGCAAGCGCTTCTGTGGTCATACTGCATCGCATTGTTCCCACAGCATCTGTCGTTAACATCGCTTTGACGACATCGAAAATATACGTATTGATCGCATTCGTATCCGTAAGTCCCTCGATGTACACGACAGCAGCTGCGATCTCCAGTGTTCCCTCATCCTGTATCTCGCGTATGACGACATCGTCACTTCCGCCTAAGTCCATAAGAATACGTTCAATGTTTACTTCAACATTGGGGTCTATAGGAATCGTTGCATCATCAGGCATGATGTTGGTCCCTCCTCCTGGATGTCATCCCTTCCACATTATGACCATTTGCAAAGGTAGATAAACCGTGGAGAGTTAATACGCCTATTCTTGTTGGAGGCAGAAAAAAGCCGTTACCAATAGGTAACGACTGGAATTACATAATTGTATACGTACAAGCTAATCTTTCGTGCGCATGTCTACCATATCTGCGAATATACTCAATTAACAACAGAACCAAATTGAACAACAGCTGACGATTATAAAAGGAGAGGGCGATCATCATGTTACTAACGTTGACATCGGATGGCGATCTATTTACTGCCGCGCTATCTCAAACGACGGTATCTGTCTGGCAAACGGATGCCAATGGTGTTTACTGTGAAGTCGATCGGGGCATTATTGAACAATTCAACCCAACCACGATAAGAATGAGTACAATTTCCGATGAGATTGCCTTTTATTTTCGAGATGATGGCACCTTGTTTCGTGTAGAAACGTAAAGCCATATCTATCACAATCACTTTCCTTACACGTAACTGATTCTTTTGCCTGATCTGGAAGATGCATAAACATCCATGACCAAATTGAATGCTTTGATTCCTTCAGGTCCATTCAAGAAGTAACTGCGGTCATTCAGGATATGATCATAGAAATCAGCGATTTGCACCCCATGACTGATTCCCCAATATGATTTTACACCTAAATTATTCGCTTCTGGTGATGTCAACATCGTTTGCTCACCATCAATCACACGATACAAGGTATCTCCCGTTAGGAGCAGCTTCCCTTTCTCGAAGACAAGTTCCACTTCTGGCGGTGAATTTTCCCCGTAAGCATTCGTCGCGTAAAAGACAGCCGTTGCCCCATTACGATATGTAAGGTGTGCATGAACGGTATCTTCCACTTCAATGATTCCTTCGAGGGAATCCGTGGACATCGTCCCTTTAATGCTCGTTACCTCGCCGCCTAGCCATTGGATTAAATCTAGCGTATGAATCGCCTGGTTGATGAGGACTCCCCCACCTTCCGTTTCCCATTTCCCTTTCCATTCCGTTTCGTAATAGGCAGCCGTTCTGCTCCAAGTTACAATCCCTTTAAGACAGAGTAATCTTCCTAATTCACCAGACTCGACAGTTTGTTTCATAAGCTGGGAGGCAGGATTGTATCTATTTTGGAAAATGACGCCTAACTGCACATTCGGATTCGCTTCCGCTGCACGGAGCATCGTTTGCGCCGCTTCTTTCGTTTCGGCCATCGGCTTTTCCGTTAGAACATGTTTACCAGCGTTCAGAGCATCAACCGTCATGGGAGCATGTAAATAGTGAGCTGTACATATATGAACGACATCAATATCAGGATTTTGCAGCATTTCAAGGTAGTCTGTGTAATACATGCATTGGTAGGTTTCCGCCGTTTTAGCTGCCAACTCGGGATTCGTATCGACAACTGCGATGATTTTCGCTGTCGGGATTTGTGAAATGGCATTCAAATGTACGCTGGAAATCGCTCCGCAACCAATAAGTGCAACGCCAATCTGTTTCATGGGATACCCCTTTTCTGCTTGGAAATGGTATTGTTCAATTTGAACATATTTCGTAGGTATATACTAGGTTCGCCCATACAGCATCAAATCCTTTAAGAATGTGCATGCGGATATTGACTACTTCATGCTTTATTGTGACTATTTTACCTTGGCATGAAAGCACTTTCCCATAGCATCTTCTTGTTCGTATATCGATCCATTTCATATTCCTCTACATACAGGTACGTCCACATTGTTTCGTTGAAAAACCGCTCAATCTCACCACGATCAAAAAATCTTCGGTAAATCCCTTCGCTTTGAAAGACGTTCTTCTCTGCACTAGGCGCGGTATCTCCTACATTGCTAATTTCGTTGGTTGAGTTTAATCGACACAGAAGTAAGCCCTCTTTCTTCAACACCCGATGCAGGTCCCGAATAATCCCATGGGTAGTGACTTCATCGAAATAATGAATGCTCAGATCTGCAATCAGGACTTGTACTGACTCACTTTCAAAAGGAAGCCCCTCCGTCATATCCAAACAGTGCGTTTGAATATCAGGCATGAATGCATGTAATTTCTTAATTGCCTCTTCGGAAATATCGCAAGCAATCGGAGTCAGCCCTCGATCGCGTAAGTATTGTGTGTTATTGCCGACACCACAGCCTAAATCAACGATAAGATCGGCATTGCTATATGTCGCTAGGTACTCGTCCCAATATTTATCCAACCAGTTATCATAGGTAGGCTTAGCGTCCAGCCGTTGATATGATTCATTCCAATATTGTTCTAACGATTTCATTTCGATGCACCTTTCAGGAATAAATTCAGTTTTCCTTATATTTTCGACAAAACTAGCGCAATTCCCATCTACCGTTTGACAAAAATTTATAGCATGTCCCTTTATAATAACAGTAGGGATGCTGATTTGGATCATAAACATTTGTGCAAACACTTGGGAGGATGATCAACATGGACGAGCAGTTTATTAAAAGATTACACACACTTAATCGCCGCGATTCATTAAGGTCTTTGCTGCTAATCGAAGGTGTTCGACTGACTCTCCGACGTAAAAAGCAAGTCAGCTTATTCAAAAAGCTTTTTAATCGCAAAAAGCAAACAATGACCGCTAAAGGTTGGAAATAAGAATAATTGGCAAACAACAAATGCCCTCTCCTCTCACTCGTATGTTGATAGGATGGGCATTTCTCGCGTATTGGCGACTTTTATTGTAAAATGGAATTTCAGTAGCATGAAATGGATACGGGGTGCAGGCATGGCTATTAGCTTTACTAGTTCAATTGTCAGTCAGTTAAAAAAAGAAATCGCTGACCTAGAGAGCAAAAGTATGAACGAGAAGAAGAAAAAAGAACGAGCTCAAGCTAAAATGAAACAAATCCAAAGAGATATGAAATTAAGTCAATCCCATAGCGATTTGAGCAGTAAAATGACGCGAGTGAATAAGCTGCATGAAGAGATTAAAACAAGTGATCGTCTACAGCGAGAATTTGCTAAAGAATTAATCGCGAAGAAAGCTTCGTTGAAGCTTAATTTAGTCAAGGTGTCGAAGCAAGAGTAAACATCAAAGAGAACAAATCAAACCGCCCTGTTTGCAGGAGCGGTTTGTTCTTTGTTTACGGCTTCTTATGTTGAAATAATACGTAGCTCAGGCATATAAGTTCGCATATGTTTTTTCACCATCTCAAACTGCGATTTGGCATGCGTAAGCTGCTCATTGGTTAGCCTATCCATTGAAATAATTTGAAAGTGACGACTTTTCTGGCTATACGTATAGGTGGGAAGAAAGCTAGGTTGGGTGAGTTCAATCTTCTTGGTTCCATGTCTCGTAGTTTTATTGACCTCAATGGTTGCCATTCCGCCGATTTGCTTATACAGGTTGATTTGAGCCGAAATAAAGTTCCCTAGCGAATAGACGACGAACATGCGATGTCCATCCTTCCCAACTACCCAAGCAGGCGGTTGTAACACATGCGGGTGGTTCCCAATGATAATATGCACCCCAAGATCTGCAAGCTTTTGAGCTAAAATCGTTTGTTCGCTGTCAGGCCATCGTTGGTATTCCTTCCCCCAATGCAGGGCTACCACGATGACATCTGACAGAAGCTTTGCCTGTTCCACATCCCGTCGAATTTGCTCATCATCGATCCTGTTGATCAGAAACGGTTTTCCTTTCGGCGTTAAAATCCCATTCGTCCCGTACGTGTAACTCAAGAAGGCAAATGTAATCTCATTCTTTGTGATTGTCCTAATGTTGTCGCGGTCTTGCTGCGACTTAAATGCCCCTGTGTATGGTATTCCGAGGGTATCCCAGTAGGTAAGCGCACTTTGAATTACTTTTTCTCCTCTGTCCAACGTATGGTTGTTGGCTATCGTAACAATGTCTACCCCTGCAAATTTAAGCGCATCGCCGATTTCGTGAGGGCTGTTAAACGAGGGGTAACTGGATAGTCTCAGTTCCTTCCCGCCGATCATCGTTTCTTGATTGGCAACAAGTATGTCAGGTGCTTCTAAATAGCTCTTCACCCCTTGAAATATGGGCTTAAAGTTATAGGTGCCATCCTTCTGCTTTGCGTCTAGGTAAACTTTATCATGAATGAGAACATCTCCGATTGCGCCAAGTGTCACCTTGGAGACTCGCGGTTCTGTTGGTTTCGTTGTATTAGCATGAATTTGCGGAGCTGGCGTAACTGGCGTTGTGGGTAACTCGACAATGGGTAAAATTTGTTTCGTTTCGACTTGATACTCTTTTTTGGGCGTCACAGAAGTGCCTAAACATCCGCTCGCCAATAACAAAGTAGAAACAATCGCAGCAGTTCGCTTCATCACGAAAACCAGCTCCTTATGCGTCAATCCTAGTGTTGTCCAGTAGTATTCCCGCTAAGAAAATCTCTCATGAATGAGCATTATTACCAGTTCACCGCAAATTCGTAATTACACCGCCGCAATATTTAATGTCGTTAAATTTCTTCCGGAGCTTGTAATCCAATCAGCTTTAGTCCGTTGCGCAATGTAATTTGAACACATGTCACCAGAGCAAGTCGCGCTTCGCGCAAATGTGTGTCCTCCACAAGGATGTGACATGCATGATAAAAGCGGTTGAACGATTGCGCGAGATCGATAAGATAACGCGAAATAATTGAAGGCTCCAGCTTCACCATTGCCTGTTCGACTCTTTCTGTGAAGAGATAGAGCATTTTGATTACTGTGGTAGCTTCTTTATTTTCGAGCAAAGTACCGTCTAATACTGATTGTTGGGCGTCATACCCTTCTGCCTTATGAGCTTTGCGCAGCACACTGCAAGTTCTGGCGTACGTGTACTGAACGTAAGGTCCCGTTTCCCCATCAAAGTTAAGAGCTTCCTCCCAATTAAAATCAATATCTTTAATTCGATTGGCACTCAAATCATTGAAAATGACCGCCCCTACCCCAACTTGCTGGGCAACTAGTTCTTTATTCGTCAGACTTGGGTTTCTAGCCTCGATGACATCCTTAATCTTTTGAATGGATTGCTCCAGTAAGCTTTCCAGCTTGACCACATTACCTTTACGTGTCGACAAAGTTCCCCCTTCAATACTCACACGGCCAAATGCGACATGTTCAAGCTTGGACGCCCAGGCATAGCCCATTAATTCCACAACCTTGAAGCATTGTTGAAAATGCAAATTCTGTGCATAATCCGTCACGTAAATCAGCTTCGCGAAATCATACTTTTCCGCTCTGTAGATAGCTGCAGTTAGATCACGCGTGTGGTAAAGCGAGCTGCCATCCTTTTTCAACATTAAAGCCGGCGCCATGTCGTATTGATCTAAACGTACTAGCCAGGCTCCTTCATCCTCCTCCAACAGCTGCTTCTCTTTCAACTTTTGAATGACGGGCTGCATCTTGTCGTTGTAGAAGCTTTCACCTTGATAAGCATCGAATTGAACGCCCAACAGCTTATAAATCTTTTGAAATTCTGAGAGACTAATGTCTACGAACCACTGCCACAAAGCAAGTGCTTCTGTATCGCCATGCTCCATTTTTGTAAACCAAGCACGTGCTTGATCCTCTAAGGTTGGATCCTTCTCTGCTTCCTCATGGAACTTGACGTAAAGATGGAGAAGCTCCTCGATGGCACCGCTCATTACAGCTTCCTTACTTCCCCATTGCTGATAGGCGACAATCAGTTTCCCGAACTGTGTCCCCCAATCGCCTAAATGATTAATCCCCACACAGTTGTATCCTAAGAAAGAATGGATTTGATACAAAGCATTTCCGATCACCGTGGATCTAAGATGGCCAACATGAAAAGGCTTCGCAATGTTCGGAGACGAGTAATCAATGACCACCGGTTTACCTTGGCCCAGATTTTGCGATCCATAGTGTACGCCAGCTTGAAAAATATGCTTAATCAGAGATTCCGCGAAATTAGCTTTCTTAAGATAAATGTTCAGGTAGCCTGAAACAGATTCCATGTAGTCGATTTCTTCGTCTTGCAGCGAAGCTTTCAACTCCTCCGCGATTGCTTGCGGTGAATTACTTAATGCTTTACTCAGACGAAAACAAGGTAAAGATACGTCTCCTTTATCCGGATTTGTTGGATATTCCATCCAAGCAGCAATCTGCTGTGCGTCAAAGCCATTGAACAACGATGAGATTTTTTCGGCAAAATGATTTTTCACATGTAACATGGCCATTCACTCCCTTTTTCTGAAAATATAAAAAGCCCCCGTCTCTAAAAAGAGACGAGAGCTGAAAATTCCCGCGGTACCACTCTAAGTGTTAAACCTGTGGTTTAACCCCTCTGTTTCGTAACGGTCGACTGACCGGATTCGCCTACTAAAGTTCAGCAAACCATTTCCTGGGTCCGTTTCATTCATAACATCCGTACCGGCTTACACTGACCCGGCTCGCTGTGACTGTCTGTTAGGAATTACTGTCCCATTCATCAATATTTCGATATGAATTTTTGAATATTTTACAGGGGAATGAAGGGAATGTCAAGGGATATTTGCTCATAATCTAGCACTTTAGGTGATTGACGTTCTATAAAGCTACCTATCGCCACGTCATTCATTTATGTTTCAACAAACCGCAACACAGCACGACTATGATACTCAAAAATGTCCCTCGCTAATTGCTGATTAGGAAATCCGCGATGCAACAGCTTCAGCCCACCACAAGTCAAAGAAATATGATGATGAAATCGATAAAAGTGCATGCGATTATGATCCAAAGTTTCATTTGGAAAATAACGATAATAATCTCCAAATCGAAACTCTAAAAAACTATGCTCATGCTCGATGTCATAGAATTCAGCCCCTTCGATATCAATCAAGTATGGCTCTAGTCTCTCGTTTACTATTACATGATCCGGCCCCAGCTCTCCATTTGATATACTTTTCCATATATATCCCTCACGTTTCCATTCATTGTACTTATCATATCGCCTATTCGATGAAACACTTTTTCTCTAGCCATTTTATCGGGACTATGAAAATAAACTTCTGCTTTTTGTCCGTCTACGTACTCCACAAAAGCAAAGTCAAAAGGATAGCGATTTCTTTCCTTGTTTTGCATGTATATTTTGGGAGTTTGAATTCCTTTTTGGATTAAAAACTTGTTATTCATTTCGAACAAATCCGCCCCATAGGATTGCTCATGAATTTCCGATTTTTCAATTTCTTCGCGAAAAAAATTATTAGTAAGATCCCAAACATAGATCACGCATGAAAATCCATTCGTACAATCCAACTTAAAGACAACTTTTTGCGCACCACCTTGCATGGTAGTGATCTTTGAAATCAAATAACTAGAGCCAAAGATATTTGTCACGTACTCCTGTAAATCAGCAATTTCAAAATAATTCGTGTAATCCAATAAACAACACTCCATTCTTAGATCTGCTGATCAACTAGCTATGAGTATTCACAACCCAATCATCCAACCGCTGCCCGGAAACCGGCATCTCTCCCGTCTTAACCCACTGCACCGCTTGCATTACGAGTGGTGATGCATTATCCAATGTAACATCACTAAGTGCTACCCAACACGCCCCTAATGAATCTTGTCCTTCAAATACTTCCGGTTTCGTCGATATATGCCCACCTACAAATTCAACAGAAAATAATAGCGCAACATGATGAATATGTGTGGTTCCCATTTTTGGGAGCACATATGGAACTACATAGTCGCCGATGCCAATATTCTTTTTAACAAGCAGCTCTAAGCCAACTTCCTCTTTGATCTCCCGTCTTAATGCCTCAAGTACAGTTTCAGCGGGCTCAATTGTACCTCCTGGCAGGTCGAACCGCCCTGTGTAGGGGCCTCCGTTTTTATGAATCACGAGAAGTTTTCCTTCTAACTCACAAATTGCATAAACGCCTAAATGTCGATGCCACTTCTCATTACCTTCCACCTAGCCCACACCTTTCACATCGAATCTTGTGTTGTATTTCTTCATTTTTATTCCAAATCCTTTCTCCCCTAGAGCATAGGTCTAGCTCAAATTGCTCATACTACCGCGTAGGTGATGGTTAATGTTGGTTAATGCGAATTTGAATCCACGAAATCAAGTCATGGAAAAGTTGGGGGGCTGTCAGGACCTTCATCATCAGCATATTGTCCTAGGCGGATTGCAGCTCGAGCTGTTCGCTCTGTCTAGTTTGGTTGACGTTGCAGGAACTCTTCGGCGTCTGATTCAAGTTGACCAAGAAGGCCCGTGTACATGGGAAATGCTGCAGTTGAAGCTTGGTGCAGAGAATGCTCCCCTACATGAGGACTTGGTCCAAGGTATTTTAGAAGGACGCACTCTAATTATGCTAGATGGGTCAGGAGCGGCTTGGATTCAATCTGTGCCACAGAAGCTCTCACGCTCGGTTACGACACCTCAAAATCAGAATCTGCTTGGATCTTCTCAAACAGGGTTCATCGAAGATTTTATGACTAATCTTGGATTAATTCGCAATGAACTTCGAACTTCTTTCCTGAAACAGGCTCATGTGACCGTGGGTTCCATTCACAAGAAAAGAATGATTGTACTTTCCCTAGAAGGGGCGGCAGATACCGCTTCTTTCTTGAAAGCTGAATCAGCTCTTCGTGCTCATAGCCATGAGGAATTTACTTCTCTGAGACAAATTACGAAGTGGCTTTGTGAAAAACCGATTTGGAGCCCGATCCCCTCTTTTATCAAAACGGAATCGCCGCATGAAACGGTTTACTTCATGAAGCAAGGTAGAATCGTGCTTCTCATTGAAGGCTATGCTGAAGCTATCGTTATTCCCGTGCATCTTCCCGACTTATTTATGTCGGACACAGATCGAGATTACCCCATAGCGCTCACGACCATGCTCGTTTTTTTTCGAATTCTTGGTTCGATCATTGCGATCATCGCCCCTGCTGCTTACGTTGCATTGCTGTCTGTGAATCCAGATGTGATGAAGCTGGAATTGATTTATTCACTCGCTAAGAGCCGTGTAGGTGTGCCTTATCCAACTATTACGGAAGCACTGATTCTACTGTTCATTATTGATATGCTGCTCGAAGCGATCATCCGATTGCCCAAAAGTATCGGGCCTGCCATGACGATGGTCGGCGGTATCATTCTCGGACAAGCAGTCGTCGAAGCGAATCTGGTAAGTAATCTGTTGATCATTGTATTAGCCGCGTCTACAATCGCTAATTTCACCATTGTCGGCTATCATTTCGCCTTAGCAGTTCGAATATGGCGCTATCTCATGCTGTTCTTCGCTACTTTATTTGGTCCTATGGGGATTGTATGTGGGCTATTTTTGCTTCTCTCTTTGGTAGGCTCCTCGACCGTGTTGAGCAAGCCGCTCGTGTCTATGCCGCAAACGGAAGGTAGGAAGAGTACGAAATGAATCAAGGGATCAGCTTCGCCGTTCTGTATATCGTTCTTCAATACGGGCTTCTAATGTTTATATATCCCCAAAGCATCATTCAATCACAGGTATCCGGTCACTGGGTCATCATCCTGATCGGTTGGTTGGTTCAAGGCGGCTTATTACGCTTACTAATTGGCGGTTTCCATAAGGGGAATGACAATCTGCTGCACTCCTTTAACAAAGCGGGAAAATGGTTCCGCATCTTGATTGTTTGGCCTTTGATCGCCGGAAATATTTTCGCCATTACGATCATTATTCGCGGGCAATCCCAGATCGTTAGCACCTTATTTTTACCTGAAACCCCGCGTTGGGTTTTAATGGCCTTATTACTAGTATCAGCTGTGTGTGTTTCTTATGCAGGACGTGATTCGCTTTTGCGACTCGCCTTACTTCTTGGGCTTTTCGGATTGCCGCTGCTTCTCTTATCACTTTCTGCTACCTTCTCGAATGTTACGTATCACTTCATTTTTCCGCTTCAGCCGAATTTTTCATTTCTGTCTGATCCTGGCATATTACCGTTACTGTTCGTATTTTCACATGTCATTGGGTTAATTGGTTTTTTCGGGCCGCTTTCATTGGACGGAAGAAAATGGATCTGGCGAGCATGGGCGTTTTCCTTGCTTTTTTTGCTGCTTTACGTGTACCTCCCCCTTGGCGTCTTCGGTCGTGAGGTAGCGGTGCATCTACGATTCCCATTAATTACGGTGATGGATTCCGTCAGAGTGAATTGGTTTTTCTTCGATCGGATCTCACTGTTATATATCATGGCTACCATGTTTAGCACACTGCTGAACATAAGCGGGCTTCTCTGGCTCTCAAGACAGCTTACTACTGGTTCTTCGAGGATCTCCAAAGTAGTAACGAATCCATTAATGGTAGGATTAATTGCGATAAGTATCGCTCTTTTCATTACGGATTGGGGAATGTTGGAGAAGCTACTAGATTGGGGAGGTATGTACCGTCTTAGCTTGATATTTGCTGTTGCTCTGGTAGGAGCATTAATGCGTGGTCGTCGAATGAAGCTTGGGAGATGAATGGATGGATAAATTGCGTTGTAGGGTACGTTTAGTCGTAGTTTGGATAGGCTGTGGATTGCTCCTAAGTGGTTGTTGGGACAGCCATGACATCAATCTTAGAGCAATGCCCGTTATTATGGGAGTTGCCAAAGGCCAATCACATCGATATGAAGTTACCCTTCAAATCCCCATACCTGTTGAGAAAAATGTATCAATGAAAATTATCACCCAAGAAGCGAATACCATTAGTGAAGCTGTTGACAACTTAAAAATAAACATCGAGAACTTCGTTGATTTGTTGAACGTTGAAATGCTCGTATTCCAGCAATCACTAGCTGAAGGAGGTTTGGAGGAGGAACTGAATTACGCGATTCGTTCCAGAGACTTGTCGCCAAAAGCTTTAATAGCGATTACTGACTCCGATATGCAACAGCTTTTGGGCAACACCAAAAACGCTGTCATCAGTGATGTGACAACGTTTTTTAAATATTCGGATCAAAGAGCTGGTTATAATCCCAAAACAGCGATGACAGCCTTATGGGAAACCTTTGCATCAACAAAGTCATATACAAAAGACGTCATCCTACCCATCATTCGTCCTGGAGAAGAAACAGTGCTTTCCTTTCATGGATCTGCCTTGCTAAGCAAAGGAAAGATGATAGCTCGATTAAGCAAAGAAGATACGTTGTTACTTAATCTTGAGTCAAATAATTACCACGGCGCAGCCGTTGAGGTGCTAGATAATGCGAATATGATCCTGGAATCAGCTAGAATGCATTGGGATGCCAAAGTTACAAAGGACGGTCCTGTCCTTGAAGGCAGGCTATACATTCAATCATCACTGTCAGAATCCAAGGGAAAGACTACAAAATACGAGTTAATCTCAAAACTTCAATCGCATCTCACTGATCACCTTAACCAGTTAACACAAAAGCTGCAAAAGAATAGTAGTGACCCCATTGGCTTTGGCAATTATTTTAGAGGAAAGATTCCCAACGATAAGCTAGATCAGTGGCGCAGCGACTATTATCCAAATTTGAAGGTCAATTATCACGTGACCGTCGTCATTGACAGCATCGGGAATTTGGAATTAGAGGAATAGAGCCGAACTAAAGGTCACCAATATAATAAGCAAACACTTGCTCTATCGGTTTAAAATACAAATGCCCATCCTCTTCCCACGGCTGAAAATGCAGATCCATGCGAGAATCGTTCCAATTTTCTGGGGTCCCTTTTGTGTTCAATCTCCCTTTCACAATGGGCTCCTCTATGACCTTGGGAAATTCCTGATAACCGAATAACAGATTTTCATGCATCGCAATTATTTCATATTTGTCCCCGTTGAAAGCACGTTCTTCTTGGAGCTGATAATGATAATAGATGTAGCTGCTCATCATCTCAGGCTTCAGATGCGCGATTCTCCCTACCCGAGACTCCACAGGCTTCTTCCTCAGCCAATGCTCATAACTGGCAGGTTCATTAAAGTGGAACACGTCGATCATCGGGATCCACTTCCGGGGCACGGCATGTCCTGGCCAATCCTTTAAAAAAGGAATGGCGGCTCCTGCGATTTCTTCAGGCAGCACTTCTCTTTCCAAACACTCATAATAAAGAAATACCTGATTTCGCCAGCTGTATGCTGCGGCAGTCATCAGTTCTCCTTGTTCAACCAGCTTTCGCGCTTGTAGATTTAACGCTAATGCTTTTAAGCCCACTTCTTCTTGTCCTTGTTGCCATTCGGCCCGATACATCCTTCTTATTATCATCAATAGTTCACCTCATCTTAGATTTGAACGATAAAAATAACTGTGCTAACATGAATACAGTTATAACAAGGTGGTGAATGCACGTATCGATACAAACCTGGTTACCTTCCATACCTCTCTAAAACTGATCGTTGCCCTACTAACTGCACTTCTTGGCGGATACGTGTTCAAACTCTTGCATATCCCCATTCCTTGGCTGCTCGGACCCATGATTGCGGTATTAATAGGTTCGAATGTGCTCAAAAATCGCTATGCGTGGCCTACCCCGATTCGAAACGCTGGACTCATCATCGTGGGGTACACAATCGGTCTATCCATGACCGCAACGGCTTTGCATGAAATGGCAATCCAGCTACCATCCATGCTGCTCATGACACTGCTCTTAATGCTGCTCTGCACATTGCTTGCCTACCTCGTAACTAAGCTGTCCAACATCAACTTCAAAACGGCACTTCTTGGAAGCATACCTGGCGGGCTTACCCAGATGGTCATCTTAGCTGAGGAGACGGAGGGCATCAATTTAACGATTGTGACTGTGGTACAAGTCATTCGTCTCATGATGATTGTGATATGTGTCCCTTTGCTGGTGTTTAGTCCGATCATGGGCAATCACAAAATCGTTGAAACCGCGATCAGCAGTTTCTCGGCTTCTTCTGCAAGTTGGGGTGCCCTGATGCCGAACATCTTTATTTTCGGCGCGGTCAGTGTCATCTGTGCACTTCTAGGAAATAAAATTAATTTCCCAACCGCGTTCCTGCTAGGCCCTGCTTTCAGCACAGCGATTATACAGCTAATTGGTCTTCATGGACCCGCACTGCCAACCAGTATGATCAATGCAGCTCAAATCATGATTGGCATTCATGTTGGGTTAATGTTAAAGCCATCTCAACTAACCCATAAGCTTCAAATCATAACGCTGGCTATTGGCAGCAGTGTGATTCTTTTGCTCGGATCGTTTGGACTGAGTTATGTTTTTATGAAACTGCACGCCGTTTCCAAATCGACAGCCCTGCTTAGCCTAGCTCCTGGCGGCATGGATCAGATGGGGATCATCGCGCACGAAATTAATGCAAATTTATCTGTCGTAGTCGGGTATCAGTTATTTCGTACATTTTTCATTTTCTTCGCTGTGCCACCGCTGTTGCGCATGATTTTCAAATACGCGGATGTAAAACGTGTGATTAAAAATAGCCCCTCCTAATGCAGGAGTGCCATTCATAACTCCTCAGAAAAATGATTTCCTATATCATAGCAAAAATGTAAAGCTGCCGCTCTATAAGAGTCGGCAGCTTCTTCATCTTAAAGAATACAATTAAAAAACAAACGTTGACCGCAGTTTCTTCTCCATCATCGCTCTAATCTCATGTACCAGCTCAATGGAAGCTTCAATTTCGACTTTGCGTGTAGAGACACTTTCAACGCTGCACCCGATTGGTATCCCTTTTTCCAGGCCGAATTCAAAAATCTCTTCAAATATTTGCTTGGAAACCGCCACAGATTTATCCAGGACATCATTGGAGTATTTCAAATCATTTTCCAGCCATTTCGGGATGCTGATTCCAAGCCATTTCATAAATTCCAGCGTTTTGGTGGATCCACAAGGGGCAATATTCATTAAGATCGGCACCATATCTAACTTATGTTCACGGCAGTGATAGTAATAATCGGATAAAAAGTTTTTCGATGCTTCCACATTATAGGTTGCCTGAGAAATAAAAAACCGGCTTCCGCTCGCTATTTTGCTAACCATTCGAAGATGTTCATCATCTTTTTTCATATGTCTTTCTGGAATAACCACAGCGCCTAATGTTAGATTGTCATTCAGCTTTCGGCTTAACTCATAGGCTTCGGGGAGTCCCAACTGAACCTCTTGTTTGCTGGAAGAAGCCCCGACAAATACCGAAAATCGCTCTTCAGCAAAGTCCGCTTTGATCCAATCCGCAAGTTGCTCTTCTGTATATTTACCAACGCATCGATAAATGATTTTCGGGACATTTAACCCCATTAAATATTGTTTGCTGTATGTCGTTGGGTCCACAGTTTGCATATAAGGAAAAGGCCGATCTTCATCAATACGATCACTTTCCTCCTGCACATCATAGAGAATTAAGCCATCTATTTGAAGTTTTTGAAGACGCTCCACTTGTTTGAGTGAGATCTCGGCTATTTTCTCTAGCGAATGTGTTTCTTTAGGCGGTGTCATTCCATACGTAATGATCCCTGTTTCTCTTCTAAGTATTTTGTCTTTTAGCATATGCGTCACAACCTTATCTTCCTAATTCCGAAAAGAAGAAATCATAGTTAATTACTCGGTATTAACTATTTCGACTCGAATTTACAAAACCCTTTTCAAATCGACACGATCATTCCCTGAACTTTTCTCTCATAAAAGCCAAACTGGCCGCTAACTCCTTCTCAGGATCATGCACCGTACACTCTGCAGAAATCATGCCATGATAGCCTGACGCCTTCAACGCTTTAACGAATTGATCGTACGGATACTGACCTGTCCCAGGCGACAATCGTCCAGTATCAGCAAGATGAATGTGCTGAAGCCAGTCTTTATTTTCGATAAGGGTATCCATCTGATCTTGCTCCTCATCCATATGGTAAAAATCGGCCAAAACCCGAATAGACGGATGATTCACCTGTTTGGCAAACCGCACCGCCTCCGAAACCGTGTTGATGATATTCGATTCCTTGCGATTCAATGGCTCAATAGCTAAAGAAACGCCCGTGCCTTGGAACTCCTCACCGATCATGGCAAGCAGTTGTAACAGTTGCTGCTCCGCGAGATTTCGCTCCCAGCCATCCGGAATATGTCGTGCTTTTCCACTTCCTAGTACGGCCGTCTTGGCTCCGATTCTATTTAAAGCGCTTGCAGCTTTATGGACGTAGCGCCGAATTCGTTCTTCATCTGCCTCTGGACCTACCACTTTCAAGTCTCCCGGGAAAAATATACTAAAAGCTTGCACCGGCAAAGGTGAGTTCAGATACAAAGGAAGCTTATCGGCGAAATCCGCTTCATCCTCTAAATTTAATGATACGAGTGCACATTCTATGTAGTCAAAGCCCAGTTGTTGAAGTCTTTCAGCCTCCTGAATGCCTTTGCACCAACCAAATGTATACATGAACAGTCCTCCTATCGTTACTTACTTCTCTACTATAACAAAAAATACCATCGAAAAGGATCATGAAATTCTCCAATTCGATGGCTAATATTTTTTTCTCCACTTTTACGTTGCTCGCTGCTGCGCAAACCCCATCCTGCACATCGAATAATTGAAGCTCGCCTTCTGAATGGTATCGCTTAAATCCCACAAATTGTCTACAATTCGAACTTCCACATTTCGTTTAAAAAGCTCCCCAAAGAGATCTCTAATTTCAAAACAATCGATAGGAACTTGTGATTTCTCACTCACATAGTACCCCGCACCAGGATCTATTGAATAAAAATCGGACGAATCAAATTCGTACAGGTATAACGTAGTCTGTTTCATGATTTCGAACCATTTATGCTCAATAGTAACGACATGCTTCATTGTACTCGAAGAGATATAATCTCTGCGATCTTGCTCCGTAGTCGCTTCATTACAATGATAGGTCACTCGCGGACAATTCCGCGGCGTTAAGAAATTGGGCAAGCATTGCTCGTTGATCGCCCAGACTAAGCCTTTGTTCGGATCCAAATCTTTTCTAGTTGGAAGTCTTGGGTGGAAAATAGGAATATCCTTTTCCTCGCTGACGTGGAATAGCTTCACTTTGCTCCTCCTTTTTAACTTCAACTAATTTAACTTCTCAGCTGCGTCTACGGTATGTTTCAGCAAAGTTGCAATTGTGACTGGCCCGACTCCCGCAGGAACAGGTGTAATCGCTGATGCGATATGCCTGCAAGCTTCATAGTCAACATCCCCTATGTTCCCTTCATTGTATCCCGCATCTAAAACAATCGCACCTGGTTGAATCCAAGCTCCTTGAACAAAATTTGGTTTACCCACTGCCGCTACAACAATGTCGCCTAACCGAATGATGTCTGCTAGACCAGTAGTCTTCGAGTGACAAATGGTTACCGTTGCGTTCCGATTTAATAGCATCATTGAAACTGGCTTACCGAGGATGGGACTTCTGCCGATCACAACAGCGTGTTTACCCTCTATGGGGATGTGGTAATAGTCCATAATGGCAATGATTGCTGCTGGGGTGCAGGAAGGGAATTTAGCTAAGCCGAAGGCATTTTGAGCAAAACCAAGCGTAGTAACGCCATCAACATCTTTCTCAACACGAATGGCTTCAAATGCAGCCCGTTCATCAATGTGATGAGGTACAGGATGTTGGAGCAAAATACCATGTACACTAGGATCTGCATTGAGCTTGTGAATTTCTGCAATCAATTCTTCCGTCGTTGTATGAGCGGGAAGTTCAATACGTATTGAACGGATTCCCAGACGCTTGCACGCATTCCCTTTCATCCGAACATAGGTCGCTGATGAAGGATCATCGCCAACTAAAATCGTCGCCAAGCAAGGCGTGATCCCTTTTAAGGCTAAGTGATCAACTCTTCCTTTCAGTGCCTCTTTCATGTCTGTTGCCACTCGATGTCCATCCAAGATTACGGTTTTCTCGTTCATCTCATCATCCCTCTCAAGTTAGGAGCAAACATAAAGAGGTAAGGGGATTTCCCCTTACCTCTTGCCCAGGCGTACGGCCAATATCGGTGTGCTCCCTCATGGTTACCCATGCTCCGCCAGTTACACATCGCTTATTCATAAAAGTATCATAACAATGAATACCAAAATTTTCAATATTTTTGCATAAGATTTACTACAAAGTCGCCGGAGACATAAAAAACGAATACCACATATTCGTCATGAACACATCAAGAGCTACAAAGTAGAGCATCTCCAGTCCAACATTTCGATCAGACAACCCTTTTCTCCAAAGATTTGTGCAAAGGTAAGAGATCACCGCGAAAATAAGCAGTATAATTAAACTCACCCAAACCGGTTGCAGAAAATCTGGCATCACCTGTAGAGCAATCGTTTTCCGATAATCTCCAATAAATAACGCCTTCACCACCAGATACATCGCGAGAGAAATCCCAAAATGTCGCTTGGCATACTCCTCATAATGATATTGCCAAAATACACTAAGGACGACTAAATATAGGCCAGGTAATAGGATCCATTTTAAGCTGATGAGTGCTGTAAGAACGCCGATCCCCCAAAAGAGTGGCAGATTCCCAGCAGCCTGTTGTAAGTCTTCTCCACGAATTTGGTTCATACTCGCCTGATAAGGAAGGTGATCCGTGGCGTAATATACGCGAAAAGATTCAGGGTTCACAGCATCCAGCCAAATCGATAATGAACGATATTGAATCGAGGCCATACTCGGATATACCGCGAATCCGCCAAATTGAGAGATCCTCGTAGCATCCAACATTTGACCATTTTTATAGCCAATCTTATACACCTCTTGACTCGTCTGACGTCTATTCTTCTCATAAACAGACGAAACCACGAGCGATAATTCGCCAGAGGTTGAACGCGTGAATGTAGGATGTAAAATCGTATCCGAATCCATCCTCTTTGAAACTGGAATCGTAACGATTTCATCTTGCACCTTATCTGGTTGATTCGATGGAAATGTGAGCATGTGCAAGGTGCTTTTACCGGATTTACGCGAACTGGTCGTATATACGGTTAGAAATGTAGAACCGTCATCAGTACCTAACGCCATATCATCCAAGCTGCTCGCTGCAAAATCCAAATCCTTCAGCTTGTTCTGGACAAGTGGTTTCCATGAATCAGGTGCAAGCTGTGCGTAATGGAAGGATTCATTTCCCTCTTTATTGACTGCGTAAACCAGAGAAAGACTGCCAGCAGCATCCAAATGACCTTGAATATGCTTTATATTCGCGACATCGAGCTGTGACCAATTTGGCTTTTCATTTGGATGAAATGTACTGACAAAAAGCGCCGAATCATTGTAAGCCAGCAGGATTCTTTCCCCTTTGGAGCCAGTCACCACTTGCACAGCATTCAGCTCCGTTTCAAGCAGATTGCTCTTGGGCGACCACGAACCGCTTTTCCACTCACTCGCATACAGCTTATTGCCTTCACTGATCCAGATCACATGATCCTTATCCATCATCTTGTGGAAACGAAATGAACCAGCATCAGGCAAGCTGCGCGACTCCGTGCTATTTAGCCCCTCATCATCTATCGTGACATAGGCAAGCGACGAGCCGGCGAGGTATGTAAAGCTGCGTTCGTCAACCATTTGCACAGCTACCCCATATACAGCCAATTGTGGTAATTCCGTTGCACGTCCGAACGGCTCCGGATACGGCTTCACATTTTCATTCGCCAGCATGAAGGTTTGAATCAAACCGATGACGAGGATCGCCGCTAGAAATGGCACGTATGTAAACAGCTTCCATCTTGATTGCTTCACTACAAAATGACCTCCAAAACTTGCGTACTACCCGATTGGGAATTTATGTTTGGCGCATTAATTTTCCATTGTTCAATAAACGCGCTACCCAATCATAACATTGATTCAGCTGCTCTTCACTAATTAAATCAGAACGGTGCTCAAACATGATCTTCACTAGTTCGTTCTGCTCGGCAATTATTCCGAGATATTCTTCTATTGGTGCCCAACCGTCGCGAGGATCGAGATCAGGCAGTACGGGATGACGAGAATTAGTAATTGTATCATTTACTTGTACATTACTCAGGTGGATGGAATAGGTAAAACGCGCGAACTTATGTATGACTTTTTTAGCATCAAAAAAAGGATCAATCTTTTCCTGCGAGTAGAGTCTTGCGGTATCTAGACATAGCTTTATGACAGGGTATTTCATCAACATCTCGTCTAAGAAATTCGTATCGTAAATGTAACGATTCAGTGCATCCAATTCCAAAACAGGAATAAACTCGTACTCCTCTGCCTGCTTAGTAAGCCACTGAAAGAGTGCTTCCGTCCGTTCGATCAATGCTTCTAAAGTAATCTCACTTTCTACCACATATTCCGATTCATCTGCAAATCTCTACGAACGCCAATCCACCCTTTAATCCAGAATAACTGGTTTAGGATAGTGAAATAAGATGTAAGTAGGACTTACATCTCGAAGGTATTCCAGTTCGTTTTGAATCCAAGCAAAGGCTGAATCTCTCACTTCATGATTATTAGCTAAGAATAAAGCATCTCTAGTTGTGGATATAGAGCTTCCATATTGACCAATCATGAATCGATTCATGGGTTGCTCCTTGGATTTTATTCTTCCATCTCAAAAATAGAGTCCACAATGATCGGCAGATTATCTCTCACCGATACAGCCCCGAAGACGGATCTGGCATGCATTCCCTTTTCGCCAAAAACATCCAACATCAGATCCGAACATCCATTAAGCACTTTGTGATGCTCTTCGAATTCGGGAACCGCGTTCACAAATCCTTGCAGTTTCACAACTTGTTTAATGCGATCCAGAGAACCAACAGCAGACTGCAAAACAGCTAGGATCTCAATGCCAGCTAGTCTAGCAAATTGATACCCTTCCTGTGTTGTGTAGTCTTTACCCAATTTCCCTTTGGGATTGCCTGAAGGTCCCTTTCCTGAAACGTACAATAGGCCGTTCACTTTCACATAGTTGGCATATCTCGCTGCTGGTTCACTTGCCACTGGTAGGACGATTCCTAGTTCTTCTAATCTTTGAGAAATGGTTTTTTCAGACATGTGGATTCCTCCTAAGGTAAGTTATGTTTCAATTCATGGCCCAGAACTCAAGCTCTTAATCCGATATTCACCAGTAGACTTCTGAAGTGTGACATACGTTTCACGGTTTATGATCCAGCCATCCTCGGTTCGTTCGCCGCCGCCAGCAAGGATGAATTCAAGGGAAGCCGGTAATATGTCATAGGAGACAATATAGTAGGTATCTTCCGTATTTTTTAAAATCTGAATATCATCATGAATCTTATAGTTTAAAATTCTTTTACTCACGGATACCGAAGTATTCTCTTCCTTGTCTAATGTTGCTGCGAATAGCTTTTTTACGATTGGCTTCAACTCATCTTGTTGTTGGGCACTGATCTCCGTGCTTGGACGATTTACGGCAGAGACAGAACAACCTGATACACAACTTATACTTGCAAGTAAAATAAGGGCTTTCAACCACTTCATAGCATCACCTCGTCAATGGAATGGATCGTTGTTTAAATACAACAGAACTGGACTAATAAACATCCCAGTATTTAACAATTCATTTCATTAGACGAGGCATAGCTCCATTAAGTTTCAAAAAATCTCAATCATTTACAAGAGTTCATCGAACTGGTTAGCACAACTGGCCCCAGCCTGCCCGTTCTCCCATTTGAAAGTCGAATTTCCATCGTGCTATTCGTTAAATCAGCCGTAATATCATCAATTCTTCCCGCCCAAGTCGGGCCCCCTTCCTGAGGTGTCGGGTACAGCTTGAATCGCCAACTAATTTCATTTTGGATAAAAGCAAATCCTTCATACCCATCATAATCTCCAATTCTAGCTGGTACAGGTAAATGATTGGCCAGCATGCTAATACTGGTGCGCGGAAAACTTGGTGTGAGTTTGACCTTGTAAACGAGCGCCGCCCCTTTGGCATTGACATTGTCTGCATCAGCATGTTCAAGGACTGCACTGCAAGGCATCGGTACTTCAGCTTTACTTGCTGCGGGATGTATCATGACACTACCAAAAAGAAACATAACCACAATCACATTCTTCATCATTACCTCCAAAATGTTTTGTGGTTATTTTTCCCAATATTATGTTTCCTATTACGGCCAGTCTCTATCTTGAAATCACTTGTTCACGTCTTGGTCCCACAGAAACTGTTGAAATCTTCACGCCGATCGCGGATTCTACAAAGTCGATATATGCCTTTGCCGCTTCAGGAAGCTCATCCATCTGTGTAGCCTGAGAAATATCACTTTTCCAGCCTGGCAGTCGTGTTAAAACAGGTTTAGCCGACTCCAGCAAAGCAGTGACTGGAAACCGATCGACGATCGTCCCATCTGCCAATTCATAGCCAATACAGACCGGAATTTCATCCAAGTAGCCTAATACGTCCAAATTGGTTAAAACAACACTCGTCGCTCCTTGTATCATACAGCCATACTTGGTAGCAACGGCATCAAACCACCCCATACGCCTAGGTCGCTTCGTGTTTACGCCATATTCCCCCGCATCGCCGCCGCGACGACGTAATTCCTCGGCCTCCATGCCTTCCAGCTCTGAGACAAAAGGGCCTGCACCTACACAGCTCGAGTACGCTTTGACGATAGCGAACACATTTGTAATCGAACTGGCAGGAAGTCCTGCTCCGACTGGAGCAAAGCCTGCAAGCGTCGATGACGACGTTGAAAACGGATAAATACCATGATCCGGATCACGCAATGCACCAAGCTGTCCCTCGACCAAAATGGGATCGCCGTTTGCATTTGCTTGCTGAAGCAGCGTTGTAGTATCGCATACGTAGGGAGCTATTCGTTTTGCCTGCCTCAGCAGTTGCTCCATAAGTTCTTCTGCCTGAATAGCTGGTCGTCCATATAGTTGCGTGAGCAGTACATTTTTCGCTGTCAGCAAACGTTTAAGTCGCTCTTGTAAGCGCGATGGGTTATATAAATCGGCCACCTGAATGCCTAACTTCGCATACTTATCCGCATAAAATGGCGCGATCCCTCGCTTCGTTGAGCCATAGCTATTGTTACCAAGCCGCTCCTCCTCGAGCTCATCGAAAAGCTGATGCACCGACAATACCACTTGCGCTCGCTCTGAAATGAACACCTTGGGATTCGGTACACCTCTTGCTGTTAACTCATCCATCTCTCCCAGCAATATATCAATGTCGAGAGCTGTTCCTGGCCCAATGACATTTGTAATATGAGAATAAAACACGCCTGAATGCAGCATTCGCAAAGCGAATTTTCCGTACTCATTAATGATCGTATGTCCTGCATTACTTCCACCCTGGAATCGAACAACGAAAGATGATTGTGCCGCTAGCACATCCGTCATCTTCCCCTTTCCCTCGTCTCCCCAATTCGCACCAACAATCGCAGTTACTGTCATAAACTACGCCTCCTACACTTGTTTTGCCTTACGAAGCTTATTATAATTGCTCTATCGACATTAGAAAAATTGATATAAGTAATATCAGATATAAAGTGAGGTAATACTATTGGATATTAATTTGGAATGGTATCGTGTCTTTTACTGGACTACCAAAACAGGCAGCTTATCAAAAGCAGCTGAGGAATTGCATATTACGCAACCCGCTGTTAGTCATACAATTAAGCAGCTGGAAGCCGCGCTAGGTGGGCAACTCTTCTTTCGAACGGCCAAAGGAGTTACATTAACAGCTGAAGGTGAAGTGTTATTTCGTTATGTGGAGCAGGCTTTTAGCTTTATGAAAATAGGAGAAAAAGCCATCGCTGACATGCACAGCTTACATAGCGGGGAGATCAACATTGGGGCTAGCGATACGTTGTGCAAGTATTATCTTTTGCCGTATCTAGAGGCCTTTCACGAGCAGCATCCTGGCGTTCGTATTCGCGTAACGAACCGTACAACACCTGAAACGTTGGCATTGCTCAAGGAGGGCAAAATCGATTTCGGCATTGTCAGCCTACCCGCTTCGGATAAGCAGATCGATTTTCGTGAGAGCTCATCCATTCAAGACTGTCTTGTCGGCGGCAAAGCTTTTGCACACCTTGCACAAAGTCCTCTATCTCTATCTGATTTACAAGATTACCCCCTGCTATTGTTGGAAAAAGGGGCAAGCACGCGGCGCTATCTCGATGATTACGCCACCTCGAACGGAGTCACACTCGTGCCCGAATTCGAGCTAGGCAGCATCGATCTGCTAGTTCAGTTTGCAAAACGCGGCTTTGGGCTCGCTTTTGTAATCGGTACTTATGTAGCCGACGAGCTCGTTGCTGGCGACTTAATCGAAATTCCGCTAACCCTACCTATCCCCTCACGCAAAATAGGACTAGCCACACTTCGAGGTGTTCCCCTCTCCGCGGCTTCGAAGTCATTCATGGCTTTGCTGCCTTGACGCATATGGCAAAAGAGGCTATCCAGAAACTAGCAGATCGTTCTGCTGGTGGGATGCCTCTTTTTGATCATTTTCAGGAAAACAATTGGATTTTATGATTTATTGAACATTTACGCCTTCAGTTTTAAATAACCAATTATCAATAGACTTTAGTGGATAATAGACGTTATTTCCAACTTTCACATATGGAAGTTGACTTGATGAAGATCCATTAACCATTGGTTGTGGACCCAATTTTTCTACCTCTGCCTCGCTTATTCCTAAATATAGGGCTAGCTCAGATCGCGTCAAAAGCTGGTCTTGCGGTTTAGAAATTGGTGCAGCGATTGATGTTTCCTTTGTCTGATTTTGATTTGCACTCGAAATCAACCAACATCCTACTAAAATACAAACGCCTAAGAAAACGATAGACAACGCATTGAAATAGTTTTTCATTAGAACCTCCGGTTAGTTTATAGCTGGCATCATTAATCCTATTCATAAAACACCATATGCGACTTATCCTCTTTGTAATAGGCTAGTCTATCTGCAAGCGTCCCCGTGTGGAATTCGAACTTATGTCCATCAATTAATCGTTCCTATTTTCATGAAACACTCTTCCTTCCCTTACTCCACACATCCCCCAACTTCTGCACCGGCACACTAAACAAGATAAACGCGGCCGCCACACCGTCCATCCAAGTCAGCCGTTCCCCTAGCAACACCATGATAAACACTAGTGTCACAAACGGTGCAAAGAAGGTAAAGCTCGCGATGAGTGATGCTGACGAGTACTTCAAAGCTCTGAAATAGAGGAAAAACCCGAACACGATATTGCTCAGACATAGCCATAATACGCCATAGAAGTCCACCATTTGAAGCAACTTTCCTTCTGAGTAGACCAACATGCCAACGATGGCCAATAACCACGCTATAGCGGTAATCACAAAAGTACTGATCAGCATGTCCTTCTTATTTTTCTTCACTAGATTCGTAAACAGCCCCCAGCTCACCGCCGCAAAAATCGCCAACAGATCGCCCTCTAAGTCAGTAAAACTAAAATTCGCGAAATCCCCCTTCGTAATTAATAGGATTGTTCCCGCAAAGCCCATAAGGATGGAGAGGATTTTGTACCGGTTTAGCTTCTCTTTATGGATTGGAATGGCAAATATGACGATAAAAATTGGAAATAAATAATTCAACATTGACGCTTCTACGGCAGGTATGAGTTCTAGTGATTTTAGATAGAGAAAATCATATAAAAACGTAAATACACCACAGGCGAGCACGAGCATCCACTCCGAAAAACGCCATGACTGGAAGCTCTTCCCCCGCGCTTTGATGACTATAACACCTGCGAATATGACCACACCCAACCCATACATATAAAATAAAACCTGATAACTATCCAGTTGATTCAGCACCAACTTACTAACCGCAGCAACCGATCCCCAGATCAATAATAAAATGGGCATGAGTACGAAAGGGCTCTGGGACGCGCTTAACCTCTTTTCACCTTTTAGCAAAATAACGAGCTCCTCAAGATCATCTATTTTCCTTGGAAGCTCTAATCTTACCCCATAGAAAAAGGTAAATTCAAGCGAACAGGCACATCTTCTTGTAAATTAGATAGCTTCAACTTGAAATGATACGTGTCTAATTGAAAATAGAGCTGCCCATCTGCCATCCATTCATTTAGTATGCCTTGCGCATCGAGTTTCTTTTGTATTTCATGCATTTTCTCCAGGCTGCTCACCCCAAAGGTCACAACCATCGCCGGCGGCAAGGCCGTCATCGCAATTGGAATCCATTTTCGCTTCTTCGACGAAATTACTGCATGTGCGGTTCCACCTATTGCAAAGCTAAAATTGTCATACACTTTATCCAACTTAAAATCAAAGAGCTGTACCATCAACTCCCTAAACGCAGCAACATCATCAACAGGCAATCCAACTTCTCGGAGATATAAAATTTTCAGATCTCCATGCGCTGGCAAAACACCTTCCATGACATAAGGATGTGCGATTATCTCTAGTAAATTACCATCGCCATCACGGAAATACACATTTTTCCCGGTCCCGAAATGATCAATGCTGCGGCCGTCTGGCCATTTTAACAGCGTAACTTCTGAGGCACCAAGTTCGCTAACTACATGTTCAAATTCCGAATAGGGCACTTCGAACGCAATATGCGCTGGACGCAGCGCTTCATCCGCCACTTTAAATGTTAATGTGCAAAATGCCCCCAGCTGAAAGCTTATTTCATGCTCAGTCTCCAAGATCACAGGGAGTTTTAACTGTTCTTGATAAAATTGTTTCACACCTTGTATGGATACCGTAGATAATTGCAGTTCCGCGAAATGAGTGATCATGCGTTGCCACATCCTCTCTGGCTTATCTATATTACCACTATAGTTAGTATACATTTATGTTTAGAAAGTACAAATTAGAAAATATTATATTCCCTTCATATTCCAATGATATTCCCCGAATACTTTCTTGCTACGCTAAAGTTAAATTGGAACTGCAGGAGGGATTCATATGCGTCTCGCGTTGTTTACCGACACTTTTGTTCCTCAAATGAACGGCGTTGCACTCACGCTTGGGCGACTAACTGATTATTTGAATCGCCGTGGGGTCGATCATCTAGTTTTTTCTCCAAAAAGCACAGCAGATACGGTGTACGCTGATCCGATTCGCCCCATTACGAGTATCCCTTTTTTTCTTTATCCTGAATGCCGACTCGCGCTACCTAATCTTGCAGCGATTCGTACAGAGCTTGATCAATTCCGTCCCGATTTACTCCATCTCGCAACTCCCTTTAACCTCGGCTTATGTGGCCTGCACTACGCGCGCAAGCACCGCATTTCACATGTAGCCTCCTACCATACGCACTTTGATCGGTATTTGACTTATTACCGCATGAAAGCTGCAATCCCCCTCTATTGGAGCTACACCAAATGGTTTCATCACTCCTGCGACGCGACCTTCGCTCCCTCTCGCGATACGATAGACACGCTCCAGGAACAAGGGATTGATCGCTTGCTGCTATGGTCCCGCGGGATTGATTGCACGCTATATACGCCTGAAAAGAATAGCCATGACGTTCGGGCACGTTACGGCATTACAGCCCCTTACCTCTTCCTTTATGTAGGTCGCATTGCGCCTGAAAAAGATATTGACACCTTATCCGCCATCATGAGACTACTGCCAGACTCTGTGAAATCTCGCGTTCACTGGCTCATCGTAGGAGACGGGCCGCAGCTTCAAGAGCTGCGTGAGCAAGCACCCGCCAACGTGACCTTCGCAGGCTATAAAAGCGGCGAAGAGCTTGCACAAATCTATGCTTCTGCTGACTTATTTGTCTTCCCTTCCAGCACGGAGACGTTCGGCAATGTGGTACAAGAAGCCATGGCATCGGGACTTCCTGTTGTTGCGGCCAATAGCGGCGGAGTGCGAGAAGTGGTACTCCCCGGAGAGACTGGCGTATTATGTAAACCGCGTCAGCCGCAATCTTTTGTCCAAGAAATCTGCTCACTGGTGGATGACATTACACGCATGACTGATTTCCGGGAAGCAGCCCGACAGTTCGCACTAGGTCGTTCATGGGACGCCATCTTTGATCAATTGCTCCATGATTATGAACAAATTATCGATTTTCGCCGTATCGGTAAGAAATCCGGCTTCTACTCAGCTTAAGGGGGACTTGGCATGCGATTAACAATAGTTGGTACAGGGTACGTGGGTTTAGTTGCAGCAGTTTGCTTTGCAAAGCTGGGGCATATCGTGACAGCCGTCGACCGAGAACATGTGATCCAAAACTTAAATGAGAATAAATTGAACATTTGGGAACCTAATTTGCTAGACATGCTACTTATCGCCAGAAGTGAGGGGAATTTGTTCTTCGAAACAAATCTAGAAAGCGCATTAGCGGATGCTGATGCGCTTATGATTGCTGTAGGCACCCCGGCTCGTGAAGACGGCCAAAGTGATCTCAGCCATGTGCACGATGTGATTGACCAATTGAAGCTAACTGGCATCTGTCCGCCACTCGTGATTATGAAAAGCACGGTTCCCGTTGGCACTTGCGATAAGCTAGAGGCCAAACTACTCGCAGCTGGACTCCATACGGAGGTTGCTTTCAACCCGGAATTTTTGCGCCAAGGCAGTGCGATTCATGACTTTATGCATCCTGATCGCATTGTTTTTGGTTGCAAGTCCTATCAGGCAGAAACTCTACTTCGCCAACTATTTCATGGGATCGCAGCCCCTATTCAAGTCTGTGATCGACGCAGCGCGGAGCTTATGAAGTATGCATCCAATGCATTCCTTGCGATGAAAATTTCATTCGCCAATATGATAGCCGATGTATGTGAAGGGTATGGCGCGGATATTCGCCAGGTAATGGATGGCGTTGGTGCGGATAGACGCATTGGTCCTCACTTTTTGCAAGCTGGCATTGGGTACGGTGGTTCTTGCTTCTCGAAAGATTTACAAGCTCTGCTAACTTCCGGCAAAGCCATAGGACGTGCACTTCCTTTGCTCGAAGCGACCGCTCAAATTAATGAAGAGCGAATCCCTCAAGTGGTTGATAAGCTGATCTCCCTATGGGGTAATCCTCGTGGTAAGCGGCTTGGCGTGCTGGGTATCTCCTTTAAACCGAACACGAATGATGTTCGCGATGCGCCATTTCTCACACTAGTCCAGCTTTGTCACCTCTATGGGATTAAGCTTCATGCCTATGATCCTGTCGTTCAGCAAATGAAGGAAGATGGCGTTACGGTTACGGATTCGGCTTATGAGGTATCGGCAGGCGCTGACGCGATCATCATTCTGACAGAATGGCCGCAATTCGCTGAATTGAACTGGGTTCTCATGGTTCAGTTGATGCGCCAGCCAATCCTACTGGATGGTCGTAATGTTTTATCCGATGAGCTAATTTCCCGGTTGATGACCATCGAGGATGTAATCTATGTGCCAGTGGGAAGAGTGATGAAGCAAGCTATGAAATCTATTCCTTTGTAAAAGGGGAAAACGGCAGCCTTAGACGATTAAACCGTCTTTGGTTGCCGATTTTTTAGATGTTAGTACCGGGATATATAAATCTTATCGCATGAGGAAAATTAGCATTAAAATAACTATGCAAATGCAACCCTTCAGGATCTGTCTCCAGATGAACACAGTCCCTCCCGCCAAGTATTTTCTCCGTTAGCAACTCATAGGTTCGCCTCGTATTCGCAACCATGAACTGCTGCAGCGTAGTCCGCCCTACGCCTTCTTGCTCTCCCACATACATGTAGATCCGCATATCGGATTGTGAGATTTCATTCTTTTCAATGAAATCCATCACTTTGGCATACCATAGCGAGGCTGAGATCAGGGCAAATCGCCCAAAATATTCAGGCTTTTGAAAAGCCGCATACAATGAAATCAATCCTCCGAAAGAAGCGCCAGTTATCCCAGTTTGCGATGGATCTTCTATGATCCGATAGCGCGCCCTTACAAATGGCAAGATCTCTTCGGTCACCATTTTCAAATACATGTCACCTTCACCATCAAAAAATCCGCCGTCATTGAGCAGATTTTCCGCTCTCCATGGTGTATATTCGCGATTGCGTTCCAGAGGCTCGATCCCAACGAAGATCACCTCTTGCGTCACACCACTTTCAAAATCCGCTTCCAGCGCAGCCATGGAATCCACAAATAAGTAACTCCCATCTTGTACGATGAGGGATGGAAATTGCTTAGTGTCATCCAGCTTATAGGAAGGCGGTGTATATACATAGATTGTGCGATTTTCGTATGCCAGCGTATCCAACGTTCCTTGCATGCCGATCAGCTCCAATTGTTAGTATCAAATCTCATTAAATGAGAATCATTATCACTAGGAGTATGGTAGCATAGGAAGCTGTTTCTGTAAATCTTTCGTCAAGACTTTTGATCTCTGATTTTGATAATAATGTCACTCGCCACAGTTTCAGGTTCGGCTAACTTCCCCGTATCTTTTTGTAATGTAAAATAGTTCGATAACTCGAAATCGGTTTCTCGTGCCGTTTGTTGCATAGCCGTGTTCATCATGCCGGGATCGAAGGTAAGCATCCGAACAGGATTCGTTTCGACAGCTTGTTCAAGCTCCACACATTTCGTGAACATGTTGAGCGCTGCTTTCGTCGAGCAATAAAGGCTCATACTACTTGCAGGGTACAGTCCTGAGCCAGATGAGATGTTAACAATCGTTCGCTTAGCCGCCCAACTCGTCGTAGTTTTGATAAAACAGGAAGTAAGCATAACCGGAGCTGTCAAATTAAGCTGAATAGATGCGACAATTTCGTCTTGCGTACAGCCTTGAATATTTTTAATCGGAGTTACCGTTGCCGCATTGTTAATGAGTGTGATGGTTGCAATCGTTGCCGAATCTAAGGCTGCCAGAATGTCTTGTAAAATGACCTCAATACTCGCTACCTGGGAAAGATCTGCTGCTACAAATGTGAAACTGAAACCTAATTCATAGGCGAGTTGCTGAATTTCTTTGTTCACTGTTCGCGATAGACCAAATACCAGGTTCTCCTCCGCCAACAGCTGCTGTGCTAATTCTGCCCCTAACCCGCTCGAGGCCCCCGTAATGATGTAAACATGTTTAACCAACTCGTGCACCTCCTGCAATTCACCAATGTTTTTCCAACGCTTCCTCACTACGCGAAAACCCATTTCTCGCATAAAAATCACCACTCTGGCTGCTTGGCCATAATATCAGAAACTCTACTTGATTGTTTTTTGCCCATTGTTCCATGGCATGTTGAATTTGGGTTCCTATCCCCTTGCTTCTAAAAGAAGGACGTGTATACACATTGGTCACATAGCCAAAAGTAGGATCCGGTAATTTACCAGGTCTAGGCACTTTATGAATCAATTGCAGATACATATGGGAGACGATTTCGCCATTCACTTCTGCAATCCAAATGTGCCAATCATTCCCTGCTATCGCTGAAACTAAAAACGCTTTGCAGATCAATTGAAATTCCTCAACATTTGCCCCACTCTCCCCATATTCTTCGGAGGAATCCCAGCGCATTTGAACAAGTGTATCCACATCCTCAACCATAGCTAAACGTATAACTTCCATAAGTTCACCACGCTTTCTCAGATTCAAATTCTCAATCACCATTTACATATAAAACGACTAGTACCATCAGTTAGGAGGGATGTTGTTGCCCCAACAAAAAAGGCCCCCGCAACCTATGCGACAGCCTTATCAATTACACACTAATTTTAAAAATCGCAATCTCTGGCGAACAAGCCACACGGATCGGTATCCTTGAAGTGCCTAATCCTCGGTGGATATAAAAGTGTCTACGCTTATCCAACCGTTTTAGTCCGATGTGATAGTCTTTATAAGCGCCAATCGTGCGTCCAAGCAGCCTAATTTGCCCCCCGTGCGTGTGCCCGACGAGCAGCAAGTCATACGGGAGTTGGTCCAGTAGCTCAGATTGTATAATACTCGGGGAGTGCGCAAGCACGATGACCCTATCATAATTGTGGGACTCTTCAGGGCGAAAGGTAAGGCGTTCCTTCCCATTAATCGAGTTATCAAATCCGTATACCAACCACTTCTTGTCATCTAGATCAATTGGGATTCCTCTGTTGGACAAGACAGTAACGTTAGACTCGCCAATGCTCCGAATCATGTCATCATAATCTTTATCATCTGAGGCATAACGCTCATGGTTACCCGGAACAAAAAATAACTGAGAACATTTGATTTTACGTATATCCTTTAAAACATAATCCAATTGCTCCTTTGTTGAAGCCAGATCACCAGTGATCATTACCATATCGGGATTTGCGTTATTCACCATTTTACTCAGCGTGCCATTGATAAAATGCGTTTGACCATGCAGATCCGATATCTGAACGACGGTGAAATGCTTCTTCCTTGGATCGCCTACCTGAATATTGGAATAATGAACCCAGTGGGTACTATATACGATAAAGAGCACTCCGAACACCAGAATGACTAGTAAACCGATAATCACCATATCACTCATCATCCTCAAAATCGGTCCAGAATTTGCCGTAGAAGGCCACCCAGTCTTGAATTTCTCTTAACGGTGCTGCCTGCAATCGATATCGCGTTTCCCGACCAACCTTGCGATCAACGACAAGTCCAGCCTCTCTCAAGATCGTTAAATGCTTAGAAACCGCCGTTCGCCCCATCTCAAAATGCGGTGTGATCTCGTACAGAGGTAATTCCTCCGCTTGGGATAAAAGATGAAGAAGCTTGCGTCGAGTAGGATCGGCTACAGCATCGTACACATCTCGTATTGGATTCTTCTCGCTCATATTCACCTCTCCCGACTCATCACACTGTAATGGGACACCTAATAGTGTCTTTCATTATGTATTGCAAAGCGGTTTCATGTCAAGAAGCACAAAAGGAAATAGCCAGCTGTTTCCAGCAACTGGCATTATTTTAAGCTTTAATAAACACTGTTTTGATATCTGTGTAAAACTCAATAGCTGCCTGCCCTTGCTCGCGCGAGCCAGAGCTGGACATTTTCATGCCACCGAATGGAGCTTGCAGCTCGACTCCTGCGCTCTCAGCATTGATTCGCACAAGGCCTGCGTCGATATCCTGTATGAAGGTGAGCATTCGGGAAAAATCCTTCGTAAATATCGATGCGCTAAGCCCGAACTTCACATCATTAGCGATTTGAATGGCTTCCTCGAAGGAATCCACCTTGATTAAGGCAAGAACAGGTCCAAAAATCTCTTCCTGAGCAATCGTCATCGAGCTCGTTATCTGTTCAAATACCGTTGGCTCTATGAAGAAGCCTGCCTCCAAGCCCGGCCCCTGCGCTTTACCACCGCCGCAAAGTAAGGTACCACCTTCTTCTTTGCCTTTGGCTATATAAGATAGCACCGTATCATACTGCTTCTCGCTCGCGCACGGCCCAATCCAAGTGGATGGATCCATTCCTGCCCCTACTCGGATCTGCTGAACACGCTCCAGCAGCTTCGATTTAAACACTTCGTACACGTCGCTCTGGACGATAACACGGCTAGTAGCTGTACATTTCTGCCCGGTAGAGCGTAAACCGCCGCTTACGGTTGCTTCGACAGCGAGGTCAATGTCCGCATCGTTCACCACGATGATTGGATTTTTACCTCCCATTTCCAGCTGATACTTTGCTCCTTTCGCAAGAGCGGCTTGGCCAACTAGCTTCCCAATACGATCCGATCCTGTAAAAGTTATGCCATGAATATCTGGATGATCTGCGATTCCTTGACCGATCACAGCACCATCCCCAGTCACCATGTTAACAACACCAGAGGGGATACCTGCTTCTTGGAAGCATTCCATGACCAGCGCAGCTGTTACTGCGGTTTCCTGAGCAGGCTTAAACACAATGGTATTTCCGAATATTAAAGCCGGCGCTATTTTCCAAATTGGTATAGCAACGGGAAAATTCCACGGTGTAATCACGCCAACAACACCAAGCGGTACTCGTGTCGTGAACATTAAAGCTGCGCTGTCCGTTGACGGGATGACGTCTCCCGTCTTCCGCATGCCTTCGCCTGCATAGTAGCGCAGAATAGCGATGCCCCGCGCTGTTTCACCTTTGGCCTCAGGGATTGTTTTCCCCATTTCGCGCGTCATCATCTCCGCAATTTCATCCAAGCGGCGCTCTAGCTTATCTGCTACCTTGTATAAGAGATCACCGCGTGCAGCACCGGATAATTTCCGCCAGCCTAATTTTGCTGCACTAGCCGCCGCAACAGCCTCATTCAAATCCTTGATGGATGATCGCTGTACATAACCAACGATTTCATCCCGGTTCGCAGGATTCATACTCGCCTCTACTTCACCACTAGATGCGGCTTGCCACTCACCACTGATGTAATTTAGATACGTTTTGATCTCCGTCATATTAATCTCTCCCGCCTCTAAACTCAGTTAGTGCAGCTAATAGTGCCTTTACATAACCGATGGCATAGGCCCAGCCAACCCAATTCATCTTGGTTTCAGCACTTCGATGCGGTGCACGATCCATTTCGAGCGAGGTGATGTGATCTGGATTAATACAACCGTTATAACCCACTTTATGAAGCTCCAGCAGGATTTTAGCCATATTCATATGCCCGTCGTCTAGCATCGCTTCTTCAAATGCACCCGCCGTCGCCAGACTGCCTCGCACATTGCGGAAGTGAACTAGGAAAATCTTATCCTTCCGGCCATAGTGATAGATCTCATCCAGCACGAGCGGCGTTCCGCCAGCTTCGCCACGTGTGCCAACACAATAAACGAGACCAACATTTCTGCTTGGAAAGCTGTCTAGCACCCGATTCAAACCAAGTCCGCCGAATGGGGTGTTATGATACGGCGTATCCGATGGATGAACGGCTAATTTCATATCGTACTCTTCTGCTAGAGGAACCAGCTTCCCAAATACCACATCGAAGCGCTTCCACCATGCATTCAATTGCTCCACCGTTGGCGGTTGTTTGTCCAAATTACGTTTCAACGATTCGCCGCGAACTAACGCGCCTCCTCGGTGTATAGCCGTATATTCCTCCGCCATATAGGGAAATACATCGCCTGCAAAACGCTGACGAACGAGCGTGATTCCCGCTTCCCCGAAGGTTTTGATTGCATTGCTGACGTTGTCCAACTGGATCTCAGAACCCGCCTCTTCCAGCATGAAGCTAGCTGACATATCTGGTAGTGTCACGCGATTAATTTCCATTCCATGGGAGCGAACTCTGCGTTTTAGCTTCAATAGTTGATCCAGATCCGGAAAACCTTGCTCACGAACACCTGGAAAGGAGCCTCCCTGCGTAAAATCGATACAGTCAACCCCAAGCTGACACATTTGCCTCAAATCGCTATCGGATAGTTCACACGTAGGAACTTGTATGGATACCTTCATCATGACATTTTCCTCCTAACCGTTATTGGCAACCGCGACCAGCTCATAACTTCGTTTTATAATGGACTCCAACCTCACATAGTGCTCGTGTTCCACTTGAACTAGCGGTGTTCGCACTTCAAGCCCTACTGGCAAGCCTACAATGTTCATTCCCGCTTTTATCAGTGAAACCGCATACCCTTTACGTAATTGACGAATCCTGTGAATCGGTAAAATGACTTCTTGATAAATGCTATTGACCATCGCCTGATCTCCAGCAAGCAAGCTTGTATAAAACGTTCTCGATACCTGCGGAATATAGTTAGATATCGCCGATGAGTACGATAAATAGCCAAGTGCCGAGTAGGCAGGCATCGTTAATTCCGCAAGTGGCATCCCATTCATCCATTGCAATCTTGAACCAAGAGATTGAACAAATTCAATGTTCAGCTCGAAATTACCTGCCCCATCCTTAAATCCAATGACATTGGGTAGGGTCGTCAGCTTTTCTAGGGTGTTTAAGTTAAAAATCGCGTTATCACGCTGATAAATAATGACAGGTAAGCTTGTGCTCTGCGCAAGCGTTCGATAATAGTTGAACAATCCCTCCTGCTCGGGAATGATCAGATACGGCGGGAGCAGCAGAAGGCCGTCTGCGCCAAGCTTTTCAGCAAGCTCCGCCCGTTGCACAGCTTCCCTGATATTGCCGCCAGCACCTGCAAACACAGGAACTTGGCCAGCTGAAGTTGCAACACCAATCGTGACTAATTGACCATATTCGTTCATATCCAAGGATTGAAATTCACCTGAACCCGCACAAACGAAGATTGAATCCAACCCATTTTCTAATAAAAATCGGACATTCGCTTGGAAAGCTTTCTCATCCAATTGTTCTTGCTGATTATACGGAGTTACCGGGAAGCCCATAATGCCTGCGAGTGAAATATTCAAATCTTTCCCCACTGTTCACAGCCCCTTTGCAGATTCTACATGCCTATAAAAGTAATTATAGAAAATGAAGGCGCTTCCGTCTTTATAAAAACAGGCCGCTTTTTTTCAAAAAATCCATGCTATAATAGTTTTCAGTCTACTTGAGAGGAGTCTCCATGCGTGCTGAGTCCATCTATTTATTCGCGCAGTAACCTGTACCTTAATCAAAATGTGGTTCAGCTGCAAGGTGCCTCCGCTTCCATCTTTGTTCATTACTGGGGGGCAAAACCGCAGCATAAGGGGAATCGTCCACATACCCATTCCTTTTTTGAAATTTGCTACGTCGTCGAAGGCGAAGGACATTACTTTCACGATGGCGTTACGTATCCACTCCGGCCAGGGACGCTGTATTGCTCGAAGCCAGAGAGCCGTCATTCCATTCAAAGCGATGAAGGCATGCTGCTCTTATTTTTTGCACTTGAGCCGGTCGCGGCCGAATCTAGCGATGCTTTCATGCAGGATTTTAGCCAGCTATGCGTATATCCGCATCTCTTCATCCCAAATGCTGAGGGGACAGCCCCCATGCTCATTTGGCAAGCGCTGCTCATCCAAGCTTCAGAGTCGGGAGATCGCTATATGGAAACGGTTGAGCATCTAGCTTACACGCTGGTCATGAGCTGTATCGCCTTGTTTCTGCAGCATTGCCGCTCAGGAGTAACCGCTTCATCTACCACGGATTTGGAACTACAAGGTACCCTTAAGAAGGTCAAATCCTATATTCAGGACCATCTTTCTCATAAAATGGCACTAAGCGACGTGGCGCAAAGCCTCCACTTATCGGAGCGGCAGCTTTCACGTCTGATTTCAGACGAATTGGGGCAATCCTTCCCTTCCATCGTTAAAACGGAACGAATCAAAAGAGCCGCCTATTTACTAGGCTACACGGATCTCCCACTCAAACAAATCGCCGAGGATACCGGATTTGAAAGTATCCACTACTTTACCCAGGTGTTTACCCGGGAAATGGGTACGCCGCCGAGTCATTTTCGCAAGCATGGTTTGAATTCCGAAACCGTCGATGCTTGGATTCATAAATATTTGGCGCAGGTTGCGACGAGGCATCAGAAAAAAGCGGAACTCAGCTATGAAACAGCGGCAGAGAAGACTTGAAAATACAAGTCTTCGTCTGCCACTGCTGTGTAAGTACGCTATTTCGTTTTGATCTGATCAATAAAACCGCCCATTCGGATGCCGGAGCCTTGGAGTGCAACATTTACATTGACCTTGACATCCGCTTCCGCAAACTCATCATCCCATTGATCTTTGACTTGTTTAAAGCTCTTGTAATCCGTTTGGCGCAGAATTTCACCAAACCCATAAATGTCGCTTTTATATTGTTGCTGCACCTTCTTAATCGTTTTGAGAACTCTCCGCCCAATCTCTTGTTCGGTAAGCTTTTCAATTGTATTAAAATCCCTTGTATTGCCTGAAAACAAACCCTTACATTGATTCTCGTCCAGTCTGCCAATCAAGTCCAGATTAACAGATATCTCCGGTTTGTTTATATATTTGACCTTTATTTCTTTCACGCGTTGCTGCACATACACATTAAAATATTGATTGTTGCCACAGGAGATATCAAAAGAGCTGCGGCGAAATTTCTTTTGCGTTAATAAATAATCCCTAGTTTCTTCTACACTCAAATGACCAACTAATTTGGGCCCCTTAAACACAGCAGTTCCCTTGAGATGGATATAGGTATTCAGATCAAGTTTCTTAGCATAGTCCATCGACTTGCTTCCCTCGGAGGGATTTTTCACCTCCAATAAAGGGATGACAGGCTGATGGCCCGTTTCCGTGAGCAATCGGATTAATTCCTGCATTTGCAGCGGTTGAATACCTCCCCACTCATCCGAAAATTGATTCATTTGGTCCCTGATTTTATAGGTGGGAATGGTCAGATCTGAAAACTCGGTCGTTAGGATGTCCTTCACCGTGCCTGTTTTCGCCGCGTAAATGTAAATAATATTCCGGATATCCTTATACCGCTCCAAAAAATCTAAGAACACTAGATCACCTTTTTGAAGCAATGCCTCGTCAATGACGAGAAGCTGCATATGCTTAAAGTCCACATGTCTCGGCAGCCCCCGATTAATGCGCGTGCTGACATCTGCAAGTGTGTTAAAATCCGTCTCGTAAAGTAAAGATTTCGATATGTTCATCCGCTTGTTCTGAACAAACTCCGAGGTATTCGCCGCTTCAATATCCACGATGTAATTCTCTCCGGTTCCAGGAGAAATTCCCATACCAGTAACGATTAACTCATTCCCTAGCTCGATATAGTCCCAACAGCCGCATAGGAGAACACATGCTAGGATAACCAAGAGGCATTTTCCGCCGAGCCGTACCATCATGCTCACCCTCCTTTTCCCACATATAGGCTACGGAACGACCGCAGACTGGTCACGTAACAAACCAAAGCTGCGATTCCTATAAAGAGTCCGTAGATACCAAAGGCAGAGGCAAGTATGATGAACCCGTATCTTAGTACTCGAACCACAACTACCATTTCATCATAAGGAACCAGGTAGCTCGTTACAGCTGAAGTCGCAACGACGATGATCACAATGTTCGTAATCACACCAGCTTCGACAGCCGCTTGTCCAATCACGAGGGCACCAACGATCGTCAGCGCGCTGCCGACAGCCCTAGGCATTCGAGTAGCAGCCTCCCGAATAAGTTCGAAAATAATTTCGACCATAATGAGTTCAAACACGGAGGGAAACGGAGCATCCGTTCGCTGTCCCGATAACGCCAAGGCGAGACTAATCGGCATAATCTCTGCATTGTAACTGGTTACTCCGATAAATGCCCCCGGCAAAAAAACAGATAATAGGAAAGCAAAATAACGAAGCCCTAGAATGAAGTTGGCATAGATCGAAATCATGTACCTGTCTTCAGGAAAATGAAAAAAATCAACCAGCTTCGCAGGAACGACTACGGCATAAGGTGAACCGTCCATTAACAGAACAATTCTGCCTCTTAATAAGAATGATGCAGCGGTATCAGGACGTTCAGAATTCAACGCCAACGGAAAAATTTGCAGTTTATTTTGGGGGTGCAGCTGGAGCATGAGCTGAGTAATATCGAATGTGGAGTCAATTGCCATTCGTTGCAATCTGTCCAAAATTTCATTTAAGGCTTCCTTGCTCGCCTCGCTTTCTAAATAAGCAATTGAAACTCTTGGATGAATCTCTGTGTCCAAGCGAGCGGAAAGAAATTGTAAGCGCGGATCTCTAATTCTTCTCCTGATGAGACTGATATTCGTGTCTAAGGACTCGACAAAACCCTCTTTTGGGCCAAATATGGTCGTCTGCGTTTTCGGTTCGCTGATTTGCCTGATTTCCATTCCGCCTATCTGAATGGCAAGCGCTTGCGGTTCATCTTCTATCAAAATAACGGCATGGCCAAGCAAAGCTTCATTCACGATTTCCGTTACATTTTGTACGTATTTATAGGGCAATCCGCCTACAGCAACTAAGCGAAAAGGTTCCAAGATCTGAATTTGATCGTAGTCGAAATCCGTTTCGATCATCGGTTGAATCAACTCGGAGGTGATCTTATCTGTTGCTGCAAGGCTGCTGAAATAGACAATCAATCCTTGCTTGGAGCCGAGTTTTATCGTATTTACTACGGCATCTTCGGTTTTCCCGATATAAGCTTTTATGATTTGCTCCGTTTGCTGCCATTCAAGAGGCAACGAAATCTCGACGTTCTTCGGCTGGGAAACGATCATGAAGTTTTCAACCTCCTTTGTCTTACAAGCAGCGCCACATACAAAATTGCAGGTACCACAAACTGCAACGGGATATGCATAAAGATAGGAACGACCACGATGCCAATTTGCAAATGATCGGCTATATTTCTCGACATCAGAAGTGACATCATGTAGATGATGACGGCGAATGGCAGTACCATTTGTTGAATCGAAAATTTAAATATGGTTTCAACTCCTTTTAACGCTGCAAATAAGAAAATACTAACTTTCACTGTAATGGCAAGCAGCATAATAAATACGATTAAGATATCTACACGCTCGAGAAACGTACTGATGGAAACGTTTCTGGCCGCACTGACCATTGGGAAATTCGTGCGCTGTTTGGTTACAAGACCTAATGAAATAAGCTGGATGATGGAGGAGATCGCTAAGATGGCGCCACTCAGTATTGTGGCAGAAATACCAGCCTTTTTTGGGAATTTCATACTCGTGAGATAAGTACCGATTATTGCGATAAACACAATGGTTTCCCCAAAGGGAAACTCCATCGTTTGAAACAACACCGTATGAAGCACTGGCTTGACGCCTTCTCCCAAGATGGGTCTGAGGTGCCCCCATTCGTACTGGCCGGTAACAAAGATTAAAGTGATCACCAAAACATATAAAAAAGCAAATGCCCAAATATAAATCGTACTCAGTCGAAAAATATTAAGTACTCCTGTCACAGCTACATACAGCACTAGGAGTATGAATAAAACTGCTATGATCTCTTTCGGCGTTTCGAGCATGACTGCGTTAGAAATCAACTCCGTAATGTCCCTAACATCGCGTGAGGCAATGTAAACGAAGTAAATAATATACAAAAATACAAAGATGCTCCCCATCCACTTGCCAAACCCTTGAATGAGCAAATCAAACAACCCTGCATTCGGAAATCGTTTTAATATATATAGATAGATCGTAAAGATGATAGCTCCCAAGCATCCAGACAACAGCAAGGAAATCCAAGCATCTCGTCCTGAGGATGTTGCTAGATTTAACAAGATGGCGCTGCCTTGAAGGAACATAAATAAAGCTGCAAACAGCTGCCTTGAGGTCATGTTCTCCATACTCCGAAGTTCATCTCCTTGCCCGGAGGATTCAATTGATTTACGATCGCTTCCTATATTTCCAATCAGCTCGCAATGTTGCAGCGAAGCCAATGAGGATAACGCATATAAGTTCTGGCCTATTGTTTGCCGCGGGTACAAAATCGTGAATAGCGAGACCTAAAGTTTCTCTATATGAAATCATATTGAAACCGATTTGAAGAGCGATGCTGCAAACGAAGACCATTACGAACAGCAATGTTCTCATGTTACGTCCCCTTTTTAGCAAAAATTTACTTCTATTATGCCACGAATTGGAAAATGTACTCTTCTCATCATAGAGAAAATAAAAAAGAGCAGCGATCCAACGCTGCTCATTCCATCCCAACATTTCGAAGCACCATATGAAGATGGTCCTCCCAAACGCCATGAATTTTTAAATATTTGATTGCCAAGCCTTCCTCATAAAAGCCTAGTTTCTTGACGACTTGTAAGGACGCCTCATTGTGAGGCATAATATTCGCTTCGATGCGATGAAGCTGTAATTCTGTAAATGCATAGTCAATGACTGCTTCGAGTCCCTCCGTCATCAGTCCCCGATTAAGCAGCTCTCTGTCCAACCGATAGCCCAGATGACAGGATTGAAACGCGCCACGCACGATATTATTGAGCGAAATAGAACCGATGATACGATTATCGTATAGCATCCACACTTTGAACAACAGCCCGTCTTCGAACAGTTTTCGTTCGATCACTAACAATTCTGCCTGAAAGCTCGCTGTAAAAAACGACTCGTCTCTCACCATTTCCCATGGCTCTAGAAAGTCACGATTACGACTAAAGTAATCCACGACCAAATCACAATGTGAATAGTCTAGTTGCACCAGTGACATGCGATTCGTAGTAAGAATGACTTCCATGTAGTACTCCTTCAACTATTGAATATTTGCGTAGGGAGCCTTGTCCGCTACAAGATTCAAGCGGAGACCATGCTCCAAATATGCTTTTAATCCACACAACACAATGGTAAACCCTTCTGTGGAATCAAGCGCTTGCTTTACAATTTCATCTGCGCTGCCCGCAAAACCTGTGTTCGTGATGACAACAAACGTTTCGTTATCGGCTTGTGTGGTGAACGACCACTCCACTAAGGTACCCCAATCCACAACAATTCGCTTATTGATCTCGATTTCTTTGACCTCTACGTCCGCAGTTGCCCCATACATCGCCCAATGCCATTGCACGCGAGTACCTGCCTCTAATTTACTGCTGCCTTGAGTAAACCAAAATTTCGATGTGATTTCAGGATTAATAAAAGCCTCAAATACTTCTTGAACGGGTCTTCGAATGAGCATTTCTACTTTTACAACTGGATCTTGGATTCGTTCAGCCATCTTGTATGCCTCCATTAATCTATTTGTTTGTGTCTAACTATTTTAACATAGGCTGTGGATCAACCTCAAAAACAAAAGCAGCTCTCACAGAATCTTTCTCTGCGAAAACTGCTTGATAGCTTCAAGCTAACTTTTTATACAAAGTGATGACCACAGGTCGAGCAGAACTTCGTGTCAGCAGCGACCACTTTGCCGCATACGCATTCTTTTTCATTCCGAACCTCGGTAATTTTCTGTTCAAGATCCGTGATCTCTTGGTTGATTTGAGCAATGCCGAGACAATAGTCCTTCACATTAGCTTCCACACGAGTGTAGTCTCCGGATAGATAAGAAGTATAAACCGATTCGCCGATTAATTTATAAATTTTATCAATTTCTCTTTCTTTCAAAGAAATTTGCGTTTTAAATTTCGTAATCTCAACGGTTTGCTGCGCTTTTTTCGCTGCTTCCGATGCCCCTTGCTTCACTTTATCAAAAAAAGACATGCGCCTTCCACTCCCCGACCCTTAATATATTCGCTTCCTAACGAATCATATGCGAAAATGTCGGAAAGTAATACTATTGATCAAGTTTATTGAATAACTAGCTGCGGTTTGTTTGAAGCATTTTCACTCGTATTCAGTGTCGTGTATTTCCCCGCACTCTCTTGCAGCTCAATGGAGACGATCTTGTCTCCAGCTGCTTGCGCTTGCACATACGAGGTGATGTCAATTTCATAGTAAGCATTCGTTGCATTCATGGCGATACTGCCAGCTGAGCTTCCGATGGCAGGTTTATTGCTCCAAGTCAACGTGCCTTCCGCCCAGCTATCCGTTGTTTGATAAGCTGTCACCGTCGTTGCGGCAGATGCGCTGCCATAGATGCGCAGCTTAGCACTCGTTACACTGGAAACGCTGCTCAAGTCGAACTTCAAGTACACATAGCGGTTAGCGCCGGACGATGTTTTCAGGAACATCGTCGTATCGTTCCCGTAGTTGGTCGTCGCATTGCTTTCATGGACATAAGCATCATCAGTCGGATTCAATGTAGCTGATGTGCTGCCGCTCAAAGTGGTAGCACTCGCTGTATTGCTCGCTGCAGATATGTTGCCTGCTGCATCCTTCGCTCTCACGTAATAGCTATAAGCTGTGCTCGCGGTTAAGCCCGTATCCGATGTGGACGTGCCCGTTACCGTCTTCAAGAACGTTCCTCCTCGGTACACATCGTAACCTGTAACGCCAACATTATCTGTAGACGCTGTCCAGCTCAAATTGATTTGCGAGCTGGATGCGGCCGTTGCCGTCATCCCCGCTGGCACCGTTGGCGCTTGCGTATCGGTAGCTGCAAGCGTCGTCGCGCTTGCTGTATTGCTTGCCGCGGAAATGTTGCCCGCTGCATCCTTCGCCCGCACGTAATAGCTATAGGCCGTGCTCGCAGTTAAGCCCGTATCCGTTGTGGACGTGCCCGTCACCGTCTTCAGGAACGTTCCGCCGCGATACACATCGTACCCCGTGACGCCAACGTTATCTGTTGAAGCCGTCCAGCTCAAATTGATTTGCGAGCTGGATGCTGCCGTTGCCGTCATTCCTGCAGGCACGGTAGGCGCTTGCGTGTCAGCCCCTCCGGTACAAGAGTTCGTCGCCGTTCCGCTGCCTAATAAGGAGCTGCCGGTAAAGCTCAAACAAGCATATACTCCTTTATTCGGAGCTTGCGAGAAATCAACGGTTTCATTTTGCCCCCATGTACTGATAAAAGTCCCCGTAGGCTTCTGCAAATGCGTCCACTGTGTGCCATCCCAACCGATTTGGTAGATCGTCGTGGCACTATTATAAGGAGCAAAAGGAACATAAGCGCCACCTTTGGTCGTTTGCTTTGACATCGTATTGTTGAAAAATACGTTCTGCTCGCCCGTACCGCCAGACCATTTAGACGCATGTGGGCCAGCACCATACCAAATCGGGTACCAAGTGCCCTCCAGCATATCTTGGCCGCCTTCACCTTCCCCCCAAGAGCTATGCTCGAACGGGATGGCGATCGTATTTTGCTCAATCAAATTATGGCGTTCCCAGCCTCCGTGCAGGTTCATGTCAGCACTCAGTGCGTTCCCTTGAATCACGTTGCCCGTCGCCGACCACTGTAAGGTTAAATGACGAACACGATCGATCGTATTATTGGTGATTTTGGAATCGTACAATTTGGAGCCACGTACGTACCCGTGACCGCCTTTCCCTTTGTTCCAAGCACCATAAATAATGTTATTAGTAATTTCCATATTTTTGGCAAACTCTGTCACGATAGGATGGGAACCCGTCATATAAGTTCGAATGCCTTTAACCCAACCATCCTGCGCGAATTTGAACAAAATGCCATGCACCGCATACTCTAATGCTTCATTCTTATACTTAAGCCCAACGCCACCGGGGTTTGTAACTGCATCGTAATCATTGGCATTAATGAGTCCATTGTAAGGTGTGTATGAAATATCTTGTGTAAAATAAAAATCCTCAAAGCCCACGCCTTTCACAGCCGTCACTTTCATGACTTTACTGTAATACGTGGAATTGGAACCGCCAGGATCCGCAGGTAGCTGCCCGCTATTGCTGAACGGAATGTCAAATTCAAGCGGCTTATCAATTGTGATATTGTCCCCGCTGACACTCACGACCTTGAACATTTGCGTACGCATATGGCCGTTGTAGCGATAAGCTTGTGGAGCTTGCATCTGATCATAAAAGGCAACCGTATTGGCGGCGCCAACATAAATCGTATCGCCGGCAGCAAATTGCGAGCCTTTGCCTGAGGCTACTTTGACAAGTGTGGTGCCTTTGGTGCCGCCGCCTGCCGAGGCCACTCTTTCCCCTGTTAGCCAGTGGAAGTTGATGCTCCCCTCGTATGTAGTGTCCCCAGAATCTTTCGCACGATCTTCCACGCGGAAGGCTGCGTATCCTGGCCACATTTTGCCATCGATGAGCGGAGCGCCTGGATTCGCTGGATCCTCAGAGTACGTTGCCGCTGGCTTGAACACGATTTTCGTACCGGTCGTTGGATTATTCCCAGCACCTCGAATCGTGATATAGCTGGCATCGACACGAATTTGCTTGTTGAGGTCAATTTGACCTGCAGGGAATTTCAGAATCGCCCTGTTGGTATCGCTTACAACTGCTCCATTAACAGTCAACGCACCGCTGCGAATATCATTAATGACTTGCTGCAACGCATTCGAATCGTCGACGCCATCATTAGCAGTAATGCCTTTCGTTGTTAGATCAATCTGCGTTCCCGTTGTAGGCAGCGCCTGGCCACCTTTGTAACCCGCTGTGGACCAGTTTGGTAACGTCGGATCAACAGCGGCAACAGCGGGCGTGAGCCCGATGGTCGCTGATACTAGCAGAGACGCCAGTGTTGAATGGAAGAGCAGCTTGCTGGATAGTGGTTTTCGCATGCTTAAATTCCTCCTATAGTGACTGTTTATGTAAAACGTAATAATGCATTTCTTAAGATTTCTGATCAGCTATGTATTTTTCTATTTCCCTCCTTTACTTGCTAATAAATATAGTCCGTATACACCAAGCGTAGCATGTTTGTAAGCGCTATTATATTACTATATTGCTTAATTGTTGCACGCTATTGCTATGTTTCTTCGATACGTCCTCTTGACTCGAGTTACTCGATATTTTCGAGTAACTCCTCTCGAGTAGCCCTCAAACCACCAACTAATTCAAATCCTGCGCCTTATGCGGTTTACTATAATGACTGACCCCGCCAGAGCCTACCAGTACTTTCCCGCCTTTATTGAACGTAAGCAACTTTCTTAATCCCGTAGTAAGTAACACGATAATCTTCGCATTATTCCGAGTAGCTGTGTACACGACATAACCGCTACCCGTTACGCTTGTCTTCCAGTTCTCATCAAATTCCGAACGTGCTACACGATTGGAATACACTTGATTCTCGCCGATCGGTGCTCGTACTTTTTTCATCACTAATGCGCCCCCTCTCCATGCTAGTTTCCCTACTAGTTTATTCAGACGCACCTCAATGGTATGGATACTTTTCATCTAAAACGCAAAAAACCGCTCAAGTTTAATTAACCTTGAACGGCTCGGCGCTCTTCCCCTCGCGGAACTCGGATGGGGTGCGATTAGTGATCGTTTTGAACACGCGATTGAAGTGTCTAATGTTCGTGAATCCAGTAGAATCCGAAATGGCTTGAATTTTTTCATCCGAATAGAGCAGCAGGGATTTCGCTTTCTCGATCCGCTTCTCCGTCAGGAAATCAATGAAGGACTGCCCTTGCTTGCTTTTAAACAAGCTGCTGAGATAGGACGGGCTGAGGTAAACAATTTCGGCCATCGTATTTAACGTGATCGATTCCGCATAGTGCTCCTCTACATAACGGACAACAATCTCAACGGGACTGGTCACCATCTTTTTCTTGCGGTTCCCGATACAGACGGTAAGATCGCCAAGCAGCTTCTGGCAGCGCTCCGTCAATTCTTTGCTCGACGAGTAGGAGTAAATATCGACCAAAACTTGCTTCACATCCGTGTTCTGCAGCCACTGTTTCACAACAGCCAAATTCACAGCCAACTCGTAGAAATGCAGCAGCATTTTGCAAATTTGTTGGTGAATGATTTCAGGATCCTTCCACTGCTGGCAAAGCTTCGTCACATAAAGGCTAGCTTGCTGTTGAACGTTCGCCAAGTCCCCTTCTTGGACGAACTGATTCAACGTATGCCAATCGGCGGCTTGCCAATCATGCTTTTCCATTTTCATCTCGGCCACAATCTCGTTCGAAAACAACCGATCCCCGCCAATTACCAAACGGTATAACAACGCGAATCCTGCCTCTTTATACGACTTGGGAATTGATTCCAGATCCTTGGCTGGACTGCCTAAACCGAATGTCAGGGTAAAATTGGACTGCACCCGAATATCCTTACGAATCCGATTCGTCAGGTTCTCTATCTCCGTATTAATGCTTACAACATCATCATGGTTAATCAGAGCGACAACTTCCGTGTCGTGGTGAATAAAAACGTACCCTTTATAGCTCTCATCGAGACTCTCTTGGATAAACTGCTGAATGTAAATGGAAAACAACGAAGGATTCAACTGATAATATCGCTCATCTGACACGGAATCCCGATCCAGCTTGGCAATTAAACAGCTAATATACGTATGCGAGAATTGGATACCTACGTTATCGAGCAGCTCCGCCTCACCATGATGAACATTCCCCGTCAGTAGACCCGTTAGCACATGCTGGCGCATCTGATTCTGAACCTGTTGATCCATCCCATTGGATTTACTAGGACGTTTCTCTGTCAGCCACGCTTCCTGCAGCTTGGTGAGCAACGCATAGAGCTCTTCACGCCCAAAAGGCTTCATCAAGTAATCTTTTGCACCCAAACGCAAGGATTCACGCGCATATTGAAAATCGTTATACCCGCTCATCACGACACATGAAATATGAGGAAATCGCTCTTTCACAATATATTGAAGCTGAATCCCATCAATCCTTGGCATTTTGATATCTGTAATAATCAGATCCGGCTGCAGCGCTTCAATTTTCTCTAGAGCATCTGCGCCATCCGTTGCCTCATCGATCACGAACCAGTCACTGTTCATATCCGTAATCATCAATCGTATTCCTTTGCGAAAAATGGTTTCGTCGTCCACGATTAATATGCTAGGCATTCATTCTCCCTCCTTCATGATGACCTGCAATGAGCGGTAGCGTTAATGATATCGTCGTCCCTTGCTTAAGATCACTCTCAATCGTCACACCATACTGATTCCCATAGCGCAACGCGATTCTCCGATGTACATTCATTAACCCTGTACCGCCTGTGCCCTCTTCCGTCGTCTTCATTTGAAATTTACGATCAATCAGGTTCTGTAATTGCGTTGCGTTCATCCCTGCGCCATCATCTTGGATTTGGATCAGCATATGGTTATCCTGTTTTTTACCGATCAAGCTAATCGTGCCATATCCATTGCCTTTATCAATCCCATGCACAATACTGTTCTCCACAATCGGTTGTAAAATAAAGCGAATGACCGAGCAGTTCAGCAGCTCTGGCTCAATCTGGACATGGAACTTAATTTTATCCTCAAATCGAATTTGTTGAATCGCCATATAGCCCGTGACATGCTCCAATTCCATATGAAGGGGCACTTGGTTCTGATGACTATTTATACTATAGCGAAGCAGCTTGCTAAGATGGTTCGTCATTTTCACAACTTCTTTATTGCCTTGAATTTCGGCATACATACTAATCGAACCTAACGTATTGTACAAAAAATGCGGATTAATTTGACTCTGGAGCGCCGATATTTGGGCATTTTTCTCCCTGATCTCTGACTCATACAGCCGATAACCCAGATCACTAAGCTTCGAGACCATGATATTAAAAGATTGACTCAACTGCCCGATCTCATCACGACTATGAATCGGAATGGAGACGGCCAAGTCGCCAAGCACGACTTTTTTCATGAGATTGCGCAGTTCACTGATCGGATTGGTGATGCGCAGGGCAAATAAAGTGAAAATAATAATCGCTAACAGCAAGCACACGCCACCGATTCCAATAATATAATTCCGCACATACACCGTGTCCTGAAGTAAAATCCCCAGAGGAACCATCTCAATCATCGTCCACCCCGTTAATGGCGAGGTAAAATAGGAAACCAACTCCGCATCCTTATTTTGCTTATAGACGACCGTACCAGTGCCTTTGAATTGCTTGATTTGCTCCGCATCAGGACCGCTCACCATGCTCTTATAAATCATCGCGCCGTCATTATCAACGATCATGATGTTCTTTTTTTCATTGGAAATCGCTTCCATCTTATTGCGGATAATATTTTTATCCACGTCCAACACAATGTAGGCAAGAACAGCACCTGTATCTACACTGCGTATTTTCCTAGCAAAAGAGTACACTTGGTTCGTGGCATCGGAGCCATTTTTGTTATATGTCCCGATGTACACCACCTTACCCGTATTAGAAACCTTATCGTACCAGACTTCATTCCTCACATCACGCTGCGTATAATTCGCCTGCTCTTCCGACATCGCTGTGTACGAATTGCCGCTTCGTGTTCGGTATAAGGTCAAACCAGAAATGTCTACGCGTCCGTTCGCAAACACTCGTTTCGTGAAATCCTCGATCGTCACGCGATCGTTAAAAGAAAGACTCCCGTTCGTCTGATCGCCAACCTCCAGAAACTTCATGATTTGAGGGGATTGATAAGGTAATAGCGTCAATAAATTAAGCTCATTCAAGTACGTATCAATGTTAGCAGTGAGTTCCTTCACGACATCCATCTGATATTTCCCAATGTTCTTCTGAATCGAAGCCGAGTAGCTTGTGTAAGTTAGATAACTGGCAATGCCAAGCGGAACCGCAATAAAAATAGCGCTCATCACAATCAATTTCATCGCAATAGGCATATCTTTGATGGCTTGGAACCTATTTTTGAGTTGCATTTTGCTGAATCTGAAGATTGGTATTAATGATCTTTTGCGCATTCTGCAGCACCTCTTGTGGCGTGATTTGTCCTGCCATCATTTTCTCAAACTCACGCACAAGCTCATCGTTAATCGTACCCTGTCGCGGTTGATTGGGGAAATATTTCACATCATCCGCAGCGCTGGCATAGTCAGGGCGGTATTTAAGCTTTTGGAACTCTTCCGATGAGACAGCCTTCTTCACGGCTGGGATATGACCGGCTTTCGCCCAGCTAGCCCCATGTGCCGCTACCCAATTAGCAAATTTCAGCGCAGCGATCTGTTTCTCTTTGTCCGGCTTTTCATGATAAGGCAGCGAAAATGTATGAGAATCCCCCCACGCTGCAGGGTGATCGTAGATTTGAGGAATTTTGGTCACTCCGAAGTTTAAATCCGCTGCTTTCTCAAACGTTCCCGTCCCCCACACACCTGAGATTAAAGTTGCTGCATTACCCTTAATAAAGCTTTGAAATTGATCATTGATATTCGGCAAAATGAGCTTCTTCGTATACAGAGAGTTCACAAATTCTAAGGATTTCAAGGCCGAAGGATTATCAATCGCAGCGGATTTGCCATCGTCGGTATAGAATCTGCCGCCATCCTGTTTCATTTGATTGTAAAAAGAGAACCACATCCAGAATGAGTCGATCCTTACGTTGGGCTCGGCTAATGGCGTAACATTCGGCGGAACACTGTCACGAATTTTCTCTAGAAAAGCAAGGTATCCTGCCTCTCCTTCCGCCATAATTGGCCTTTCCTTTTCATCTAGGAGGCCTGATTTTCGCAACCAATCCTTGTTGTAGTACATAACCTCCAGATGAGTATCCAGTGGAATGCCTAAATGTTTATTATCGGCCACCGTACTTTGCAGAATCGTCGGGTTAAAATCATCCCAATGCACGCCTGCTTCAATCGCAAGCGTATTCAAATCCGTCAAAAATCCAGCAGGCGCATACTGTGAATACTTGGCCGAGTGGACGATGGCGATATCTGGCGCCTCTTCCGTCACGATCGCCGTCGACAGCTTAGGATAATAATCACCGGAGTTATTGTTGATTTGCTCTATTTTCACATGATCCTGATTCTCATTATTGTATTGCTGGATCAATTCAGCCATAAATTGCCCATCGCCACCGCTGAACGGCGTCCAGAACGTTATCCGCAGCTTGCTCGCCGCAGGCTCGGTTGTTGTTATCTCCGAATGCGAATCACAGCCAATCGAACACATGCTTAGCACGAGGAGTAGGCATATTACTTTCGCAGCTTTCTTAGCTTGCTTAGGATTCCTATCTGACTTATGCGCTCCACTCATTTGAATCCCCTCCCGTGCCCTCAAACTCTGCCTTCATTATACAAATAAGGCGAAGTCAAGCCAATGACCTATTTCCTTTATTCATGGACATATTTTTGGATTTATAGACAAAAGAAGCCGAAACGCCCGGAGGGGTGCTTCGGCTTCTTTGCTCACGTTCGGGTATTAAGTATTCCCTCGCCTACTCCCCGCCAGGCACTTTCACAGGCACACCTTCGGCGATCGGCGTACCAAAATTCGGCGTACCGTCCTTGTTCCACTGGAAAGGCTGCATACGGACGTTGCGATTCCAGCCGGAGCCTTGTGTTTTCGCGGCATGGTACACAATCCAGTCTTCTTTGCCATCTACGGACTTCACAAACGAATTATGACCGGGTCCGAAGACTTGATCGGTTTTTGAAAATACTGCCTTATCCCCCTTCTTCCAGGAAGCCGGATTCAGCACATCCTTGCTCATCTCCGTGCTCAGCATGCCTAAACAATAGTCATCCGTCCAGCTGCCGCTTGCCGAATAGATCACAAAAATCCGATCCTCATGCAGCAACACCTGCGGTCCCTCATTGATTGTTGGATTCCCAACCAACTCCCAATCATAGGTCGGGCGAGAGATTTCAACGGGCTTGCCGCTAATCGTATACGGATTGCTCATAGGCGCGATGTAGAGATGCTGGCTTACATTGACAGTCCCTTCCCAGCCCGACCATATGAAATAGAGTGAGCCGTCCTTCTTCTGCAGCGTCGTCCCATCAATCGCCCAGCGGCCAGCTGTGTCCATCATGCCTTTGTCGACATAAGCGCCAAGCGGATCATCTGTCACGGATTCGAGCACGAACATCCGATGATTCTCATTCTTGCCGTCATCAGCGGCGTAGTAGATGTACCATTTTCCAGCTATAAAATGTAATTCAGGCGCCCAGATGTTGGACGTATTCGGTCCTGATAATGGCGGGAACCAGACGTCTTTGTATTCCGCTTCGGCTAACCCTGTCAACGTCTTGGATTTCCACACGCGGATGGAATTTCCGGTTGTATGTGTATAATAGTACGTCCCATCCTTCGTCGTGACCCATGGGTCTGCGCCATTATCAATGATCGGATTGGTAAACGTTTTTGCTTCTTTTGTCGGTGAAACAGCGATATTAGAATCCTTCACTTGAGTCTCTTCCGCTCCCTTCGTACACCCTACTAACAGCATCAAACTTAAACAAATTATACTTAATTTCCGCATGAAAAGCGTCACCTCTGCCACTATTGCTTGACCCCTGTTGCTGTGATCGATTGAATGAATTGTCGTTGACCAATTAAGAAAATGATCAAGGTCGGTATCGTCGATAACGTAGCAAGCGCCATTAATTTGCCATACGATTGTACGAAGCTGCCTGTTGCCATAACCGCCACACCTGCTGTCAGCGTTCGCATTTCGAGGTCTGTTACCGTAAAGAATGGCCATACATAGTCGTTGAAAACACTCATAAACGTGAATATTGCAAGTGTAGTTACGATGGAAATGGAAGAAGGCATCAATACCGACTTAAACACCTGCCATTTATTTGCCCCATCAATGCGTGCCGCTTCAATAATTTCATTTGGGAACGACTGGAAGAATTGGATTAACATAAATACACCCAGCGCACCACCCGAGTAGGGCAAAATTAACACATAATACGTATTGATCAGATTGAAATTACTGAAATTTAAGTATTGAGGAAGAAAAGAAATAATGCCCGGCACCATCATCGATCCAACGAACAAGGCAAAAAGCGTTCTTTTAAACGGAATATCTAACTTCGCTAACGCGTAGGCAGCCATCGCATCTAAAAAAATGACCAGCAGTGTCGCAGCAAAACCTACGAAAAAGGAGTTGAACATCCAACGGAATATCGGAACCTCGACAGCCCCGCCGACAAAAATCGTATGAAAATTGTCCCACGTAAATTCTTGCGGAAATAAATGAAATACCGGGGCCATGACTTCTATATCAGTCTTAAACGAATTGGAAAACATCCATAAAATCGGCAGTATGAAAATAACACCTAGAAGTGAAGCAAGCAGTACATAAAAGATTTTCAGTGATTTCAACGTCCTCTACTCCTTCCTGCTGGTGACTTTGAATTGGATAACTGACACAATCATGATCGTTAAGCCCATGAGAATCGCCATCGCTGACGCAGAACCAATTTCTCTGGCCGTATAGGCTGTTTGCAGAATACCCATGAGCAGCACCTTCGTCTCATCGCCTGCATTACTCATCAAATTCGGCTGCGCGAAAATATTGTACGAAGCAATCGTAGAGGTAATTAGCACAAAAATGAGAACCGGCCTGATGAAAGGAAGCGTGATGCTCTTCAGTCTGTCCCAACCGTTCGCGCCATCGATTTTGGCAGCTTCATAGAGATCTTCAGGTACACCATTGAGCGCATTCACGAAAATAATCATGTTAAAGCCGATGGTCCACCAGAGCGTTGCGATAACTAAAGCAATCCAGACGAACGGCGTATCGATCAGCCATGGAACGGGATCGAACTCACGAATGCCTACTTTTGCAAGGAGTAGATTGATAAATCCGCCTGTGACATCGAACATTCGCTTCCAAATAACCGCCATGACGGTAGCCGAAACCGCATAGGGAATAAAGTAGATCGAACGGAAAAATGACCGTAATTTTGCTGGGAGTGCATTTAACAATAAGGCAAAGCCAAGACCTACAATGACTAGAAAAGGGACTGAAAACACAACGAATTTCAATGTGGCTTTCATCCCAATGAAAAACAGGTCATTTTCTTGCGTGCCGCTTGTAAAAATCTTTTTGTAATTGTCGAAGCCTACGAATGGATGCACAGGATCGAGCAGATTGTATTGCTTTAAGCTAATGATGAACCCGTAAATAATCGGGATCAGCGTGAAGGCTAAAAAAGCGATGAAATACGGTAATATGAATAAGCTTGATGTCAGCTTTGATTTCCAATTTGACGGGGTAGGCACGAGATTCCCTCCTCTACTTTAAAAGGGAAGACGGGTACAGGGTACCCGCCTTTCCATGTTCATGAGCTATGATTACTTCTTCATGGCAGCTGTTGATTTGGCTGCTGCATCGTCGAGTGCAGCTTTTGGATCTTTTTTGCCTTGAAGCGCATTAGCAAGCTCGCTCCAGATACTGTCGGAAATCGGACCCCAATTTAATACTTTTGGTGCAAATTTAACATACTCAAAAGATTTCGCCACTTCAGTTTGTTGCTGTGTCATTGCTTGGAAAGCAGCGCTGTCGCGAACCACTTTGGAAGCAACCGCTTGACCGGATTCAGCCCAATCAATGGAATTGGCATTTACATATTTCAAGAAATCACCCACACCAGCAAGAACTGCTGCATCTGTTGTTCCTTTAGGAATAACGAAGTTATGAGATCCGCCGAACACTGCTTGTTTTACTGTACCTAGTTGAGGAACCGGAGCTACACCATAATTGATTTTCGCTTTATCGAACGCATCTTTCGACCAAGGACCATTGAAGTGCATCGCGCTTTTTCCTTGTTGGAACAAGTTGAAATCGCCATCAGCTGCAACAGTTGGAGGTGAAACCTTCATCGTTGTCAAGCTTCTCATAAAGGTAACAGCCTCTACACCTGCAGGTGAATTGTAAGCAATGTTGCCTTTATCATCTAAGAAATCGCCGCCATTTTGGAACAAAATAGTTGGGAATAAAAAGTTTTGGATCCAGAAGGTTGGCATCGCCGCCCCCCAAATACCTTTGGAAGCATCTGTCAACTTGACTGCTGCATCAACAAATTCTTTGCGATTGGTTGGTGGTGCGGTAATACCTGCAGCTTTAAACAAATCCTTGTTGTAGTACATAACTAGCGGATGAATATCAAGCGGAATACTGTACCAGTTGTTATCCTTCGTTGAGTATTCCACTGTCGCTGGTGGGAAATTGCTCTTCTCTACACCAACTGCTTTCGCAATCGCATCAACAGGTTGGAGCTGATCCTTCGCAATGTAAGTAGGAGTTTGATCAAGATGCATGATGGCAACGTCAGGAATACCTTTCTTCGTTGCAATTGCTGTATCAAGGAGCTTATAGTAGTCGCCATTCGGTTGAATGGTCATTTTTACGGTATATTTATCTTGCGATTTATTATAGTTATCTACAATTTTCTTCATAAATGGACCATCATTACCCGAGAAAGGGTTCCAGAAGTTAACGGTTACTTTCTCGCCGCTTTTTGCTGGTTCAGGTGCTTTCGTTGCCGCTGCTGCTGTGGATGCTGCCGGAGATGCCGCTGCTGGTGAAGTTTCTGCCGTTTTTGTAGAAGAACATCCTGCTAAAACCAATGCCATCGACAAGCTTGCTGCACCCATCATTTGTAAGCTCTTCATTTTTCTCATCGTTGTAAAACTCCCTTCAATTTAAACACATATTTTTTGTACTTGCTTATTCAGCTGAATTTGTGTCAAAATTGTAGTGAGCTGTGAATTTCGTCGAAATTCATACTCACTACCGAGAGCGATTCTAAGGAGTTCCCACGCCAATGGACCTTAGATCGCTCTTTCCTTTTTGTTCAATCCCCGTACTTGAATCGTGTGAACTCTTAACCCGCTTGCGTCTACTTTGCTTCACCCCTTCACTCGTTGTCTTAACCACAATTTAACTATAAGGTTTTCAAGAAAGCGTTACCATGACGATATTCATGAACCATTGGACATATTTTCAGGAAAGTGGATTGCGGAAGGTGAAATAGTCTTACCAAAAAAAGGGCATATTACTTCGGAAGATGTGAACCCTACGAGGATAAGAGAGGCTATTATGAATACGATTAACCAAGCGCGTTTATTTGTTGCAGTGCCGATTCCGTCCGAAATTAAGCATGTTATTGCCAGTTGGATCGATGAGATTAAATTGCATCTTCCCTTTCGCACGTGGGTTCATGCAGAGGATCTGCATATTACGCTGCAGTTCCTTGGCGATACGCCTTCTGAACAAATCCCGCATATTATGCAAGCTCTGCAGGACTTATCGCCGGCAGCTAGTCCACTCTCGCTTCGTGTGGAAGACCTCGATTTATTCGGCCGATCTACGCATCCTTCTGTGCTGTGGGCTGGTGTTGGCCGCGACTTAGAAGGGCTTCATGGCTTACAACAGCAAGTAGCCGCTGCACTTACGCCTCTTGGCTTTACGCCTGAAGCACGCACCTTTCATCCACACCTGACGCTTGCGCGTAAATTCACGGGGGTGGAGCAATTTGATCGTAATAGACTGAGGGATTTTCCTGTGCCTCTTACTCCGCATGGGGAACGCCTCGAGTGGGTTTGCGAAGAAGTGACACTTTATCGGAGCCATTTGGATAAGCGGCCGATGTATGAGGCGATTGCTGTGATTCAATACATGTAGAAAACATAATCCAATTCAGATTAACATTGTGGCAGCATTCGAAGAAAGATGAAGGCGACTTAGGCGTCGAGTGCATTTAACAAAAAGAGGCTCCCACGGGGCAAAGATGCGAGAGAGCATCCTTTGTCAGCGAAAACGGCTAAACATAGCTAAATTAGTGCAAAAGAGCATCCTTTTTGACCGAATAGGTGCTTACATGAGCATTACTGGCCGAAATTGTTGCACTTTCGCACGCATTTCGGAACGAGCGGTCAACTCGATAACAAAGGTTGTACAATTGCACTTTTGCATATGATTCACAGCTACTTTTCACATAAAAAGAGCGCCCCCCGCCATATACTTGGCTTTTGGGACACCCTCTTACCGTCATTTTAAGAAACAGCAATACCAAAATACGTTAACAAAGCCTCTTTAAACGCTTCATCCGTCTGCGGCGTAAAGGTGCTTACACCTACCGCATTGAAAATGCGGAACTCACGGTCAGCAAGCGTAATCCTTCCATCCTGAGTGCGCATCGCAACGATTGGAGTCTTGTTGAAAATCGAATCTGGGGATTGTTCACACCAGAAACTTGCAAACAAGTAGTCTTTCGGCAGTTGCGGCTCCTCTGTGAACGTGTAAAGCCGGTTCCATCCGCTGTTTTTCTGCTCACATAGCGCCCAACCGTAGTAGGGATCTTTCTCGAGTCGGTAGCACTCATCACCTTGCTGCTGCTCAAGCCCTTCAATCATCGCAATGGGCCTGCGAGGTACAATCCCGCCAACACCAACATCGCACAGGTAGCTGACGCCTTCGGCTTCTACCTTCAGTACTTGATGGCGACGCTTTGGCGGAAGATCCGACGTATCGCGCCAAAAACGAGCGACGTAGTCCGTTACTGTGTAACCTAATTCTCGCAGCAGCCAACCGAATAAAGCATTTAGCTCGAAGCAGTAGCCGCCACGCTGGCGTACAACGATCTTTTGAAACAGATCCTGCGGATCAAGGGATAGAGCTCTATTTTCTAAAATATCCAAATTTTCATAAGGAACCGTGTGCAGATGCCGTTCTTGCAGCTCGGCCAGCGTCTCTGCGCTGCCACCCAGTGAACCTTTAAACCCGATACGATCTAGATAGCTCTGAACTTGCTGATTTGCGCTAATCAATCTTAAGACACCGTCCCTTATGAAAGTTTATTTGAAATCTTTAATTGATTTCGTCACTTCTATACTCAATAACATCTCCAGGCTGACAATCTAAAGCCTTGCAAATCGCCTCAAGCGTGGAAAATCGAATTGCTTTTGCCTTCCCATTTTTTAAAATCGAAAGATTAGCCATTGTGATGCCAACTCTCTCCGACAGCTCCGTCACACTCATTTTCCTCTTGGCCAACATCACATCAATATTTATTATAATCGCCATGTTATTCACCTCAAACCGTCAAATCATTTTCAGATTTTATTGCAATCGCCTCTTTGAGAAGCCTTTGAAGAACAGCAGCAAAAACGGCAATCACCGTCGATGCAAAAATAATGACCATTCCGATTACAATAATACCTGGAGCATCGTCTTTCTCAGCAATAAGATAGAAAAGCGGCATACCTACCACATATAAGCCGCTGATGATATTTGCACAGTTTTTTATGTTTTTAAGAACATGTACTGATAATTCTGAGAAAGCTTTGTTCTTATCAATATAACTCAAAAGTATAAACGTTTGATATAGCGCAAAGTAAAAAGGTATCGCCGTAGCATACAAATCGATGTAAATGAGATATTTCAAATACGTATGGTCTGGATACAATTCTGCTGCAAAATTCGCTATCTCAGGTACCACAAATATACACAATGCAAGCACTGGGAGTCCAATAAACATAACAACTGCCTTTAAAAAGAGTGTCGTTCCTATTTTCATAACAAGCACCTCACTTAGTTAATGTTAAATAGACTTTACCATATAGTTTATCGTTTCACAATAAAGTATTATTGTTTCAAAATGATTAAAATGAATAAAGCAGATCCCAATTGGACCTGCTTTGTTCAACTACTTCTCACTCCGCATGGCACATCCAGCCCGCAAAAAGCCCAGTAGCATAAAAACGCGTAACCTTCGTAAATCCAGCCTGCTCCAACAGCCACACAATTTGATTTTCAGATATGAACGAGATAGCCATAATCCCTTTTTTGACTAATTCGTCGACATTGTCTTTTTCTCTTCCTGCATCCAACCAAAAGCTCCCCCACACATTCAATCGATGTGGAAACTCGGCTTCTTCAGGATCCCCAAAAGCACTTACGAGCACGAATGGAGCACCTGACTTCAAGTTCGCTTTAATTCCTCTTAACAGCTTCAACTTTTCTTCAATATCTTGAATGAAATGAAGGACCAAGATACAGCTGGCTGCATCAAACTTCGTTTCAGATTGCGGCACAGTGTCAACCGTGCCCAAAATAAGTTGAACGCGCTGCTCCAGGCCGAGTTGCTCAATTTTATGGGAAGCCATATTTAGCATCTCTTCAGAAATATCTACGCCTGTGAACGTCCAATCCGGATTCGATGGTCCCCAAGCCGCAATTTCATTCCCGCCACCCGCTCCAACCACGAGTATGGACTGCGTCTCACCCTCAGAATGAGCCCGAAAATAGGACTGAATCATTGTAAATAGCGCATCGTACGTCGGAATCGAAATACGTGCATTGGTCTCATAGGCAAGTGCCTTTTCAGCATTAAATTTAAGTTCTTCTTTCATTTTCAACCATCCTCAATGTTTGATAACTTGCAAATGCCAATTTTCAAAATTCAGTTCATTATTTACTCCGACTACCGACAATGAGCCTAATGACGCTGCAGATATAGCTTGATGAAATTCCGTTGCAGCATCTCCAGCACAATATATCAACTATGGATTTCCCTCCTGTTAATATTAGAGACTTAATAGACTCTTAATATCCTTAATTCAATTAAAATAAAGAACGGATTTTACTCCGTCTTATGTGTTTTCGCTAAATCGGCGATTTTATTACTTTCCAAATACTGCTCCAGCTGCCGCTCGGCATCCATCACGACCTGCTGAATTTGACAACCGTTTCCGTGATTGAAACTGCATTCGAACAAAGAAGCGGACCCTTCAATCGCACGAATGATATCGAGAAAGGAGATGTCTTCCTGCTTATGTCGAAGTCGATATCCACCGTTGGCTCCTGGGGAAGACTGAATGAGTCCTGCTTTGACTAGCTTGGTCATCAATTTGGACAGATAAGTCTGGGAAACGCCAAGCTTCTCCGCTAGCATTTGTACGCCAACAGGTTTATCAGACGCTGACGATACCAGAAAAAGCATCGCATGAAGAGCATAGTCGGTCGCCTGTGAATATTTCATTTCTTTAAGCTCCTCCATTACGGACTTTATGAGTCTATAATAGCTGTAATTGATCACACTTTCAAGTACTAATATTAATTCCCTCTAATCCACTCTTCCACGAACTTATAAAATGCCAAAGCATCCTCGCCACTTGAGAATCCCGCTTGTGCCATTTTATCACTGCCGCCACCCTTGCCGTTGTAGCTTCCTAAATGGGCTTTAAAGAATGCTCCGCAAGCCTGCACGTAATTCCCGCTATGGGCAAAGACAACCTTATTCTCAGACGTAGTCACGAAAAGAATCGGCAAATCCGTCTTCCCAGCTAGCTTGGTCGCTAAACTCTGCATGTCCTTCATGGATTTATCGTTGAACTCGCGGGCAATGACTTCTATCTTTTCCGTCAAAAGCTCTTGAGCAACAAATTCATCTAGCTTCTCTTTCAGCTCAGTTAGCTCGGTCTGAACCTGTTTATGTTCCTGTTCCCACTTCTCAATACGGTCCATGATTTCATCTTTGCCCGTGTTGAATTTGGTAGACAAGGCGCCTAGAATGCGAACATTGTCATTAAATTCAGCCAGTGCCCGATAACCACACAGAAAATAAATCCGCGTGTTCCCCTTCTGTTTCTCGGTTTTCAATAGCTTAATCATCCCGATTTCGCCAGTTGAAGCGACATGAGTACCCCCGCAAGCGTTATACTCTACACCAGCAGTTTCAACGATACGAATGTTTTTCGTCACCTTCGGTTGTTTGACGAGGGGCAACTGCGCTAACTCTTCTGGCGTCACAAAATAGCTAGTAATTGCGCGATTCTCATAAATCTTACGGTTCACTTCCGTCTCAATCGCTGCTAATTTAGCTGGTTCAAGATCAAGCGACTCCACATCGATCGTGCAATAATCCGTCCCGAGATGAAAGCTCACCGTGTTAGCCTCATAAAGATCACGGCACACAGCCGAAAGCAGATGCTGGCCGCTATGCTGCTGCATATGGTCGAATCTGAGCTGCCATTTGATTTTGCAATTCGCACTCGTTCCTTCAGGCATACTTGCCAGCTTATGTAATACTTCGTCCTCCTCCAGAAGAACATCCAATACGGGGATTCCGTTGATTTCACCAGCATCACAGGGCTGACCGCCCCCATGCGGATAAAACGCAGTCTCCTCCAAGAGGACATAGCTGCCATCTTCTCGTTCGAGCTTTTGGCGGATCGTAGTTTGCCATTCTTGTTGATAGGCAGAATCATAATAAAGCTTTATCGTCATGTTGTTCGGTACCCTCTCTTTGGAACAATCGTTCCATCACGATATAGTATTTGTCACTTTTAACAAAGGTTTTGTTTGTTTCAATCAATCCAAATTTATTATAAAACGGTGCCTTTTCGACCCTTGCATTGCAAAAGATCCGCTTCACACCTGTATTCCTCGCTTCTCGAAGCAAAACATTCAATAGTTGCGTGCCGTAGCCTTTGTTCTGTTGAGACACCGCTGTAGCAAATTTCCGGAACTGAGCCTCTTCACCATCAATAAAAAGGGATACAACAGAGACCAGCTGCTCTCCTACATGGAGTCCATAATGGATCCCTGTGTCATCGTCATCTAGCTTGACGTAATCCAAATCCTTATCAGGCCACATGACCTGATGCCGCAGCTGCCAGGCGGCTTCTTTCGGTATTACTTTAATTTCCATTTTGATCAACTCCATACTTTCGTGCTTAAATCTCGATGTGTTCAGATACTCTTGCTTCCAAAATCTCAATTAACTCTTCATCCATGTAGTGATAATCATCGGGTATATCCAAAATAATAATCTGCTTATTTGCGATTTCCAATTGAAACTTATCTTTTAATCTTCTTAGATGCTTCTTTTCCATAACAAAAATAAGATCCGCCCATCCGATATGGCCTTCTGTCACACGAATTCTTGCACCTACTTCTGTACCCGCGGATTTAACGATGTAATCATTTCGCTGATCAAAGATTTTCTCGGCTGTTAAACTTCTCCACTTGTTTCTGCTGCAAATAAATAATAATTTCGTTTCAACCACTCCTGTTTTGAAAATACACACCTATTTAAGGATAAATCTTCTCCCCATTTTCCAGCATCAAAATAAATTCCTTAATCCGCTTCACGCGCGTTTCTTGCTTCTTCGCTGTATGAATTCGGAACGTGATGGCATATTTATTTTGCCGATCCAGCGTATCATAGAACGCCTTGGCCTCGCTATTCCTCTCCAATTCCAAAGCAAAATCCTCAGGAATGGATGCATTACTTTGCGATTCGTAAGCTTTCTCCCACTGTCCATTCTTCTTGGCAACTTCAATCGCTTTCAATCCAGAGGGCAGCATTCGGCCATTTGCAATCAGCATCTCTGCCTTGTCCTTATTCACTTTGGACCAAATGCTCCTGGCACCTCGAGGAGTAAAGCGTTGGAGCCATGACTGCTCGTCCTTCTTTTCTTTCTGACTATCAATCCATCCGTAACACAATGCGCTCTCCAGCGCCTCATCATAGGAAACAGAAGTGATCCGAGCGCCTTTCTTAGCAATTTGTAATCGAATGCCAGGGGAAGTCTGATGATGAAGTGCAAGCCATTTCTCAAAAGCAAGTTGATCCTCAAAATGCATCTGCGGCAATTCGTTTTTAGGGTTCAAGGTTGTGCCTCCTATATTCCAAATTTGATTTTCACAGAGTCAATGATTTCATCCAGCACCTGCTCGATACTGCCCACACTCACGGTGTCCACCTCGGCTTTCAACCTAGTTCTTTCTCCTCGCCAAAGCACCAATTACATACACACTCAAAAAATAGACCGGAAAAAGAACAAGCCCCAAAACAGTCAACCCCAAAATTTGAAACATCTTATTTTCATCATCGATATCGTTATATTTGTTCCAACCATAAAACATCCAAATCAGCCAAATGGTCATCAGCACATAACCAAATCTATACGCTTTCATTATAACTAGTGGTCGCTCTCATTACTCAGACATCCCAAGCTTTCTAGCGCCATTTTCAAAATAACCCGATTATTCTCATACCCATGCTGATTGTGTAAGGACCACGCTTCTGCCGCGTTATGCCACTGGACGCCTCGGATTTCCTCTGTTTGAGCTTTTAGCTCACCACTAATTGCCTCAACTAGGAAGTAATGGGTCTCTTTCTCAACCTGACCATAAGCAGCATGTTCAAATTGATAATAATTGATGGTCAAAGGCAGAATGATCTTGCCATCAATATTGGTTTCCTCTTTTATTTCACGAAGAGCAGCCTGCTCAATCGTTTCACCTGTTTCCATTCGCCCCTTAGCAAAAGCCAGCTTGCGATAACGATCAACGATGAGTAATATTTCAACATTTTCGCCTAGTTTACGGTATACGACACCGCCTGCGGATATTTCCTTTTTCGTCATCCGTTCCATCTTCCTCCAGTCGGACAAAGCTCATCCCTTCCATTTTACAAATAGTGTCAACAAAAAAGCAACCAAAGCGATTAGCTTCAGTTGCTCGAATGGGATTACTTCGTTTCTTGTAACCATAAAATGCTCGTTACACCACGCGGATAATACTTGCTGCCCGTAATTTCACCGGATATAATTTGGTCACTCCAGCTCCAGATGGACAAGGTAGGATGCGTCAACCAAGCCACGTGGGCTGCATCTGCCGCTGCTCCTTTTTCATCCCAAGCCAGATTAAGAATTTCACGCGCTACAAATTGGCACAAATAAATTTTGCTTAACCAAGAGTTATTACTTGTGGAGGAAAGCTTCCAACCGCCATCTTCGAATAGGCAAGTGCCTTGGACAAGCACAACATCCAGATGTTTTTTCAAGGCTTCGATATAAAAGCCGTAACGGCCATTCGCATCCAGAGCATCCTTATTGCCAGTGAAGTATGGGAATACCAAGCCTTCGATGGCTGGAATGATTTTGGAATCATTGCCTTCGCCAACAACAGCTGGAATATAGCCAGCTTCTGTTACGTAAGAAGTCACCGTTTGTGCGCACTTCAAGGCCTGCTCGCTTGCGATAAGAGCCAGATCTTCTCTGCCATTTTGCGCAAAAATAGTTTCCATTGCCACATAAGCCGCCCAACATTTGCCTGCCATATAAATATTGTTACGGGATTGGCCAAGTGAGACGTCTAAGCTGTCGTAAGTCGTGATTTCCGCCCCACCCATGGTGCGATTGCTGTCCAAGGACATAATGCCATTGCGCAGCTCCGGATTCGGATTATCACGATTGAGCATACTCGTTAAGCATTTGTCAAAAATCTCGAGATTTGCTTGCAGCCACGCTTGATCATTCGTATGCGCCACATAAGTTGCGCCGCATAGTGTCCAGTTCACCAATTGCTCATGTGTCATATGTGAGAAACAATCGTCCAAGCCGTACAACTCATAAGCAGAATAACTAGGACGGGAAAGTGTATTGGCTACCCCCATATCATGCGTAAAGGAAATTCCTCCCGGATATTCGGTAGGGTCGCCAGGGAAGCAAACCTTATCTTCGTAGCTATACCGCTTCACGAACATATCGAGCTCATTACGAACCGTCCAAGGATTCACAGCCAACTCATAAAATAATTGATCAACCGTCAAATCGAACGTATTCATCATGCGATATTCGCCTTCATTGACGATCCAGAATGGCTCATCATCCATATCCAAAAGCTGCGTGTTCCCATAATAGCTGCGGATCGCATGCGCAAGCATAAACTTCTGGTCTGCGGAAAGGGTTGAGTTTTCAAGGGCAGCATCTGCGCTTTGAGCTAATGCAGCTAGTTTGTCGAAGTTACCTAAAGCGTAATCTGCGACAGCTTCAATGTTCTTGAACAAACGTGCATACGTATATGATGCATCACGACCCGCAGTCACGATGCCCCCACGATGGAAGCAAATCGCGAATTGATATGTACGCTTCTCACCTGCAGGCGTATCTGCGAACAAGGCACCAACGGTTCCGAGGCCGAAGGTCAAGTTTTCATCGATTTTCATTTTCAAAATATCTTCAATACTGAAATACATCCCCGAACGCACTTCTGGATCCCGCGAAACAATTGCCGTAATTCGACCTTGTCCAACACCCGCGGCCCCTTCCATCGTATCATCCAACCTGCGCATCGCACTGTACGGATCATTCCCTTGATACCCGAAGAACACTCTTCTGGAGGAGGTACCTTTCGTATTATCCACGGTAATCGAAGCGAGAACAGCTGGAACTAGCGCTAAACGAAGCTCATCATCACTTGCTGTTGCTGGATCTGGAACCGACTGTGTCGGTGAAATCAGGCTAAACTCCAAATCGCCCGCTTTCCATGTATCTGTGCTAACTTTAAAATCTCTATGAATCTCTTCTTGGGCAAAAGGGAACACCGTTTTCTTTTTCTTCGGCTTCGGATCCGGATTCTCGATATCATAGCGCTGTGCTTCATCTTCAACCGAATATTCAAAGAAAGGCAGCGCATCATACTTGCCGCCTTCCGGGGATTCAAGACCAATATATATATTTTGCTTCGGCGGACGCGCTTGTTCTAAATCGAAGCCTCCGCTTTTGCCAGGAAATCCAAGGGTAAAGCTTGCGAATGCGCCTACTGGCGAATGATGTGCGTTAAAAAATTGATTCTTCATCTCAGAAAGCTCCTCTCGATCATTTGCCCTTATTATACGACGATTGAAACACTGAACCCATGGGCAATACGCTCTTTCATTTGGACAAAAGAAACATTTGATTTCTACCCTATTAAAGTGAGATAGTAATTGTAAGAGAATGCCTATGAACCTTTCAAAGGAGCTATATAGATGAAAATCTTACAACAAGAACCTTTACCCAGCGGACTCGAAAATGCCGTTCATGGCGGCATGCTGCCTGATGTGCAGGCGTCGTTTCGGATTTTTGCCGCACATCTCCGCAAGGTCAACGCGCAATGGTCCTTTCCTGAGCATCAACATCCTATGTTTGAGCTAAATCTTGTCATCGAGGGCTCGCAGCGAATGCGTGTCGGGGATAAACATTTTGTACAGAAGCAGGGTGACTTGGTCTGGATTCTTCCGAATGAGGTGCATGCCAGCTTAGGCGCAGTCGATGGAAGTATGATGACTTATGTATGTGTACATTTGGAGGTCACCGATCCTTGGCTCAGACAGCAATTAAGTCAAATTAGGCAAACACTGCATCCTTCTGGAAGCAAAATGGAGAGCCTTATCCGCCCGATCCTGCTGGATCTCGCTCAAATTGCTAGTGCAAACGCCTCCAGCGGACTGAGCTTGAAGCTGCAGACGATGCATGCTTCCTTTCGGATTTTCACCGCGTTGAGCGAACTATTAGTAGATGACGTACAGTCATCTCCCCAGCCTAACGAAGATTCTGGCTTAGCCGCAAAGCTGGCCACACTGATTGAGCATGAAGCTGCAACGACGGCCAAGGGGCAGGAGCCATTCCGCATTACCGTTATCGCGAAGCAGCTCGGATATAGTCCTACGCATTGCAATCGCGTTTTTCACAAAGCCTATGATGTCTCGCCGCGTCAATACTTAAGCACGGTCAAGCTTCGTCAAGCCAAGCTGATGCTGATGGACCCCACACTTTCTATCGAGTACATTGCAGAACAGCTGGGTTATAAGGATTTGTCGCAATTTAGCAAACAATTCAAACGATGGACGAATTTATCCCCCACCGCCTACCGACATTTATCATGGTAAAATAAGTTGGTTTTTGCTGAAGATATCATAAGTTTTTCTCCCGCTTCCTGACCTATACTCAGAGATATTCTAGGTTTTTAAGGATAAGGAGTCATAAACATATGAAATTATATGGATACAAATCCCTATGGGAATGGAACGGAAACTGGCAGGGGAAGTTAGAGCAGATTGTAGCAGCAGGTTACTGCGGGGTTGAGTACACGCCTCCCTCCGATGCTACTGCCGATAAGCAGTTTCGAAAAGAATTAGACGACATGAACTTGTCGTTTATTGCCCAAGTCGTGACACGCGGATGGGATCATTCACGATCTTTCCGTGAGCAAGTGCTTCGCGCAGCTGAGCTGCGACCTGTTTTGATCAATTCGCACAGCGCGGCCGATCGCATGTCAGCTGACGAGCAGCTGCGCTTCTTCGAAGAGGCGCTCCGCGTCGAGCAAGAGATTGGCATCCCGATTGCGCATGAAACGCATCGGGGGCGGGCTTTTTTTACGCCGTGGCAAACGGCGGCTATGTTAAAGCAGCTGCCGGCGCTCAGCATCGGCGCTGATTTTAGCCATTGGTGCGCAGCCTGCGAGAGCATGCCGAGTCCGGAGGACGAGGACGTGCAGCTGAGCTTAGCGCGCGCGATCCATATCCACGGGCGCGTGGGGTATCCTGAAGGGCCGCAAGTAGCGGACCCGCGGGCACCTGAATTTGCCGGACATGTCGAGACGTTCATCGACTTGTGGTTGAGGATCTGTCAGCAACGCTTCGATGCCGGAGCCGAGACGATGACGTTCACGCCGGAATTCGGACCGCCGCCGTATATGCAGGTGCTTCCTTTTACGCGGCAGCCGGTGACCGACTTGTGGGACGTGAATTTGTGGATGTTTCAGACGTTTAAAGCGAGGTATGAAGCGAAGTTTCAGTGAGTGAGGGAAGCCTGTCGGACGTGGTGAAGCGTCTGCGGGCTTCTTTTGTTGGTACGGATTACCTCGAAATAGCGCCCTCTAGGTTTGTTCCTTTTCAACTAGCATCTTCAATTGCGCATTCCTATGCTGTAAGAATCTCATCATGTAGTTCTTCAACACGATTCGCTCCACTACCCACCCGATCCACCCCATTGGCGCCTCGAAACATAGCGTATCCTTCATTAACGTGCGATTTCCTAAATCAATAAACTCGTGTTCATGCCTCATACTTTTGAAAGTACCCTGCAGCATTTCATCCACAAAACGATAAGGTCGAACGTATTCCGATATGAGAGATTTGTGTTTTTGCCTAATCCCAAAATGCCGCGCCTCAAACGTAACCGTATCCCCTCCATTTATCAAGCCTGTAGTTATGCCAGCTATCGCTCTCTCCTTCGTGTGCGGCCAAACTGTCTGCGTATGAATATCAATATTCCGCGCCATGTCAAAACAAACGTCAATCGCTGCGTCAAGTTCGATTTCTGTGTAAATCTTAATCACGATGTGCACCTCATGCTTCTTTTGATTACAAGCCTGTTGAAATAACTCTTATTGGGTTCGGGTCAGTGACTATGCTGAACAATTTATATAAATAATAGGCGTGTAAAATAAACAATAACCAGAAAATCATACGTTTCTTACGATAAACCCATATATTGAATATACAAAATGCTATAGTGATTAAGGTTCCAATTATGTAGTAGATAAAAACAAATGCATTGGTTGGCTTTATTCCAAATTGATTAATAACCTTACCAACATACAAAGCAGTATCCGCTGTTAGAAACATCCACTAGAGTAAACAGAAAGATATAAAAGAAACAGGTTACAATCCCAAATAGCCATTTTTTAATTATGGTCATTATGACACTACTCCTATGTCAGATATTAAGTAACTATGATGTGTTGGTTAAGTCATTGAACCTCCTGCTTTCTCGATTCATCCAGAGTCCAATTCGACATATCCCTCAAGTTTCCTCTGCGCAAAAAAACAGCCCCCAAGGAGGCTGCCTCATAATTAATTACTTATAAATTCCTGTACCCACTCACCATTGTAGTAAGCAACACCAATTTGCGTGAAATTAGGGCTTAAAATATTTTGACGATGCCCCGTACTGTTCATCCATGCGGTCATGACCGCTTGAGGGGATTGTTGACCTTTGGCGATGTTTTCACCTGCATAGGAATATTGAATCCCGTAGGCGCGCATCATATCAAAAGGTGAGCCGTACGTTGGCGACGTATGATCAAAATAGCCGTTGTTGTACATGTCTTTGGCTTTATCCAGAGCCATCGCGGTAAGCGCGTTGTTACTCGTTAAAGGCTTCAAGCCAGCTTTCGTTCGTTCCTGATTAACGAGAGTCACGACTTGACTCGCAAATGTGGTCTGCGTTGGGGCTGGTGTAACCGCTGGTTTGGACGCAGCAGGTGTCGTCGTGCTTCCAGGGATATTGAGCTTCATCCCGGACCAAATCACGTTAGGATTGGCAACCTGCGGATTCGCTTTGATCAGCGTAGTTAGGCTGACGCCATACTTTTGAGAAATTTTCCACATGGTATCGTTCCCGGCTACCGTATGTGTTCCCGTTGCAGCAAACGCCGCATTTGCTCCCATAAGGACGCTCAAACCTAGTGCACCTGTTACCACAAGCTTTTTGTAACGTTTCAAAATAAACCTCTCCTTTTTGCGGCCTGCGAGGTTAGCTGTCGGATTCGGATCAAAGAGTAATCACCCGGCCGCATAATTCGCGGCTTCACCCCAAAGATTGGGTCCCCCGTGCTTCAAAAAAGCTTCGGCCTTCTTAGTTTTTTGATCCAAAATGGATCTAACCGATTGTAACATGGCATATTCGTGAAAACATGACGCAAAATTTTCCATTTTTATCTTCTGTAATCTCAAATACCCATTAATCAGCCACCATAAAATGAAAAGTACTCCCAACCTCAGCATCCTTACAACCATCCAGCTTATAGGAAATACCTCTTTCTACTTTCTCAGAAATCATACGTGTGCATTCCGTTTTCAGCCGTTGATTACTGCCATGTTGGTCCGCTGAATTATCATAGGAATAGGATATCTTCTCTTTTTTATATACAAAATCATAAAAAATCGGATCCCCTTCAATCGTCATTTGCATGATCCTTAACGTACTCTCAACATGTCCCTCCACGTTGGTCAAAAATTGATTGAAACGATCCAGATTCGTAATTTTGCCATGAATATTAATGACATCCCCTTTTGCCGTTCCTTTGTCAATATCGTACTTCGAACCCGAGCAAGCACTAAGTAACATACAACTCAATACGATCAATATCCGAGTATTCCTGAATTTCATCTCTGCTCCCCCTCGTATCACGCCATCTACTTGTTTGACGCAAACGAAACTGGAAATGTATTGAAACAAAGAAAATAAGCTTGAATTCTCAAGCTTTCCACATACGACCACCCCAATTGCTTTTAAGCATCCTTACGTGAAATGGAAACATGGTATACTTATTATCACGTTCTTCCGCAGTACATTACGAGGAGTTGTTTTTTGATGAAAAATGAAATGCGCATTGCGCTAGGTACGCACAATCAGGCCAAACGAGCTGCTGTTGTCTTGGCTGCTGGTATTGAACCGATCTGTCACGTTGTCCCTTCCGGAGTGTCTGATCAGCCTTTGACAGAAGATGAAACCGTCCTTGGTGCGATTAATCGGGCGAAACAAGTGCTGATCGCCGTGCCAGACGCAGAGATTGGACTTGGTCTAGAAGGTGGGCTTACCTATGATGAGGTTCATACGCAACAATGGTATTTGTTCTCGGTATGTGCGGCATGGGACGGTGAGCGGCTTTTCGTGGGCAAAGGGCTATATTTCCCTATCCCCAATGACATTGGTGAGCGATTGAAGCAAGGCGGCACTGAGCTGCGTCATATCATTGATGAATTGAGCAGCACCATTGGGAGTAATCACAAAGAGGGCGCATACGGTTTATTTAGCGAGGGGCGAATTACGCGAAGTGATGTTTTTCGAGATGCCGTCATTGCCGCGCTGACACCTTTTCGGTCGTCTTTTTATAAGGAAGATTGAGTGCATGAAAAAAAGGGCTTCACTCAAGTAGATCGTTCTACTGGGGTTGCCCTTCTAATTATCACATTTTCTCCTTATATACTGGAGCAATTCGATCTATCCGATTCGTCCAAATGCCGCCAGAATACGATGCCGGAAGCCGTTCCACATCCGCTGGCGTATCAAACCCCGTTGAGAACTCAGTCCCGTTCCCGCCTACCACAATAACTCTGGTATCCACACTATCCATTCGGTTTAGAAACTTATTCGGCCATCCCCACAGCAGCGGCGCCAGCTTTTCTGGAATGTGTATCTGAATGTGTTCACAGGCAGATGGCGTAATTCCTGTCCAGCCATACGCAAGGTATGGAAGTAGACAGCTTTTCATCGTATCCACTGAAATGACCCGCATGTCAGGCAATTTTTCCTTCACAATGGCAACTGGTAAGTTCCCGCCATAGATCGTTAATAAGTTCCTGCGTTCTGGCGATAGTTTCGCCAACGTTTCAACCAGCAAGTCCCCCTCATGGGGATCATCGGTTTTGATATGGATGAGAAGCATTTTGGTTGGAAATTGCGTGAGCACTTCCGTTAACGAAGGCATCAGACCGACCCCTTTACCGCGAAAAGGGAACGATTTTCCATTGTCGGCCGTATAGCCGTAACCAATATCCACCTTTTTCAACTCAGCCATCGTGTAATCCTTCGACTGACCTTTCACATTCGTCCGACAATCCAGCGTCCAATCATGAAAAACTGCGAATTGATTATCTTTCGTTACATGAATATCAAATTCAACTTCATCTGCTCCTGCATCAAATGCGGCCTGCATGGATGGAATCGTATTTTCCAAGTAGGGATGCTCTGGTTCAAAGATCCTTTCAGCTGTGCAGGTATCGTTCTTCAGATCCTCCATATGGAACGTTTGTGCCAGCCCGCGATGTGCCATTAGAAAAGGGTCACCACTCCGCTCTTTGGCAAGTAACGACGTGTTATTGACGTACATAAATACTAGGAGAATGAGTATAGCCCATACAATTTTACTTCTAAATATTTTTCTAAAGCGATTCATAAATCCTCCGTTTATGGTTTTTCTTATGCTCTAAATATCCAAGCTGTGGATCGAAAGCAAAGCACTTGTACGTTTGGCAATAAGCAATTCGACCGATTGTTCTACATGGAATTGTTCATATTCTGTAGCTTTTACACGCACTTTCATTAGCTTCCCATTTGGTTTCCGTATATGTAACCGATATTCCTCTAAATATTCTACTTTAGCAACGATTGTTTCCGGATCATTTTGGATGAGATCTATGCAAATTATGAGGGCAAGCACGAGAAATATGCCAAGACATACACTGAGAAGCACCGTAAATCCGATAGGACGATCGGCGCCAATTGTCAGTAGTAATTGCATGGCGGCTAGAAAGATTAAGCTGCAGATAACAATGAGTTGCGCGTTCAGCGATCTTTCGTATAGCTTCACAAGATTACCTCCTTTTTCGACTAACGGTATAAGATCATCATATATTGTATTCGTGAACGTGTTCACATTCCCTTTCTATGAATAGATTTGAACCTCTGTTTAAATAAAAAAGGAGCATCCCAAGGGATGACTCCTTCTTTATTACACCCAAAATTCTTAGAACGCTTGAGCTGCTTTCACGGTCTCACGCAAACCTTCAGCAACGATGTCAGCCGAACGATCTTTGAATTGATTATGTCCTTCAATAACAACAACTTGTGTTTGAATACCGAATAATCCAAATACACCGCGAAGTGGTCTGATGGCCGACTCAACTTCAGCCATTGGTCCTTCCGAGTACACGCCGCCACGTGCATTCAACAAAATGACTTTCTTGTCGCCAGCAAGACCAACTGGGCCTTCTGCTGTATATTTAAACGTTTTGCCAGCCTGACATAGGTAGGAAATATATGTCGTCAATGGAGCTGGGGATGTGAAGTTCCATAGTGGGAAAGCAATTACGATTTTGTCAGCCGCAAGGAATTGATCCAAAAAACGATTAGCGATCGTAGCAGCTACTTGCTCTTCTGCCGTAAGCTCATATCCTGCATTTTGCTTAAACGTGCCCGTAATCGCGTCATTCCCGTAGTAAGGAAGTTCAACTTGATACAAATCAAGTTCTGTAATTACATCCGTCGGATTTGTTTCTTTATACGCATTCAAAAATGTATCGTACATTTGAACACTTACTGCTTGATCTGCAGGTCGATCGTTTACTTTTACAAAAAGAACTGTTGCCATGACGTCATCTCTCCCATGTCTCTATCTCGTATTATTAGCACAAATTTAATTGCAACTAACATAGGCACATTATAGGACATGAGAGAGGATTACTCAAGCGTATTTTTTAACATACAAATTTAGTGGTTCGCATGCAAGAGCAATAGCAACCATTATCGAGCTTTATTTTTCCGCTTATGATAGACAAACCATGCCATTCCGATCGTTCCTGCCGCGAGTGCTGCGCAAAATAATACAATATAGCTTAAATGAAATAACTGCACATCTACCCCTCCTCCATGAGAATTTCGCTTTCCCATTCGTCTACTTATTAAGATGAGTCACAGTCAGCTAAAGTATGTACACTGGCATAGAATAGCTGTAGGAGGTGCTGCTATATGGAAAATAAACGAACATGCCGACTCATCCGTTCATCCCGAACCTATCATGGGAAGCAAGGATTTGATTACGCCGAGGCCATTTCCAAAGAAAGTGCTGATTCGCTAGGCATTTGCATGCTGCTATTAACCATTCCTCCCGGACAACGAGCAAAAGCTCATCTTCATCAAAACCACGAAACCACGATTTATATGCTGGAAGGAAAATCAGCCATGTGGTATGGGGAAAACTTGGAACAGCATATGGAGCTGGAAAAAGGTGATTTCCTCTACATTCCCGCAGGCATGCCTCATCTCCCTTATAATCCGAGTAAAACCGAGCCTTGCAGCTGTGTCCTTGCTCGCACGGATCCGAATGAACAGGAGAGTGTACTCCTGCTGCCTGAGCTGGATGCGCTTTGGGATTCTAAGACTGAGCGAGGGGGATAGTAGCTAGAGGCAACTAAACCAACTTCTCCCTATCCGTCCTACCAACGCCAATGCAAATAAAAAGATCCACGCTCAGCGTGGATCCTCTTTTCATATCTTTTTAACAAACTCCGATTTCAATTTCATCGCGCCAAAATCATCGATCTTGCAATCAATATCATGATCGCCTTCAACCAAGCGAATGTTTTTCACTTTTGTACCTATTTTGATAACGGATGAAGTCCCTTTGACTTTCAAATCTTTGATGACCGTAACCGAATCACCGTCTTGTAACACATTGCCGTTCGCGTCTTTCACTACTTTATGATCTTCGCCGTTCTCATCGTCATTTCCTGATGACGACCACTCATGCGCACATTCAGGACACACCAACAGGTTCCCGTCTTCGTACGTATATGCGGATTGGCATTTGGGGCAGTTCGGCAACTCTTCCATGCTGTCCATTCCTCCATTCAATAGTGCTAATAGTGCCACAAACGTTACCAATTGACAAGGCAGGATCTGCCATTCAGCTAACTTCCCAGCCAAATCTGCGTCTTCACTTTACCTAATATCCACTAGGGGAAGTGCCCGTTTCTTCGCCTTAGATGCCAAATAACAAGCAGTCAACGTCGCACCTACTGTACCGCAAATGATATCCGTCATCGTATCGAGTAGGCTTCCATTTTGAGAATTTAGCCCGAACAAGTGGTCTGTCGCGAACTCATAAATTTCCCACACACCTGCCATTGCGATCGAAAAAAACAAACACAGCCACACCGCGACACGCGAAGAGGGAGAATCTGTGCCTTCCTGAATTCCAGCTGCTTTGCTGTAGACCAACAAGCCGATGAAGCAAAGTATGACGCCTGAGAAGAGATGCTCTATTTTATCCAGAAAAGGAATGACCCCATAATAGCCGAATTCGTTTGCAATGAACATCGTCACAAAAATAAACAGAAGCACGCTAAAACGCAATGAAGTAAACATTGTTGTCTTCGTCCATTTCACCACAAGGCGAATGAGCTGCAGCACGGCCACGATGAGTACCGCTTGAAATATTTTGGCTCCATTGCCTTTGACGAGAAAATATACAAAACAACCTGCAGCTAATACATACATGGCAAGCTCAAAAAGGTCATTCCACCGATCCTTACCCTTCATCTGCTTCATCTCCCTTGCTGCATAATTACTTCATTATCCTATGCCTCAAACAGAACGAAATGAATGACTATCTATGTATAAAATAAAAATCCCGCCTATCCGCTATTAAGCGTGGGGCGGGTTTATTACTGGCTATTTTTTTTCTGCGAGCCATGTCGATAAGGCACTGACTTCATCATCGGATAGCTTCCCTTTAAAAGCTGGCATTGCACCCTTCCCATTCGCGATGATTGGGGTTAGTTGATCTTTTGAATACTTTCCGCCAACTTTCTGAAGATTAGGTCCGACCATCCCTTCCAAATTCGCCCCATGGCAGCTGACACAGTTTGCCTTGAAGACCGTTTGTGCATCAGCTTTAGTCGTTGTTCCCGTAGTTGCGGATGCTGTTGGTGATGTAGTTGTCGTACCTGGACTTGGGCTAGGCGTCGTTTCACTCTTTCCGCAAGCCGATAATGCCCCAGCGAGCAATAGAGTGAGGACTAAGATCTTACGATTCATGGATATGCTTCTCCTCACATTCATAGGTTCTAATGCGTGAATAGAAATTGGATGTCTACCACATACATTGCCCCCATTACCATATTTTCATACAAATCATGCATAGGAAATCCGCTTACAGCTCAACATATCCATAACTACCCAGATGTACATAAAATTCCATGGAGGTATGACAAATTGGCTGACAAAAACACGCACAATCATACGCCTGATCACTCACGTCGCCGTTTTCTCAAATACACCGGAACTGCCATAGGCGGCGTTGTAGTTGGCGGCGTCATTGGAAGTGCAGTCTCAGGAGGCTTTAAGAAGGATGCTTCCACGAGCTCTCCTTCGCCTAGTGTTAGTCCTAAACCACAAGCTACAGCTGATTATAACCAAGCCCCAATGTTTTTCAATCAAGCCCAACTGCAAATTACCGAAGCTGCTGCTGAACGTATCTTCCCCAAAGACGAGAGCGGTCCTGGCGCCACAGAGCTTGGCGTTGCCTTTTATATCGATCACCAGCTAGCAAGTCCTTGGGGTGTGAATGCCCGCACGTACCGGATGGGGCCGTTTGTCAAGGGTGAAGCCACACAGGGAGATTACCTCAGCATTCAGCGTCACGAACTCATCACAATGGGTCTGAACAGTCTGGAGGAAACGGCTAAAACCAAACATACGAAGGGGTTTGTAGATATTAAACCGGAGGAACAAGATGCGATTCTAACCTCGATGGAAAAAGGTGAAATCAGTGTCGTGAACGGCGTTACCGGTAAAACCTTTTTCAACCTTTTCCGCGTTCTCGTCATGGAAGGTGTCTATTCCGATCCGTTGTACGGCGGGAATAAAAATATGGCCGGCTGGAAAATGCGTAAATACCCAGGCAATCAGATGAGTTATACCAATATCATCGATAAAGATCAGTTCGTCGCGATGGAGCCTCGCAGCTTGCACGATCATTTCGCGCATTAAGCGTACGATTCTAATATAGGAAGGAAAACGTGTATGGCTACTAAAATGCCGAAAGTCCCCGTTGTCATTGTAGGAATGGGATGGGTCGGGGGAATTATTGCCGCTGAATTAACGAAGCAAGGTGTCAAGGTAGTTGGCTTAGAGCGCGGGAAGCCGCGCAGTACGGCTGATTACTATATGGTGCATGATGAGCTGCGCTATGCTTCTCGCTATGATCTCATGCAGGATTTATCCAAAGAGACTGTGACGTTCCGAAATACGGAGAAAATGGCCGCAGTGCCGATGCGTGAATACGGCTCCTTCCTGCTCGGCGAAGGTCTCGGCGGGGCGAGTGTGCATTGGAATGGACAGACGATGCGGTTTCTCCCTTACGATTTTGAAATTTATAGCAAAACAGTGGAACGTTATGGGAAGCAGAAAATACCTGAAGGCATGACGATTCAAGATTGGGGCATTACCTATGATACGTTAGAGCCTTATTTTGATAAATTCGAAAAATTAACTGGTATTTCTGGCGATGCTGAGCAGAATCCGTTGGTGGGCAAACGCTCTGCCCCGTTCCCAACGAAGCCGATGGTGAAAACACCGGTCCTGAAATTGTTCGAAGATGCCACGAAAAAGCTCGGCTACCATCCCTATATGATGCCTTCTGCTAACTTATCGGAGCAGTATACGAACCCGGATGGCATTACCCGTGCTGCCTGCCAATATTGTGGCTATTGTGAGCGTTTTGGTTGTGAATACGGCGCCAAAGCAGATGCGATCGTGACCGTGCTCCCTGTTGCGCAGAAAACCGGCAATTTTGAGTTGCGCTCCTACTCCAATGTGATACAAATTCTCAATGACGGTAAAAAAGCAAGCGGCGTTGTGTATGTGAATACGGTAACAGGAGAACAGTTTGAGCAGCCTGCCGATGTTGTCATTATGGCCAGCTATGTTTTTAACAACATTAAGCTTCTACTCACCTCTAAATTGGGCAAACCGTATGATCCAGCCACAGGCAAAGGCGTCATCGGGAAAAACTATTGCTACCAAACGAACGGTGGGAATGCGACAGGCTTTTTCGATGAAAAACAGTTTAACTTGTACGCAGGCGCAGGTTCCCTTGGCATGGAGATTCCTGATTTCAATGGTGATAATTTCGATCACACCAATTTGAATTTCATCCATGGTGCAGGTCTGCGCATCTCGCAAACCGGACAACGACCGATTGCGACAAACTCTGTTCCTAAAGGTACACCAGCATGGGGAAAAGACTTCAAGCAATCCTCGTTGAAATATGCGAACAGCGTTATTTCCGTTTCTCCGCAGGGAAGCAGCCTGCCATGGAAGCATCATTATGTGGATTTGGATCCGACCTACAAGGATGCTTACGGTCTTCCGCTCCCACGGATCACCTTCGATTTTGAAGAACAGGATCGTCAAATGATTAAATTCATTGCGGGAAAAGCTGCCGAAATCATGAAAGAAATGAAACCAACCACCATTGGCTCATCTGATCAGCTTGGTCCCTATAATATCGTGCCCTATCAATCCACCCATAACACTGGCGGTGTAATTATGGGCGCTGATCCCTCTACTTCTGCAGTAAACTCCTATCTACAAATGTGGGATGCAGAAAATGTATTCGTCGTTGGTGCGTCCGCTTTCGTACATAACAGTGGCTACAATCCAACAGGTACGGTTGGAGCGCTGGCCTACCGTGCAGTGGAAGGGATCGCGAAATATTTGAAACAAGGTGGAAGTGTCGTTTAAAACTGGCGGGAAACCTTCACATCACACGAGAAAGGAGGACAAGCATGGAGCAGGAAGATTGGATTTTGCATTTGACTGAGGTTCGCAAGCGATTGCTGATCATATTGGGCTGGTTCATTATCACGCTATGTGCTGGCTTATACCTCTCTTCGGACATCTTGCTTTACTTGAAATCACAGCCATTGATTGGTGAAATCAAATGGAATGTGTTCTCATTTACAGACGGTCTGATGATCTATATGAAATGTGCGGTTCTGTTTGCGGCTTTGTTTACAGTGCCCGTCGTTCTCTACCAAGCATGGGCCTTCGTGAAGCCGGGCTTAACCGAAGCTGAATCTAAGAGCGCACTCCCCTATATTCCTGTCGCCTTTGCGTTGTTTATCATCGGCGTCTCGTTCTCCTATTGGGTTGTGTTCCCCATGATGATGCGATTCATGATTCGAATGAATCAGTCCATCGGCGCCGTTGAGACATATGGCATCGATCGTTATTTCGCTTTTCTGTTTCAAATTGTTATACCTATGGCGATTGCATTTGAGCTGCCAGTGATCCTCCTGTTTTTAACGAAAATCGGGTTGCTCACGCCTCAAATACTGAAAATGTCCAGAAAATACGCCTATATCGCGCTCACAATCACAGGCTCATGCATTTCGCCTCCTGATATGATTTCACATTTATCGGTCACAGTGCCGTTAATTCTGCTATTTGAAATCAGCGTACTCGTTGCCGGCTGGCAATGGCGAGCCATGCAGCGTGTCGCAAAGCTGCAGCTCGTTGAAGAATAAGAAAAGAAAATGAAATGAGGATGATTGTATGTTCAACAATATCGGGGTTTCAGGATTAATATTAATTCTGGCGATCGCATTAATCGTTTTCGGCCCTTCCAAGCTGCCACAGCTGGGGCGTGCCTTCGGGGATACGCTGCGTGAGTTCCGCAACTCCACACGCAATATTATGGAGGATGGCGATCGGGATCATTTGATCGAAAATGAGGGTAAAAAGCCGCCGTTGTAAGCAAAAGTAGGCACAGAAAAAGGAGCTATTCACATTTGTGAAGGAGCTCCTTTTTGCTTATCTTCGATTGAAAGCTACAGTAACTCCAACCATACTGCTGTTGATAATCGTATAACTTCCTGCGGAGCAATGCCCCTAGCCCCTGTCTGCTCAGTTGGATAAGGGAGATTAAACGCATCCGTCACATACGTGTAAGGTTCGATAGAGAACGCATCTGTCCAATTCGGTTTAAAAAGAATCGCGAACGGAAACTTTGGATCCATCTGGTATGCAATCCGGTGTCCTGCCTTCTTCATATTGAAGTAGCATGTTCGATCATCTCTAAGAGTAACTAAGGAGCAACCGAGTTGGGGATAGTTAGCAAGCGCAATTCCGACTGATAAGCTTTTACAGAAATCCGTCTCAGCCGGTGGCCCCTTCACGAAAGCCAAATTCGTAACCGGCCATTCCGCTATCGCAGGTACGGTTAAGACAGCTTCTTCCCCGGCGAACGTTGAAGCAAAATACGGATGCAGCCCGAGTGCAAACGGCGCGGTGTCATTCCCTTTATTTTCAACCGATATCTCCGTGGTCAAACGACCTTCAATTAACCGATGTGTCACTCGAAATCGTAAGGGATGTGGGAAATAATCCATGATTTCCGGATGCTCCGCATAGTCAAACTGACAAGTCACGTAAGCACCATGCTGATCTGCTGCCCCCACCTCCACGATGTTCCACGGTTTATGCGAGATTTCGCCGTGCAAATGATGATGAGGCGGCTCATTCAACGGGAGTCTATATTCCCTGCCTTGGAAAGTAAATGTGCCATTCTTAATCCGGTTCGGGGGAAATAAGATCGGTGTACCGTACATCGTATGATGGCTTGAATGATCGATGAATGCCTGTAAGCTGCTCGGTGGCACAATGATCGGGATATTTTTGCACGTATACGAAAGTAAATTTGCGCCAAAATCAGGCGTTAATCTAGCTCTCGCATCCCCTTCAGAATCTATAAGCTCTAACAACGTGTAGCCCAACTCCTGAACTTGGTTCACCGCATAACGACTCATTGTGCAGCATCCTTTCATACTTTCATGCCCAGTTAGAGGCTTTCTGCTATCAATATGCTAGTTTCGGTATACTGATATTCACTATCTGGCTTCTTTCCCGTAAAAATCAAATCGTATAAAATTCGTAGAGAACGATAGCCTTGCTGAATGGGATTTTGCATAATCGTAAAATCGATGATCCCTTCTCGAAGTCCCTGCTCGACTTCAGGTAATAAATCATTACACACGATGCGAAGTTGACCACCTTTTCCAGCCAATTTAACTGCCTCGATACAAGCACCAGCATGACCTGTCGCCATATAGATGCCATCCACATCCGGATACATCTTCAGCGCATCAATCAGCTTGTGAAAAGTATCCTCATAGCGATCGTACCCTTCAATCACGCCAACAACTTCAATCTCAGTATGAGCTAATTTCTTCTTAAAATGATGAACTCTTAGGCGATGCGCATGAAATTTCATGTTCGCTACAACAACTAGCACCTTGGCTTTGCCCTTGAACATTCGTGACATGAGACCAGCTGCTATTTCACCGCTTTTCCCCAGATCCTGACCAACAAAGCAGCTCCGTTTCGAGTTTTCTATATCCGAATTAAAGGTTACTACGGGAATGCCTTGCTCAACCGCCATATCAATACTTGCACGGCTCGCTTCAACATCGATAGCCGAGAACAGAATGCCGCTTGCGCCATTGGCAATCAACGTTTGGATCGCCTTTGCACCCTCATCTGGCTGTTCATTACTGATATAGGCATATTCTAAGCGAATACCTAGCCCTTTTAATTCATCTTCGGCTGCATGAATACCTTTGCGAATATCATCAAAGAATGTGATTTCCTTGGGGGGCATCACAATCCCAATTTGGATTGGGTTTCTATTAAAAGCGAGCGCTTTTGCGGCCATATTGGGTACATACTTCAGCTCATCTGCGATGGCGAGTACTCGTTCCCTAATTGCTGGCTTTACGCCAGACCTGCCGTTCAGCACGCGGTCTACAGTACCTCTGGAAACCCCAGCTTGCAGGGCAATTTCCCTAATCGTAACGCTCATACTAATCTCCATTCGAAATATTTTGTGTGCGGGCACGTTATAAGTATGATTGAAAAATTGGCTATGATCAAGTCCGCGGCGTTGCATATCAAATGGAGCACTCTCTTAGGGGATCTGGATGAACACCTTACCTGTCTCTACTTTCGTTTCATAAGTTTTCAGCTTGATACACACAGGAACTCGCTTCGCTTCCCCCGTCGTAATATCGAAGCGTCCATTATGCTTCGGGCATTCAATGAGATTTCCCATCACTAATCCTTTGGAAAGATGAATTTTCTCATGGGTGCAATAACCGTCCGAAGCGTAAAATTGACCCTGGGCATTGCGATAAATGGCAAATGTGGCATCTCCATGGTCAAACCGTATCACATCCTCCTCTTCAAGCTCGTCTACTGCACATACCTCAATCCATTCGCCCATCATGATGGTTGTCTCCTGACTTCTGCGTATTTTTCTTCCATGCCATTGCCAAAATAATAAGGTCTAGCGTTAACGGGCAGCGGCTTTACGACAACATAAGAGGGATCTTGCTTTTGTAAACGAAGCGCAATGACAACCTCTTTCAAAGCAGCCCATAAACTCGTGCGAGGGGCAGGGCAATCGTCCTTCATCTCTTGATGCAGCTTAGGCAACGCATGGTAGGGCACCATCGGAAACATGTGATGCTCCGTGTGATAATTCATGTTCCAATACAGAAAACGAAATATCGGATTCATCCGAACTGTACGTGTATTCAATCGATGATCCAGTACATCCTCATAAAGTCCTAGATGCTGCGTCATCCCAAAAAGAAGTACCAGCAGATTGCCATAAAAGGAAGGCAAGAAAATAAACATCGCTGGGAGCAGGCTCCCCATGTACAGGCAAGCTCCTGCAACAGAAAGAATTATGAGCATATAGATGCGTGCTTCACGAAATACTTTTGGATACTCCGAGGCTGGAATGTAGTCCATCTCTGCCGTTTCCAATTTACCAATCGTATGCAGGGCAAATCGTTTGATTTCGATCGGTCCACCGTACAAATGAAAAATTTGCATCATGATGATTTTCCAAATAGGTGGTCGCTCCGTTAAAATCTCTGGATCCCGGCCAACAATAATGGTATCGGTATGATGCCGTGCATGACTCCAACGCCACGGAGTTGCTGAACGTAAAACGAAGAACGAAGCGATCTGATACACAACATCATTCATCCAAGGCGTTTTGAATGCTGTCCCATGTCCACACTCGTGCCATCTCGAATCGCCAGGTGAAGCATAGAATACGCCATAAATGAAAAACGCCGGAACTGCCCACCACGTCCCCCAAGATAGAAAGGCCAAGTAACCAAAACCAATTAACGCACCAAACCAAATTAATGTGTCCCGTATTGCTGGCCCATCCTTTCTTTTCATGAGCTCTTTCATTTTCGCGCGGGGAATGGGACTGGCATACCACTCAGCACCGGCTAAACCGCGTTCTTGCGCTCTTTTGCTTTCTTGTCCAGTGATACTGTAATCTCTCTTCTGAACAACAATTGCCATAATAATGCCTCCTTTTTCATCATATAATGTTAGGATAATACATTCCGTGCTCGGGCACGAAATTAAGTAAAAAATAAAGCCAATCGACTTTCTTCGAGTTGCCTTTTGTCATTGCATTCATTTTCGTGCTCGGGCACAATTTTATAATAAAACATCCTTCTGTCCATTTCAAGAAGAAAAAAGCCATGGAGAGGAAATTCCTCATCCACGGCTTAATCATCTATTTGACTATTGAAAAAAAGACTCCTTTTACATGCATCCTGGAAACATACCTGTGGAAATCGCGATACGGTTCCATGAATTGATCGTGTTGATCGCCATGATGATCGTTACAAATTCACGCTCGTCGATATGCTTGCGTACGCGATCAAACAACTCTTGCGGAACACCAGCTGCGGAGATCGTTGTCACGGCTTCTGTTAATTCCAAAACTGCTCTTTCTTTCTCTGTATAAATAGGAGACTCACGCCATACGCTGAGCAAGTAAATACGTTGCTCGCTCTCACCCATCTTGCGCAGCGCACTTGTATGCATATCTATACAGAAGGCACAGCCATTGATTTGAGATGCTCTAATTTTAATAAACTCATAAAGTGTATGATCTAAGCCGCTTTCCTTAATGAATCCTTCCAGCTTCATCATCGTTTGATAAGCCTCAGGGTTAACTTTACCGTGTTGAATTCTAACTTCCATATGAATCTCCTCCACTTATCTTTTTTCTTTTCGCTATTAAGACAAATGAGGAGGATGTTTTGTGACATTATAGCTCAGAATAAATTTTTTGCAATTTATCTGGATTACGAATGAGATACATGTGGCTAGATTGCTGCTGTCCCATAGCTAGGTCAAACAGGATTACCATTTGAAGCCGTTGATCCACCATTTGAACAAGTCCTGTCTGGCCATTGATTGTAGTAGATATCCATTGCCCTTGCAGTGACCCTTTGGTATGGACCCCTTCAAAAAATGCAGCAATCCGCTGTTTCCCATAAATGGGTTGGATGGCAGCGCGCACTTTGCCGCCTCCATCAGATACCATCACGGCATCTTCCATTAATAAGGAGACAAAATCTTGGAAGTTGCCTGTTTCCACAGCATGAAGGAACTTCGTCACGAGTGGTTCCGTCTCACCTAGCGTTGTTTCTTCATTCTCTGAAGAATGACCGAGCTTACTCTTTGCGCGGCTATAAATTTTGCGGCAGTTCGCTTCCGTTTTTTGGAGCATGCCTGCGACCTCGTCATACTCGTAACCGAGCACTTCTCTCAGCACGAAGACAGCCCGCTCCACCGCTGACAATTCTTGCAACAACACTAGAAATGCATAGGATATCGTTTCGTCTTGTACCACGCTTCCCACGGGATCCTCACGGGATGCGGTAACTTTGGGCTCAGGCAGCCATGAGCCTATGTAGGTTTCTCTTTGTTTGCTGGCCGAATTCAAGTAATTCAGGCAGCGGTTGGTTACCATTTTGACTAAATACGATTTCAAATTCGTGACATGATCCGTGTCCGTCTGCTGCAACATGATAAACATATCCTGCAGCATATCCTCAGCATCGGATACCGAACCCAACATGCGGTACGCAACCGAAAATAATAACGGCTTATATGTAATATAGACGCTTTCCAATTCCATGCCGCTAACACCTACAGATCATAAGGATATTCCCATCGGGATCCTTGAAATTAAACCAATGACCGTGCTCGATGCCAGTCAATAACTCGACCTTTTTATCCTGACAATACCGATAGGCAGCCTCGATATCATTCGAATTGAAATGAAACGCTGGAGCTCTAAAAACGTGATCTTCTGCGAATATCTTGCTTTCCAGCACGATACTTGTCCCTTGCATCGGTAACACATACAAATGTCCGTGAAGAATCTCGCCATCACTCGGAAGACCTAAGAGTTCGCAATACCAATCACGTGATTTTTCAATATTTTGAACAGGGATAAATACGGTGCCAATTTGATTAAGTATGGGGGGCATTGTAGGAAACCTCCTTTAGTTTTTACACACGACATAGGTGAGACAATCTGTTTTGAGCAGGATTTTTTTGCCATTGCGCTCTATTGGAAATGATAACTTTTTTACGGTCGTAAATACAACTTGCCAGTTTGCGAAGTGCTTACTTAATAGGTTTTGTAAGTGATCCGTCTTCATATTTAGTTCGATGAATGGAGTTAACGATTCCCCTGTTAGCACATCAATTTCCTCGACATTCGAGTTCACGATCAGACAATTAATGCCGTTAACTTTTGTGCCATTAGCAATCCTAGTTAGAACTTGTTCGAAGGTTTGCTCCGAGTCTACATGTTCTAAAGTCGATACCGCGACGATATAATCGAAAGCTTCAGACGGAATTTCATAGTCTCCTATGTCTGAACAATTTGCTTCCATTTTTTGACGAACGCCGTACTGCTCGCTATATGACAGCAACTTATCTAGCGCGGATTGCATAATGTCTACGCAGACAATTTTCACTCTTTTAGAAGTTAAGGCCTGCGCCATCGGAATGCTGTTTCGTCCAACCCCACAGCCCAGATCCAGAACTGACACTTCGTCATATGCCTCAAAATGAGGTATTTGATCCATCACTGTTTTCACAGGATTCGCCAGCCATGAGCCTTGTTCAAATAAGGTGTAATTTTCATAACAAGCTTCATGATATTGTCTTTCAGCATCTCTGACCCGCATAATCCGCGAATGCTCCATCAACCAACAATCCCGAAGCTCGCCCTCGTGCATCTCATGAGCTGGCAATGCCTTTACTTTCTTAAAGCCGCAACGTTCATAGCACGAAATTGCTCGAACATTCCACTGCTGGGGATCCATCACAACACGGTCTGCCTTCATGACTCCGAGTAGATAATCCAGCATCGAAGTAACAAGCTGTTTACCGATCCCCTTATCCCAATAAGCGGTTTCCCCGATGAATTGGTCCGTACCATAGATCTTATCGGTTGGGTCAGCATATCCATATGTGAGACGTTCCTCTTCACCCAGCTCATAAAATTGAATGTAGCCGATCGGCTGATCTTGATAAATGATGAGGCAACGGGTCTCCGCATCTTCCGGATAAAAATCGTCCTCCACCCTCTGCATATCGTGGGGGCTGTCTCTGCCTGCATAGTAGGTTAATACCTTGGGGTCAGTAAGCCATTTCAGTAACCATTTCTTGTCGCTGGGTTCAAGCTCGCGAACATGTAGAGTCTCTGTTTGATAAATCAGCATCAGGCACCTCGTTTCCAAATATTGCTACACATTACTTCGACACAAGCTTCGAATATTCTTTTTCCGGAGCCTATTGAAACTTGAATTTTTGCATAAACGCGAGTTTTTTCATCCTATTGCTAAGCAGGTAACAGGCGCCTATACTAAATTTTGTATATGAGATGAATTGGAGGCCCTTATGAAAATTTATATTATTCGACATGCGGAGCCGGACTACCCGAACAATACCATCACCCCGCCCGGACATTTGGAAGCTCAAGCATTAGCCACACGACTGAGTGGAACTAAAATCGACAGAATTTATCATTCCCCCCTTGGCAGAGCTATACATACGATGCAGTACACCGCGGATGCCATGGGGATTCAGCCCAGCTTGCTGCCTTGGACAGCAGAGCTCGATGGATGGGATATCCAGCAGCCTACAGGGAATAAAGCTGTCGCGTGGAATTCCGATAACTCGTGGATTCGTGAACATCGTCCGTATCCTTCCAGCGAGAACTGGCATCAGCTGCCACCGTTTGACGTCCCAGCTTTCCAAGATAAATTCCAAGAAATCCGTGACAATTCGGATCGATTCTTTGAAGAGAACGGCTACCAACGTGAAGGCGGTCGCTATCGCATCGTCGAGTCCAATCGAGACACGATCGCCGTGTTCTGCCACCTTGGCTTTGGCTTAGCCTGGCTGTCTCATCTCCTAGAGCTTCCTTTGCCGATGGTTTGGGCAGGCTTTTGGATTGCGCCAAGCTCCGTCACGACTATCGTCATGGAAGAACGCGGACATGGATGGGCAGTGCCGCGCTGTTACGGCGTCGGCGATGTGGGACATATTTATCAAGCGGGCCTTCCACTTAGCCGCGCTGGGTTGATTGCGGATAATATTGACTAATGCAGTGTAAGTATAAAATACAGCAGCATTTAGACCGCTCTCGCTGGAGAGTTAGTCGATTTCATAGACTAACTCCTGCATCATAGCCGCTCTCACAGGCCAGTTAGCCGGTTTCATCGACTAACTCCTCTAACTAAAGAAAACCTGCAATATAATCTGCAGGTTTTCTTGTCCTCTCCACGATCCCTTAACCCCAAACAATCTCAATCATCAACTCTTGCCGCACCTCGCCGCACTCGACTACATACACATCATTCCCCATGGGAATTGACGGCTTCTCCACCCCATCGACTAACACCTGAAACGAGACTTGTTCCGAGTAAAAAGCAAATTTGCCGCCTTCTCGCAGTCTGATGATTTCTCTGCCCGACAGGCTCCGCTGCCCGATGACCGCATGCGGGGACGCATACTTGTTCAATAATCCTAGCGGCGTCACCTTGCCTTTGATCTCTACAAGTACAAACAGCTTACATTCCTCTGGTTGCAGGACAAATGGGAAGCTTTCGCCCGCTGCCAGCACTCTGCTTTCCTGAGAGAAATGTTCGTAGAGGACAACACGTTTTTCCGAAAATCCGGATATATCTGCCGCTGATACAGTGCTTCTCAACTCGATCTCTTCTTCCTCAATATGGAAAGCAGCGACAATTCCCGCATCGCCTGCATAATTCCATAACTTCAGCGGAATTCCGTCACGCGTTGGATCCTTCATCAAGCAATCTGGCGTAGGCAACGCGATTTGCTCACATCGAATCAGCTTGCCATCGTGATAGACAAGCGGCAGCAGCTTACTTGGATCTGTCTTCCCTAGCGCATCGCTGATATAGACAGGCCCGCCACTGATTGCTCTTAGTACTGAATTTTGCATATCGTCATGATTGATCGTCCAAAACATATCCCAATCCCCCCAATAGAAGGGGCTGTGATAGTAGGAATTGTAGGCGTTCTGCAGGGCATGCTCACGAAAACCGTGCCTAATCTTAGGCATAAAATCATCACTGTTGCGCGATACGGCAGATTTGGGGCGATGCCATATATTTTCAGCGCCCAATCCCATACAATTGATCATCGTCAAATTAAAATGAAGCGCAACGGAGGCCTCTATAGCTTGATGAGCAGCGGATGCTGATGCACCAATGGACCGATCGTATTGCAGGAAGTTGTTAATGGCAGCCTGACTGTCGATCTTGACGAAATCTATGCCCTGGTTGCTAAGATACCCATGCCACGCATGCCAAAAACCGAAGCCCAAAGCCGGATCCGGATAAGGAATTAGACTGCCATCTGGCGTGCTGTATAAGTATTGACTTAGCGACTTCGCTATCGCACTCTCCGGATGGATTCCACACCAGTAGCCAACAATCGTATGCCAAACACCGACCCACTTTACACCGTGCTGTTCTTTTAACAAAGAGACTGTATGGGACAGCCCCTCTGGAAACTTGTCGGAATTGGCTTCAAATGCCTGCAGCTTCCCGTCCGACGATGTCGACCAGCCGTCATCAATCATCATCCAGCGAACCGGGAGTCCCAATTGGTTAAACTCCACGGCTTTCGCCAATACACCTTGCTCATCCACCTTCTGATAAAAGGCGTCCCAGCTGCACCACCCCAAGTAATCCAACACTTCAGGATACGTTTTGCGCTCGCGCGGGAGGACTGGATAGTCCAGCTCCATCAGCGCAGCTTCCGTTGTGCGATCCGACAATATGAATGGATCTGACCCGACCCCCAAGCCGAAAGCTAGTGCTTCATTTCTCTGCAAACCGCCCTGGTAGGAAGACAGAATGATTGAGAAGCCCTGCGCCGACGAGCCGCCTCCACCTTGAAGATCGGTTCGACACACGGGACCGCAAACCGGCAACAATCGATAGTAAGCTGCATCAGTCTCCCAAAGCAGTGAAATTGTCTGAGCAGGCAGCTTGGCAGGATCTGTATCAAAATGTGGCCGAGTCCACCAGTCACTGTGCTGATAATTTGCCATAAGGCCGCTGATCGCTTCAATTTGATCTATTGTAATTGCGATTCCCTGTTTGCCCGCGAACGACTTCCTCCGCATGAACGAGTTCTCACTATGAATCTGCCCCGCTACAAAACCAAGGACAATATCGCTGTAACACCGCAACGATATTGATACAGATACTTCCGCTTCATTTTCAAATTTCAATGTATACTCATCATAAGACCCAAGTTTGTTCACACCACATCTTGTATCGCAAGCTTGATACATAAGCCTCTTGGGTGCTTCACCATCCAAAGTAACCATTACTCCGAAGCCTCTTAACAAAGGCTGACCCGAAGTTCCCTCCAAATCTAGCGATGGTGCGAGTAAAGTAGAATCTTTATAGGTAAACATCGTGTCCACTTCCTGATCATTTTTCTATAATTTCCCATTTGTAAAACTTTGGTTTTTTTGTAAGAGAACCGCCCGAAGACGGTTCCCTCTACATTCTATTCTCTAATCCCTTATTGCAAAATCACCAAATCAGTTAATGCCGACATATCGATGAGATTATCCCAAATAAACGCTTTGATCGAATAGCCTTCTACCGATTCTGGCGTCGTAATCGACACAGTTAACGTATTATTGTCGTATTTGTTCAATACAACCTCCTGACTCTTCGTTTCCACGATGCCGGAAGGACCGTACAAGGCGACAATTAACGTTGCGTTCAAGTGCTTATCGGACGAGTTAATAATTCTGGATGATACCGTAATCGTGCCCGCCGTCATCTCGGTTAATTCTTGACCATTTGCATCCGTAAACACAGGTGTATCCACGCTCATCTTCGGTCCGACGATCACTTCAACCGAATTGCTTTCGGTAATGCGGCCATTATAATTAAATTTGGCATGGAAACGCGTTACACCATCAGCAAGCCCAATGATAGATCCACCGCTGATCGTTGCAATAGTCGGATCGTCTACGATGTACGTCAGCTCCGGTGAATCCGTAGGCAGCTCTACCGCTTGCCCCTCGCTATCTGTGCCCGTCACGGAGAATCTAGTGGATTCTCCTACGCGCAGCTGCAGCTTCGAGGAGAATAGCTGAATCCGAGCGATATCCTCTAAGCCAAAGCCTTCTAAATACACGAGCTTAATCGCATCCGCTACGACCTCGCCATTTGCAGCATCGTTCAATTGAACGTAACCTGAAGTACCTGCACTAAAGCTATGGATGCCGAGTATATTCCAGGTTCCGCCTCTTACTGGCCTTTGATCGGCCGTATAGGTTTTTGAACCAGTTGCAGAGGCGACCGTGTACTTTGCATTCCCCGCTCTGGATGATCCCCCGTCCGGCAGATAGTAATACACAGCGTAAAAACCAGGGATCGTAACCTGAGGCGTCCATTTGACCGAGTTTGTTCCTGATCCAGCTGCAATCTTCACAAAGCTGTTATTAAAGGAATTGGTTCCTGTTGAAGCCGTCCAGGTGCCGACCTTCACAGACTGCGGATCATCGACGATGACGGACTTGCGCGTTTTTACGGCAACGCTTGCGCTCGGCTCAGACAGATTCCAATTCCTGTCTTTAGCCACCACATAGAGATTGTAATCCGTATCTGGTGTGAGTCCTGTCACTGTCGCTTCATTGCTCGCGATCACGGAAGTGAGCAATTGATTGTTCGCTGCGTTATATATATCCGCATCGAGTTCCACGCCATTTTCAGAAGCTGCCCATGTCAAGGTTACGGTCGAATCTTGGAAATCCTTCACGGCCACCGTCGTCGGTTTTGCTGGAGCAATTGTGTCATTGATTGCTGTAGACGAATCTTCGAAAGCTCCGATATCCGGCAATCCTCGGTAAATCGGATTGTTCCAGAAGTCTCTTCCCCCGTTGTTAGCGACCACAGCACCCGCTCCAATTAACGGTGAATCAGGCTTCAACTTATAACCCTCTACCGTGTTGTAACCGTCCACACCTTTACCCGGATCTACGAAGCCTGGATTACCGACGACGTTATTCTTTCCATGTGTCGGTGCGGCTTTGCCATAGAAAGCGTTGGACAGGAATTTGGGTCCTGTCGGATACGTTTCTGTGACGGGTGATGGCCCAGTTACATAGAAAACGTTATTCATATACGTGGCATTCGGATTATTTTTCATTTGGAACCCTATGCCTAGATCATTATAGAAGACGTTGTTGTAGTAGATTCCTGGGTCGTTGATGTTCATCGTGTAGCTATGCCATCCATCACGCTTATCGTTCTGACTGATGTTATAGCGTAGGATGTTGATACCGCCTTTCAACTGTCCCATATCCATGAAGAATCCGCCCGCATTGTCATGGGTGTAGTTATATTGGAAAATATGATCGCCTCGCGTAGCCAGATCCGTGTCAAATGCAGCAGAATCCGAATCCGCTTTGATCTCTGCGCGTGTACGGCCTACCTCGTTAAATTGCACGAGCGCTCGGTCGGTTCTCCATACCCAGATACCTGCAATCCATTTGATACCAGGGGCATAGGCACCCGCATCCAAACTGATATTATGCTCAATCAATGGATTGACTGAAACCCCTACAATGATGCCGTCAGCTCCGGTATTTGATACCGTGTTGCCTCTAATCGTGACATTTTTGTTGAAATACGCGACATCATTGGAGAAGGCTGTAATATTAACCCCTATGACCGCCAGATCATGAATATAATTGTTTTCAAGCGTCAAGCCGTCAATATATGCTTTGGGCTTACCGGTTTCAAATTCCCAAGCTTCGATTTGGATACCGGCGTTCGCATTTTTGTTAACCCCTTTATCCTTACCATCTGTAGTCGTGGTCGTCGCTTCGCCTGTCAAATTCATCCCTGTGACATCATGAATATCCATATTACGAATCGTAATATCATTCATAGGTCCATTATGAAATGACTTAATCCAGATTCCGCTTCTTCTGTAAAAACCTGTTTTGTAATCATCCGGAGCCGCTGGATTAAAGTTCGTTAACTCCAGATCCTGCAGCGTGATATACTGAATGTTTTCCAGATCAATGGCTGCATAAGCGGCATTAGCGTTGATGATCGGCGTAGGACCATCCCCATATTTGCCTACAACAATTGGATTACCTTCTGCTCCTGAGCTTTTCAGCTTCAACGAACCCGACCAGGAACCGCCAGATTTGAACAAAATATGATCGCCAGGTTGAAAATTGGTCTTGTTGTTTACCTTCGTTAAGCTCTTCCAAGCTGTCGCTTCACTCGTTCCGTTACTACTGTCATTTCCGTTTACGGCATCAATATAGTAGGTAACTCCGTCAGCATAGGCACGATTAACAGGACCGACAGCTCCCCATACGCCTAGCAGCATAATTGCCGCCATGACTATGGAAATCATCTGTACAATTTGACGTTTAAAATTCATGGTTACCCTCCTCATTGGCCGCCGATGTAGGACAATAGGCCATATGCCAAAATGTAGTCAATAGCCGCCCGCTTCGCCGCCGCATTGCCCTTGAGATCCAGACGAAGTGTGATCGGCTCATCAAATTGAGTCACGCTAAGACTCTGGCCAGTTGGACTTGTCAGGGTCACAACGAAATTGTAGTTTTCACTGCTTACTTTAGCAATACCTTGAAACTCAGGTGCAGCAAGCGGCGTGATGCTAAATGTCGCCACAGCATTGTTCCATGCTGATCCTGTTGTCAAAGCAGCTACTTGTTTAACCACTTCTGATGGAATGCTCACGTTTAGCTCATCCGACTTGATATCAAACTTTTTCTTTCCTTTGGCACTAAAGGTTTCCGCTGGAATGCTAATCTGGAGCGCATTGGAATTAACGACGATACTCACATTTTCTTCTGAATAAATCGTGTTAATTACCTGCAAGCTCAACGTAGAAGCAGCTCCTGCGCTGAATTCGAAAGAGAACGTCGCGTTGCCTATTGGCAAAGTCGCGAGGTACGTCTTGGACAAAACAACATGAGTTCCGTTCACGACATAATCCGTACCTGCAGCAAGGAGATAAGTTCCATTCTTGATCGCTGTCAGCGTATTCCCATACAAGTTCATATCAACGTTTACGTCAGCTTGCTTGGAAACGTTCTTATCAAACGAAGCCGTAAGTGGTGAGATGGTCGAAGTAGCATCACCTACTGTAAAGGCCGCTGTTTGCGGAACTTGGATACCTTGGCCGCCAACTTTAACCGTGTACGATCCTTTTCTGTTCGCCAAACGGTTTAAATCGAACTGGAACGTAAAGTTACCAGCTTCATTGCTCACGGTTTGATCCAACGCGATCGTTGTCCCGGTAGCATTTTGCATCGCCATCGTCACATATTTGTTTTGCAGATTCAACGTTTGTCCGCTCACGGTTACGAATTGTGTGCTCGGATCTACGATCGTCGTTAAATTCATTTCTGATACAGGCGGCGTCGATGGCTCAAAGGCAATCTTACCAAAGTTTCCTCTTACCTTCTTGTTCACCTCGCCATTAATCGTCCAGCCCCATTGTCCACGGCTGGCAAAGCCACCGTCGCTGAGGAAAGCATTCAGAATAAATGGTTTTCCCGTCCATGGCTGAGACAAATTTAATGCATGCAGAGGTATGGCCACTTCCATCGTGTACCCTTTTCCATCCGTGTCCTTCTTAAGCTCCATGAAGACGGACGGTTTGGAGTTTACGCCATTAATGGACATGTAAGATTGATAACCAAAATCAATTCCGCTTCCGAGTACCAGCTGAATATCAGTAGGCAGCATTGTACTCTTTTTATCCGGATACAAGAAATAATCCAGGTCCTCCGCGCCCATAAACAATTCCAGCACGTCACCATTCCAAATGCCGGTCCCCGTTTTGGTGTTAATCATCGGTGTTGGATCTTTGATTTTGGCTCCGAGATACAGCTTCCTCTCATCATATTTAAAATAAATGTCCGCACTGTGCTTATCCCCGTTATTATCGGTTACGCCTGCAATGCGCAGCAGCTCGCTACCTGCCCATTCACCAGTCGGATTTCCGTTCGAATCGGTGTCAACCACACCGTCTAAGACGATTTCTCCTGATGCCTGTTTGATCAGAATATCGGTATCAATCGGAGCTACAACAACTTCCGCACCATAGCCGAAAGCCATCTTCGTCACGTAAGGGAACCCATTTGCTATATTTCCAATGAGCTTCACTCTTACGAATTTCACTCCTGGCGGCAAATAATTCGCCTGCAGAACATCTGGAATGCTGTTATTGGCTAACGATCCGAAAGCAGGATGCTTATAAACACCTGCGATATTGTAAACCGTAAAATCAGTGCCATTGGTCGAAGTCCAGATCTCCATGGCTTGGCTGCTAGGCACATTGCCGAAATAATAGCCTTCAACGTAAGCATTTTTGAAATCCTTACCAGCTGGGGCTGCATACGTCATCATTGAGGCAACCGTCGGATCCTTACGTTTTATATAAGAAGTTGTACCAAAAGTTCGAATATCCGCTATATTCGTTGGATTGATCACTTGCAGATTGCTCGTATCACTCCCCGCTGTGTACATGGCGAAACTAGATGCATCATCAATCAAATAACCACCCAATGGTGCAGTCGTTGACAGGGAACTTTCGATGGTAATTTGATCAATTCTAAAGTCATTTGCTGTAGCTGAATCTCCATAAAATCCAGATTGTGGTAAGATGGCACGGAGATATTTGGTTCCTGGTGTAATCGGTTCAGCCGTCGAGTATGTCGCTTTCACATACTGAACACCAGATGTCATGAGTTCCGGACGAAGCTTACGAAGTAGGGTCACTTTCTTGCCGTTCTCAAAAGTACCTGTCTGGCTGTTGTACACCGCTTCAAAGACGGACAGTTCATTTTGAGCCGTAAAGTTCAGCGTCCATTTGTTATAGGTAACTTCCATATCCAAAGACTTAAAGTCGTTCGCACCGGCATAGTAGGAGAAATCGCCAGCCACGCCAACCGCACCGCCACTGTTAATGGACGTTCCTTTGTAACTGAACACTTTTGAGAAATTAGTCAAATCATCAATAAACCGATTAGTGCTGTCAAAAGCAATCGTATTGCCGACCACAGTTCCCGCCTGTGGGGATGTAGGCGGCTGAGAAACATAGACACCAGTGCTTACGACATGCGTGCCAGTTGGCGTCCCTTGTTGTGCAACCGGTGTCACACCAAAAAATAAAAACTTGCCGATATCTTCCGCCACAATTGTATAGTCGGTATTCACTGCATTCGCAATAGCTGTTCTATCCGAACCATTTGCTTGTGTGCCCCGATACCACTTGTAGATCGACGTTCCTTCAGGATCCGATTCCGCATCGCTGAAGATGTAGTCGCCAGTTAACGTATTCCCAAGTATAGGCGTGCCATACACATTTAATGTTACTGCTGAGGGAGCTTGGTTTGTTGGGACGCCTCCCGTTTCTTTAACAATGACGATATCGTCCACGGCGGTTGTGCCTGCTCGATACCGGTACGAAGAAAACGCATACTGGGATACTTCAGTCGCAGTCGGCGTGTAAAGTGAAATATTTGCAGCAGAAGTAATCGGTACACCATCAATCGCTACACTATATTTCTTGGCCACCATATCAACATCCACATGAATGTTGTACCACTGATTCGCCACAATGCCGGACTTGACTGTGGTCTTATCCGTTGCACCTGTTGTTCTGCGCGAAATCGTGTTGTTGTAAAATAATAGCTCGACTACTTTCGCGCCACTCCCATCCTTCAGAGCAAAGAAGTAACCTTCGAAGTCTCCGTTAATTGTACTCGTCTTCGCACGCAAATCTGCGCTAAACGAAGTAGTTATGGGTGTAGCAAAGTTGTAGGTAGCTGTGTTGGCAGTACCATTATTATTTTCAGTCGTGGACAATGAGCGGTTTCCATATGTATCTGCCACAACACTGACTAAATTGGGACTTGCTGAGGCAACCCAACCCGCCGGAACTTGACCAACAGTTGTACTTTCGAAGTTCTCCGATAAAACAGTTACAGTTGCGGCCTCGGCCTCATGAGTTGCTATAGGAACCATGCTGAATAAGAGAGCTGCCAATGTAAGAATTGTTACTAGTTTTCTCATTCTGCCACCTCGTCATTATCTCGAATTTCCTTACTTATCGAGCAATACTTTAGCTGCAACGGACTTTACATTCTCATCATTTACAATCAGCTCAGCATGACTTGCTTGATCTTGAAGGAACCGATCGAACGCTTGATCGCCTAGTTTTTGTGCAATTCCCTTCTTCACCTCATCCAGTGGAAGTAATATGTCAGCTTGTTTTTCCACACATTTTAGTAGGTTAAGTGTCTGCTTCTCCTCAATAACGCCGCTAATTTCATCCTTTTGCAGACCTTTCGCTGCTAAAGCGATGGCAGGACCTGACATTGCGTCCAATCTGGCCGTGGTGGCGTCGAAAACTTGTTCCTTGCAGGTGTAGATAGCGGGCTGATTTTTACAATACGAATCGGTTACTGCCGTAAAATCTTCCCCTGCTTCCAATTTCTTGTTGATATCCTTCATCAGAAGCTCTGCAGTCGATTTGGATGTTCCTTCGTTCGTTAAACTATAGGATATAGAAAGCATTCTCACCTTGCTCGAACCTGCTTTCACAAAATCCCGTTTGTTCTCCTTATAATAAGCACGAATCTCTTCATCCTTGATTGCCGCACTGTTGTTCAGCTTACGCTTAAGGTCTTGAAGCAATTGTGACTGTCTCATCTCGTAATAAACTTTTTCCTCAAGTCGTTTCGGACCATAGATTGGCTTACCGCTTCCTGCATCCTTTGTTCTTCTTTCATTTTCGCTCCGCAGTTCTTCAAGAAAAGCCGTATAACTGGCATCTCGAAGCAGACCATGCTGTATGCCTAGCGATTGCTGGAGTTTCAACATCGTCACTTTTTGAAGCACGTCTTTTGTTATTTTGTCCAAAGGAACTTCATCTTGAAAACTCGTTGTCCAAAATTTCGGACCATCATCTGCGCCATATTTATGCTGAAAATAGGCAAGGATCTTAGCGCGCTCCGCCAGTAAAAATGCGGAAAACTCTTTAGCTTCAACAACCTCGCCATTGACGGAAGCAACACTTGCAGCATCAGAACTGTCATCTCGATTGAGCGTGATGCTTCCAGATAGCAGAATGACTGCCAGAACCAAGATAAAACACCATAAACCGATAGTCAGTTTGCTGTTCCTCGCCTTTTTCATATGTAATTTTCTCACCTCCAAGTGAAATCGTTTTCAGATCACCCACATATTAACAGTTACGAATTAGCTTCGACTATATGATTACATGACATTAACATCGAATTTGTAACCTATTCTAAGTGTCAGCTGCCAACTACTTGATTTCAAAGTGAAGTTCGAAGCGGAAACGCTGAGCATTGTCCATCTCCTTTTGATTAAAATCTAACGCATAGAACATCACTTCCTTGCCAAAGTGGTTCATAAAGTTCAACGGTTCCACTGACGGTTCCAGGAAAGTTTCATCAAACTGAATGACTAGCTTATATCGGCTACCCTCCAGCTCGACACGCCCTTGCCCATAAATCTCAGGCTGCATGACACAAATAAACCGTTCCTTCACCGAGTTCGTGCCTTCACCAAACTCGAATTGATCCTCCAGTTGAAGTCTAGGAGGACTGCAATCCTTTTGCCACGTCCAGCTGCGTTCAAATGTGTATAAATTCGCTTGCCCATAGGTATCCCTCAGATCCAATGTAAACCGGTCACAATCGGGGCCGATTTTCGCCTCAAGCACCTTTGCTTTAATCTCCTTGCCCGTGAGCTGAAGTTCATTATTGATCAGTGGAATGGAATGCCCTTGCGCGCCATTGCCGATAAACGTGTATCGAGCTGGACTAAAATACTGTTTGGTATAGAGACCGGCGCCCATATCGGCAAGAAACGTTTCATCCCCTGCAGTCAAAATAAAATGACCAATGTCATTATGATTATGCGGCTCATCATTGTAACCGCCTTTGGCAGCGAAACAGAAGCTACCATTTTGTTGGTGAACACGCGAAATGACCCACTGCGCATCCGGCAAATAATAGGAAGCTTCTTCCCAATCCGTTCCTTTTAGGTTTGAGTCAAACCAAATCAATTTACGCAGCGCTGACGCGAAGCGTCCGCAATGATCGTAAATCTGTTTGCACTCGAAGCTATATTCAGGGATATGAAGCTCAGGTACTCTTCTAGCCCATTCGTGTGTCAGCCCGATATTCACGTCTGCTTCATCTTGCGAATCAGAGAAATTAACCGTCTTTCTTCCCGTCAGAAAACATTTTTGCTGAAATAAGGCAATCGCTTGCACTTTTGGGTGATTAAAAAGGTTGATGCCTCCAGCCGTCCTGCGTTCTATGAGATGTGCAGCATACGTATAGTATCCAAAGCCATAACTCCAATACATATAGCCTTCCAAGCAGGCGCCGTCATCTCCATAGCCTTCCAGGAAGAGATCAAGAATCGGGAGCGCTTTCTCCAATACCAAGGCAAGCTCCTGTGAATCTTCAATTAGATAAATGGCAGCTGCGGCAATCGAGCCAGCGCACACAGCCGCCCAATTATTGCGCACAGCTTCCCAAAAATAATCGTTTTGCAGATAGGGAATAAATACTCGGCGATACGTTTCTCGATAAATACGACCACGCACAGCCTCCGGCCACCAATCTCCCGTAAGCTGAAGGATCTCAGCTAACGTAAACGCTGTTTCCGCTGCGAAAAGATCGATGCCTAAAGCCGGATCATGGTTACCAATGTGCGGATCATGGACAGACTGCCTCATTGCTACGTTCCCTGGCAAGCTCTCAAAATGTGCGGGAACACACCAAGAAAACTCGTTGCAGATCGCCCAAACGATGTCTAACAATCCTTCCCGATAGTCTTCACGCTCCGGCCATAGCCAACTCAACAACCCTAATGCGGCTAATCGTTGTCTCCGATGGAAATAATCTGCTTCATACGTTTTGCGGTTTCCATCCTCCCAAATTCTTCGGAAAAGCGACCAAGGCAGATCGGGAATCGATGCCTGCAAAAATCGATCCCCTTCTGCGACTAATTGTTCCAGAAATGGCAAATACGCAGCGTCGGTAAGTATTCGCTTACGTACTTGTTCGCTGTCTTCATCGAACAGCCATGAGCCTGAGCCGGTTCTGATAATACCCAAATTTTCGCGAATTTCATCAACATTCATGCAGATAACCTCTCTTCTTCTGGAAGTCGAATATTTCTTCCCGCACCTAGCCCTGCCCATAAGAACACGATGATCGCTACGAATAGCACACTAAGCGGCATACGCCAGCCTCCGCTCAAATCATGCAGCCAGCCGAATAATGCTGGTCCTGTACAAGCAAGCGTATACCCGATGGATTGCGCCATGCCGGATATTTCAGCTGCTTGACGCGTGCTGTTCGTTCGTAAATTAAAGAACATCATGGTCAAACTGAATGCAAACCCGGCTGCACTGCCGATGAGAGCGCCACCTAAAGCAAGCAGCACCGCATGATTCATAAATAAACAAATAACCCCGCCAATAGACATGGCGGCACTCGTCAACGCTAATACGCGTTGATTCTTTACCTTAACTGCAATCAAGGGTACTACGAAATTAAAGGGAAGCCCGGCAAATTGCATTAAAGCGACCATGACACCAGAGGTGCCTGCCCCGACTCCGCGTTCCGCTGCAATATCGGGCAGCCAAGCCATGACCACATAGAAAAAGAAGGATTGCAGTCCCAAATACAACGTAATTTGCCACGACAGTTTATATCGCCATAAGGATATACCTTTACCTTTACTTTGATTAACGGATTGCGTTGCATGCCGACGAGCTCGAATGCAATACAACCAATACGAGGCGGTTATAATGGCAAGGAATCCCCATAAGGCCAACGTTTTCTCCCATCCCCAGCCTAAAGATCTGGCAATTGGGATACTTGTGGCCGAAGCAATAGATCCTGTTAGATTCATCGAGACTGTGTAGATGCCGGTCATAAATCCAAGTCGGTCTGGAAAATAACGATTAAGCAAGGATGGCAGCAAGACATTGCCAACGGCGATACCCATACCGGCCATAGTCGTGCCGACAAGAAGCAGACTGACACCTGACCAAGGTCGCAGCAGAAGACCTGACGCTAGCAGGAATAATGCAGCCAACACCACGCGTTCCAGCCCAAAGCGATTGGCCAATCGTGGCGACAAGATAGAGAAAGCTGCAAAAGCCATTAGAGGCAGCGTCGTTAATGTGCCTGCCACAAGATGTGACAAGCTTAACTTTTGACTAATCGATTCCAGCAGTGGACTAATGGACGTTAATGGCGCCCGCAGATTAGAGGCAATGAGTACAATGGCAATGACCATAGCTAGTTTATTTTTTTCAATTTTCCACATGCAGCTCACCCTTACTCAAAATAAACGGCTACGCCGTCCTTCAAGGACGGGAGCGTTTATGGAGAAATATAGTCAAATTATGATGTGAAACATATAAATTCTACTATTGTAAATGGGAACGGCCCCGATTATCGGAGCCGTCCATGTATTCATTATTTTTTATTAGCAGCTGCCCATGCATCCAGCTGTGTTTGAACTTCTTTATTAATTTTATCCATACCCGCTGCTTTCAACTTCTCAACCATCTTAGGCAGGTATTCTACTGGGTCTAGTGTACCTGTGATCAAACCAGGGTAGAACTCAGCTAAAGCATTGGTGTACGCACTGATTTCGTTTTTCACATTTTCATTGTTGAAAATAAAGCCAATGCCCTTCGCTTCTTCCCCGTCCGTATTAAACTTATTGTATTTATCCCATTTCTGCGGATCTTCGTTCGTCCAGAGGTAATCATTGAACTGATTGCCGAACATGTAAGGAGCTCCAAGTGAATACCCAGAAGTTTGGGCTGTCACACCCTGCGGAAAGTCGATCGTATTCGCGTCTTTCTTCACAAAGTGCTTGCCTTCAATCCCGAATGCAATCATATTGAGCAACGCTTTATCCGAATACAACAGATTCAGGAACATCATAACACGCTCTGGATTTTTGGACGTACGGGAAATAGACAACATATTTCCGAGTACACTTCCCGTTGTAATAAGCGGCTTCGTAAACTCAACTTGAACCCATTTTTGACCGCTCGCTTGTGACACTTCCAAATCTTTGCCCGGTTTCAATGTTTCAGGGAAAGCAAATACTTTACCCGAGCGGTATGTGCCTGCGAAGTCGGTCAACGTCGCAGCATCTTTGTTAATGTAGCCTGCTTTGTACCATTTATTCGCCAGTTTCAGCATATCCATGTAGCGTGGATCACTATAAAGGTCAACTAGCTTCAGATCTTTCGTCGTACGATCTAGGACGCCAAGATTTGTTGCACTGGAGCTTGCCCCGTAAAAATTGCCTTCTTGCAAGGCGATGAATAGCGCATTGCCCTTGCTGCTTAGGAACGGAATCATCCCTGGCTCATTCTTCTTAATGACCTCGAAGAACGGCTCCATATCTTCTGGTTTTTTCACTGAAGCGAGATCGAACTTATACTTATCCACTAAATCCTTGCGCACCAGGAACCCTTTATTGGCGGCAAATTCTTTGTTGGTCGGCATTCCGTACGTGACGCCGTTATACTTGATTCCGTTCATTACCTTAGGATTTACAATTTTCACTGCATCTTGCCCATATTTCGCTATCAAGTCATCAAGCGGAATGATTGATTTGTTTTGGATTTTGCCAACCCAGTTGTCCCACGAAGTCGTCCACGTAATATCAAACACCTCGTTGGACGCGTATTTCAAATTCATTTTGTCCGCCCAACTGCCCCAATCGATAACCTGCATATCGAGCGTTACATTAATCTTGTCTTTCAAATACTTGCTGATCTCAGCGTTGACAAGCTCTTGGTCTTTCTGTGGCACACCAGGCACGAACATCTTGATCGTGTACGGATCTAGTTTTGGTGCTGCGGCTGTAGTCGCTGGAGTTGCGCTTGTAGCGGGTGCCGGGCTGCTGGTGCTGGTGCTAGACGTACCTGAGGAGCAAGCGCTGAGCACAAGGCTTGCTGTTAAGGTGATCCCTAAGGCAGCGCCAATTCTACTGCGAATCGATTTCATTTTTTTAACCCTCCATTTAGTTCGTATTTATGAACTTACTATATGCTCGACCAGTGCGATGACCGGATGAAGCCTACCCTTTTACTGCGCCAACCGTTAAACCTTTTACGAAGTATTTCTGGAAGAATGGGTACGCCAGCACAATTGGCCCCATCCCGATAATGGCCATCGCCATCCGAGCCGTTTCACTCGGAAGTTTGGCAGTCTGATCGCCTACTCCACTATCCACAGCAATGGTAGTTAAATATTGTAAGTTTCGCAACGCTTTATACATCAAATATTGAATGGAAACCAGCTTATCTGTATTTAAAAACACTAAGGAATTAAACCAATCGTTCCAGTAGCTCAACGTATAGAACAGACCGATGGTCGCCAGTACTGGCAGTGATAATGGCAGAACGATTTGTGTGAAAATCCGGATCTCGCCAGCTCCGTCAATCTTGGCTGATTCCAGGATGGATGGATGAATGCTGGTCGTAAAAAACGTCCTCATAATAATAACGTAGAAGGCACCTAGCAAATGGTTCGGAACAATTAATGCCCAAATCGAGTCCCGCAAATCGATGAAGTTGGTATACACGAGATACCAAGGTACCAATCCTCCGCCGAAAATCATCGTGAAGAAGACGAAAAATGAGAAGAAATTTCGAAAAGAAAAATCTTGCCGGGATAAAGGATACGCGACCAAAGCCGTGATCGTGAGCGCTATGATCGTTCCGAATACCGTCACGAAGATCGTGATACTGTACGATCTAAGGATCGGACCGAGATCCCGCAAGAGATACTCGTAAGCAGCCCAGCTGAATACGCGCGGGATGACATTATAGCCAAACAGGTAAATCGTATCCTGATCCGTCAGCGAAACGCCTAACACAACGAGGACTGGAAAAATACAGGCAGCTGAGAACAGTAGGAAGAACAGATGCAAAGCAATTTCAGTCGGTTTTTTAATAGAATTGATTTCACGCTTCCGCCTAGTCAGCGCAAGTTTGCTACCCTGCGGGGGAGCTTGCGAGGCTACAGTCAACTTCTGAACAGATTCTTTCATTCCAACCCCTCCTAGAACAATGCATTCTCTTTATCGATTTTACGCACTACATAATTCGTGGTCAGCACTAGCACAAACCCTACGGAAGCTTGATATAAACCAGCTGCTGAGGACATCCCGATGTCTCCCAGCGTAAGAAGCGCGCGATACACATACGTATCGATGACCTGTGTCGCCGAGTAAAGCGCTCCCGAATCAAGAGGTACTTGATAGAATAAACCAAAATCCGCATTGAAAATTTTACCTACCTGCAATAGCGTCAAGATAATGAGCACGGGACGAATGAGCGGAATCGTAATACGTGTAATCTGCTGCCACTTGCTCGCACCGTCGATGTGCGCTGCTTCGTAGTATTCGTTATCGATCCCGATGATCGCCGCCAAATACACAATGCTGTAGTAGCCGACAGACTTCCATATATTCACAAGCGGTAGAATATACGGCCAAAACTTAACTTCGCTGTACCACGATACCGCAGGAAAACCGAGCGGTTCCAGCAGTGATTTGTTAATAAAGCCATACTCACTGTTTAACAACGAATACCCCAGATAACTAACAACAATCATGGACAAGAAGTAAGGCAGAAACATGACACTTTGATAAAATCGTGCTGCGAGCCGCACTCTCATCTCATTCAAGGCAATGGCAAACCCAACAGGTATAACTAGATGAAGCAAAATAAACAACGCATTATACAGCACAGTGTTTCGCGTAATGATCCAAACTTCCTTCGTAGCGAACAGGAACTTGAAGTTATCGAATCCAACCCAGTCGCTGCCGAGAATCCCTTTGGAGTAGTCGATGTGTTTAAAAGCAATCACGACACCGAACATGGGCAGGTAGTTGTTTAAGATTAGATACAGGACGCCAGGCAGAAGCAACAAAAGCAGCGCCTTGTCTTTCCTCACATTACGCAAGAATCGTACGAACATGTTTTGTGACTTTAGATTAATGTTATTGCTTTTCATGCGATGTCACACCTTTCACTTAATTCCTATACTCCTAGTATACTGTCGTTTTCTCTCTCTCTCTATCGGGTAGCGTGACTCCTATCTCGTTTTTGTGACTGCTTTAAACCACAAACATCTCACGAAAACAAAAAAAGTCTGGCATCGTGCCAAACTTTCTATGAGATCAACCATTATTTCAATTCTAGATTTTGGAATCGTTTACGGAATTCCACTGGCGAAATGCCTACCTTCTTCTTAAACGCTTGTCCGAAATGCGAGTAATTCTCGTAGCCAATCTCCTCGCAGATATCAACAATTTTCAGACTCGATTCCGTCAGCAATATTTTCGCCCGATCCATCTTCGCATTAATGATGAAGTCAATCAGGGACTGACCTGTTTCCCGTTTGAATATGCGTGACAGATAAGCGGAATTCAAGTAAATGTAACCAGCGGCCTTTTCCCGTGTAACATCCTTCAAGTTGGCTTTGATGAATTGCTTGGTCTTCTCAATAATTTGAGAGCTTTCATTTCTTTGGGATTCGAGATAGCGTGATCCCGTATCGATGATTTTCTCCGCCCATGTTTTCAATTGGGAAATCGAACGAATGGCATTTAATTCCCCGCTGCGTTCACGAAGTCCCGACCACTCTTTCACCGAAAAACCATTCTTATGAGCAACGTGATAGATCATATACACTAACGCATGATACAGTGCACTGGCCGACTCCGTATCTGCACCGCCTTCCTGCATCCCGGCAAATAGTTGATCTAACCGCTTTAGGAGCTCTGTTTTATTACCTGTTTCAAAAAGAATGACCCAATCCGACCATGGGATGACGAACGGATGCTTGCTAGCATTGGAAGAGCGTACCGTTTGATTCAGCTGCTGAACAGACAAGGGATTGGACAAATTCTCCTGCTCCATTTCAATTAACCGATGGTACACCTCTGTAAGCTCTGGGAACGGAACCAAGTGCCCGATATAACAGGAAACTGTGCAGTAAAAGTACCGACTGCAAGCATCTGTGAACGTTCGGCATGCTTCAGACAATTGCTGCACATTGGACGACCGTTCGGACGATTCATATACAAGTGCAAAGAGAATTCCATTCTCATCTTTGATAATGTCCCCGGCAAAACCGCCTAGAAGGAGCTCAGACGCTGCGTTGCGAATCGCATACTCCAACGTGTCCTCATCGCGTAAGCTGAATTCCTTATGCCATTGCTCGATACTGATGAGAATTGGCAAGATTTGCGAATCAGTCCTTAAAGGTAAATTGACCGCTTGCAGATTGCTCACTTCAGGAATAATTCTACCTGACAATAGGTTCTGCCAATAGCGCTCAACGACAACGGATTTCTGACGTTCCCACAAAGTGCGGTATTTCTTGCTCGTTTCCACCATTTGCACGGCATTCCTGTTTTCATTGATCGTCTCAATCGCCTTATTAATTGTCAGGACAAGCTCTTCAGTTTTGACAGGCTTAAGCAAATATTCGAAGCTGCCTAATTGTACGGCTTTTTTCGCATAGGAGAATTCGGCATGTCCAGTTAAAAAAATGGTTTCCACTTCGGGATAATGATCATTTACCCATTCAATTAGCTCCAAGCCGCTCATGCCAGGCATTTCAATATCGCAAATGATTAGATCGATGGAATGCGCTTTCAATATTTCCATTGCTTCTTTACCGCCCATGGCCTGAAACACTTCTTCAAAGCCAAGTGCCGCAAAATCGATAGACCTCATCATGGCACGCAGCACATACACCTCATCATCGACGATCATCAACTTTGCCATTTTCCTCATCCTCCATTTCGTGAAATGCGCCAATTGCCGGAATAATCAGACATACAATGGCGCCATTCGGCTCACCTAGCAAAAAGGTTACCTCCGCCTGATTGCCAAAAGCCATACGCATCCTCCGGTACACATTCCAAATGCCCATATGGGTTCCTGTTCCATCTCCAAATTTTTTCTGATTAAACGTTGACAAGACTTCAGGTGTGAAGCCTACTCCGTTATCGCGAATGAGAATTTCCAGACAGTTCGGATCTACTTGGTAAACACCTGCGGAGATATCGATATGGAAAGGCTTACTCCCCTCTTCCATCCCGTGAATAACTGCGTTCTCCACAAAGGGTTGGATCATCAAGGGAAGAATCATCGTACGAGAAAGCTGTTCAGGCAGATTAATGCTATACGTAATTTTCTCCGGAAAACGAAGCATTTGAATCTCCAGATAATTGCGGATATGCCGTACTTCTTCATCCATTGTGATCGTATCCCGATGCGATCTTGTTATAAATCGGAAATAATCAGCTAGATGCTCCGTCATCTTTTTGATCAGATCATTCTCCCCCAGCGTAGAAAGACTATTAATTATATTCAGGGAGTTTAGATAAAAATGCGGATTGATCTGGGCTTGCAAATGTTTGAATTCAGATTGCTGGGCTTTCAACATTTCTTCGTACACGTTAATTTTGAGATGGCTAATTTGAGATACCATGTGATTAAAAGTTGTGATCAGAAAATTCAGTTCCTCTGTCTCCGCTTCCTTTAACCCGATTTCCATATCCCCTTTTACGACCCGCCTCATGCCCATAATTAGTGAATTCATAGGAGCGAACAGCATTTTACGCAAATAATGCGAGTAAAAGTAAAAGATAAGAATAACACCAAGCGGAATGAGATAGATAACCCCTTGAAAAAATGGCAGACGCTGCAGTAGCGATTTCTCTGGAATCATGGCCGCCAGGCGAAGTGGCGCCTGTTGAAAGTCCGTACTGACGAGCAGGTAATCCTTTTGGTCGACAGGATTTTCAAAAACTTGAAAAGCAAGCGGATTGGTAATCAGCTTTCGATTAACCGCTGTCATCGTTTCTGGTGACATCACGGATTTGGTCAAAGGTTGTCCGGTCGTATCTAACAGAATCGCCTCCCAGCGATCGCCATAGTCCAATCCGCGCAGAGGTCGAATCAGATCCTCCAACAGGAGGACTGCACCGATATATACCCCATCACTCGCTTGTGCCACACGTACCAGATAACTTTTTTCCCAATATCGAAAAACAATCCAATTACTGAACGTTTGTCCATTCACCTTCTCTCGCAAGTACGCACCCAACATTTCTTTCAGATCATTCGTGTCCGTGAACGAGGACCGAGAGAATATAAAATCCTCTTTTTTGACGGAATAAGCGAAGAATGAATGAAAATTCTCGAAAGCAGTGCTTCCCGAGGTAAGTTCATTATGGATTTTGATTTTAGCTAGCGTATAATTACCGTTCGTTTCAGGCAGTGATGCCATATCCAGATAGGCAGATTTGGTATCGGATGTGACAATCTGTTGTAACAGATAGTGCGTAATTTCTTCTAGCGTGCGATCAATCTGCGTAATATGTATCGCGAGTACATTACTTGTAGATTGCGACACTTCCTCTCGAACAATTTTGATGGCATAGTAGTTTTCATAATACAGAAACAGGACCAAAGGTGTAATAATGACTAAGAAGCTGCGAAGTAAACGGATACGAAGCGTCGGCTTTTTCATTTACTTTCCACCCGTCATGAAAAATATGGATATAAAAATAAGGTACTCTGTCATGAGCACCTTATCTTTTCGTTATGATCATACCACGCACTTCGGGTCAACCGTCAAGTACCCAGATCAGCTAAATGCGCAATACAATTGTATTGCAAGCATTCCCAACGGCTCTCGTTGTGGCGTAATTTCGTCACAGACGTGTTATGCAAATGGTCCTCGATGTCTTCATGAGGGATCAAATCCATGAGCGTCACACTAAGCAATGCACCGTGGCTGACGATCAACACCTTCTGATTCGGATGCTTTTCGACCACTTCTTGAAGGAAGTTCACACCACGAGCAGCGAGGTCTTGGTGTGTTTCCACGCCTAGATCCAACTTGGACCAATCTTCTCCCCATTTCGCCACGTGTTCTTCAAGTGTTGTACCTTCAACTTGTCCGAAATACATTTCTCGCAAGCGCTGATCTGTACTCACTTCCATTTGCTTCACATGCGCTATATATTCTGCTGTTTCTCTAGCTCTCCCCAGATCGCTGGCATAGATGTAATCCCAGTGTTCATCTTTCATGCGTTCAGATAACAATTGCGCTTGCTTACGTCCATAGGCATTCAGTGGAACATCCGTTCGCCCCTGAATGCGTCGTTCCGTATTCCAATCTGTTAAACCGTGTCGTATAAGTCCAATGACCGTCATGCTATTTCATCCTCCAAATAGTAACTGTTGATCGTTTCCGCAAGTCTCCTACTACGATTCTCTTTTACTATACTATATCCATACCCATTTCCCCGCAATAGTTCGCAGAGGATAAAACTTGTCCCCGCGTTCCGCTCATGAGACAATAGACCTATCACTTTACTTGGAGGCGAGACGAAGATGTCTGAGCAAGCACCAACCATGGAAATAGGCATTAGTACTTTTTTGGAAACAACACCTGATCCTGCAACAGGTAAAATAATGAGCCACGCCGAACGCATCCGCAACGCCGTCGAGGAAATCGTGCTAGCCGATCAAGTCGGCTTGGATGTATATGGGATCGGCGAGCATCATCGCGCTGATTACGCAGGGACAGCCCCTGCCGTCGTCTTGGCTGCCGCAGCCGCAGTAACAAAAAATATTCGGTTGACCAGTGCGGTCACCGTTCTTTCCTCCGATGACCCTGTGCGGGTGTATCAATCTTTCTCAACACTGGATGCACTCTCGAACGGACGTGCAGAAATTATGGCAGGTCGAGGCTCCTTCATCGAATCATTTCCCCTATTTGGGTATAGCTTGGACGATTATAACGAATTATTCGAGGAAAAATTGGCGCTGCTGCTGAAAATTCGTGAATCCGAAAAAGTCACGTGGCAAGGCACACACCGCCCAGACATTCCGAATCTAGGCGTGTACCCACGCTCCGAGCAAAACCCGTTGCCGGTATGGATCGCAAGCGGCGGCAATTCGGAATCCGCGATTCGTGCGGGGATTTTGGGGCTGCCGATCGCATTCGCCATCATCGGCGGCATGCCGGAGAGCTTTGCTCCTTTAGTGGCGCTGTATAAAGAAGCGGCAAGACAAGCAGGTCACAATCCAGACACCTTACAAATAGCCACGCATTCGCATGGCTTTGTGAGTGATACGAGTGAGCGGGCGGCTGAACTGTTTTACGCACCAACCGCTGCGCAAATGAACGTCATCGGACGCGAACGCGGTTGGGGACAAGCATACAACCGTGCTACCTTCGACGCTGCTCGAAGCTTACGCGGTGCACTCTATGTAGGCGATCCAGAGTATGTCGCTGAGAAAATCCTGCTATTGCGCAAAAACCTCGGCGTTACTCGCTTCTTCCTTCACCTCAACGTGGGTACAATGCCACATCGTGAGATGCTGCATGCCATTGAGTTGCTGGGCACGAAAGTGGCTCCGATTGTTCGTAAAGAGCTTGCTCGCGGCGGCTCGGTTAAATAGGGTTTGCTACTTCTATGTCTTCGTAGAATATCGCAACTCGATTTTTTCGAGTTACGATATTCTTTTTGCCTTGGACGCCACGTGTAACTCGATTTTTTCGAGTTACGCTATTCTTTTTGTATTGATCGCTATGCGTAACTCGATTATTTCGAGTTACGCTATTCCTTTTGCCTTGAGCGCCACACGTAACTCGATTTTTCGAGTTACTCTTTACAAACATAAAAAATAGCTGGATCTCTCCAGCTATTTTCCATTTCAACCTATAAATATTGTTCCACGCCCGTCTCCGCGGCTTGATAAACAGCCTCAAGCGCTGCAATCACACTTCGCGCATACAAAGGCGGACAACTCGATTCACTTTTTGTCTCAATCGCGATCAGCAAATCCTTATATTGCAGCTCGAATGGCGTCCCCATCGTCGGCACTTCCACCTGCTCATAGGCGCCGCCGCGAGAGATCCATAAGCTTTCACTTGTTACCAGCTTCAACATCCCTGCTGTACCAATGATCTCCGTCTCATTCCGAGTCGCCCCCGGATAACCAGACTGCGCAATGGTCGCTGGAAGCCCAGAAGCCAGCTCCATGTAGATGACGCCGCTGCCCTCTACATTTCCTCTTTTGCCATGATGACTCACCGATGCACTTGCTTTGCGCACGGAGCTCTCCATGAGCCATTGGATTTTATCAATAGAATGGGTGCCCAAATTGGCAAGAATGCCACCGCCCGACTTCTCTTTCTCCAGAAACCACTGTGGCCGCGTGTCTCTAAAATAGTTCAAATGGCGCACATCATTAATCATGACAATCTCGCCTAGTTCTCCGCTTTCAATGATGCGTTTTGCATGAATATTCTCGGCAATATAATGCTGCGTATGCCCGACTAAGATGCGAATATCCGCTTTCGTCGCTGCTTCTATAATGTCATCGCATTCTGCAACCGACAGCGCCATTGGCTTCTCCAGCATCAAATGACAACCGTGCTCAGCCGCGAAAATCGCTGTTTCTCTATGTAAAAAATGCGGCAAAGCAATAACCACAACATCCGGACGTTCTTGACGAATTAGCTCTTGATAATCGCTATAAGCCACAATACCATACGCTTCAGCAATGGCTTGTGCTTTTTCAATCTGAATATCAGCTACCGCGCAAGCTACAAATCCTTCTGTACGGCGGATCGCCTCAAAATGCTGGCCAGCAATCGCGCCTGCGCCAAGGACAGCTACCTTTAAATCCAGTCTTGTCATCGTTGTTTTCCCCCACCCTGACCACATCTATAAATAAACAGTAAGTCCCGTTTCGCGACTCTCATTGGCTGCTTCCATAAAGCGAATAATTTGCAACGTTTCTTCCTCGTCGATGTCAGGAGTACCTGCAACAAACATCGTCATAATCTTCTCCAAAAGGCTGGCGTAATACGGCTTCGGATGTTTATACACATCGATAAACTGCGTATTCGTGTCCGTATGCAGCAGCGCGCCAAACTGCGAGTTACCTTTCCGATTGCCACGTATCGTGCCAATAATACCATTTTCCCATACGCCAGTAATAAGATCATGGTCTTCGGTCGTTACTGCACTCACTTTGAGACAACCTTTTCCTAGTGATCTAAACAGCATTTCAACCGTGTGAATACCATACCAGAATAATCCAGGTTGTGTAGGTTGTAGAGCCATTGGACCGTAACAATCCATCCCGATGATCTGACTTTGATTCGTATTTTCTAGAGCAAGTGTCAATTCCTCCGCGTAACGAAGAGAAGAACAGCTCATGAGCGGAATTTGATTCTCCCGAGCAATAGCTAGAATTTCACGCGCATCGGCTGACGAGACCGCCATCGGTTTATCAATGAAGATTGGCCGACGATACGAAGCTACGCGACGAAACTGCTCAAGATGAATACGCCCATCCACAGACGTCATTAAGATACCATCACAATTCGCTGCAACTTCCTCCGGCGAGTCCACGATCTGAACACCTTTTTCGCGAAGCTGCGCTGTAAACCCTTCAATACGGGAATAGCTCATCTCAAAATCCGGCGAACCACCAGGATAAGCAATCGTAACCTTGCCTCCTGCAACATGAAACGGATGCTCCGTCTCGTTTAACAACTGGGTAAAAGCAGGCGCATGAGAGGAATCAATCCCAATAATTCCAATTCGTAAGTTAGTATGAGTCATAAGTATAACAACCTCCAAACAAGTTTGAATGATCTTGTATACGATGGTGCAAACCGCTTGATCGAGAAACACTACTCTCCCATCATAATGAACATCCACTTAAGAGACAAGTCTTTTAATAGTCTTTTTACCATCAAAGAACTCCCCTGTAACGACCACAAGCCCCCCAAAAATTGGGAGGCCCATCATTAGATATTACTTCGTACTTTCATTACTCCGATTTCTGATGGTTCGTGTACACACCTACAACAGAAAGTAATGCTGCGACACCATTGGCAATCGCATTTACAGTGTCATCTGTGATCAAGTCCATGCCAAATGCGTCCAAAATTAATTTTGCCGCCCCTAACAAACCTAATGCCAACGTGTAATAGTTGATTGTTTTCATATCTCTCACCTCCCGTCTAATAGAGGATGCTATATCCTATGTGAGAGAGTACGAGCTTGCATCGTTCGAATACAGGAGGGTAAACGCACAAAAAAATGCCAGCATCCTCATCGGACACTGGCATTTTAACCAACTATTTCAGGCCGCTTGCTTCGGCCTTCACGACATACTTCGAAGACACATAAGTTTCAGCCTTCGCTTCAGTCATCACTTGCGCATACATCATGTCAAGATTCGGTTCCTTCAATGTGTATGTCACGATCGCTTGACCATCAGCCTCGAACTGGATGCTGTCAATGGCAATACCATAGCCAGGATTCGGTTTCAACCCTCTGGATAGCGTCACTTTGTTCACATCGTCGTTCACTTTTTCAACCGATACGGTAACTTGCTCTGCTTGCGGTGGTTTCACATGTGTCTCCAGCACACGAATGGCGTTGTACAGCCAGTTCGCGGCTTCTCCTCGTGTAAGTTCGCTTTTTGGATTGAACTTGCCGTTCGCATCCAAAGCTGTGATTTTGTACAGCAACAATCGTTGAATTGTACCTTGATAATCTACGGTAAGCTGATCCTCATCTTTGATTGGGATATACATTTTTACAAGTGGGAATTGACCTTTAGTCTCAAGGGCTTTCACAAGTAAGTTACCGAATTGCTCACGCGTGATCGTCGCACTCGGGTTAACATCCTTCGGAATGTCTAGATTATGGTAATGCGCAATGATGAACGCATCGGCATACCAAGCATTATTCGGGATGTTGGTATAACTGTCAGATGCTAACGGCTGCTTGATGAACTTCATCGTATCCAAGTTCAGGTTCAAACCTTTGACAATCATTTGTACACTTTGCGCGTAGCTGATTTTACCCCTTGGCACAAAATGCTGGTTATCAAAGCCACTGACAATTCCTCGATCTTTTAATGCTATAATCGCTGCGGCTTGTCCCTCCTCTAAGTCTGAAAACGCGTATGCGGAACCGACGGTCAAACTACTGCACAACAGGACAGATAAGCCTAAAGCTGCTATTTTTTTCATAAATGTACTCCTCTCGTTAAATGGATTGTATTTCGTTCCATATGTGATGGATACTTTCCTAACGTGGAGACTTATGAGAATGTTGCAGTTATTTGCAAACGATCACACAAGTGAATTCAACAACTCCCGCAGGGCAATCGCTTCCTCATGCTCAGGTGATACCGAGATCGTTCGCTCAGCCCATCGCTTCGCAGCCTCATCCTGACCTATCTCGTAGTAACATACGGCCATCTCGTAGAACACAGTCGCATCATTGTCCAGCTTAGGCTGCGTGTGTTCGTAGTAAGGAATGGCTTCCTGATACTTGTCCATTTGATAGAGCAGCACAGCACATGCAAGCGCAACATCTGTATTGTCATCCATTGGATAATAATGTGCCCACATTCGTTCAATTCCTTGCTGAAGCGCTATCCATTCATGTTCCCCACAATCTGGAATAACCTCGATCAAGCGTTGGGTACAAGGCAGCAGCAATTGCGTATCATAACCGCTCATGCGCCACAAGGCTAGAATCTGCGGCATCGACTTTTGTTCCACCTGCGAATCAGAGACTTCTTTTAAAATAAAATAATCATCGGGTCCGAATTGTTCCACGAACCTCTCATAAGCTAATCGCGTTAATCCGTAGTGGACGGGTTCCGGAAAATGAAGAATACATCCGATGTTCAAATAGGTATACGGATGCTTTGTGAACAGTGGCAGGGCTCCCTGCGCTTCACTTACATAGCTTAATGCGTGATAATTCGCCGTTAGTGAAATGCTCCCGTGATGAATAAGCTTCGGCGGCTCGTTGAACTCCCAGCTTTCCAACCGTTGATCTCCTTTGTCGGCCGTGAGCAGCAGAAAACCTTCTTGTGACCACGTTCGCAAACGTGCCAAACACCGCAAGCTTACCTCAGGCAAAAGGATATGCGAATCCGTTATGTGCTGACGATACACGTTTAGCAGCTCTCGGAATGGATAAGCATCGTCGTCATAAGCCGGCTCCCGCTGATAATGATAACTTCCGACAACATCTTTCAGCTGCTGAGAAGCACTAAGCTCTGATGCGCCCTCTGGAAATTCCAGTGAGATCCGACAATCAAACACCTGCCCATCTTCGACATATATTAATTCCTGTGGAAGGCTATCGAAAAAATAATTCGCCATAATCACGAGTGGCTGATTCAAATCACCTGCACCAATGCGCTCTCCTGCGTGGAGCAAATGAATGGCCTCATCCTGCACCGCATCAAATCTTGCAAAATCAAGCACCCCTAACTCCACGTAAGGAGTTAAACAGGCATGCTCTCGCCAGAACGCAATATTTTTCTCTGCCAAATCGGTCATAACATAACGAAACGGCGGCAGCGGTATGCCTGACGTTCTTATCAGCTTCGTTAACTCCTGCAGCACATAAAATGCGAACTGACCTGATCCCGCTCCGAGCTCCAGAATCATCACACGTGCGCTCAGGTGGCCCATTCTAGCCCGATCCTGTAGAAAAGCAAACAACATTTCCGCGTACGAAATAGCCATGACTCGATTACTCGTTATGTATTGTGGCACATCTCCGCTTTGCCAAGCCGTAATCCCTTGCTCCTCATAGTAAGCACGCTGCAGTTCCCAAATCGGTGCTTCACTAAATCGGTACATTTTCTGCTCATGATGAGTCATTCGTAAACCAACTTTCCTTCGATTTCAAAATCTTATCGCACATCGATCTTCTGGGCATATAGTATTACATCACTGCAAGAGAGGAAGACCACAATGACATACCTGAATGAGATTTACCCTAATCCAAATCCAGTATGGCCTGCACCCTATCCTCCACAATATATGTCTACGAATTGGCCCTATTTGCCAATACCCTGGAACCAAGAAGATGATCCATCCTTCCGTGCAAAAGAACAGCCGCTCACGTTCGTTCTCGTCCATGGCGCCTGGGCCGATAGAAGCTTCTGGGCAGGCATTGCCTCGGAGTTAAGCAAAAAAGGTCATACCGTCTACGTCCCTGATGTTCCAGGACATGGCGCTGACCCCAATAAAAATGTGACACATGCGATGATGTCCAAATCGATTGCGGATTTCATCATCTCACATAACTTGCATAACGTGATCCTGGTTGCACATAGCTTTGGAGGTACGTTGATCCAAAAAGCAGCTGAGCTAGTTTCCGATCGCTTGAAGCGGCTTGTATTTCTGAACGCCTTCGTTCTCAAGGACGGCGGAATGGCTGCCGATGAGTTCCCGCCACCTGTGGTTGCGCAGTTTAAGCAGTTCGTGGCAGGCTCCAAGAACAACACGCTTATGCTGCCTTATGAGCTGTTTAGAGAAACCTTTACGAATTTGGCTACGTTGGAGCAAGCAAAACGCATCTATAGCAAAGTATCGCCTGAGCCAGCGGGACCCTTGTTCGAGAAATTAGACCTGAAGAAATTTTATAGCCTGCCTATTCCGAAAAGCTACGTATACCTCATGGAAGATAATGTGATTCCATTTGGTGATCCCAACTATGGCTGGCATCCGCACATGTCGAGTCGACTTGGTATTTTCCGATTCTTACAAGTCCATGGCGATCATATGACAACTCCACAGTACGAGCCCAAGCTCGTTGCGCGTAAGCTCTATGAAGCTGCACGAGACTAAAAGGCAGCCTCTATGAGGAGCATCCTGGTGCCCCAACCTTAGGATTGGCCTTCAGCCAGTTCAAAATATCATCTAGCGTACGAACAGGTACAATACGCAAATCGCCTGCACCTTTTCTCGCATCCGCTTCATTCGCAACTGGCACAAAGAACACATCCGCATTCGTTCGGCTCACCGTATAAGCTTTCTGCACGAGTCCACCGACTGGACCGATGGATCCGTCCCATTCGATAGTCCCTGTTCCCGCAACGTGATGACCATACGTAACACCACACAGTGTAAGCTGGTCAATGAGCGTTAACGCCAGCATGGCCCCATGGGACGGTCCGCCTTCGTGAAGCAAATAATTATGATACGTGACGAGATCAGGTAGATCGTATCTCAACTCATTCGCAATCATGATGCCAATCGAGGCACGAGCCGGGTCATCCGTACTAGCACGTGTTTCAACGGTCAGCTCGACTTTTGCCTGATTCCGAATAATGGAAAGTTTGATGACTTCGCCTGGTTTAACTACTTTCATCCGCTCACTAAGCTCAGAAGTCATGGTGATCGGATGTCCATTCAATGCGGTAATGACATCGCTTGGCTTCAGCACTTCGGAGGCTTTCGTATTTTGCAATACAGCCGTAATCCGCACGCCTTCTGAGACAATCCCTTTGCCTAATCCTACTTTATGGAAAGCAATGGCACTTCCCGTGGCGTTCGCGTCTTCCTTCATCGTCCGAACTTCCTGATTGTATTCGCCGATGGACATACCCAAGCTTTCGATTCTCTCAAAGGTGTAGTCTTTAAAAAGCTTCGCATACAACCAGTCCACCGGAAATGCCGGCCGTTCGAAAATAAGCACACCCGAAATATCACCATGGGAAGCTCCGCCTTGAGCTTTTGCATACCGATTCATGTTGAGGGTAATGCCTGGATACGTCACCAAATAGTTGGTTGGCCAAAGCATCAACAGCAAAAGTCCTAGTGTCACACCCAAAACAAGTATACTTTGGCGTGGCACCTTTCGTTTCTTTCGTTCGTGAAGGACCATATCCACAGAAATCAGAACCAAACTGAGGATCATGGCAGAAGCTGAAAATTCCAGCTTTTTAGGCATTGTAACCACAATAACTACACTTAATAAGCAGATGAAACTAATAAAGCCGCGAAATACTTTCTTCCACCGTGATTCAGACTTGGCGAGGTGCAGAAGAGCCGCTATCATCCAGAGCAATGGAACAAGCGCAAGCGCATAAATCAGCAGATCTATAAGATCAATCCAATAATAGCGTGTCCCCCATCGCATGGGATCCGGCAGCCAGACTAGCTCACCTATCATGATTAACAGGAGGATGATCCCGATTCCCCAGTCATATAACTTGTGCCAAAGTGCCATTGCACACATCCTTTATCCGAACATGCGAACAAGCCTACCCTTACAACGCAATACTTAACTGCCTAACAACCTCATCATACGAGAGCTTCCCACCGAAAATATCAAGTGCGCTGCCAATCGTAATATCTAATTTCCCTTGGGATAGTTGTCTAAACAACGCCAAATCCTCAAACGATCTAGCCCCGCCGGCATACGTAGTTGGAATCGTAACCCACTGCGCCAATGAGCTTACCAAGCTTTGTTGAATCCCGCTCTGCTTCCCTTCTACATCCACTGCATGAATAAGAAATTCATCGCAATACTGTTCAAAGAACTGGATCGACGCTTGATTCAACTCCACATCACTCAGCTGTGTCCATTGATTGGTAGCGACATACCATTTGCCATCCTTTTCTTTGCAGCTCAAATCAATGACTAATTTCTCTTTCCCAATCGCTTCAACGATCCGCGTGAGATTATCCATATTCAGCTGTCCATCGCGGAAAATATACGAAGTTACAATGACGTGAGACGCCCCTTGCTCCAGATAAAAGCTCGCGTTCTCCGCCTGAATACCGCCGCCGATTTGCAGTCCGCCAGGATACGCTTGAAGCGCTCGTATCGCTTCGTCCTGATTGCCACCGCCAAGCATGATCACATGCCCGCCGGTTAAACGATCTCTTTTAAACATTTCCGCATAATAGGTTGAGTCATACGAAGAAACAAAATTCTCAACGACAGGCTGACCCTCCCCACCCAAGGTTTCACCGACAATTTGCTTTACTTTCCCGTTATGTAAATCAATGCATGGTCTAAATTTCATGACGTACTGTTTCCCCTTTGCCATAAGTAGTAGTTGAATGACGTCCCGTCATCAGTGCTAACATGAGAAAAGCCCTCAATGGAGGGCTGCACACACATAAATCACTGCTTATCAAAACCTTCTTCTTCCAGATACTCCTGAACCTCTTCATACGTCTCAAAGGCGCAATCCAAATTCTCTCCCGCGTAGATATACCATAAATCTTCCACGAACGTAACACTTAATGTATTGCCGTTGTCATCCGCCCAAATTTCTTCCTGCGGGACAAGATCTTCCTCAACCTTTGAAACAGCTTTAGGACTACCGCCACGAGTTAAAGACTGAATCGACTTCGCGATAATGTCACGAAGCTCGTCTTCACTATAATCCCGAATGTTGATTAACCCTTTGGAATCTACCGTACAGCCTGGGATGTATTCGGCATACACGAATCCAATTCCATTCGGGTGAAGATGATACAGAACAGTTGTCTTCTCATAGTCACTCTCTACATAATGAAAATTGATTCGTCCCAGGGAAACATCCTTACGCTGCAACTCAGGAAAGGATGCTGCTATGGCTAACTTTTCGTCTAAACTAAGCATACATGCCCCCGTAACTTACTCGATCACTTGAATTTTAAACACGTTCTCCAACTTGCCTTCCGCTCTTTTCTTCAGGGGCACTTTAATATCTCTCCCTAGCTCTTTGAAAAAAGTCTCAACATCACATTGTACATTGGAAAGTACCACTTTAAATGAACCATCCTGAACGATATTCTGATTTGCTTCAGCAGGCACCGATATATCAACTGCGTACTTCTTCGTCAACGTGTTAATATAACGACTAAAAATTTCAATAAGCTCCTCATTATTGAAATTTTCGATGACTACTTTGCCTTTGTTTGTAAAATTTAAATGAACGTTCACCTTTAAATGTCCCCTTTTCCTGTACACCCTGTATTTGCTTGTGGGTAAAAGCCTTCATCGAACGAATAATGCTTCACTTCTATTTTACTTGTTTATAGGGGTATGAAGCAACACATCTGCCAAATTCATTTTCTGTACACAAAAAGAAGCAGGTATTTCCTGCCTCTACGGGTTATTGCTTCTATAATTAATTATGCCACAATTATCTAATTTCTACGCACAAAAAGCTCTAAGCTTTTTCAGGAATTCGTTTCAAGCGCGTTTGATACCGATTAATGGACAGAATTCGAAATTCACCGAATGTCATAATTCGCTCGCGCACAACTTCAGGGAACGTAATATGATAGACTTCCAACTGATCGTCCAGTTCGTTATACCAAGGTAATAAATTCATTTTAATGACGAGAACTCGCTCACTCACATCTCAACTCCACCTTTGGGCGCAGGTTTTCTGCTTCTTTACGCCAGATTGAATCTATTTACTCAATAAGTATTTCGCATATAGCATGGGGGTCTCATACGTGCGATAAAATGTCTTATTCAATTTCAAATGCTTATATTGATAACGCTGATCCCTGCCGTTCACTTCGATAAGCCAAATGGCTCCTTGCTCATCGATGCCTATATCCATCCCCACGTCGGAGATCGAGGGAATTTGCTGACTCAGGCTCTCTGCAATTTGTAATGCAGCTTTTTCGACTTGCTCCCTCTTCAGAACCGGATCGAAGCCATTACTTACAAACAACGTCTCGCAAATCTTGGCTTCTCCGCCTCTTGCCAAATTGGTGACATGGCGACCAGTCGCAGCAACCTTCCCTGCTATCCCGGTAACGCCCCATTCTCCTTTGTCACCACGTTGTACAGATACGCGCAAGTCATAGGGACGCCCCTCGTACATTGCAAGAGGAATTGCTTTTTGAATCAAATACGATTGTCCGCTAACTTTCTCATCTATAAAATCAATGACTTGCTGCAAGTCAAGCTGCCTCACTACTTGTTTACTCCACCACACTTGCCAGATGTCATTTGGCAGCGCAGTAACCTTCAGTACACCTTTTCCCACTGAACTATTGGTAGGTTTCACAAAGAAAGATCCATATCGGCTCAAAGCCTTCTTCAATTTGTCGAGTGAGTATGTCATAGCTGGAGGAAGAAAGGCTGAGCTGTCGGTGCTTGCGCGTAACAACCGATGGATACGGAGCTTATCATGTCTATTTTGACCATTGAAAACTTGGCTTATCTTCGCGATTTCATTTAATTTCTTTTTTGACGAAAGGGAAAGTGTCATCGCTCGGTTATGAATGACCTTTGGGATCGGCAGCCGCTTCAATGTATACTGTTTGTTTTCATAACATAAACCTAGAGCCGACTTCGCGCTCACATTTTTTAAACACATGTAAAAAGGCGTCATCTCCAACTCTGCAGCGGCCTTATTATAATAAGCGATATGTTCATACCCGGTTTGGTTCCGAAGAATGCCGAGATACGTTTTACGGTCCAGGAGAATTCCGATTACATCGTGCACATTGTCACCTCATCAGCTAGGTTTCATCCTACTAATGTATGCAGAAATAGGCCTAAATGGTCCTGTTACACACGAGGAAATCCCAACATCTGACTTTGACTAATTTGAAGTTTGACTCATTGGTAGTGAAGTGCTACAATTCAAGCAAATTTGGATTTACATTGTTTGGAGGGGATAACCATACACCCTTTTTCACGAAAATGCTGTTGGACAATCATGGTCTGGCTGGTTCTCGGACTATTCGTCTTTCCTTTAACTCCCCCTATTGCTAACCATGCTACAGCCGAAACCGATGTTCTCATTTCTGCCAATACCACACAGGTTTTAACGGTTCAACAACAGCCGCCTACGAAGGAAATCATCCTTGTTTATGAAAATAAGATTCATTTAGATGACCAGTTTCACAAGCAGTATGAAATAACTATTTTTGTCGTTTTTATCGTATTTCTAGCGAGTCTTATTTGGAAAAAACTGAAAGTTATCCTGCTTGCCTTCCTCAAATTCACCTCACGTTATGCGGGCCTCATTCCTTCTTACTCATTAAGTAACGAAATTGAATGATTGAGGAAAAGAGGACACTTTCATGGCTACTTCATTAGGTAAAGAACAACAGGCTCAAACGCATGCACAGCATCGGAAACTAACAAGATTAAAATTTGCCCGTAGAATTTTATTTATGATTATCGGTACGATCCTAGTTTCGATTGGCTTGGAAATTTTCCTAGTTCCGAATCATATTATTGACGGCGGTATCGTGGGGATTTCCATTATCCTATCGCATTTATCCGGCTTTCCTATCGGTATCTTTCTGGTTGTACTCAATCTGCCGTTCGTGTTGCTCGGATATAAGCAAATTGGGAAAACCTTTGCTATCTCAACCACGTTCTCAGTTATCTTGATGTCGATTGGCACCACCTTGCTTCACCCGGTTCAAGCGATCACCATCGATCCTTTATTAGCCGCTGTATTTGGCGGAGTGATCCTTGGCATTGGCGTAGGGCTCGTTATACGCTCAGGCGGGTCGCTGGATGGCACAGAAATTGTCGCTATTTTATTTAGTAAAAAAATGCCCTTCTCGGTTGGCGAAATTGTCATGTTCTTCAACTTTTTCATTCTAGCAAGCGCAGGCTTCGTGTTTGGTTGGGATCGGGCGATGTATTCACTGATTGCTTATTTTATTGCTTTTAAAATGATTGATATTACGATTGAGGGTCTTGATCAATCCAAATCCGTTTGGATTATCAGCGATGAATACGTGAAAATCGGGGATTCCATAACGAATCGACTGGGTCGAGGGGTCACGTACCTCAAAGGCGAGGGCGCTTTTACAGGTGATGATAAAAAAGTGATCTTCAGCGTCATTACACGACTGGAAGAAGCGAAGCTCAAATCCATTGTCGACGACTTGGATCCTAAAGCCTTTCTTGCCATCGGGAATATTCACGATGTGAAGGGCGGACGCTTTAAGAAGAAGGATATTCACTAGAAAAAACAAGGAGCCAAGCGGCAAAGGCCGTCTTAGCTCCTTGTTTTTTGCGTATATGCTAAAGGTAACCGAGCAAAATTGCAAAACTACATTAATTCTCGGAAAACCGCCCCATGTGGCGAAATTAGTGCAAAAAAGCATCCTTTTCAGCAAGATTGGCCCGAAAAAGCCCAAACTGGCAGAAATAATTGCTTATTTGCAAGCATTTTTGCAAATAAGGGTTCATTCGATAAAAAAGGATGCTTTTTCGCATTTTCACTTATTTGCAAGCATCACATGCTGCTCCAGTACGAACGCAGATTGACCTTCTGGCCCAGCTTCGCACTGTCCAGCGCGCCTAACACCATCGCCATGCTCTTAATATTGTCGCGGCAATCGGTCTCCGCGCGGCAGGCTTCGGCCAGCGCCGCGAACATCTCGTCCAAGCAGCCAGCATGGCCGCTGCGACCCGACCAGTTCACGTTCGCGTCCACGCGCGTGAACTCCCGCAGGAACTTGCCGTCTTGATTGTGTCGGCATCCGCAACCTCCGCGTACGGCGCGCCCGCACCGTCCCACAGAGCGGTGCCCTGCTCGCCCGTCACGCGCCAAGACGCCTCCCAAGAGGTCGGTGCACCTTCTGCGCACTAGGAGCCGCGGTAGCAGAACACAGAGCCGTCTGACATCTCGTAGATGCAGATGGCAGAGGCATTCCCGGCATACCAGGAGCCGGGAGGGTTAAATTCTTGGCAGTACACCGAAACAGGGTCTGCCCCAGTAAGGAACCGAGCCTCGCGAAAGGCGCGAATATTCGCGTCGTATCTGCGATTTTGCATAACAGCCAGCGATTTCCCGGCTTCATCTGCAATTTGAATGAGCGCACGCGCCTCGTCCATCGTTGCCGCCATCGGTTTCTCGCCCAGTACATCACATCCGAGACGCAGTGCGGTGCTTCCAACCCCAAAATGACTCGATGGAATCGTGATATCCAGCACCAGATTGGCGCCATTCTCACGAATCGCTGTCTCAACATCTGTATACACACCACAGCTCAGCCCATGACGATCAGCCATCGCTTGCGCGAACTCTACTTTAATATCCACGAGTGCTCCGATCTCACACGCCTGCCTTTGCTTCATATTTTCAACCCACACATTGGCCATGCCACCACAACCAACGCCAACAATTCGATATGTACGCATCGAGAATTAACCACCAACTACACTGCTAATGGACAAGCATGTAAGCGTATACGCGCACCTGTTTAGCAAAATATTTGAAATAACCCAAAAATAAAATGCATGGCCTCTTCCTCATCTTTCCCTCTCGTGAGCAAACGCAGCGTCGTACCTGCCTTGATGGGAACCAGCAGCATACCTAATACACTTTTCACATCAACCTTATGATGCTTTTCTTCTAACTGAAAGTCGAGTGTTATGTCCGAGATAAAAATTGAAGATTTCGCAGAAATTCCAGTTAAATCGCTTCTCTCTAAATCTTTGACAATCTTAAATTCATGTACGCGCATGCCGTCTCGACTTCCTTTCCATGACATTTGGAGGTTTGTGATTTCTCATTATGTGTGGTATTATACAAAGATATTTCTGAAAAGTGAAGTGTTGAATATGCCCTATAATGATAGTTTACTAGATTCCCATGATAAAAACTCCTATCGAAGTCCTTCGAAGATGAGCGACCGCGTTTTAAAGGTAGTTTTTATCGCCAATAAAAATTTGTATTTCCGAGCATCGGAAACTTATAAATTCTTATGTGGTAAAAAAACCAGCCCAATCCCCCGACCTTAGGTCGAGGGATTTTTTTTCCTTCGGGAAACACTTCTGCAGGAGGTCATCATTCATGCATACTAACAACAAGTCATCGGTTTGGGCCATTTGGCTCTCCCTCATCAGTAACATTTTATTAACGATTATTAAAATTATTATCGGTCTCATTTTTCATAGTGAGGTACTACTCGCTGACGGTGTTCATAACGCTGGTGACATCATCGCAACAGTTGCTGCACTAAGCGCCATGCGAATTTCCAAGCTCCCGGCGGATGAAGATCATCCGTACGGCCATGGTAAAGCCGAAGTGCTGGGCTCGGGCTTTGTTGCTTTCATCCTTGTAACGGCTGCGCTTTATATCGGGTACCACTCCGTTGCAGCGCTCTTCCATGAACCGAGTGCGCCTAGTCTAATCGCCTTGATCGCTTCAGCTGTTTCTGTGGTATGGAAATATGCGCTTTATGTCTACACCATGCGGATCGGACGCAATACAAACAGCAAAAGCTTGATCGCGACAGCTCACGATCATTTAGCTGATGTGTATGCCTCGCTTGCAGCCGTAGTCGGTATTGGTTTGGCGTTCGTCGGCAAAGCCTCCGACATTCACTGGCTGGCATACGGCGATGCGGCTGCCGGGGTTGTTGTGTCCCTCTTGGTTTTGAAGTTGGGTGCTGAGATGGCCAAAGAATCCTTCGATATTCTTATGGAAAAAACCGTCGATCAACATATGCTTGCGCAATTTACCGCTTTGATCGAAGCGGTTCCTCAGGTGAAACGTATTGATCGTGTTCGGGCGAGAGAGCACGGACACTATATTTTAGTTGATGCGCGTATCTCTGTTCCTGGCGAGCTCACGATCCAAGAAGGACATGACATCTCGCGTGCAATTAAGAAATCCATCATGGATCAGTACAGCGATGTGGATGAAGTGTTGATCCATTTGAACCCTTGGTATGAGAAATGATGGTGCTATTGCTTTGAAATAGACAATAACTGTATTTCCTACAGCTAATCCTCGCAAAAAACCTCGTAAAAATCTAAATAGATGGATTTCCTGTAGTTAATCTGCCTCGATGATCTCCAAATCGTCGAGTATGGCAAAATTAGCTGTAGGAAATCCATCTAAATAGTGTTTTTAATCAAATATGGTGAAATTAACTGTATCTTTTCCAGCTACTAGCCGCAACTCAGATTCATCTTAGCCATTCTCGCCTACACATACTTAACAACCGTAAACATACCGCCCGTAGGCTTCGTCATATTGTTTGATGTATGATGCGGCATATGGCAATGCAGCGGCCAAACGCCAGGATTTTGCGCTGAAAATTCAATATCCACCGTGACACCGCTAGGCACAAGTATCGTATTCCGTCTCTCTCGATTGAAATGCGGTATGGTGTTCCCATCTGCTGCTGTGACCCAGAACTGATGACCGTGCAAATGAATGGGATGTGCGTTCATTCCGATATTACCAAACCGAATGCGCATTTCCTCCCCATATCGAACAGGTAACGGGCTTGTATGAGGAAAGCACCGACCATTCATCGTAAAAAAATTAAAAGCATCCGACATGGTCTCCAATTCATAATGACCTGCTTTCACGACACCTTTTTCCATGCCTTTTACATGAAACTCCTGAAGCATAATAAAATAGTCCCGTTGTGCAGTGCATTCGTACGGATCTTCGATAATCAAGCCTCCGCCTAAGCCCATCAACTCTTGAAACGCCGTGTCCACATGCGTGTGATACATATGCGTACCTGGAGGGTTCACAATTTGAAAATGATAATCAAAATATTGGCCGTTCTCTATATAGGGTGAGGGCTCAACCGCTGGCACACCGTCCATGCGATTCGGCACATCAAGCCCATGCCAGTGCACACTTGTAGCCTCCGGCAGCCGATTATGCACGCGAATAGTTACCCAATCACCAGGAAAGACTCGGATCGTTGGCCCTGGAATGCTGCCGTTGTATCCCCATCCTTTGATAAATACACCGGGTAAAATTTCTTGCATGACCGGCTCCGCGACCAACTCAAAAAACTTCACACCATGCAGCACGACATAGCTTAGATCTTGCAGATCTGGTGATACGACCATGGCATATCCCCCCGCTTCAGCGCTCTATACATCAAGCATATGCGTCAAAGCTGAGGATTTACCTACTTACTGCTTCCCTTCAAAGAAACGTAGATACGCACCGTAGCCTTCTTTCTCCATTTCCGCTAAAGGAATGAACCGCAGTGCTGCGGAATTGATGCAATAGCGAAGCCCATTGGGTCCAGGACCATCGTTAAAAACGTGACCTAAATGCGAATCCGCCTCCGTGCTTCGAACTTCTGTCCGAATCATGAAATGACTCGTGTCCGTTAGCTCTTTCACATGTCCTTCGAATAATGGCTGTGTGAAGCTCGGCCAACCGCATCCGGAGTCAAACTTATCATAAGAGGTAAACAGCGGCTCCCCTGAAACGATATCAACGTAGAGGCCTTTTTCTTTGTGATCATGGAACTCATTCTGGAATGGACGCTCAGTCGCATTATTTTGTGTAACTTCGTATTGGATCGGCGTTAGAGCTTTCTTACGCTCTTCTTTATCCTTCGCAGTGTTCCAATATTGCGAAATATACGCATCGCGTCCTGACCCTTTGCGGTAGGCTTTGTAGCGAAGCGGATTTTTATGATGATAATCCTGATGATACTCTTCCCCTGGGTAAAAGGCTTCAGCATCAATCCGAACGATTTCCGTTACGATTGGACGATCGAATCGACCGCTATCCTGCAGCACTTGTTTGGACGCCTCAGCTTTGGCTAGCTGCTCATCACTATGGGCAAAAATCGACGTACGGTACGATGATCCACGATCATGGAATTGTCCACCCGCATCGGTTGGATCAATTTGACGCCAGTACGTGTCTAAAAGTTTTTCATAGGGATATAGCTCGGGGTCAAAAGTAATCTGCACGGCTTCCGCATGCCCCGTCGTCTCTGAGCACACTTCTTCATACGTCGGATTGCTCGTATGCCCGCCGATATAACCGGAAACAACGGAAATAATGCCCGGCAGTGACTCGAACGGCGTTACCATACACCAGAAGCACCCTCCTGCAAATGTTGCTTTATCTAAATGAACACCTTGAATGTTATCTGTCATGTTAAGGCCACCTCTTTCTCCAATTATCTTCTTATCATATCAAAAGTTACCGAGATAGCCAAAAACACCGCTCATCAAGTGAACGGTGTTCGAAAATACGCTATGTATCCTACAGATTGTTGAAAATGTCTGTAAGAACAGGCACGATTTGTGATTTACGGGAAACAACGCCTTTAAGTACCGCTTTATTGTCAACAAGAGATACGTTGTACGCTTTCTCAACTGCGTCAGCTTTACGTCCAAGAGCAAGACCTACGGAATCATTGTTCAAAATGTCCGTTACAACGAACAAGAACAAATCTAGGTTTTTCTCAGCGATGATCGCTTGAAGCGCCGTTTCGATTTCAGCTTGTTGGGAAAGAACATCGTTCACATCAACCGCATTGACTTGTGCGATTTCTGTTTTGTAGCTGCCCATTTGGAATTCTTTTGCATCCAAAGAAATCAATTGTGCAACGGATTTGTCGCTTAGATCTGCGCCAGCTTTTAGCATGTTCAGACCATAAACTTCAGCGTCAACACCTGCAACTGCAGCTAGCTCACGAGCAGCAGCAACGTCTTGCTCTGTGCAAGTTGGCGATTTGAATAGCAAGGAATCAGAAATGATAGCAGAAAGCATCAAACCAGCGATGTCAGCATCGATGGAAACGCCGTTTTCTTTGTACAATTTATTTAGAATCGTTGCTGTGCAACCAACCGGCTCCGCACGGTAGTAAAGCGGGTGGCTCGTTTCGAAGTTCGCAATACGGTGGTGGTCAATAACTTCCACAACGCGTACTTGATCGATATCGTTAGCGCTTTGTTGGCGCTCAACGTGGTCGACCAAGATAACATTTGCTGCTTCGTTCGCAACGGTTTGAACTTCACGTGGAGCCGCTACTTTAAAGGTATCAAGCGCGAATTGCGTTTCGCCGTTAACGGAACCTAGACGAACTGCTTCTACTTCTTGACCTAATTTTGTTTTCAATGCAGCATAAGCAATTGCGGATGTGATTGAATCAGTGTCCGGATTTTTATGTCCGAAAATAAGTGTTTTTGACATTGTACGACTCCTTAAAAGACATTTTTTAGTGAGAGTGGTTATGACCTCTAAACACGATTATACTACGGCGATGTCGGTTCGGACAATTGCTGAACCCAATCTTCGAATGGTTTTTGGCTGTCTACGACGATGCGATGCAGCTCCAGTGGCGGTTGATCGGATGAAGCCCAGCCGTCTTTGGTCGTGAAGGCGTACCGAAAGCCGGCCTTTCGTAAAATACGCAGCGTCGTGCGGTTGTACTCGCCGTACGGATAAGCGAACGTATCCGCTGGTTTCCCCAGCTCTTGCTCAATGCGTGCGCGCGCTGCAAGTATTTCCGCGCGCTGTGCCTTCTTGCTGAGCTCGGGCAGATGCGGGTGCGTCACGGTGTGTGACGCAATATCCCATCCTGCTGCGCTCAGCTGTTTGACTTGCGGCCAGGTGAGGTACCCTGGCGTGTTAATAAGACCCGTCGACAAGTATAATGTCGCCGGAAAGCCGTGCTGCTGGAGGATAGGCAACGCCACCTCCGCATTATTCGCATAGCCGTCATCGAACGTGAGCAGCACGGAGTGAGCCGGTGACGGCCGCTTGTGTTCGATGACGCTGGTGAACTCTTCCAGCGTCATCGGGGTGTAGTGATGCGCGGCCAAATAGTCCATTTGGCGCGCGAACGTATCGGGGTGGAGCACGTACGTGTTCCCGGGGTCCACCCCGATACTGTGATAATTGAGCACGGGGATCGCGATCCCGTGCTTGGCCTTAGCTGGCGCGGCGAAGCACGCCAGGAAGAGGCAAGCGAGCAGCAAGGCTGCGAGTGCATTCTTTTGCATGTGAAGCTTCATCGAAGATCGCCTACCTTATTTTGAACATAGTAGTCCAAGGTGTGATCTCCTAAGCCTCCCCTACATGCAGACTGAATATGCAAATAATGCCAGCATAGCTCCATATGCCACCACCTCACGACTTGTCTCTCCACAAGCTCCCGCCGAAGTTACGTTAGTCCGATTTTGCCGAGTTAAATCGAGGTTACTCCCCCGCTCCCCCCGCCAACTGAATCAACTTGTTCACCGTTTCCCAATTCCGAGTAGTTGCGGCAACGCCTAGCTTCTTCTCAATAAAGTTATTGCTGAACTTGGATTCACCGTAGTTTTTACGAATTAACAAGTACACGGTTAGACCAAGTACCTGATACTCGTCCACTTCACTCTGTGCAGCATTCAACTTAGCAAGCGCTGCTTCCGTCGGTGTGCCACCAAGAAACGTAACGTATCTTTGCTCATTTTCTTCTTCATTCACTGTCGGATACGGCGTGCTCGATACCACCTCTCGCAACTCCGCCGGAGTACGGATGATGACAGGGATGTCTAACGTCAGCTGTTCCTTCAACTCTTGGACGATGCGATCACGCACAATCGCTGGGTCTTCTTCCTCAGCATTAAAGATGACATTCCCACTCTGGATATAAGTGCTTACATTCGTAAACGCCATCGATTCGAATAGCTGTCTAAGCCGATCCATTTTAATGATTTTCTGCCCACTGACATTAATTCCGCGCAGCATAGCAACATATCTCGGCATCGCTAACCCTCCTTTTTCAACTTACATGACCTCATCTGCAAATAACCCACCCAATCGAGCAGCTATATACCCAGCAACGCCATCCTCATCATTACTCACGACAATTTCATCCGCCAACAGCAAAATCTCAGGATGCGCGTTCGCCACAGCCACTTTATGCCCAGCCTTAAGGAACATCCCCGTGTCATTCAGGTTATCCCCGAAAACCGTCACCTCTTCGGACGAACAACCAACAAGCTCCGCCCATAAGCGCAAGCCCATCTGCTTATTGGCTTCTGGATGACTAAATTCAAGGAAGTAGTGCCCTTCTATGTAATTATCCTTCATCAATTGGATATGAACCTCAGATCCTAACAATTCTTGGGCGGCAGCCTTCAGCGGTAGAAGCTCGTCCAGCAACCCGATATATGTCAGAATCAGCGTACGCAGTGAATCGGAACAGCTAACCACCTCAACCTCTTGAAATCTTGGATCATTGAGCCGACTTGCATAGAACTGAACATCCCCCGTGCGTACCAGCTTCTCATGAATGACACGCTCGTTATCCTGATCATCAAGGGCAAACAACAACGGCGTCAACCCACACGTTTTCCCCATAGCAACAATTGCATTCGTTCGTGCACTATCCAACCAACGTCCGTCTAGTACCCGCTTCTGAATCGGATCAAACAACATCTCACCATTATACAAAACGATCGGATACTTCCACGGGATTTCGGAAGCGACAGCCTGTGAACTCTGATAGTTCCGAGCCGTCGCATAACTAATAACTGTTCCCTGCTCAAGTGCTTCAGAGAGTACTTTTACTGTAAAATCTGATGGTTTCGCATGAGAGCGCAGCAGAGTTCCGTCCAAGTCCGTCAAGAAATAGTCTTTTTTCATAAACAAGCTCATTTCCGGGCCCCCTCCAACTAGCTAATGGTATTTCTTCCCATGTATCCAGGAATTATAGCATAAACACAGCCGCTCAGCCCGATTCCGTCGACTCATTCATTTTCAAAATATCCCAATATGAATTATACTTAGGTCAATTACTTTACTGGAGAAAGGATACGGATCCCATGGCGCAGCCTGCAGCGACGAATTATGAAATCGCACAAGTGTGTTTGCTCGCTGGTAAAATTATGCTGGAAAACGGTGGCGAAACCTACCGTGTGGAAGATACGATGACCCACGTTGCCGAAGCTTTCGGCATTCCGAATTCGCATAGCTTTGTTACGCCAACTGGCATTATTTTCTCGATCGACGGACCAGAACAAACAACACGACTCATTCGCATCTCCTCTCGATCAACGGATTTACGGAAAGTCACCGTGGTTAATGCCATTTCACGCAGAATTAGCCAAGGGGAGCTTTCGCCTACCGAAGCGTATCAAGAGCTTGAAGCCCTAAGCACCGATAAACGCAGATATCCCGCATGGTTGCAGGCCTTAGCCGCAGCGATTGCGAGCGGTTGTTTTCTCATTATGTTTCAGGGTCAGTGGTCAGACTTCTTCCCTGCTTTACTTGCTGGTGGCTTGGGCACGATTTCCATCACGTTCTTCCACAGGTTAGTCCCGATCAAATTTTTCGCCGAATTCCTCGCGTCGCTCATTATTGGACTTATTGCCTATTTAACGGTCAAAATAGAGCTCGGTCATAATCTCGATACGATTATTATTGCCTCCGTGATGCCGCTCGTGCCGGGGCTGCTAATTACCAATGCGGTGCGCGATTTAATGGCAGGCCATTTCGTATCTGGCGTTTCAAAAGGAGCCGAAGCCTTCTTGACCGCTTTTGCCATCGGGGCGGGAATCGCCTTTGTATTGACCTTTTATCCAGGGAAGGGGTTCTAATCTAATATGGAAATGTTCGAACAGCTCATAACCAGCTTCATTTCGACTTCCGCATTCGGCATCATTTTCAATGTACCTAGAAGAACCCTTGTACAATGTGGTTTTGTAGGAATGATTGGATGGATGCTTTATTTCTCATTTCAAAAAGCGTATCTGGATCCCATCTTAGCTACGCTCATTGCGTCCTTTGTAGTGACCATTATTAGCCAGTTTTTTGCGAAAATATATAAAACACCCGTCATCGTTTTCAGCGTTTCCGGGATTATTCCGCTCGTTCCTGGTGGACTAGCTTATGATGCGATGCGTAATGTCGTGCAAAATCACTATGACGTCGCTGTTCAGTTGGCTGCGAAAGCTTTCTTGCTCTCGGGTGCGATTGCCATCGGTCTGGTTTTCTCAGAGGTCATTAACGTACTGTTAAGAAGGACAAGAACTTAAATCCGCCAATCTCACCCCAATAAAAATTTGATCTTTCATAGTTTCAACCTATAACTCCATCACGAATAACTCTTGGATTTTTTACCAACTGCCCTTTACACTAAGTGTACAGAGACACTAACCAAGGATAGGAAATGGAGCTGACCACACATGAACAACACCGCAAACCATCACATTGGAACGAAATTCGATGAAATTGCCCAAAAATACGATAGCCAGCGTAGAAAGCTGATCCCTTGCTTCGAGGATTTTTATAATACGGCCGCTTCTCTTGTCCAAGTAGACCATGAAGCTCCGCGTATTCTCGATTTAGGCGCTGGGACAGGGCTTTTTTCTTCCTATATGCTGCGCATGTACCCACAAGCGAGATTAACCTTAATTGATCTATCGACCGGTATGCTGGACATTGCCAGAGAAAGATTTGAACAGGCAGAAACTACGGAGATGAGATTCCTTGCTGGGGATTACACAACTTTTGAGGATGCCGAACCTTACGATGCGGTGATCTCTTCCCTATCCATTCATCATTTGGAGGATGCAGATAAACAAGCTTTGTACGCTCATATTTTTCATCTGTTAAAGCCAGGTGGGGTATTCGTGAATGCAGATCAAGTGTTAGGTCAAACACCTTTTCTCGATAGCCTATACCGTTCCGACTGGGTCGCTAAGATCGAAGCAACGGATCTCACCCAAGAAGCACTGCAAGCCGCCTACGAGCGGACCAAGCTGGATAAAATGGCTCCATTAGATGCGCAGCTTGGCTGGCTTCGCGACTCCGGCTTCGAGGATGTGGACTGTGTTTACAAGTCCCATAATTTTGTCGTGATGCTGGCGAGAAAGCCATAAACTCTCAACAAAAATCACCAGATCATCGGCTTCGACACCATGAACCACATCATCGCAAGCGTAATGATCACATACAGGATCAAGGCTTTGCGAAGCTTATTTACGAGTAGATTACGATCCTCGTGGGGGGCCTTCAACTGTCGTAGAAGCGGTGAGAATGCACGTGCGATGAAGTATAACGAAGCGACCATGATCAGGACTGTCGCGACAATCCAGGAGGTTTTCCAACTCCATGCCGTGACCCAAGTCAGGATAATGCCTGTCACAACAAGCACATGCCCAGCATGCTTCGTTAGCCGTACTGTAATTCGAAAAGGCTCTAAGTAATCAGGAAGCTGCTCGAATGGCGCTCTGCGAATAAGGGCAAGTAACGGAAATAGGACGAAATAAGGACCAATGCTTAACACAACGCTAAAAATATGAATATAAAGCATGACAACATACCAAGACAAATTGATCATCCGTTCTATCAGGAATGAGAATAAACCGTGTGAATCTAGGATCCACACGGTTCTTTGTTTTATTCTGCTTTTTGGAATTCGTGTACCCAGACTTTCATCTGTGGCAGCCACGGCATACCAGGGTGCATAGCAAGAATGCTGTCGCGATACTCATCTACAGTTTCGTGACCTTCCATTTTTGCATGCTCAGCTGTAAGCTCACCAAGCGCTTGTTGGTATACATTGGTTACTGTAAAAGCTGTGCCCTGCAAGTCCATCGTTTCACCGATATCCGCATAACGTCCATTACGACGACAAGCTGTTTTTTGGCCAGCAAGTACTTTACTTACTTCGGCTTCTTTCGTTACAAGTCGATCGATGGAACACGTTTTTGGCGGTAAAGTTTCATTTACGTTAGTTTGACTCATGATAGTTCCCTCCTTTTGCCAGTGTTTATTATAGCGAATCACATTCGCTTTGTCGAACTGAGGCGTTTATTCCGATCTGGCAGCCCAATTTATTCGTATAAAGCTTCCCTCAGCTTTGTGGACATGCTCTCCATGGAGCCTGAAGCTGGAGGCTTAACGCCGCGCAGACGCGCGATTTCCGCCTTCAATCTTTCATTTTCAAGTGTTAGCGCATCAACCTTAGCTTCAATTTGCTCGCGATCTAAATGATCCCACTTCCCCATTCTTACCCCTCCTAGTATGAAAATACCCCCTCCTCACAAGTCGATCATCCCATCGGATTCTCTCCATGCATCAAAGGGGGTGGTTCGCAACCGATTATTTCTTATTTCGAAGCTTTAATGACATATAAGCGTGCTGTCTCTTCCCACACTTCGCCAGGTTCCAAGGACACTAGCCCGATTTGATCTGCCGGCAGATTCACATTCGGCGCATTGACCAAGTTCATTTGTGGCTCAGGGCAGAAGAAGCCTTCTGTTTTGCCATTGTTCCAAATCATCCACTGCTTGTACGAAGTTCCTACATCATAAACGAGTTTGATCCCTTCGCGCGCATCTGTCAATGCCATGAAGTTGCGGCTATTTTGCGGAACACTCGTGTAGTGATTATCCATGCCTTCAAAGAACGGCGACAGACCGCCGACTTTCATCTTCTCTTCATCCGCGGATAGCGCTTGATACTCGCCTGTTGGCAGCATGCGCTCGTTCAATGCCCAACGCTCGCCGATTGTCATTTGGAATGTATAGTCGGAAGGCTGGCTGTTGACCGCAAAAGGCGCATTAATTGTCGTATGGAACGCTAACAAGCACGGCATCGCTTCATTGCCTTCATTATGTACGGAAATTTGCTGATGCAAACCTTGCTCATTCAAGGTATAAATCAAGCGAATCGTAAAGTCAAAAGGTAAAAATTCATGAACCGAATGTCCTTCACGCACACGTAAAGCAAGTGCAACGCGGCTTTCCGTGCCATCGCTGCTGAAATTCTCCACGGCCCATGGAATATTGTGTACAAATCCGTGCAAATGATTGCCTGTCTTAGGTTCATTCACCGGAAACTGGAATACTTTCCCATTCCACGGGAATTTGCCATCCTCATAACGATTCGGCGGGAACAATACAGGAATGCCATGAACGATTGGACGCTCTTTGAACGCTTCCATTTCTTCCAGAGCCGGCTCACGCAAGAAACGATATTCTTTCTCTATATCACGAAAAGCAATCAGATTTGCACCGACATCTGGCAAAACAACCGCTTCATAACGCCCAGCTTGCAGCCAAATTGCTTGTTCACCATTGTACGTTCCTTCATATGCTTTGGTAGACATCCTCTTCATTCTCCTCCTAATAACTAGCTACTTCTATCCAAAATGTGGACAGGCTTATTTGATTTTACTTTAGCCGATATTTCTCAAAGAAGTCAATGGACATAAAAAGCTTTTATATAGACAAATATGACATTCGGCATTCGATAGAAAAACCTGAGGCTGAATGCCTCAGGTCCTAAAGACTTCCTGTTGATTAGCGTCTCCAAACTGCATCGTTCCAGCGAAGCTCATTACGGAACTGGAGTGGTGAAGTATTTTTATTAATGATAACGACTTCGATGCCAGCCAGCTCTGCCCAATCTACAAGCTGCTCCGTGCTCACTGTGTAAGAGAACACCGTGTGATGAGCGCCGCCTGCATAAATCCAAGCTTCTGCTGAATCGTTCAAGGAAGGCTGCGGCTTCCACAACACGCGTGCAACAGGCAGCTTCGGCATATCTTTCACTGGTTGAACTGCATCCACCTCGTTAATCAGCAAGCGGAAGCGGTTGCCCATATCGATGAGGGAAGCATTCAATGCGGAGCCTGAAGCACCGTCAAAAACAAGACGCGCTGGATCTGCTTTACCGCCAATGCCAAGCGGGTGAACTTCGATTTTCGGACGAGTCGCCGCAATCGTCGGACAAATTTCAAGCATATGTGCGCCTAGCACAAGCTCATTGCCTGGCTCCATATGATATGTGTAGTCCTCCATGAAGGACGTTCCTTTGTTGTTTGCGATGATTTTCATCACGCGCAGCAACGCCGCCGTTTTCCAATCACCTTCACCGCCAAAGCCATAGCCCTGCTCCATCAAGCGTTGAACCGCAAGACCTGGCAATTGCTTAAGGCCATGCAAATCCTCAAACGTCGTTGTGAAAGCACCGAAGCCGCCTTCTTGCAAGAAGCCTTTCAACCCAAGCTCAATACGCGCTTGTTCACGAATGGCATCACGAATAGGTCCCGCTGTGCGGCCTTCAGGTGTAATGTCGTATGATTCATTATATTCATCCATAAGTTGATCTACTTCAGCTTCAGAGATATCCCCAACACGCTGAACAAGATCACCTACACCGTAGCCATTGATGGACCAGCCGAATTTAATTTGCGCTTCGACTTTATCGCCTTCTGTTACGGCCACATGACGCATGTTGTCTCCAAAACGAGCAACCTTCAAGCTGCGACCTTCCATGAACGCCACGGCCGTACGCATCCAGCCTGCAATGCGATCAAGCACAGCAGGATCTTCCCAGTAGCCGACTACCACTTTACGAGAAATTCCCATGCGAGCGCCAATGAACCCATATTCACGGTCACCATGCGCAGCTTGGTTCAAATTCATGAAATCCATATCAATCGTTTCCCATGGGATATCACGATTGAATTGTGTGTGCAAGTGAAGCAACGGCTTGCGGTACTCCGAAAGACCTGCGATCCACATTTTTGCCGGAGAGAACGTATGCATCCAAGTAATAATTCCCGCACAGGAATCATCCGCATTCGCATCTAGACACAGTCTACGAATGGCATCCGGTGTAGTTAGAACTGGTTTGAACACAAGCTTGCTAGGGATCACTTCGGCACGATCAATACCTGCTGTGATTTGTTTGGAATGCTCATCTACTTGAAGCAGTGTTTCAGGTCCATACAAATGTTGACTGCCAGTGACAAACCAAAATACTTTTTCAGAAAAAGGGTTCATAGCTTAATGCCTCCTAGGATATTGGGATAATTAATGACGGGCTTCTTCACGAATCGAGCGAAGTCGTTTCATCACATCATTGTCACCGCGACCAAAATAGTCATGCAGCTTGCTATACTCTTGGTATAGCTTTTCGTATACAGCGACGTTTTCCGCAATGGGCTTGAACGTTTCTTTACGCACACGCGCCATTTGCTTCGCGGCATCCACGATGCTGTCATAACCGCCTTTGTCCGCTCCCGCAGCTACGGCTCCGAACATAGCAGCTCCAAGCGCTGGCGTTTGTTTGGAATCGGCAATTTTAATTTCACGGTTCGTAACATCTGCATAAATTTGCATTAGAAGGCGATTTTTTTGCGGCAGACCGCCACACGCGTACAACTCTTCAACCTCAACCCCGTTGCTATGAAAAGCATCGACAATTTTGCGAGTTCCGAAAGCTGTTGCTTCCAGTAGAGTACGATAAATCTCTTCCGGTTTTGTCAGCAAAGAATAACCTAAAATAAGTCCATTTAACTCTGTATCGACTAACACCGAACGGTTACCATTCCACCAGTCCAATGCTAGCAAGCCCGTTTCACCTGGTTTGTAAGCGGATGCACGACGTTCCAACCATTCGTGGACATTGATGCCTTCCTCAGCTGCAGCCTTCTCTACATAAGCAGGAATACCTTGTTCCACATACCATGCGAAAATGTCACCAACCGCAGATTGCCCTGCTTCATATCCTAAGTAGCCTGGAATAATGCCGTCTTCTACGACGCCGCACATGCCTTCTACTTCTTTCTCTTCTGTACCAAGCAGCATGTGACAAATGGATGTCCCCATCGCCATGACTAACTTGCCTGGAGTCACTACGCCAACACCAGGTACTGCCGCATGCGCATCCACATTACCCACAGCAATCGCTGTTCCCGCCGCTAGCCCCATGCGCTCAGCCATTGCAGCGGTCAGCTCTCCAGCTTTTGTACCTAGAGCAGCAACATCACCGCGAAGCTTCGTAGCCGTTACATCTTCCAGGCGAGGATCCAACGCTTTAAAGAAATCTTGGCTTGGATAGCCGTCTTGCTTATGCCAAATGGATTTGTAGCCCGCTGTACAGCTGTTGCGTACGATTTCGGCTTGACCTGTCATTTGAGAAACTACCCAATCTGCCGCTTCCAAGAAGCGATCAGCCTGGTCATAAATATCAGGTGCTTCGTTCAAAATCTGCCAAACCTTAGCGATCATCCACTCGGAAGAAATTTTACCGCCGTAACGTGGCAAGAAAGCTTCCCCTCTGCTCGCCGCAATCTCATTGATCAAAGTCGCTTCATCTTGTGCTGCATGGTGTTTCCAGAGCTTTACCCAGCTATGCGGATTCGCGGAAAGCGCGGGTTGGAAACAAAGCGGTTGACCTTCCTTATCGATCGGGAGCATGGTACATGCCGTGAAATCAATCCCCAGCCCGATAATATCCGCAGGATCTACACCAGATGCACGTACAACTGCAGGAACCGATTGCGTTAACACATCGATATAATCTTGGGGATGCTGTAAAGCCCAATCGTACTCTAGTTTCACACCGGAAACCGGCAGTTTCTCGTCAATCACATTGTGCGGATACGGCGTAACGTGATCTGCAACCTCAGTGCCATCACTCAAATCAACCAAAACCGCACGTCCTGATTCCGTTCCATAGTCAACACCAATCGCATATTTCTTCGACATCGTGGGCCTCCTTCAAAAGTGAACATGATTCTTGGTTTCAGTATATCACTTGTACGTACAAGTTGACTACCCTAAATTTTTAAATTAGGAAATGCGCATCGTTGACTCACGAATTATTAATTCTGGCTTGTACACTTTTCCTGTTTCACTGCCGCTGGCACGCTTATTCTCGATCATATCAATTAGAATACCAGCTGCGTCACTCCCAAGCTCCGTCTTAGGATGGGAAAGCGAAGTCAACTTCACTTCAGTTGCTGTGGCAAGAGTGGAGTCATCAAATCCAATAATGGAGACGTCCTGCGGCACTTGCAAGCCAATTGTACGTACAGCTTCAAGCAGATGAATCGCAAGCTCGTCATTGTAACAAACGAAGGCCGTCGGGCGTTCCTGTACCGTACTGTGTTCAAGCATTGCAACGGCGCTTGCATACGGTTTTTGGCGCTTCTCCTCTGTCGTATAATGAATCACGTATTCCGGCAGCAGCGGGATCTGGTAGTGATGATGCGCACGAATGAAGCCTTTTAACCGATTCACACCTTGTAAATCATCTGTTTTGAAAAAGCCCGCTAACCGCCGATGCCCAAGCTTAATTAAATGCTGAGCAGCCTTAAATCCACCTTCTTCATCATCCACGATTAAAGAAGGACAATTCATCTCGGGATACCGCTCGTTAATCATGAGATACGGAATATGCTGGTAGTCCAAAGCCAAATAGTAACTCAGATTTGGGTTCCCCTCTGCGCTCTTGGTGGGCTCAATAATAAGTCCGCTGAGGGGCTGACTCATCATCATATCCAGACTTTCTCGTTCTTTTGCTTTGTCGTTATCTGTTGAAGAGAGCAGCAATCTATAGCCTCGCGCCCGCAACGCTGCCTCTGCTCCTCTCACAATATGCGGAAAAATATAGTCAGAAATATAGGTCGTCAGGATACCTATCGTTTGTACATCGCGTGATTTTTGCGTTTGCGGCGTAGAAACGAACGTTCCTTTGCCTTGCATGCGGTAGAGCCAGCCTTCTTTCTCCAACTCGCCGAACGTCTGTCTTACCGTTTGCCGACTCATTTGAAACTGCTCGGCAATCTCGTTTTCCGATGGCATTTGATCATTAGGCTTAAGTCTTCCGGTATGTAACCAGGATAAAATTTCCTGTTTTAATTGTTGGTATTTCGGTAATTGCTTATCTTTCATGCTTCACCTCAAGGCTTTGATTGTGAACGTATTATACCATTCTGTTAACTTGTATGTACATATTTATGCTACTCGTTTAATTTACTCATCAGTAGTCTGATTTTCGTATCAGTATCGGACCCGATGGACGGGGTATACACACTGCATCTCAGATCCGTTCTCCCTTGCACCTGCAAGGTTGTGAGATCGAACAGCATTTTTCCCACCTTAGCATGTCGAAATTCAATAAAAACTTCAGGCGCAGAGCTAACATCACCCTCATTCCACAAAGCACGAAATTCTTTGCTCCGCTCACTTATTTCCTCTATAAACTCGCTATACCAGTTATCTCCTACATACTGTCCATAATAAGAGCGAAACATCGCCAAAAAACCTTTGGCAAAGTCACTCCAGTTGACCGCCAATGCTTTCAATTCTTTCCGTGTAAAAAGCAGCCATATCATATTCCGCTCCCCCTCCGGGAGCTTAGCAAAATCTAGAAAAACAGCCGCAGCTGCTTGATTCCAGCCAACGATATGGCATCTGCGATCAGATACGATCGTCGGACAATCATGAAGCTCCGTCAAAATCCGGTTCAAAGCCGGGCTTATCGTTGGTATCTTATCGACAAAAGTCGTAGGCGCTGGTTGCTCAAGGGCTAACATGAATAAATATTGCCGTTCATCCTCATTCAACTGTAAGGCCATCGCAATTCGATCAAGGACTTGTACGGACATTTTGATGTCGCGTCCCTGTTCCAGCCAGGTATACCACGTCGTGCTTACGCCAGCGATCGCAGCGACTTCTTCTCGACGCAAACCTGGCGTACGCCGCCTGCTTCCGCCTACTAATCCAACTTCATGCGGTTGAATGCGTGACCGATGTGCTGTTAGAAAGTTGGATAATTCATGGAGTCTTTCCTTCGTGTTCATGCGTCTGTTGCCTCCTCAGCCTAGTATCATAGAAGCCATTATACCAGTATAAACGGTAACTTGTAATAGGATACGTAGTGTGACATTCTAAGTAAAAAAGGAGGACGACGCGATGAAACGTGTGGTTATTACAGGTATGGGAGTCATTACACCTATAGGAAATCAGGTAGAGACATTCTGGGGAAATTTGATTGCGGGGAAATCTGGTATTTCTAAAATAGAGCAGTTCGACACATCGGATTACAAAACAAACTTCGCTGGCATTGTTCGTGATTTCGATGCGGAAGCCGAAGTTGGTCGGCGCGAGGTGCGCCGCATGGATCGATACTGCCAGTTCGCTGTTGCCGCAGCCAAACAAGCTATCGATGACGCTGGGCTCGTAATCGACGCCTCCAACGAAGAACGCGTTGGCGTCTATATCGGCTCTGGCATTGGCGGCATTCAAACGATCTTGGACAACTATCGAACGCTGCTGTCCAGAGGGCCAAGCCGCGTCAGTCCGACTGTTGTTCCGATGATGATCGCCAACATGGCGGCAGCGCAGGTGAGCATCCTATACGGTGCCAAGGGGCCATCCTTAGCTCCCGTCACCGCCTGCGCGACGGGAAATAACGCCATTGGCGAGGCTTTCAAGCTCATCCAGCGCGGAGGCGCAGATGCCGTTATTGCCGGCGGCGCCGAAGCGACGGTCACCGACCTCGCGCTAGCGGGCTTCGGCAATGCAACCGCGTTGTCGACGCGCTGTGATGCGCCGGAGCAGGCGAGTCGCCCGTTCGACGCGCAGCGTGACGGATTCGTCGCCGCCGAAGGCGCTGGCGTGCTCGTCCTGGAGTCGCTCGAGAACGCGGAGCGACGCGGGGCTCGCATCCATGCCGAGATCGTCGGCTATGGATCAACCTCGGACGCCTACCACATCGTGGCGACCGATCCTGAAGGCTCGGGGGCTTACCGAGCCATGCGCGAAGCGCTGGTCGATGCAGGGATCGACGCGTCGGAGATCAACACCATCAACGCGCACGCGACGAGCACCGTCGCGGGAGATCTCTCCGAGACGCTGGCGATCAAGCGTCTGCTTGGCCGCGGCGCATACAACGTGCCGATCAGCGCAAACAAGTCGATGATCGGCCATATGCTTGGCGCCGCCGGCGGTGTCGAAGCCGTCGCGCTGATCAAAACCTTACAAGACGGCCTCATTCCGCCGACCATCAATCTGGACAATCCAGATCCGCAGTGTGATCTGGATTACGTCCCGCACGTGGCGAGGCATGCGGAGCTGCAGTATGGGTTGTCGAGCTCATTTGGCTTTGGCGGGCATAATGCGGTGTTGATTTTGAAGCTTTTTGGGTGAGGGCAGTATACGAACCTCGTAAATAGGTCGATGACAAAAATGAAATATTGTCAGTTGTAAATTGATACTAGGCAAAAATAAGAATCGATATACTTTCTCCCCCATCAAGTGCAGGTTGGAATCTTTGGACAATCCAGATCCGCAGTGCGATCTGGATTACGTCCCGCATGTGGCGAGGCATGCGGAGTTGCAGTACGGGTTGTCGAGTTCATTTGGCTTTGGCGGGCATAATGCGGTGTTGATTTTGAAGCGGTTTGGGTGAGGGTAATATACTAACCACGTAAATAGCTCGGGACAAAAATGACATATTGTCAGTTGTAAAATGATACTAGTCAAAAAAATAAATCGATATAGTTTCTCCCCATCAAGTGCAGGTTGGAATCTTTGGACAATCAAGATCCACAGTGTGATCTGGATTACGTCCCGCATGTGGCGAGGCATGCGGAGTTGCAGTACGGGTTGTCGAGTTCATTTGGCTTTGGCGGGCATAATGCGGTGTTGATTTTGAAGCGGTTTGGGTGAGGGTAATATATAAACCACGTAAATAGGTCAATGACAAAAATGAAATATTGTCAGCTGTAAATTGATACTAGGCGATATTATCAATTAATTAATATAGTTTCTCCCCAATAGCGTGCCGGCTACAAATCCTAGACGAACAAAAAACCGTGCAGAAGCGCGGTTTTTCGTTGTACTACCCTATTTCAAGTTTCTCTGTATAGATGTGACGTATGAGATCAGCGCGACTAATTACGCCAACTAGGACTCCATTGCGTTCCACAGGCACTTTTTTTATCTGTTTTTGAGCCAGGATTGCTGAGACTTCCTCAATGTTGGTATCCGTCTGCACCTTGATCACTTTACGTTTTGCAATTTTCATGATACTCATTTGTCTGATGTGATTACAACGAAAATCAAAGGGATCGCCATTTTCAAAATAATTGACCATAAAAAATCCATTATCTATCACTTTAAGATGATGCTTGCCGATCATTCTAAGAATATCTCCATCACTTACAAAACCAACGATTTCATTGTAGTCGTTAACGATTGGCAAAGAGCTGATCCTGTACTTGATAAGCTTGTCAATCGCATCTCCGACAGAATCATGTTCTTTTAACTTATACACTTGCTGGGTCATAATAGTCATTGCCGACGTTTCCATGTCCGATTTCCCCTTTACGAAAATATATGACCCAAGTGTCATACATACGTTGCAAAAACTAGTATAACTCACCCTTTAAAATAAATAAAATTAATGTTAATTAGTTTATCATTAGTTATACTAATGCTATAAAGGAGCAAATTTTATGAAACTAGAACAGATGCACTACATTATTGAAGTCGCAAAAACGAAATCACTAACGATCGCTGCGAGCAATCTAAACGTAACACAATCTGCGGTTAGTCAGTCGATTGCTAGTTTGGAATCCGAGCTAGGACTTCCGATTTTTAATCGTTCACGTACAGGTGTTGTCCCTACGAAAGAGGGCATGAACATCATACAAACCGCATTGGAAGTCGTAACTAAACTGCAGGAAATGAAGGAAAGAGTATTACGCTTATCCCAAATGATGCAAGCAGAATTGCGAGTAGCATCTCTACCAGGGGTAATGAGTTCACTTGTGAGAACTGTTTCCAGCTTTAAAAATGATTACCCCGATGTGTCTTTCCGAATTATTGAGGGTTCTTCCGATGTTATCTTGCAAGAAATTAAACAAAACAACATTGATTTAGGATTGGTTGGACTAAGAGGTGAGTCGACAATTGAGGCTGGATTGAGTTTCGATTGTATTTGGAAGGGGAAAATCGTTGTCGGGGTTTGGAAGAACTCACCGCTAGCAGCCAAAAAGAAAATCACGCCTATTGACATGCAGAAATGCTCTTTTGCTTTGTACGATGAATCGTATCTTCATGATTTTATGCATCACTTTTCTGAACATCATGGCGCACTACCGATTTTATTTAGGAGTAATAACCCAAATGCGATAGCTACAGCCTTGAAAGAAAACCTTGCAGCCACCATTGGTTATGATTTTTCATTTTTTGATAGTCCCTATGCCTTGAGTGGAAATCTGGTTATGCTCGAGATCGAGGATGTGGAGCAAGTGCCGATCCAACTAGGATGGGTACGTTCAGGATTGGATAAAAATGCTCAAGTATCCAACCTTTTTAGACAACAATTTTTAAAGCATTTTCAAATAAAACAATAACGACAAAAAGCCGCGCTAACCAGCGCGGCTTCCAATGATATTTACTTCGCCAACGCTTCCCGCGCCGCATCTACAAGCAGATCGAAATGCTCATCCTCTTCGAGCAGCTCTTCTACTGCCTCAATATCCTCTTCTTTACCAGATTCATTGAGGAAGTTCAGGGCATAGCTCCAATCATTTTTCCCCTTTGGGTCATGTAGCGTAATTTCATACGGATGCTCATGGCCTTCAACTTTAAACTGAACATGCCCGAGGTAGCCATCTTCCTTGCTGTGTTCCATACTTGCTTTCAAAATTTCAATCATCTTCAACATCCTTTTCAAGTGTTTGTAGCCATGTCCAGATTGCGTTCATGGTCGTTTGTAAATTGGTTGCATTTTGCCATATGTAGGGATTGTGATCTCTAAAATAATCAGCATGACTCCCAATAAGCGGGAGCTTGAGCTGGTGTAACGGCGCATGTTTCACACGGTTCCAGCCGTGGATGCCTAAACGTGTTCGGCTCCACCCGCCCCATGTTCCCAACCGAGGAATGGGATCTCTCGCTTGATTATGCGGATTCGCAGCATGTACGTACAGTACTTTATTTTTGAAAATAGCCGGAATCGCACACCTCGGGGATCCAATTTGGATCACGCCGAGGATCGTATGTCCCTCACGCGCAAGCTCCTCCGCCGCCATGATCGAGGCTACAGAACCAGCACTATGTCCGATGAAAAGCAGCTTTTGCCCATGTTTCATCGTTGCTTGTACGAATTCGCGTAAGCTTTTACCGCCGTAGACGGATTTCATCCGATGTGCGTTATGCCACATATCTCGGATAATTTCTTGCAGCTGCCCTCGCTTCGAACGTTCCCAATCGCCGTATGGAAAGTGAACATACACACGCACATGCTTACCAGCCTGTACATATCGCGAAGCAAGTTTATCTGCAAAATCATCCAGGAAATTCGACGCGGTTGCAAATCCAGCTGAAACATAAATTATGATGTCCGCGGTATCAGCGTGACTGGTCATGACTTGCTTTCGTTCCCTTCTCGGATAAATGGGTTCAAGTTCTTGGCTTCGCTCGGTTCGTCGGAATCGCCGCCATCGGATCGTCAGGCCAGTAGTGCTTGGGGTAGCGGCCTTTGAGATCTTTTTTCACTTCGAAGTAGGCTTCCCGCCAAAAGCTCGCCAAATCCTTCGTCACCTGCATCGGCCGCTGAGCCGGAGATAACAGGTGTAGGGTTACGGGCACCCTACCTTTCGCGATTCGAGGGGTATCTGCTAACCCAAACATCTCTTGCAGACGCACGGATAAAGTCGGTGATTCCATGTTGCTATAATCAATGGGGATTCGCGACCCGCTCGGCACTTGAATGTGCGTAGGCGCCCACTCGTCTAACGAACGGCGCTGCTCCCATGTTAGCATTTCTTCTAATAGGCTTGTCAAGTTGAGGCGGCTTAAAGCTCCTTTGCTTTTCACCCCATACAGATGCGGACCTGCCCACTCCTCAAGAGTCGCTAGTAACGTTTCGTCGCGAAGATCGGGCCAATTCTCCGTAAAACGGTGCAAAAAGATACTGCGCTCCTGAAGCTGGCGCGCGGAACGCGACCAAGGCAGCACGTCCAAGGATTCCGCTCGAATCCCTGTAAGCAATGCTTGCAGGACGAGATCCGGATTTGGATCGTGCAGCGGTTTGTCTTTCAGTGTGAGCGCGCCGAGCTGCCACCGTTCTCTCGCTCGCACGGAGCCCACTTCACCATCCCACTCCACTACTTGTTCTTTGCGGATATGGTCTTCAAAGGCGGTGAACAGCTGCTCCTCTTCGAGCGGAGCAGCGAGATAAATCCGGCTCTCGATGCCGCTGTCGTCCAGCTCCGCTGCGACGATGTACCGCTCATTCGAGAGCGGCTGCAGCTCTGGCAGCACGGCCCCGCGGCCGTTCGCTAGCGTAAACCGCCCCGCCGACCGCCGCTGCGCGACGCGGTCGGGGAAGGCGAAGGCGAGCAGCAGCCCGCTCGCCTCTGCATTGCCCTCGCTCGGCTTCACCCCGAGCGACTGCATCAAGACCTTGGCCTCCGCCGCGATGCGGCGACAAAGGCCAAGGTCCACCCCCTCGCGCGCGTCGCCACGCACGGCGCGCTGGAGCACTTCGATGCGGCTGCGCACATCCGCATCCCGCTCGGCGGCGCGCATGAAATCGCGCTCGCTCAGCATGACCGCGAGCTCGCACGCCAGCGCGCCGAGCTCAAGCGGGATGGCTTGCAGCACCATGTGCGCAAGCCGCGGGTGCAAGCCTAACGCCGCAACACGCTTGCCGTGCGGCGTCAGTACGTTGTCGTGCAGCGCGCCGAGCTGCACGAGCAGTTCCTGCGCCTGCTGGTACGCAGCAGCAGGCGGCGGGTCTAGCCAGACCAGCGCAGCGGGGTCTGGCGCGCCCCAGGCGGCAAGCTCCAGCGCCAGCGGGGCGAGATCGGCTTCGCGGATCTCGGGCGTAGAGCTCGGCGGGAGCTGCCGGTGCTCGGTCTCGGTCCATAGGCGGTAGCACACGCCTGGACCGAGACGCCCTGCCCGGCCTCTGCGCTGATCCGCAGAGGCGACTGACACCGGCACCGTCGTCAGACGGGTCATGCCGGTGCGGGGCGAAAACCGCGGCACACGCATAAGGCCGCTGTCGATCACGACCGTGATCCCTTCGACCGTCAAGCTGGTCTCCGCGATGGACGTGGCCAGTACGACTTTGCGATGGCCTGGCTCACGGGTGGCCGCCAGCGCTTGGTCTTGGGCCTCTATCGTGAGATTCGCATACAAAGGTGCGATCTCCACTTCTTGACCTAATCGCAATGCTGCAATTCCATTCGCGACACGATGAATTTCCGCTGCACCTGGAAGGAAGACTAGCAGGCTTCCATCTTGATCTCGTAGTGCCTGCGCAACACTTGTAACAACTGCATTCTCTATTCTTCCAACTACTTTATTTGGAAGATAATGCGTCTCGACTGGAAAGGTTCGGCCTTCACTTTCAATGATCGGAGCTTCATCTAACAAAGCAGAAATCTCATTGGCTTCTATGGTGGCCGACATGAGCAGTATTCTTAAATCCTCACGAAGCAGTGTTTGTGATTGCCGACACAGAGCAAGTCCGATGTCTGCATGCAAGCTGCGCTCATGAAATTCATCAAAAATAACGATACCCACCCCATCCAAGGCAGGATCCTGCTGCAGCATGCGTGTTAGGACACCTTCTGTGATGACCTCAATACGGGTGTTCTGTCCGACCCGGGTATCATTTTTCACGCGGTAGCCAATTGTCTGACCGACTTCCTCACCGAGAAGCCTAGACATATATCTTGCTGCAGCGCGAGCAGCTAGTCTTCTAGGTTCTAGCATGAGAATCTTTTGACCTTGTAGCCACGGGGCATCCAATAGTGCTAATGGTACCTGCGTCGTTTTGCCTGCGCCTGGCTGCGCAACAACAATCGCACAGCTGCGTACTTCTAACGTATCTACGAGTTGTGGAAGTATTGCGGTAATCGGTAACACATTCATGGGTTTCACTCCGAGCCTACCTTCTAATTAATGCCATCAAATATGCATGCCATGAATGAAAGATCACGATTTGTTCATCTGTTTTCTCCTTGGAAACCTGTTCCTTCGCAATTCAATCGTGTATACTAGAAGACAATCTAGTCACTAAAGGAGAACTTTAACATGAATGTACATGAAGCGATTTCCAAACATTCGAATGCACAGCATTTGCATCTTGTTCGTTTTGCTGAGCTTGATGCACAGCGAGAGCACGCCATTGACACGGCTGTCGACTTGTGCAAACGCGGGCTGCCTTTTAACGTTGATAGCATCAACGCCATTACGGCCCAAATTATCGCCCATGCCCAAAAAGGTATTTCTCCGCTCCGTTCCCTCGTAACCGAGGATATGGTTCGTGATTACGTAAACAAAGGGTAAGGAGATACATTTGCATGGGTGTGCTAACTTTTATTTCAATGCTTATCATGGGATCCGCCTTCAGTGCGGGATTCTTGCTTTTGTTTAAGAAAAAAACGGCATGGGGAATTACCTGCATCGGGCTTTCCATTGTGTGCTACATCGCTTATTACTACATTGCGAGCACCTATTTCGTCTAATTAAATAAGCGCTGCAAGAACCGATCAGATTCTCTGAGTCGGTTCTTTTTCCTGCTTACGCATAGTTATGTCCAACCCTGCTCCTCCAACTTCTTAAAAAGAAGTTCAAAATAAGCCGTAGGATGCGGCACTACATCCTTCAATGAAATCGGCCATTCTACATCTATGTATTCGCCGTTCCTACTTCTTTTAAAACCAGTTGCTGCAATTTCTACTCGTTCACCGCGAATGAGTTGTTTAAAATCAGACACGTTCACCGCAAATAGCCCGCTAACTTCATCAGGTTGAAGCACGTAACTCTTCAAAGCTTGATCACAGCGATAAATGAACATATGACAATACTCACGGTCGATCAGGTTATCCGAAATGAGATCCTCTTCCGCAAACATGCCGCAGTGAATTAAGTCCTCGAAAGCAACGGTGAGCCCTAACTCTTCCACCAGCTCCCTCGTCCCCTCAATGATGGTTTCACCCGCTGCAAGATGTCCTGCACAAGAGATATCGAGTAGATCTGGGAATAAATCTTTATCCGGATGCCTTAACTGTAACAGCAGCTTCGGCACTTTTTCTTCCAGGCTGACAATCCAGCACTGAAAGGTCTGATGCCATAGACCCTTGGCATGAACCTCGGAGCGAGGCGCCACGCCAAGCCAATTCTTTTGCTCATCAAACACATCAAATAGCTCTTCAGACTTCTTCATTTCACGTTCCCACTCCAATCCACTATCTACGCGTACGCTTTGTAACCTTCATGGCATACAGATCATCTTCCAGCACGCTCATGCGATCCCTCACGCCTTTGAGTGCATCCTCGATAGCTAAATTGTAAATAGGTGCCGTTAGCTGCTGCAGCATGTAGTCAATCAATTGCTCTGCGGCAATCTGACCTACTGTCACACCTAATTCCACATCCAAATGCTCCTGCAGATCGCTGATTAAAGCGTCTTTTTCATCCTTGGGCAGTTTAAGAACTTTCATAGAGTACGCACTCCTATTTTTCGAATACTTTAAAGTCAATTTCTTGGAAAGAACTAACTTCTTTTAACCACCGCTCAGCCACGTATTGGGTATGTACAGGGTGCTGATTATAGGCATCATACGCAGCTTGATCCGCAAATACCATGGAAAATCCATAATCATACTCAGCTTTCGCGCTCACTTGACGGAGTACTTCAAATTGCTCTACTCCTGGAATTGTTGTCAGCTCATCTGCGCTGATTTTCAGGAATTGTTCCGCTGCAGCGTTATCCTTACCTGTATGCAATTTGAAAACAACCATATGCTTAATACTTGTCGCTGACATCCGTATGATCTCTCCTTCTTTTACCATCTTCGCTTATTATAGCGGATTTTGTTGTTAGGAACTATATTGACTCACACCCTTGCCTTACCATACCTAAAAAGGGAATAAAATCCTGCATGCCTGTGCACATTAACGAAGTACTTTAAATCAGAAGAAAAGGAAGTGCCCTATGGAAAATAAGAAACATGAAGGCAATTATACAGGAACAACGAATATGAATGCGGAAAATCAAGATATGGCTTTCGTGAATGATACGCTGGAAAACGCGCCAAGCACGAGTTCCATTAATCTAGCCAAGGACGATATTAGTGAAGACAATGAAGAAAACCAACTGAACCAAAAATAATCGGCTTCATACATATAGAGCAGTCCTCTCGTTCCTTCTTAGGAGCTTGGGGCTGCTCTATTTTCGTTATTTCGACTTATTTTCAGCGGCAATCGAACTTGGCATCTCCTACCACGTGCGCTACTATAGACTAAAGAAACTGGATTTGAGGAGGTTGTTACTGTGGAGCAAGTGATTGTGATTGGTGCAGGGCCTTGCGGCTTATCGGCAGCCGTTGCCTTGGAACGCGCAGGTCTGTCACCATTACTCATAGAGAAAAGCTGTATCGTAAATGCCATTTATTTATATCCTACGTATTTGCAATTTTTCAGTACGCCTGAGCTGCTAGAGATTGGCGGCTATTCCTTTACGACTCCGCATGATAAACCTTACCGCCAGGAGGCACTGGTTTACTACCGTGAAGTCGCTCGCCGAGAGCAGCTGCGAATCCGCTCCTACGAGGAAGCTGTTCTCATTGAGCAAGTTGAAGCTGGCTTCAAGGTTCACACGTCCGATCAGTTTGGCAATAAAGCGACTTACGATACGCTCAAAGTTGTTGTCGCTACAGGTTATTTCGATCACCCTAACTTGCTCGGCATACCTGGGGAGGAACTTCCGAAAACGACGCATTATTACAAGGAAGCCCATCCTTATGCTGGAGCCAAAGTCGCGATTATCGGTGGCAACAATTCAGCTGTGGATGCTGCCATGGATTTACTACGTGTTGGTGCAGAGGTGACTGTCGTCTATCGTGGAAAAGATTTCTCGGCCAATATTAAACCATGGGTCCGTCCCCTGTTTGAAAGCATGGTGAGCAAAGGCCGAATCCAGATGTTGTTTGACTCGCAGGTCGAACGAATTGACGAACACACTGTATATGTGCGAAAAGGAAGCGAACACGTCACTTTAGCAAATGACTTTGTGCTTGCTTTAACCGGCTTTCATCCAGACCGGCAGTTGCTTACGGATATTGGTGTTCAATTTCATGAAAAAACCAATGCGCCTGTGGTCAACCCAGCGTCGATGGAAACGAATATTCCCGGCTTATATGTTGCAGGCGTTGTCGCTTCATCCAAGTATGATGCGAACGAAATCTTCATCGAAACAGGGCGATTGCACGGACTTTCCATTACCAAACATATCATTGCTAGCCAAAACCATCAATCAATGTGATTGGTGGTTTTTTCATATTAATTCTATGAAAATATTTCCTTTTTTTCATAGTTCCCTCTTCCATTACGAACACTTGTTTGCTATAATGAAAACAAGAACAAACGTTCCAATTAGATGAGGAGGTTGTTAACATGATGAACCGCAGTCACAATTTTCGTTTTATCGAGAGAGATTATTGGTTCCAGAAGGCATTGTGTGACGCCACTGAACATCTTCTTCCTGAACAGATCGATACCATGCTGGACGAAGCTCACTCGCACTATGCCGACTATACGTTCAAGTTTTATGACGATGGGTCGGTAACGATCATAGATAACGACACGAACAACCGGATTAAACCAAGAGAGCTTACAGGTGCTGTTTATGATTTCTACATTCGCAAACGGATCTATATGATCAAATTCAATTTAATAGAAAAACAACTCCAACATGCCAATTGAAGCACAATAAGGCCATCTGACTCGGACGATTCGTCCCATCAGATGGCCTTATGTTTACCTTCTAGTTATTTTCGTTGTGATAACAGAAACATGTTTGTATGTGATCATTGACCATGCCCACAGCTTGCATATATGCGTAACAAATCGTTGAACCGACAAATTTGAAGCCGCGCTTCTTTAAGTCCTTGCTCATGCGATCTGAAATTTCCGTTGTGGCAGGTAGCTGTCGGCTATCCTCCCACCGATTTTTCATCGGTTCTCCGCCTACGAAGCTCCAGATGTACGTATCGAACGTACCGAACTCTTGTTGAACTTTAAGAAAGGCTTTCGCGTTCTGGACAACAGCGGCAATTTTTAAGCGATTTCGCACGATGCCGGGATTTTGAAGCAATTCCTGCAGCTTTGCCTCATCATAATTCACGATCACATGCGGATCAAAGCCATCGAACGCTTCTCGATAATTGGCTCTCTTCTTCAAGATCGTATACCAGCTTAAGCCCGCTTGCGCACCTTCTAAGTTCAGCATCTCAAATAAAACACGATCATCATGAACGGGAACACCCCATTCGTGGTCATGATAATCTTGATATAAAGGGTCTTCATTCACCCAACCGCAACGATTTGTCATGTTTTTCTTTCACCTCATCCAAATATCGAACATTTGTTCTATTTTATTATAAGGCGAATACGAACACTTGTCCAGTTGGATTTAGCGTTGGTCTGACCTTGACAACTGATAAAACCGGCAAGTGTTGCCCAGTAAAATGGTTGCCGTTTCTTGTACGGTTAATCCTTTCAACTCGGCAATTTGCTTGGTGACGGCATGAACCATACGAGGATGTGTCTCTTGACCTGCGAATGGCCCCTCAAATGGCCAAGGGCCGTCTGTTTCGACCATCATTTGCGCTAATGGATATGTACGAACAAGCCCTCTAATCTCCTCTTCATAGAGAACATCAGGCGTGATTGAAATGTAATAGCCAGCGTTTATCATTCGCTCCACCGTTTCGTCTGGTCCTTTAAACCAATGAAAATGTGCGTTCTTGATGCTGTATTTCGCAAGTAAGTCACATACGATTGCGGCATCTTCATACACCGCATGAAGCACAACAGGCTTGTCCCATTCGGCAGCTAGCTGCAAGAATCGCTCCAGCAGGCGAATGTACGGCGCCAAGTTAAATACTTGACCCGTTGCTTCCACCTCTTGTCGCATATAGTAAGGCAGGCCAATTTCGCCAACCGCGATCATTTCACTTGCATGTTCACGCATCCAGTTGATTAATGCTTCCAACTGAGCATCCGTCGGTATTTCCTGCTCCGGATGAAACCCATACGCCGCAAAGACTCGGTTTGGCGCGAGTAACTGCAATCGCTTCGTGTCCTTACAGGATTCTAGATGTCTGGACACCGCGATCAATGCCTGCACCTGAGAAGCTTCTAAATCCGTTAGGATCGACTGTGCGGACGCTACCGTATACATATCGAGATGAATATGTGCATCAATGGCTTGCATCGTTTATTTTCTCCCGTCTTAGAAGCCCTTGAATATGCTGCCTGAGTGTTAGAAATGCCGGATCCTGCAGAACTGCTTCCTGTCGCGGTCTTGCAAATGGAACCTTCAGCTCTTCTATAATACTTGCTGGCTTATTGGAAAGCACATAAATACGGTCAGATAGAAATAGCGCTTCCTCGATACTATGCGTCACAAATAGAATAGAACGTTTATTCTGCTCCCAAATGTCTAATAGCCACGCCTGCATATCCTGCCTTGTTAGCGCATCTAAAGAGCCAAATGGCTCATCTAAGCACATGAGCTCCTGCGGGCTTAACAAGGCTCTTAAAAAGGAAACCCGCTGCTGCATCCCGCCTGACAGCACGTGAGGGAGCTCTCGTTCATAGCCGCCTAATCCGACCTTGGGCAGCCATTCTCTGGCTTTGGCGATCGCCGTATCGCGCGACTCACCAGCCACTTCCTGCCCCAGCGCCACATTCTCCTCAATCGTGCGCCATGGGAACAAAGCCGGCTGCTGCGGCATGTAGGAAATTAACCCTTTTTTGCCTGTCACCTTCTCGCCGTCCAGCCAAACCTCCCCAGACATCGGCTGAACGAGTCCGCCAATAATATGGAATAATGTACTCTTACCGCTGCCAGAGGGGCCAATGATGGAAACAAACTCCCCTTGCTCGACTTGCAGCTGAATATTGGCAAGCACGGAAACGTGCCCTTTTTTGTTTGGAAAACCGTGCCCAATTCCTGTTAGCTTTAATTTGCTCATGAAACAGCGCCTCCTTTCCTTACGAAGAACGTTTGACGTTCCAACGAATGACGAGCTTTTCGATCCCAGCAATGAGCCAGAAAAAAAGCAGGCTCAGGATCACGATAATCCCGATGGCCACAAATTCACGATCTGCTCGGAAGGCTGATTTTTGTAAAATCATATAATAGCCAAGCCCCACATTTCCGCCCAGCCATTCGGCAATGACAGCTCCCATTACACTGTAAGTCGCTGATATTTTAAGCCCGGTAAACAGAAATGGTAATGCGTGAGGCAGCTCTAATTTATAAAAAATTTGGCGTTTCGAAGCGCCAATCATTTGCATGTAGTTATACATGGTGCGATCGGTTTGCATAAAGCCATCTAATGTTGACATCGTCACAGGAAAGAAACAAACAAGTGAAATTAAAATAATTTTAGGTAAAAGACCAAAACCAAATAAAATGATCAACAGCGGACCTAGTGCGATGACAGGGATATTTTGCGAGAGGATCAGCAGCGGATAGAAGCCTGCTTTCACGAACGGCAGCCTATGTAAGCTACTTGCAACAAGAATTCCGCCAAGTGCTCCCACACTGAAACCAATACACATCAGACGGATAGTTGCCCACATATGCATCCACACACGCGGCATATCTGTCGTGCCGTCACGCCATATTTTAAGAGGGCTCGGAAGCAGCCAATCGGCCGTTCCTCCCCATGTAACCGCAAACTGCCAAATAAACAACAGAAGGATGACTACCACGAGTGGCGGCCATCCTGCTTTGATCCAGCGATGGATGTTCATTATCTGTATTTCTCCGTCAACTTGTCCATCGAAGCGCCTGACGGATTGAAGTAGATTTTCACTTGCGAGATGACGTTCGGACTTCCCATATCGATCATCGCGGTATTCATATCTTGGATAATCAATAAAAGCTGATCCAGCTCGCCTTCCATTGTCGTTTCCAGCGGGGACACGAAATATTTGACACCAGACTTCGCGATCACTTCAATTGCACGGTCTACGTAAGGAATTACGTCTTCCCCATTCACCGTTTTGGGAATGATTTGAATACTGACAAGCGCATTAGCCATTGGAATTCTCCTCTTTTAGCCTATTTGATTATTTCGTGCTTCCCGGTAAAAATGAGTTCGTAAATGCCGCATCCACATCCAGCTTTTTCTCTAAAAGCTTGTGATCAAGCATCCAGGTTGCGTAGTTTTCCCACACGGATTTCTTTTGCTCGCCCCAGCGTGCTGCATCATCCTGATAGCGTGGGCTTAACCATTTTTGACTAGCGACGACTAGCTTAGGATCTAGATCAGGAACAGCTTTGATCAAAATGTTAGCCGCATCTTCTGGCTTGGATATCGCATATTGATAGCCTTTCGACGCCGCAGCTACGAATGCCTTAACTATTTCTGGCTTCGAAGAGATCATCTTCTCATTTGTCGCCAGAACCGGTGTATAATAATCCAGTTTATCCGAATACTTGTTTAAATAAATCATGTTGAGCGGCTCACCGCGAAGTTCTGCGTCAACACCTGTCCAAGCGTAGTAAATCCAAGCAAAATCAATATCGCGTTTGACTGCAGTAAAATAGTCCGCGTCGCCGATATTCACCATTTTCACTTTCTTCGGATCTGCTTTCTCGGATTGCATCAACGAATCGATCATGGCACTCTCAGAAGGAGCTCCCCAGCCGCCGTATGATTTGTTCTCAAAATCCTTCGGAGTTTTGATGTTCTTCGCAACCGGTGAAGCAAAGCCTGATGTATTATGTTGAATAACTGCTGCAATCGAAACTAATGGCACTCCTTGAACCCGGCCTTGCGTAATACTTTCTTGATAGCTCACACCAAACTCAGCCGCTCCAGAGGCGATCATCGTATCCGCTCCGCCTTCACCTGGCGCTATAATCTGAACGTTCAAACCTTCTTGCTCAAAAAAACCTTGATCCTTCGCCACATACAGTCCTGTATGATTGGTATTCGGCGTCCAGTCTAGAACAACCTTCACATCGGTTAGCTTTTTAGCCCCATCTGTCGGTTGTGCGGACTTCGTTGCATTGTTGCCGCAGCCCGCCATGAAAACGGTCAAGCTGACAAGTACGAGTGGTGCGATTTTATTCCATTTCATTGCTGATTTCCCTCTCCTCTTTCTCTATGTAACCATAAGAAAAAGCCCCCGTTATCCGGGAGCGCCATGTGTAGAAAATGATATTTCCAAGCGAAATTATCGCTGGATGTGCATTTATAAGAGTCTCTACGCTGGCATTACCCAGATCAGATTAACGGTTAGTGACAATGACGGTCACAATCTCAGCCTGACATCTCAAGCTCCCGTGGGTTCTTTATTTGGTTAATTTCTAAGATACCGCAAGTTTCGACAAAAAGCAAACCTTTAACGAAGTAACCATTCCTTTAACTTCTGCCCAAGCTTCTTCGCATCTTCATAGCCAAGCTCAAACAATTTCTCAAGCTTGCGCGGGTCCTTCTCCATCCGTCCTACTTCCACTTTGGTTGAAGGTCGGATAATGAGCGCACTGCCATCTGCTTCCATCCGTTCAATCGTTTCTAACGTGCTGTTATAAATCTCACTTCGATTGACAAGCACATCCACTAAACCGTTGTATTTCGGATAAAAGCTTTTCGCTAACCAGCGCTGCTTAAATGGCCGTTTGCGGTAGCCAAGCTCCTTCGTTAAGACAATAATATGTTTTTTATTGCCGTCAGCGACCGATTTTTGAACAGGGATCGGATCCACCAATCCGCCATCAAATAATGTTCTGCCATCAAAATGAATCGGTGTAGCTACAAAAGGCAATGAACTGGAAGCTTGTACGATCGGCATCGTTTGCAGCTGCAGCTCATGCTTCGTATAATAAATCGGCTCCCCTGTATGTGCGTCCGTCGTTCCTATCGCAAATTGTTGGGAAGAAGCATAAAACGTATCATAATCAAAAGGCACTAATCGATTCGGGATCTCATTAAAAATAAAATCCATACCAAATATGCTTTTACTGCGCAATAAGTTTCGATAGCTTAAATAACGGTGATCCGCGACATAGTCGATCGTCACTTTCTTATTCCGCCCAGGTTGTTTAGAAATATATGAAACGGCATTACATGCCCCCGCCGAAACACCAACCACATAAGGGAAATATAAATTATTTTCCATAAAGTATTCCAAGACTCCTGCGGTGTATACGCCTCGCATACCTCCGCCTTCCAGTACGAGTCCAATGCCTTCCATGGTGACACCTTCTTTCTGTCTATCTCAAGCCCCTTTTTAGCATACAGGAATTGTAAATTAAAATAAATGGCTTTGTTTCTTCGAAAATGAGACAAAGACGTAGAATTCATCCTGCTTTCCAAGACTAATTGAGGGAAATCCCAGTTCAACCTTTATTTTGCCGAAATTTAACGTGTACGTCAACTTTTCCATCCGAACGCTTTGACACTTACATAGAATGCCAAAAACCCTCGTTCCAGAGAAGGAACAAGGGTTTAGTAAGCATTTGGTAAAATTAAGATTTGTTTTTACTAATGTTATTAAGGCTTGGTGGAAATTCGGCCGCGTTCTGTGCCTTTAGCGTTTGTGCTTCCTCCGTGAAGTGAGCGGCATTTTGTTGATTATTTTTCTTATCAGGTCGATTAACTTTTGGCATTACTTTCACCTCCATCATCTCAACCGTAGTATGAGAAGGTGATCCTGATCTTATGCCCTCAGAAATCCTTAAGGTGATTAACGATTTTCTTTATACAACTCTTTGATGACCATAAATTCATCTAAATTGCTTAGAAACAGATCCACAATAACCGGGTCAAAATGTTTACCGCGTTCAGATCTCAATAAATCCAGCACACGATCTAATTCCCATGCTTTCTTATAGACCCGATCGCTGCACAAAGCATCAAATACGTCTGCTAAAGCCGTTATCCGGCCGTATAGATGGATGTTCTCCCCTTTAAGGCCTTGTGGATATCCCGTCCCGTCAAACCGTTCATGATGCTGATGTGCAATTATCGCCGCGGCGTGAAGTACTTTTTTATTCGAATGCTTAAGCATTTCATAGCCTAAATTAGAATGGGTCTTCATGATATCGAATTCTTCAGCGGTTAGAGCGCCAGGTTTATTCAGGATCGCATCAGGGATCCCAACCTTGCCTACATCATGCATTGGCGTGGCGAGTCGTATAATTTCTGCTTCCTGCTCAGACAAGCCATATTTCAGCGCTAGCAACCGCGAATATTCGGCCACTCTTTTCACATGATGACCCGTCTCTTGTGACCGAGTCTCTGTAATCTCACCCATCGTATAAATGATTTCCTGCTGCGTGCTCTCGAGCTCGTTGTTCAAATAAATATTCTCAAAGGCAACAGACACGTTCGCGCAATAAATGTCTACGAGATAGTGCTCCCATTCGCTGAGAGCATTGAATCCATTCATGAATATCACATTTTCCATGCCCATCTTGCTCTGGAAATAGATAACGAAACGATCCGCCCCAAAGCTGCTTTTTCGAGTCTGAAAGGCTAACTCAATTTCCTCGAGCACATCCGTAGGAACGACATCACGCGCTCTCGCATCTTGATTCGCCGCATAATCCCCGCTTGCCGCGAGAATATAAATATCTTCAACACCCTTGGTCACAGCGAAGCTGCAATGAATCGCATTCTTATGCAAATTAACGATGGAGGTCATTTGAGTCAAAACACCTGACGCAAATTTCTTCATCGACTGTAATTCAAATAATGTCGCCGATGACTTAATAATTTCTTCTAAGCCTACTCTGCTTTTTTCAATCGTTTTGATGTCCCGAAAGGATCGCAACGCTGTAACAACTGTGGTGAATAGCTTCTGAGAGGTCAGCTCGGTCTTTTCTTTATAATCATTAATGTCATAATCCATGATGACAGTACGCTCAGGCGCTTGACCAGGCTGACCCGTACGTAAAATAATGCGCACAGCCTGATTATTCAATTGTTCACGAATAAATTTAACGATTTGTAAACCCGCGTCCTCATGTTCCATGACGACATCTAATAAAACAAGGGCCGTTTGTGGCTGCTCTCTCAGTAGTTGTTTGGCTTCCACCGCTGAGTACGCACTATAAAATTTCAATTTCCTACCAGCGAATTCGAAATCCTGCAGCACCATTTTCGTAACCTGATGGATTTGTTTTTCGTCATCTACAATAAGTACGATCCACGGATCCTGCTCCACCGATCGCTGATTCGCAATTACATCTACATCATCTTCCTCTGCAGCAAAAAGAAGCTCATCCTCATCGACAGACTCCACTTCCTTCGTCATAGTTCGGCTTCCTCCTCTTTGGGGATTGTTATCATAAACAAGCTGCCTTGTCCCAATACACTGGAACATTGAATGGTGCCATTTAAAGATTCTTTTACGAGGTTATATACGATATTCATCCCTAAGCCTGTCCCGCCTTGCCCGCGGCTCGTTGTGAAGAACGGATCAAAAATGCGATCCAATACTTCTTCCGTCATCCCTTTGCCATCATCGGAGTAGGCAATCTGAATATGGTCGGGTTGGGCGATGACACGGATACTTAAATGACCTTCATCCTCAGCTTCATAAGCATGATTTAATGAGTTCATAACTAAATTTGTAATGATTTGAGATAAGGCCCCAGGATACGTGAATAGTTGGAGTTTTTCGTCGCAGACAACGTCCAAGTACATATGTGATTTCTTGAGCGCTGGCTTTAGACTAGCAGAAATACCTTCAAGATAATCTTTTAAAAGAAAAGTCCGTTTCAACTCTACACTTTGATCCACAGAAATTTGCTTGAAGCTTCTTACCAACGATGAGGCCCGTTCCAAATTCGATTGAACCATCGCATTCGTCTCATGGGTGATCGAGAGGAATTGTTCTAGATCCGATTTTTTCATCTTCCCGGACTCATACAACGATTGAAATTGCTTCGTCTTCTGGTCCAGATAAGATATAGCGGTCACACCAATGCCAATCGGAGTGTTAATTTCATGCGACACACCGGCAACTAGATTGCCCAGTGCGCCCATTTTCTCTGAATGAACGAGCTGATCTTGCGTAACTTGCAGCGTATGCAGTGCCTGCCCAAGCTCCTGATAGCGTTCATCCAAATTAGTAACCATATCATTGAAAGCTTCCGAAACTTCATCGATCTCTGGTGACGCTTTGAACTGCAGCTTGGGCAATTCCCCGCCCTGTTTGACAATAACAGCCGCCTCTCGCAGCTTACTTAATGGGCGGATGACGATAACCCGTAGAATGAGCCATAGCAATGTAGATAAAACAACAGCAATGCTCAGACCAACGATCACAATGAGTTTTGTTCTCTTTTTAAGCAGCAACTCTTCTTCCGAAGAGTCGAAAATAACCTCCACTGCCCCAATAACTGCACCATCCTCTTGCAAGGGGGCCGTCAACCGAACAATCGGCCTGTCACTCTGTGCCATTGGAATGCGGTCTACAATGGTGTGGTCTTGCTCAGGAATGACCACACTAGCCGAGTTCAAGATCGTGCCTATTTCCTTACGGTCTGAAGCTGCTAGGACTTTCCCCTGTTTGTCATACAGCTTCATATCTACAACACGATTATTCTTATATTGGATATAATCAAATATTTGTTGAATAGATGTGATCGATCTTGATTCTTCGTAGCGTCCATTAATGGCTATGGTCATGCCGCTAATTTGGCTTACATATGCCTCACGGATCGCTTGATTTAAACTGATCGTGTCAAACACCATCATCGTTGAAATCATAGCAACGGTAACCGCAGTGACAAGTACCACAATACGTCTTTGCAAACTGAGCTTCTTCTGAAGAAATGGCATAGTCACTCCTACTTCACTTCGAAGGTAACGGTTTTGCTGACATCGTACGGGGTGTGGTCATTATTATGTAAGGAGATCTTCACTTCATGTGGTCCTTTGCCTAAATGGTCCAATACCTTTTGATTCGAGGTAACAACGATCTTTTCACCTTTGTCCAACGACATATGAACATGACCTTCGCCTTGAACACGCTGTTGTCCGTAATGATCCTTTGATATCTTGAGATCCGTTGTCAGATCTAGAGTCACGGTGTCGTCTTTCACAACCGATGAGACCTCTAAAGTTGGTGTATACGAAGCTGTTGTGGTCGTGGTGGTTTTAGCAGAACCGCAACCGGAAATCATAATTGTTAATGCAGTTAACAAACAAAAACCGTTAAACTTATTCATTTTTCATCCTCCGTGAAGATGTTTTTAGTCGAATCTTTCCGAAAAAAACTATCTTCTCTAGCTTAAGAATAATCATTACTTTTGTCCACTTTTATTTTGGAAACAAGTGTAAGAATGCACACGGTTTTGCGAATATTTTTTTTATTCAAAATTGTCTGACAATTGTTGTCGAATCTTCATGATAACGCTCACATTTTGCGCTTACCCAGGAAATAATTTCATTTCCCGAAACCGAATGATTTCCCCAGTTTTGGCGCAATGTAGTAAAGTCGCTTTTCATAGCTTCTCCATTAGCATTATGAACCTACAGGAGGTCTCCCCCATGACAGGAACCAATCAACATCAACAGCCGGTTCAGCACGCCATTGACGCCGCAGATCATGCCATTCTACAAGCACAAGCCGCCCAGCATAAGCTGCAAGTCGCCATAACGGAAGCTAATCCTCATGCCATCCAATCGGCGCAAGCCGCACTTGTTCAAGCAGATCAACAGGTTTCGCAAGCACAAAGACAGTTAGCAGAGTTTGCAAACGATCAATTTGGGCAGCAAATCAAGCAAACCTTCGAGCAATTGAACCAAGCCGCTCAGGATATTGAGGCCAATCAAGAGAAATTTCATACACCGAAGCAGGTTCGATAACGGCTTCCTCGACGAAAAGGTGATCGTTTCCCGATCACTTTTTCTTTTTAGCTGCACAATATGTTAAACTACGTAGGAAGGTTTTCAAGTTATTTGGGGAGGCACTACATACATGCTCGTGATTGGAATTGCCGGTGGTACCGGTTCAGGTAAAACAACAGTAGCGAAATCTATCATTACAAAGCTCGGTTCTACGAATGTGACTTTGATTTCACAAGATAATTATTATCTTCATCATAGCGGTCTGACCTTCGAGGAACGGGAACGCATTAATTATGATCATCCTCGTGCTTTTGAAAATGAATTGCTCCTTCAACATTTGAACACGCTCCGAAGTGGCCAGCCCGTCGACATTCCTGTCTACGATTTCGCGACGCATGCACGCTCGACAGAAACGATCCGTGTTAACGTAAAGCCGATTGTGCTACTTGAAGGCATTCACGTTCTAACGGATGAAGATCTACGCGGCGCACTCAATATCAAAGTATTTGTTGATACAGATCCAGATGTGCGTATCCTTCGTCGTCTATCTCGTGATATTAATGAGCGCGGCAGATCACTTCAATCCGTTTTTGATCAATATTTGACGACGGTGAAGCCCATGCATGATGCGTTTATCGAGCCATCGAAGAAATACGCGGACATTATTATTCCTGAAGGCGGAGAGAATCAAATCGGCATCTCACTCCTTACCATTTTGACTGAACGCTATATGACGGATCAAGCAGCTAATTATGAAATTGGCTAAATAAGTACATGCGAATAAGCCACTTCCCTTATCACAAGGAAAGTGGCTTTTTTCATGTTGCACGAGCTCTGAATATGAATCCCGACAGTCCAAATAACAAATACACAAGTCCGAGGAAGTAGAATATGCTGACTACGTTCAAATAATGAAGCGCCATCCCGCCAACTAAAGGGCCGATAATACTCCCTACGCTATATTGAATTGAAGCAATAATATTGGCGGTTGGCAGCAAATGACGCGGTAAAATATCCGCCGCATACGCAAGCCCCAGCGAGAAGAAGGAGCCTACCATGCCCCCTGCTACGCCTAAGCAAAGCCCAAGGCCCCATAGATTTGTACCAACAAAAGGCACACAACAGAACGCTATTGCCCCAACAATGGCAGTTCCCATTAGAATTGGCTTGCGACCAATACGGTCACTCCATACCCCCAGCGGCAGCTGCATAATGAGCCCTCCGATCCCAGTTACGGGCAGGAGAAGACCGATCGCGGACTCAGAAAGACCGATCCGAATACCGTAAAGCGGAAAGTTGCTATTCATCGCCGCTTCCATATACCCGAATAGCAAGGATGTAATAAGCGGGAACCAAGCGAGTGAAATAACTGTCGTAGCACGTTTATGAGCAGCCTCTGCTCGCTCGGATCGCTCTGGCTTATCATTCTTAAGTGTGCTCAAGAGAATGAATACGAGAATAAAGAAGATGCTTGTCACCATAAAAGGCGCCCAAATCCCTGCTTTTAGCAACGTAATGCCTAGTGGCCCTATACTAAACCCAATGCCATAAGCCATCCCATAGAGCGAAATATTGCGCCCTCTCTTCTCTTTCGGACTGGAGGATACGATCCATAGCTGTGTGGCAAAGTGTAAAGCACTATCGCCAATCCCCACAAGGAGTCTCAGCACGAACCAAAAGCCAACCTGCTGCCATACAGGGAACAAGCAATTGGCGATAATGATAATGCTCATTCCAACCATGATGACAGGCTTGTAGCCATATTTTCGAACAGGCTTCTCAATGAAAAACATCGTCGCAAAAATGCCGATATATAGCGCTGCGGCATTCACTCCATTGGCATCGGTTGAAACACCCATTCGGTCAAGCAAAATGGTCAGCAGCGGCAAGAGCATACCTTGACTCATCCCTGCCACGATGATCACCATAATTAATGTCGTTAATTGATAATTAGGCCGTACTAATTTAAGCGCCATTCCCGAAATCCACCGTTTCCCATCTCTCGGCATAGTCATTTAGCTTGCCATGAAGAGGAACACGGAACTGCGTAAATATGACGAGTCTTGCTTTTTTAATCCATTCCTTGAAGGAAGGGTATGTAACGAATAGGTTGGCGTAACGATCACTCATGCAAATAAAGTGAGGTCCGGGAGACTTCTCTGCTAAGAAGCTTAGCGACGTGTCTAGCGGCGTGTATTTCTTACGCTTTCCTTCCCATTTATCCACTTCAACCTGAAGAGTTGTATCTACATCCTCCAAAAGCTCTTCGATATGCTTCACACGGGCATAGTAAGGCATTTCCGTTCGGATATCCATCCGGCGAAGTGTTTCTTCATGCTGGGGATAAAAGATGACGCGTACGAATTTTCTTTCCTCCGCCCAAGCGATACAAGCACTCATCTCGTGCTCTGTCCAGTCTTCAAACGTTTCGAATACGATGACAGTTCCCTTCTGTGTTTCTGCCGGGGGTTCATAGCCGAAGGGTACTTTGATTTGCTCTCTTGCCATAACGTCCTCCTCTAGTTGTCATTCTGCCATGTTGACATGTTAAATTTTCTTGCTCCTTTACGTAGTATACCCGTTCCACCTCCATGAAGCCATTGGGTCGATTGGATTACGTGAACACGTTGCGTTATAATTTGGGGGTACGTATTATTTATTAAGATAAGGGAGACTTACTGAAATGAGAGATCCAAGATTACAAACTTTTGCCCGAAACATTATTCGCTATTCCGTGAGTCTTCAGCCCGGCGAAAACATATTGATTGAAATGATTGGCGTTAAAGATCCTGAACTGGCGAAATGCTTGATAGAGGAAGTTTATGCTGCTGGAGGCAACCCATTCATCGAATTGCGCGATCCCGCGATTACGCGGAGCCTGCAGATGAAAGGCACGCAAGCCCAATTCAGCGCATGGTCAGACATCGAGCTTGCCCGAATGAAACAAATGGATGCTTACGTGGCGGTTCGAAGCGGAGATAACATTACGGAATCCTCCGATGTGCCTGATGAGCAGATGAAGCTATTCCTGAAGTACTTCCAGCGTCCTATCTTCGACGAGCGTATTAATAACACTAAATGGGTCGTTATGCGCTACCCGAATCCTTCTATGGCCCAGCTAGCTGGAAAAAGCACGGAAGCATTTGAAGATTTCTATTTCAATGTATGTAACCTGGATTACAGCAAGATGGCAAAAGCGATGGAATCCCTTGTTGATCTCATGAATCGCACGGATCGCGTTCGTTTAGTTGCGAAAAACACCGATCTTAGCTTCTCAATCAAGGGTATTGGAGCGGTTCCTTGCTCCGGACTTCGCAACATCCCTGATGGCGAGGTGTATACAGCCCCTGTCAAAGACTCGGTGAACGGTGTCATCAGCTACAATACGCCAACGATCTATTCCGGCACTTCTTTCGAAAACATCGTGCTCACGTTCGAGAACGGCCGCATTATTAACGCGACTAGTAACGATACCAAGAAGCTGAATGAGATTCTGGATACGGATGATGGCGCTCGCTTTATCGGTGAATTCGCGATCGGTGTGAACCCTTATATCCAACATCCGATGAAAGATATCTTGTTTGATGAGAAAATTGACGGCAGTATCCATTTCACGCCAGGTCAAGCCTATGAAACCGCGGATAACACCAATCGTTCTTCCGTTCATTGGGATATGGTTCTAATTCAACGACCTGAGTATGGCGGCGGCGAAATTTACTTTGATGATGTGCTCATTCGCAAAGACGGCCGTTTCGTCATTCCTGAGCTGGAGAAGCTCAACCCAGAAAACTTAATGTAGTTAACGATTAACATAATCGTGTGAACACAAAAAGCAGTTGAGACTTCCGAGAACATTCTCTCGGTAAGCTTCAGCTGCTTTTTTAACCTAGCCAATGGAAAGTAACCTGATCTGCGGATTCAGAATGTTGCGGCTTAATAGGCGGGATGAGTCGAGAGGTATCCTTCACCAAACTAGCTGGATTCGAGGTATTTCCCGTGGAAAGTATTTGTACTTCAGCACCCTTAGGGACAAAAGGAAACACTTGCTGAATGTCTGCATTCGTCAGGCGAATACAGCCCAGAGATTTATTACCTCCGATGGAGCTTTCATCATACGTCCCGTGTAACGCGATTGCGCCTAGTCCTAAGCCTGCATCACCATAGCTTTGAGTTGTCTTCCCTTTTGGCTGTTGTACGCGCTCTACGACCCTAAATACGCCTTCTGGCGTGCTCCCGCCTGCTCCAAGTCCGACTTCCTTCTCCCATAGGACATATGGGCCGCTGACTAGTTTCAACTGATACTCATCTTGATTCACTTCGAGATGGATGGGGTCATATGGAACACCGACTCCACCCGTTGTATTCGCATAAAACATGTGCGCGACATCTGGCGCCTTGGGATCATAAACCCAACCCCCATCCCCATTATAGACTGTTGTAATCTCATTGGAGCCTGAAGCCGCTTCATTGGGAATGAAGCTTAGATAATTATTTGGATAATTCTGCAGCAATTGATCTATTTGAGTGGGAGCGTGTCCCGCAGTCTTCTGATAGGATTCCAAAGCGGTTCGAACTAAATTAGCACCAATCGCGCTAAGCGGTTGGTGCTCTTCAAATTCAGCGTTCAAAAACCGGATATGAACGAGAGCGTCTGCCTCAGGCTGATACATTGCTACGACAAAAGCACGCTTGATATCCTCCTCTTTCGTCAGTAGCATAGTTTTCCCTTTTTCCCTGTTATCCTCCGAGACAATCCCATAGATCATAATATTCGCATTCGGTATTTCCTTGGCCAGAACCAAGGCTTGATCATGGAGCTTCTTTTCAATTTCTGAACGGGCTGTCTCTGGCGAGAGATACAGGATAAAGGGCTTGTCCACCGTTTCGTAGGTGACTTGTGTGCCTACTCCCCAAATCTTCATTTTAGAAATCGTCCGAGAGATCGAATGATCGCCAACAAAGAACAAGACCAAAAGCACATTGAGAATCAGCAAAACGAGCAACAGCATTTTCATAAATGGTGGCAATAACGGCTTTGGCTTCACAGGCAATGTCTGTTCCAGATTTGCCATGTGCGAGGCTTGCTGCTGGTCTAGCATGTGAATAGCACGATTCGCTGCAGAATAGAAAGGCGAGGGATAGGTTTTAAGTACTTCCGTGTAGTGGAAACGGGCACGTTTCCAATTCCCATTTTCGCGAAATTTCTGCCCCAAATTGAAGTGCGCTTCCGGTGAATTCGCATCTAAATAACGAATAACCTTCTCATGATAGAGGGGGTCAGCATGACTGATGAACAAGTTTTTGTGCAAATGGACGAGGTGATCATCGAGTTGGCTACGGAATCGTTGGTTTGGTCGGATCATTTGGCTCCTCTCCGTTCAGTGATATAGCTTGTCTCACCAGATGAATGATACATATAGTATCTCTGATACATAATGTATCACGACATAAATGGAAAGACAAGACCAAAAAAAGACGCCCTCCCCCCATACTTACTGGGTTGAGAACGTCTTTGAATGCCTGCTGCCGTGCAATTAATGAGCTACAGTATTGTATGTCATGATCCAGATCGAACCTGCAACGATGGTCAGTAGAATAACTAGGCCAAAGAGCAGTGCCATGATGTTCCATCGTGCATTCTCACCATCTTTGATATGCATGAAGAAGAACAATTGTACAGCGAATTGCAGAACTGCCATGAGTAAAATTAAGATTAATGTCCCGGTTTTGTTCAGCATGTGGTTCATCACGACGACAAGTGGAATGATCGTCAAAATGATCGACAGTGCAAAACCGATAATATACGATTTCAATGATCCATGAGACTCATGATTGTGATGTGCTTCTGTATGCGGTTGGCTCACTTACATCACCCCCATGAGATAGACGACTGTAAATACGAAGATCCAAACTACATCCAGGAAATGCCAGTACAGCGAAATGATAGCCACTTTACGTTTCGTTACCGTTGTGATCCCGCGGCGTTTCAATTGAAAGATCAAACCAATCATCCAGATTAAACCAACAGAGACGTGCAAACCATGCGTTCCTACCAACGTGAAGAAGGCAGATAAGAAGGCGCTGGTGCTGATCGTTGCTCCTTCATGATTAACCATGCTAATGAATTCTGCAAGCTCTAAGCCAATGAATGAGGCCCCTAGGAGCACCGTCACGATCAACCAACCGATAAGTTGCTTCACATTCCCTTTGTGCATACCAAGCAAGGCTAACCCGCTCGTAAAGCTGCTCGTAAGCAAAATGAAGGTCTCCGCAATGATGCCGGGCATTTTGAATAATTCTTCCGGCGTTGGTCCTCCATTTGTATTTTGATGAAGGACCATATAGGTTGCGAATAAAGATCCGAATAATATGACGTCAGTGATCAGAAATATCCAAAACCCGAACGTTTTGAGCGATTCGTGATCATGTTCATGATCGTGTTCATGGCCGTGATTATGATGTGCAGCTGTATGTGCCATTACACCTTCACTCCTTTCCATGCGTCTTCCGTCGCTTTCACTTCTTCCGCTGGAATATAATAATCCGTATCATAGCTGAAGGAACGAGCAATCATACAGATGGCAACACCAATTAACGAAGGGATCGTTAGCCACATCCAATCCCATACGAAGCCGAAGCCTGCGAAGAACCAGAACGCCGACATAATGAATGGAATTCCTGAATTTTTTGGCATATGAATCGGTTCATAGTTGGTTGGTGTTGGTTGCTTTTTAACAGTACCTTGCTTCTCTTCCCACCAAACATCAGCCACTTCTGCTTTCGGCAGCACCGCAAAGTTATAAATTGGCGCTGGTGAAGGAATCGACCATTCCAACGTACGACCATCCCACGGGTCGCCACCGACTTTGTGCTCTTTAAGGAACTTAATGGAGTGCGCGATTTGCCACACTTGGAAGAGGAATGCTAAGCCCATCAAGAAGCCGCCTACGGTCGAAACGACGTTTAACGGTCCCCAACCCATATCCCAGCTATATGTGTACGTACGACGAGTCATCCCGTCCAAACCTAGGAAATATTGCGGCATGAAACAAACGTAGAAACCAATGTTCCACAGCCAGAAAGCCCATTTACCCAGATGCTCATTGAGTTTAAACCCGAACATCTTCGGCCACCAGTAGTAGAGTCCCGCAAAGTAACCGAAGGCTACCCCACCGATCAAAACCTGATGGAAATGCGCAATTAAGAAATAGCTGTTGTGGAATTGGAAATCTGCTGGCGCTACTGACAACAGTACGCCCGTCATCCCGCCAACGACGAAGCAAGGGATGAACGCGATGGTCCATAACATTGGCGTCGTAAATTTAATTTTACCTCTGAACATCGTGAACAACCAGTTAAACACCTTGACACCTGTCGGTATCGCAATGAGCATTGTACTAACCGCGAAGAACGCGTTCACATCAGCGCCAGATCCCATTGTGAAGAAATGATGTGCCCACGTAAAGAAAGAAAATAAGCTAATAATCAACATGGCGAATACCATTGATTTGTACCCAAAAAGCGTTTTCTTGGCAAAGGTTGCTACCACTTCAGAGAAAATACCAAAGGCAGGCAGGACAACGATATATACTTCCGGATGACCCCACATCCAAATTAAGTTGATGTACATCATCGGATTACCGCCACCGTCTAGGGTGAAGAAGTGCGCACCTAAGAAACGATCCAAGAATAGCAATGCAAGTGTAACCGTTAAAATTGGGAATGCGAAAATGATAATGATACAACTTGAAAATACGGACCATGAGAACATTGGCATTTTCATCAATTTCATGCCAGGTGTACGCATTTTCAAAATGGTCACAATAAAGTTAATCCCCGTCGCCAAGCTTCCGATCCCGGAAATTTGGATCCCCCAAATATAGAAGTTCTCTCCCACACCTGGACTATGTGACATTTCAGATAATGGCGGATAGCTTAACCAACCTGCATCTGGTGAACCACCGATAATGAAGGATACGTTGAATAGCATCGCTCCCCAGAAGAACATCCAGAAGCTGAGTGAATTCAAGAACGGATACGCAACGTCACGCGCCCCGATTTGAAGCGGAACTATGATATTGAATAACCCAAACATCAGCGGCATGGCCATGAACAAAATCATGATAACGCCGTGCGTGGTAAAAATTTGATTGTAATGATCCGGTTGCAAGAACTGACTGTCCGGCATAGCAAGCTGCACACGCATGAGCAGAGCATCAACACCACCGCGGAACAGCATCAGAATCGAACAAACGATATACATGATCCCGATTCGTTTATGATCAACGCTGGTTAACCATTCGCGCCAGAGCCATCCCCATTTTTTGAAGAAGGTCAGAACGAATACAATCGCCACCAGCGTGAGCCCAATACTAACTTGGGCCCCTAGAATCATCGGATCGCCTGTAACGAAAAACTCAGATGCGAAATCTTTTATTTTATCGAGCATGAGATGATCTCCCTTTCGTGAAACTTTGATCTATTACTATTTACTTGCACCATGCATTTGACTATGGTCCATTTCGCTGTGGTTCATGCCGTTTTGACTCATCGAGGTTTCCTTAGAGGCTTCTTTCTTCTCAACTGAAGTTGCCCTCGAAGCATGCCCGCTATGAATAGATTGACCCTTCGTATATTTCGTCACAATTTGCTCGAAGAGTCCGTCTGGGATCGCAGAGAAATACTTCACGCCGGACTTGCCAGGCTTCGCTAATTCTTCATAGCCTTCTTTGGTCAATTTCGTAGGAACATTCTTCGTTTTGGCAACGAAGGAATCAAAATCCGCTTGTGATGTTGCGTTCACATCAAAGGTCATGTCAGCAAAATGCTCGCCGCTAAAGTTCGCACCCGTTCCGAAATAATGACCAATTTCATCCGCTTGTAAATACAGTGTCATCGCCATACCAGACATCGTATAGATTTGACCGCCTAACTGCGGAATCCAGAAGGAATTCATTGGTGCATCTGACGTTAATTCGAACTTAATTGGCGTATCCTCAGGGATTTGCAAATAATTAACAGTCGCAATCCCTTGCTCAGGATAAGTAAATAACCATTTCCAATCAAGTGAAGTAACTTGAACCGTTAGCGGTTTTTTATCCGACTCTAAAGGTTTAGAAGGTTCTGTTGCATAAGTGTATTTCACAGTGATGACAGCGATCGCGCCAATAATAATGATGGGAATGGCCCACCAAATCGTTTCCAATTTCGTACTGTGTGACCAATTCGGGTCGTACTTCGCTTTATTTCCTTTTTTATCGCGATATCGCCATACAATCCAAGCCGTTAAGACTAGAACAGGTAAGGTGATTATGCCGCATAATACAGTTGTAATGACGATTAAATCTTTTAGTTCAGCACCCACGGGTCCCTTTGGATCCAAAACCATAGCTTGACTGCATCCTGACAATACTAAGATGATGGCGACCATCATGAAGATCAACGATGCTTGTTTAAGCTTTCTCTTCTTCATTTTATTTACCTCCTAATCGACGTCACTAACTTAATATCAACATATCATCTTGTTCTCCAAACTGCACCATAGCAAAACTCGACTTAACAAATACGTCAAAGGTTCGACGTTGGAATGTAAAACAAATGTCACAGAACGTTTGTTGACTCCGCTGGAAAAATATGAACAGCAAAAAAGCCTTCCAAGTGTTTACCTTGAAAGGCTTGCATAGTATTCCTTAGAACCCTAGTTCTCATTCACTTTTGGCAACATTACGAGAATGTACCAAATGAATTGCCGTACGAATTACATAAATGAAGACACTACCCACCATGAAACCAATACCCACCATTAAAGTCGTATTCGTATCATTGAAGCTTTCTAAACTAACTAAGCTTAGTACTAAACCTATAGCAAGCAACGCCCACGCAGCAAAAGTCATCAATTTCACTAAAGGCATGACATCTCGTTCAACGCGCTCAATTGGATTGGCAGATACAGCTCTATTTGACATGGTCATCACAACTCCTGACTTGATTGTAAGTGCTTTAATCCTAGTATAACACAAAAAACAAATTTTGTTCATATTTTATTCACACGATGATCAAAATTTGGACAAATATGTTTTCAAAACCAGATGAGCTTCCGCGAATTCTTTGCCTGTTTTATAATTCCTTAATAACGATGTTTATATTCATGGCTAGTAAGTTCCCCATTTTGATCGAATTGAAATAAGGGCTGACTTCAGGTAGTAAAACTACCTAGAGTCAGCCCTTTCTTTTTATGTATGTGCTACTTCAGAAGTGTGTAGCTGCCGATAAACGGAAGCGGTTTGACTTGACCTTGAGCCGCTGCAACGATGCCCAGCACCGCCAAAATGACCAAGGCCAAGTTAGCTAACGGCTGCAGAAACCACCCGATGAACGGGATAATACCGAGGACAACGTTTACGATGACCCATGCCAGAAACAACGTTAGCCCTTGATTGGCATGGTACCACGCATACTTGGAGTCCTTCGCGGCAATTAGCGGGATGAAAAACAAGATGTACGCAACAATAGCCATTCCCTTGTTGTTTTGAATATCCGTGGAATCGTACATAGAGAGCACCTCTTCTTCTCAAAGTTTACTCTTCCATTATATTCAGATTCCTGCGCCTATTCGCCTAAGCCCGGACAAAACTCAAATTATTTTTGTCCACTTGCCGCCCAGTCCCGCAGCAATTGTTCCTCACGCTCTGGCTTCAAGCCAGCAAGCCGCGCAATGCCCGGATCACGACTTTGGTCCCACGCCAGAGTATCCTTTACTGTATCCGCGAGCGGCCTTGTACGTAAACCGGATTGGAACGCTTTCACGTTGTTTAACTGCAGCATGCCAATCAAACTATCGCTAGGCAGCCATAGAGGCAGTTCCATCCATGGTCCTACTTCGTGTTCGACCAAGAAAGCTTCCGATACCCATGTCAGAGTCGTTTCTTTTTGCGTAGATCTACATGCTTCTACAAGCTCTTCCATCGAAACCTCACTGCCACTCGCATGAATGGTACCCGTCACGCTTTGTTCGATTAATTCCACTGTCCAAGCAGCGAGATCACGAACATCAATGAATTGCAGTCTGCGCTCTTTCGGCAGTGGAACAAGGACTTGCCCCCCTCTCGCCAAGCGTGCAGGCCAATAAGTGAATCGATCTGATGCATCATAGGGTCCTACAATAAGGCCAGGCCGAATAATGAGTGCGCCTTGCGGGAATGCCTGTTGAACGATCGTCTCACACTCTGCTTTAAGCGCCCCATAGCGTTGTCCTGGATCCGCTGCATCCTCTACCCGCAACACTGCAGCGGATTCATCCAGATGCAGCTGCTTTAGATTGGCATACGCCGATACGGTAGAAATAAATGTGTAGTGCTTCGCGCATTGCTTGAGGATCTCCGTTGATGCCGCGACCGCCTCTGGCTGAAAGCCGCTCGTATCGATCACCGCATCCCACTCGCCGTCACCCAGTTTAGCCAGATCAGTATTACGGTCCCCAAGTATATGCCGCACCTGTGGGAATGCTTGTGCATCATGTTGTCCACGATGAAATAGCGTTACTTCGTGACCCTTCAATAACGCCGCTTCCGTTAAGGCCCTACCTAGAAATTTGGTGCCGCCTAAAATTAAAATATTCATATATGCCTCCTGGATGAGTGGATTATTCTATAGTCCATCTAGCAAATATCTTGCTTGCTTCACTTTATTTTCTTCAACAGCGCCGTCAACAGAACTATTTTCTCTTACTGCGGTGCCCAAATGCACACATTGCACACCTGTCGATTGGACAAATGAAGCCAAGCTCTCCAACGTCAGTCCTCCACCAGGTAAAATATGCAAATGACTGCCGCGGGTCATTGCGTCTAGCACGCGAATTTGTTCAATAGCTTGCAGCACACTGGCGGCGCCGCCCGAAGTGAGCACGGAACGAATTTGCTTATATGTAAGAAGCAGCTTTAACGCTTCTGCTTGTTGCTCAATCTCATCAAAAGCCCGATGAAACGTCACAGGCAACGAAGAGGCTGCCATAAGAACGTCAAGCGTGGGACGATCAATCTCTTGCTTATGCGTTAGAACCCCAAACACCAAGGCGCTAGCACCAGCTTGTTCTGCCTGTTGAATGGATTCAACCATACAGGCTACGTCATGCTCTGACATTTCAAATGAACGAGCATGCGGCCGAATCATCACGTGAACAGGGATGCTTACGGATGACGTTATTTGCTTCACAAGTGCGATATCAGGTGTTAATCCACCTTGCCGCAAATCTGCAACAAGCTCTAATCGATCTGCACCGCCTGCCTCAGCACGCCTAGCATCTTCTAGCGAAGTTGCGATGACTTCCAATAACATGGTTCAACAAACCCCTTTCTATGAACATAACCTCTCTCCTACTCTATCATAAAGTGGACAACACAAAAAACTCCGTCAACCACATGGATTGAGGAGTTATGTATGCGTTATGTATGCGTTATATTGATCCTAGATATTCGAAGCTTTCTGCAATGGTTCTTGTTGCACTTCGACGAGCTCCAGATTGGCAAATGATCGACTAAGCTTCAACATTTTCTCTGTTGCTGCTAATTTCGGCAGTGCTGCACTCATAGGCTTGCCTTTGTAACACACGATAAACAACAATTTCATCACCTTCTCTTTCTTGGATTCCGATTGTATCAAGGGATTTAGTTATGCTATAACATTCGAAAGACCCCCTCATCTTTGAGGGGGTCTTTCGACATTTCGACAATTTTCGCTTAATACATATATACTATACGATTGCCAGCTCAGACAGCTTCGCTCGAACTTCTTCCACAAGTTGAACAGCATCTGCCTTGCGGTTTACAACATCTACACGATCCATATCAACGATTAATACTTCAGATGCATGGTAATGGTTCATGACCCAGTCATCATAGCCTGTCCATAACTGACGATAGTAGTCGACCAACGATTGATCTTGTTCAAAGCTGCGGCCGCGAAGCCCAATGCGATGCATGACCGTTTCAAAGGAGGCCTTCAAATAAACCATAAGATCAGGGGCTTTCTTTGGAAGCTCCGCCAGCTCCGACATCATATTGTCAGCCAAGCCTTCATATACATCAAATTCCAATTGTGAAATACGACCTAGCTCACGATTCACTTTGGCAAAGTACCAATCCTCATAAATGCTTCGATCCAGTACATTTCGGTTATGTACCAACGCCTGTTTAATGGCCTTAAAACGCGTATTCAAAAAGTGCAATTGCAGTAGGAATGGATACCGCTGCTTCTCAATTTCTTCTGGTGATGCTGTATAAAAAAGCGGTAAAATCGGATTATCATCGACACTCTCATAAAAAACATTCGAATTTAGTTCTTGTCCAAGCAAAGTGGATACAGATGTCTTACCAAGACCGATCATTCCCCCAACCACAATCACTGCCATTGACCCCTTTCTCCTTCTACCCAATCATAATTTACCTACTGTCAATTCTGCAAAGCTTACCTATTATACAAGGAATTCAAACGTGTGGGAACCCTCTTTTTTTTCCTTATATCGAGTCCGAGATCGTAGTAATGTAAAATTTCGGCATCGACTGCTTATATTCTACAAATTTTAGGTAATCCTCAGAATACCGCCACAAAAAATTTAAATTCACAGTGTGATGTTTTCACTCGTCATGCTGTCTCTATTAGTAAGTGCCTTACAATACTATCCATAAGACAGAGGTGTATCGATGATTTACGGAACGCAGCTACTTGACACAGATTTAGAATTATTCACCGCAGCTCTCTCGAAAACGCCTGTTTATGTATGGTCGCTCGATCAGTTAGGCGTTTATTACCAGGTAACTACAGGAATTATCGTCAAATACACGCCAGATTATGTTCAAATTTACAATGAAAATAACCCTACAGCATCAACTTGGTTTTCAAGAGAAACAAACGAATTTAGTATTGCTTTCTAATAAAATGAGAAAACCGCCGTTCCTGGTTTCGAGGACGGCGGTTTTATTTTGTATAATGCTTAAGTAAGAAGATTCTCCACTTCGGTAAACGTAGGCAAGAACACATCGATCGTCGTCCCATACCCTACCTGACTTTGGATACTCATGGTACCTTTGTGCGCTTCTACAATCTTGAAACACATCATCAATCCAAGTCCAGTCCCCTTTTCCTTGGTCGTATAGAAGGGCTCCCCTAGCTGCTTCAATCGATCCTCCGGAATACCGCATCCGTTATCTTGCGTCCGAACTCGAATAAGATTCCCTTCTAACGTAGCTTTCATCTTAATCTGTCCGCCCTTAGAAATGGCTTCCATCGCATTTTTGATCAGATTAATGAATAGTTGCTTCAAATGCATTTCAGAGCAAATGATTTCGGGGATATCAGATTGCAATTCCAATTGAAGCTGCACGTTACAGAGCACAGCTTGTGTATCCAACAGCGCAATGACCGATTGCAGAATCGCACCTAAATCACTCTTTTTATAGGTAATGGCTTCAGGTTTAGCGATAACGAGGAATTCACTTACAATGAAATTGATGCGATCCAACTCGGATAACATGATGTCAAAATAGTGCTTTTTGCCCTTCAGATCGTGCTGAAGTAATTGTAAGAAACCGCGCAGCGAGGTGAGCGGATTGCGAATTTCGTGTGCGAGTCCCGCGGCGAGCTGACCGGCGACTGACAGCTTGTCTGACTTCCGCAGCAGCTCTTCCGTTTGCTTACGCTCCGTGATATCCCGCGTGATGCCTGCATACCCGAAAATCTCACCTTTTTCATTTTTGATCGGCGTTTTCGTCATACTCACATGAATCAATTGGCCATCTTTGCGAATACGAACCGATTCTTTACCTGATATTTGCTTTCCTAACCTGAGTAACTGATACGTCTCTTCCCGTTCTTTTTCCATATGTATTGGGTAAGTCGGCAAAGGCTGCCCCTTTAATTCCGTTTGCGTCCAGCCAAAAATATGCTCATGTGCCGCGTTCACAGAAATCACTCTCTCATTCAAATCAAGCACACATATCGCATCGGAGGTGTTGTTAATAACGGATTCGAGCAGCTCCTTCGTCTCTCGAAGCTCTGTCTCCATTCTTTTGCGCTCCGTAATATCTGTACACGATCCAATAACTTCCGTTACACGACCATTCTCGAGGATTGGTCTTAATGAAGTCAAATATGTATTGCCGTTGATGGTGGCCTCGAACATCACATTTTCTTCCCCGTTCCAAGCACGGCGGTAATACACTTCAATGAAGTTCGCCATGGAAGCCGGCCAAATGTCATAAAGTCCATTCCCTATTATTTGCGCTGGTTCAGAGCCCAGACGATAAAGCAGTTCACCATCACACATGGTGTGGATGAATTGCCCTCCAATTTCTTTGAACTTCAAGGTCATCCCTTGTTGTCTTCTCACGGTATCATGAAGCTCCTGCCTCGCTGTCCGTAAAGTTTCCTGATCTTTATTATATTGCGTAATATCCCTTGCGATCAGATACACACCATCCAAGTGATCATTCACAATAATAGGTACATTTTTCACACCTAATTCAATGCTTTCACCATTTTTATGACGAAATACCAACATGTAATTATCCGTTCGCGAAAGTACGTCTTCTGAACGAATGAGATCCTTGTCGGCTTTTTGGAATACATGATGAATGAACTGGCCTTCCAGTTCATTTTCAGCATAGCCGAGTATCCGTTCCATGGCTGGATTGAGAAATTGAATACACCCCTGCATATCACTTGTTAAGATACCAGCGGGGTTATGCTTTATCAAAGATTTATAGCGTTGCTCGCTTTCCGCAAGCTTTCGCTCCATATCCGTTTGGTTAGAAAGATCCTTAAGTTGAACAATGAAAGCCTGTGACTCGTTATCACAACCTCGGATTACGGACATTAGCCAGTTCACTCTTTTAAAAGTTGAATCTTGATGTCGAAGCTGGAACGTAGCTTGATAAGAAGGAAGCCTGCCGCTCATCAAATCTTCCATAATGGTATCTATGTGTCGAGCTTGTTGCGGTTCCATTAGCGTCTTTATATGTGCAGAGAGCAGCTCCTGCTCGAAATACCCCAGAATGCCGCTGAAACTGCGATTTATTCTTTGCCACTGACCCTCGAGCGAAATAAGAGCCATCCCCATCGTCGTGAATTCAAAAATCGAATCAAATGAAGGCTCCTGTTTCGAGTGCATATTCATATGTTTTTCCCCCATGGTACGTGCTTGAATGGCGAATATCTCCGTACGAAACATTCGACAACTTCCGTTGTAATCCTGCCTTTACTCGTTTACGGAGAAATTCATCCACAATATGTGCCCTGTGTTCCCTCTGGTATGATAGAATGGAAGGGTTCGTTATTCATTATTTCTAGTTGTAGGAGGAATGCTTCCTTGCCTAATACTTGGACACATTTTATTTTCGGTCAAAAAGTCATGAACGAATTAGGACATACATCGGTCCTGAATGATAAACAGCAACGCAACATTTTTTCACTCGGTTGTCAAGGACCTGATTTTCTTTTCTATCACAACTTTCTTCCCTGGAAAAAAAGCAAAACCTTAAATGAACTCGGAAGCCTGATGCACAAAGACGCCTGTGGGCCATTCTTGCTTGATCTTGTTCGTCAGGTACAAGGAAGAGGCTTATATAATCCTGCTGTTCTCTATGTGCTCGGATTTTTGACACACCATGTGCTCGATCGTAATTTACATCCTTATGTATTCTATAAGTCAGGCTTTAAGAAATGGGATCATCAACGCTTCGAAATCATCATGGATACCATTTACGCCAAGCATGAGCGTGATATTCAAACGTGGAACACGCCGGTATGGAAAGAAATTTATGTAGGCGAAAAGTTTCCCCTTGGCATCGTTCCGGCGCTCTCCGCTGCTGCAGCGATTCATTATCCCGAGATCGCCTCGCAGATGCGCGATTCCGACTGGGATGATGCCTATGTGGACATGATCCGTGCACAACGATTATTTCATGATCCAAGTGGAATCAAACGTGTATTAACACTTGGTCAAATAACACCTTTGGTCTTTACGAAGCATCCCGCTCCGCGCGATTATTTTAATGAAGCCAAGACGACTTGGAATTGTCCTACCGATCTTCACGAAACCTACACGTATAGTGTATGGGAATTGTTGGATATGGCCATGCAAGATGCGATTCTTGTGCTTCGTGCTGCTATTCAAGTTTTGCAGCGAGGTACTGAGGCCGATTACGATGCATTTCGCACAGTGCTAGGAAATCGCTCGTATGAAACCGGGAAAGACTGCGAGCTAGGGTTACCCATTACTTACGTACAGCCGATTCTGTAGGATAACTGCTATTTAGGACAAGGATTATTCATAGTATTCGAAATGGAGATCGGATTTCGGTCTGTAGCGTGGCGATTTTGGCGAAAGCTGTAGCGTAATTCGATAAAATCGAGTTACATGCAGCATAAACGGCTAATGGGGTGCCGTAAGTCGATAAAATCGAGTTACGGGTGGCAACCATGGCGAGAGGAGCTGTGTAAGTCGAAAATATCGAGTTACGCCTGGCGAACATGGCAAAAGGAGCTACGTAATTCGAAAAATTCGACTTACGCGTAGCAAAAACGGCGAAAGCAGTACTGTAACTCGATAAAATCGAGTTACACATAGCACCTATATGAACAAAAAAACCATGAATGCTCTCATTCATGGTTTTTGCTATTCATTTGCGATGGAATCTCCCAATCAATCTCTTTCCTGCCAAGTCGATTCAACACGGTGTTCACCTGCGAAAACGGCCTACTGCCAAAAAATCCGCGATACGCCGACAGAGGGCTTGGATGCGCAGAAGTCATGATAACATGTCTCGACGTATCAATGAATGTCGCTTTCGACTGTGCATGACTTCCCCACAGCAGGAAGATGACTGGCTCCTCCCTTGCGCTTAACACTTGAATGACGCGATCCGTAAATCGCTCCCACCCTTTTACCTTATGGGAATTAGGCAGCGCCTCGCGGACAGTTAACACCGTATTTAACAAGAGAACCCCTTGTTCTGCCCACGATTTCAAATAACCATGATCAGGCACAGTGCACCCGATATCTGACGCCAATTCCTTATACATGTTCCTTAAAGAGGGAGGGATCGCCATCCCAGGCTTCACTGAAAAACTGAGTCCATGAGCTTGCCCACAGCCATGATAAGGATCTTGCCCCAGAACAACAACCTTCGTATTCGCAAATGAAGTCAATGCCAGCGCACTAAACACCTCATCCTCGGGTGGATAAATCGTATGCTGCACAAACTCCTCTTGCAAAAATTGTTGCAGCTCTACAAAGTACGGTGCCTGAAATTCATCAGCCAACACACTCGCCCAATCGTTCGTTAATGACTTCACACGGTCGTTCCCCCATTCGCTCATTCGGTGCCGAGTGCACCTGTAGCGACATCCTTTAACACAATCTTCCCGTCCGTCTCTGTTCCATCAGGCAAAACCAGCTTCAGCTTCGTCGTTTTCCCTTTTTGGACGAGTGCCTGCACCTGCGTTTCCGTTAAGCTTCGTCCGAAGCTTTCCTTCCAAATGACGAAGCCGCAGCCTTCCTTATAATGCGAGCAGCCGTAGCCCTTGCGGCCCATGAAAAGCGAGCCTCCGCAACCGGGTCGCGGACAGGTCGCAATGAACGTGCTCGTTCCGTCGCCTGCCGGTTTCGCAGTAGCAGCAGAAGCTGGAGCCTTCTTCTTTGCCGGAGCTTTTGCAGCGCCATCCCCGCGCGAAGTCGACTTCGCTGAAGCGGAGCCTCGTTTACCGCTCGGTTCCGGAGCATTTTCACCTTCGAAATCCGTTTTCGAAGCTCTAGCTTGCCGACGCACCTTATCGACGATCAGTGTCGCAAATTTTTTCACATTTTGCATAAACTGTTCATCTGACGCCGTTCCACGGGAAATTTCATTCAATCTGCGCTCCCATTGCCCCGTCATTTCCGGTGATGTCAACAGCTCGATTCCCGCTCCGCGAATTAATTCAACAACCATTCTGCCCTTCTGAGTCAAAATGATTTTCTTCCCTTGCATGTCGATGTACCCGACCTTCTTCAACCGTTCAATCGTCGCTGCTCGCGTCGCTGGCGTCCCTAAACCGGAATCTTTCATCGCATCGCGCAGCTCTTCATCTTCAATCTGCTTTCCTGCGCTCTCCATCGCCTTCAGCAAGGTACCTTCATTAAAATGCTTAGGCGGCTGCGTATCCTTCTCTTTGACAATCGCATCCGTACAAAGCACATCTCCGTTGGCATCAATAGAAAAGGGCTCGTTGACCTCAACTTCTTCCTCGTCATCAGCGTCTTCCTTTTCTTTCCCTTTGGTCGCCTTCGCTTTTTCCTTCTTCTGGTCAGCGTAAATGACTTTCCAGCCTAGTGACAGCAACTCTTTCACCGTTGTCTTAAAAAGCTCCTGCTCCACTTCGGTCATCACCGTGTGAACCTTGTAGGCCGCTGGCGGGTAGAACTGGGAAAGAAATCTCCTGACGATGAGATCATACAGCTTTTGCTCGTCTGGACTTAAACCCGATGCCTTCTTATTGGTAGGCAAAATCGCATGGTGATCCTCTACCTTAGATGGATTACAAATAAATTTATTATTCACATGCACAAGATTGCGATTGGCGCCTTGCACAAGCTCATGATAAGCCGTTCCCTGCAAGGCATTTAACGCCTTATGCATGTCCGGAATATTTTGCTCGGTTACATAGTTGGAATTCGTTCTTGGGTATGAAATGACTTTGTGCTTCTCATACAACGCTTGCGCAGTATCCAGTGTCTTCTTAGCGGAAAACGCATATTTACCGTTTGCTTCACGCTGCAGCAAGGTCAAATCATACAATTTAAATGGGAATTCTTTTGTTTCTTTCACTTCATAAGACTGGATGCGCGCCTGCTTCCCTTTCACTTTGGCAGCAAGTGCAGCCGCCTTTTCGCCATCTGTAAATCGCTCGCCCTGCCACATCCCTCTGTAAGGTGTTTCACCTTGCGCGAAATGCCCCTCCAGCTCATAAAACTTAAGTGAAGAGAAAGCCTCGATTTGCTTCTGCCGATCATATATTAACGCAAGCACCGGCGTTTGAACGCGTCCCACGGACAGCAGCACATTATGTTTTGTTGTAAAAGCACGTGAACCATTCATCCCGATTAACCAATCGGCTTCACTGCGAGATCGCGCGGCACGCGTCAAATTCTCGTATTCTGCACCATCTTTTAACGTTGCAAAGCCATTACGGATCGTTTCAGATGTTAAATCGGAAATCCATAGCCGCTTCACAGGCTGATTTAGCCCAAGATGACGTTGAATAAGAGAGAAAATGTGCTGCCCCTCCCGCCCCGCATCGCAAGCATTGACGAGTTGATTACATTTCTTGGCTAACTCCGCAATCACCTTGAGTTGATCATAGGTACGCGGATTAGGAATCAATTTAAACTCGGAGGGAATGATTGGCAAATGACTGATATTCCACTTTTTATATTTTTCATCATAGTGATCCGGTTCAGCCAACTCAATCAAATGACCGATTGCCCATGTGATGATATATTGCTCACCTTCCAGGTGAGACCTCATATTTTTGGCTTTTGGCTCTATTGCGGCAGCTATGTTTCGCCCCATGTCGGGTTTTTCCGCAATAATTAATGTCTTCAAACACAAATCGCTCCTAACATGTGATTCCCTACACCGCTGGAAATCAGATTCTGTCGATTCAGTGTATCCCACTTTATAAGCGCCTGCAATATCGATCACGCAAAATACGACTTTTGGCATGAAAAAAAGCCCTAAATTGGGCTTCCTGAGGTAAAAATTTATTTTATTAAACGAGCTTTCCATTCCAATAGTAACTATCCTCGCGATATACCTTGAAAGCAATTTCCACTTCAGGTACGCCGAGTGACAAGATATGCTTGGTCAAAACCTGCGCATAGGCATCTCGAATCTCCTGCCCGCGCTCGAACCAGCCTACCTCAACAAATGGATAGGTCTCACAAATTTCCCCTTGAAAAATGGAGACGGTAGGCAGACACTCCAACATAAAATTGTCAATGCCGCAAGAACAGACTTCAGCTAAATCGGCAATTAGCGCCGTACTAATGGATTGGATGCGAGGAACGCTTATTCCTCTTATAATCATATGCGGCATGCTGAAAAGCTCCTTTATGTACAGGTGGCGGTTAAGCTCTCATTAATTCTTTTATCGTTTGCAGGGAAACCCCTGTTTGATGGTAAATTTCAATCAATGTCGCACGTGGATGGGCTCGGACAAAATCCTTTACTTTATGAGAATCGTTCAGAACGAGCTGCGAACAGCTTGTACATCTGGTTTCCCATTTCGTTAGAAATACACGTCCACATTTATCACAATTGCATAGAGACATCCCGACACTCCCCTAGAAACGATGAATAACCTACTCCCTAAGCTCTTTCGTAAAGCCATTTCGGTTTCAGGGGGTACATCCGAAAATTAATTTAAAATTTCTACGACATCGCCAACCTTGAGCTCGCCAGGACGCTCGACATATGCGACAATGCCTCTTGCTTGCTGCGCCTTTTGCACAAATAACTTGGTTAAAATCGGCTCGTTATAATGAGTTGCAATGATCCGACCCGGACCCGAGCAAGGCTCATTCTCGCCTTCACATACTAACCCGCCGCCACTAGGGAGCATCATCCGTATCCCCATTGGAAGCTTAGTCAATTCTGGCACACCGCTAACAACGATATTCGCGCCTAGCCACTCTGGCTTAATTTCATCCACACCAATACGCTCGGCAATCCCTTGCAACTCTTCTATTGAAACAATACTGAGCTGTCGTCGATTCATGATCTCCTGACCACGTTTATACATCGGTTGACGCACATCTGCTTTGGCAAAAATACCGAAATGGCGATCTCCCTCGATCCCGCCAAAACTCAGCTCAACTTGCTCAAGCTCTCTCGTCACAAAAGTCGATGGATCATCCGCTATGAGGATCGCTTCAACTCGCGCTCGAATGGGCATTTCTACTCCCCGCCTTTCATTTAAAACTTACACTCGCTCAGCAGACTGCGCCAGCGGCCAATGTACGCCATCTTCCCAACCTAGCACAAAAGCTTCCCAGCGTCTTTCTTCTGGAAAATCAACCAAATTCCCAAAATGTCTCCCGATCGTGACATGCTGCGTGTGATGCGCTTTAAGTGCTGCGGCCTTGACGTGCCACATCGCTTCTGTATCCACGATGATTGATGGTTGATGACCTTGGGCACGCATTAATGGTGATACCGCATAATACAGCTTCCTGACACTCGGACAATTACCACTATGTACAGCAGCTGTCGTTGCTTTAGAAATCGCAATATGGTCGCGATGACCATTGCCTCCATCTTCCGCGAACGTAAACACATGCTCGATTTCATACCTTTGAATAAAGGAAATCACACCGTTAACTAACGTCTGAAAGTCAACTTCGTCTAGCCGACCATCGGGATATTTCAAATGCTCAACCGAAGAAATTCCCAGAATTTCAGCAGCGACTTGCATTTCTTGCTCTCTTAATTCAGCCAGCTCTTCGCGATTCGTCGCTCGTTCTAAACCTTGTCTACCCGCATCGCCACGCGTGGCTAGCAGCAGAACTGGCGGTTCCCCTTCGTCAGCAAGACGGCGAATGAGGCATCCGCTTAAGAACGTTTCATCATCTGGATGGGCATACACAAACCCGTTTCGAATCCCCATTGCACGTCCTCCCTTCAATTCAATCATCTATGCCAATTATGCCAAAATGGCTTCAATATCCGGAGCAATAACCGCCGGCTCTGTACGTGCGCCATATTGTTTAACGACAATTCCACTGCCATCAACTAAAAATTTCACGAAATTCCACTCAATGTCTCCCGTGCGATAAGGCTCAGGTGTATGGCTAAGCAGGTACGTGTACAGCGGGTGAGCATGCTCGCCTTTAACATCAATTTTATCAAATAACGGGAAAGTCACTTTATAGTTTAACTCGCAAAACGCTTGAATCTCTTCATTCGTACCTGGCTCTTGGCCAGCGAATTGATTACATGGAAAACCGAGTACGACTAGGCCTTTATCTTGGTATTGCTCATACAACGCTTGAAGACCCTTATAATGAGGAGTAAGTCCGCAAGCACTTGCCGTATTCACGATGAGCAAAGCCTTTCCTTTATAGGCAGAAAGGGTTTGTGTTTCACCTGTAATTGTTGTGACTTCGATATCATAAATCGACATGAATTCCTTCGCCTCCATCAAATAAAATGCATACCTCCTGAGTATACCATTCCTTTCCACGGAAGCCCAAATGGTATCGTCATCATTTTTCCCAGAATCGCTTTCTATCTCTAGTCAGGTGTGTTATAGTGTTTACCTGTTTATGTTAAATCTATAGACAACATCTAATCTTAGGAGGTAACTGATCTTGGACACAAAGACTCAAAGTGCCTATCAAGAAGAACTTCATCGGCTCGAACAGACGAATAAGGAAATCGATAAACAGCTGGAGCGGCTGCGAGCAACTCCGGTTTATTACGGTCCCGATTTAACTGAGCAGGCGCTTGAAGTTTTACGTGAGAACGGCAGACACAACTTAACGAAAGCCATTGACGAACCATATTTCGGCCGTCTTGATTTTGAAGAGACAGGAACTGGCTCACCAGTACCGCTTTATATTGGTAAAGCCGGCGTGGAAGACGAAAGAACGGGTCAACTTCTTGTGATTGATTGGCGCGCTCCGGTTGCAAGCCTATTTTATTCCTTTACGGGCGGCTTGGACGAAACTTCCTACGATTCACCGGACGGTCTAATCAACGGCTTAGTCTATTTGAAGCGAAACCTTGTTGTGCGCAAACAAATTCTCCAGCGTGTTGTCGATACATATGATCGAAATGAAGACTCCCTCTCCGTCGGGGATGAGTTCCTGCTCTACCGATTGGGCGAAAATAAAGATAACAAACTGCGCGATATCGTCTCCACGATTCAAGCAGAGCAAGATCGCATTATTCGTGCCGCCAAGAATACCGCACTTATCATTCAAGGGGTCGCAGGCAGTGGTAAAACAACCGTAGCTCTTCACCGACTCGCTTTCCTACTATATCAATACCGCGAACAGGTCCGGGCGGAACGCATGATTATTTTCGCGCCTAACTCGATGTTCTTGGACTATATATCAGGCGTATTGCCTGAGCTTGGTGTCGGCAATATTCAGCAAAGCACCTTCACGGATTGGGCCATAGAGGTGCTCGACCATGAGGTGCAACTTGCAGATCAAGAGGCCACGCTGCAGCGTTGGTTCGCTCTCGGCAGTAAACGACCGCCGGTTGATGATCAAGCCCCAGGACGATTTAAGGGAGCCATTGCTTTCAAGCACCTCTTGGATGACTGCCTAAATCGCCTAGAAAAATCCTACGTCCCTACTGCGGACTTCTCACCTTGGGAAGGCGTCAAGCTGCCTATTGCCACCATTCGTGAATGGTTCTTCGTCGAGAACAAGCATTACCCGATGGTGAAGCGTCGCGAACGCGTCGTTGCGCGCATCAAGCGCTGGATGGAGATACAGCTCGAGAAGGTTTGGGAGCAAAGTTTGAAGAAAGAGCTGAAGAAAAAATCAGCTCAAAAGCTTCGCACCTACCTGACAGCTTGGCCAGAGTACACGGCATTCAGCTTCTATAAAATGCTATTCACAGACAAAGGTCGACCCGACTTCTTGCCGGCAGAGCTTCTCCAGCAGTTGCCAGAATCCATCGTGACCGCATCTGCAAAGCTTTTTAAAAAGAAAGAAGTTCAACTAGAAGATCTTGCTCCCCTTCTCTATATCCATACACGACTCCATGGTGTTTCGTCGGAGCAATTGTTCGATCATGTTGTCATCGATGAAGCGCAGGACTTCTCTCCTTTCCAAGTCGCGGTGCTAGATGCGTATACGCGTAATAGCTCCTTCACGATACTTGGTGATTTATCGCAAGGGATTCATGCGTATCAAGGGATTCAAGACTGGAAAGAATTTTCCAGTCTGTTTAAAGAAGAGGAAACTGGATATTTCGAATTGGAGCGTAGCTATCGTTCCACGATGGAAATCATCCAGTTTGCCAATCTCGTGCTCCAGCGCGGCGTTAGCAATCCTTTGCTGGCCGTCCCCGTCTTCCGCAGCGGCAACAAAGTTCGCGTACTGAAGACGTCGTTGAAAGAGCGACTGCCGCTCCTGCAGAAGGCGATCAGCAGCTTACAATCAGGTACTTCAAGTACCATTGCAGTCGTTGCTCGAACGGAGAAGCAAGCTCAAGAGCTGCACGAGGCTTTGACCCTCGTCGGGATCGAGACGAATCTGATCACCTCGAAGCAGCGTGTTTATCGTGGTGGCATATCCGTGGTTCCAGTGTATTTGACCAAAGGCTTAGAATTCGATGCTGTTATCTTAATGGATGTCACAGCCGAGCACTATGAAGCATCCCTCATGGATGCGAAGCTGCTCTATGTGGGTTGCACACGTGCGCTGCATGAGCTCTGGTTGCTCATCACCGGCGACATGTCGCCGCTTGTTACTTTGGATCAACCGGAGGTTACGACGACGGAGTTTGCGCTGTAACATCGGATGCAGCGCCTGCCCAGCATTTTCTCCATCTGCTGAAAGATGCAAAAGTGCAAGTTTTATCTAGCAATTTCATGATTTCAGCTGATATTATTGCAAAAAGGCATCAATTTAGGAGTTTTTAGCCTATTTTAGACTTTTTCGACCTAAAAAGATGCCTTTTTGCATCTATTTAAAACGCCAGAGTGAATCCCCCTGAAAAGGATGCTCTTTTGCATTTTTGCTACGTTATACGAATAAAGACCGCTTTCTCCAAAATGGAGAGAGCGGTCTTTATCATTTATTTGCGACTAGTAAGCGACCAACACGCCGCCCTCACCCGCATAAGTACCAATCACGGTTCCCATATTGGAGAACAGCACATGGCGGAACGGATGCTTTTCTAACAGCTGGGCCATAAATTCGCGCGCCCTCGCTTCACAGTTGCTGTGTGCAATCGCGATCACGTCTTTCTCGTAGTCATGCTTCTTATCGCTAAGAAACAAGAGTAACCGCTTCAAGGCTTGCTGAGTGCCGCGAATCTTCTCAACGACTTCAATCGCGCCTTCTTCGCTAGCTTTCATGAGAAGCTTAATATTTAAAACAGAAGCCACAGTGCCACGCACTCTGTCGAGTCTTCCGCCTTTTATAACATTTTCCAATGTGTCTAGGAAGAAGAAGGTCCCTGAGTTCTTTACTTCTTGCTGCATCGTAGACACGACAGTTTCATATGGCAATCCGCTAGCAACCATCTGCGTCGCCCGATACACCAGAACACCTAATCCTAATGAGGTTGTTTTAGAGTCAATGACCTCGATTCGGCCAGTATAGCCATCTTCAAGCAGCATTTCTTTTGCCATAACCGCATGGTGATACGTAGAGCTTAACGCCGATGAGAGACAAATCACGAGAATATCCTGGTCAGAACCAGCCTTCTGGTACTCGCTTAGAAAATGCCCAGGCGACGGACTTGAAGTCTTCGGCAACGCGCTCTCCCGCTTCATTCTTGCATAGAACTCGGCAAGTTCCATATCTGTCGGCATGCATTCCTCGCCGAATTGTACAGATAAGGGAACGATCCCTACTCCTATTTCATCTACAATAGTCCTTGGGAGGTCGCAACTGCTGTCCGTGATAATCTTGATTGTCGTCATGGTGGTCCACTCATTTCTTATTTTTTGGCGAAAACAATACCTAACGTTTGGGGTCCGCAGTGGCTCGAAACGACGCAACCGTTTTCCGTCAAAAATACGTTTTTCACATTTGTAAGTAATTCAAATTGCTCTTTAACAAAAGCAGCTTCCTCATGTGCCTGAGCATGTGTGATAAACATGAAATCCGTGTCCATGTCATCTTTAAAAGCTAGTGCATTGTCCATAAGTTGCTTCAATGCTTTCTCGCGTTTGCCTCTAACTTTGTCCGTTAATTGCATAGAACCATCAATAACTTGCACAATCGGTCTAATTTTCAAAAGACTGCCAATAAAAGCCTGGACGCTCGAACATCTGCCGCCTTTATGCAAGTATTCCAAGGTGTCAATAATGAAGGAAACTTCTACTTTGCTTATCAAAGCTTCCACAATCGCTTGAATCTCCGATGGACTACGCCCTTCTGCTGCAGCTTGCGCTGCCTTAACTAGTAGTACGCCAATACCGGTTGATAGGTTTCGAGAATCGATCACCCTAATTCTACCATCGGGAAAATTCCCCGCTGCGATCGTCGCATTCTGAATCGTCGAAGATAACTCAGAGGACAAGCCTATATAAACGATGTCCTCTCCCGCTTCGATGCTCGGTGCAAACGAACGCTCAAAATCGATTGGCGAAGGCGCAGCTGTTTTGGGCAGTTTCCCCGTCTGTGCAACCAAGTCAAACAGTTGATTGGCATTTATATTTACGCGATCCTGATACGTTTGTTCATCAAATACGACATATAACGGAACAACTTCAATTTGGCAGCGTTGCAAAAGTTCTTCATTCAAATCGCATGTACTATCTGTAAAAATTCGAACTCGAGACATCTTGTTCTAACCACCTTATCTACATGTTACCTTGGGCATAAGCCCACTATCAATTGTCCATGTTTGTGAATAGTATAATAGAACTAGAACTATTAGGAAAGCTCCACCCTATATTTTTAGACAAATTTCGCTAAAATCCGTAAATTGTCATACCGCCGTCTACGAAAAGCGTCTGGCCAGTGATATAGTTAGCCGCATCGGATGCCAAGAATACGGCAGGACCTACTAATTCCTCTAACTCACCTACGCGGCGAAGCGGGGTACGCGCAATAATTTCCGCTAAATAATCCTGCTGACTAAGAATTTTCTCTGTCAGAGGCGTTTTGAAATACCAGGGACCGATACCATTCACCTGAATGCCATGTTTTCCCCATTCCAACGCAAGTACCTTGGTCATCTGGATCATCGCCGCTTTCGTCGCGGCATACACAACGCCTGTTCGCAACGCCACTTGCCCAGCAACAGACGCAATATTAATAATTCGTCCGTACTCCCGCTGCTGCATATGCCGACCAACGATCTGAGAGCACAAGAATGCGGATTTCAAGTTCGTTTGCATAATCGTATCCCACTCTTCATCTGTGACGGCCAAAGCTTGACTACGAATGTTCATACCAGCATTATTAATGAGAATGTCAATGCGGCCAGTCTGCTCAATAATAGCAGCAACCGCGCCTTCAATTTGTTCACGACTCGTAACATCCACGGTAAACGGGTAGGCTTGTCTGCCTAAAGCGCGAATTTCCATCGCAACATTTTCCAAATCCGAAGCTGTGCGCGCGAAGATTGCGACATCAGCCCCAGCCTCTGCTAAGCCAATAGCGAGTGCTCGTCCAATGCCTCTACCGGCGCCGGTCACCAGCGCGATTTTATTGTTTAGTTGAAATGAGGGTAAATACATCGATTCATCGTCCATTCTATATAGGAGTTCCATTCTCACAAAGAAAGAAGGGATTGATATGCAATATTCCATCAAAGAAGAGCGAGCTAATGCGCTCACCCACGGTATTGGTGTTCTTTTAAGCATCGCAGCGCTAGTATTGCTCGTCGTTCAAGCTTATAAATACGGGAATGCCTGGCATATTGTTAGCTTTAGTATTTTTGGAGCAGCGCTTGTCATTCTGTACACTTGTTCCACACTTCTGCATAGTGTTACCCGGACAAAAATAAAGGATGTGTTCGAAATCCTCGATCACTCCGCTATTTATGTGCTAATCGCTGGCAGCTATACCCCCTACCTGCTCGTTACGTTAAGGGGTACATTAGGCTGGTCATTCTTTGGTGTCATCTGGGGCTTAGCCCTCGTTGGCATCGTTTTGAAGCTTTTTTTCGTAAAAAGATTTATTCTGGCCTCGACCTTGTGTTATATCGTCATGGGTTGGTTAATCGTAATCGCGTTTAAGCCACTCTACGTCGAGTTGCCCTTTGGCGGCATTGTCTGGCTCGTTGTAGGCGGCCTTTTTTACACACTTGGCTCGATATTTTATGTATGGAGGCGCATTCCCTATCACCATGCCATATGGCACCTATTCGTGCTGGCTGGCAGCGCCTGTCATTTCTTTTCCATTTTCGGTTATGTGAGATAAGTTTCATCTTATAGAAACAACTGCTGCAATTGCTGCAAGGATACGGCTACCTCTAATTGATTAGCTACCTTTTCATAGCCTAGTTCATTGGGATGGATGGCATCCTCAGAAAGAAAACGCGTCGCTTGACCTACAAACGCATCATATACCTGCACGATTTGAATATGCGGCTGCTCTAATTTACGCAAAAACAAATTAAACCGCTGCACCCAATAGGCAGCATCTGGAATCTGCGGTAACGGATTGTACAAACCAATCAAGGCTAGTAAATACGGGGTTTGCACACCTTGCCGCAGCTTCTCAATTTGTGCAATGAGCTTACGATAGTTGGACTCATACGTTTGCAACGCTGCTTTCAGCACCGAATTGTCGCCGTCATAAAAGAAAGGAATCGCCGCTTGAATGAGATCATTCCCGCCTGCGGTAATGGTAATAAGCGTCGCTTCTTGAATATCCTTCTGCAGCTCCGGATCAGATTCGATCGTCTCCAGCAATTGTGCAGTCGTTGCACCATTGGTGCCAGCATGTCGCAAGGAAACAGGTACATTTAGAAGACATTCCAACCTGTGGCGATACAACGAAACGAAGCCTCGACCTTCCTCAGCACCATATCCAACGGTTAAAGAATCACCAAATGCCAAATATTGAATTCTTTTTTCCATCGCTATCCTCTCCCCTAAAGCATGACGTATATTACTATATGCGTCACCGCCCAGTTTGGGAAGGGATACCTACAGGGGTTCATTCGTCGTTTTTTTTACGCTTTCAAGCTGATTGACATAATCTTCGATTTGCGCTTTCTCTGCATAGGTGAATTGATATTCACAATCACAGCCTTCGTCGTGCAGCACAATCTGCACAATCTCCCCAATCTTATTGCAAATGACTAGGATAGAAGGATCAATCAGGCCTGCAGGAAGCTCTTCCCCTTCTGCCAATTCGATGCCTAAGAAGAAATCCCGCCATTGACCACGGCTCTCCTCTTCAAGAAAAGATAAACTAAACCGGTGCTCCACATGCTCGGCCCCATATTTCATCATCGTAGATCCCTCCGATTTCTTACTCATATTTATTACATTGCGTCATTGCAATTGGTAGTTCTCGCTTCTTTATACTACAATGGACATAAGAACCATTCAACAAAGGAGCTAACATCCCATGAAATTAACCATTTCTCAAACCATAGAAAGCAACGCTGCAAGATTTAAGGACATCTCCCGATATATCGGGGAAAATCCAGAGCTAGGGCATGAAGAATTTCTTGCATTTGCTCGCTTAACAGAAGAATTGACGTATCATGGCTTCACGATCGAACGAGGTGTACTCGATATTCCTACCGCGTTTATCGCAACTTACGACTCTGGCAAACCAGGTCCTGTCGTCGCGTTCATGGCGGAGTACGATGCCCTTCCTGAGCTCGGTCATGCCTGCGGCCATCATCTCATCTGCATGATGAGTATCGGGGCTGCAATCGGCCTTAAAGCGGCCTTAGCCGAAACTGGCGGCAGCATCCGTGTATACGGCACACCTGCCGAAGAAACCAAAGGCGCCAAAGTCCCTATGGCTGCGGCTGGCCTGTTCCGCGATGTTGACATTGCCCTCATGGCACATCCTTATTATGCCTATGAAAAATCAGGCGAATCACTGGCGATGGATGCCATCCAGTATGAGTTCTTCGGTCGCTCCGCGCATGCCGCAGCCCAACCGTACGAAGGAGTCAATGCGCTGGACGCGGTATTGCAGCTATTCAACAGCATCAATGCGCTGCGCCAGCAGCTCAAAACAGATGCTCGTATTCACGGCATCATCAGCGAAGGCGGCAAAGCGCCTAACATCATTCCGGACTACGCGGTTGCCCAATTTTACGTTCGATCGGCTACTCGCACTTATACGAACGAACTCGTCCAAAAGGTTCTTCGCTGCGCAGAAGGCGCTGCCCTTCAAACGGGTTGCACGCTGAAAACATCGTTCTACGAGTACTCCTACGACGAACTCCGTACGAATGAAGCTTTATCCGATGTGTTTACGGAGCAATTGTTCGAGCTAGGCATCAACCCGAAGGAAATCGAAATCGGCAAAGACCACGGTTCCTTGGATCTTGGCAATGTCTCGACGCAATGCCCAACCATTCACCCTTTTGTGAAGGTGGTTAATGAGCGACACCTGCTTCATACAAAGGAATTCCGTGATCTCGCGATGACTGAGCCAGCTTTAGACAGCATGCTCCTCACAGCGAAGGCGCTAGCCTACACCGCTTATGAAGTGCTCTCTAAACCTGACTTATTATCTTCCATAAAAGAAGAATTCGCTGCGGCAAAATAACCGTTTTTGCGTTCTTCCAGCTGTGCAAGGATGGTATAAAACATCGCCATCCCAATCACGCCGCTGAGCGCGATCAAGGTAGCCATCAGCCACGAAGACAGCACGCCGCCAAGGATAACACCTAGACCGCCTAGAAACGTAGCTCCTCTATATACCATGCCGTATACGGCCATATAGGAGCTGCGTGCATGGTCAGGTGCCATATTGCCGAGGTAGGCTTGTTTAATCGGGACATACATCAACTCCCCAACCGTTGCAATGAGCATCGAAAGCAAGAGTAAGCCAGGTTGATTGCTGTAAGCCAAATAACTATAGCCAGCGATATAACAGGTGTATCCGATAAAAAGCACTTTCCGATCAGGATACCTACGCATCAGAACCCCCATAAAGACCGAGAGCACAACCACGAGAACCGTATTCTCCGTACGCATGAATCCTAACATTTTAAAACCATCAATCCGCCAAGCATCCGCTAACCATGGCAGGAGTGGCGTATCCACCATCTCTTTCCCCAACCGAACAGCCACATAGTTGCCCAAATGAAACTCGACTGAAACTAGCAATAAGGAAGCGATTGTGAAAATCAGAAACGTCTTATCGCGCAGAACCATGCCGTAATTGGACCAAATCGAAGGACTTTTCTTTTTCGTTGTCTCGCCTTTTCCGACTATTCGTTGCTTATAATCATCCTGGATAAAGACATATGTAATGATTCCAGTAATCAAACCGATCACAGACAGGGCAATAAACAATTCAAACAAATACGATTTAAATAAAAATGCACCTGCCATACCCGCGATAGCGAAGGATAAATTATTCATCCAGTACATGATGGCATACATGAATTTACGCTCCTCTGGCGCCGTAGCATCCAGCAGCATGGCTTCATTCGCAGGTCCATGGATTCCCCAGAAAATGCTGACCACAATCATCAACACGAAAGTACTACCCGCTGACTCAAACCAAGGCGAATTCGCTGCTGCCATTAGCAGGAAACAGAGCATCCAGCCGATTTCTGCGGCTAGCATGAGCTTTTTTCGACCAAATCGATCGGAGTAGTACCCGCCGATAATTCCGGCAACGACGCCGGCCAAAATACCCAAAATAACAACCAACCCGGCCAGCGTGTCCCCTAATTTCCCCGAAAAATAAATCGACATAAAAGGAAGCACCATATTATTGGCTGTGCCTGATAAGAAGGATAAGCCGATTCTTAATTTGACATTACGATGAAAATCTCGAAACCTCATGCCGTCCCCTGCCCCCATCTCAAAAACAATTGATTCGCAGCCTATTTTATTTACCTTCGTTCAATTAAACACAACAAGAAACCGTTAATGTTTCTCATTGCTGCGCAAGAACATCGCGACACCAACCAACAACAAACAACCTGCCAACAGTTGCATCGTCGTAATCGTTTCACCAAGTAAGAAGTAGGCTAAAATTGACGCGCCCAGCGGCTCACCAAGCACTGTCATCGAAACGGAGGATGCTTTCATATACTTCAGCAGCCAGTTAAAGACGTAGTGACCGAATATCGTTGACACAAAAGCCAAAAGGAAGAAGATGCCCCATTCCTTTAATGGATAACCATTGAACGCTTCACCCTCGTAAACATTCGTAACCGCAAGCGTTAACCCCGCGAATAAGAAAACGAGAAAGCTGTACACGTAAGCTGAAATGCGCTCTCGCAAGCTTTTACCTAGCAGCATATGTAAAGCAACCGCGATGGTACCTACGAAGGACAACACATCTCCCTTAAGGGCTTCTCCTGAAAATTGAAAATCGCCCCATCCGATGCAAATGGCCCCCACGATCGCGATACACATTGCAAGCAATGCCGTACGATTGGTACGAACGCCGTGCAGCAGGAAGGCGCCAACAAGCACAAAAATCGGCTCCAGCGTCAGAATCGCCGTTGAGCTCGCCACAGTCGTATAGCGCAGCGAATCCATCCAGAATAGAAAATGCAACCCAAGCGCAATACCAGACAGCGCGGTGCGAAGCCAATCTCTCAGCTTGATTTTCTTAAATTCATTGCGATAATTCCATAGAAACGGCAGCATCAACACATTCGTTATAAACAGCCTGTACATGGCGATAACAGCAGCGGACGCATCCGACCATTTTACAAAAATAGAGGAAAAAGAAATCGCAATAATGCCGATTAAAAGGAAGATCGGGATCGGTATTTTTGTTTTATTCATTGCATTCATGTTACGTAACTCCTTAATTGAAAATGTCCTTCTTGTTGTCATCCAGTAAGTATATAGGAGGATGTACGGCTTGCCAATCTTTTTTAAACAACGTTCAATAAATCGATCGGCATGAAAAAACCCTCCGTTTCACCTACATCACGTAGACAAAACGAAGGGCTGTAAATTAGTCCAATACCGCGGACATATGTTTGTTCGTCACAGACCAGTGGGATGTATTCCAGATGGACTCTTTATTTTTGAAATAAAGAATTTGCGGGGATGCATGCTTAATGCCTAGGTCTTCTGCGATTTGATTGGACACCGGGCGCGACTCGATCACTTTCACCAAGAAATAATCAACACCCTCATTGTGTGTACCGGACAAGTATTGCTCGTATTCATCAAGTGCGCTAGCACTTACTGGACAAGTTGTACTGTGCTTTAGAACGACAGCAGGCTTTTCGGTGGAACGTTCAAGCACTTCCTGCCATTCAGATAACGTCGTTAGCTCTTTCCATGCAGACATGTTTCACATCTCCTTTTCACTACAATCTCATCAAAATTATAAGGGAACTAATGGGCTTATGCAACTTATTGGATGCGACGGCACCGCGAGAACAAACAAAAAAACCCTCAGCGCCTTCAAAGGCCGCATCGGGTTCAGGTTCATCTAAGATCTCACATGCAAGAACTGACGGAATAAGAAGACAGCCTTTAGCTTCAATAAATCATTGACTTTTTTGAAATCAACCTGTAAAAGATCACTAATTTTCTCCAAACGATACGTGACCGTATTCCGATGAATGAATAATTGCTTAGCCGCCTCACTAACTTGGCCATCGTTGCGAATAAACACTTCAAGTGTACGAATCATCTCTTGCGCGTATTCAGGATCTTTTTCAAGTAGAGGACGTAGAATCTTAGCACAATAATCCTCCATCACCGGTGAAGACAAATGTTGAAAAAGATGAGCAAATTCGATCGTTTCATAATGCAGCACACGGTCTGGCAAACAGAGCTTTTCTGCCATTCGGGCCGTCTCGCCGCATTCCAAGTACGCTTCGCGAAGCGCCGTTGGCTTCACCTTCAGTGCTGAGGTGTAGAACACCATGCTATCTCCACCGGCTGCACGAGCTGCATCGCCATCATACTTACTTAGAAGCTGTGACAACTCCTCTTCCGGGAAGCCATCCGCTTGTGTCGTTGAGTAGATCGAGAACATGTGATCCTTCAGAATGAAATGATGTCCACGCAGGTTGCTTGACCTCGAGTGTGACTCCATGTATTGTTTTAAATCTTTCAGCTTCTCTTGGGCAACTTCTGCTGCCGACGAGTCTTTCCTACTCTTCCCAATGACACATTGGTAGGCGCCTGTGAAAATGAATAAGCCCCTCGCTTCCGCCTGCGCCATAAATTCCTCCAGGGACGTCCCCTTTTCCAGATAACGGATCAGGTTATTCTGCATATCCCGCTCCGCTGACGCTTCCACTTGGGAACGGAATGTATAGCTCATGTGAAAGGTTAGGATATCGGCCGCTTGCTGGAACAAACCTTCCTCTACCGTCGACAGCAGCACCACATCAGGGATAATTAACAGCTGGCCTAACGGCTCGTCATCCTGTTGCTGCAAACCCACACGATACGCTCGTTCTTTCCCTGCGTAGACCCAGCCTGATTTACGTTTACGCGGCCAATTCTGAGCTAGCTGCTCCGAACTCCACGTACTCGTATTATATAAATTTTGTCCTCTAGCACCGACGACCGCCATGGGATAGCCTAAGATCTCACTTACGAGCTGAAACATCGATTGCATATTATCCTGCTTCAAACCAAACTGCATCAGCTTCTTTTGTTTCTCAAGTACCATTTGCAGCAATTCTGTATTCCGGCGGTATTCCGCATTAAACAGTGCATTCATCTGATCTGAAAACGTAAACTGAAATGGCATTTCAATAATTGGAAAATGTAACCGATCGGCTTCGTCCATCACAATTTGCGGCAGCTCCGTCCAAAATCTCCCCAGCTTAATCCCTAGTCCAGCGGCTCCGCGGTCATTTAACTTGCGCAGGAGGTTCACGGTTTCTTGCGGGCTATCTTTCATTGCGAAAGCTGTCGTGAACAGCATTTCACCTGATTTGGTCCAGTCCGCAATGTCAGGCGCGTCCATGACGTTAACAGATTTAACGATACGGGATTCCCCTTGTTTCCCGGCGACCAATTTTGCTTCCGTTAAAGGATAAATCGCCAACGCTTCACGAATGGTAAGATGCATCGTGCTCCCCCCCCTATGCCTTTTTATCGATTATAGGATGACCTTATGGGTTCAGTCAATGAGTTTGTGTTATATAATATAACACAAACTGCCTATTTATGAAATTTTCATGACGTTTTTCATAATTAATGTTAGATTATATGACACCAAAGAATAAAAAGAACCCTCACAACCACTTTCCTTGTGGTTATGAAGGTCCTCTGAGAAGCCCAGCCGCTTATATCACCCGAAACGATCCTGTCCCCATCGTCCCCAAATTGCCTTCACTGTCCTCAACGCGACCTTGTGCCGTAATCATTTTACGCGATTGATGAACAAGCTCCGCCGTTACCAACAGCCGACCGGCATAGAGAGGAGACACGAAATGCACATTCAGATTGGTCGTCACGACCTTCTCCTCCGGCCTAGCAATCATCGCTATAATCCCCATTGCGGTATCCAGCAAGGAGGAAGTCACACCGCCATGAACCATGCCAATCGGATTCAAATGCTGAGACTTAGCCTCCAGGGCAATCGTGATGACACCGTTCTTAAAATCAACAAATTCACATCCGAGAAAGCCCCAGAAGGTGGATTCCGCTGAGGCAGCGAGCTGTTGCAATTTCCTTATGATACGATCATTTCCATCATCCATTGGACTCCCTCCTTCTCTGTAAGGGCTGCCCTACGCCTGATAGATCAGCTCTTTACTTCTTCACTTCTTCCTCTAGTAATTGACGTCTTAGCACCTTTCCAATCATCGTCTTCGGAAGAGATTGCCTGAATTCAACCTTGCGAGGTACTTTATAAGCGGCTAAGCGCTCTCTACACCAGACATCTAACTCCTTCTCCGTTAGTGTCATACCTTCTTTTAACACGATAAAAGCTTTCACAGTTTCCCCACGATATTCATCAGGAACGCCGGCTACGGCTGCCTCAAGGATTGACGGATGCTCGAACAGAACCTCCTCAATATCCCGAGGATAAATATTAAAGCCGCCAGCAATAATTAGATCCTTCTTGCGGTCCACAATGGAGAAAAAGCCATCCTCATCCATACGTCCCATATCACCTGTGTATAGCCAGCCATCCTTGATCGTCATGGCGGTTTCTTGCTCGCGTTTCCAATAGCCCTTCATAATTTGCGGCCCTTTAATAATGATTTCACCGATTTCACCAACCGGCATTTCCTCGCCTGTGGCAGAATCCACTACTTTTGTAACCGTATCCGGAAAAGGAACGCCGATGGATCCAATTTTACGGAAACCCCAGATCGGATTGGCATGCGTGACCGGAGAAGCTTCTGTCAGTCCATACCCCTCAATTAATCGACCTCCGGTCAAAGCTTCAAATCGCTCTTGAACCTCCAGTGGCAGCGGCGCTGAACCGCTTACACAAACATTGATCGAAGAGATATCAATTTCTTTCACCCGTTTATGATTGATGATTGCAACATACATGGTAGGTGCACCCGGGAAAATCGTAGGCTTTAATTTGTGAATCGAATCCAGAATCATATCAATATCGAACTTGGGAATGAGGATGAGCATCCCGGCTCGATGCATTGCTTGATTCAGCAGAACGGTCAACCCAAAAACATGGAAACAAGGAATGGCACCTAAGAAGCGATCCCCGCCAGGCTGCTCTTGATAGCACCAATGACTCGTCTGATACGTATTGGCAATTAAGTTGCTGTGCGTCAGCATCACACCTTTAGATAGCCCAGTCGTTCCTCCCGTATATTGGAGCAGCGCAATATCCTCATCAGCATTAACGTCTACACAAACAGGCGCAGCAGAAGCTGCTCGCAGTAATTTCTTGAAAGCAAACACGCCATCACCATACGTAACATCCAGCTTGGCGCCATCCCTTTTCATTTTAATTGGATATAACAAATTCTTCGGAAACGGTAAATAATCCTTAATGGAAGTCACGATGACATGGCGGATAAATGTGCGTGATTTCGCCTTTTGTACACGATCAAACAGCAAATCCAACGTCACGATCACCGTGGCTTCTGAATCAGAGAGCTGATGAATCAGCTCCCTCTCTACATACAGTGGATTCGTCATGACGACAATTCCACCCATTAATAACGTGCCAAAATACGCAATGATCGCCGAAGGGCAATTCGGCAGCATTATCGATACCCGTTCCCCTGGACGTACCCCTAGATCTGTCAACACGTGTGCAAATTGATATGATGCCTGAAGCAATTCACGATACGAAAGCTTTTTCCCCAAGAAATACAAGGCAGACCGTTCGGGAAATTGACTTGCTGAATCAACCAACAACCGCGCTAGATTATGTTTCGGGTACTCGTAAGTCGGCGCCACTTCCGCTGGATAATGACGCAGCCAAGGCTTTGTCTCCCTCATACAAAACCATCCCCTTCAGGTTACTCACATCGAGATTCATCCGATGAATTTCTCACCCTGAATTACACGTGCGGCGATGTCGCGCTTCAACCCCACCGTATTGATACTGCTGCGTCTAGAAAGCTTCTTGAGGATAGATAGTTGAGTCCGCAGCACATCTCCTTCTTCCATCGTACTGAGCGCTTCTTTCGCATATGCCTCAATTTTATCAAAAGCTTCATGCACAAATACAGTTGTAACCTGAATGGCGTTTGTCGCCTTCGCTTCTCCTACCTTGTTGACCAGCTTTTGAGTCCGCAGCAGTCCACTTTCCGCAGCGAAGATTTGAATCATAATATCCGCGAGACAGCTCAGAACCTCCTGATTTTTCTCCAGCGCCATGCCGTACTTTTGAACCGCGAGCCCGCCGACCATGAGGAATACTTTTTTCGCCATCTTCACGAGATGAGCTTCTTCCTCCAACGTGCCTTCAAATGTTTGACCTGGCATATAGGAGAGCAATTCACCTTGCAGTTCTTGTGCCTTTTGCAGCAAAGGCAGTTCACCTTTCATTGCTTTCTTCACCAGCGTACCGGGAATAAGCAAACGATTAATTTCATTCGTCCCTTCGAAAATACGATTAATCCGCGAATCGCGATAAATACGCTCTACTTTATACTCTTGGATAAAGCCATAACCGCCGTGAATTTGCAAGCCTTCGTCTGCTACAAAGTCCAAAACCTCAGAGGCAAATACTTTATTAATGGAGCACTCCAATGCATATTCAGAAATCCCTTTGGCAGAAATCTTACCTGCATCTGGACTCGTGTGATCCATATCCTTAAGAATTTGATCAAAAAGGCCCGTCGTCCGGTACACCATACTTTCAAGAATGTACGTTTGAATATTCATTTCTGCCAGTTTTTTACCAATTAGTGGAAACCTTGAAATCGGTGTCTGGAATTGCTGACGGGTATTGGCATATTTCACAGCAAGCTCAATGGTTTCTTTGGAAGCACCTAAGCAGCCGACAGCTAATTTATAACGTCCGATGTTTAAAATGTTAAAAGCAATGAGGTGACCTTTGCCAATTTCCCCGAGCAAATTCTCAACAGGAACTTTCACATCTTCGAAAAAGAGTGGACGTGTGGATGAGCCTTTGATCCCCATCTTTTTCTCTTCTGGTCCCATTGTAAAGCCGGGATCGCCTTTTTCTACGATAAATGCTGTGAAATCCGTGCCATTGATCTTGGCATACACAATGAAGATATCAGCGAAACCCGCATTTGTGATATAAAGTTTGGAGCCGTTTAAAATGTAGTGCTTGCCGTCCTCCGAAAGTCGAGCCGTTGTTTTCGCACCGAGCGCATCAGATCCCGAAGTCGGCTCCGTTAAACAGTAAGCTGCAATCTTAGCCCCAGTCGCTAAGTCAGGTAAGTACTTTTTCTTCTGCTCCTGTGTTCCGAAGAACACAATCGGCAATGTTCCGATACCGACATGCGCGCCAATCGATAAGGCAAAGGAGGAAGCGCGAGCTAAATTTTCGCTGATGATCGTGGAGCTGACTTTATCCAAGCCAAGTCCGCCGTACATTTCAGGGACATCTGCCCCAAGCAACCCAAGGTCACCGGCGCTGCGCATCAATTTGACAGTCAAATCATAATCCAGCTTCTCTAAGTGCTCATCATTCGGCATGACTTCCCCATTCACATAGTCACGCGTTGTTTCAGCAATCATGCGATGCTCTTCCGTGAAATCATCGGGTGTTACGATGGAATGAAAATCAAGATCTGAAATCACAAAGCTTCCGCCAACGACTTTATTCGTCATGAGTCAACTCTCCTTTAAATGTGGATGCATATAATGAAAATGAATGCTTCACGAGATGATTACTAGCGTTTCTGGAGTACTGGAATTCCGAAATTCCGCGCCTTATTCGGCTGCATGCACCTGGAACACACCAGCTGCTCCCATTCCGCCGCCGATACACATCGACACAACACCGTACCCGCCGCCTCGGCGCTGCAGCTCGTAAATTAAGCTCGTCGAGAGCTTCGCGCCTGTGCAGCCGAGCGGATGACCTAGGGCAATCGCCCCGCCGTTTACATTGACTTTCTCTTCATCTATGCCAAGCTCACGCACAATATGAACACATTGAGAAGCGAAGGCTTCGTTGATCTCGAAGAGATCGACTTGTTCTTGCGTAATGCCGGCCATCTTCAGCGCCTTCGGAATCGCTTTGACGGGTCCAACACCCATAATTTCCGGCTCTACGCCGGAAAGCGCAAAGGACAGAAACGTCGCCATCGGCTTCAGCCCGAGCGCTTCCGCGCGCTCTCGGCTCATCAGCACGGCCGCCGCTGCGCCGTCCGACGTCTGTGACGCGTTGCCCGCCGTCACAGAACCCCCCAAGCTGAACGCAGGCTTCAGCTTGGATAAGGTTTCCACGGATGTATCGGGGCGAACGCCCTCATCCGTGGCGAACACATACTCACGAACGTAGGCTTTGCCTCGTTCGTCCACGCCCTTCACGCTCGTGCTCACCGGCACGATCTCGTCGGTGAAGCGGCCCGCTGCGATGGCCGCCGCTGCTTTCTGATGGCTGCGCGTCGCGAAGCCATCCTGCGCTTCGCGCGAGATGCCGAAGCGCGTCGCGACGGCTTCCGCCGTGTGCCCCATGCCCATGTACACCTCGGGCATGGTCTCGACCAGCCGCGGATGCGGCGAGAGCTTGAAGCCCGTCATCGGGACGTGGCTCATGCTCTCAACGCCTCCGGCGATGACCACCTCGGCGTGGCCGAGCATAATGCGCTCCGCCGCATATGCGATGGCTTGCAAGCCGGAGGAACAGAAGCGATTGACCGTGATCGCAGGCACGGTCACGGGAAAGCCCGCATATAGCGCCATCGTGCGGGCGAAGTTCAGCCCTTGCTCGCCTTCGGGCATCGCGCACCCGATGATGATGTCCTCGACATCTCCTTTGTCGAGCCCAGGTACACGCCGTACGGCTTCTTCGAGTACGGCTTTACCAAGATCTTCCGCGCGTGTTTGCGCGAAGCTGCCTTTTTTCGCGCGCCCAACGGCGGTGCGTGTTATGGATACAATGACGGCTTCCTTCATCGAACTCACCTCATTCGAGTAATTGGGTATACATCCCATTCGTTGTTTTTCCACCTGATTGCTGCTAGTTGCGGAACCTGGTTCCGCTATTTCAGCGATTTCACCTGATCCTGCGCAAGTTGCGGAACGTCGTTCCGCTATTTGCCATGAAATCACGGTGAAACCTTTGTTTTTAACAAATTAGCGCCCTCACGTTCCGTAACTCCCCGGTAACCGCCAATTTCACGCAAATAAGGGATCTACGTTCCGCATCTCGGGCTCGAAGCCCCTAGTTCCTCAAAGCCTTCCCCTTCGAGAGCATATACTGCATCCGCTGCTGCGTTTTGACCTCACCGCATAAGCTCAAGAAAGCTTCGCGCTCCAAATCGAGCATATATTGTTCGGTTACCATCGTCCCGGCTGGCACATTACCTCCAGCTAACACATGCGCGAGCTTATTCGCGATCAGTTGGTCATGCGTACTGATATAGCCGCCCTTAAGCATCGAATACGCCCCAACTTGCATAACCGCCTTCCCGTTCTCGCCTACGACACGGATTTTCTCTTGTGCTGGAGGTGTATAGCCTGCTGCATCCATCCGCAGCACAGCTTGCTTCGCTTCATATATCCGATGGTCCGGATTCACAACAACCGAATCCTGAGCTCGCATAAAGCCAAGACGTTTCGTATCGTGACCGCTTGTAGACACTTTAGCCATCGCGACCGTCTCGAATACCGCATTGATCCACGGCTGCAGATCAACTTCCGGGTCTTTCACTTGCTGACTTGCCAGCAGCGCAAACTCCTTGCAGCCACCTCCCGCAGGGATGAGGCCTACTCCCGTCTCAACGAGTCCGTAATACGTCTCTGCCGAAAAAATCGTTTGATCCGCCGGCATACAAGCTTCTACACCACCGCCGAGCGTCATCTTATGAGGAGCCGCAACGACGGGTTTATCTAGTCTTTTCAGCTTCAGCATTGCGTTCTGGAACAATCGAATGATGCCGTCAACTTCATCCCATTCGCCGTCCTGTGCTTCCATTAAGAGCAGCATGAGATTGGCGCCGACGCAAAAGTTTTTCCCTTCATTGGCGACGACTAGCCCGCGATAGTTAGCGCGAACTTCATCGACGCTTTGCTGTATCATCGTCAGGATATCCGCACCGATTGCATTGTTTGGTGAATTAAACTCTAAGCATGCAACTCCGTCACCGATATCGATTAAGTTCGCACCGCTGTTGGAGCGGATGATTTTGTTTTGCTGTTTGAGCGCAGCCAATGAGATGATCTCGGGTCTGGATTCTACCTCACGTAGCTCCTGGTTCAAAATAGCAAAGGTTCTACCCTCTTTTCGCTCATAGAAGCTGTCATGACCAGCTGCAATCCAATCTTTTACCCATGTAGGTACCGTGCTGCCTTCTGCCTCCATACGTTCTACGGAACGTTTTAGACCAATCGCATCCCACGTCTCAAAAGGTCCTAACTCCCAATTAAAGCCCCACTTAAGCGCATTATCGATATCCACGATGTTGTCTGCAATTTCGTCCCGCTTCTCAGCCGCATACAGCAGAACGGGTTTCAAAATGTTCCACGCCAGCTCAGAATACCGATCCTTTGCACCCAACAAGGCTTTGATCTTTGCAACTGTCCCCTTCGCTTGCTTCGAGGCTTCCAAGGAGGCTGAGCTAACTTTGCGACTAGCTGCATACGCCATCGTCTCTAAATTCAATGCCTGAATTTCCTTGCCTTCGGCCGATTTCACTTTCTTATAAAAGCCTTGACCCTGCTTCTCGCCGATCCAACCTTTAGCTACCATCTCTTTCAAAATGGCCGGCGTATCGAAAACATCCTTTTCAACCGGATCCGTCACAAGATCAAACACATTGTTCGCCACATGGACGAATGTATCGAGACCCACGAGATCCAGCGTGCGGAAGGTCGCACTCTTCGGCCGCCCCATGGCAGGCCCTGTGACCGCATCTACCTCTTCAACCGTATACCCTTTTGCCAGCATTTCTCTCAATGTAATAAGAAGCCCATAAGTGCCAATTCGATTGCTAATAAAATTAGGAGTATCTTTGGCTTGCACGACGCCTTTTCCAAGCTTTTTCTCACAAAAATCAGTCATAAAGGCAACGATTGCAGGATTCGTCTGCTCGTTCGGAATGATTTCCAACAATTTCATATAGCGCGGAGGATTAAAGAAATGCGTTCCTAAGAAATGTTTCTTGAAATCCGCCCCAGCATTCTCCACCATGGCATTAATGGAAATCCCTGACGTATTCGAAGATACGATCGTACCGGGCTTCCACACCTGTTCGATCCGCGCGATAAGCGCTTGTTTAGCCTGCAAATTTTCGATAATGACTTCGACAATCCAATCCACTTGGCTCAGCTTCGCCCAATCGTCCTCGATGTTCCCAGGTGTAATCCGTGAGGCAAAAGCTTCGCTATATAAGGGTGCAGGGTTTGTTTTCACAAGCTTTTCCATGGCCCCCACTGCGAATCGATTACGTACTTTAGGATGATCGAGCGTGAGTCCAGCCGCTTCCTCTTGTGGCGTTAACTGCTCTGGTACACGATCAAGCAGCAAAACAGGAATACCTACGTTGGCTAAATGTGCAGCAATACCGGAACCCATTACTCCTGAGCCGATTACCGCTGCCGTACGAATCGTTGTCATGAGATCATCTCCTAAAAGTTTTTCGATAGAAAAACTAACTTCGTAAGCATCACTTAAAGTTTTCGAGTGAAACTAGCCAAATACCGATTGCGCAAGAATTTCAGCGATATCACGTGCTTTTACCCCAGCGTCAACTTCCTTCAACTTGGTGCCATCTTCAACCATCGTTAAACAATAGGGACACGCCGAGGAGATCACGGTTGGCTTCACACTCAAAAGCTGCTCTGTACGCGCCACATTCACGCGAGTTCCCACCGTTTCCTCCATCCACATCATGCCGCCGCCTGCGCCACAGCACATGCTGTTCTCACGAGATCTCGCTTGTTCCACAAGTTCCACGCCAGGAATCGCACGCAATACATTTCGGGGCTCCTCGTACACCTCGTTATAACGACCTAAATAGCAGGAATCGTGGTACGTGATGCGCTCGTGAACTTCATGTAGCGGAGTCAAACGCCCTTCTTTTACCCACAGGTCCAACAATTCCGTATGGTGAAAAACCTGAGCCGTTAAGCCAAATTCAGGATACTCATTTTTGAACGTATGGTACGTGTGCGGGCAGGTCGTGACGATCTTTGTGACTTTGTACTTTTGAAAAGTAGCGATATTGTCCGCACATAGCTGCTGGAACAGGAATTCATTCCCCATGCGACGCGGTGTATCGCCGGAATTTTTCTCCTCATTTCCTAATATGGCAAAAGAAATACCAGCCTCCTTCATTAATTTCACAAATGCATGTGTAATTTTGCGACTGCGATTATCATAGGCACCCATGGAGCCTAAGAAGAACAGATACTCGAAAGTAGGATTCTCCTTAACCGTTCGCACGCCAAGCGCATCCTCTGGGTCAACCTCTTTGACCCATTTCACTCGATCATTGCGGGAAATCCCCCAAGGATTCCCTTGTCTTTCGATGTTTTGCAGCGCGCGTTGCCCATCATGCGGCATACTGCCTTGCGTCAGCACCAAGTGCCTGCGCATATCAATGATTTTGTCCACATGCTCGTTCGCTACTGGACATTGATCCTCGCAATTGCGGCAGGTTGTGCAAGCCCACAGCTCTTCCTCGGTGATGACTCCGCCGATCAAATCAACTTCTAGCGGGTTCCCTTGCGATTCTGGAGCGAACACCACAGCTGGTACCCACGGGGACTTCGAGGTAATGGCCGCACCTTTCTCCGTTAAATGATCACGCAGCTTCGTAATGAGATGCATCGGGGACAGCAGCTTGCCTGTCGTATTTGCGGGACATACGCTCGTACAGCGTCCACATTCTACACATGAGTAGAAATCCAGCATCTGCTTTTGCGTAAAATCCTCAATCTTCCCGACGCCGAATTCTTCCGCATCTTCATCTTCCAAGTTCAATGATGCCAGCTTGCCTGTCGGCTCCGTCCGTCGCAGCAAAATGTTGATCGGAGCGGTAATGATGTGAAAATGCTTGGACTGCGGCACATAAATGAGGAAAGCCAGCAAAATCAGCAGATGCATCCACCATCCTGCATAGAAGCCCACCGTTGCCGCTGATGTCGACATGCCATCGAACATCGCCGCCCATGCCGATGTCAGCGGGGCGAAGCCTGAAGCCGGGAGACCTTCACGAACCCGTTCAAAACCACCGCTTATTACAACGGACAACATCAGGAACATGATAAAAAACACAACGATACTTGGCTTCCAGCCCCGTTTGAGGCGTTTAAGCTTTTCGATGTAGCGGCGATAGGTCGCATATCCCATGGCCAACACGATCAACCCGACCGTCACTTCCTGCATAAGGGTGAAATACGCATAACCAGGAATCGGTAACCCTCGGTCAATTAATCCTTTTAAAATAAGGTCCAAGGCGCCTAGCTGTAAAATTATGAAGCCATAAAAGATCACGATATGCATAATGCCGCTCTTTTTATCCTTCAATAACTTCGTCTGGCCAAACACTTGAACCGCAAACTCCTTGAGCCTTAAGCTCGCTTCCTTCTTCAGATTCACCGATTTCCCCAATTGGATATATAAATATCGGTGATACACAACCCTACCGAACCCGTAGAGCGCCAAACCCGTAACCGCTAGAAAAAGGAGAAACTGAATCAGTGCACCGGTCATGGAGGACCCTCCTTTTATGAATTTGTTTTTCACTTTTCATTTTAATTGTTAGCGCTTACATACAGTAATCGCAAAAAAGCAAATTTCATTAGTCCCTTTTTAAACAAGAGTAGAAACGTGCTTCATTGTGAAGAGTAAGCCGACAAACCTCCCTACTTGCTCTATAAGCGGAATAAGTCGTTGACAAGGCGTACTGCGTATTTTATGATGAAATTACGAAAATGAATGAGTATTCATTCACCGATATCTGTATTCTAACACCGAGGTGATCTCCTTGACAAGTAGCAAAAAACCAGACAAGTATTACGCAATTCTCGAAGGTGCTATGAAGGTATTTGCGGAAAATGGGTTTCATAAATCGCAAGTTTCCCGTATTGCCAAAGAAGCTGGCGTTGCAGACGGCACCATTTATCTTTACTTCAAGAAGAAGGAGGATATTTTAACTTGTCTTTTTCAAGAGAAATTAGGCGAGCTGGTTGACAAGTTCAATCAGGCTGTCCGCGAGAGCACAAGCCCAAAAGAGGCGCTGCGCAAAATCTGTGAAATTCATTTTACCGAGCTCGAAAATAATATCCACATGGCGTACCTTACGCAAATTGAGCTTCGTCAAAGTGATTTGGAGCTCCGCAAAGAGATTGGTCTTGCTCTTAAGAGATATATTATCCTCATTGAAAATATATTAGAAAAAGGAAAGAATGACGGCAGCTTTCGTTCCGATCTGGATGTAAAGCTGGTGCGACTTTTGATTTTTGGCGGTATGGATGAGGTCGTTACTTCATGGCTGATTTCCGGCCAGAAATATTCGTTAACTGCTCAGGTTGGCCCTACGCTTGATTTTTTCATCAAAGGAATTGAGTCATAAGGTTTCTATTCCATTTATATTCAGGAGGGAGCTTGGCTATGGACATTTTTGTATTATTGAAGCAAACGTTTGATACAGAGGAGAAAATCGTCTTGCAAAATGGCGTTGTTCAAGAGGATGGCGCGAAGTTCGTGATCAATCCGTACGACGAATATGCGGTTGAGCAAGCGATTCAGCTGCGCGATGAGCATGGCGGCAAAGTGACGCTTCTCTCTATCGGTCCTGACCGCACGGCGGAAGCACTTCGGACTGCGCTTGCTATGGGGGCGGATGAAGCTGTTTTGATTACGGATGACCGGATTTTAGGGGATGAGTACGAAATTGCTGAAATTTTAGCGGCCTATTTGCGAGATCAATCGGTTGACCTCTTACTTGGCGGTAACTTCTCCGTGGATAATGGTGCAGGTCAAGTTGCGATTCGTTTGGCCGCGTTGCTGGGCTTGCCTCATGTTGCTTCTATTACAAAGCTGGAAATCTCGGGTGACCGTGCCGAAGTTCATCGCGATGCTGAAGGTGATATTGAGGTAATCGAGGTGCCTCTCCCTGCTCTTTTCACCGCACAACAAGGCTTAAATGAACCTAGATATCCATCGCTCCCTGGCATTATGAAAGCAAAGAAGAAACCTTTCCAACACTTGTCGTTAGATGATATTCCGGGTGCAGATGCTATTCTTGCCAAAACCACTCGCACGGCTCTAACTTTGCCGCCAGAACGCCAAGCCGGCCGCATTCTCAAAGGCGAGCTTAGCAACCAAGTAACCGAACTCGTTCAAGCACTGCGTAATGAATCCAAAGTGATCTAACTTTACCCCACAACGTGATTAGGGAGGCAATAACGATGGCTAAACAATTTCTTGTAGTTGCAGAAGCTCGCAGTGGCAAGCTTCGTCAAGTATCCTTTGAAGCATTACGTTCAGCGCAGCTTTCTGCTGGAGATGGAGATACGATTCATGCCGTCTTGATCGGCGGTGTTGGCACGAAAGAGTTGGCTGGCGAGCTAGCCGCATATGGCGCAGAAAGCATCTACGTTGTTGAAGATGCTCAGCTTGAGAGCTACAGCTCAGAGGCTTATCTGAGTGCATTGCTAGCAGTGACGGCTGTCGCGGGACCTAACGCGGTTTATTTCGGCCACACGGCAATGGGCCGAGATCTAGCCCCATTGGCTGCGGCTTCGCTCTCCGCAGGTCAAATATCCGACGTTACCGCCATTGAACGCAGCGGCGATAACGTTTTGTTTACGCGACCGCTCTACGCTGGCAAAGCGGTCGAGAAGAAAGCGTTTACCGACCCTGCCGCGCCTTGGGTCGTCACGGTAAGACCGAACAACATCGCGGCGCTCGCGCCTGACGCTTCGCGTCAAGCTGCGATCATCGATGTTGCTTATCCCGCTCCCTCCCTGCGCAGCATCATCCGGGAGGTCGTGAAAAAAACGTCCGGCGCCATCGACTTGGCTGAAGCCAAGATCGTCGTCTCCGGCGGACGGGGCGTGCGCAGCGCCGATGGGTTCCAGCCGCTCGAAGAGCTGGCTGCCGTGTTAGGCGGCGCTGTTGGGGCTTCCCGCGGAGCGTGCGACGCGGGGTACTGCGAATACGCGATGCAGATCGGCCAGACCGGCAAGGTGGTGACGCCGGAAATTTACATCGCGTGCGGCATTAGCGGCGCCATTCAACATTTGGCGGGGATGAGCTCTTCGCGCGTCATCATCGCTATCAACAAGGATGCGGAGGCGCCGATCTTTAAAGTTGCCGACTATGGCATTGTCGGCGATCTGTTCGAGGTCGTGCCGCTGCTGACCGCGGAGTTTAAGAAGCTGCTGGCGTAGGGTCATATTTAATGTAAAGGAGCTTAGCGCTTATATGCGTTAAGCTCCTTCGTTTTAGTGCGCTAGAGCAGCGTACGCGTCGACAGGCGCATGCTTGCGCACATAAATTGTGCGCTAGAGTAGCGTCTCGTCCCACTCAATGATTACTTCCTCCATTTTCGTCGAACCAAGAAAATTACCACTCCAACAGCAGCAATCCCAACAACAGCAACCCAAATATACGGATCTCTCTTCATCAGTTCTCCTTCGAGATTCACTTTTTTGGTTGGGATTTTCCCCTCCCCTAATACAGCTAGGTCCTCCTGCGCTTGGTCTAAAGCAACCGTCCGATCGCAAATGATCGTGACCAGAAGCTCTTTGTCCCCATACATGGTAGATAGTTGAGCATAAACCAAGTATTCTTTGCCTTTTTGAAAATCAATCCCACAATCCCCGCCACCACTTCCTGTATGAATAATGAATTGTGATTCATCGCCACCTTTCCATATACGGCTTACTTCGAACAGCGCAGCTTTCGTCATACTTCCGTATAAATTTCTTTGCTCTTTTACGTCAAGGAGACGACCAGCAAAAACGGCTTCCGACCGTTTAAATTGTGCCTCAACAGCTTGAGGAGCTGCACAAGAACAAGCATAGGCTGTCGAAGACTTGAAGATCGTCACAAAGCTTAATGTTAGAACCGTCATCAGCATCAAACTTATTACTCTTTTCACCCTATCTCCCCCCTTCTAACTCCGCTAACATAACAACTCACACAAATCTTAAACGTTCCCGAGTTACCAAATGTTTCAAGGTTTAATATGTACCGCTTGAACTTTTCCCTACTATCCCCTATACTTTTTCTACTCATATCCCATTCTTTCCTAAGAAGGAGCAGCCCAGATGCCATTATCACCAACAGAAATCGTTCAACAGTTCTTCCAACTCGTTCGTTCTGGTCAGCAGCCCGATGCGGCCCATGACTATATGGCAGATCAGGTTCTAGCTCATCAAATGACGGCAGAAAATGAAACCACCGTTCACCGCACGCCAGCAAACTACGCCGATCATGTGCGAGAGATGATCGCCTCTTACGGCGCATTTCAAGTAGAAGTGCAGGAGATCATCGCTCAAGAAGACCGCGTTTATGTTCGCTGGAAGCAGACCGGCACGCATATCGGGGAAGTCGATGGCTACCCGCCAACAGGCAAAACGATAATTGAAATCGCAAGCGCCGTTTATCGTGTAGAGCATGAACATATCGTCGAATACTGGATTCAAATCGATCGCGAAGGCATTCGTGCGCAGCTTGAACGAAACGCTTAGGTTTTGCCAAAACACCAAAAGAGCTGCTCCAAACCAGCATCACAGCCAGCAGGAACAGCTCTCTTCGCTCTTCGTTCTTCTCTCTACTTCCTACACTCTACTCCCCAAAATCCAACTATCTAACCTCGCCACAATATCCCCCATAACCTCATCCCGGTTAATTTCGTTCAACATCTCATGCCTGCCACCAGGATAAAGCTTGTAGCTAATGTCCTGAATGCCTAACTGCTCATAGGTTTTAATTAGCCTGCGTACACCCTTGCCTTGTCCACCCACGGGATCATCTTCGCCCGAGAAAATATAGATCGGAACATCCCTTCGAATGCGACCCAGATGTTGAGGTTGATGAATTTCCTTCAGTCCCCTGAAGAAATCTCTAAAGTACCCTGATGTAAAAACCCTCCCGCAATAGGGATCATTTATATATGCATCCACTTCACGTTCGTCTCGACTCAACCAGTCAAATGGCGTACGATTGGGTTTAAATTTCGTGTTAAAGCTACCAAAAGAGAGCGCAGTCAGCAGCAAGCTCCGGAAATGATCGCCACGCAAAGCGGCTTCCATGCTCGCAATGGCGATCCCCGCGTTTAACATTGCTCCTTCTTTGCCATTGGAGCCTGACAACATAATCCCCTGAACATCCTCAGGATATTGCCCAATATGAGAAACCATATAGTACTGCGTTAAAAAGGATCCCATACTATGCCCCAGCACAAATAGCGGCAGGCGATCCTGCCTGTTATCCACATCTTCAAATCGCTTACGTATCTGCAACGTAGTCTGCCCCATCGCAGCAGCCATGGCGTGAAAGCTATTCTTGCCAAACTTGCCCAGAGCTTCCAAGGATCCTGCAGTTTGGCCATGTCCCAGATGATCATTGGCATAGACGGCGTATCCATTCTTCGTTAATTCAACCGCCAAACGCTCATATCTGGCAGCCGTTTCTGCCATTCCGTGAGCAATTTGCACGATCCCTTTCACTTTCACGTCTTCCGAAGGAAGCCACTCGTATACATAGTGATGGATTCCCTGCGCATCATCCCAAATAAAGTGCCCTTTACGCATAAGACTCTCCTTCCAAACTCCGTATGTATTCTTCTTTAGTATACGTCTTCTGTCGTATGAAAACAGCCCCCATTCCAAAGGAATGAGGGCCAGGTATAAGTGCTATTGCTAGGTTATGCTTTACTTTTTGATTTCGATGATTTCACAGCTTGTAACGTAGCTTGCGCTTGCGGGGCAGCAGCCGTCTCGAATCGTCTTCTTTCTGTCTTATCAATCTGTGTAATCTTGCCATCGTGAACAACGATTTGCACAGATCCATATTCTAATCCATCTAAAATTTGCCTAATACGCTCTACCCATATCTCATCTAGCTCCAGTGGTTTTGCCATCGTCATGCCTCCTAGTCCAAATTAAATTGTCCAATCGTTCCACTCTTTGTTACGTTTATACGTATAGTTCAGCCAATCCCCTGTTTTCTGCAGCAATTCTGTCGTTGATGGCGTCGTCGAGTACGTATGGTTAGCCTGAAAAATCAGTTCCAGGTCACATTGACCTTCTTTTCGAAGCCAAAACATCTTCTGATATAATGGCGCATAATCAACTGGAATGAGTTCGTCAGCGGTACCATGAACGACAAGTACATCGCCAGTAAATTTACGTAATTGCTCAAACGGTTGATGCTGAGATAAAGAATCGAAGAATCGACTTGTCAGTTGATAGCCATGATGATCGATGGAGCCACCCTGAGGCAGCTTCTCATATTCGTTTTTGCCGACAATTCGTACAATATCATTGTGTGGATGTGCTACAGCTGACCATAATACGAGTGTTTTCACACGATGATCTTTGGCTGCAGTTAAGACTGCCGCGGCTCCGCCTAAGCTATGTCCCAATAGAATCACTCTGCTCAGATCCACACAATCAATGGAAACCCCATAATCAATGACTCGGCGAGTCTGTTCGATGAGAGCATCTAGCCCGCCAGCACCATAATCTCCTGTACTTTCACCGCAGCCGCCATAGTCAAAACGAAGTACAAAATAACCTTGCGCACTGAAAGAACGAGCTGCCTTTACAAAAAGCCGGTCAACCCCGATTCGACTCCCAATAAACCCATGACAAATGATGATTAAGGGCCAACGCTGACAATCGGCTTGAACCGCAGAGGTTTGCTGTGTAGGGTAGTGTAACGTTGCGGCTAATTCGACATTGTCGCTTTGAATCGTGATGGCATGCTCCATGATGGTAACTCCCTTTCATTACTCATATTATTCTTATGTTTTTACTCGGAATTAGAATTTAAATCCATATTATCATGGCAACTGAAAGGTGTCAATGTCCCTTTTACTTAAATTTTCCATTGATCTGGATCGTTTATATCGTCCATTTCGTTTCTTCTACTATATGCAAAAAGAAATACCTTACACACCGCATTTTTTGCTAAATTGCTTATTGACAGATTAATCCTGTCGCTGTTATAGTCATTTTAATTAAACCAAGTAAGTTGGTATGCTTTATGAGAATAGGTGGTGTTCCATGCGGAATAAGGTTTTCAAAGCGACGGTTCGATCCGTGCTTATAGGCTACTTAATAGTGTTTCTTCTTATCCCAATAGCCTCCATTTATGTCAAAGGATTTTCATTAGGCTGGGAGCCATTTTGGAAAGAAGTCACAGGACCTTTAGCATGGAAGTCAATTTTATTGACAGTAAAACTCAGTGTTATCGCTACGGTGATTCAAGCAGTGGTAGGAACGATCATCGCATATGTCCTTGTCCGCTATCGGTTTCGAGGACAGAGCATTCTGAACAGCATGGTAGATCTCCCCTTCTCACTTCCCACCTCCGTCGCAGGCTTAATGTTTCTGACCCTATTAGGACCACAAAGTCCACTAGGCGCTTGGCTTGACTCTGTTGGCATTAAACTTCTGTACAATCAAACAGCCATTGTAATCGGACTCGTCTTCGTCACTTTTCCATTCGTCGTACGAACAGTTCAACCACTTCTAGAGCAGATCGATCCCGCAGAAGAGCAAGCAAGCTTTACGCTAGGAGCGAATCGGTTTTATACGTTTTATCGCATCGTGTTGCCCGCACTTTTACCAGGCACGATTGCCGGCAGCATGCTCGCTTTCTCCCGTTCACTCGCAGAATTTGGTGCTATCGCCTTGATCTCCGGTAATTTACCAGGGAAAACAATGGTAGCCTCAGTCTATATATATGGTGAAACGCAGAACTATAATCCCGAAGGTGCAGCTGCTATCTCCTTGGTTCTCCTGACACTCTCCGTCCTGATACTATGGTTCATCCATGTATGGACTCGAGGAAAGGGGCGACTAGCATGAGAAGATTATTGATCGGTATTTCATTTTTGGTTATATTCCTACTAATTGCATTGCCTTTCTTAGGAATAACATTCGGAGCGTTTGAAGAAGGTCCTAGCGCTTTTCTAGATGCGCTTGTTCGTCCTGAAGCTCTTCACGCGATGAAAATCTCGTTGATTATTGTCTCCATCGTTACAGTACTTAATGCCATTATTGGAATTTATATTTCTTTAGAAATTGTAAGGGGCTCTTGGATTTCACGTTGGTTGAAGCCTATCATTAACGCTTTGATTGATCTTCCTTTTGCTGTATCACCGATCATCGTGGGTTTAATGGTTATCTTGCTTTTCGGTCCAAACACGGCACTAGGCGCTTTCCTAGAAGATCATAATATGAAAATTGTGTATGCAATTCCCGGTATGGTCATTGCGACGATGTTCATCACTTTCCCGCTCATGGTTCGTGAAGTTGTCCCATTGCTGGAGGAGATTGGAACACAATCCGAAGAAGCATCCGCAACTTTAGGCGCAGGACCTTGGCGTACGTTCTTCCAAGTGACATGGCCGAGTATTCGTTGGGGCGTTGTGTATGGATTAATTTTGACGATCGCTCGGTCACTCGGTGAATTCGGTTCTATTTTAGTCGTTTCTGGCAACATCATTAATCAAACACAAACAGCTACGACACTCGTCTATCAAGACGCAGAACAATTCCAGCTCGTAGCTGCCAATAGCGTAGCTTTCGTATTAGGTCTTGTATCCATCACGATTTTATTATCACTAGAATGGTTGAAACGCAGAAGTGAAGCAACAAGAAACCATGGAGGAGGATCCCCGCATGCTCATTGAAGTCACCAATCTAAATAAACATTACGGCGATTTTCATGCGATCAAAGATGTGAATTTTAAAGTAAAAGAAGGGCACCTAGTCGGATTGATTGGACCGAGCGGTGGTGGCAAAACCTCCATCCTCCGGATGCTTTCTGGTCTCGAAGCGCCGACTGGCGGCGACATTTTTTTCGATGGCAAGCTCGCCACACACCTCCCTGTACAAGAAAGAGGCATAGGGTTCGTTTTTCAAAGCTATGCCCTCTTCAAGCATATGACGGTGTTTGACAATGTCGCTTACGGGTTGAAGGTGCTTAAAAAATCGAAGGCGGAGATTCAGGATCGCGTTGCTTATCTAGTGAACTTAATGGGGCTCGCCGGCCATGAGCGGAAATATCCGCACCAGTTGTCAGGCGGACAACGTCAGCGGGTTGCCTTTGCTAGAGCTTTAGCGCCTGAACCGCGGCTGCTTCTACTTGATGAGCCATTCGCCGCGATCGATGCCAAAATTCGGAAAGAGCTTCGCGTTTGGCTGCGAAATCTGATCAATGAATTCAAAGTAACGACACTATTCGTTACCCACGATCAGGATGAGGCGATCGAGGTGGCCGATGAGATTATTTTGGTCCAAGGCGGGAAAATCGAACAGCAAGGCAGCCCTTGGGAAATTTACACGAAGCCTGCTTCCTCATTCGCAGCATCGTTCATTGGAGAATCGAACATTCTTCCTTCCTATTCACCACTAGTCGGATTCCCTACACTCGAAGATCTTCATCAAGATGGAAAATGGCTTCCAAATGTGAATGTGCTCATACGGCCTGAGAATATCGAAGTTCGACCGCACAACGTCAGTCACCTAGCGACAGCTGGTGAAAAAGGTAAAGTCACACATGTGCATTTCCGCGGAGATTCCTGGTATCTCGAAATGGAAACTGATAAATTCAAGCTTTTCGCCTATCAGCCAGTAAAAGAACGCATTTATCAAGTTGGCGATGAAGTGAACATCCTGATTCACCAAATATCTGTCTTCACCCCAGAAGGAACAACCTGGATTGATAATCAGGCAAAACAAGATCCACAGCCTGTCTTCATATGATTTTTGAAAAATAAGCTTTCATAAAGAAGGGGAGTTGTTAACCATGAAAAAATTCAAATCGCTTGGCCTCGTTACTGCAGCTTTATTCACAGCAAGTATTACCCTTACAGCTTGCGGATCCGGCACAACAAAAACAGCTAGCACAAGTGCGCCAACTGCGGCAGCGGCTGCAACTGCAAGCGCTGCGCCGAAGGCTGATGGAGGAAAAGTGACGATTACGATCGGCGCATACTCCATTTTGAAGGATTCCTTTGAAGTCATTTTGCCTAAATTTAAAGAAGATTATAAAAAGAAAACAGGTACAACGGTTGAATTCCAAGAATCCTATGTGGCTTCCGGTTCCCAAGCGACTGCCATCATTCAAGGCTTTGAAGCCGACATCGCGCCTCTCTCTCTTGAAGGCGATATCCAAAAGATCGTTGAAAAAGGCTTAATCACTCATGACTGGAAAAATAACAAGTTCAAAGGCTTCGTAACAACTTCAATTGCAGCGATTGGTGTACGTGAAGGTAACCCGAAAGGCATTAAAGACTGGTCGGATTTGACTAAACCAGGCGTAGAAGTCTTGATCCCGAATCCAAGCACATCTGGCGGCGCGAAATGGGACATTAACGCAGTTTATGGTGCTGGTCTCAAAATTTCCGAAGCAGCTGGCAAACAAGATCCCGCTGTTGCCAAAGATCTCGTAGCTAAAATCTACAAAAACATTAAAGTTCTCGATAAGAGCGGCGCTGACTCCCTCGCAACCTTCGACAAAGGTGTAGGCGATGCGATCATCACTTACGAGAATGAGCTAATAGCTCGTGTTCAATCTGGTAAGAAATATGTGGAAGTCATTCCACAATACACAACATCCATTGAGAACCCAGTTGCCATCATTGATAAATACGTTGATAAACACGGTAATCGTCAAGCTGTTCAAGCTTTCTATGACTATTTATTCTCTGCTGATGCTCAGAAAGTGTTCGCTGACAAAGGCTTCCGCTCTGTGCTTCCAGAAGTGGCAAAACAATATGAGAAAAACTACACAACGCCTGCTGGTCTTTTCAACATCGAATACCTTGGCGGTTGGGATAAAGTAAATAAAGATCTTTACGGTAAAGGCGCTATTTGGGAAACGATTCTTGCCGAAGGCGGAGCGAAGTAATTCAGAAACAGATGAAACCCCAGAGCACTTATGCTCTGGGGTTTTCGTTGAGCTTGGAATTTGTTTTTTCCAAAAATACAAGGATTAGCTTAACTTTTAACCGCACCCTTTACCTGCTCCGGATACTTGATCCGCTTCAATTCCGCCACAATAATAATAGTAATAATGACCAACATGAACCATGAACTAATTTTACCCCAATGTACAATCCGCCACGAAATTTCTTGATCTGGATAGCGCCAAGCGCCAAGAAAGGTTGAAATATTTTCAGCCAACCAAATAAATAAAGCAACTAACATAAACGAAAGGATCGTATGCATCCGGTAGGTTTGGGTCGTGACCGTGAACCGAATGTGTGACTTGTAAAACAATATCACAATCAAAGCAATCAGAATCCATCTGATATCATAAGCAAAATGATGGGTAAAAAAATTAGCATAAATACCAACTGACATCCCGATTGCAATGGAAGTTCTAGGCCAATGGATGAGATGCAAATTGAATCGTTTCCATGCCTGGCACACATAACTGGACACACTCGCATACATGAAGCCGCTGTACAGCGGGACGCCGGCGATTTTCGTCCAACCTTCCTCTGGATAGGACCAAGAGCCCATGTGTACTTTATACAACTCCAGCCCAAGTCCAATAATATGGAAAACCGTGATAACTTTGAGTTCATCCACACTTTCTAGCTTCGTCCACACCAACACAATTTGCGCAAGAATACATACAAGTAAAATGAAATCATAGCGATGCAAAAATGGCAGCGACACGACCTTGGACACAGCCAACGTCAAAAAGATAATTACAGGAAAAATACAGCACAGCGCCTGTTTCCACCCGAAAATGAAAAAGTCTTTCACATGTTCACTCTTCATGGTTCTCCTGTGTTCCATTAGATTTCATATATTTAACCTCGGAGTGATTTACGTTAACCAGCTCTTCATCCACGAGTGAATCATCCAGCTTGCTGCACGTTTGTCGCCAAATTTCGTTGCCTCTGTACCATTTGCTAGCCCGTTGGTAGAACGCATGATTCTTCTCTTTCACTCTATACACATAAAGTAATTCTTTATCGCAGTTAATTGAGCCTTCCAAATACTCCTCAGTGACATCCAGCTGAAATTGAAAACTACGGTCCGTTGGATTATAAAATTGCAAATCTACGTAATTATAAAATACACTCGTCCCTGTCCCAAAAGGAATTACTCTGCGGTCGTCAGGGAAGAGATCGAAACTGTGATGGTGCCTTTCTTTGATGACCAGCGGCGTATGTAAAGCGAGCCAATATAACATATTCGCCAGTTGACACAGTCCACCACCCGTACCTACGCGAACTTCGCCATGGGAGAGCATGAGCCCCTCGATATAGCCCTTTTCTTTACTCGTCACACCGATCTGCTTCCAAAAAGAAAACGTTTCACCCGGTTGGATCACAAGCCCATCCACTTGTTTTAAAGCGATTTTCAAATTCACGATCTTATTTTCTTGTAAAATAGGATCCGTGTTTCCAAGTACACGCCGTAATATGGATTTGTGCTTTTTTGCTGTGTAAGGAAGCCTCTGAGACATTGTAATGCCCGCATATTTGATCTTGGGATTTAGATTGATGAGATGTCGTTGCAGCATGAGCTGCCTGACACGAAGCCCATACAAGAAAGGAAAACGCTTGCCAATTCGCTGCTTAATATCCCTGAGTTCCATTGAATTTCATCCTTATCTACGAGCATGTAATGGAGGTGCGTAACCTTTCTCAATTTGACTGCACAATGGATAAAAAAGTTGCGTCTCCCCACTACTATTCAATACCTCGCTTATTTAATGACTACATGATCTTAGCACAAAATATATCGTTTAACAATAAATTTTTATTGTTAAAATAAATAAAAAAGCAGTTCCTCAAGAGGAACTGCTAACTATCCTATGCGAGATGACCACTTATAGACGTGCTTCCTTGCGCAGTTTTCGCGCGTTAAACCGCGCTTCGGCTGACTCGAACAGCTTCTTCTCTTCTTCCGTCTCGGCAAGGATGCCTGGAACAGGACAAGGCTGCCCATTGTCATCTAACGCAACAAACGTAAGGAACGAAGTGGCTGTATGTTTCTTTTCGCCGGTTAACAAGTTCTCCGACTCAATTTTCACATAAACCTCCATCGAGCTGCGGTGCGTCCAAGTGACAAAGGCTTCCAACTGAATCGCCTCGCCAAGCTTAACTGGAGCGAAGAAATCCAAGGAGTCGCTGGATGCTGTTACAACACTCTTGCGGCAATGACGCATGGAAGCGATCGTTGCAACTTTATCTATATATTGCATGACACGACCGCCAAACACAGTGTTATGGTAATTCGTATCTGCCGGCAAAATAATTTCTGTCAACACAGTTCGAGACAGTCTTGCTGCTTTAGGGTCCATAGTGTTTGCCTCCGGATGATGACCTCAGACATTAGGGTACTGCTGTCATACTGTTTAGTTGTAATTTAAAGTGAGCTTGCCTGCCGCTTCTTTCGCATATCCGCGAGCTTCTTCCACCGTTTCAGCGGAACTAAGCGCTACGGCCATGCGTCGACCTACTTTGGTTTCCGGCTTACCAAACACCCGAACTTGCGTATTCGGTACAGATAAGGCCTCTTCAATACCGCTGATCGTATATTCAACTTGCTCACGATCTGCTTTCAGTGTATAACTTGCGCCTGGTGTTAACAAGCGAACGCCTGTGATTGGGAATCCAAGAATCGCTCTCGCATGCAGCGCAAATTCGCTTAGATCCTGCGTGGCCATCGTAACCATGCCCGTGTCATGAGGTCGCGGTGAAACTTCACTGAAATAAACGCCATTCGCCGTTAAGAAAAGTTCAACTCCATAGAGTCCATACCCGCCAAGTGCATCTGTAATTGTTTTAGCCATATGCTGCGCATCGATAATTTGCTGCTCAGACATCTGATGCGGCTGCCAGGATTCGATGTAGTCGCCGTCTTTTTGGATGTGACCGATCGGCTCGCAGTACGTTGTTCCTGAGACCGAACGAACGGTCAATAACGTGATTTCCGAATCAAAATGAATGAATTCTTCGACGATAACACGCGCGTTCTTCGCACGTCCACCCTCCATCGCGATGTTCCACGATGCTTCTACACCCTCAGGTGTGCGGCAAACGCTTTGTCCTTTACCGGAGGAGCTCATGATTGGCTTAATCACACAAGGTGTTCCAATCTTTGCTACAGCAGCATGCAATTCTTCAAGACTATTAGCAAATTCAAACTGAGCTGTGCGCAAGCCCAATGTTTCCGCTGCAAGTCGACGAATTCCTTCGCGATCCATCGTTAAACGGGAAGCTGTAGCCGTTGGGATGACACGGTAGCCTTCCTTTTCCAATTCAACGAGAACAGATGTTGCAATCGCTTCGATTTCAGGCACGATAAGATCAGGGCGTTCTTGTTCAATAATCGCGCGCAGCTGCTCGCCATCCAGCATCGAAATGACATGACTGCGATGAGCAACCTGCATAGCAGGCGCATTCGCATAACGATCTACAGCAATCGTCTCAATACCAAGACGCTGTGCTTCGATGATGACTTCTTTTCCTAGCTCTCCTGAGCCAAGCAGCATAATTTTTTTCGCTTTGTTGGATAATGGTGCACCGTACATGAGAATATTTCCCCCTAGTGGAATGATTATAAGTGAATACTATGAATAATGGTATGGCTTATGTAATAAGTAACTATGAAAAATGATGATCCCTGCTATCCGTTTTTTGTCGGAGTTTGGCGATTTTTACCGAGATTAACCCTGATCTATTGTACTGGATTTTGAGGGTAAAAGAAAGATGAGATCATGTCTGAATCGATTTCAGCAGCAGCTTGCGTAAAATCGGAACCAGCTGTTCATGCAGCTCTTCAACATGCGGCACAACGATGCTGCTTCGCCCATACATATTACGCATGGCGTTCCGCTGTGTTTCATGCACGGTTCCATTTGCAAGAAAAACGCTGATGACTTCGATCCCCATGCGTCTGGCCTGCAGGACGGCTTCATGCGTATCTAGGATGCCAACATCGTTATAGTTGGCTGCCGAAGGCTCCCCATCCGAGAACACAAGGAGGATGCGCTGCCGCTCTGTGCGCAGCAGCAGCCGCTTCGTCATCTCGCGAATGGCAAAGCCATCGCGATTGTCCTGCTGCGGCTCCAGCTGCATCAGAGCCGCACCGCTCGAGGCCGCGAGGCAGGAGCCGAAGTCCACCGCAACCTGGAACAGGTTCGGTGCCTCCTGCTCTGTCACGCGGTCCGCGTCTTCCCAGAACCCCACGACTTCGTGGGGGATTCGCAGGTTTCGGAGGGTCTCGTGAAATAGCACGAGACCGAGCTTGGTTTCGTCCATTTTGTCATACATGGATGCTGAGCAATCGACGAGCAGCGCGAACGCTGCGTCGAGCTGGGGTACCGGCGCGCGCTTCTTGTAGAAGAGCCGCGGCAGCTCTTGCGTGACGGCTCGCGTCAGCTGCTTGTCGAGCCGCCCAAATAAGCGATCGCCGCGCGGGGCGATCCGCTTCTGCTCCAGCGTGCGTCGTATCGCACGCTGCAAAGGCTTCGCGAGCGGCGCTGCGCGCTCGCTCAAGCGCCTGAACCCGTCCTCCTGCGCAGCAGTAGGACGTTCAGGCAAGAGCCAGGTCGCCGTCGCGTACGCGGCGACCTCGCCCTCCCCGTGCCCCGCAGCCGCGGGCACGGAAGCCCCCTGGCGCCGCTCAGCGGCGGCGCCGGTGCGCTGGGCGCGCTGCGAGCGCCCCTGGGTGATGGCGAGCGCCTGGTCGGCGGCATCGCCTTCACGGGGCGCAGACCCTTGCGCGGCTGTGCGCGAGCCGCGCTCCAGCTCAAACCGCAGCAGCCCCGGGCTGCGGTCGCTGCTCTCGCGATGCCAAGTCGGCAGCCGCTCTTGGCCTGGTAATTGACGCTCCCCCTCTTGCTCGGGGAGCACATCATCGTTGGCGAGCCGCTTCGCGCGCTTCAGCTCGCCTTTGTAATCCGCAGGAAGGGGATCTGCAATGCCGCTCCCCTGCTGCGTCCAAAAATACGCAGCAACCGCATCTCTTTTCAGCCAAACGCTCAACGCCTCGTTCATTCGTTCACATAATCGCGCAACCTCATCCGTATGGGCCGCTTCCTCTACCTGCTCCAGCACCTCATAGAGGCTAATCAAACAGCTTGTCAGCTCACTCCCATGCGCAGTAGCAGACAGCTCATTCTGCCATGACTTTCCAGTAAACCAGCCATACACCAGCAGTAGCACGGCATCCGCGAACTCTCCTTTGTTTAGATGCGTTCGCAGTTTATGTTGAAAATATCCCCCTAAAATGCGGTGCCGATGAGCAAACACAGGTCCTGTACCTGGGCGTTGACTGCGACAAATCCGTTCTAAACGCATATCTTCGCAGAGCGAAAATAAGCTATTGGCCAGCTTGGGAAACTTCGCATTGGAACTGTATTGAAGATACGCGTTTACCGCTTCCCTTCCCGTAAACCAAGCACTGCCAAGACAGCGTAAGTACACATCGCTTTTCATTCCCGCTGTTTTGTCGCGCAGTGAATAATCCCACCAAAACTGACTCACTGTCATCTTCAATGCTGACTCATCATAATGCGCATGAAAGGCTGCTTCCACTTCAAGCTTGCCGCGTTTCGTAAATAAACGCGCCAAATCCACCAGCTGCATATGCAGCATGGCGTCGATTTTGTCATCCAATCGGCTCAGGCTTCCTACGAACATGGGGTTATAGTAACGTTTCAGCTGTATTTAACACAGCCGCACGTTCCCTTTCATCCTCTAATTTATCGGCAATTGCACGCGTTACAGCGCGCATAGGCGGCATATAAGCTGCCAAATCACATGCATCTAACAAGGCCCTAATTGAACCCGCTTCATCTGGCAGTTGTCCCATCTCAATGAGGGATAGCAAATCAGCGGAAAGCTGCACGAAGGTGCGGATCAGCTTCTCATCACGCAAGACGGACCGACTTTTTAATAACTGAAACAAGAGCTCTCCCTGCAAGTACGGCACTTCAATCGTGATAAACCGATTTTTCAGCGCTTCATTTAGAGGTACCGTACCTATATAGCCCTCATTAATCGCTGCTACGACTCTAAAATTCGGATGCGCTGTAATAACTTCACCCGTAAAAGGGTTTGTTATGGATCTGCGGTGATCCAGCACGCCATTAATTAATGGGAGTGTTTCCGGTTTAGCCATGTTGATCTCATCAATGTAGAGGAAGTGCCCTTTGGTCATCGCTTTCATAATAGGGCCAGGGATAAACACGATCAGACTTCGTCCCTGTTCGTCGTGCGTTAATGTTTTGAATCCGAGCAAGGCTTCCGCATCCAAATCCGTGGAACAATTGACGTTATGCATCGGCTGATTGAAAACGGCTGAAACGTGCTCCGCTAACTTCGTTTTACCAGAACCCGTTGGCCCCTTCAGCAGTACATTTTTGCCTAGAAATAGAGAAACAATCGCATCCGTGAGTAGCTCCTCAGTGGGTGCTTCATACGCAGCGACACCAATCAACTTGCGGTCTTCCGATGTATGTACGATCTGCCTATGCTCGTCCAAACTTGTACGAACTTCTACGGGTAAAATATCTATTTGATTTACATCTGTCATCATCGCGTTGGGAATCCTTCCTGATTGCATTATTCTCTAACTATTATCAGGAATGCGCGAATTGTCAAGCTTCTCAGGAGAGCCACGGCTCTTCGATGACTGAATGAGCATAGAAAGCCATGACTTCTCCACAGGCAGGACAGCTTGGTTTTGAAGGAAATTCGTTATATAGCTGTGCCAAGCCATAGGCCGTTTCATAATTAATAGCAACCATGACATCTTCTTTGTGGACATACTCACAAATTCTCGAGCTGCAGTAGGCGCGAACCTTGTATTTATCGCTCATCGGCTGCTAGGAAACGCATACTGCACCATCGTATTAAACTCATGCAAAAACGTGTCCATCCGTTTATTTTTTTGCTGCTGCATGTCATAGAACATCATTCGTTTCACAAAAAGCGTATTCGTTGAAATATAAATATGCGAATCTGGATAAATACGCGTTAAGACATGCTTAATCGTGTTGACACTTTGCGCTGATAAAGGCTTTGCCGTCACCCAATCCATTTGCTGGCCAACACCTGCACCGAACAATCCCGCTTCCGACGCTGGATTTTGATACTGGCTTAGCTGCTGTATGCGAACATTGGTCTCTTTGTCCGGAAGCTCCCCCATATCGACCGCAACATAAATATTCGTATCCGTCAAAGCAACGGATGCACCACTTAGATGCGCTTCCTGGATCAACTGATCGGCCACTTCACGGTTCAACGAAAGATACGTATTCTGGTGGAGCAGGTTATCATCTGTTCGCTTTTGCCTAACTTCCCGCAGCTGGGTTCCACTCGAATCCGATAACCCAACACTTTGAATGGAAAGCGACGCTTTTTCTAATGGATTTGTTTGTGTAACGGAACACCCTGTCAAGCCGACGATTGCAGCCGTCATGATGGCCGATAATTTCATAGCTTTCATCGTCATCCCCCTATATCTCTATATCCTTACTTGTTTGTGAGGTCATCTGCTTCTTTTGTATACGCAATTAGCGCAATTTCATACCCTAATTCATCTTTCATCCGAGTTTCCAGATTGCGAAGATCCTGCAAAAGTTCCTCATGAATGCCTAAATTCGCAAAATGATACGAGGCCATATCCATATTAAACGTCTCCCCCCTTTCTAAGTAACCTGTTACTTCTAGTGTTAATATGGTCCATTTCCCTTATTTTTACTAAATAAAAAAACTCCACAAAATCTGCACAATCGCAGTTTCTGTGGAGTACGTAGCGTTCATCCTTAACTTTTTATTCTTCTTTCTTCCGAGTTTCGTCCATGGATTCCAAAAGCTTACGCACCGCTTCAGGATCCACACTGCCTTGCTCATGAAAAGCTCTAAGCTTCTGCATCAAATCTGCCGCAATCGCTTCATCCTCGCTTTGCTGAGCTTCATGGGAAGGGTCAAACCAAATATAGAAGCCTTCTGGACCGTTGCGTAAAAAAGAGGATTTCCAATGCTCAGGATAGGCATATCCCTGCTCACCGTAAATCATTCCGAGCACATCATCATTCTCAATTGGTAATAAGTAATGAAAGGATTCTGGCTCTCCGGTATTCGAGAAATCACGATGCATATACGCATAATGTAAGTAATGCTCGCCTGTCTCTGAATCCTTGGATATTTCGTACAGATCTAACTCTGTTCGCAACAGTTCCTTCACAGGCGTCATACGTGTGGCCATAGTTTCTGCAGAAATTTTTTGCTGTTGTGTTAAAGATGCCTCCAACTGATATTCCTCCTTTCTCTAAGCCGTATCGAGCGTAAAAAATGAATCAGCTAAGAATCTGATCTTCTTGTGGATTCAATCATTGATTCGCGCAAGGATCGTTTCGGCAGCTTCCATTTATAGTTGACAGAGAACATTCGCAAAATAACGATAAGAGCAAATAGAACAGCAAGCTGCCAAGCGCCTTGAGACCATCCCAATCCAACTAATGCACCTGCGAGCATGCCCCAAACCGCGTAAATTTCATCCTTGAGCACCAGTGGCTTCCGACCCGCCAGCACATCGCGGACCATACCTCCGCCAATCCCTGTGAGGACCGCCGCGACAATGATCGCGCTTAATGGATGCCCCATATTCGTAGCGTACAGAGCCCCTTGGATCGCGAACGCCGCTAGGCCAATCGCATCGAAGAAAGCTTCCCAGGTTTTCCACAATCGAATATATTTCACTGGCATCAGGAAAACAATCGTCATGGCAAACAATGCGATCTGAAAATACATCCCTTGCTCCCAAAGCAGCACAACTGGTTTCCCGATGAGCATGTTGCGGATGATCCCCCCGCCAAACGCCGTAACTAGACCCAGTACATAAACACCTAGAATATCATATTCCTCTTCCATCGCTACGATTGCTCCACTCACTGCGAAGGCAATCGTTCCGATGATACTAAATAACTCCCAGTTCACTTCTTGCAGCCCCTGTCTACTCGATGTCCCAGTTCAATTTCACTTCATCGCCTGTTTGCGATGAACGGTAAATCGCATCTAGGATCAAATTATTCGTGTAGCCCGTCATGACAGATGTAATCGGCTGTGAGCCGCTAGCGATACTAGACAAGAAATGCTGCACCATTCGTGCACGCGGATCATCATTAGCAGCTGGAGCGGAAAGCTCCGTTTCTACAATGCGATCAAATTTTTCTGCAAAAAGCTTTCCTCTCGCACCCTTCACATAAGCGCCGCCTTCAGTACCAAGAAGCTGTACGACAGGCTGGTTATCCGTTTCCAATAACCCTGCCCAGCTGACATCAAGGGAAAGCGTTGCCCCATTTTCAAATTTGATCAAAGCCGTTGCTAAATCCTCAACATCAAATTTACCTTGCCAATTCGGAGCTCCCCATGTGCCAATCCCTTGCTTGCGCGGCCCGAATTCTGCATACGTTGCTCCATATACTGAAACCGGCTTCGGATTCCCCATCAAATACATCGTTAAATCCAACATATGAACACCAAGATCGATAAGGGGACCGCCGCCCGATTTCTCCATTTGTGTAAACCAAGTTCCCCAGCCTGGAATACCTTTACGTCTCAAATAGCTTGCTTTTGCATGATAAATATGACCAAGTGCACCTTTTTCCACCTGTTCCTTCACAGCAATCGCAGCTGCTTCCCAACGCATTTGGTGCGGAATCATGAGAATCTTTCCTGCTTTGCGCTCTGCTTCTACAATTTGACGAGCTGAAGCTAAGTCAATCGCCATCGGTTTTTCAAGCAGAACATGCTTTCCAGCTTCTAAGGCTTGAACAGCAATTGGCGCATGCCACTCATTCGATACGGCGATAACGACTGCATCAATCGAAGGATCCGCTAACAATTTATCTGAATTTGCATATACCTGCTCAATGTTATGCTCTTTCGCTCTCGTTTCAGCAAGCGGTATATACACGTCCGTCACACCCGCAAGCTGTGCTCCGGGTATGCTTTTAAAGGATTCCATATGTACATTCCCGATATTACCGGCGCCGATAATTCCAATACGAGTTGGTTGTGCTGCTGACATTTCTATGACCCTCCAGAACCTGTTAGAATACAATCTTATTTATTATAAATGGGGTTAACTTTCCCCGCAACCACGAATCCGCCCCGCTAAAATTTATCTTATCGGAACTAGCCCTGTAGCGCTATTATTCACATATAATAAAATGCTAAAACTTTTTTAATAGTTGCACTCGAACATATTTAACATTTGAAATGTATCCTAAATTGTGTAAAGAAGTGAAAAAGCAGTAGTAACTTAGCAAAGGAGGACTTGAATATGCAAGCAAATACAATCCGCTTCAAGAATAAATCGATTCCTGTGATGAATTTTACTCATAAACGCTCCCAGATGGAATTACTTTCGAGTAAATTGAAGGAATACGAGCTGCATTTTGAATTCCGCAGAAAATTAAAAATGATCTCGATGATCGAGATCATTGGTGATGTGGCTATTTTCAAATACAATGATGGCACCAAGTTGTACTTAGAAGTTTCCTAATTGGACGGTGGAAAATATTCTTTATTCAGCTGATCAAGCTCCTGCAGAGAGCGTCGGGCCCATGCTTCCATGTCCGTCAGCTTATCGATCTGAGCCATTAGCGCTCTCTTCAGAGACACTTGGTAATCTGGAACCTCACCCGCATAAGGACGAATCGTTGCCAAAGGCATTAAAGCAATTTCTTGATAGGACAACGCTCTTCTTTGATGAAAAAAAGCTACGCTTGGATCCATCGGATTATGTAAATCTCCTTGTGTTGGGTGATCTTTCACGGCTAGAATGCGAACAGCCGCCTTCATGCTGGAAGTCAATTCAACGACCTCACCAAAATAAACTCCTGTTTTATACTCAGCGATAACGTGATCTCCGATTTGAAAATTCATAATTGCCAACTCCTATTCTTTTTCTACTAAGGGCAGTAGTTTACGGTATAGCTCATCCACGGATTGCATTCGATAAATCATTTGTTTGGCTTCTCCTGGTTTCACGATAACAACACAAGGGACACTTGCAATTTGCCATTCTTGGCTGATATGCGGCAGAAAATTAATGTTACATTTCACTAGCGGGAGGCTTGGCTTCATCGTTAGAATGATGTCCAGCATTCGCTCTGTTACCTTGCATGTGCCACAGAGCGGTGTGTACATAAAGACGGCGAAGGAACCATTTGCTCGACTCACTTTGTCCTGCAGCTCTTGTTGCGATAATTCCTCCATGATTTATAGTGCCCCTCTTCCATCCAGCCACACTAAGCTTTCGAAAGCATAGTCGATTAAATCAGAAAAGTCATCGAGGTGGCTCTCATCAATTTTACGACCAAAGGACAATGTAATGAGATTGCGATACTCCTCTGGCTGTTCTCCATACAGAAATGAAATTTGCTGTGTAATTCGCGGTCGTTGCTCCCAAATGGCGTTTAATTGCGCTTCGATCATTGGACAATCTAATTCGGGATCACTCACATGCGTGTGCAGCTTGATTAACAGCGTACAACCCGGCTTAGCCGTGGGATTTTCAAGAATCTCTGCAGCCAAATCACTCAAATGGACATGCAAATAAATTTCCGCTTGGCTAGGCAGTCCTAATCTTCTAGCAAATTCGATAGCAAATGTGCGAGACATCGATGACAAGTCAATCAAATCTTCTCTTCGTGTTATGATGATTTTACCTTCCAAATCCAAATCATAGACGGCTCCTTCGAGCACAACTTTGATGTTGTCATAGATCGTCGGATCAAACATCCCCACACACCTTCTTTCATCTTTTCTATGATTCGATTATACTATGGATATACCACGTAAAGAAGGTGTTCTTATGTCAGACAATCCACAAGCTGGACAGGCCGACCAGGTCGAGCCGCAAGGAGTCAAAAAAGTAAGCTTAGCCGATGCCATTAAAGCAAAGCTAGCTCAGAAGCAAGCGGATCAAGCCGCAGCGCGTGCCAACCCTAAAGCAGCTGGTAATAACAATCAAACTGCGAAAAGCCAAATGACAAAAAAAGTAAATAATCAACGCCGTCGTACTGGCGGAAGCTAGACTACACGTTATGTAGGTAAAAGCGCCCTGAGAGAAACACTTCAGGGCGCTTTTACCTTTTATACTTTTTTACTTCTTAACTTATGCGTAATGAACTTCGCGTTGTTTTTTCACATCTTCGCTTTCCAAGTACTCATCGTATGTCAGCATTTTGTCGATGATACCTTTCGGTGTCAACTCCATAACGCGATTCGCAATCGTTTGAATGAACTGATGGTCATGGGAAACGAATAACATTGTACAATCGGAATCAACAAGGCCATTATTAAGCGCAGTGATGGATTCCAAATCCAAATGGTTCGTTGGCTCATCAAGGATAAGCACGTTCGCACCGCTCAACATCATTTTGGAGAACATGCAGCGTACTTTTTCTCCTCCGGAAAGGACGTTCGCTTTCTTCAACGCTTCCTCGCCTGAGAACAACATGCGTCCCAGGAATCCGCGAAGGAAGGACTCATCCGGATCTTTGGAGTATTGACGCAGCCAATCCACCAAAGTTAATTCGGAATTGAAGTAATCTTGGCTGTCTTTTGGGAAATACGCTTGCGATGTCGTAACACCCCATGAGAACGTACCGCTGTCTGCTTCCATTTCGCCCATTAAAATCTTGAATAGCGTTGTTTTAGCAATACCGTCAATGCCTACGAAAGCGACTTTATCGCCTTTGTTAAGGGTAAACGAAACATTATTTAAGACTTTAACACCGTCAATAGTTTTAGTAAGACCTTCAACCGCTAGCAATTGCTTACCAGCTTCACGCTCACCTTTGAAGTGAATGAACGGATATTTACGGCTGGACGGACGAATATCTTCAAGCGTAAGCTTCTCCAATTGCTTTTTACGGGAAGTCGCTTGCTTGGATTTGGAGGCATTCGCACTAAAGCGCGCGATGAAGGCTTCCAACTCTTTACGTTTCTCTTCTGTTTTCTTGTTCGCATCACGTGCCAAACGTAGAGCCAATTGACTGGACTCATACCACCAATCGTAGTTACCAACGTACATTTGGATTTTCCCAAAGTCAATATCTGCGATATGTGTACACACTTGGTTCAAGAAGTGACGGTCATGTGATACAACAATAACAGTGCCTTCGAAACGGGACAAGAAGTGCTCAAGCCATTTAATGGACTCCATGTTCAAATGGTTGGTAGGCTCATCGAGTAGAAGAATGTTCGGATTACCGAAAAGCGCTTGCGCTAAGAGTACGCGAACTTTCTCGTTACCATCAAGATCCTTCATTTTCGTATCGTGTAGGGAGGTCGGGATTCCTAGACCGATCAAAAGCTCTGCCGCGTCGGATTCTGCTTGCCAGCCGTCAAGATCTTGAAATTCACCTTCCAGCTCAGCAGCTCTCATGCCATCTTCTTCAGAGAAATCAGCTTTCGCGTACAATGCATCCTTCTCTTCCATAATTTTAAACAAACGGGAATGACCCATAACGACAGTTTTCAAAACTTCGATTTCATCAAATTCGTAATGGTTCTGTTTAAGGACAGCCATACGCTCGCCTGGCGTGATGCTCACTTCACCTGTGTTAGGCTCGATCTCACCGGAAAGAATTTTGAGAAATGTGGACTTACCAGCACCATTAGCTCCGATCAAACCGTAGCAATTTCCTGGTGTGAATTTAATGTTGGCGTCTTCGAATAGGGCTCTCTTGCCGTAACGAAGCGTCACGTTATTTACACTAATCATGGGGAGTATATACCTACCTTTATTATAATTTCTTCTAATTTAATGTTCAAAAAGTCGGGTTTTTGAACTACTACTTCTATCATAACTTATTTTGTTCTATTTGTTCTACCAACTCTGATAAATAAGTCCATCTTTCCATCGCAGCTTCAAGCTCTGCCGCGTTTTGTTGCTCTTGCTCATACAAGTCGCGCGCGAGATCAAAGTTGCTTCCTGAGGCTTCGATTTGCTTTTTCAAGCTATCTGCTTTCTCCTCTAGCGCAGCAATCGTGTTCTCGATTTCGTCCCATTCCTTCTGTTCTTTGAAAGAAAGCTTCTTCGGACGAGTCGAAGAACTGTTGGTGGAAGAAGTCGCGTTATTGCTTGAGCTTGCTTGTTTACTTGCAGCTTGACGCATGACTTCTTTTCTTGCTTGCTCCGCTTCTTCTTCTTCCCGCTTCTCTTCCAAGTACTCGGAGTACGTACCGATATAAGGCTCGATATGACCCTTTCCATCGAATGCGAATAGATGGTTCACTGTGCGATCCAAAAAGTATCGATCATGGGAAACCGTGATCACAGCCCCAGAGAATTGATCCAGATAATCTTCCAGTATCGTCAAAGTTTGAATGTCCAAATCATTCGTCGGCTCATCGAGGAGCAAAACATTCGGTTCCCCCATCAATGTACGAAGCAAGTAGAGTCTGCGACGCTCCCCACCGGAAAGCTTACCGATCGGTGACCATTGCAGATTTGGCGAGAACATAAAGCGCTCTAGCATCTGTGCGGCCGAAATGGTTTCACCATCCGACGTGCGAATCTGCTCTGCGGCTTCCTTGATATATTCAATCACGCGCATTTTCTCGTCCATTTCGACGTTTTCTTGCGTGTAATAGGCCAGCTTCACAGTTGTGCCGGTCTCGATCGTGCCGCTATCGGGCTGAATGCGCCCGGCGAGCATGTTCAGCAGCGTCGATTTGCCGCTGCCGTTCGGACCGATGATGCCGAGGCGATCCTTCGGCATCACGATGTAGCTGAATCCGCTGAGCAGCTGCTTCCCGCTTGTGAAAGACTTGGAGATGGCGTCCAGCTCCATCACCTTTTTGCCAAGGCGGCTGCCTGCCAGCGCCATGTCGAGCTTGTCAGCGGGACCGTCTACCTTGCGGTCCCGTAAATCCTCGGCGCGCTGGATGCGCGCCTTCTGTTTCGTCGTGCGCGCCTTCGCGCCGCGACGGAGCCAGGCCAGCTCGCGGCGGAGAAGATTCTGCCGCTTGTCTTCACTAGCGGCTTCGGAATCCATCCGCTCCGCTTTCTTCTCGAGGAACCACTCGTAGTTCCCCTCATAGCTGTAGATCTTGCCCCGGTCCAGCTCCAAAATGCGGGTGGTGACCCGCTCTAGGAAGTACCGGTCATGGGTAACGAGCAGCAAGGCGCCGCGCCATTTGCTGAGGAACTCCTCGAGCCAGATGGCCGTCTCGTTGTCAATATGGTTCGTCGGCTCATCAAGGATGAGCAGATCGGCAGGCTGAATCAGAACGCGCGCCATAGCGACGCGTTTGCGCTGGCCGCCGGACAGCAGGCCGACCGGCTTGTCGAACTCGCTGATGCCGAGCTTCATCAGCACGGTTTTAGCCAAGGTGCTGGCTTCCCAAGCACCTTGCTCATCCATGCGCGCCTGGGCACTGAATAGGCGCGACTGCTTCTTCTCGTTGGAGGGATCCGCCTCCAGCTCAGCGAGCGCCAGCTCATAGTCGCGCAGCGTCTTCATGAGCGGTGAATCGCCGTGGAATACTTGCTCGAGCACTGTGGAGTTCGGATCGAACTCCGGGTTTTGCGGCAAGTATTCCACGCGGAAATGGTTCGCGTGCACGAGCTTGCCGCGATCCGGGGTTTCCAGACCCGCCAGCATCTTCAGCAGCGTGGACTTGCCTGTGCCGTTCACGCCGATGAGGCCGATGCGCTGCTTCTCGTTCAGAGTGAACGAGATATCATCGAAGAGCACCTTGTCGCCATAGGTTTTGGTTATATCGACCGCGCTTAGTATATTCATCCTTGCACCGGCTCCATGATGTACGCGGCAAGAAGGGCAGCTGTATTCACTACAGCATCCATATGCGTACGCTCCATGCTATGTGACGCGTGAACGCCAGGTCCTATAAGCGCAGCGCGAATGTCGCGGCCGCCTCTGAGTGCTGCCGACGCATCCGAGCCATAGCGCGGATAAATATCAACGGCATAGCCGATTTCTAATTTTTCTGCATGCTCGATCATTTTGGAAGTCATCGCATAATCATATGGGCCTGAGGAATCCTTGGCACAAATCGAAACATCGCGCTCACTCCCGCTCAAATCATCACCAAGCGCACCCATATCAACCGCGATAAAGTCCGTAATATCCTCAGGGATAAATGAGGAGCCATGACCCACTTCTTCGTAGTTGGAGAAGAACAGCTTGATTGTGTAATGAGGCTGTAAGCCTTGTTCTCTAATCAACTTAAGAAGACCAAATAGGGACGCTACACTCGCTTTATCATCCAAATGGCGCGATTTCACAAAGCCATTGTCCTTCACCTGAACGCGCGGGTCGAACGAGATGAAATCGCCAACTCGGATACCGAGTGCTTGCACATCCTTTTTGGAGCTAACAAGCTCGTCAATGCGCACTTCCATATTCGCTTCATCTCGCTTATACTCACGCGCGTCTTCGTAAACATGAACAGATGGTCTCGACGTCAGGATTGTGCCATCAAATACTTGCTCATCACGCGTATGAATTTGCACATACTCATTCTCAATGGCACCCATCATAAACCCGCCAAGCGACGTGATTTTCAATGTGCCATTCTCTTTAATGGAACGAACCATGGCACCTAGCGTATCCACATGCGCTGAAATGCCAATTACGCGATCAGAGCTTGTACCAGGAATCGTCACGATGCCGCAGCCTTTATTCGTATACGAAAGCTCGAAGCCAAGCTTGCTTACTTCTAGCTCTACTTTTTGCATAATGTGATGCGTATACCCTGTCGGACTTGGTGTCCGCAGCAGCATTTCAAGAACTTCTGTCATATAAGCTCTATTTAAATTGGACTTCAACTGGATTCCTCTCCCCATGCCTATGTAAATTAGTTTTGCGCTAAACACACAAAAAACAGTGCAGCCACAGAATTTGTGCTAGCGCCTGACAACGTCAAGAACGAGCCTCTTCTAAGGATACTACACTGTTCTCCTATGTTTTTCAAACGTGAGTTAGCTTACAAAATCAACACAGATGGACGTTCCATCAAGAACTGTTTTCATATGAGCCTTGACTTCTTCATGCACGGGATGTGTATCGTAAACTTTCAAATCGTCTAGCGAATCAAATTTCGTAATCAATGCGATATCGTAGGAACGCTCTAAATGAAGAATGTCTGTCCCAACCTCGATGTGTCTTAACACTGGAATTTTACCTTCCATATTCGTAAGAACAGCTTTGGTTACTTCCACGGCTTCAGGACTGCGATCTTTGAGCTTAAAAAATACAACATGCGTTAACATCGTTATCTCCTCCGATTAGCTGAAATGATTAATTCGTTACTTTAGCAGACCATGCTTCAACGTCCCAAACACGTGTAACCCAACCTTCGTAGAACTCAGGTTCATGACATACAAGCAGAATGGTACCTTTGTACTCCTTCAATGCGCGCTGAAGCTCTTCTTTGGCAACGACGTCCAAATGGTTCGTCGGCTCATCGAATAGCAGCCAGTTGCTTTCTTGCATGAGCAGCTTGCATAGGCGAACTTTCGCTTGCTCGCCACCACTCAACATGCTCATCGCACGCGTGATGTGCTCATTCTTGAGACCGACTCGCGCAAGCGCTCCTCTGACTTCGTTTTGCGTCATTGAGGAAAAGGCATTCCACACATCATCAATCGGCGTCATGCTTGGCGCTTTGACCTCTTGCTCAAAGTACGCAGGACTCAAATAGTCACCGTGATACGTTGAACCGCTGAAAGGATCGATTTTCCCGAGAATCGTCTTCAATAAGGTGGACTTACCTACCCCATTGCAGCCAACAATGGCAATTTTCTCGCCGCGTTCAATCGTCACATTCATCTTCGGAAGCAACGCGCGATCATAACCGATTTCCAAATCTTTCGCTTCAAATACGATTCTACCACTTGTACGCGATTCTTTGAATACAAATGTAGGCTTCATTGCTGTCTCTGGACGCTCGATACGATCAATTCGATCCAATTGCTTCTCGCGGCTTTTCGCACGAGTTGACGTTGAGGCACGAGCTTTATTGCGCGCGATGAAATCTTCCTGCTTCTTGATATACTCTTGCTGCTTCTCATAAGCGTCAATGTGCTGCGCCTTGTTCATTTCAGCCATATCAAGGAATTTCTCATAGTTCGCCGTGTAACGTGTTAGCTTGGAAAACTCCAAATGATAGACAACATTAACCACTTCATTCATAAATTCGGTATCATGTGAAATCAACATGAAGGCATACGGATAGTCCTTCAAGTACATTTTCAACCATTCAATGTGTTCAACATCCAAATAGTTGGTCGGCTCATCGAGCAACAGCACAGTCGGTTTCTCTAGTAAAAGCTTAGCTAGAAGAACCTTTGTACGCTGCCCACCGCTAAGGGATGTAACATCGCGATCCAAACCGATTGCATTCAATCCAAGACCATTGCCCATCTCTTCGATTTTCACATCAAGAAGATAGAAATCACCAATTTCCAAACGTTCTTGAATTTCGCCCATTTCTTCCAGCAGAACTTCAAGCTCTTCTGGCGTGGCATCTCCCATTTTGTCGGTAATCGCCATCATTCTTTTTTCTTCTTCATACAAGGGAAGGAACGCATCACGCAAAATATCGCGAATCGTTCTGCCTGCAGCCAGCACAGAGTGCTGGTCTAGATAGCCATAGTGGACTCTTGGCGTCCATTCTACTTTTCCTGTATCTTTCAAAAGCTTGCCTGTTAATATATTCATCAACGTGGATTTCCCCACGCCATTCGCACCAACGATACCAACGCGCTCGCCAGCTAGTAAGCGGAACGATACATTTTTGAATAATGTACGATCCCCAAAGCTGTGACTTAAATCTTCAATGGTTAAAAGACTCATTTGAAAAAACAAACCCCTGTCTAGTCTAAGATATTCACGTATCATACTCGCGACTTCTTATTATACCACTGCTTATGTCAGACAGGAAGTAGAACTATTTGTAATAGAGCCGATTTAGAGCCGAAAAGTCATTTCTTGTCGAATAATTCGCACAATGTCCCCATCTTTGAGCGGGTATGCTTGATAGGAAACTAGGAGGTGATCATTCAAATACGTTCCGTTTGTTGAACCTACATCATGCAACTGAAAACCGTTGCTCGTTTGTACAATTTCCGCATGAATCCGGGAAACACCCGCCACTTCCATCACATAGTCGATCTTGCTGCTTGTATCCCCTCTCCCAATTGTGAAAATTTCACGATCAATAGGAACGATTCGACTCACATCATCCACACTAAATTCCAATCGGGGGCCGAGCGGTTTATGTTTAGGGGAATTCCCCAGAAAAACAGTAGCATTTGAGTTTGAGGGCTGGAGTAAGGTTGTATGCCTCGACAGATTGGCGTAATAGTTTTGTATATCTGATGGGACAGCAGTTGGTGAGGAATTAGGGGTATTTGCAATGTCCGCAGAAGGAGTATGCTTTACGGGTAATGGTTTCTTTTGCATAGGGATTAATGGTTTTGCTCTTAGCATCACAGGACGTCCCATTCCCAGTAGAACAAAGGCTACATCTACCAAAAGCAAGGTGATACCTGCAATGAGCTGTAATGTGCTCGTCGAGGGTGACGTGAAGTAAAGCTGCCAAAGAAAAGCAGATAATACGAGTATTGTCGCTACAATGATCCATCGAGATCGCTGGTTTAGGGGAATGAATGATAGCGATAATCCAACATCTTTGGATTCTGGGGACTTTTGACTGTGGCGATCTATGAGTGGCAATGACTCAGGTTTGGGATCGGATTCGGTCAACACTTCGTCTCGTTTCCAATGTGGTTTAGGTAAGCTTTGACTTTGCTCTGGTAATACAGTCTCTCTTGCCTCTGATAGCGTTTCAGGTTTTGGATTTTGCGCCAAATTTGGCTTGTCCATTAACTTTAATAAAGCTTCCTTATACCCCTCTAAACTTTTATTAGCTAGATGTGTTGAAACCCAGCTTTCCCATTGATCTTGTTCTTCTTGCTGCACGTGTAAATAAAGTTTCTTGAGAAGTGCATCTATTGAAGGATACATATCATCATTCGCATGGGATATATCCAGCGGTACATACGTCAGGTAAACGTCAGCCCAATCTTGACCAATGAAAATGAAATTATCCTTCAGCACAAAATTCATTTCATTGAGCATATAATTTTTGCACTCATCAAGCGTACATACAATCGCATACATCAACTTAGCAAATTGTTGGATTGAGAATGTATCTACCTTCAGTACATGTGACAGCATCCGTTTGGAAGCTAATTTATACTGCAGTCGACAACGGGAATCCACCTCAAGAATATCGAGCGGCAGCAGCCTTGGTACCTGATTCGCTTCTAACATGCGTACTTGCAAGGAGGATAACTCACTGAACTCTAATCCACCTTCCTTAGATAACTCCATATGGTGTCCATGTTGATAAACAAACTCATACCGAAGTCCAAACACTTCTTGTGTCATACCATCACCTCATTTTCAAAGCAAGGAATAATAAAACGTGATAGCTACCGCTGGAAAAACCGCGTACATAAATGGAAATTTGATGTTTTTCTGATGCTTGATCTCACGAAATGTTTCGAGCTTGTTGTGGATCACAATCGAGATCAGCCAACCTATAAGCTTTTGACCAGTTGCACTTATTTGTTTCTGAATACAAAGTAAAAAAAGTCCGATGAGCCCCGCGCACAAAATGGCATAAATCAGTGTTTGTAAGACAAAAGCAACGCCCATTATGGAGCCTATTGCTGCGAACAACTTGACATCACCTGCTCCTAGCGCACCTAGCATGTACAATACGAGTAGAATGCTAAAACCTGTAAGCGCACCAAAAAGAGAAAACAACAATCCGTTCCAGCCCTGTGTCGATGTGTGGAAAAAGAGTCCTACTATAGCCCCGCACGTCGTCAACTTATTCGGCAGTATGGCATGCCGCACATCAATCATAAAGGCAATGCCGATAAAAATAATAAATAAACTATGAATGAATAAAATACTGGCCGTCCTCCCATCTTTTTAACCTCTGTTAAGCCCGTGTTAAGCCCCTACCCATGCCCGCTCAAAGGCCCGCTTTTTCACCACAATCGTTTGACTCATAAAAGGGATCGAAAGCTTATAAGTTAGTTGCGCTTCAAGCCCAAAGAAAGCCTCACCGCCTTGTTCCATACTCGGCAACGTTACAGTAGTAACTTTAAAATTGTTCTTGTTCACGAGCGCCTCATCACAAAACGCAAACACGATCGGTGTAAAGGCAGCGAGCATACGCGGTTTCACCTGTGACTCAAAGAGTCCATTCAGCTCATCTTGTGCCAAACCTTCTCCAAGCTCTCGCTTCTCCTTTTCCCAACGTACAAGTTCAACTAAGGAATCTGGAATATATGCTGCGTAGTCATCCACAAAATCCTCTGCACTCGTCACATGATTACGAGCAGATTGGATTTGATTCACAGCTGTATTAAGGATGTCCGCGGCGCGGCTTTGATCATAGGTCGTCCGTGCTTCTTGAACTAGAATTCGAACCGGGTACAGTTGACCCGCAATGGACTTTGTCGCCTCAGAAACACCTGACTGCATTACCATTTCGATAATGGCGATTTGAATGAAAAGCACAAGCCCCATCACGAATGCCAGAAATATTGGCAATATGAGCGAAGCTTCCAACACAATACCGCCTTCCTGCCCTTTGCTCAGTTTTCGAAGCAACTCCTGGCCTCCCTCTTCAATACGAAACGACCGCCGTTCGATTCATTTGGCACTGTGTTCCGACTACTTTACAGCCTAAAAGTCCCGTCCCATCTAGAAGCTTCATGAGCTGAGGAATGAACCAAAGCCTAATTTCACTCGTCGCATTCGCTTGTATGTAGGATGTTTGTTGAATAAGATTCTTACCTGTTTCTAATTCAATAAGTGCTTGCATTCTGGAGAACAGTTTCGCATTATTGCTGTGCAGCATGAGAAATATCCGTAAATAGTCTTTGTAAGTCAATTTAAGCGCAGCAACCGTCAGCTTGGACGATAATTCAACGGCTTCTCCCTTCACCAACGCATTCATATCAGCTAGCGCCTCCGCTGCACCTTGGGCCGCCGCAGCTAATAAGACGAGTAAAGGGGAGCCGATGTTGAGCATCTCCTTTTTGGGATCTAATAACCCTTCCAACGTTCGAATCGCTAAACGAAATGAAAACATTTCAGCATAAGCCGACGAGATGTTAGCCGCACATGAGGAAAACCCATATAAGAGATACTCGACCTCTTGGTAAGCTAACTTATGCGTACCCGGGTCTGCAAGCTCTCTAGACAATTTGGGCTGCCCATTTGGCTCTTTCTCTAACCCAAATGTTCGATAATTAAATTTCGTCAGCGCATATTCATTGACGTAAAGTTCATCTCGCAGCACGGCTGCGGCCTGATTCATAGCTCCCAGCATATCCATCGCTTTAAAACTGGTAGATTCGGCTTTTTCTAGATCATAGATAGCCTCATTACCGATCATTGTTTCTTGCGCATTCGCTTGTTGATATTTTTGATATAACCCCGACTCTCCCTGGAGCTTGCTATAGTGGGCTGCATCACCCAATTGTGACTCGGTCATACTGCAACTACCAATTGCTTGCTTCGCTTGATCCAAAACAGCCTGGATAGCATTCTTGTGAGTCCGTTTATTTATCGTTGTTGCTTCATTTTTGTCCATTCTGGATTTCTCAATTGGGCTCTGTGTGCTGTAAAAATCAGTTGCAGCTGCCGAATAAGCATCATTGGCTTGATTAACCTGGTTTGTATGCTCTGCCGTGTACAAGATGACGCGTTCAACCGAGGACTGGAAAGTTGAAAATAGTGCAGTTATACGTGCAATTGAGGTTTGATAGCTATAGAAATAATCATCACCCATGACGGCAACATGTTGAAATACCGCATTCGCATTGGAATCACTATTTGTGGATGCGTTCGAAATTCCAGTTAACTTCACTCGAATCTCATCATTTTTTTGCTTAGCTAGTCGTAAGCTGGGTTCGATGTCTTGCTGCAGCTGCCGAACATCACTTTCATTGGCTGATACCTCTAGCTTTGAACTGATGACAAGTGCTGTGTACTTCAAGATTAGTTGAACTAGAGCTTCTAGTTCGTTCAGCTTTTGAGTAAGAGTACTAACCTGCAGCTCCAGCGTCTGTTTTCCAGCAATAATGGCTTGCATACTAGCCGCCGCCTCAGGACCTGCTTGTGCCAACGAAGCTAAGGAAAGATCCATATTCCTAATCGAGTTCGTAACAGCTTGCAATTCATCACGAACACGAATGATCTCTGCGCGAACTTCCTCTACCGTATGAATGCCGATTTGTGCTGCCAAATCATCCAATTCCACAATTCTTGCGCTGTAATACCGATGAAAGGTGGTCATTTTCTCATATAGCTCCTCCGCACTCTGCCACGCATCGTCTAGTGCGGTTTCGCGCTGCTCGATAAGCTTTTCCAATTCCGCGGCATCCTTAGCAAATTGCGAACCCATTTGAAACGGCGCTCGGACGCCACTTTTCTGGAATTTATCTACGATTTCTAAGGTGTATTCAATCGGAGCTTTTATTTTCATATCTTCGAGAAGCTGACTCTCCAAAATGCCATGACTAGCAAGTGAATACACGGGTGTAACATGGAAAGCTCCATCAACTGCTTTTGTATCAATAAAATGAAAGGCATTCGTTGAAACACCGCTCGATAAGTTTTTGACAAAAACATCACTAAGCAATTGTTCTGAATCTTCCTGAGAGAGACCCATGCCATAAAGTCCTCTCTTCTGCAGTTCGGTATCGAAGGCTGACATCACGGAGCGCGCCCCCGCCTGAATTGCCGATTCTGTTTCTCTCTCAGCGGCTTTAATTCGGGCAAAATCGATAAACACCGCTTGAAATAAAAAAATCGGCACGATAATAAGGATCAAATAAACGGATACCGCTCCGTTCTCTTCAAATAAAAATCTCCTCAAAAGCTCCCCTCTTTCTAATTGTGAATAACGACCACGATCCCTTTACGTTCGAGTTCTTTACGAAAAGCAACCGTAGGCATCCCTTTACCACTGGCATCCTTCTTAAAAAAGTGCCACACAATCCCTTTCACTGTCGGATCCTGCTGGAGCAACTCGATGTCCTTCGGCAGCTGTTCCGTTCGAAGCTGAGCTTCTGTCATACTATAAAAGGCTTGATGCCCAATGCCACGTGTGTCCAGAGCATCAATTTTTCTACTTTTACCAGATGCAGTCGTCTTCACCACCTCCGATCCACCAACTAGAGCTCGCAAATAGGCGGACGCCTGACGTTCGGATTGAATCGTCACACTAGGTCCTGACAAATCATGCTGAACAGGATCAACTAGCGCTGCCTTTGCCTTCTGGGGAGAGATGCGACCTGCCAATGTGGGCAGATATGTCCGCGTCAGATCTGTGGTGCGGATTAGCTCTACAGCATCCACCACGTGGGCAACAGCCCTACCTTCTGGCTGGGCCGAATGCATCCATTTCTGCAAAATGGAAGGCATAAGGAATGACTTGGTTACAGTAACTTCAACTTGATGATCGAGTAGATAGTTGGTGTAAGTTGCTTCACCCGTAACACCCATTGGGAGTAACTCAGCGGCTTTTGCTAGTTTTTTCTCCACCAAGCCATTGACCTGAGTCGTTGGGAGAGCGATTCGAGTTCCATTGTTTTCATTTAGAAAGCCAAACAAGTCGCTCACATTGTCCTGCGTAAGGCGCCAGTACAAGCTGTCATTTTCCCGCGGATCAAAGCTTCCTGTCGACAAATCTTTATGGCTATTCGTCCATATAAAAGCTAGCTTGACTGCAGATGATCGTGCCAATTGCTGGAGATATACATTCTGATAGGCGTACATCCCAACGAACAACAGTGTCACTGTGCAGATTAATATGACCGGAAATACGAGTGACGCTTCTAACGTAAACGTACCTTGCTCATTTCTAGAGAAACGAGCGAACGGACTATGGCGCACAGCTGGTAGTTGGACTTGGCGCACAAGGTGCAACCGCGCTGTTATCCTTCAAATCAGAGTTCGCGTCGCCGATGAGCTTTTGAAACCAAGATACGATCCACTTTCTAAAAATAATCGCTATAGCAACGAGCACGGCTACAATTAATAAAATTTCTAACGTGCCTAGTCCATCTTCCTCTTGCCATAAACGTTTAAAGCCTACAATTATCGGTTTCATATCAACATCCCTCTCTTATTGGTTCATCATCAGTAACGCTGGTGCGGCGACAATCATCATCACCACAACAAAAATTAAGACCATAGGAAAAACTAACTTGGAGGATGCTTCCTCCCCTAGAGTTCGCGAAACACTCTTCCTCCGCTGCCAAAGCTCCAACGAAAGCGAATGCAAGGCAATGACAAAATCATTCCCGCCCCTTTTATTGTTCAAACTGAGCGTTGAGGTAAATAAAGACACTTCATGCAGCGCACAACGCTTACTAAAATCCTCCAAAACCTTCGTGAACGAGATATTCATCTCCAATTCGTGGACAGCGATAAGCAATTCTTTAAATAATGGAGAATCTGTCATTTGCGGCTTCGCCTGAACACACCGAATCCAAGCACGGTTGACGGTTTCGCCAGCGTTCACTAAGAGCACTATGGTGCTTAAAAACTCTGGCAGTTCAAGGATCATTCTTTGCTGTTTCTTTTTGATTTTGATATCTAAATCACGAACCATCACGATAGGAACACATAGCGACGCAATCGCGCCAAATGCTAGTAAGGAACTGTCCTCCCCAGCAAGACAGGCTAGAAACGTAGTAATGATTAAGGACAAAGTACCCGCAGAAATCAACTCTGCCATGAACCACTTGCTGCCTTGCGAGGACAAGCTTCTGCCGAACAAATTTATGCATTTATGATGGATTTTCGAGGTGAAATCCGGAAACCTTTCCATCAATTGAAGCTTATCGATTAAGTAATAACTGTATGGTAAAAGAAACTTCATTTTAAATGGATACATATGAGCTTGAGATAGCTCCTTGTATTTCCTACGCCCGAGCATGAATACTACCAAACTAAGGACGACTTGAGCTAAAGCGATTAGCCACATCCACATGCTACACCTTGATATTCATAATTTTTTGGGTAAGTACAAGACATGTGCCAAGTAACAGTAAACTGACGGTCATTATGAGAATACCGCTTCCCTTGTAAAGAGGTTCCATATAATCTGGCGAACTAAATGCCAATAATGCAACAATGATAATGGGAGCTACAACTAGCACTCTCGATTCAAAACGCTTCTGAGCAATCATCACGGAAATTTCCTGCGTTATTTCTAGCTTCTCAGCGATTACCGTAGCTGTTCGTTTCATGACTTCGACCAAATTACCTCCCGTACGTTTGCAGGTCATAAAGACGTCAGTGAAGTTCTGAATATCCTCTAGATGGCTTCGAGCGGCAAAATGACTAAGTGCAGCCTCAATAGGTTCGCCATTTTCAACTTTGCGGCAAATCATGCCGAACTCAATGACGATGAGACAGGCAGGATCAGGATACAACAGCTTCAAATCCTCCCATGCCTCTCGGAATGCTGTTTCAATCGATTTCCCCACTGTCATCGAGGAAGATAAACAACTAAGTGCTTGTTTAAATTGCACATAGAGCATATTTTTGCGTTTTTGGATGAGTTGCTGCCGACGAAAACGAGGAAATAGAAAGCCCGTTGATGCAAGGGCAGTAGCGAGGATGATATTTTGGTAAAAAATATAGCCGATCAGGAATGCCGGGAAAGCAAGCATCAGAATTGCAGCTACTCTCTCTTTGGAGGATAACTGATACTGGTTGTAATCGATGTAAGGTACAACTGGAACTGGAAGGATAGTGTTCGACTTAGATTCAGAGGTATTGTCGTGAGATTTCGGAAGGGATTTGCGGCGTGCTAGAGCTGCTAGAATGAGCCAACTTCCACCACCTATCAGAAGAAGCAACAGCCAGATCATCATGTCGTCTCACATCCGACTTCACGCTGTACAAACCATTTTGGAAGCTGTTTACCTGCCATTTGAAGCTTGTGCATGTTCGCGAGAGCTTGCCCTGTATATCGGAGTGCTCCGATAATTTTACCTGTAGGGGTCTCCCCGCTCTCTTCGAACAGAAAAAGCGGCTGCAGCTCGACTTCACCATCCTTTATACCGCCCACTTGATGAATCTCCGTCACCTTTCGTGAGCGATCTCTCATCCGGGATATGTGCACAATTACATCTAGCGCTGAAGCAATTTGTTTACGAATGACTTCGATGGGCAATGGGGCTGCACTTAGAACCATCGTTTCCAGCCTGCTGAGCATATCCAGAGAGGTATTTGCATGGCCGGTACTTAAGCTTCCATCATGTCCCGTATTCATGGCCGACAGCATATCCAATGCCTCAGCACCTCGCACCTCACCAACGATAATACGGTTGGGACGCATCCGCAGGGAAGATCGAATTAACTCTCGCATGGTAATCGCTCCCTTTCCTTCCGTATTCGCATTCCTCGTTTCCAGACGAACTAGATTAGGTACAGCTTGAATCTGTAGCTCTGCAGAATCCTCAATCGTAATGACGCGCTCATGCTCAGGTATCCAAGCACTTAAAGCGTTGAGAAATGTCGTCTTCCCTGAACCCGTTCCACCTCCAACGAACACATTAAATCCCGCTTCAACCATTAAACGCAGTATCTCTGAAGCTTCCTTGGAGATGCTGCCAAGCCCGATCAAATCCTGCATGTTCATGGGTTTCTCAGGGAATTTACGTATGGTTAGGGTCGGACCACTAAGGGAAGCTGGCGGGAGCACGATATTCACACGAGAACCGTCCTTCAACCTCGCATCAACAATGGGTGTGGCTTGGTTCACGATACGATTCACTTTAGAGACAATCATTTGGATCAGATCCTCCAGCTTTTCTGCACTTTCCAGCTCGTAAGGATAGCGTTCTACTAGGCCCTTTCGTTCAAAAAAAATACAAGTGTGACCATTCACCATAATCTCTGTGACTGTGGGGTCGTCGATGAGCGGCTGCAAGATGTCCAATCCGCGAAAGCTATCAAATATACGCTTGACACCGGCATGTATTTCGCTCGACGTCCATCCTTGAGCACCCGCAACACGAAAGATCGTTTCTTCGATATATCCACGTAATTGATCGTCGCTTAACTCATTGGAAAGGTCGAGATTCTCTTTGATCTCCTGTTTTAACTGGTTAAACTGCTCTTGATTCAAAGTAAGCAGCAGCCTCCTCCATCGGAATTGGTGAATCCGTATTGAAAACATGCTTTAACATTTCGTACACCTGTTCCGAGTAAATATCCGACTGCCACACTTGCTCATCTGAACTCATCGCTTTCCATTCTGGAATATAGGGAAGCTTGTACGTGATTGGTTTGCCTAGAAACTCAAAAGAATTCGCAAGGCTGCCCCTATAGCTGGTTATCACAAAATGAATGTGAGCATACGCACTCATTTGTTTGTAGAGCGACTTTGTTTTGAATGCATCGTTCCAATCATCTCGAATGAGCCAGATGATCGCATCGCTAATTTCTAAGCTTTTGACGATTCTGGGATGAACAGATGATTCGAGATCAACAATGATTGTATCGTAGATGGACAAGCCAACGATGGATGTAATGAGTTGTTTGACCTGTTCCCCACTCATTTCTTGCATTTCCCTCATTTGCTCATGAGGTGTCAAATAATCAAATCGACGAATGGCATCGTACGATTTTAAAAGAGCCAGCTTCGGCCCCAACGACTCAGGAGCGCTTTTCAAATAATAGAGGAGCTGCGACAACCGACCTCCATCACCCTTCAACCATTGCGACGCTGCACTTACGGCTTCCAAACTCAAATACAACACACGTTCCCCACGGAATGCCAGTTGTTTCGCCATATGAACCGCTGTGATCGATTTCCCCGTGTTGCCGCTGCTGCTATAGACAGAAATCACGCGCGAGCTGTTATGAGCATTTGAACGAAGCTCGCTTGGAATGCCCTCAGCATACAGCGCTTGAATACGTGTGATAAGTTGGTGCAGTGGTTGAAAACGAAATAAAAACGGAAGTACAGTTTCCGGCGCAGCGGAGTTGGCGATGTTCTGACTTAAAACCATCTTGAAAAGCGATGTACGACGATGCTGTAATAACGGATAATAAGCTTCAGACAACAAGAGTACGCCTTTAATGGTGGGATCCTCCAACACCTGGATGAGGAGTTCAACCTGCGAGAAGAGCTTTACTTGTACACGCTCAGCGAACTCTGTTGCCCGAATGAATACTGCTAATCGCTCTGCATAGGCCAAATCATCATCTAAAACATACAAGTGAAGTTTATTCATTTCGTTCTCCTCCTTCGCACTTAAAACGACCCAGCGAATTTCGCATAAATACCACTGCCGATGAGTACAAAGCTCATGACGGCAAGGACAATCGCGATAAATGATCTTGTATCAATTCTCATATTTCCCTCCTCTCCGCCTCTGAACAACAAAAAAGCACCGCTGACTATAGAGAATATGTCTCTATCATCAGCGGTGCTTCCGCTTGTCCGATGTTTAATTATCCAAATTGTACCACATTTCACTAATAAATCAATGACTTTATTCCCACGGATACTTCATTGTGAAAAAGCTAGCCAGCTTCTTACTTTCCACGCGGCGAATACGTCTCATCTCAGCGCGATGCGGCGCAGACTCGTGTAGCTTTTTTTCTTCTTCTGTTTCGGGAATCACATCCGGCACTTCTACAGGGACTTTATTTTCGTCCAACGCAACAAAGGTTAGGAAAGATGTGGCTGCAATCTTCCTTGCACCTGATTTCAGATCCTCGGTTACAACCTTAACGAATACCTCCATCGAGCTTTTGCCTGTCCACGTTACGAATGACTCTAGACATACAGAATCCGATGTATGAATCGGCGACAAAAAGTCAACCGAATCCGTGGATGCCGTTACGACCGACCTCCGGCAATGCTTATGTGCCGCAATTGAAGCAATGTCATCGATGTAGGACATCAGCTTTCCACCAAAAAGTGTATTGTGGTTGTTTACATCTGTCGGAAAAATACGCGATGTTTTGAAACATCTGGATTCTCTTGAGTAGCGCTGCTCCATGGCTGTTTCCCCCTATTTCTCTCGTTCAAAATATGACTCATCATACCACACTTTTGGCTAGATTTGGTTATAACTTTGTTCACCTGAGTAGTATAGTAATACAAGCTTCACTCACAAATAGGAGGTGTGTACTGTGTTAACCTTTATCATCGTGTTCTTGATTACATATGCGTTATTCTCAGTTTCCAGTGTTGTATTTCCTACTGACCTTGCCTACTATGCTACTCTGAAAAAGCCAAGTTGGACTCCTCCTGCTAAGCTTTTCGGTATCGCTTGGGGGATCTTATATGCGTTAATTTCCGCATCCGTCGCCATTGTATACACGAAAACAGATGGCTTTCAAGAGGCAGCCTCTGTGTATGTGTTAATTTTAATAGTGAATTACATCGCTAACCAAGCCTTTACCTTTTTCCAATTCAAATTAAAAAATGAACGATTGGCTTTTCTTGATACTTTCCTTGTGGCCATTACGACTTTCATGTTGATCTATGCAACTATTCCTTATTCCAAGTTTGCCGCTTGGCTACTGGTTCCTTACTTATTATGGTCATGTTTCGCCACCTTACTAGCATGGACAATTTATCAATTAAACAAAAGCACTAACCGCGTTTATTGAAAAGGGAAAGTATCGACTTCCTATGTCGACCAGTGAGTTGGTTAACACGTTCATGCGGGAGAATTTCACGGAGTAAAGGTTTCAATGCTTCAAAAAAAGCGTTCAAGTAAGGAGGCTGATCTTGGATACATTCCCCTTCCCAAACCGCTTGCATGACTTCGGATCTTGGAAGGTATGGCAACGTACAGAGGGGTAAATACGGAAGCGATTCCTGCCATTCCCTTTGAAAATGCGTGGGTAAAGCGCCATTCGCGATATAATGCAATTTTTTTCCTCGCTGCCGGTAAGATTCGAACATCTCAATCAACCTTCGTGAGCTGGGTCGGTCGCATTTTCCAGGCGAGCTATCAACCATGACGATAATGTCATCGGCACTAAAACAAAGCTCCTGCACAGTAGGATGCTCCCACTGCGTCGAGATATCCCAAAGGACGATCGGCTTTTTCATCAAGTGTAGAAGTTTAAATGCATGGGCAGCCTGCCAGTTACCTTGAAAACCATCTGGATTAATGGGAGCCCAAGTTGTAGAACCGCTTGTCCAATGTACTGTGGAAGTGGAAGAAGCGTCACGAATGTGATCAGTTGGAAATGTGTAGGAAGCCGGGGCATTTCGATCACCGTAAAGCAGCATATACAAATCGGGTTCGATCGTCGGCTGCTCGACAAGCGCGTTGGGGATTTGGAGTGCATGTAGGATTCTCGCTAAAGTTATTGCAGTGAATGTTGCACCAACACCTGCGAACAATCCGCCAATTACAATTAGCCTATCAGTCATTTGAGCTGGGAATGATGGTGTTTGAGTGTTAGTTTCTGAAACGATGAGACTAGCTTCGGGGTAAATGGAGCGAAGTCTAAGTTTGACTTCCATGGCCGTTTGGCAGCGGTTCTGTGGTTGATCTTGCAGGAGAAAATAGATGGTAGTTCGTAAAGCTTCTGGTATTCCTACTTTTCGCAACTCGACTTGCTTGGCCTTGCTGTGCGCATAGTGACCGCCTGACAATAAGTAGTACAACATGGCCCCTAAAGTATAGAGGTCAGTTCGAGCATCCGTTTGCATTCCGAGATATTGCTCAGGTGCAGCGAAACCAATTGTCCCCATCTGCATCGTATCCGAAGCTTGTCCTTGCTTGAATTGCCTAGCTACACCGAAATCGATTAATCGCACTTGATTGTGTTGATTGAGCATCACGTTGGAAGGTTTAAGATCGCGGTAGATAATCGGTCGAGGCTGAAACGTGTGTAAATAGTGGAAAATATCGAGCATTTGAAAAGCGATATGAACAATTTGCGCAATCGGCAGTTCGCGATGATTTTTTTCAAAAAGATCCTGAAGCGTTGGCCCCTCGATGTAGTCCATGACCAGATAACCTTTACCCTCATCGCTAATAAAATAATCGACCAATTGTGGAAGCTGTGCGTGCTGGAGCTTGGCCAGCATTTCCGCCTCATCCAAGAAGGATGCCTTGTCAGAGGGAGCGCAAAAACATTCCTTTACAGCCCAGCGCTTTCCTTTTAGCTTTTGATCTTCTGCGAGATACACTTGACTCATGCCACCTTGTCCAAGCATAGAGACGAGCCTATATCTCCCTCCTACTATGGAGCCTTGCCACTTCGGTTGTTGATTCCAAGTTATAAAAAAACCTCCTCTTATATCCAAGCCATAATGCTCTTGATTATAAGGGAGGCGACATGGAAAATCTAGCTATTTTTCCACTTTTTATATTTTTTGCAAATAGAGCGTTAGCTCTTCTCGATTGTGAAACAACTGCTTCGCCTTCAACAGAAAGAGCGAGTCCTCGAAAATACGCATAACGTCACGAACCGTTTGAAACGGTTTCTTATGCATAAGCTTCACCGTGATAATCGCAGTCCCTCCGCTTTGTAAGGAGAAAAGTAAATCCTCTACAAGACGCCCCATCTGCCGCGGATCCCAGCTCATGTCACAAACAAGCAAATCAAACTCGTTCTGACGCAGCTTCACATCTCCTGCATTTTTCTTCAGGAATGTTAACAATGGGTTGCCTAGCAGCCGTGGGTTCAGCGCCGCTGGATCAATTGCAGTCACTTTCAAACCGCGCTCTAGCAACAAAGAAGTCCATCCGCCTGGTGCAGCCCCAATATCAACTGCTTTGCGTGCGATACTGAAGTCGATTCCAAAACGCTGCTCTGCTTCCAGAAGCTTAAACTTGGCACGAGAAATTTGATCCTCTTCCTTCATGAAGCGAATCGCTCCGCCGGACCAATCGGATAAATTTTCTTGTGGCTTTGAGATTCCGATAAATATCTTATTGGCGCTTATGTACACCGAAATAATGTGGTCCGCATATCGGACAACAGGTTCTCCACCGCATTCCGCAACGAGGATTTCATCTACGGCCGCCTTAATCGAAAAAGGTGCATAGGGGACATCTGCCCGCTCTTCTTTACGGATTTGCGTTGCGATTTTCTCGCCAAATTGAAATAATCCAGCGGCATATGCTTCACGAAGCCATGTCGTAACATGCGCAATATCTGCATCCGTTCGGGTAAGCTCCCATTGGTGATGAACAGGTTGAACATGTCGAAGAAAAATCGGTTCATTCTCTTTCATTGTTGAAATCACATCTGCCGTATCATCAGGAACCTGAAAATAAAACACTTCCGTCGGCACCAATAAGGCAAATTTCGTGTGAGGAAACAGCTTCCGTAGTTCATCTTGCGCATATTGTGCGAACCCGTGATTCGAAGTTCCAATATAGGTCGTTAATTGTGTCATAGCCGCATCCTTTAAATAATCTACTTTCCTTTTAGCCAGCTTGCTTAGCTTGATTAGTTCGCTTTATCAGCTTACTTAGCGAAATTGCCATCAACAACTTTGATCCATGGACGATCCTGAAACCATTCAATGGAAACATCAATATCGAAAGCTTGCTTAATATTCGCTGGCGTCAATACTTCTTCCTTGCGACCTGAAGCAATGATTTCTCCTTGCTCAATAATGGCGACATGCGTAAATAAAGGCATAATTTCTTCAATGTGATGCGTGACATACACGACCGTAATATCTTGCTTACTAAGTTCATTTACGTCAGATAAAAAACGCTCACGCTCAAATAAATCCAGGCCAGCCGCAGGCTCATCCAAAATGAGGAGAGATGGCTTCATCATTAGAGCTCTGGCCAGCATAACTTTCTTGCGCTCACCTTGTGAAAGCGTGCCTAAAGGCTGATCTGCAAGATGAGGTATGCGAACACGTTCAAGCATCGCTTGCGCTCGGTCCTTCACTTCCTGTGGAATTTCTTGATAAAATCGCAGATACGCATACTCACCCGTTGCCACGACTTCAAGCACAGGGTCACTCAAATTCAATTTTTCAAACAGAGATTGGGAAATGTATCCAATTTTCTTGCGAACTTCCCTGACATCAACTTGACCGAAGCGATTACCAAGTACATCCACTGTACCACGGCTCGGAAATTCATAGCCATTCATCATTTCTAACAGTGTTGTTTTGCCAGAGCCGTTACGGCCCAACAATACCCAGTGTTCACCGGATTCCATATGTACATTCACATCGTTCAAAATATGGCGTTCGCCACGTATAAAATGAATACCTGATAAATGGATCATGAGTTCGTTTCCTTTCAGATTACGGTTTACTTGGATAGTTTCCTTGTGCAACTCCCAGCAATACATCATCTGGTATTCGATGCGCATATAGCCCCATTCCTTGTGGCTTGACGGCATCTAACAGCTGATACATCTGTGAGCATGCAGAAGGACTGGAGGTATGAATATAAATCGTTCTTGGAAATTTACGCTGCTGCGTCAACCAAATGACAACATCCATACCGGTTTGCTTCGACATCCAACCCAAATCATGGTCTAGAGATAAAATGTCGACCTCACAATCTTGCAGCAGTGTTATACATTCTTTAGCATCTTTGGCTAGGACAAATCCTTGGGGACAAGGACGTGAATCATCTAAGTATACATGAATCATCCGCACATTTCCTTTCCAGCAACGATTTTACGAGCGCAATCTCTTCTCGATGCGTGCCATCAACGCCGGCACCTGTCTCAAGAACAACCGGAATGTCTTGTAAAAAGGGGGATGCTAACAGCCGCCCGAAATTCGCAATGCCAATATATCCAGTACCTATGTTGGCATGCCGATCACGTCGTGAGCCTAGCGGATAGACCGAATCATTTAAGTGAACAGCCTTTAAATGCGGCAAATAATCAAGCTGCTCTCCCTTCGATTCCAACTCGTGCCAATCCGAGCCTTGCCAAAGTCGGCTTGCAAAGGCATGACAAGTATCGAGGCAAAAGCCAATCTTTTCGGGGGAGTCGCATAGCTTGCGAACCTGCGCCATTTCTTCCATGGTTAATCCCAGTTGAGATCCTTCCCCCGCTTGATTCTCGAGCAAAATGAAAGAAGCTCCCGTGTAACCCTCCGTAGCTCTATTCAAACATTGTATTATATTTTTGTAGCCTTGTAACGGGTCTTTTCCTGTATATTTCCCAAAATGCACCACAAGTCCAACAGAACCACAGGCATTTGTTATGTCTAAGCCATTTTTTAGTAAGTTCACCATGGTATCACGTTCAAGTTCGTCCACAGCAGGATTCAGTGCATAAGGTGCATGACCAATCGAAAGAATCCCTTGCTCTTTACACAACTGCGCGCAAGCGCTCGTATCTTTATGATTAACAGCTTTCATCGCCAAACTTCGAGGATTCATTGGAAAATATTGAAAGGCACTCGCCCCAATGGCCAGGGCGGTTTTAGCAGCATTCACATAACCTCCACGCGTACTTACATGGGCGCCGATAAACATGTTCCATCCGACCTTTCACGTTTGGCAATGAGCACAATAGAAGCATTTACGACTTGAAATCTCGATTTGAATGATGGGATGTCCACAGCGTAGACATGGCTCATCATTGCGATCGTATACACGGCATTTCGCATTATATTGTCCTGTTAGCCGATCCCCCACAAATAAGGGTTCCTCCATGTAGCCGCCGACTGCAATCGCCTCACGCAGTAAAGACTGCATGGATTGATACAACCGGGATTGTTCCAACTCATTTAGGGAAGGAATTTTGCGCGTTGGGAGGATGCCTGCTTCAAAGCATATTTCATCAGAATAACAATTCCCTATGCCAGAAAGAAAGGTTTGATCGACGAGCGTAACTTTGAGATTTCCCCTTTTTGGTCTCAAGACGTTTCGAAATTGTACCACATTTAATTCGAACGGCTCTGGCCCTAACTTTTTCAAAAGCTCAGAGATTTCTTCTGCACTATGCATGTGCAAATAGCCTAATCGCAGCCCAATAAAAGATAGACTTCGTGAACCTAGGTGGATTTCCACTTGTACAGTTCGATCTGGCTTCTCTTCTTGCGTTCCAAAGAACATCCAACCGCCTAGCATGAGATGCAGCAGCAGGATTTCACCGGAGGCCAAATGAAACAATAAGTGCTTGGCTCTTCGCTCAATTCGAACAAATCGGTTGCCAATCAGCTTTTCAGCCAGTTGTTCAGGGGCGACATTCAACGATTTCGGGCGTGTCACATCGACTCCCGTAATCGGAACACCTATAATGAATCGCGTCAATTGCTGACGGTACGTTTCCATTTCTGGAAGTTCAGGCACGAGAATCGCTCCTTGCCATTTTTATACCTTGTATAACCAAATGGCGGAATGCGTAAACACGCAAAAGAAGGTTATTTGGATGAAACGCGACATGTCATCGTTAAATTAAGCCCTCGCTAACATAGGCTGGCTTTGGTGCCTTCGGCTTTCGTTTTTTTGCGATACTTTTGTCCGCTAAAATGGCGTGAGTACTGTGTTCAAACTTCGAATTAAGATCATTCTTGCGCATTTTCTGCTGTAAACGTGCCATGCGCTTTTCCCACGCTTCCTCAATTTCGTTGACCTTGCGATCACCACGGTGAAGCGCCCGTCGCCGCCAGAGCTTCGCCCACGCTTCCTCCGCATAAAAGACCGCTTGCCCTAAGTCCTTTTCCCGATGCTCATAATACATCGCTAGCTCCAAATACGGCTCCAGCTGCAAGGAAATACTTGAAGGCTTCAGCAAAATAGCCATCTTCCACAGCGCGATTGCTCGGGGATACTGACCATTTTTCTTGTAGTAGCCAGCCAATTGAAGATAAGCATGTTCGTCGTCATTCGATGGGATCGAAGAATCCGGACTTAAAAGTCTTGCATATAACTTATTGAAATATCGCTCCGACTTAGAAGGTATACCCATTTTTTCGAGCCATAGTCCCGTACGGAAAAGCTCTTCGGTATCGAGATGTTCGAGGTCAAGATCAGAAGATGGCTCCATTAATCCATAGTAGTCATCAGTTTCATCTATAGGATCCTCTTCTAGGCGCAGCAATCTACCAAAATGGATCGTCAACGCAGCCAACGTCACAATATCATGCTCATTATGAATGAATACGCCTTGAAGAACTGAGGGATCCTTCTCTGCCAAATATTGAAAATAAAGTGCAGGCGCCATCGACCCTGGTACATCATCCACGCGCTCAAAACCAAGCCGGCTCTCCTCCACTTTACTCAAACGACAAGATGGCAGTGAGTTGCGCCACAGACTTCGTGAAGGGTACAGCAGATCAAGCTGCAGCAGCTCTGAATCGTCTAAGGTGAGACGATTCAGGACGAAGCGATTTTTGAGAATCGGCCAGTCGAACGTCCGGCCGTTATAGGAGACGATATGCGTATATCGTCCTAACAGCTCTTGCAGGTACACCAGCATCGCATGCTCCTCTGCAGGGTTGCGAATCAGGAGCTGTTCCACCGTGAACAGCTCGCCTGTGTAGTAGCCGATGCCGACCATGAACGGCACGTTGCCTGCACCGACGCCGAGTCCGGTTGTCTCGGTATCGAAGAAGAGCAGCTCTTCGAGCCGGACGACGGCGTCCCCGTCGTGGAAGCTGGACAGCTGCGGCGCAACATCGGCAAGCTCACGCAGCCGATACTTGCCGTGCGCGCTGTCCGCGCCGTACTGGCGGCGCCGCATGACGAACGAGCCCGCAGGGCTCGTCGCAATATGGGCGCCGAGCTGCGCCCACTCGCCCCCTGCCTCCGGCGGGGGCGGCGGTGTTGCCCCAGCCGCTGCGGGTCCCCGCAAGCGGCCGAGCCTTTCGCGGAGCCCGCTCATCGGGCACCGCCTTCCAGCTCTGCGAGCAGCTCCAGCGCGAGCTTCTTGCCCAGCAGGCCGACCTCTTCGATCGGCCCGACACAGGCTGGGCAGCCACTGATGCAGCCACAGCTCCTGATCAGGCTGCGCGCCTGATCCATCAGCTGTCCGTGGACCTCGTACAGCCGATCACTAAGACCTACGCCGCCCGGGTAGCGGTCGTAGAAAAACACCGTCGGCAGCTTGTTATGCACCGCCTTCACTTGCGGAACGACCCGAATATCCATCGGGTCGCACATCAAATACAGCGGCGCCAAATGCGCCAACACGTTGGCAATGCCAAGCAGCGCATGCTGCATGTCATTAGCCGAACGTCCTGCCGCCATCGCCTCGTCGAATGTGAACCAATAGGAGCTCGTATGCAGCTCCTCCTCTGGCAATCGAATCGGCCCAGAGCCGATGTTCTCGTGCGTACCTAAACGAATTTTCTTGAAAATCGTTGGTTGCGCATTCACCGTCACCTCGCCCAATTGGCGAAGAAGACAGCCAACACGTCCCTCCCGATTCACATGCAGTACTTTCAGCTGTACGGCCATGCTCGCATCGGTGAAGTAATCCACACTCACTTGACGGACAAAAGCTTTCTTCTCTTCATAATCCAACTTTTCCACTTGGAATTGAATTCCTTCATGGATATATATCGCCTCTTCATGAATCAAAGTTGGCGCACTAAAACGGTCACATTCCCCAATAACGCGATGTCCATTGGTCATATCGATAATAATGAAGTTCTCTTGCGCCGCAGAGCGCAATGAGATGTTATGCGCTGGGAATGATTGCTCCATCCAATACCAACGATCATTCACCTGATGGAGCACCTGCTCCTCGGTTAAATATTCAAGCACATCGGTGAGCGACTCCTCACCGAACTTCTCATTCGCTTCAAAAGGCAGCTCATACGCCGCACACTTCACATGATCCACGAGGATGATCAAGTTGTCAGGATGAATGCGCGCCTGCTCTGGCGGGCGCTCGAAGAAATACCGCGGATTCTGGATCAAATATTGATCCAATGGATTGCTGCTCGCGACGAGAATCGTCAGCGAGGTCTCCTGCCGCCGTCCGGCACGCCCGGACTGCTGCCAAGTACTGGCTATCGTGCCTGGATAGCCATTGAGCACGCACGCTTGCAGCTGGCCAATGTCGATGCCCAGCTCCAGCGCGTTCGTGCTGACAACGCCGCGGATTTCCCCGCTGCGTAAGCCCCGTTCAATCTCCCGGCGCAGCTTCGGGAGATACCCGCCGCGGTAGCCGCGGATCGACTTGCTGCCCAGCTCGTGACTCACGAGCTCCTGCAGATAGGTCAGCAAGATCTCCACGCGCACGCGGCTCCGTGCAAAAACAATCGTCTGGATTCCGCTCCGCAGCAGCTTGCCTGCCAGCTTGCGCGTCTCCAAGACGGAGCTTTTACGAATCCCCAGTTGCTGATTAACAACTGGCGGATTATAAAATACAAAGTGCTTCTCCCCTGCCGGCGCCCCATTATTATCAATCAGTGCGACATTTTCACCGATCAAACGCTCAGCATGCTCCTTCGGGTTATCAATGGTCGCTGAGGCACAAATAAATTGAGGATTGGAACCATAAAAGCGACAAATTCGCTTCAATCTCCGAATGACATTAGCCACGTGGCTGCCAAACACCCCTCGATAGGAATGCACCTCATCGATTACGATATAGTTCAAATTCTCGAATAGTTTCACCCATTTAGTGTGATGCGGCAGAATCGCAGAATGAAGCATGTCTGGGTTCGTAACAACAATGTGCCCCGCATTGCGAATCGCTTGTCGTACCGTTGGCGGCGTGTCGCCGTCGTACGTATGCGTTTTGATATCAACGTCCATAAATGTAATCATTTCTTGAAGCTCAGCCACTTGATCCTGTGCCAATGCTTTGGTAGGAAATAAATAGAGTGCTCGTGAAGCATCGTTTTCTAAAATCTTTTGAACAACAGGAAGGTTGTAACAAAGCGTCTTGCCAGACGCCGTCGGAGTAACCGTTACTACGTGGTTCCCTGCCCTCACTTGGCGAAAAGACTCCGCTTGGTGCGTATATAATTGGCTAATATTTTTATATTGAAGAGCAGCACGAATACCCTCATGCAATCCTTCTGGAAAATGAGCCAGCTTCGGATCCCGTGGGGGTATGGTGTGCCAATAGGTTACTTGTTCCATGATTTCAGGCGATTTGCGCAGCCCCTCAATCATCTCTATCATTGAAGAAACTTTACCTGTGAAAGGATTCATACACTGAATCTCCTTACCCATTTCGTTTCTTCCATTTTACAGAATATACGTTCGTATGTCTACATTAAATCGGCTGAATCATCATAATCGTATCGAATGCCATCATGATCATCGCTTGTAATCTGAGCTGAGACCGATAGCGCTTGGTTTGCACTTTCCTGCATTTTAAACAAAACTTCTTGATAGTCTCTAGTTCGGTGCTCTTCTCTATCATGTTTCATGGCAGTTCTTAAAGCTCTTTCAATGATAATGACATCATGACTCGTGAAATTCACGGCTTCTCGCACCTCTTCTTAGTCCATCATTTTCATAACAACTAGCTTTGCCAATTTGCGCCAAACCCATACAATTCTCCAAAAAACTATGAAATTCGTAAACGAACTAATAATCAGGTAAAATTAGGATGAGATCCAAAAAAAGGAGGAATCGTTATGTCCACATCTTTACCAAATGAAATTGAAGCGCACCGCCAACCTGACCATGAGATCAATCCTCAGTTTCTTGAGCGTTGGTCCCCACGTTCCTTCTCCAACCAAGAAGTGTCCGAGGAAGTTTTGCTCAGCTTATTTGAAGCAGCGAGATGGGCACCTTCTGGGAGTAATCATCAACCTTGGCGCTACATTGTCGCACGCACACCAGAGCAGCTAGCCAAATTCTACACCTTCATAAATCCATCCAATCTTGTCTGGTGTGAAAAAGCCCCAGTATTGACGCTCGCTTTTTCACATACCAAAACGCCAAAAGGGACAGACAATCCAAGTCATGCATTCGATGCCGGCACAGCTTGGGGATACTTAGCGCTTGAAGCGAATAATCAAGGGCTAATCACCCACGCGATGGGTGGATTTGATCCGAATAAAGCCCGTGAAACATTGCAAATTCCTGCCGATTATCAGCTTCACGCTGTTATTGCTATTGGCTATCGCGGTCCAGTCGATGCACTGCCAGAAAATTTGCAAGAACGCGAAATCCCGTCAGGTCGACGTGAAGTTAAAGAATTCATCTACGCAGGACAATTTGAGTAATTTCATTCAGCAAGCAAAAAAACAGGACCTCACTTCAACAAGTGGTGTCCTGTTTTCTTTTAACCGATCTCTCCGTTAATACGGCGACTCGATTTTATCAACCTTTGATTTATAAGACGGATCAAAATAAGCGGTAAACGTAAGATTAATCGTAATTTTCTTCGTTTCATCCTTTGGCAGATTGCCATAATTCACGGCATCTATCGTGATCAACCGCGGAAGATTTTGCAACTGTGTAATCGCTGCCGTCACTTCCTTAAACGTACCGCTTAGTGTCGTTGTCCCTTTTACCTCACGCACATTCGGGTAGGTGGATTTTTTCGCCGCATCCGCAGGCTGAGCAGCTTTATCATTTACGGTGAAGGCAACGTTGCTTAGCGATACGTTCTGATCCATTCTAATTTTGTTCAAATCTAGCGTTAATTGCTCCGTGTTATCCCATACAGGCATGGCCGCCTGAATCTCTTTCATAGAAGGGCCTACGGATGTCTTCTGTTTTTCACTAACTTTTTGGGTGAGGAGCTGATTTTGTTTCTGGAGTACACTCAGTTCACTCGCTTGCTTCTCCAGTTTAGAAGTGGAAGGAAGCTGCACGAAATAATAAAAAACGAAAAGACACAAAAAGATTAGCATAGCACAAATCAACAGTACTGATTGCTTATTATTTTTGCCCGCCATTGGTCGTCGCCGCTCCTTTCACATCTGTAGCTTCTACCTTCGTCGAAGTCGCTGCATCCTTCTTCAGAGAAATAATATAATTCACCGTATATTGCTTGGATGACACTTGCCCTGTATTGGAATTAGTTGGTGTTGCACTCGCTGCCGCCCCGTCTGTAGCACCATTAGCAGGCGCTTTTCCACCTGTCGTTTCTGTGATAGATTGCAGAACGGTACTTTCACCAAAAGCCAATTTCCTTAAATCAAATAAATAACGTGCGGAATCTTCCATACTTGAAAATAGAACCGTTAATGAAATCTGAGCATTCGCCGCATAGGCCAACGTACTGATTTGCGCATCAACAGGCAGCGGCTTTTTCAAATCATTCACAATGGATACCACGTCTTTACGCGCAGCTTTCGTTATTGCAATGAAATTAGCTGGATCCGAAGAAGATTCCGGTTTGACCATCAATTTGGCTTCAAGTACGGACTTCTCCTGTTTGGACTGTACAAGCTTCGTCTCATTTGAGGTGATTTCTTTCCTATTTTCCAGGTACGTCATCCCGCTTAAACCAATACAAACCACCCATGCAATGGAAAAAATTAGTAAGACAAACAGTTTAATCTTCGTTTCTGTTTTCCGCTGCGGCAGCAAATTAATTTGCGCAAACCGCTTTGTAAACATCGCGAGACCGATTACAACGCGAAAAGGATTCGCATTAAAGCTTCTAGCACGACCTTTGGTGAAATCATTAAAATCTACCGTCTCTACTTGAATCTCTACTAAATTAGCTTGCAATTCCTTGTGCAGCTGAAGTCTAGCATGCTTCGTTCCTGTTCCGGTAATAATAATTTGAGAGATTCGGCTTGCGCCCTCTTGAATACTATATTGATAAAAGCTTAACATTCTTGAGATTTCAGCGATGATTTCGCCTAATTGATCGGAAGTCAGTTCCTCATTTTCAGTGGTATCGTGTTCTACTAATGTAATCGTACGCATAAAAATCGGATTCCCATTTTGCAGCATATAGACTTCCAATGAATTCTGATCCAACGAAATAAGCATCGATTCTTTGAAAAAATCTGCCTGCTGAGTAGAAATTGCTCTCGTGAGCGACGTCGCGGAAATTTCCGCAGCTTTCACATGAATTCCCGCATCCTCAAAAATGCGCACGTAGCTTTGAATTAATTTTTTCGAAGCAGCAAACACGAGAATTTGTGTACTTTCATCATCTTGTCCTATACTTATAAAATCGTAAACGGGATCGTCAAAAGGCAAGCGAAGCGCCGTCTCAACCTCTAGCTCCACAAGCTGTCTAAGCTCATGCGTCTTGACGCTTGGAATACGAAGTTTACGTATAATGATTTGCGAAGTCGGAATGGCAATCGTGGCCGTAGCCCCGCGCAATTTCTCCATTTTCACCCATTGCTTGACTTGAAGACTTAATGACTCTGCGTTTAAAATCTGGTCTTCCACGATCATGCCTGGAGGAATGGGCAAAAATCCGCTCGATCTGATTTCCCAAACTTTTCTTTTCTTCGCCGTTGCATATCGGATACCCGATTGATCAATCGTTATACCGATTTGTTTTTTACCAAGTCCGAACATCCCCATCACATCCTGCTATCCGATTAAATTGAGGTAAGCCTCTATAAGATTCGATCCGTATCCATAAGATATAAGAACACCCATTGCCAAATAAGGGCCAAATGGTATAGGTTGTTTTCGCTTAATAATGTTTAGCAGCAGCAACAATCCGCCAACCAGACTGCCGATCAGACACGCTAAAACGAAAGCCACAAGAATATGAGTTAAGCCTACGACCGCACCGCAGACCAACAGGAGCTTGGCATCTCCCATGCCCATACCACCGCGTGAAAGTATTGAAATCAGCACAACAATCCCGCTTCCAATGACAGCGCCAAGTACATAACTCCACCAAGCCTGATCACCGGAAAATACAAACCTGACAATCACACAAATTGGAAAGAAAAACAGCAGAACTGGATTTGGAATCCTCATAACTGTCAAATCCGAAATTGTAATTATTACTAATAAACTCACCAACACCAGACCAACAAGAGCTTCCCCTGTTATTCCGTAATGCATATACACCCATAGAAATAATAAACCCGTTACCAATTCCCCTATCGGATATAAAATGGAAACCTTCGCCCCGCAATATTTACACGTTCCTCTGCTCAAAAGGTAGCTAATCACTGGGATCAAATCCCGTGATTTTAACTGTGTCTGGCAAGAAGGACATGCCGATGGCGGACTCACAATCGACTGCTTCGCTGGCACGCGTAGCGCTACAACGTTGAAGAACGAACCTAGAACAAGTCCAAGGATGAGAACATAAATGCCGATTAGCATGGTCATATGTTTATGCCGCTTTCGATTGATTTTAAAAAAGGAATCGGAATGGACCGATTCCTTTGGATGGTTTATTTTATGGACTAGTTGGTGTTGCCGTTGCAAATGTTCCAGTACTTGCTATAACATCAGCACCACTTAGATATTTTGTACCTCCAGTTGTTGTTTGTAATGACACATACCACAGTACACCTGTAGCATTAAACTTCACTTCTCCACCAATAATCGGTTCTTTAGAGCTTGGTAAAACGAGTCCAGCATCCAAGTATCCTTTTTTAGTTAGCCCCATAGAAGTATCAGTAGTGTCAGTTTTAACAGCAATAGTCTTTCCACTCGGATCCCCATTCAGCTCAGAAGTGACATATAACCTAGCAGCATCATAAATTTGACGAGCCGTTGCAACATCCGCATCCTTCTTCGATTTGTTAATTACCCCCAGAATATAAGGCACAGCAATCGCCGCAATAACCGCCAAAATAACAATTACCGCCAATAACTCAATCAGCGTAAAACCCTTTTCTTCTTTTTTCAAACGATTCATCATTTTCATTAACATAGTTATTACCTCCATATTTATATCAGCTCAAATTGGAATACATACTAAACATCGGTAGCATAATCGCAGCTACAATACCTCCAACTAATCCCGCCAAAATAACTAACAATAAAGGCTCCAACAACGATTTCAAACGATCTACGGTATTCTCGACATCCATTTCATAGAAATCGGCGATTTTCTCTAGCATCTGATCTAATGAACCTGTCTCTTCGCCAATTGCTATCATTTGTGTAACTAGTGGTGGAAATACCCACGCTTTCTTTAAAGGTTCCGACAACGGATTGCCTTGTCTTAAGGACTCAGCTGATTTCCGTATGTAACTACCGATGACCTTATTACCTACGACCTCTTCAACAATAGCTAATGATTGAAGAACGGGCACAGCACTTGAATAGAGTGAGGCAAGCGTCCTAGTCATCAGGGCCACAGACCCTTTTTGCTTCAACTTTCCGAAAATCGGGATTCTCAATTTCATGTAATCAATGGCGTAGGCGCCTTTGTTGTTGCGTTTCGCAACTTGGTACACGACGATAACGGCAACAATCGCGAGCAACCATGTCATCCATTGATTCTGAATACTATTGCTCAGTGCAAGTACAACGCGTGTAATCATCGGCAGTTCAGCATGAAGGGATTCAAAGGTGCTCACGAACTGGGGCACAACCGATTTCAAAAGATAAATAACGGCGATGATGGAGAGCCCCCCAACCGTTGCTGGATAGGTCATGGCTGACTTAATCTTCTCGCGCGTCACATGATCTTTCTCAAAAAACTTAGCTAAACGGTCTAACGTGCCTTCCAAATCCCCGGTCTCTTCTCCCGCTCGGACCATGTTAATAAACATCGGCGGAAAAATCCGTTTATGTTCGGAAATAGCCTGTGAGAAAGGAATCCCTTTGGAAATGTTCGAAGCAACGTCAGTTAATGCCTTTCTTAAGGGCTTACTCTCCGTTTGGACCGCTAAAATAGTCGTCGCCTCTACGATATTCACACCGGCTCGAACCAACGTCGCAAATTGCCTGCAGAACACGATAAAATGAATCGTTTTGACTGGATTACCAATGTAAATCTCCGTCTTTAGTGCCTTGAACTGTTCTTCCCTAACGGATAAAACAATGTATCCTTTTTTACGAAGCTCATCGACTGCTGCCGGCTTATCTGAAGCAGTAATTTTACCCTTCAACTGCTTGCCACCGCTGCCCCTAACCTCGTACACATACTCCGACATTACAAGACACCACCCTCAGCAAGATAAGCTCTTGCTGCGATCGGATCAATTAGTCCTTGTTGCATTTGCTCCTTGATAGACATATCCAACGTATGCATCCCTAAATTACGGCCAGTCTGCATCACGCTCTTAATTTGATGAATTTTCTCTGTACGTATCAAATTACCTACGGCTGGCGTATTAATCATAATTTCAGTTGCGCAAGTTCTGCCAACACCACCTGGTTTAGGAAATAACCGCTGCGAAATGACAGCCACGAGAACAGCAGCAAGCTGCACCCGAATCTGGCCTTGTTGATGAGCAGGGAACGCATCGATGATACGGTCAATCGTCTGAGGAGCGTCAGATGTATGCAACGTCGCAAACACTAAATGTCCAGTTTCAGCTGCCGTCACCGCTGCGGATATCGTTTCGAGATCACGCATTTCTCCGACCAAAATGACATCTGGATCTTGCCGCAACGCAGCGCGTAGCCCATTGGAGAACGTTTTTGTATCGCTGCCAACTTCACGTTGATCAATGATTGAAGACGCATGCGTATGTAGGAACTCGATAGGATCTTCCAGTGTGACAATATGCTTCTTCTCTTTGCGATTAATGTAATTAATCATGGCTGCAAGCGTAGATGACTTCCCGCTACCCGTTGGACCCGTTACAAGTACTAAGCCTTGCGGCTTTAATGCTAAAGTTGAAATAATCGACGGAAGTTGTAGCTGCTCCAACGATGGAATCGTCGTGGGAATGGTACGTATCGCCACACTGACCCGTCCTCTTTGTCGATATGCGTTGATCCGATATCTTGAACATCCCTCTAACTCATAGGAGAAATCCAATTCACCTGCAGCTTGGAAACGCTCAATTTGCGTAGGACTCAGTAATGCCTCGGCCATTCCTCGCGTGTCATCAGCCGATAATGGCTCTAGACCCACAAGCTGCAAAGCGCCATGGACACGTAATACCGGTGGTGAGCCAACAGATAGATGTAAATCTGAAGCTTTCGACTCATGCGCTTGCTGCAATAGGTTTAACATACGCGCTAACGAATTAGAAATCATGGCTACCTCCCTCTTCTCTAATAAGCAACAGTTTCACGAATGACTTCCTGAATAGTTGTAATACCAAGCTTCACTTTTTCAATTCCGTCATCCATCAACTGAATTAAGCCAAATTTCGCTGCTGAAGCCCGCATCTCCTGAATGGATGCTTTATCACTGATCAATTGCCGAAAACCTTCGTTCATCACAAGGATTTCATGAATCGCAAAGCGTCCACGATACCCCGTACGATTACAATTGCCGCAACCACTGCCTTTGTAGAGTTTGTCAGCTTTAATCCCTTTATTTTTCATAAAAATCAATTCTTGATCGGTAGGTGTGTAAGCAGTCTTACACTCTGAACAAATTCTTCGAACAAGTCGCTGCGCCACAACGCCAATCAATGAAGAAGCAATCAAATACGGTTCAACACCCATATCTCTAAACCGTGTAATGGTACTAACCGAGTCGTTTGTATGCAACGTCGATAGGACGAGATGACCTGTTAAGGAAGCGCGAATCGCAATCTCAGCTGTTTCCGAATCACGAATCTCACCGACCATGACGATATTCGGGTCTTGACGCAAAATGGACCTGAGTCCTGCTGCAAAATTAAGACCAATGGTTGGATTGACATGCACTTGATTGATACCTTGCAATTGGTACTCGACAGGATCCTCAATCGTAATAATGTTGGCATTTTCACGATTCAAATGACTAAGCGCAGAATAAAGTGTGGTTGTCTTTCCACTTCCGGTTGGTCCCGTTATAAGTAAAATGCCGTAAGGCTGCTCAATCATTTCACGAAACACACTCATGTTGCGATCTCCAAAGCCCAACTGATCGATCGGCTTAACGCCTGTCGACAAGTCTAGAATACGAAGTACCATCTTCTCCCCATGAATCGTCGGCAAGGAAGACACACGAATATCGACTTGTTTGAAATCAATTTGCATCTTGATACGGCCATCTTGAGGTAATCTTCGTTCAGCAATGTTGAGCTTGGCCATAATTTTCAGCCGTGCCGTGATAAACCCTTGCATTTGTTTCGGAATGACACGCTCGTTTCGGAGATGACCATCCAATCGATAGCGAATGACTACATTAGCTTCACCGGGGTCTACATGTATATCAGAAACTTTTAATTGCACAGCTTGCTGAATCATTTGATTCACAAGTCGCACAACGGGCGAATCCTCATCCGTGATTTCGGTTTCTTTAATATCATCGGATGTAGGCATATCGGTCATCATTTGAGTCATGGAATCCTGAAGACCGTAGTGGCGTGCTATCGCTCGCTGCAGCTCATCTCTACTCGAAATCGCCGGTTCAATTCGATAACCCGTACTCATACGCATTTCTTCGATTGCAAAATAATCAAGCGGATCTGCCATGGCAACCATGAGCTTGCCGCCCTCTTTTTGAAGAGGGATGGCCTGGAAGCGCTTCGCCATGCTTTCAGGAATAATTTTCGTAATCTCAGGATCAATCTGGTATTTGAACAAACTCACATGTGGGATGCCAAGTTGGAACTCAAGGACCTCGATCAATTGCTGCTCTGTAATATAACCTTGTGTGATCAGATGGTCACCAAGCTTTTGTTTCGTTTTTCTTTGCTCCTGCAGCGCCTCTTGGAGTTGAGCCTCCGAAATAATTCCGCTCTCGACTAATAAGTCTCCCAATCTTTTTCTAACCAGCGCCATACCCTTCAACTCCATCCCTGAATATCAAGGTAATCTTTTCCTTATAGGACTATATACCTATTTTTCTGTCAACAAAATTCATTATACAACATTAGGATACGTTCTTGTATATATCTTCGCGCTTTTTTCACAAATTCCTTCCCGGAAATCAATAAGTAAATAGGTATTTTCGGTCACAAAATCTAGGATCTCATAAAAAAAATCAATTTTACGTGCACAAAGTGTATATTTTTTCATCACAAAAGTAGTAAAATAGTCTCATACAGAAACTTGACTTTATGAATAAGGAGGAGCATTTATGTTGTTGTCCACAAAGAGAAAAATAAGCATCTTACTAATAATGACTTTGCTTACATCATTGTTCGGTCTCTTCGGGGGGCCGTTAACTCAAACAGTATCTGCAACTGGGGAAACTGAGGCAATAAAAATCCTCGAAATTAAAGATTTAAAGAAGCCGAATAATGGAGATGCGTCCGCAGTCACTTCTGATCTTTCATCAATACTTGGCTCAGATACTCGATTTAAGATTGAGACTATGAGTATTAAGAAATTTGTGGCACTTCGTGAGGAACTTGACGGTAAATATGATGCCATCTATTTCGGTAAGAGCCTATTCAACCCTACGCTTGAGGCTGGTAACGATCATAATACTCGCTACAAAGAGAATGATATCACACTGCTCAAATCGAATGAGATCAAAGATAAGTACATTGCAAAAGGACTTCCTGTTATTGTCTACAGTGACAACTCAAAAAAACGAGGTGCTCTGTATCAAGGATATTTGGATAGTAATAATAACTGGGTGCAAAAGACTGGAAATTTATATAATTTATTTAGTCCTTATAATACTACGTCTAATCAAAGCAGTGTCATATTCGTTAATGATGATCAAATCGATTCATCAAGTGCATTTCTTAACAAAACCAAGCTTATTTCGAATCCTACGAACAGACCTCGGTTAAGTGTCACGAGCAAACCTGTGGATTACACGTTGTCTGCCAATCGTGCATCAACGTATACCCCTGGCAGCACACTTTCCTACACATTTGATGTCAAAAATGTTACTTCAATTGCAGGTCGCAATCTTGTCGCGAACTTGTATCTTGGCATTGATAGTGTTTTAACGTTCGACGCGACGAAATTGGTCCAATCTGTAACCGTTACTTCACTTACAAATAATACAATTAGTTTTACCCTGCCAAAAGGTTATTCCGGTCTCTATTACTGGCGCTTAGAGCTTGTTGACCAAACAAGTACTGGAAAGCTGAAAGACGCCGCTTCAGGTGTTTTTCGGTTCAAGGACCAGGCTCCAACTATTAAAGTGCTTCAAGTATTACCGAATTCCCAATCCAGTGCTAAAACGAGTAGTCTACTCAAAGAAACCAATATGACTCAAAGTTATTTACAAACAGATGATTACAGCATTAATCTTACTGTCGTCGACTTTACTACATTTAATTCCACGGAATATAGCACGCTAAACAGTAAATATGACATGGTAATATTTGGTTTTAATGACTCCTATAATGGAACTGGAAATATTACTGACACGGCTGCTGCTTCAGTCAAATCGTTCATTGGAACAGGTCAAGGCGTCATGTTTACGCATGATACGGTTTATCAGGGAAATCAAACTTGGATTACGAATTTCAAAGAAATTACAGGTCAATCCGGATCTATGACGAACATGGGGTTAAGTGCTCCCAATCCGTCAACCACTACTGTAAAAGTGAATGAAGGGCTATTAACTCAATTCCCTTTTTTCCTTAGTGATTTGACGCCTAAAGTCGCAAATACACATGACCAGTATTTCAAATTAAACTTAGAGGATTCCACGGTAATTCCTTGGTACAATATTGACGGAAGTCCTCGGGATATTGAAGATAGTTGGAACCACTACTACACCTATTCTAAAGGAAATGTAACTTATTCAGGTACGGGTCATAATTTCGTAAACACGAGTATCAGCAACACTTATAACGGAAATGCCTTTCCTGAATGGGAACAAAAACTGTTCGTAAATACGATGTATCGCGCTTTTATCGGATCGAATCATAAGCCAACGTTAGACATTTTAGCACCTGTGGCCTTTAACTCTACTTCCAAAAACTACATCTCGGCGAATAGTGATATTTCACTTAGTTTTAAACCAGATGACTTGGATCTCAATGATAAAAATCTCACTTCTTCCGTTACCTTTAAGTACATAGACAGTCAAGGCAACAATCGGACACAGAGTATGCTAAGTGGCTTGCAGACGAAAAAAGGGGAAACCATCAATCGCACATTCACCAATCCACTCTCAACAACCGGCGGTTACCTAACCATCTCTGTTTCTACGCAAGATGCGTCAGGTGCACTTGAAACGAAAGAGGTCATAGTTAATGTCATTACCTCAACTAGCTTAACTCCTGAGAGAACGATCTCGTCAGAGAAAATTGAAGTTAATCTACCGGTTACCGTCAATTATCTTGTTAAACCCACGGCTAAAACATATAGTGCTGCAACGAACATTTCTGACTTAACCATTAGTGGTTTACATTTCAAAGAAGTGTTTCCACCATATTTAGACATTGTCACATTGCCTGCTAATTTAACCAACGTTACGAAAGTCGGCAACCTTGCTTCTGGATATACAATCGAAGGTGATCTCGCCAATATCCCTTATCGCAGGGAAGGCAATCAATTTGTCGCAAACAATTCCAGCTTTACCATTGTTGTAAAACCGACTAGTAGCGGCGATTATTCACTATCCAATGCAAATCTGAAGTATAACGATTTTGCTTCCAGTAATCAAAACGTCCTTTTCACTAACAAAGTTATTACATCTTACATCAAGCTAACTAGCTTAACGTTGGATAATATCATTATCGCAAAAGGGGATACAACGAAGTTAATCCCTAAGGTATTACCGGCTAATGCGACATACAAAACGAATGAACACTTCACTTGGGTCTCCGACGATACATCTATCGTTACGGTTAACGCCAGCGGCGAAATTAACGGACTAAATGCAGGAACAGCACACATTACGGCGACCGCTACAGATGGCAGTGGACTCGTAGCAACCTCCGTCGTGTCTGTCATTCAACCTGGTCTAAACATTACGGGGCCAACACAAGTAGCGGTTAATTCTTCTATTGACCTTACAGCAACTCTTGTAACAGCTAATGAAGAAGTGACTTCGAAAAGCTGGAGTTCATCCGATCCAAGCATAGCAAGTTTCATTAATGGTTCAAGCGCTTCCTTCACCAGCACGTTGCAAGGTCATAAAAAAGGAACAGTAACAGTCACAGCAACGGTAGTGACGAATAAAAGAACTTACACCAAAGGTTATGACGTCACCGTGTTCATACCTGTCTCATCGGTTACGCTAGAGAACACCACCATTCGTGTTAGCGAAACTGCGCAATTACCAACGAATTATTTGCCAGCCAATGCTGATTATCCAACTTTCGCTTGGAGTTCAGATCGGACGGATTTCGTCACCGTCGATGGTACAGGCAGAGTAACTGGTAAAGCTGTAGGTTCCTCACAAGTTACTGTTACTTCGACTGATGGTTCTAATAAAAGCAGTCATGCAACGGTAACGGTCATGCAGCCAACATTTACTGTCGATGGTCCGAATACGGTGAATATTGGTGAAAAAATTACATTAGAAGCCAAATTCAATACCGTGAATGAAGAAATTTCCACGATCACTTGGCTCCCTGATAATCGAGTTAATGTCAGCTTTGCCACGGACGGAGATATGAAACGAATCTTGACTGGCCAAAAAGCTGGAACCGTCAATGGTACTGTTGAAATTAGGACGAATAAAGGAAGTCAGTATACAGCACCATTTGCAGTTACGGTAAAAGCAGTTCCTATTACATCCATTTCGTTAACGACTACCACCATTCGTGTGGGAGAAACGTTCCAAATGTCGCCCACTATTTTGCCTAATAATGCAAGTGATAAATCATTGGAATGGACTTCTTCGAACACACAAATCTTCACTGTCGATCAGAACGGAAATATTCGCGGTGTAGCCGCTGGGACAGCCAACCTAACAGCAAAAGCCAAAGATGGTTCCAACGCATCCGCTACAGCAGAGATTAAAGTCATGCAACCAGCATTGACCATTGAGCACTCCTCTTCCATTCTTCGAGTTGGGGCGTCGATGGTGCTTACAGGAAAATTAACTACCGTTAATGAAGAAGTAGATCCCGAAACGATTAAATGGGATTCACCTCAAAAGGAAGTACCTGGGTTTATTAGGAATACAGTTCCTGGAGATCCTTATAAACGCGTCATTACTGGCATAACACCAGGAGTGGTACAGGCTTCACTCTCACTAAAGACGAATAAAAACAATCCGTATAGTGACTCCATATCTGTAACAGTGTTCACGTTGAATTTAGAAGACAGAAGGATAGACTTAGGTGAATCAGCCCAGCTAAGTCCGATTATTAATCCAGTAGGTACGATCCAGTCTGACTTCACTTGGACTTCAAGTGATCCAAGCATTGTCAGAGTGGATGCAAACGGGCATATTGAAGCCCTTAAAGTAGGTACAGCAACCATTACGATTGTATCGAAGTCCGACCCATCGATTACCGCTTCAGGTGATATTACTGTTATTCAACCAGCCATTCACATTGTAATTCCTGGTGGCAATGGCAACGGAAATGGAAATGGCAATCTTGGGGTAGATGGAGTTACTGAACTTTTAGTTGGAGACACCGTGGAGCTGAACGCCTCCTTTGAATCGACGAATCAAACTATCGTCTCTGGATCGGTCAATTGGACCGTTAATGATCCGAGTAATCTAGTTGATGATCGTCAAGGAAGCGACAGCTCACACCATCATTTCGAAGGACTTAAAGCCGGGAATGTAACAGGTAGTGTCACGCTCATAGCCGAACACAATGTCTCGCATGTGCGTGCAACTTATACGGAAAGTTTCACAATTAACATTACGAATCCTGTGAAAAGTGTTGCTATCACAGGTGCGCCTACTCAGATCAAAGTAGGCGATTCCGTCAACTTGAAGGCTATCATTACGCGCCCGGATGCGGTTCATACCGGCTTCCAATGGTTCATACTGAAGGATGATAATTCTAGCGCATCCAACTTAGCAGATTGGACTGCTTCGACGAACACGCCGAGTGAAGGAAAACTAACCGGAAAAGCGGAAGGCACAGTCATTGTTAAGGTGCTGGTTGGCGGTAAATCCGATACGAAAACGATTGAGATTAAGCAAGTTCTTACAGGCATTTTCCTTCCAGAAGGCCCAATTACGTTATTCGTAGACAGTCCGACTGAAAATACGAGTGACCTTTTGACTCTCTTAAGAGTCGTCCCGAGCGAACTCAAAGATCGTGCGTCATCACTGTTAGACTGGGAGATCAACGGCACAGGCATTATTTCGCTTCAAAATGGCGTAGTGAAAGCTGAACGTGTCGGTACAGCCACAGTTACCGTAACAGATAAGAACAATCCAGCTCTCTCCGATTCTGTTCAAATTATTGTCGAGGAGCGGAAGAAATTCCAAAACAGATACTAAAATGAAAAAAGCTGCCGAGAAATCGGCAGCTTTTTCATTATTATTATTGGTTAGTCATTTTCTTCTTCCCTCTGATCAATTGCACTGTCTTAATACGCGGCAACGCAGCAGCTTGATGATCAAATATATCATTGTTATACGAAATAATGAATCTGGCTCGCGTGCCAGGTATCGAAGTTTGATTTGCCTCCCCTTCAATGTTTCCGCCTGTTACCTGTGCATATCCCCTTAAGGCATTAATCGTAAGATCACGTCTGGCGAAAAAACCGCCCTTAATCCAGAAAATGGATCCTACACCGTACAATTCAGCCGTAGAATCCGTATAAAAGAAAGCATCCAAACGTTGAATACGAGCACTATGATCTTGCGTTATTGCAAAAGCTTTCTGGTATTGCTCATCGTCAATATTTTTAAACATACCTTCTCCGCTCGAATCCTCGTCCGTATTCCCGTTCGTATTTACTCTCGTGATTAATATGCTCCCTTTACTCATCAAAACAAGCTCACGGTCGTCTAAGCCCTTGATTGAAGCATCCTCAATTACGGTATCACCCAACGCAAATATAGTAGCATCCATCTTTACATTGCCCGTAATATGAACATCCCCAGTCACTAGAATGTTTGCTCTTACTGGAATCTCTGAACCCAGTGATGTAAATGTATTCGTAATGTTCAAATCACCATCGATGATAAACCAATTACTTTTAAAATAACCGTCTGAATTGGTATCCCTTCTTAACTTTTTCCCACTATCATCGGCGTTACTATATAATAATTTCGAATAATCCAAATTATTCAAATTAAAATCACCCCGATGCAGAACCGAACCATCTAAACGGCCTGATTCAATTAATCTTTTATAATCCGCTAATTTTTGATTATATACCGCAGCTTCCTCATTCGTTACAGGTTGCAGTGGACTAATTGTTTCAAATTTGTCAGGTGATCCCAATAAATAATTAATGACATCACTCATTTGATGTTTGTATCTGGATTCCATTTCCGTCCATTCGATGCCTCCGCCACCAATGGCTTCAGTCAGCTTATCAATAAACGATTCATCCATATTAATTCCAATGAAATCTTTATTACTTTTAATTTGTCGCACACTGGTTTGACCAAGTATGTTATCAGCCTTTTTGGCTTCACTGTCTCCGCTGACCTCTTGAATTGCTTTGTACGTTGTACATTTGGGCGTATCACAGTATTTAATATCGGATAACGATTGCACATAAGCTGTACCTACAAGATCCGGAAACTTGGTTGGCTCGTGTTTCTTTGTTTCACTCTCGTAAAAATATTCAGCTTCGTTTTTAATTAACAATTGTTTACCTGCGTAGAGACCTCCACCATTGCTATCTTCTCCAAAAAAATAGGGCGATCCGTTAATAATTAAATTACCATCCTCTGAACCCGCAGCGTATTTCAGCACATCAGGATACCCATTTACAACTAGAGCCTGCTCTAATGTACGAGTTACACCTTGAATGGAAGCAGTCACTTTAACTGTGATCGTTAGTGGATCTTTCTTATCCTCCAGCTTGGCCACCGTCTTGACGTTGGATTGACCCTCCCCGTATTGCTGATCATAATCGGTGCTTATGGCGTTTGGTTTATTCACCACAATCATCACAGCTTCCAATTGACTCTTCAGGAGCTCCAAATTAATCGACCTTTGATCCGCCAGCATACCTTGAATAATCGCAACTGCCTCATTCAATGCTTTCTCAGCCAAGTGTACGCTTTGAACATCTTTCTGCTTCGTTTGCGTTCGAACAGCCCCGCCAATACTAGCGCTAATGACCGCCATCCCCAGCAACGTAAATATAATAATGATAAAAAGCACAAGCAGCAGTGCAGCGCCTCGCTCATCTTTTAATCGCTTGATCACAATCGCACTCCCCCATTAAAAACCGAATCTGCTTTTTAAGTTCAACGTATGCGCGATCCCTTTGGCATCTTTCTGCATGAGATGTAAATCGACTACGATAAGTCCGTTATGGCACTGCATAATGGAGCCACATTCAAGTTGTATAGTTGAACCCTTCAGATCAGACGCAATCTCGAGTGCTTTTACCGCTGACGGAACTTCCTTCGGATCACCTAGTCGAAGCTGATTAATTACACCCGGCTGAACAGGATCAAAGTAGATTTCACTGTACGAGGTTTCAGCATCAACGAGATCTTTGCGTGTTAGCGTAATGCCGTTCACACCTTGTTTACTTTCAATCGTCGTCGGGCCAACCGTGTACAATTCCGTCATAATCGTTGACATGACAATATCTGCCTCATCCCGCAGCTCATTCTCAACCTTTACTTTATTGTAAGAGGTATAACCAAACGTAATGACACCATAAATCGTTCCCATGACTAACGAAAGAATAGTCAGCACAGCGAGTAACTCGACTAACGATAGACCTTCTTCCCGTTTTAAAAACCCATTAACGAATCGATTCATCCAGAATATACCCCTCCACGTTTGCTTGATTGCGTGAGCTATTGTCTGAAGCGTTCTTGTCTTTCACAGTGACAGATATCGGAATCAAATAGGTGAATTTTTCAGGATTTATTACTTCCGTATCCACTGTTAACTCTTTCTGATATTTTACTGTCACCTCATACTGCTTCCCGTTTACTTCAGGATTAAACACATCCCAAAGCCCAGTCATTTTTTCTAGGGTCTTATAATTTGTATCGCATTTGAGCACAGCGGAGTCCATACTACATTGAGCTTCCTTCAGATCTATACCTGTATGTACGACCGTTCCAGTAATAAAGTACTCCCGCATCTCATTAAACGACTGCCTCTCCATATAAAACAAAGCATTTCTCGCCAAATTGATCATGACAGTCTTATTCTGATTGCCTTTATTATAGGACATCGCCTGTATGAAGAATGCCATCATCGCCATCGAAACTACTGCCAAAATAACGGTTGCTGCTAGAACTTCAACTAGCGTAAAACCTTCATCATGCGGTTCTCTTCTCTTCATTCATCCCCGCTCCAATGTTACATATTCTAAAAGTAAACACATCAACCTACCTAGGACTATTGTACCATATTTTCAACCTGAACAGCCTATTCCCCTCTTTTTTAAAATGACAAATTGGGCACATTTAGTATGTGCACACCAAACGTAAAAACCTCATTCCAATAGGAATGAGGCTTCTCAACCACTTTTTACACATAAGGGGGATCCCATGCTTTTTTATCCATTCCAATCCGATCACTCACCACATTCATGTTACTATCCAGGTGAACGTCGACCCCGAAAGAAAACTTTCGTTTGTGCCAGAACCGCATGTCACGCCACTGCACCTCGTACCCGCCATTCTTCTCTTTCCAACTCACATAAATGTGCTGAGCAAAATGCAGAAAAGAACGAACAGCCTCTGTCCCCATGGTTGCTTTGACAATCGGATGGGAACCTTGCGTATTGTAATCTTGCTTACTGTACTGCTCAAATACGGTCACCTTGCCCGCGCGAATCTCACCCAGATAGAAACTAGTCTCACTTTCAAAAATAAACTGCCAGTAGAACCAACTTAAGCTCGGCACAAGGTGGCAGACGCCATTTGAGAGCCTTAACTCGTTTCGTACAAGCTTCATCAGGTTATTACGCCCAGAGGCTTGGATGGCAATATAGAGCAGTGTAGCTGCAAAAATGAGCGCGTACATTTCACCAATATATTCTCCTGATGCCCCTCGCCAAACGACAATCCATAGGATGGCACCTAACCCATGAAGCCCAAATAGGAATGGATCATACAGGCAAAGTGTATCGAGATGAAACCATTTTTTCGTGAATGGCCGCAAGCATTGTACTCCATAAACATTCAGTACATCTAAGCCTACATGACAAACGACTGCTAGAAACGTCCAAAGGTATAAACTAAGAAAGTGCTCCCACACACCAAAAACCGCCGCGAACGGCAAACTGATCAATAACGGGCATATCAATAATGCTGGCAAAGAATGTGTCACGCCTCGATGCGTACGGACATAGCTGGCATACCCTCGCAAGCGAGCAACCGTATCAAAATCGGGCGCATAGGATCCTACTAATGTTCCCGCAAGAATCGCCTGCAACAGCACTGGCTCTTGAACGACGGCCGGTTGTAAACACGCAAGTCCTGCTAGGCTAACACCAAACAATAAGTGGCTACCTGAATCCATTCATACCCCTCCGTTCTTATGCTCTTACTTGATGATGTACATTCTCCCAACGCTCATGAGCATTAAACCAATAAAACCACGAAGCTGGTTGTTCTCGAATAGCCTTTTCAATAAAGTTATTTAGGATAAGGTTCATCTCGGCTCTTGCCGATCGCGATACTCGCTCTACTTGGGAGCTCAAGTTAATTGGGGCTCCAACAATGAGTTGATGTTGAAAGTTTCGCTTCCTGTACCCATAAAACGGCACAATGGGGACCTGCTGTTCCAGTGATAACATCGCCGCACCTTCCGGCGTTCGGGTTACCCTGCCAAATAATTTTGATAGCGGAAATGAAGATCGCCAGAAATCGCCTAACAGGAAGACGACACCACCGGATTGCACATGCTTTTTCAATGTCCGGTACAGCTCAAGAGGGGGCACACTGTCATAATCTAAGCCTTTACATCCTAGCTCAGCAAATTTCATATACAGCGGCAACAGCTCCGGACTTCCTGCGGAAGCGACAGTGAGGCAATCGTATCTTTTGGTGAAGAACCAATAATAACTAAAGAAGTTACCAACATGAGGCGCGTAAATGATAAATCCTTTGCCCTTAGCCAATTGCTCCGCTTCCAGCAAATGCTCCTCACCCTGCAGCTTGAAATTCCGCTCATGCATGCGGTTCGACAAAAGTAAAATCTCACAAAACGAGTACACCACATTTTTCACGTAACGTCTTCTGAGCCTCCGTAGCCTGCGTTTAGAAATAGGTCCTAATAGATCAGCAAGATTATGTTCCACACGCTTAAGAAACCCATTTCGTGAAGCTACACACCATATCGAGGCTATCATGACACATAAGCAGGACATCATCCACAATGGGAAAATGGGTAGCACACGTGCCAAACGGCTTTGTGCACCGTTACTCTCATTTAAAGTAAGTTTGGCAATCCACTCGTACAAGACATGTCCTCCTCCTCTTAGTCTGTAGCCAGATAGTGTCGTTTGTACCGACTTGTGATGTGATCTTTTTGAAAGATTATGAAAAAATCTACAGTCCCAAATAGCTCATCATACGCGGGATCTCCGCCAATTTCAGCCCCTAGCCGTTGATAGCCTTTCATCAATGGAGGCAGCTTTCGAAACATTTCTTTCTCTTTCCCAGCAAGATCAATCTGAGCAAGTCCAGAGATTCGATGTGTCTCGCGAGGCTTGATCCCATAGCGCTCCGTCAGAACATGCTTCTGACAAAGCATTGTATAAATTTCATTTAATTCCTCTATCGTTGGGATGTGAACACTGGCACAACCGATCAAATGCGTAAAATGGCTATTGCTAATATAACTAGCAATCCCTTCCCAGAGCATACTAATGGCTCTACCGCCGCGATATTCAGGTGCGATACAGCTACGGCCTAACTCTAAGGATTGCTTTCTAAAATGACTGTAGCTGCCTAAGTCAAATTCAGTTTCCGAATAAAACCCAATTCCCTCGCTAGCACGGTCTCCTGGAAGAAGACGATACGTACCGATAACTTGATCTGACTCCAGCTCTTTGACAATGAGATGATCACAATAAACGTCGTAGGCATCCATTTCCAACCTACTCTCATTACGAAGAAGTAAATTCTTCTCTTCTTCCACAAAAATCTGATACCGCAGTCTCATCGCTTGTTCGATTTCAGATGCTTGGGTTGCCAGCTTCACCATCAGTTTAGCAGGTTGTGGCGCCGTTAATAGAGGTACTCCGTTCATTCTTCCTCACGCCCTTCAACTAGAGTTTACAATCTTAGATTACCAGAGCTTTATTTTCTGCTGATTTGCGTGTTATGAAGAATTTGTAATCATCGTGACATCCGCCTCGAAAATGAGAAAAAGAACGCTATCGCCTACTGGCGAATTGCGTTCTCTTCCTAAGTTAATTTATATATTGCAAATAAATGAGTAACCGTTTCAACATAACAGCCGCTTGTGCTCGCGTCGCGGAGGCATTAGGACTAAGCTGCGTCTCCGTGACTCCTTGAATCAGCCCTTTGTGCAGAGTAAACGCCATCGCTTCTCTTGCCCAGTTATCTATAGCATGTTGATCGGTATACGACTTCAGAATCGCATCCTGTGCATAGCTTTCTTCTTGGGCACCAGTCGTTTGAATCGTTCGGTTGATCATAGCTGCCATCTGTTCGCGTGTCACTTGCAGCGAAGGTCGGAAGGTACCATCCTCATACCCTTCAATTAAGCCTGATTTCGCCGCTGTGCTCACCATTTGAGCATACCAGTCTGTCGCGTGGATATCTTTGAATCCAGTAGCCTCTTGAACAGATCCGTTAACTCGCATACCAAGCGCGCGAATGAGCAATGTAGCAAATTCAGCACGTGAAATTTCTTTCTCAGGCGCGAAGCGTAGATCATCAACTCCTGTAATAATGCCTTTGGAAGCAAGGATCTGTACGTCCTCTTTCGCCCAGTGTGTACCCATATCATCAAAATGCTTATCCTTCTGAAGGATAGAGTACAATCCGCCATACTGGTCTTTAATCACCATTCTCCAATTGTTATCGCCACCTGTGAGTCGTGAGGGGACAAAGGATATTTCACCTGAAGCTTCATCGAATCGAACAGCAGTCACATTAGGTGTGTACGATGTACCTGGAAGTGCAATGGATCTTTCCATGTGCATATTGTCATAAAATCGAATAGATTGACCGCCTGCTTGGATTTCGAACTCGATTGGATTCGTGAGCAGCAAATTTGCTTGTTCTTGGTCTGCTTTCCGCTGTAAAGCTTCCGCAACTTGACCCGCTTCATGCCGAATTTTAACTGAAAATAGCCCATTCGATTGTTCAGCTTCTGTTACATGATTTTTAAAAAGGAGCCATGGAATTGAAACCTGAATCGCTGACAAATCCAGTTGAAGACTTCCATTCGTTCCAGTTCCAGATAGATCATTCATGACACTAGCTGAAAATTCGACGATTGTTGTATCATGATCATCCTGAATTTGCAGCGACAATAACGAAGCTGTGCCATTGTTTAAAGCTTTAAAAGCATCTCGTATCTCATTCTCATCGATATGAATTCTTGAAAGCATACTTCCGTCAGGAGCAGCTTCTCGCACCCGCTCGCCCGTAAGCAAAATTGTGGAATTGCTTGTTAGCTTCACAACATCGGTTATCGTGTAGGAGGTTGTTGGACCTGTAGATGACCAGTTGTTCGCTAGGTCGCCCGCTTCTATTTTGAAATTTATAGCCGTGCCCGTCATTAATCCGGTTAGCTGCGTGGAGAGCACACTTCCAGACACAGTCGTCATTAGCTCCGAATCCATATAGACCCGATAGGATGTGACCCCAACGTTATCCGTTGCCGCGGACCAGGTTAGTGTAATAGAACCACTTGATTCTGGCGTTACTGTAACACTTGAACCATAGTTCCAAACCGGCGCTATGATGTCTCTGAAGCCTACTGTCACATACACCGTTGTAGAGATACCACTATACGTTGCAGTGATAATGGCACTTCCTGCACTTACGGCTGTGATATAACCACTGCTGCTGATGGTGACGACAGATGAATTTGAAGTTATGAAGCTCGTACTGGAAGTGACATCGGAGGAATTATTTTGACTATCATAAGCTCGGATGGCAAGATAGTGTGTCGCATTTACATCCAACAATAATGAACTTTCGTCGGGTTCGATTCGACTTACTGGAACTGTTACCTGCACACTTGCTGACGCCGTAAAATTGCCATAGTAAGCGGTGATTGTCGTTGTACCTGCCGAGATACCTGTCACCAAGCCACTTGCGTTCACAGTAGCCACTGAAGGATTTGAACTCGAATAAGTAAGTCCAGTTGATAGCGTTTGTGTAGTGCTGTCGTACTTATACGCAATGATAGAAGGTGATCTAGTGGCACCAATTGGGAACGTATACGAATAAGCATCGAAGGCAATGCGATTTACATTCGTCAAAAGAGATGTCACCGTAATACTAGCAGATGTCGTTTTCCCATTATAGGTCACGGTCAACGTAGTTGTGCCGGCAGCGACTCCCGTGATCACACCACTCGCATTGACTGTTGCTACTGCAGTATTTGCCATTCGATAGGTGGCGCCTGATTGAATACTATTCGTTTGCCCATTGGCGTAAACACCTGATAAAAAGCTGGATCTCGCTTCACCAGGTTGTACGCTGTAGCTCTCCTCATCTAAATAGACGCTAGTGAGTGTCTGGGGATTCGTACCCCCACTCGAACCGTTATCAGGTCCATAAATTTGAAATTCCGCTACGCTTGCATACCCTCCCGAGGCCGCACTCGTCGTCGTGAGTCGGAAATATCGCGCCGTGACATTCCCATCATCAACATAACGCGGGTCTCCCCTCTGCATATTCGCTGTACGATCCGTAAAGGTATACCAGGTAAGTGCATCGACTGAAAAATCAATTTTGTACCCATACACATCTTGCTGATTCGTGTAGGTCGTTTCGAATCGCTGCACATTCCGCAGCTGACCGAGATCTACCACTAGCCACTGAGGTAGTGAAGTACTGCTTGGTGCCCAACTAGATAACAATTGACCATCCACAGCTTTGTCGGAGCCCCAAGTACCGGAAAAGCTGCTAAAAGCCGCCGTAGTTTTATTTTGTGACAGCAGCGCTAGAGGTTCACTTGTTGAATACACGCGAAAATCATAAACACTAGCTGAATCGCCCGGTGAGCCTACCCCCAGTACTTGTAGTCGAACGAATCTTGCGAGAACATCACCATCATCCAAATAAAAGGGAAAGTTGATCGCTGAATTCGCCGAACGATCTGCAAAAACACTCCAATTAATACCATCAATTGAAGTTTCAATCTTGTAGTCATAGGAACTATTCACATGTTCAAATACGGTTTCAACTCGAGCAACATGGACATTCTGCGCAAGGTCTACCGTTAACCATTGTGGAAGTTGTGACGTACTTGCTGCCCATTTCGTATAAATAAATCCATCCACCGCTTGGGTTGCACTATATGTAACTCCTGTAACCGATGATGCTACTGCAGATTTACCTTGTGAAACTGGTATTTCACTGGCATACGCTTCCTTTGATATACATAAAATTCCAAATATAGCACAAATCAAAATAAAAAAGGAGATCTGGTATACAGTTGCTCTGTAAACCGAGTACGTCATGTCCACCCCCATATCTAAAGCGGTTACAATCATTTTATCAGAAGCCCTAGCCTTCCGTATAGGGCTTCCACGCTAACTTTTCAAACTATTCTGAATCTTTGTAAGACTTCCAAATTTGCTTAATAATGATGAAGAAGATCGAGGATATAAAGATAGAAAGCAGCACTTCGCCGAGTGTAATCTCCATACTCCACCTCGATTTCCGTTGGTTTTGTTTAGTGTATGAAGTGAACATCAGAAATTGAAGCTAAAAAGCAAAAAATAAGCTTCTCTCGCCAAGAAAAGAGCGAAAGAAGCTTATTTTATTACACTTTGCGCGGTACTTCAAAGCTCCAGAAATCCTTCGCCAAGTGACTGTTAGCGTGGATGTGCTGTGCTTCGTGCAGCAGCACATTGATGCTCTCGCCTTGATAACGAGAGCTAAGATGCGTCATGATCAAGGCGTTCGCTCCTGCCTCCTGCGCTGTCCGCGCGGCATCGGTTGACGTCGCGTGATCAAACGCATAAGCAAGCTCCTGTTTATCCATCGCAAACGTCGCTTCATGGACGAGAACATCCGCGCCGCGGGCAAGCTTTTTGGCTCCCTCACAGTAGCGTGTGTCCCCTAGAATGACAACCACTCGACCAGGGACGGGAGCGCCTAAGAAATCCTGCCCATTTATGATCCGACCATCATCAAGCTGTACAGTTTGCCCTTGCTTTAATTGGCCATAAATCGGACCAGCCGGAATGCCAAGCTCCTTAAGTTTTTCATTCAGAAGCTTGCCAGGCTGATCCTTCTCCACGATGCGAAAACCAAAAGATTCGATGCGGTGCTCTAATCGAGCCGTTTCTACTACAAAGCTATCGTCCTCGAAAATAATGCCCTCTTCATCGAGTTCAACAAGGTGCAGCGTATAGCCGAGATGTGCCCCGCTGACCTCTAAGGCAGTGTCCACGAATTGCTTAAGTCCACGTGGCCCATACAGCGTCAAAGGCGTATCGCCGCCTAAATAGGAGCGACTCGTCAATAAACCTGGCAGCCCATATAGATGATCGCCATGCAAATGGGTGATGAAAATCTTCTCCGTTCGCCCCAGCTTCACTGGCGAGTTCAAAATCTGCTGCTGCGTTCCTTCCCCGCAATCCACCAGCCAGTAGGTTCCCCGTTCGTCTAATAAATTCAAGGCAATCGAAGTTACATTTCTTTGCTTGGAGGGCATGCCAGCCCCCGTTCCCAAAAAGTACAAATCCACAAGCCAAACCCCATTCTTCAGAGAGTAAAACGGAAAGCGAGGATGCCGCGGAACACGATTGTTCCTGCTAGCTGCCTCGCTCTCGCCTACTTATCCTACGTTAAAATAACGTGCTTCTTTATGTGCAAAGACGATTGCAGACACCGAAGCTTCCGGCTCCATCATGAACGACTCCGTCAATTCAACGCCGATATCTTCTGGCTTCAGCAAATTAAACAGCTTTGCTTGATCATCGAGATTAGGGCAAGCTGGGTAACCGAACGAGAAGCGTTGTCCGATATACTTCGCCCCAAATCTTTCTTGCATCGTCATATCAACACGATCCGCAATACCAAGCACATCGCGCATAATGTGATGAACGCGCTCAGCAAAACCTTCCGCGACTTCTAACGCAGTCGCTTGCAGTGCATGGGATTTCAAGTAATCCCCGTTGTCGCGCCATTCCTTGGCCAATTCATTAATGTTATGACCGGCTGTTACAAGCAAGAATCCAACATAATCCATTTCGCCGCTTTCGACTGATTTCAAATAATCAGCTAGACAGAGGTACGGCTCCTTATCTTGACGAGGGAACGTAAAGGTCTCGAGCACTTTGCTTGTATCCGATGGATCGTACACAATCACATCATTGCCACTAGATTGCGCCGGGAAGAAGCGATACATGCCGTGAGCTTTAATAATCCCATTATGTTGAGCCGCATGTAGGATCGAGTCAACCGTGTCTTTCAACTGAAGTGCTTTGGCATCTTTATCGCTGAGCAGCTGCTCCACTTTGCCTTTTAACCCAAGATGATGCCCTAACAGCATCTGCATGTTCACATACGGCATCAAATGACCAATCGGATAGTCTCGTAAGATATGACGCTCTGTATCTTGCGGCACCTGTACTGGCAAATCCTTGGACACAGCGGATGAACTCACACGTGTAAGCTGTGGCAGCTTCTCTTCTTTTTTACCTGTATCCATCACATCTGACTCTAGGCTTTCTCTTAGCTCTTGAATCAAACGTTGGCGCTGCTCAGGATCGCTAAGCTTGTTCGCAATATCAAGGCCATCCATCGCATCCTTCGCATAGAGAACTACGCCTTCATACTCAGGCTGAATCCGTGTTTTGGTAAATTTGCGCGTTAACGCCGCACCACCAACGAGAATCGGCACATCCACGCCTGCTGTGCGTAAATCCTGCGCAGTAACAACCATCTGCTGAGCTGATTTCACCAGCAAGCCTGACAAACCAATAGCATCTGCTTGCTCTTTGCGGTATGCTTCAATAATTTGCTCTGGCGGTACCTTGATCCCCAGGTTGACAATTTTGTAACCATTATTGGAAAGGATAATTTCCACGAGATTTTTCCCAATATCGTGAACGTCCCCTTTGACCGTTGCCAAAATGATTTTACCCTTCACCGCTGTCTCAGATTTCTCCATGAACGGCTCTAAATAATTAACGGATGCTTTCATAACCTCGGCGCTTTGAAGCACCTCAGCAACGATGAGTTCGTTGTTATTGAATAGACGGCCAACTTCCTCCATTCCCTTCATCAGCGGTCCATTAATAACCTCTAGCGGGGAATAGGTTTGAAGCGCACTGTCCAAGTCCGGAATTAAACCTTCCTTCGTACCTTCAATCACGTAAGAGCCCAGTCGCTCCTCCAGAGATAGATTCGAAATCTTCTCCTTCTTTTCCACCTTTTTCTCACGGAAATGAGCTACGAAATTCGCTAAAGTCTCATCATTCGTATTATAAATGAGATCCTCTGCTAGTTGACGCTCTGTATCCGGAATCGAAGCATACCGTTCTAGTTTCTCCGTATTTACGATCGCATAATCAAGTCCTGCCTTCGTACAGTGGTACAAGTAGACAGAGTTCAGAACTTCACGACCCGCATCCGGCAAACCGAAGGAGATATTACTTAATCCAAGAATCGTCTTGGCAAGCGGATACTTCTCTTTAATCATCTTAATACCTTCAATGGTTTCCACAGCGGAACCAATGTACTGCGGATCTCCTGAGCCGACAGGGAACATATTCGGATCAAATATAATATCCTCTGGATTCATGCCATACTTGCCAGTCAAAAGTTCATACGAACGTGTGGCCACTTCGATTTTCGCCTGACGCGATACCGCTTGCCCACGCTCATCAATGAGAATACAAACAACCGATGCCCCGTAGCGATGAATCAGAGGTAAAATACCTGCAAATTTCGTCTCGCCATCTTCTAAGTTAATCGAGTTGATAATCGCTTTTCCTTGTGAATACTTGAGTCCAAGCTCAATAATGTGATCGTAAGTCGAGTCAATCATTAATGGCACTTTGACCTTTTTCACAACCTCTTGCATGAACTCTTCTACGGCATATGCTTCATCAATATCCGTATCTTGTAAATTGATGTCGATCACATGTGCGCCGTTCTTCACTTGTGTACGAGCGATTTCTGAGCCCTCTTCGAACTTGCCTTCTTTAATGAGACGCTTAAATTTTCTGGATCCGGAAATATTCGTCCGTTCACCAACCATGATTGGACGGTTTTCTGGTTCGATATATACAGTCTCAATCCCGGAGATCGCAGGAGGATGGGTACCGAACTCTGTTCTTGGTTTATAATTCGCAAGCGTCTCTGCCATCGCACGAATGTGATCAGGCGTCGTTCCACAGCAGCCACCGGCAATATTGATCCAGCCTTGCTCCGCAAAGCCAGCCATCTTCTTCGCCAACGATTCCGGTGATTCGTGATAGTGACCGTTCTCATCCGGCAAGCCTGCATTGGGATAACAGCTGATTGCTGTGTCCGCAATACTGGAAAGCGTACGTATGTGATCGCGCATAAATTCAGGACCCGTCGCACAGTTCAAGCCCATCGAAATCGGCTTCAAATGTTCGAGCGAGATATAGAAGGATTCAATATTTTGCCCAGCTAGCGTTGTGCCCATTGGTTCAATCGTACCTGAGATCATAATTGGAAGTTCTACGCCTAATGTTTCAAATGCTCTGCGAATCCCGATGCTGCCCGCTTTAACATTCAGCGTATCTTGGGAAGTCTCAAGCAGCATCGCGTCTACGCCTGCTTCAACAAGGGCAAGCGCCTGCTGGTAATAGCTTTCTTCCAATTGCTCAAACGTTACGCCGCCTGTCACGGACAAAGTTTTAGTCGTCGGCCCCATAGCACCAATGACGTATCGCGGCCATTCTGGTGTTGAATATTTCTCAGCGGCAGCAATCGCCAATTTCGCAGCAGCGATGTTCAACTCCCGATGACGATCTTGCAAGTCATACTCCGCCAAAACGACACTCGTCGTTCCGAACGTATTCGTTTCTATCATATCAGCGCCAGCGGCGAAATAAGCTTCATGAATTTTTTGAATAACATCTGGGCGCGTAACACATAGAATTTCATTACATCCGTCCAGATCATCACTTCCGAAATCCTCAGCGGTCAAGTTCTCCTGCTGAATCATCGTACCCATGGCACCATCTAGGATCATAATCTTTTTCTTAAGCTGTTCTTGAATCGGTGGTTTTTTCATGGCAAGACTCCCTTTCAACTTATCCTTAACCGAAAATGAGAAAAAAATCGACAAATTATGTTAAGTTTTAGTGTAACAGAATACGGCTTCTATGAAAAGATTTTGAATTATGATAAAACTTACTTCGATGTAATTCCAGGATTATCGACCGCGTTTAAAAGGTTATTTTTATCGCCAATCATAAAGTCATTTTCGGTAAACGAAAATATGCTTTATGATGTGGAGGTAAATTCCTATAGGATTTATCGGAAAAATTTATATCCCTCCATCGACAGTCAGCCCGATATCCTCTATAATATGTATATATTTATTTATGAAAGAGGGATGTAACGTGGCACAAATTAGAATTCGCAACACCAATGAACGTATCGAGGGCGAAGCGGAAGTTAAAGCCTTCTTGGATAGTCAAGAGGTTGTCTATGAGCACTGGGACGCTGATAAGCTACCTGTAGCACTTCGCGAGAAATTCGTACTGAATGATGAAGAGAAAGCAGAAATCATCTCCACTTATGAAGGTGAAATTAAAGACTTGGCTGCAAGACGCGGCTATGAAATTTGGGACGTAATCTCACTTTCTGATGCAACTCCAAATATAGAAGAGCTTCTTAAAAAATTCGAACAAGTGCACACGCACACCGAAGATGAAATCCGCGCTATCGTTTCTGGTAAAGGGATTTTCATTATCAAATCCGAAGAACTTGGCTATTTCGATGTTGAACTTGAGCCAGGTGACGTGATCTCCGTTCCTGAGAACACAAATCACTTCTTCACTTTGATGGATAACCGTCAAATCGTTGCTGTTCGCCTATTCATCGAAAAAGATGGTTGGGTCGCTTACAATGTTGATGATCCACAATTTATTAAAGCATAGTCACACACATTAAAAAGCCCAACAGCGCAAGACATAACGTCTTGAATAGCTGCTGGGCTTTCTTCTTGACCTTCTTGCTGCTGACCTAACCGTTCGAAATAATCGGCAAAATGTCTTGCAGACGGGACACCTCATAGGCAGGTACAATCTCGTCGCCACTTTGTAATCCGTGATGATTAATCCAAATGTTACGCATGCCGATGCTTCCCGATCCCAAAATATCAGTCGTCAGCTTGTCCCCAATCATAATGCCTTCCGCAGCATCAATCTCAAGCAGACTTAAGGCATAGTTAAAAATAGCCGCAGCAGGCTTCCCTTGTCCAAATTCACCGGAAATCACAATATGATCAAAGTACGGAGCAATCGCAGGAACACCTGCTAATTTCTCCTTTTGAAGATCAGGAGAACCGTTCGTTAATAGAAGCAGCTTGTAATTGCCCTTCAAAGCATCTAACACACGGAACGTTTCTTCGTAAACATAGGGACGTCTGCGACGTTCAGCTGCAAACAACTCACCTAGCTTGTAACCTAGCTCACGATCTTCAATCCCCAGCGCAGCAAGCCCTCTCGTCCATGATTCTGTGCGATAGCCTGGTGCCAATTTCTCTAGTTTGCGGAAGTTTTCGTCCTCACCTTGTGTGAAATTCGCCCATAGACCCTCAAAAGGATTGATTCCAATCATTTTGGTAAATGGGAACGTCTCAAAGGATTCGTATAAGCTTCTAGCTTCTTTACGAACAGATGCTTCTAACTCCTCTGGATTTACATTCACATGCTTCGCCGCTTCTTCACAAGTTGCAGCAAAAGCCTCCTCTACACTGCGATCATCCCATAGCAAAGTATCATCCAAATCAAAAAGCACAGCTTTCAACGTCATCATTCATTTCCCCTTTGAATGTAGTATCTATATGTAGGCTTATTTCTCTTCGTCAGTAAACTTAATGGAATCGAGTTGGACCTTCAGGTTTCCTCTAAAGGCATTGATATAGATCTTTCTTAATTCGTTACGCTCTTCTAGCTCAGCATCTGTCAGGCCTTCCGCCTTCGCCTTACGAGCTAGTTCATTGATACGCGCAATCGTCTTATCCATGCTGTCACTCATTGTAATCCTCCCAGTCAAAATTTCAATATGAGTACTACTTTGCCATCACCGATTAGGAATGTCAAGGATAGACACAAAGAGACATAGCTCAAGCGCCATGTCTCTCTTTCATTTATATGAATAAATCAATAATTTAAGGAAGTACTAGAACTTGTCCAGCTTGCAATGAGTTGCTCGATAAATGATTAAATGACTTCAATTTCTCGATGTAAGAACGCGTGTTCTCACCCTTCTTTTTGTGCAGTTCTGCGACTCCCCAAAGCGTGTCACCGCTTTGAATGACAATCTTCTCGTGCTGGACAACTTTCTCCGATGGTTGAACAGAAGCAGTTGATGCAGCTACTGTAACGCTCCCATCACCTGCATAGGCTTGTACAATCGCACCAAACGAAAACACAGTACCAAGTATGACTGCGATCAGCAAGAAACGAAGTAGTAACTTCGCATAACCTCGTTTATTGTTCATCCCTCTGGATGTGTGAGCAGCACCTTGACGTGTAGTTGTTGCGTTCGATTGTGAGTAAGCCATATACATAAAATTCATCCCCCAAACATTTGTTCTGATATTAGAATAACACGAACACATGTTTGAGTCAATCGTTTTTCGAACTTATGTTTGTACGAACTCGGGTTCTATGTTATACTTTGGGTAATGATTCCCAGTATTGGAGTGATAACTTATGAGTAAAATTTCGCAGCGTCAACAAGCCATCATGGAATTCATTAAGAACGAAGTGAAAGACAAAGGCTACCCGCCTTCCGTTAGAGAAATCGGCGAAGCTGTTGGACTAGCCTCCAGTTCGACCGTACATGGGCATTTGGAGCGTCTTGAGAAAAAAGGCATGATTCGTCGAGATCCAACCAAGCCCCGTGCAATCGAAATCCTGGGACTTGATGGTGCTGAATCTAATTTCGCAGTGTCCGTCGCTCGTGTTCCTCTCGTAGGTAAAGTAACGGCTGGTGTTCCTATTACAGCCACTGAGAATATCGAAGACTACTTCCCGCTTCCTTCCAGCATGGTCGGTGACAACAACGTGTTCATGCTCAGCATTATGGGTGACAGTATGATTGAAGCTGGTATTCATAATGGCGACTATGTCATCGTAAAACAACAGCAAACAGCTAATAACGGCGATATTGTCGTTGCTATGACAGAAGACGATGAAGCAACAGTTAAGCGTTTCTACAAGGAGAAGGATCATATCCGCCTTCAACCAGAGAACTCCGCGCTGCAACCGATTCTATTGAAAAATGTGACGATTCTTGGTCGCGTGATTGGATTGTTCCGGGATATGTAGCATCGATGTAGGCGAACAAATGTGGGGGAATCCGCCCATAAAAAGCATAAAAGAGGAGCTAAGCGGCATATGCCACGTAGCTCCTCTTTTTTATTCAGAAGTTGGTTACAGGTTTGACTAAGCCGCAAGGGACAAAAGGTCAAAGATGCAAAAATACACTTACTTTCGGGGAAAACGCCCCAAAATGACTAAATTAGTGCAAAAAAGCACCATCTAGGACCGATGATGCACCAAAACGACGAATACTCACAGAAAAAGTTGCCTATTTGCAAGCATTTCGCATATCAAACATACGTTCGTGTAATGAGTTGCATTTTTGCATTTTTGCATTTTTGCACTTTTGAACATAATGCTTCGTCCTCGTCAATTTGTGATCCCATTCGCTTACATTTCAATCACAATTAGAACGTTAACACCCAGTTCCCCGCACGGAAGATCGGCTCAATTGTCCCATCCGCTAATTCCCCATCGATCTCAAGCTCTGCTGAACCGATCATGAAGTCGACATGAATCAATGAGCTATTCCCTCCGCGAGCTTTCAATTCCGCATTCGTCAGTTTGGTACCATCCGTTAAATTAATCGGATAGCAGCTCCCCAACGCCAAGTGGCAGGAAGCATTCTCATCGATGCCTGTATTGTAGAAAATACGATTTACATTAGAAATCGGAGAATCGAAAGGAACAAGTGCAACTTCACCTAAGTAGCGCGCCCCTTCATCCATATCCAGCAAACGAGCCAAATGTTCGTACCCCACCTCTGCCGTAAAGTCTACAACCTTACCCGCTTCAAATGTAAAGGTAAACTTATCCACCAACGCTCCGTTAATATTCAATGGCATTGTACTCGCCACTTTGCCGCTAACACCTGTTCGGTTCGGGATCGTGAACACTTCCTCTGTCGGCATATTCGCCACATAACGGATGCCTCGCGCGTTCTCATTATCCCCACCTAGCCAAATATGCCCCTCTGGCAACTCAACACGTAAATCCGTACCCGTAGCACGATAACGCAGTGCTTTGTAGCTTCTTGCATTCAATAAGCTGTGCGTCGCCTTCAGCGTATCCAAATGTTTGTGCCAAGCTTCAACAGGATCGTCTTCATAGACGCGGTTGAATTTGAATACCGCATCCCACATCGCAGCAATTCGCTGCTCTTCTGGCAGATCCCCGTACACAATATTAGCCCATGCTTCTGTTGGCGCTTTGATCAAACACCAGCTAAATGCACCTGTTCGGACATATTGCTGATACTTCGCTCTAGCTGTCGAAGCAGCTTTGGATGCTCTAGAAATCAAACTGGCGTCAATACCATCATAAAGATTCGGATTCGGTACCTTAATGTTCAACAACGCTCCGCCGTTTTCAACAAAACGCTCCAGCATCGTCGTATACCACTCTGGATAGTAATCCATCGCATCATCTTGCGCATAGTCAAACTTATTACGTGTAACGACATCATCTTGCCAATGCACATGGACAAAATTTGCCCCAGCCTCATAGGCTTTTTGCACGATAAGTCTCGTTAAATCCAATGTCTCTATAGGAGCTTCCACCAACAAATCTTGGCCTTTATGTAAGTTAACCCCGACGCGAATGACTAACTCTGCATACTTTTCCAAATTACGATTAAAATTGTCCATAGTTCAATTAGTCTCCTTCGCATTAAAAAGCCCATCAGATCTCGATTTCGAGTCTGACGGGCTTATCTTATCTAGTTGTCAACATTCAAACTTCATGGATCAAGCTAACTCTTAGTACAGAGACAGATACTGATCTCTTTCCCATTGGTGAACTTGTGTACGGTACATATCCCACTCGATTTCTTTCAACTCGTAGAAATGTGCAAGGGCATGCTCACCGAGTGTATCGCAAACAACATCATCACGAAGCAACTCGTCTAATGCTTGTTTCAAGTTAAGCGGCAAGCTCGGGATGCCTTCGCTCTCACGCTCTTCTTCCGTCATCACATAAATGTTGCGATCTGTTGGCGGAGGAAGCTGCATTTTGTTCTTAATGCCATCCAAACCAGCTGCAAGCATAACTGCCAATGCCAAGTATGGATTTGCCGCTGGATCCGGGTTACGAACTTCAACACGTGTGCTTAGGCCACGGGAAGCTGGAATCCGAATCATCGGGCTGCGGTTACTAGCGGACCATGCCACATAGCAAGGTGCTTCATAACCAGGAACTAGACGCTTATAGGAGTTAACCGTAGGGTTCGTAATCGCTGCAAATGAACGCGCATGACGAAGAACGCCTGCCATATATTGTCTTGCTACTGTGCTTAAGCCTAATTTGTCACTCTCATCATAGAATGCATTTGTCTCGCCTTTGAACAAGGATTGGTGACAGTGCATACCGGATCCGTTCATTCCGAACAATGGCTTCGGCATAAACGTTGCGTGCAAACCATGCTGTCTAGCTACCGTTTTAACAACGAGTTTGAACGTTTGAATTTGGTCAGCAGCTTTAATTGCATCAGCATATTTAAAGTCGATTTCATGTTGACCTGGCGCTACTTCATGGTGGGACGCTTCAATTTCGAAGCCCATTTCTTCCAGTGTCAATACGATATCACGACGGCAGTTCTCACCAAGATCCATCGGCGCCAAATCGAAGTAACCACCTTGGTCATTCAACTCGGTTGTTGGGTTGCCTTTTTCATCTGTTTTGAACAAGAAGAATTCAGGCTCTGGTCCAACGTTCATTGCTGTATAGCCCATTTCCTCAGCTTGCTTCAACGCGTTTTTCAGAATCGCGCGTGGGTCGCCAGCGAATGGCGTGCCATCCGGCATATAAATGTCGCAGATCAAACGAGCGACTTTGCTTTCAGTAACCCATGGGAAAATAACCCATGTATCTAAATCCGGATACAAGTACATATCCGACTCTTCAATACGAACATAACCTTCGATGGAAGATCCATCAAACATCATTTTATTATCAAGCGCTTTCTCAAGTTGGCTCAAAGGAATTTCTACGTTCTTAATACTTCCCATCAAGTCTGTGAATTGCAAACGGATGAAACGAACGTTTTCTGCTTTAGCGATGCGAAGAATATCTTCTTTGGAATAATTAATGTTATAGCTCACGTGTGCATTCTCCTCTCAAATGTTAAGCGGTTTGACATACGATACTATTTGTAAAATCTGGATAACTGTCCTTGAATCAAGGAAGCCTGATCCGGGCGTTTCCCCCCGCCAATCAATTGCTGCTTCAACATTTTGTGCAATTGAGAGTCGGTCAATTCTTTACGTTTCACTTCGGTGTGCTCGTTCAGAATCGTTGCATCCTCAGAATCCTTATCAACCGGGATAAGAACCTGCTTAATACCTGCAATGTTTACACCTTTTTCGATCAAATCTTTAATCTCAAGAAGACGTTCCACGTCATTAAACGAATAGAGCCGTTGATTACCAGCTGTCCGAGCTGGGATGATCAATTCATGTTGCTCATAGTAGCGAATTTGTCTTGCGGTTAAATCAGTCAGCTTCATGACGATTCCGATAGGGAATAACGCCATATTTCTACGTATTTCATCACTCATGCTAATCACTCCTGGTCAGTAAGTACCTCTCTCTCATTGTACCTTTCTAACAAATACGTGTCAAGGAGTGTCAGGTTTGTTCACAGTTTAATTTTTCACAGTAATCCCTTGTCTTCCATATGTTGGATTGCCGTTAGTACACCTAACTTACAGTGTGAATAGGTCAAGCCGCCTTGCATGTACGCGATAAAAGGCTCACGAATTGGCGCGTCCGCAGACAGCTCCAAGCTGCCGCCTTGGATGAACGTTCCTGCTGCCATAATGACGGGATGCTCATAGCCAGGCATGTCCCAAGGCTCTGGGACCACATGCGAGTCCACCGCAGACGCCTTCTGGATGCCCTGCACGAACGTGATCAAATGCTCCGCGGACGTGAAGCGGATCGCTTGAATCAAATCCGTTCGCTCCGCATCCCAGCGCGGATGGCTGACAAAGCCGAGGTCTTCGAACATCGCCGCCGCGAAGACCGAGCCCTTGACCGCTTGCCCCACCAAATGCGGGGCAAGGAATAGCCCTTGATACATCGCTCGCGTCGCGCCGAGCATGGCCCCGACCTCGCCCCCAATGCCGGGGGCGGTCAGTCTGTACGCGGCGAGCTCCACGAGGTCGCGTCGCCCGGCGATATAGCCGCCCGAAGGGGCGATGCCGCCGCCGGGGTTTTTGATCAGCGAGCCAGCCATCAGATCGACGCCAACTTGCGTCGGCTCCTGCAGCTCGGTGAATTCCCCATAGCAATTGTCAACGAAGACAATGAGCTCGGGGTTGATCTCTTTCACAAATCGGACCATTTCGCCGATTTGAGCAATCGTGAACGACGGCCGCCACGAATAGCCGCGGGAACGTTGAATGCCGATCACCTTCGTGTTCGGCTGAATGGCTGCAGTGATCGCCGGCCAATCTGGCGAGCCATCCTCAAGCAGGTCGACCTCGCTGTAGCCGATCCCAAAGTCTTGCAGCGAGCCTGTGCCGTCGCCAGGCTTGCCAATGACCTTGTGCAACGTATCATAAGGCTTACCCGTGATGTAAAGTAGATGTTCGCTAGGACGCAGAACACCAAACAAAGCGGTACCGATCGTATGCGTGCCCGACACAAAATGCGGGCGTACAAGCGCCGCCTCAGCGCCCATAGCATCCGCATAGACAAGGTCCAATACTTCTCTACCGCGATCATTATAGCCATAACCTGTCGAAGAAGCAAAATGATAATCACTTACTTTATGTTCCTGAAAGGCACGAATCACCTTCCACTGATTGAGATCTATCGTTTTCTCGATTTGACGAAATGCGCTCTCTACGCGTTGCTCTGCTTTTTCCATTCTTGCAAGAACTGTATCCCCGAATTGCATCTTAGTTGCTCTCTCCCTCGTTCTCATCCTGCTCTGATTTTGCCACCGATTGATCGTAATCAACTAGCAAATAAGCTTGCTTGACATAATCTTCCTTGTTCACACGAACCTTGAACACCATGTCTTCCCCATCCACATCGGTTTCAAGCACCTCTCCAATGCGGTACATAAGCGCGATGATATCTCCTTTGTTAGCCGGAATGCGGAACTCCTTGCTGTCCCCCATTAGCTTATCTTCAATGGTGATCCGTAAACGTTCCAAATCCTCTGGCGTATAGGCGCTCATTTTCATGAATTCGCCTTCCGCAGATAACATCTCCCGTTCTGCTTGCTCGCAAAGATCGATTTTATTAAATACAGTAATTTGCTCTTTTTGATGAGCGCCAAGCTCTTCTAGCACTTCTTGTACAACGCGCATTTGCTCGTTGCGCATATCCGTTGAGCTGTCCACCACATGAAGAATTAAATCCGCCTCATTCGCTTCTTCCAACGTAGCTCGGAATGATGCAACGAGATCATGCGGAAGATTTTGAATGAATCCAACCGTATCTGTTAGGACAATTTCTTTACCGCTTGGCAATACCATCGTCCGAGAAGTCGGATCCAGGGTAGCGAACAATTGATTCTCAATATAAACATCCGCTTGTGTTAACTGCTTAAGCAAGGTAGATTTCCCTGCATTTGTATACCCAACTAAAGCGACTTGGAAAACACCGCTTTTCTTCCGGCGTTCACGATGCAAATTACGATGACGAACTACTTCCTCAAGCTGCGCCTTCAGTTCATCAATACGCCCGCGGATATGCCGGCGATCGGTTTCCAGCTTCGACTCCCCGGGTCCTCTTGTCCCGATCCCGCCACCTAGACGAGACAGGTTTTTTCCTTGGCCAGAAAGCCTTGGAAGCAAGTAGCTGAGCTGCGCCAGTTCAACCTGAATAATCCCTTCACGCGTTTTGGCACGCTGTGCGAAAATATCCAAAATAAGCTGCGTCCGATCAATAATTTTCACATCGAGCGCCGCTTCCAAATTACGAACCTGTGCACCTGACAGCTCCTGGTCGAAGATGGCCGTATTCCCGCCAAGCTCCTCCAATCGCAGCTTTAATTCCTCGACTTTCCCTTTACCAATAAACCACTTCGTATCCTTGACTTCTTTATTCTGCGTCATCGTCTCCAGTACTTGAACGCCAGCTGTTTCAGCCAGCTTCACAAGCTCCTGCAGCGAATATTCCGCCAGCAGCTCATTCTTCTTCTGCTTCTGCGTAATTAGACTGACGAGTACCGCTCTGTCATCAATATCTTTTTCAACCATATGTGAAGTTGTTTTCATAGTCGTCTCCTTTACTTCCTGCAAAATGCTAATAATGACGGAAATAAGGCCAAATCGGCCTATTCCTTCATCATTGTGGAGGAAATGATTAGGAAAGTCAATTTGCCTGGCAGGAAAATTCGATTATAACGGACTTCCTCTGGAAAACGCAAAAAAACCACTAACCAGAGTAGGTTAAATGGTTTCAATGTTTTCAAACGTTACGTTCGCATTCATTTAAATTTCACATCTTCAGGACGAATCGACATCAGTTCAATTTTGGATGGTGCATTCACATATTGGCTTAACAGTCGTACTGCTTGATGTCTCATCGCTCTTTCCAAAATATTCCGAACATATCTCGCATTGCTGAATGCACGCCAGGTCATCGCTTTTTCCTCAGATAGATGCTGCTTCAGTTTCGCCAGCGTTTGGGGCAAAAGGACATACTCTCGCTCCTTCGCCATCAACTCCGTAATTTGAATCAATTGATCAATGGGATAATCCTCGAAATCAATTTGAATGGGAAACCGTGAAGGGAGCCCAGGATTTGTAGCTAGAAATTGCTCCATTTCGTCGCTATATCCCGCTAGAATGAGTATAAACTCATTTTTCTTATCCTCCATTCCCTTTACCAACGCATCGATCGATTCCTTCCCAAAATCCTTTTCTCCACCTCGTGCCAAGCTATACGCCTCATCAATAAATAGGACGCCGCCCATCGCTTTTTTCATCAATTCACGAGTTTTCAGCGCGGTATGTCCAATGTATTCACCTACAAGATCTGCACGCTCTACCTCGATGAAATGCCCCTTACTCAGCACACCCATCGCATGAAACATACGTCCTAACAGTCTTGCAACGGTCGTTTTCCCTGTCCCAGGGCTGCCCTTAAAAATCATATGGTACACATGAGCATTGCTCAAAAGTCCAGCTTCAGCACGAAATTGAGAAATCTGGAGGAGCGCATAAATTTCATGCACCAGCTCTTTGACATTTTCTAAGCCTATGAGCGCATTCAGCTCTTTGAAAATATCCGATAGCGGACCTTCCATTGGCGTCCTTTTACCAGAGATCATGGGCTCGGCGTCAGCAAGGGGTGAAGCGCCTGATTGCCCGCCTAATCCCTCAACAGTACGCCGCTGACTGCCAGGTTCCGGCTGCCGTAAAACGATGTTGATTTGTCTGGATGGCAAGCTTCTACCACTCATGAGGATCACCTCGTTTAGATGATGGTTTATTAGTTCGTATCCACCATCCTACGCTTGTGAAACCCATTTTAGACCGCAACCCTTGTACTTTACGTCAACATCAGCAACGAGATGAATGTCTCCTCATCCAAAGCACCAAAGTAGCGCTTCAACTCTACACCTGCCAATCGCTCACGCAGCGCTGACTCCTCATACCGCATACCTACGAGCTTCTCTTCAAGCTCTGCCACATCATGCTCTCCAAAGAAATCGCCATAGATTTTGACTTGCTGCACATGTCCTTCCTCTATTGATAAGCGAACATCAATTCTTCCAACGCTTTCGATTCGTTTAGCATGTTGAACGGTGCTCTTCGGCGATTTGCCATAATTCCAATCCCAATTCTGATAACGCTCTTCGGATATCTGATGAATTTGCGCCCAATCATCCTCAGTAAGCTGATAAGTAGATACATCCTCTTCTGTATTTACGTCAAAAATGGAAAGCAGCAATTTAACGCGGAATTCCTCCATTGTAATCGGCTCTTTCAGAAATTCAACGATGTTCGCGACCCGACTGCGAATCGATTTAATGCCTTTAGATTGGATTTTATCCGGATCAACCCGCAGCGCCGAAACGACATTCTCGATATCAGAATCGAATAGCAGCGTGCCATGACTGAACATTCTACCCTTCGTTGCAAATTGCGCGTTACCCGAAATTTTGCGCTCACCCACTTGAATATCGTTGCGACCAGTTAATTCAGCTTGGATACCAAGTGCTTGCAGCGCTTCAACAACGGGGGCCGTAAACTTTTGAAAATTGTGAAAAGAATTGCCATCATCCTGCGTAATAAAACTGAAATTCAGGTTGCCCAAATCATGGTACACCGCACCTCCGCCAGACAAGCGACGGACGACATGCAAGTTGTTCGTTTTCACATATTCTGCATTAATTTCTTCCAGCGTATTTTGGTTTTTGCCGATGATGATCGAAGGTTCGTTGATATAAAAAAGCAAGTAACTCTCCCCTGCCGGGAGATTGCGCAAGGCGAATTCTTCAATTGCCAGATTAATCCTTGGATCCGTAATTCCTTCATTATCAATAAAAAGCATAAGTGATCTCCTTCGTTCTATAGCTTTAAGTTTGTCGTTAAGGTTCGATTTAATGTTAGCATACCTAAGGATGCATAAAAGCGCAAAGCACGCTCATTAAATTCCCAGACATTGAGCTCAAAAGATGTAGCATCGCGTTCGCGCGCCCATTGGACGGCCGCCTGGTACAGCTTCTTGCCAATGCCTTGCCGTTGATATGCGGAGGAAACCGCAAGCTCATTCAAATAGGCATATCTGCGAGGCACGAGTGCTTCATAGTTGGGACTATGCTTCATCTCTAACATGGCAACGCCAACAACTTCAGATCCAAGCTCCGCCACTATAATTTCCTTGTCGGCCTTGTCCGAGAAGCTTCGATACCAACCCATCGCTACAACATGATCCAATCGTGCAAAAATATCCGGCAACGCCTCCGCATGCTCTTCTTGACCTTCACGAATGATCGTATTCACAGCCTCGTAGTCTTCCAGCGTGGCCGATCGCAGTCGTAGTTGTATTTCCAAGGCAGATTTCCTCCTTAAAATCATGATTGAATTTTTATGCATAAAACTGTATATTTATGTAATATCAATTGGGATGGAGGCAAATATTCATGGGAACAGAACGTGATTTTTGCGAAAGATTAGATCGGATTGCAGCCAATACTTGGCCTGCTGAAACGAACACAATGATCGATCAGTGGCTCGTCAGAGCTACACAAGGGGTAACTAAACGAGCAAACAGTGTGTTTGCCGTCGGGTCTTACCCTAGTGATGACAATTGGCTATCGCGCGTTGAACAATTTTACCACAGTCACGGGTTACCTGCTATTTTTCATATTAGTGATGCTTCACCTGAACAGTTAGATCGTTTCCTGCAAGCCCAAGGATACGAATTGGATACCCCTTGCGACATCATGGTAGGTAATAGCCAGCAGATCGCTTCTTACGCTTCAGAGCGCATACAGCAACAATACCCGACTGCCTTGTCACTTGAACTTGTGAATTCACCTACGGTTACCGATGAGTGGCTCGACGCATTTCTCTCGCTTGAGAAGTACCCAGAGGAACGTCGGAGCATCTATCAAGGCTTATGTGAAAGGATGCCAACTCGAAAAGCTTTTATCACGTTGAAAGAACAAGGGCAAATTGTCGCATTAGGCACAGCCATAGTAGAAGGCGAATGGGCTGGCTTCGTCAATGTCATTGTCCATGAAGACTACCGCGGCAAAGGCTACGGTTATGCCATTCTTCATGCATTGACGGCATGGAGCATTACGCAAGGTGCAACCAAGCAATATTTGCAGGTTATCGCAAGCAATGTGTCTGCAGTCACTTTATATGCGAAGCTTGGCTATCAAACGAAATATGGCTATCATTACCGAGTGAAGTATGATTTGGCTGCTCTTGTATCATCCTAACTAAGAATTTCTAAGGATGAAAGGAGCCAATTGACTTGCCAGCCACAAAGGAAAAACCTGTATTCCCACCGCAGCACCAGAACCAGCAGCCAGGCATTGAAGCCGAAATGAAGCCACTTCCCGAATTCGAGAAGTCGAGTTATAAACCAGCTGGAAAGCTAAAGGATAAAGTCGCCATCATCACCGGAGGTGATAGCGGCATCGGGCGCGCAATTGCTGTTGCCTACGCCAAAGAGGGAGCCGATGTGATCATCGTTTACCTGAATGAGCATAAGGACGCAGAAGAAACCCATCGCCATGTGGAACAAGCCGGACGCAAATGCTTGCACGTCGCGGGAGACATTGGCGATGAGAGCTTCTGTAAGCAAATTGTTGCCCAAGTGATCAAAGAGTTTGGAAAACTCGATATCCTGGTGAACAATGCTGCCGAGCAGCATCCCCAAAAAAGCATCACAGATATTACGTCAGCGCAGCTGGAACGCACATTTCGGACGAATATTTTCTCCTACTTTTATATGACGCAAGCCGCCCTTCCGCATTTAAAGTCAGGCAGTGCGATCATTAATACCGCATCGATCACCGCATATCACGGTCACGAGCAATTAATTGATTATTCATCAACGAAAGGTGCAATCGTCACCTTTACCCGCTCACTCTCCCTCCAACTGAATGCAAAAGGCATTCGCGTGAACGGTGTAGCTCCCGGGCCAATTTGGACTCCGCTCATCCCGTCAACGTTTACCGAGCAGGAAGTTGAAGTATTCGGCTCAACAACGCCGATGAAACGCGCAGGCCAGCCTAGTGAGTTGGCTCCGAGCTATGTGTTCTTAGCCAGTGAGGACGCCTCCTATATGGCGGGGCAGATTCTACACGTTAACGGCGGCACAATTGTAAACGGCTAAGGCGAGAAAAAGCATGACATTCAGCGGATTTTCCCGCTTCCCTGTCATGCTTTTTCTTATTTCAGCCCGAGCTTCAGCTGCAGCTTGGTCAAATACCAATTTGTGTAGGCGAGCGTTTCTCTCGTATCATGATAAGGCATAAAGAGTACCTGTGACTTCGCCGACGATACTAGCGGATCTTGGAAACCAACGGTTTCTGCAATATCCAGTGATCGGGAGCCATGAAACTTATGGGTGATAATAATCGAGCTTACCAGCGACTTCTCATCCATAATTTGCTTACTAAATAGTAAATTTTCATATGTGCTCGTTGCCTTGGGCTCAAGGAATATGCTTGTTTTCGGCACTCCCTTACTCACCAAGTAGTTCCTCATACCCTCTGCTTCCGTTAGCTTAGAGCCGTTATGGTCCAATCCACCGGTAACAATGAGCTGTTTAAAACGCCCCTGCTTGTACAAATCCACGGCTAAGTCCAGCCGTTCCTGAAGACCTGGACTTGGTATATCCTGGCGCAAAGATGCCCCTAAAACGATCCCTACATCTACTTGTTTCGGCAACGTATGTTGAGGCCCAACCTGTACCTTCCACTGGATAAATACAACCCAACCAACCAGCAGTGTAAAGGAGATCAATATGACTTGAAACGTCCTTACAAATATGCGATAGAACTTGGATGGCGTTTTACCTTTCGCAGAATAGGCTTTCCGCTTGACTGGCGCGGGTGAGATGGCGCGTTGTTTCTTGTTCATGCTCGGCTTTGCCGTCATCCTTCCTACTCCTTATCCAAAAATGCACTTACTTGCCGAAATAGGGCTGGCGCATCCTCGCTCAAGCAAATTAAATGATCCGATCTAGCGTGCCAATACAGTTCTCGTTGACCTTTTAGCTTGCTATAAATGTACCGCGCGCTCTGGGGATGAATCACTTGATCTCTCTCCGCCTGCGCGATGAGCGTAGGTTTATTCACTTGACTCAGCTCAGGCTTCAGATGTCGGACAAGCCTCGTAAATTGCCAGGTGGCCACGAGCGGTGTGGATTTCCCTTTGATTAGACTGATTTTGCGCTGATACTTCCATTCATCACGAAGCACGTTCAGCAGCCTGCCTGGGCTGACATAAATCACAGCCGTATTTAACAAAATAAGCCTCCGAACAGGGTACCTCACCGATAAATAGGCTGCAAGAAGACCTCCCATGGAGAATCCAACCATATCAAAGGAGCCGTATGTTTCTGTCATCCTAGTCGCATGCCTTTCTGCTGCCTGCACCCAATCTTCCCATCTCGAAGCATGAAGCTGATGACGACTTTCCCCGTTCCACGGAAGGATTGGCACCTCACAAAGCTGACCACGCTCTCGTAAATGACGAGCTAACGGCTCAACCTCATAAGGTCCACCTGTAAATCCATGGAACAATAGGCACGGTTGTTTCATGAGATCCACTCCTATCCAGCATGAAAGCGTTATTTATGTTAGTTTATTTTTCTTTGATGGAAATGGTGTTAATCGTTACTTTCTCTTTTGGCTTACTTGGAGAGGAATCCGCACCATTCGGATCTCTTTCCACTGGTGTCTCGGCAATTTTGGTAATGGTAGCCATACTATCTGCTGTCACTTTTCCGAAAATGGAGTAATTCGGCATCTTATTCAATGACGCGCAATCCGCCCCTGAACAAATGAAAAATTGGCTTCCATTCGTGTTCGGTCCCGAGTTCGCCATCGCCACAGTACCTGGCTCATACGTATGACTTGTCTTCAATTCATCCGCAAATTTATAACCTGGGCCCCCTCTTCCTGTTCCTTGGGGATCACCGGTTTGAATCATGAACGTTTTGATAATACGGTGAAACGTTACATTGTTATAGAATCCTTCTTTAGACAAAAAGACAAAGTTGTTAACTGTCTTTGGTGCTTCCTTCGCGTACAAATCAATGGTAAACGTCCCTTTGGAAGTAGTTACCTCAGCCTGATACGTTTTGTTCGTATCAATGATCATGTCAGGCGCTTTGCTCCACTGCTTAGCTGCCCCAGTAGAAGCAGCAGGCGATGCAGCTGCCGTCGCTGACGCTGTAGGTGCCTTCGTGGCAGTGCTCGGTGTTGCCGTACCTCCAGCCGTTTCCGTTGGCTTATTCCCGCATGCGGACGCAAGCAGGGTTAGGGTAAGCAAGGAAGAGGTGAGCAGCATTTTGGGCTTCATGGATTTGGCGAATAGATTCATCGGTAGAGCCTCCAGATAGAATTTGTTTGAAAAGTAGGTTACTTAGCCGTCTGTGGCTAGAACGCGTCAGTTTAATGCTCAAGTATCTGGGCACTATCCCATTGGCTCAGGATGGATCAACCCATGCTGACCTGAGCGATGGGGATAGTGGCGATAGCGCCTTTTTGGAGCAATAAAGCTTGTCCTTCGCCGGCACAATAAGGCCCTTTCGAGGCCCTATTGTGCTCGCGCAACTGTCTTCCACCTTACGTACCAGTCTTCGGCTTATCGTCGTTCGGCTTGATTGACGGAGTCGGTGATGGGCTAGGCTTCGGGCTCGCTGACGGGCTCGGACTTGGGCTAGGCCCATTCTCCGATCCGTTGCCTGGTTTGATCGTTGCCCCTGGTGATGGCGATGGACTTGGCTTCCCGCTAGGTGAAGGAGACGGTGATCCCCCATTCCCTGGCGATGGCGACGGCGAGATCGACGGTGTTGGCGATGGAATGCCGCCGTTAGGAAGCGAATCATCCTTAGGAATTTCGATAGTGGCGACGTTCGACATCGCTCCTGGCGTATTCGAACTCGTCTCCAATGGTACCACGTAATATTGGTACGTTTCGCCACTATTAATCGTCGTGTCCTCAATTTGTGATTTTGGTGTCTGAATAATCATTTTCGCTTCAGCCTCAGTTGAGCTTTTGCGATATAATTGGTAGTTAACCTTATCGCCTAAAGAGGTCCACGTTATTTTCACTTGTTTGACTTCTGGGATATACGTGGCTGCAACATCCGAAATGCCAGACGGCGGTTCCTTCAAATCATCCACATTCGCAGGCTTCACGAAGTTCGTAACCGGCTTGCCTTCCAAAGACTTCGACATGATCTCCCTGAAAAGTGCTGCCGTATTTCCACTTCCGACGGTCACATAGTGCTTGGTATCGACTTTATCGAAGCCTTCCCACACCGCTGCAGTCCATTCAGGCGTATAGCCAACAAACCATATATCCCGATCGTACTGTTCGATGCCCTTAATATCAAGTCCTGTTGAACCTGTTTTCCCTGCAACCGGACGATTGAACTTCGCTTTAACACCGGTGCCGCCAGTCTCAACAACGCCCTGTAACAACAAGGTCATATAGTAGGCTGTGGACGGCTTCATCACTTGCTTTTTCTCCGGCTTATAAGCAACAATTTCTTTGCCTTGCGCGTCGGTGATGCGCAGAATGGCATGCGTCTTATTTTGTACGCCTTGATTCGCAAACGCAGTATACGCACTAGCCATTTGCAATGGCGATACGCCGTCAGTCAAGCCTCCGAGCGCCACCGCTAAATTTTGATCCTTCTGATCATTTAAGGTGGTTCCTAACTTATTAGCAAATGCAGTCCCCGTTCTAACACCCATTTTACTTAATAACCAGACAGGTGCCAAATTGTAGGATTTCTTGACCGCTTCGAACATCGTCACTTGCCCATGTGTCTGACGATCATAGTTTTGCGGGGAATACGAACCGAAAGACGTCTGCGTATCATCTAACAACGAATATGGCGTATAATTACCACTCTCTAAAGCAGGGGCATATACCGCAATAGGTTTAAAAGACGAGCCAGGCTGTCTCTTCGAGTACACACGACTGAACCCCTTGGCCTTATAATCACGACCGCCGATTAATCCCATGATTCCACCGGTTTTATTATCCAAAATAACCGTTGCACTCTGGATTTTCTGACCATCGGATGCGTCCTTTTGGAATAAGCTCGCATTCGCATAGGTTTGTTCAATCGTTTTTTGGGCTTTAATATTCATGGTTGTGTAAATCCGGTAGCCTTTGGTTAAAAGCTCATCTTCTTCGATACCGTACATCTCTTCCGCTTCATCCACGACGTAGTCAACGAAAGAAGCATATTCCTTTGTACTGGAGCCGGAAGGTGCGGGCGGTACATAATCGACTGCAGCGGCTTTGGCACGCTCAGCCTCCGTAATATAACCCTGATCGGTCATGAGTCTTAGCACAACGGCTCGACGTTCTTTCGATAAATCAGGATGTGTTAAAGGCGAGTATCGAGAAGGTGCTTTTGGCAAAGCGGCAAGTGTCGCCATTTCCCATACTTCCAAATCATTCAAATTCGATTTGTTAAAGTAAACTTTGGCTGCTGCTTTAATGCCGTAAGCATTACTTCCGAAGAAAATACGATTCAAATATTTCTCCAGAATCTCATCCTTCGTAAACCGCTCATCGAGAGCAAACGCGATCGACATTTCCGTACCTTTTCGGAAAGCTGTCTTTTCCGAGCTAAGGAATACGTTTTTGGCAAGCTGCTGGGTAATCGTACTTCCGCCTTCAACATAACTCATGTGAATAACATCCGTAACAATTGCGCGACCGATTGCTCTTAAATCAACACCGGAGTGCTCATTGAACCGACGATCCTCGGTGGCGATGAACGCTTGCTTCAAGCGCTCAGGAACATCTTTGATATTCACGCTCTCCCGATTCTCACCGCGATAAATCTTTGAGATCTCCGTGGCCGGTTTGTCCTTCCCATCCTTATCCTTACCTTCTTCTTGGGCATAAATAAGGGTGGACTCTGTCGTGCTGACGATTTTATCAATATTGGCATCCAAAATTTTAAAACCGCTCATGATGACAATAATATAAATTCCCATCGCACAGATAACAGCTACAATTGCTGCAATGATGGAGCCCATAATAAGCTTACGTGCATTAAATCGCTTCTTCTTAGAGCCGCCTTTATTACTACTCTGTTTCGGCTCCCTTGGCTTGGTTTGCGGCGTGGATGGATGTCTCGTAGGTTTATCCATATTCACCAACTCCCTTACGTATCGTTCTCTAGTTAGAAAAAACTGAGAAAAACTTCTATCGAAGTCCTTCGAAGATGAGCGACCGCGTTTAAGCGGTTGTTTTTATCGCCAATAAGAATTTGTATTTCCGAGCCTCGGAAAATTATTAATTCTTATGTGGTAAGAAAAGAACAACCTCTATTCAAGGTTGCTCCCAAAAGTTTCTATTCGGTTAGACGTTTCAGTCCATTAAAAAGTTGCAAAATGACGGGATATACGGATTATTCCGTTCCTTCTGCAGCTGCCATTAACGAAACAGCACGCTGTGGCGTGAAGGTAGAAATGGCATGCTTGTACACCATTTGCTGACGGCCTTCGCTGTCAATAATAATGGTGAAGTTGTCAAATGCACGAATAAGTCCTCTAATTTGAAACCCATTAGTTAAATAAACGGTTACGGGAATGCTTTCTTTACGCAGCTGATTTAGAAAATTGTCCTGAATATTAATGGATCGGTTCATCAGTATGTCCCCCTTAATGGAATGAAACTTTCGCCAGATGGCGCTATTTTCTAATGGTGATATTTGTTAATTATATTCTATTTTATGTACAAACTTTCCTGCTAGTATATCATTAATCATTTCGAAATGGGCAGAAAAATTTGCTGTATCTGTTACATCAACCCAATTGATGTCCTTCATATGCCGGAACCAAGACAATTGACGCTTCGCAAATCGGCGTGTATCCCGCTTCAGAAGGGTCACGGCCGCCTCGAAGGTGAGCTCATGCTCCAGATAACTAACAATCTCTTTGTAGCCTAAGGCTTGCATTGAAATCGCTGACTTCGGCGTGCCTGCATCCAGCAGCGATTGCACCTCATCCACCAAACCTTCTTGAATCATCGCATCAATGCGCTCTTCAATCCGCTGGTAGAGCAGCGCGCGATCCATAGTGAGCCCGATAATACATAGTTCGTAGGGTGACTCTTTTTTCTGGGAGGCTAAGTGAGCAGTCATCGTTTCTCCAGATATATGGAAAATCTCAAGTGCTCGAATCACACGTCTCCGGTCGTTCGCATGCAATCGGTCAGCACTCTCAGGATCAATCTCACGCAGTTTGCCATGCAGGGCTTCTTCCCCATGCGTATCCGCGAATCGTTCTTGCGCCTGTCGGAACGCTTCATCCATGCTGACATCCGTAAACTGATAATCATAACAAACAGATTCAATATACAGCCCTGTGCCGCCTACGATAAAAGGCAGCTTGCCACGCGAGTGAATGTCGTGGATCAACGCTTTGACTCGCTCTTGGAATTCTGCTGCTGAAAATGGGTACGACGGCTCATGAATGTCAATGAGATGATGCGGGATCAGCTTTTGCTCCGCCTCGCTCGCTTTGGCGGTACCAATGTCCATGCCACGATAAACTTGCATCGAATCACCGGAAATAATTTCACAATTGAAGCGCTTGGCAATTTCCAAGCTGAGTTTGGTCTTGCCAACTGCGGTGGGACCAAGTAGCACGAGTAATTTCGGCTTGGCTGATGGGGCTAACACAATCGAATCACTCCATACGTTGTTTTCGTTGTTGATCGTAACACATGCTCAAACCCGAGCCGAGCAAATTCAGTGCTGTCTCTGCTTTCCTTGAGCACAATACTTTTGCGCGCAACGCGCTTTGCTTCTGCAATGGAATTCAAACTGACGGCTTCATCGTTCGCACGATGTCGAAGCGATGAAATCGCATGTGACTCCTCAATCGGGCTGCGAAACATGGGGTCAAAGTACACGACATCCACGCTCTGCGAGTCTAATTGCTGCAAATAGGCAAGATGATGTGTTCGCCTGACCTCAATGCGTCTCATTGCTGCATTCAGCTCAGGTATTTCTGACTCATACTGCACTAAACCTTCTTGGATCAGCATCGCAGGGATCTCTGCACTCTCCAGCGCAGTGACATGACCTTCTGAGCCAACGGCATAGGAGAAGACGATCGCATCGGATGCCAGCCCTGCTGTACAATCCACGATACGGTCTCCACTTGCAGCACCTGATGCTTCAATGAGGAGATCAGTTTCGCCTCGCTGCATCCGTTTGACACGAACGAGCGACATACTCGGATGGAAAAATACTGCAGGTTGATCCTCTTCATAGTACCTGATCTCTTCTCTAGTCACAAGCAGGACAGAATTATCCTTATAATTTCTCCTAAGAAGTTCCAAAGAATACTTCTTTCGGGGAACAATTCGGCCACCATATAAAGCTGATAACCGTGCGGCCTCCGCTACCAATTCGGCAGACGGATTATACGAAGTTGTTACTAACACAGGGTTACATCACTCGCTTAAACATTTTTTCTAACTCATAGGTCGTAAAACTTACTACAATTGGTCGTCCATGCGGACACGTATACGGATTGCGGCATCCTGCAAGCCGGTCGATTAACGTCTCCATCTCCAAGGTGCTAAGGCTCTGGTTCGCTTTAATGGATGCTTTACATGAGCACATGATTGCCGCTTTCTCACGCAGCTTGGCGATATCAAGCGCTTTGCGATCTGAAATAATCAGCTCACACATTTCTTCGACGATCCCCTTCTCTTCCCCTGCCGGGAACCAGTGGGGATGCGCTCTTACTAGGAAAGTGTTCCCGCCAAAGGCCTCCATATAAACGCCAACTTGCTCAAATAGCGCAAGCTTATCCGAAATAACTCCTGCTTCTGATGGTGTAAATTCCAAAGTGATCGGTACGAGTAATTCTTGACTCGCCTCAGCAGGATTGCCAAAACGCTCATAAAAATATTCATAATTAATACGTTCATGTGCCGCATGTTGATCAATGAGGTACAAGCCCGTTTCATTCTGGGCAATCAAATAAGTACCATGCATTTGCCCGATGGGATCCAATCTCGGAAACGTTGGGAGCTTGGGCGCATCGCTCTCCTCACCTGAAGGCATCAAATCCATGAACGCCTCATTCGTTCGACGCTGCTGAATGGACGTGTTTCGATACGAAGCATCGACTGACGGCTTGTACCCCTGATTGGAAGATGGCGTCTTTCTAACGGCATAACTATTATCCGACGAGGAAGTCGAAGTCGTGCTAGAGCTAGCGCTAAAGCTAGGGCTAGAGAGGCTAGGGTTACTATTTGAAAAAGGTACAGTCGGTGCCTGCTGACGATAGACAGGGGCCGTTTCCCTCACTTGAGGTGGTGTCCACGAGTTGTCAGCTTTCTGCGCAGGACTTGCTTCATTCAAAACCTTCGAGTCATCAGCTTCCTTATGATCCTTAAAAAATTCTTCCTCCAGCTCCAGCAATGGACTGATTTTTTCTTTGGGAGGAGGTTCCACCGTACGCGTGAGCTCCAGTTGCTCTTGCACGTAAGCGCCTTTCGGCACTGATGACGTCGTCTTGACTCCCGTAGGAATCAGAACTTGTCTGCCGAATAGCCGCTTCACCTCGGCTTCGATCAACGCCGTAAGCTCCGCTTCCTTACTGAAGCGGACTTCAAGCTTGGATGGATGTACGTTGACATCCACAAGTGCAGGGTCCATCCCAATGTGCAGCGCAGCCACCGGGAAGCGGTTGATCGGCAGCAGGGTATGATAACCCTGCAGAAGCGCTTGATTCAACGCGAAGTTGCGTACATACCGACCATTGACAATGGTCGAGATGCCGCCGCGATTCGCGCGAGTCATTTCGGGCTTGGCAACGAAGCCCGTGATCGTATAATCCAAGCTTTCCACTTGGAGAGGAAGCATTTGTTTAGCAATTGCAGTGCCGTAGATGCCTGCAATGACTTGGAGCAGATCCCCGTTTCCTAACGTTTGGAGCAGCACATTGCCGTTATGTTTTAAGGTAAACGCAATCCCAGGATGAGCGAGCGAAAGCCGATATAAGTAATCCGAAATGTGTCCAAGCTCCGTCTGGATCGTTTTCATATATTTTAGCCTAGCGGGCGTGTTATAAAATAAATCCCGCACGGTCACTTCCGTTCCACGCGAAGCCGCTGTTTCTTCCACAGCGCGAATGGTGCCGCCTTCGATGGTGATTTTCCGGCCAAGTCCATCGCTAGTCGCGCTAGTAACACACTCCAATCTGGAGACAGAAGCGATACTCGGCAAGGCCTCGCCTCGGAAGCCCAGCGTACGGATCGAAAACAGATCCTTGCTTGTCGCGATCTTACTCGTCGCATGACGTTGAAAAGCTAATTCACAGTCCTCCAGCGCCATACCAGAGCCGTTATCGGACACACGAATGAGGGTTAAGCCCCCTTCTTCGATCGTGACATCAATCCGTGTACTCCCCGCATCAACCGAGTTCTCAACCAGCTCTTTCACGACCGATGAAGGCCGTTCCACCACTTCACCTGCTGCAATTTGGTTCGCAATATGCTCGCTTAAGAGCTGAATTTTGCCCATGGATTAATTCCCCTTTACTGCCTGTATAGAAACATTCTCTCCTTGATGATTAACCTTTAGCTGCGGAAAATAATCATCAAATAAATCGACATTGATATAGCTCATGCCATTGACAATCACCAGCTTGTCCGCTTCTATTGGAAACGCATGCGTTCCCTTCTCATCGGTAATGTCAACTGTGCGATTTGTATTATTCCAAGTAATCTTAGCCCCGATTAGAGCAGCTAGTCCTCGTGCTGATGCAAAAAACTTATCCTTTTCATTGAAGCTGCCGAAGCCATAACCAAGGTCATTGCCGTTATAGCTAACACCATGTTTTGTGAATAACACTTGGACATCCGAAATCCCTGTTTCATGTAGCGCTGTAATCAGCTGTGCCGCTACACCATCAACCTGCATATCAGGCGTAATGCCTACTTTGTTCACTTTTCGCTTATTCGGTGTTAAGTATTCTTCAATTGTGATCTTCAGCATGCTGGAATCCGGAAGCTTGAAAAGCTGCTGAACACTTCCTTTGCCAAAGGTTTGCATCCCGATCACTTTCGCTACGCCGTAGTCTTGCAAAGCACCCGAGAGTACCTCTGAAGCACTTGCGCTATTTTCATTGGCTAAAATATACACAGGGATCCCAAGCGGATTTCCATCTTTAATCGGTACGGGATCATCAATACCATTGCGATCCTGCGTATGAATGAGGACACCGTCTTTCACAAAATGCTTCGCAATGTTTGTCGCTGTTTCAAGATAACCGCCGGGATTGTCACGAACGTCTAGAATTAACGACTTCAGACCTTTGGCTTGCAGAGCACTTAACTGCTTGTCAAATTCCTCATCAGCTTCATCTGAAAAATCCGTAATTTGCACATAACCAACACCATTGGCAAAACTGCTGCTGTACACTTCTGGCGAATTTACGGCTTGGCGCGTTAGCTCAAATGTAATTTCTTTATCCCCACGTAGGACAGTAACCTTCACTTTGGTCCCTGCGACACCGATGATTTTGTTCCGAACCTCGTCAATGGACGTCGTAGAGGCAGGAACGCCATCAATCGCGCGGACATAATCATCCTTCTGCAAGCCAGCCGCTTCAGCTGGCGAACCTGGGATCGTTCTCGATACATAAACACCCTGATCATCAAGCCCAATAACACAGCCTACGCCTTCAAAGCTATTTTCTAAATAATTGGAAAAATCACTATAGTCTTGAGGCGTGAACAATACCGTGTAGGGATCCTTCAACCCCTCCAGCATTTGCTCAATCGTTTGATTCGCAAGCTGAGCTTCCGTAACGCCGCTGACATGGTTTTCGGCAAGCGTTTTTCGCACGAGGACGGTTTTTGCATCCTCTTGTGCCATCGCACTCACCGGCATCACGATGGCCAGAGCAGATGCTAGCGCTAAGGTAGCCTTAAAAGCTTTCTTGCTGACTGGTGATACTCTCATATGCCTCTCTCCGTTCCTTTACAATCTATCGTCTGGTCTAGTCAGGATTACTGCAGCTTTTGCTTCCATTCATACACTAAATTAAGCGCCTGTAGAGGCGTCATATTGATAAGATCAATGCCCTTCAACTGGTCGAGCACCAGTTGCGATTTGCCGTCAAGCTTCTTCTTGACGGCTGCTTCGGGTGGACTGTCCTCCTCGAAGAGGGACAGCTGCTTGATCGGCACAGCCACATGTTCCACTGTGGCTGACACTGCTGCTGCGGCCACGGGTTCCGCCGTGGCCTTCTGTGCAGGCGGCGTTGCTGCCGCCGCCCGCTCTTCAAAACCATTCAGCAGCGCATAGGAGCGCTGAATGATCGTATCGGGCAGCCCGGCGATTTCGGCACAGTAGATGCCGTAACTCGTGCTTGCTGCGCCAGGGATGAGCTTGCGCAGGAAGGTCACCTGCCTGCCGCTTTCTTTCACAGCCATGCAGTGGTTGCGCAGATGCACAAGGCTCTCTTCCAGGTGGGCGAGCTCATGGAAGTGCGTCGACACGAGCGTCTTGCAGCCGATCCGATCGTGAAGGAATTCTATGACGGCCTGTGCGATCGCCATCCCTTCACCCGTCGAGGTGCCGCGGCCCAGCTCATCAATGATGACAAGGCTCCGACTCGTCGCCTTCTCCGTCATGATCTGGATATCCATCATCTCGACCATGAACGTACTTTGGCCGCCGATTAGATCATCGGCCGCGCCGATGCGCGTAAAGATCCGGTCTGTGACCGGTATGCGCGCTGAGCTCGCGGGCACGAAACAGCCGATCTGCGCCATCAGGCAGATCACGGCCACTTGCCGCATATACGTACTCTTACCGGCCATATTCGGCCCGGTAATGAGCAGGATGCGGCCCTGCTCTTGGAGCAGGCTCGTCCCGTTCGCGATGAACGAGCCGTCTTGGATGACAGCCTCCACCACTGGGTGTCGGCCGTCTACGATTTCAAGATCGAAGCCTTCGCCGATCTCCGGCTTGCGGAAGTGATGCGCCGCGGAAACTGTCGCCAGCGATTGATACACATCGGCGGTGGCAATGACCTCCGCCAGCTTTTGCAATCTGGAGATATGCTTCGAAATCCGGTCGCGCAGCTCCGTAAACAGCTCATACTCCAGATCAATCATTTTATCCTGCGCTTCCAGAATGAGCGCTTCTTTCTCTTTGAGCTCTGGCGTTACATAGCGCTCTGCATTGGCGAGCGTCTGTTTGCGCTCGTAGCGTCCTTCTTGCAGGGCGGACATGTTCGCCTTCGTCACTTCAATAAAGTAACCAAACACTTTGTTGTAGCCGATTTTGAGCGACTTAATGCCCGTTGCCTCGCGTTCCTGACGCTCCAGCTCGGCAATCCATTGCTTGCCGTTCTTGCTCGCTTCGCGAAGCTGATCTAAGTAAGGCTGATAGCCTTCGCGAATCATTCCCCCGTCACGAATGGAGACCGGAGGCTCGTCCTCGATGGCATTGGCAATCCAGGACATCACGTCATCACAAACGTCCATATTTTCAACGAGTTTTCGCAGCGTTTCGGATCCTGATGTGGCACATAATTGCTGGAGCATCGGAACCTGCTGCAAAGAATGCTTCAACGCGATCATATCGCGAGCATTCGCATTGCCGTAGGAGATTCGGGCCACTAACCGCTCCAAATCATAGACTTCTTTCAGTGCTTGCTTCACATCGTCACGCACAATCAATTGATTGTAGAGCAAATTGACCGCTTCCAAGCGTTCTTCGATCCGCGCCACATTCATCAGCGGCTTCTCGATCCAGCGGCGCAGCATACGCGCGCCCATGGCGGTTACCGTTTTATCCAAAAGCCATAATAACGACCCTTTTTTAGCACGTTCACGAACGGTTTCAACAAGCTCTAAATTGCGACGAGTAAACGGGTCCATCGTCATAAATTGATCAGGCTCATAGATGCGTATGTGCTTCACGTGCGTGAGCGCTCTTTTTTGCGTTTCTTTTAAGTAGGAAAGTAACAAAGCAACGCCTTGTCGACTGATACTAGATAGCTCAGATAGCGCGGCATCTTCGGCAAAATGCTCATCCAGTAGCGCTTCGTCCCTATGCGTCCACTCCGTCAGTACCATATTGCGGCCCCATGCTGCGCCAGACTCGCGGATTGTCGTCAGCAAAGACTGATTCGTTACAATTTCTGAAGGGTTATACACATTCAACTCGTCGACGACGAGCTCCCATGAATGCGCAAATTGCGTCGTATAAAGCTCCCCTGTTGAAATATCGCACGCCGTAAATGCATAGCTATCCGCTTGGTTTACCAGAGATACGATATAGTTGTTGACAGATTCACCAAGGAGCTTGCTATCCATCACTGTACCAGGTGTCACAATCCGAACGATTTCGCGGCGCACAACACCTTTCGCCTCAGCGGGATCTTCCACTTGCTCACAGATCGCGACTTTGTACCCTTTTTCAATTAATCGGGACATATAGTTCTCAGCTGCATGGTGAGGGACGCCGCACATCGGAATTTTCTCGTCACCGCCGCCTTCACGGCCTGTTAACGTAATTTCTAATTCACGTGACGCATTAATCGCATCTTCAAAAAACATCTCATAGAAGTCTCCTAAACGAAAAAACAAAAAAGCATCTGGAACCTGTGCCTTAACGGCTAAGTACTGCTGAATCATCGGCGTATATGTAGCCAACTTGTGTTCCCCCAACCTATTCCAAAATAAATTTGAACTCTTTGAAACTATCATTCTTATTTTCATCCATACACAGCCTAGTAGACATCGTTCTGCTTGCCGCAGGTAATTGAACTCCAGCAAGCAGATCGAGGAAATCGTGTACAGCCTTTGCTTTCATGATCTTTTTCTATAAACCTATCATGCGATAGATAATCTATTATAACATGATTCCTTCGTCAAAAGCTTCTTTACGCACCCCGGGTGCAATTTTCCAAGCGGACCGAATGTCCGCCTTCTCATCCCACGACTTCATCGAGGTGATCTGCAAACGAAGACCTTCCAGATCAGCCGCGTGGACCTCGTAGCCCTTCAGCTGCTCCAACTCTTTCCAAAGCTTCGCGACCTCATCTTGCAGCCTCCGCTTATCACCGCTGTAATACGCAGCTTGCACATCCGGTTCTTGAAGCGGCTTCCGGGTCAGCTGCCAGTAGTTATTCACGATCAGCGAGGCAAGTGCGAATACGCCTTGGGTTACGACAGGAGAGGCCAGCCAGCTCGGCAGTGTACGGTATTCAAAGCCCCCGTGTGACTTCTTGCGGTAGTCGCCAAGGTAGCCGTAGCGCGGTCGACGCCCACGTGTAGATTCGTCCTCGATCAGGATTAGCGGCAGCGCGAGATAATTATCCAGCGCCCGCAGCAGATGTCCATTCATCCAGCAGCGGCTAAAATGCACATGCCCGCCTAACGGGTATCCCCGCACGGGCATCCCGCCCGAAAGCCAAGCGAGGCTTTCGTCGTTGATTTTTCGCGCGGCGAGCCCCATCGTTGCTCGCACGTTTCTTGTGAGCTGCAGCGGGTCCACGCTGGGCTGCGGGCGTAGTTCAGCCAGCGGCAGAATGACGCGATGGCCGCTTAACACGATGGCGTCGCAGCCTACGGCGCCATCCCGGGTTAGGAAGCGGTCGGCGAAGACGACCTTGCCCTGCGGGTTCACGAGCAGGAACTCTGGATCGCAGCCGAGCATCGCTCGCTCTTTCCGTTCCAGCTCTTTGGCAAGCGATTGATCATAGAGATCGATCGCTTGTGCGAAGAGCTGCAGGAGCCGCCCGTTCAGCTTCGGAACGGGGTCTACGTCCAGCACAAGCGTATGCCCGCTTGGCGTTATCCCAATCGTGACAAGGCCGTAATCTAAGCCGAGTGCGTAGATCGCTTTGACCGACTCACGGCTTGCTCTGCGCGAGTGGAAGTTGGTCTGGGCTGGCCCAACCTCTATGTAGGCTGCATTCACGCTTAGTTGCCGCTGCTGCTGCAGGGTCTTCTCCGAAAGCAGCAGCGTCTCCTTTTTCTCATAAATAAGCAGCGTTTGAAGATGAAAGACCGCCACTTTATACTTATGCGTAAATGTCTCAGCTTCTCTTTTCCCACGCGCTACGGCGGCTTGTGAGGCCATTGTTTTCATCCCATGAAGCTTAAGCAGTTCATCCCGCTTCTTGCGGTTCTGTGCACGCATGATCGCTTTAATGGGCTGCAGAGCAGGTTGGTGCGGATACTCATCATGCGCTGCGCCCCAATGAATGATCATTCGACCCTGCCAGTTCTCAGGAAGCCGGGTACCGCTGGGAATGCGGCTGCGCTCCGCGAGCTCAAGTGCTTCTTTTTCCTGTGCATGCAGCAAGAAGGTTTCCAAAGCAAACACCCCTCATTTCACATCGGGCTCACGCCTGCGCCTGCCCAAATGTGCGAATACAACAAAAAAGAGGGCAAATGCCCTCTGCCGAACCTCTTCAGCCCGCATATAATGGCGTATAAGATTCCTTAGGAGACTTTCCGAAATCAAGTATCGAATTTCTGAAAGCTCCCTTAATCCAGTTCATCCTCAAGCAGATCGGCGTCCAGATCCTCAAAATCCCCATCGCCACTGTCATCGAAATCCACGTGCTTGTCGTCGAAGTCATTGCAGCCGTTGGTGCAAACGACTACACAGACTTTCGTTTCGGCAACAAGTTCTACTTGGAACTCACGTTCCACCCGAATGATAACGCTGTTGCCGCTGGATGATACGCTGGCTTCAACGCAATTCGGCTCTTGGGTGGCGACAGCTGAGACTTCGGCTGTCGTCGACTTATGTTTTTTGTCCAAGTAGCTTAGTCCAACAATTTCTACATACGATACGGTTTCTTTTGCTACGTCTGTTTTGGTGTTACGATCGTAAGAATACCAGATGTTGATATCGTAAGTACCAACTACCTCTACGCCCTCTCCAGATGAATGGACTGCCTCGAATTGGTTATTAATAATCCAAGCGCCCAAAATACTGGTTGGAGAAAAAGGCGGAGTCACGGTATGACTTACATGAGAAAATTTGCGACCTTTACCGCAGACAGCCTTTGTAATGATCTCTCTGCATTGCAAATCTTTATCTAATGACATCCTTTCAACCTCCTCCATACAATCATTCATTACAAGTGTATGCAGGACAGTAGTCTAGAGTGACAATTATTTTATATTATTTTTGGGATTCAAAAATACTTATATCTGTCAGAGTCAACCCGCCTCCGGACGGTGTTTTTTTTGCTTTTTGGCAATAGATAAATAGTGCATTAACTCTCTGTTAAGCTGTAAAATCGCTGATCTCACTTCGAATTCTTCGCGACTCTCCGGCAATGGCATTCCCTTGTAACGGGCATTCAGCTCTTGCAATCTTTTCTCTGCATCCCCCGTATAGTAGTCTTCCTTCACAGTTTGGCTAATATCTTCGAAGATCGCAGCAACCCACTCCCCTTGGGGTAAAGTCTGATACACCTGAGCAACCAAATCCATCATCCGCTGAATCGATTCCAGTTGCTCGCCTCTCATATAGAAGTACACGCGCCAGTAAGGATCTCCACCAATCAGCAATGTATTATCCATCGAACGTTTCGCTAAGCTTGCACCGCGCTCAATGACCTCACTGACTTCCAGCAGCTCTTTCCCATCCCATATCACCGTAAAATCCCGAAGATGCTGTGCAATGTTGATAAAAATGTCAGAAAATAAACTTTCTATTTGTTCTTTGTGCGCGATGAGGGCGCTGTCCGCCTTCGGCATATAGGCAATATTGATCACCGTTGCGGAGCCTAATCCAATCACTAGTAACAACAATTCATTCCACACTGACGCCCAGCCCGCTGATTCATAGGCAAAAAGATGCAGCATCACGACGGCTCCTGTAACCGCCCCCTCCGTAATCCGTAAGCGCACGAGAACGGGAAAAGCGATCAGGATAAATAAACTAACGACCCAAATATGAAAGCCGAGTACGTGAAATAAGAGCGATCCGATGAGTAGTGCCAGAATGGAAGCCGCGATGCGGTGAAGGGCGCTTTGGATGCCTTTCTTTTTCGTCACCTCAATGCCCAAAATCGCAAGAAGCCCCGCTGCTGCTGGTGTATGAACCCCTAAAATATACGCCAAATACATCGCGATTATGACGGCCACGGCTGTTTTGAGCACGCGAAAGCCCATAGTTTTTCACCTCTTTACAGGTTTTTCTATGGGCTCATTATTTCATTTTGATTTCGATGTGGCAAGCCTTTCCTGCTACCTATGCTTTGTTAGTCTCTTCTCTAGGTTGGCAACAAGCTGGTACATCACTGTAGCGACTAAGGCGATCACGAATAGCGTGGATATTACCAAGGTGAAATTGAACACTTGAAAGCCGTATATGATTAAGTACCCCAGCCCCTTCTCGGATACTAGAAATTCACCGACGATGACGCCGATCCAGGCCAAGCCTACATTTACTTTTAGCGTAGAAACAATGGTTGGAAATGAAGCGGGCAGAATCGCTTTAAGAAATACTTTTCGCTGATTGCCTCCGAATAACTTCACGACCTTAACGTAGTTATGGTCCACTTCCTTGAAGCTACCGTAGACGACAAGTGTCGTGATAATGACCGTAATCGAAAGTGTAGTTGCGATAATCGAAAGCAAGCCAGGGCCAAAGCCTACGATAAACAATGGTCCCAGCGCTACCTTCGGCATACTGTTCAGCACCACAATGTACGGATCCAGTACGCGTGACAGAAATGGCGACCACCATATGACCACTGCTAGTGCCGTTCCAAATATTGTCCCGAGGAAAAAACCAATGATCGTCTCTTCCACCGTCACCGCAACGTGAGGAAGAAGCGTCCCGTCAAGCAGCTTTTCCCACAGCAGTTGAAATACCTTGGTTGGATAACTAAAAAGCAAAACATCGATCCATTTCAAACGTGATGCGAGCTCCCAGAGGGATAAAAAAAGCAGCAGGATAGCGAGCTGCCAAAGACGGACCCACTTCGTTTCTTTCTTTTTCGCTTTCAGATAACGTTGATGTACGTCCTGTTTTAACTTTTCATCTGGTAACTGGCTTTGGCTATCCATGCTGCACACCCCCAAATTCCTGCCAAATTTGTCGAAATAGTACATGAAATTCAGGCAATTCTCTCGCCTCAAAAGGTACTGCAGCCCTTACCGCCTCAGGCATCAGGAAGGACTTGCGAATGCGCCCCGGATTCGGTGCCAGCACAATAATTCGGTCGCTCATGGCGATTGCTTCTGAAATATCATGCGTGACCAAAATCGCTGTTTTCTTCTTCGCTTGTAACGTCTCAACAACCAGGTCCTCTAGTTGCAGCTTCGTTTGATAGTCCAGTGCCGAGAAAGGTTCATCTAATAGAAGCAGTTCTGGTTCTGTGGCCAACGTCCGAACGAGAGCTACGCGCTGGCGCATCCCCCCTGACAACTGCCCCGGGTAATAATCTTTGAAGGCGAGAAGGCCCATCTCCTCTAACAAGTGGAGTGCTCCCTGCTTTGTCTCTTTCGTCAGCGTGCCTGCTATTTCCAACCCCATACAAGCATTCGCTTCAATGGTTCGCCACGGGAATAAGTAGTCTTGCTGCAGCATGTAGCCCACTTTAGGCGATGGACCCTGCACGCGATGACCTGCTACAGTAATCTGGCCTGAAGTAGGCGGGAGGAGTCCCGCAATGATCGATAAGAGCGTTGTTTTGCCACAACCGCTAGGACCAATCAGACTGATGAATTCGCCTTTCGCAATGTCAAAAGAAATGCCTTGTAGGGCAAGCGTCGCTCGCTCCTCTGTTACGTAAACCTGTGTGACATCTCCAACCTGTACAGCTGTGTCCATGGCGCCTAACCTCCTCTTATCTCCATTTACTGTGACTCCTGTTGCCGCTTATTTATTTTTTGACGTTTGCTTTCGCTTTTTCCGCAAATGAATTGTTCACTAGCTTGCTCCATGCTATTTTCTCTTTCAGCTCTCCAGCTGATGTCATCACATCGAGTAAATTGTTCCATTCTGCTTCATCTACAATGCCATCCGTAGCGAAGGAGCCTTGATCCTTATAGCGTTTCACGACATTTTTTACAATCGCAACATCGATATCTTTAAAATAAGGCAGAACCGCTTCCGTAATTTCATCTACGCTTTTGGCGGCAACCCACAGCTGCGCTCGTTGAATCGCATTCGTGAACTTCTGAATCGTGGCCGGGTTCGCTTTGATGAAACTTTGCTTCGACATAAAGACGGTGTACGGCAGATGTCCGCTTTCTACACCGAAGGATGCAAGTACATAGCCCTTGCCTTCTTTTTCAATGATTGACGCTTGCGGCTCAAAAAGCTGTACATACTCACCTGTTCCAGAGGCATACGCCGATACAATGTTCGCAAAATCAATGTTCTGAATCAGCTGCAAGTCTTTCTGCGGATCGATGTTATGCTTTTTCAGCGTGAACTCGCCGGCCATTTGCGGCATGCCACCTTTTCTTTGTCCGAGGAACACTTTCCCTTTGAGTGCATTCCACTCCAATTTATCCACTTTGTTACGGGCAACTAGGAACGTTCCGTCTGTTTGTGTCAGCTGAGCAAAGTTGATCACCGGATCATCTGACCCTTGCTGTGAGACGTAGATCGATGTTTCCGATCCTACCAAGGCGACATCAATAGCGTTCGAGAGCAGCGCGGTCATCGTTTTGTCGCCGCCTGGCGTCGTTGTCAGCTCCACGTCGAGCCCCTCATCCTTGAAAAAACCTTGCGATAACGCCACATATTGCGGCGCATAAAATAAGGAACGCGTCACCTCACCAATACGCACCTTTGTTGTTTCTTCCGTTTTCGATCCGCATGCTGTAGCGATTAAGCTTAAGAGCAGAACAACGGATAAAGTGAATCCCCATCTTTTCCGATTTTTCATAGGACGTCCCTCCGATTTGAATTGTAATGTATCGTATGCAGGAGCCCAGACGTCGGTTAATGGTTCTTCCAGAAAAGCACAAGAAGCTGATAATATTTGGGATTTAAGCGAAATAGGCTGATTTTGTTGTGCGCGCGTACGAAGACAAGTTGGGGGGGATTGGCGACTTCTCTAAAGGCAAAAATGCTAAAGTGCAACCATTTGATGTGGCGTGAGGCGCAGGTGAAAAATAAGTGCGAAAAGGCAACTATTTTTCAAGAATGGGCTCGAAATGGGATGAAATCACGAAAATGAGTGCCTATTTGCATCAATTATGCTTAAACGCCCGCAAAGTGCTGATAAAAGATGCCTATTTGCAACTTTGACGCGGAGGTGGTGGGTGATGCTCGGCCGCAAACAACTTGCATAACAAAAAAACAGCCCCCACGACGAATCAATTCGTCGCGGGTAGCTGTTTCACTCACCTACTAAATCCCATACACTTCCGAATACTTCTCTTCCAGATATGCCACCAAATACTCCGGATTTAACGGCTCGCCGGTAACTTGTTGAATAATTTCGTTCGGTGTCAGCAGCTTGCCGTGCTGGTACACCTTCTCAGTGAGCCACGCTTTGATTGGCGTTAGATTGCCTTCAGCAATCAGACTATCAAAGTTTGGCAGCTCTTTACGCAAGGTGTTCGTGAATTGCGCCGCGTACATGTTCCCAAGAGCATACGATGGGAAGTAGCCGAATGCGCCGCCGGACCAGTGTACGTCCTGAAGGACACCTTCGCCGTCATTCGGAGGCGTAACGCCCAAATACTCCTCGTATTTGGCATTCCACGCCGCAGGCAAATCCGCTACGGCAATGGAGCCGTTAAATAAGCCTTTTTCGAGCTCATAGCGAATCATGATATGTAAGTTGTACGTAAGCTCATCAGCTTCAATGCGAATCAAAGAAGGCTCGATATGGTTGATGGCGCGGTAAAAATCCTCTACGCTGACATCATCAATTTGCCCGCTAAATGTTGTCTGAAGCTCGCCATAGTAGCGCTCCCAGAATTGTTTGCTGCGGCCAATGACATTTTCCCAGAAGCGGGACTGCGACTCGTGAATCCCCATGGATGTACCCGTGCACAGATTTGTGCCCACGAGGTCCGTTGAAATATTTTGTTCATACAGCGCATGTCCGCCCTCATGAATTGTCCCGAACAAAGCCGAGGTGATATCATTTGGCAAATAACGCGTCGTGATCCGCACATCGCCTGGATTTAAAGCCGTTGCAAAAGGATGCACGGTCTCATCCAAACGCCCCGCTTCGAAGTCATATTGCATCTGCTTCAAAATAGAAAGCGAGAATTGCTTCTGCTTACCGATATCAAATTGCTGGTCTAGGAAAGCACGATTCGGCTGGTTGGCCGAAGCCGCAATCCGCTGAAGCAGTGGAACTGCTTTTTCACGCAAGGTACCGAATACCTCATCCAACTTCTCAACCTTCATCCCTGGCTCGTACATGTCCAGCAGGGTGTTATATTTATGCCCTTCATAGCCCCACAGCTCAATAAATTCCTGCGTAGCTGCAACGATTTTTTCCAAATATGGCTGAAAAGATGCCCAATCCGAATTATGCTTCGCGCCTTCCCATGCGGATTCAGCTTGCGAAGTTAATACGACATAGGCTTGATATTTCTCAGCTGGAATTTTTTTGCTGCGATCGTATTCCTTTTTGCATTCCTGCACCATTTTGCGGGAAATAGGATCTAGCTGCTCCAGCTCAGCTGGCTGCATGAAGAAATCGACATAGCTGCCCATCTCATCTGAGGTGGACATCCGGAATACTTCGGTGGAGAGCTCACCGACAACCTCAGAACGCGTTTCGATCCCTTTTTTCGGAGCACCCGTGCGCATGTCCCAATAAATCAAAGAGATTGCCTCTTCGTACTGCTTCATTTTACGAACATAAGCTTTGAACGATGCCAATTTGGCATTTACAACACCAACACTCATGTGCTCAGCTCCTCCCAAATGTTTCAATAATTATCATACTTCCAACGAGGGCTAGAATCAAATTTGTGGTAGAATAAGGACATGCCTTGGAATGACAGGCTGTTTTTTGTGTAACTATACGAGGGAGATGAACATATGAATATCACGTTTACCGATACAGCTAAACAACGATTAGCACCATTTCTCGAACAAAATAACACCTTATTAAAGCTCGTTTTTGATACTGAGGGCTGCGGTTGTTCCGTAAATGGCGTACCTACGCTATGGTTGGTCACAGAGGCAAATTCTGGTGATATTGCTGCAGAGACAGGCGCATTCCCATTGATTTATAAAGCGAAGGACGAGATCTTTTTCGAGGAGAATATGAAAATTGACTTCCACGAAGGAAATAAATCCTATATACTGAAGAGTAATAATCAGATTTACAATGCGGGTATGAGCTTAGTCGATAAACGATAACGCTGCACAACATAGATACGCAGCACATCAACTTTCTTGGAGGGAATACCATGACTTTGATTAATGAGATTTTGAGCTACAACAAGGATTTCGTAGAAACGAAGCAATATCAAGAGTTTCTGACCACCAAATTTCCAGACAAAAAAATGGTTGTCGTCACATGTATGGATACACGATTAGTTGAATTGCTGCCCAAGGCCATGAATCTACATAACGGAGATGCTAAAATACTTAAAAATGCCGGCGCGATCGTCTCTCACCCATTTGGCAGTCTGATGCGTAGTATTATTGTCGCTGTCTATCAGTTGGAAGCGGACGAAGTATTCGTCATTGGTCACTATGATTGCGGGATGACAGGTCTTAACTCGGATGTTGTCATTGCCAATGCGAAGGCCAGAGGCATTTCCGACGATGTCATTGAAACGTTGGGACATGCTGGTATTGACCTGAAGAAATGGTTAACAGGATTCAATCATGTACGTGATGGCATCGAGAAAAGCGTAAATATTATACGAAATCATCCATTATTACCGAAAAATCTTCCCGTTCACGGCCTGATCATCGATCCGGAAACTGGTCGTTTAGATCTAGTTGATGCGGCTTATCCCCCATCACCAGAGTCGCTGTAAACTAAAAAGAGTAGATCCAGTTCACACTGGACCTACTCTTTTTTCATTTCAACCGATTAGCTTATGGCGTAATCGTTCTGATCAAACGTTTTGCTTCCCCATTCGGAGTGGCAATCACTTCATAAATGTTAAAAACAGAATTCGAAGTAATTTGCTCGGATCTCACATTCGTAAATTCTAGGAATTGAACGCCGGACATAATTTTTTGCTGACCTGTGAAGGTCATAGTTTTGGAGCTCAACAAACGTCCTTCTGTGTCCACAACTTCAAACAAGAGTGAAGAGAAATTCGCATCCGTGATCACTTGTGCTTGACGCTCCAAGTCCAGATCTAAGCGTAAACGGTAACCATAGGAGCCGTCTTTGCTATAGGTAGTGCTGAGCGTATAATTGTCAAAGTTGATCGTAAATGGATACACGGAGATAGGTCCTGTTGCTGGAACTGGCTGCACTTCTGCTTTGTATGAACCAATGGCCAATCGACTCGCATCGTACAGATTCAGCGCAAGCTTATCCGCGTCTTCTGTATCTGGCACCATGTACGAGTAGTTCAAAACATAGCTTGTGTTCGGAGCGATACTCTTCGCCACATTTGTTTGACGAACCCCTGCATAGGTGTAACCATCTTCGTTTGTTAAATCCGTTTGGAAATCCGGCAACGTCAATGTTGTCGTCCCTTTATTCGTCAATTTATATTTTCCAACAATTGTCTTATAGCCGAAGTCTGAGTTCACACTCATACCAAACTCAACGAGCGACAACCCAAGGTTGGAGTCGATGCTATTCGTCGATGATAATTTAAAAGCATCACCGATCTTATAATCTTGCGCAGCCGCATAGGTTGTAGCTTCACCAGCAGCACCTGCACCAGCAAGCGAAGTAACAGCTACTGGCAAGGATGACGCTTGTTTCGTGCTATCCGAATTGCCATTACTGCCAGTACCGCCTGTACCGCCTGTACCGCCTGTACCCGTTGATGGCGTTGTGGAAGCAGCTGCAGCTTGTTTCTCCAGCACAACAAGTTGTAAAGCTTCAGCGCTTAGCGCCGCAGGCACTACGCCTTGGAAACGGAACGTTGTTGACTCATTTGGCGATAAATAAGAAGCACGCACCGCGTTATCACTGGATGTCACACCAACATTGCCTCGATTCGCTTGGAACTCTGCTGTCAAGTTAGGAATTGTAATAATGCCATCACCCTCGTTGGTCAATGTCACATTCGCTTGGACATGCAGCCCATCGGTTTGTTGAACGGCCGTTGCCCAAGAAGTCGAAATGACAAGACCATTCAAATCTTCATTCGCTTCGGGATTCGGATAAGCCGCGTTGTCGCCAATTTTGCCTACAGCAAACGTTTTCGCTGCATTCAGTGTACCTAAGACCGTCGTTTTCACTTTGCCTTTAGGTGAGAACAATAAGGACAATTTATTCGTATCCAGCGAAGCTGGTACGGCTGCTTGCAGCTTCACTGTCACAGGTTGCTCAGGAAGCAATGTGCCCACATTCGTAACAAACTGAGCACCATAGGTCAATCCTTTGCTGTCTTGGAAATTGAGTTCAAGACCCTCTGGCAGTTTTACACTGGAGCTGCCCTCATTCGCTAATGTGAGATCCGTGTAGACCATCCACACGCCATCTTTGTAGACTTTATAGCTTTGTCCAAGCTTAGCGGTAACTAAAACTTCTTCAGCCAAGGCAGTATCAATTTCTTTTAAATTAATAACCGCTTGCTGCTCCTGCGTTTGCCCCGCTTCAACCATCGCAGATTCGACAGAAAGTGCTCCGATGTCTGAAGTCGAATTGTTATTCCATCTAAAAATATCGACCTTCAAGTCACCCGGGGTAAGATTGTTAGGAATTTCTGACGTAAACTTAAACGTTCCCGTCTCTCCTGCCTTCACACGCGCAACGACCTTTTCATTCAGCTTTGCTGTGTAAGTAATGCCATTCGTATCCAATACTTTGACACCATAGTTGTTGAAATCCACCGTATAATCACTATGATTATTCAAGCCTAATGAGAAACGAAGCGAGCCATCCTCCGCTCCTACCGATAACGAGACTTTGTCCAATGTAAAATAGACGGAATCACTGAGAAATACGCCTTCCTTACCAGCGAAAGCTGAGGTTGCCAGAGGAAGTGTTAGGAAGCTTGCAGCAGTTAGCATAATTGCTGAACGGCTGAGCAGACGTTTCATCTTACGTTGTTGATTCACAGGGAGTCCTCCTTGTAGATAATTTTAGTCAGAACGCAATGCGTCAATCGGACGCAGCTTGGATGCTTTGTTTGCCGGATATAAGCCGAAAATCACACCGACTAATACAGAGAATAAGAAGGAATAGAGACCGACATCGAAGGAAAGGCTGGTTGACTGCTTCGGGCTGAAATACGGCAATGCATACGAGAAACCAATCCCCAGCAGAAGTCCGATTAAACCGCCCATACCGCTGATTACGACCGCTTCCACAAGGAATTGCAGCAAAATATTTCGACGCTTAGCGCCAATCGATTTGCGAATCCCGATCTCACGCGTACGTTCACTTACCGTAACTAGCATAATATTCATGATCCCGATTCCACCGACGAGCAGTGAAATTAAGGCAACCGCCACTAATTGATTCGTAAGTGTATTGGTTGCTTCAGTCCGTGCTTTCAACAGCTCGTCCTGATTCGTTAACACAAAGCCTGTTTCGCTTTTGAATTTATACGTCAGGTACTGTTTCATTGTCTCTTGAGCCGTATAAATATCTTCTTTCGTAGGCGCTTCGACGTACGTAGTTCGAATTTGTCCCAGTTTAAATTGACGTCTAGCAGATTCTAGCGGAACGATTACTGAGCTATCTACGGAAGCTCCACCAATGTTCGAGCCCTTCTCTTTGAGCGTCCCGATGACGTTGAAAACAACGCCATCAATGTTGATGTTTTCGCCAACCGGGTCAAGTGTCCCGAAAAATTTCTTCGTCACTTCACTGCCCAAGATTGCGACATTGGAACGAAATTCGAGATCCGTCGGCGACAGATTGCGACCTTTATCGATTTTAGCTTTGATGATGTCGAAATAGCGGTCATTTGTCCCTAGCACATTATATTTCTCTTGCGTACGATCATACTTGACGTTAGAGCCGTTCTTCGACATCGTCGGCGCGATGGATTTGAATTCCGGGAAATTTTCAAAATTCATGAGATCATCATAACCGAGCTGCGTGGCACGTCCGTTCCCCGTAGCCGTTACAACGAGTAAATTCGTTCCCATGTTCTCGTATTGCTTCGCGATAGCTTCCGATGTACCTTGCCCGATGGAAACGAGCGTTACGACGGAGCTAACACCAATAATAACGCCAAGCATGGTCAGAAATGTACGCAACGGACTCGAAATAATCGTCCGAAGCGACATCCGGATCAGTTCACTTACCTTCATACGGTCACCTCTTGCTGCAACGGAGCCTTCTTGGCATCATTCCGATAATCATCTACGATGACGCCGTCACGAAGGGCAACGACACGTTTCGCATTGTCAGCGATATGATGATCATGCGTAATAAGAACAATGGTATTGCCCTGGGCATTGAGCTGCAGGATAAGCTCCAACACTTCCTCGCCTGTACGTGAGTCTAATGCCCCTGTCGGCTCATCCGCTAAAATCAGCGATGGCGAGATTGCCAATGCTCGCGCAATGGCTACACGCTGCTGCTGTCCCCCGGACAGCTCACTTGGCCGATGATGGCCGCGTTCGCCCATCCCGAGCATTTTCAACATCGCATTCGCACGTTCTTTGCGTTCTTTCTTCGAAATACCGGCATAAATCATCGGAAGCTCCACGTTTTCCATAGCGGTTAATCGCGGAAGCAGATTAAATTGTTGAAAGATAAATCCGATCTTCTGATTCCTCAGCTCCGCCAGTTCATTATCACTCATACGCTCCGTTACAACACCGTCCAGCGTGTAGCTGCCTGAAGTCGGAATATCCAACAACCCGATCGTATTCATCAAGGTTGATTTGCCTGATCCACTCGGTCCGATAATGGCGACAAAATCACCCTCAGCTACAGATAACGATATATTGCGGAGAATGGGAAGATCTTCCTCGCCGCGCCTATAGGTTTTCGTAATATCTTTTAGTTCAATGATATTCATCCCGCAATAGCTCCTTTCCGGCCAGCATTATCTGTTACCGCCACCGCCGCCACCAGCATTACCGCCAACTTGAGTACGCTGTGCAGCTCCGCCTCCGGCATTACCGCCACCGCCTGCTCCGCCAGCACCGCCTGCGCCACCTTGTTGGAAGCCAGCGCCGCCGCCACCAAAGCCGCCTGCTCCACCGGCACCGCCGCCTTGTTGGAACTGCTGTCTTAAGCGATTAATCTCATCTTGGCTTAAATTTTGCTGTCTTCTTACAGCTTGAGGCAATACGACTTTATCGCCTTCTTTAAGACCTTCTGTGATCTCAATTTGCGTTGTGGAACGAATACCAATTTTCACTTCATGCTCAGTTTCCGACGTGCCATCCGCTTTTTTCACCGTAACAACACGTTTACCACGTTGGAGTTGAAGCGCTTCAGGCGGTATGTAGAGTACATCCTTTTTATCCTGAATCAAAATTTCACCGGTTGCCGTCATTCCGTATTTCAACAAATTATCTTTATTTTCAGTTGCCAAAATGACATCGTAGAAGGTTACACCGTTCGTAGTCGTACCTACTGTCGATACTTGTGTTACTTCAGCTGGGAATGGACGCCCTGGGAATGAATCGACCTTAATCTCCGCTTTCATCCCAACTTTAATGTTAGGTAAATCAAGCTCATCGACTTGAACCGGCAGCTGCATTTTGGCAAAGCTTGCCACTGTACCAAACTGAGTACCGCTCGAAACCCTAGTACCTGGTCGGAAGTTTGCAAGAATATCCACCTTTTTATTCACGAAATCTGTTGAGAATACACCATCGAAAGGAGCAAGAATTTTCAATGCAGTTACACGATCTTGAGCCGCATCCACTTTCAGCTTCTGACGCTCTAGTGCAGCTTGCGCCGTAGTTATATCATCATCTAAGGTATCATTTAGGAAGGATGCAAGCAGATCTCCTTGATGTACAATTACGCCTGTTTTAAAAGGCAAGGTAGAAATACTGCCCGACGTTCCTGCAAGTACTGTCGCAACCTGTACATATTGAAGTGCTGCTTTCCCTTGCGAATCCACTGTGCGTCCACCGATCGTTGCAGAACCCAACGCATTCATACCTGCATCCATGGAATTATCATTCTTAATTTGAATATCGATATCGAAAAGCTTTCCACCCTTACCATCCGATTTCGGATCTTTGGAAATGGCTGCAATCGTTCCTGTTTTGGTAATCATGAAGCCATCCACCGTGATGTCAATGGAATCACCTTTATGTAATTGTGCTGCATCCTCGACAAAAAATGGCAAGGTAACTGTTAGTGTGCTCGCATCGCCAATCGTAGCGATTTTCGTTGATTTATTAATCGTTGCCCCTACATCAATATTGGCATACGTTAATTTCCCGCTAATAGGTGCAGTAACGCCAGTTATTCCTCTTTGCTGCTGCTTCGTTTTCAAATCTTTCTCCAATTGCTCATAAGTCGTTTTGTTATCTTGAAGATCATTTTCCAAGTTTGAGCTTGTCAGCTCGATCAGAACATCTCCCGCTTTTACCGTTTGATTACGAGTCAGGTTAATCGATTTGATGAGAGCATTTTCTGTAGACGAAATCGTTTGGGTATCTTTCGGCTCAAATTGGGCAGTTCCCGATACGGATGAGCGAATATTCCCTTTTTTTACATCAACCGTAACTTCCTTCGTCTCTGCTGTTTTCGATTTCTTTCCTTTTGCTAAATACGCATAGGAACCACCAGCACAAATGATAATTGCCACAATTACGATGAACCATTTACTGCGAAAAAATTTCATTCTGATACTTCCCCCTTAGCAAATGTACGCTGCCTTACAACTTCGAAATCAATAAATCAATTAACTGCTGCTCCACGCTGATCCCCATTCCACGTGATTCCGGAGATGGTGACGCATCGCTGTTCTCATTCCCTGAGACACCCGCTTCAACCTGCTTTTCGAGCTTCCTCCTTTTTTCGAAAGCGTTTACAAATCGCTCCCTCTCCGCTGCTGTCAATTTTTCCTTGCGTGCGCTCATTCGTTCAGCGATTCGCAGCTTTAATTGCTTCGCTTGTTCTTCCAAATATGCTCTCTGCTCGGCGGATAACACATGGATAACTTCTTTGCGCTCGGATTCGTCGATGCTTCCTTCTTCCTCACTTTTGGTGACAATGGGCAAAATGGCATGAGCCTGCTCAGCCGTCAACGCTAATAAAGGTGTGCGATCCATCACAATTAACCCTTGGAATAGCATCACTAGCTGTCGTTCACTTACATTCTGTACATCTTCAGCCGCAGGGAGTTCCTCTGAAACTTGAACAGACACAGGTATAGTTGGAATTACTGTAACAGTGGACCCGGCTTGTCCGGTACCCTGACTATTGCATCCAACTAGTAAGAAGGTCGTGAGAATTACACACAGTAAGCTATTGCGTGTACGGCTCAACTTACATACACCTCCAAAAAAAAACCTATCCATCTGCAACAGGATAGGCGAAAAATATGTATGAAGTATGAATAAAATGTGACAATATTGTGAACATTTTAAAGTTTCCTTTGAAAAACGATCCGAAACTCGGTTCCTTCCCCAATTCGCGAGCGTGCCGTAATGGTTCCATGCATACCCGTGACCAAATGCTTGACGATCGTAAGGCCTAGTCCTGTTCCCGTAACACCGTCCGAGTTAGACGTTCTCGCTTCATCAGCTTTGTAGAACCGTTCCCAAATCCTTGATAATTCTGCATCGCTCATCCCGCTTCCTGTATCGCGAATATACAGATGGACCTCCTTCACATGTTCTTCCACAGCTACGGTAAGCGATCCGCCCTCAGGGGTGAATTTGATGGAGTTATACATTAAATTACGGATGATTTGCGCGAAGCGATCGGGATCAAGCTGCACCTGGCAGCCACCCCCATTATCTTCTGGCAGGATCAGGTGTAACGCAATGTGCTTCTCTGCAATGGCAGGCTTCAGAAGCTCAAGCGAGTCTTCCACTAAATCAACCATATCAACAGGTCGTAATCGGAAAACATCTACACCATTTTGAATTTGGGCAAGATCCAAGAGATCAGCGACTAACCGCTGCAAACGCTGCACCTCTTGATCACAAATATGCAAATAGTGCGGAAACTTCTCCTGCGGGATAATCCGATCATTCATCGCTACGATGAATCCACGCAGCGTTGTAAGCGGCGATCTTAGTTCATGTGAGACATTGGCGAGAAATTCCTGCCTCGTTTCCTCCCACTCCTCCAGCTTATCTACCATGAAGTTAAAGCTTTTGGCAAGCTGTCCAACGTCATCCTGGGAAGAGACGGGAACCCTCGTCGTGAAATCTCCATGCGCCAGCTCTATGGCGGCTCGATTCATCTGCTGCAATGGCCCCGCAAGTTTACGGGAGAGAATGAACAAGATTACACCTACTGCAATGAGTGAAAATAGAAGCGGCAGCATAATATTCAACCGCACGGCAGATACGACCTCTCGTATATCACCTGCAGGGAAATGCAGAATGATGACCATCGGTTGATCGTTCATTTGAAAGGCAGAATAGTACACAAATGTATTGTGAGTCCCCTCCTGGCTGTCCAAGTTAATGATGGAATGGCCTGAATGACCATGCAAACCATCAATAAAGAGGGCATCCATCTGCTTCGGGATCGCTTTACCCTCACTGTCCGATGAACCGTTGGTGATCCCCCCGTTCTCGTCTACGACCCATACTTGACCATTTATGCTTCGAGCGAGAATACGAACCGTATATTTCATTTCACGAATGGAAATCGTGCTGTCCTGAACAGAATTTAACAATCGGATCACTTCGGTATTCCGTTTTTCCAAAAGCTCGATTTTATCTTTATAGAAAAGGTCTGTGAAATAATAATTCCAAAAAATGAATAAACCGATAAAAAAAAGCACACAAGTCGCGAGAAAGGAGAGAAAAATTTTAATATATAGGCTGTTGTATCTCCCCGTCATCCATCGCTTAAACATGCTGCACGACCTCGAACGAATACCCGATGCCCCAGAGGGTTTGAATATTCCAGGTCTCATGCTGACCTAGCTTCTTCCGCAGGTTTTTCACATGAGCATCCACCGTTCGGGTTCCTCCCGAAAAATCAAAATTCCACACATACCCAAGCAGATCCTCGCGCGTAAAGACACGACCAGGATTACTCATTAAGAAAAATAACAGCTCGATTTCCTTCGGGGTCAACTCAATCCGATTGCCTCCAACCGTTACGCGATATTGCTCTAAATCGATCATGATGTTGCCAATTTCTAACCATTTGCGTGGCGAGCTTTGCGGCACAGACGTATCTGCTGGTACTTGCAAGGTTCTGCGAAGCACAGCTTTAATACGGGCGATAAGCTCATTCGGATCGAACGGCTTCACCAAGTAATCGTCAACACCCAAATTAAAGCCTCGAAGCTTGTCCAGCGACTCACCTTTTGCCGTAAGGAAAATAATCGGGGTGTGATGATATGGTGCATCCATCTTACGAATTTGCTCACACAGCTCGTAACCCGAAACATCAGGAAGCATAATGTCAAGCAGCACTAAATTAGGCCGCTCGCTCATGATTGTTTTGAGGACATCTCCGCCGCGATACAACTGAATCGCTTCAAACTTTGCATGCTCCAAATAAAGCCTGACAACCTCAGAAATATTCGGTTCATCTTCAACGACTAGAATTTTCCCTTCTGAACTCATTCCTTGCCACCTGATTCCTTTCGCATGATTTGTTGGCGAGCTCTCTCTTCAATAACCTCTGACCTGTCTCTACGCGTATGTTTATGAACAATCATCTCATCTGCCATCCGACTCGGCGCTTGCCAGCTCCATCCTCTGTCCGCACATAATTCAATGCAAAGGTCCAGCAGCTCCGGATCAGAAATAGGTAAATTCATATCCTGAAATTGATAGTCATCCCGTCCAATCGCCTGCCAAGCTTGCTCAATTCGGAGTTGCAGCTGGGCATCGTCCAACCCCAATGTGCGTACATCCTCAGCTTGCAGGTTTTTCGCTGCGCTCTTCAGCATTTTCACAGCCCCTGCATAGTTCCCTCTTCGACTGTGGTACATCCCGACTGCAACTTGAATAAGCCCAACATAAGTTTGTCTTGCAGGATCTCGGGGATTTTCCTTCCAATATTCTTCCATAACCTCATGACATTCGAAATAATCCCGCTCTCCGTGAAAATAACATAAATAATCGGTGTATGCCTCTGGATATTGCGTCATTTTACTTCCCCTCACCTTAAGTTCATCACGGTAAACCATTCTCTCTCATGTTACTAAAAAGTTAGGGCATCGTCCAACTTCACGCTTTATCCATGAACTTCCACAAGGAGAAACCGCAACCAATCTACCATTTTATACGTCCAATAGAGTAGCTTACTAGAAAGAGGCGGAATGAATGAAAATCGGCAAATGGTTACTCACGGGCACATTACTTCTCTCTATGACTGTGCCTTCACCTGCTTTCGCAGCAAGTACTGGAACAACCACAGATAAAACGACGAATTACCGTGTCTATCAGTACAATCAAGTTCTCATGGAATTTGCAACCTATGCACAAGCTGCAGCATATGCGAAATGGTTCTCGAACAGCCACGTCGAAGAAATCGGGACGCGTACTTGGGTGTGGAGCAACCTCCCGCGATATCAAGTGTATCAACAGGATGTTACATTGCCAGAGTGGCAATTCGCTACGCTGAATGAGGCCATCGCCGAAGCTAAAAAGTGGACGAACGCGAGTGTGCGTGATTTGCAATCCACCGGCTGGGTGTGGAACAATTATGCCCGTTACCAACTCTATCAAAATGAAATTACACTAGATTCTTGGAAGTTTACGAGTTTGCCAGATGCCATCGCCGAAGCTAAAAAATGGGGCGGCGCCCACATTATCGATTTGAACTCGAATGGTTGGGTTTGGGATAACATCCCGCAAGCGGAGAAAGCAGCAATCCGAGCTGGCAGTGTGCAATACAATGTGTATCAAGGTACATTCACATCGCCGAACTGGGCATTTGCTTCCTTAGAAGACGCCATTAACGAAGCGCTCAAATGGGGGAACTCCAGCGTCGTCAATATCAACTCCAAGAAGACGGTCTACAGCAATTTTAAAACTTATAAAGTTTATCAAAATGACACGTTGCTCCAAGAGTTCACCTCCATCGATGACGCGATCAACTATGCCAAGTTATGGGGCCATAGTTCCATTTACCGGGAAGGCCGTAAAATTTGGAACAACTACGCATCCTATCAAGTGTTTCAAAGCGCCAACCTAATTGGCGAGTTTAAAACTTTACCAGAAGCATTATCTTATGGCAGACAATACAGCAATGCGTCCATCGTAACTTTAGAGCGTCGCATCCTATGGGATAATTTTAAGAAGCTGCAAGTGTGGGGCTGGAACGGAAGCTCTGGCGCGGAAACGATTAAAGCGCATGTTGCGAACACAATCGGTCTGGATGTGGATTCCCCTTCCTACTTTGAGTTGGCCGATGCTTCGGGCAATCTTAAAGATACGTCGAATGCGGACACCGTCAAATGGCTGCAAAAAAACGGATACACCGTGTATCCCCTCGTTAGCAATCAGTTCAGCGCATCCTTAACAACACAATTTCTGGCAGATAGTACTGCTCAAGACAAGTTTATTGCAGCTTTGGTGGGCCGCTCCGTTCAACTCGGAGTTCCAGGGATCAACGTGGATTTTGAAAGCTTAGCTGGTTCAGATCGCAATGCATTTACAGCATTTATGTCAAAATTAACAGCCTCCGCGCATGCGAAAGGATTAACGATTTCCATTGACTTGCCGCGGGGCAGCGTGAAATGGAATCATCTTTCTGCTTTTGATCATGAAAAGCTTGGGGCGATCGTCGATTACGTCGTTATTATGGCGTATGATCAGTACTGGCGCGGAAGCACGTCGCCTGGCTCAGTTGCAGGTATTCCGTGGGCTGACGGGGGCATTCAAGAGTTCCTTTCGTATGGCATTCCACGGGACAAAATTATTCTAGGCATCCCTTATTATGTTCGCGAATGGCAGCTGGATGCGAAGGGCGCTCTAGTCGGTAACCGCACCGTGTTGATGAAGGATATTCCAGCTTTAATGGCTTCCAAATCGACAACGCAAACGTGGGATAAAGAGTTTGGTCAATATAAACTCGAGTACAAAGAGAATGGCTTCACTTATGTGCTTTGGGTGGAAAATCAATCTACCGTCACAGCTCGTATGGAACTCGCCAAAAAGTATGACATCGCAGGCGTTGCAGCTTGGCGATTAGGCTATGATTCCACTGATTTGTGGCAGACTGTGCTGCAGAACAAATAAACCTATAAAAACGGTGAAACAAAAACGAAAAAACGGTGAAACATGGATTGGGTTCCTTGTCTCACCGTTTTTGTTTTGCTGACGTTGACGGACGCCTGTTTATAGAAAACCCCACTGGCTGAAAGTCGTCTCCGTCCCGCAATCCGCGCAATACTTGGCATCCGCTTTGTTGACCTTATAACAACCCTTGTGCATCAGGGATTTCTCTTTCGTGCATTTGTTCTTCAGCGGTGCCCCGCAGCGTATACAGTACCTGTCTTCTTTTTCGGCAACGTATTTGCATCTGACACAGGTTTGAAGCTCATTTTTTGGTGCCATTTCTTCATCCCCTTGATGTCCTTGAAGTCCTTAGTGTGCTACTTCAAGTATATTCATGACGGGGTTACACTTGTGCCTAGAGCAGTTATGTTATCTAAGGGAACTACAGGCCGCTATTTTCGAAAAAATGGCGATTATGCGGTAGAACGGGAACGTGGTACCGCTATTCTTTCGATTTTAGGCATTTCAGCCCTATTTGGGGTGAAATAACGAACTGACGTTCCTCAACTGTGCGAAAATGCTCTCTTTTGACCAAATAAGGGATCTACGTTCCGTTTCACTATGTATTTTGAGCGCTATGTATAAAAAGAGGTCCCTTTCGCCAACCCTATGAAGTAGGGGAGGTGAAAAGGACATGGCAAAAGATGTAATGTGTGAAGTTAATTCCTGCAAATTCTGGGCAACTGGCGATAAATGCAACGCAAGCTCGATTTCTATCGTGAGTCACCACGGGAAAAATCAAGCGCGCAATTCCGAGGAAACAGATTGTCAAACATTCGAATCCAAGGCGTAGTTCAGAATTGGCACTAGGTGCAAATCGATTATGTGTTTGAAAGAGGCCTGCAGGGCCTCTTTTTACGTCTGTACATCTAGTTTAACCAATAATGATAATTATTATCAGTCACTTGATGAGAGATTTTTGTGGTTTTCACCTCTCGGGATAAAAAAATGCGTAAAGTGCTCGCGTCAACTCAACCACCGCACCTCACACAAACCCCATAAAATTCGACCCGACAACTATCAACCTGAAACGAACGATCATCCGTTCCGAGAGCCATCAGCGCTTCGCTCTTATTCGCTTCCACATCGAATTTCCCACCACAAACCTTACAGTTAAAGTGCCAGTGCTCTGTTTCAGCCATTTCATAATGACTGGATTTGTCGCCATTAGGGAGTTCTCTGACAACGTCAATTTCCTTCAGTATTTTGAGTGTGTTATAGACAGTAGCAGGGCTGACATAAGGAAACTTCTCTGTCAGGATAGTATAAATTTGCTCTGCCGTCGGATGGGACAATTCGAATAGGAGTTCGACGATATGAACGCGCTGGGGAGTAATGCGCAGCCCTTCCCTTTTCATTTTGTCTAGTACAGTTTCCTTATTCATCATGTTCCCTTTCTTATTTTTAAATTTTCATCAAAATGAATAGAACAAAAGCAAAAAGCAGTATGTAACCACAATACTGCTTTTTGCTTTAATGATTCAGCTTACGCTTTTGCTTTTCAATTACTTAAGATCGTACCGATCCGCGTTCATCACTTTGACCCATGCCGCAACAAAGTCCTTCACGAACTTCTCATTGTTATCGTCTTGAGCATATACCTCTGCAATAGCACGCAATACTGAGTTGGAACCAAATACAAGGTCAACTGTCGTTGCTGTACGCACGACTTTACCAGTCTTGCGGTCACGTCCCTCATAAACGATTCCGTCTACTGGTCTCCACTGCACGCCCATATCGAGCAAATTAACAAAGAAGTCGTTGCTTAGTTGGCCAACACGATCCGTGAACACACCGTGTTTCGTGCCGCCGTAGTTCGTACCTAGCACACGCATACCGCCAACAAGTGCCGTCATTTCCGGCGCAGTCAGTCCCAGCAAGTGCGCTTTATCAATAAGAAGTTCTGCTGCGCTTACGCTATATTGTTTCTTTTGATAGTTACGGAAACCATCCGCAACTGGCTCCAGCACGGCAAAGCTTTCTTCATCCGTTTGCTCTTGCGTTGCATCGCCACGTCCTGCTGTGAAAGGAACCGTTACATCGAAACCTGCATCTCGTGCAGCTTTTTCAACTGCAGCGCTGCCGCCAAGAACGATTAAATCTGCAATGCTGATGTTCGTATCCAGATCTTCTTGGATGCCTTCTAAGATGGTAAGCACTTTAGTAAGCTGCAGCGGTTGGTTCACATCCCAATTGTTCTGTGGAGAAAGCTGGATGCGGGCACCGTTCGCCCCGCCACGCATATCCGTGCCACGGAACGTGCTAGCTGACGCCCATGCTGTTGTGACTAACTCACTCACTGTAAGGCCGGAATTCAAAATTTTCGACTTGATATCTTCTACTTGCTCATCTGTTAACGTATAGTCAACGGCTGGCACGGCATCTTGCCAAATTAGAACTTCTGAAGGTACTTCTGGGCCAAGATATCTGGCAAGAGGACCCATATCACGGTGTGTGAGTTTGAACCAAGCACGAGCAAATGCATCAGCAAACTCGTCTGGATTCTCATAGAAACGGCGAGAAATCTTCTCGTAAATCGGATCCACACGCAAAGCCATATCCGCAGTGGTCATAATCGTCTTCACACGAATTGATGAATCTTCCGCGTCTGGTGCAAGATGCTCCTCAGCAGGAGCTATTGGTGCCCACTGATTGGCACCTGCCGGGCTCTTCGTAAGCTCCCATTCGTATCCAAACAGCACTTCAAAAAATCCATTATCCCATTGTGTCGGATTCGCCGTCCATGCACCTTCAATTCCGCTCGTGATCGTGTCACGGCCTTTGCCGGAGCCATGCGTGCTTATCCAACCTAAGCCTTGCGCTTCAACAGTAGCACCTTCCGGCTCTACACCAACTAGTGCAGCATCTCCTGCACCATGTGCCTTACCGAAGGTATGTCCACCTGCAACGAGCGCAACGGTCTCTTCATCGTTCATACCCATCCGTTTGAACGTTTCGCGGATATCTCGACCGCTTGAAAGCGGATCTGGATTGCCGTTTGGACCTTCTGGATTCACATAGATAAGTCCCATTTGAACAGCAGCAAGTGGATTCTCAAGCTGACGATCGCCTGAATAACGCTTATCCCCCAGCCAGTCTTTTTCATTTCCCCAGTAGATATCTTCTTCTGGATGCCAAACATCCGCACGACCTCCACCAAAACCAAAAGTCTTGCCACCCATCGATTCGATCGCGACATTACCTGTCAGAATGAACAAGTCGGCCCAAGAAATCTTGTTGCCATACTTTTGCTTAATCGGCCACAGTAGTCGACGAGCTTTATCAAGGTTACCGTTGTCTGGCCAGCTATTCAGCGGAGCAAAACGCTGTGTCCCCGTTCCAGCTCCACCGCGACCGTCACCTGTACGATATGTACCCGCGGAGTGCCAAGCCATACGTATGAAAAATGGACCATAGTGTCCGTAATCAGCCGGCCACCAATCCTGACTGTCCGTCATGAGCTCGCGCAAATCCTGTTTAAGCGCCGCGTAATCCAGCTTTTTGAATTCCTCGGCATAATCAAAATCTTCGCCTAGCGGGTTCGATTTTCGGTCATGTTGATGAAGAATGTTCACGCTTAACTGATTTGGCCACCAATCTCTATTAGACGTTCCACTAGATTTGTGACTAGTAGCGCTGCCGTGACTAGCAATACTTCCGTGATTGAATGGGCATTTTCCGGAACTAGAAGAAACCGTTGAATCCATTTCGATATCTCTCCCATCAAATTAAAATAATTTTTAATTAATAATAATTATAATTTATAACAATGCCTAGTAAAAATCAACAACTTTCTTTTTTCAAATGAAACCGTTCTCATACATACTATTTTCAATATATTACCTAAAATTTCCTACTTAAAGAAACACAAGACAACTTAATTTTCACAATATGAATGACAGCAATCCCTCCCCCACTTGTCTTAAAACTATCAATTCTGAATTGTATTTCCTAGGCGGTAGAATTATTCCCTTCTTCAACAAATTGAAAAAAACGCACTAAACTGTTTACTCCACAGTTCGTGCGTCTAGTTGTGTCAACGATTAAACATCAAATTCCAGCTGCTTTTTCGCGAGCGTAATAAATTCCAATGGATTCGGAACCTGCTTTGCATCGTATTCAATAGCACCCATTTTCAAAACAAGCTCAACCCGAAACTTCTCCCGATACTCATCTCTGTTTCGTTCTTCAACAGCATTTCGCAATCGATCGATGACGATAGATGCCCCCGGCCGGTCTGTGAACAGCAGCATCCCCCACATCGGATTTTCCTTATTCAGCAAATAAAGGGAATCGTTCGTCCGAATGCTGGTCTGGCTCATCCGAGAGAGGTCCAGCACAGCTTCCATCAGCTGCTCCTCGCCAATAATACGTCGGATTTCATCCCAATACTTCACGCTGAAAACCATGAGCGTTAAAGGAATATGATAACGAACAGACAGCGCCATGAAGATGGTCGCATCAGATTGAAACGAGAACGTATTTTTCAAGCTCGTTTTGGCATCTACGGTTGCGAGAGACTTGTTGGCCTTCTGCAGTTGTTCATTCTCCATCTGAAGCTGGCGATTCCCATAGGTTAGCAGCCAAGATGAGATTGTGAATAGAGGAGTCATGATGAGCCAGAAATAATTTTGGCTGCCAATCACTCCACCGACAACGACCGTTTGGTAGAGCGTGAATGTACCGTAACCAAAGATGAAAAGAATGTTCAATATTAATCCCGTCGTCACATTCGTAAAATAAGTCACGATCGCAATTAATAGCGCGAGGTTCAAGAAGATAATATTTTGAATATAGAGATTCGGGTTGCCCGCCGTAAATACGATACAGACGAAACAAACAACAATGAACAAGATGAAGGCTCCATCCGAAACCATGCTGCTTTGCATACGTCTCATCGACGATCCCTCCTCTTCTGTCTGTACTTACGAATCAGTAGGATCAGTGAGAGAAGAATTAATAAAGCGACAAGTACCACCGCGGTCATAAAACCTAGAACGTCTTTGCGTTCCATGACATCGTCCAGCACCGTGGATGGTTCTGAAGTCGTTATTTTTTTGAAGCGAAAAGCTTGAATATGTCCGTCAACATCCGTGACTGCCGCATCTCCGAATACTTTCCATAACGTACCTTCTGAACCGATGAGCTTAGAAGCGAGATAAGCGTACTCTGATTTGCTCCCCGTGACGGCAAGGAGTCCAAAGCCGCTTGCATAAGGCGAATCGATTAATTGGAGCGCTCCAATGCGCATACCATAATTGGCCTCGATACTCATTTTTTCATTAGATACGAAGCCTGTCCCGCTCTTATTGTATTGAAAATACAGCTTATCATTGTTATTGCGGATGACTTGGTTGTTCTGATAGCTGCCGATCGCGATAATTTCTCGCCCTTTCAGCTGTGAAGCCGCGACATTGTCTTGATAAAAAAGAACTTCCCCCGTGTTCGTTTGGGCATAACGACCTAATAAATTAAAAATATTCGTAATGGTTTGATATACGTATGTATCATGCTCTTTGGGTAATACAACAGCCACTTGATTGTAACTGCCATCTCTTAGAAACGGATAAGGGTAATTGTTAAACAGCATGTCCGCTCTATCTTTGGTATTCAACTGCAGCATGGAATCCTTGTCCACGAACGCCCATGGCATTTGATCCTGGTTTTCAATACAGCCTGCATTTTTGAGTTCCAAATCGAAAGCTACTTTAACCGTAAAGTTGCCGCTAATATTGAGCGTTTTCGGAATCGCAATATCCAAATGATCGTTGTCGGCGAGCTCCATGGAAAGTCTCTTACTGCCAATTGGCGTATCATTGATCAAAATCGTAACCATCGAACGATCGAAATCCAGATTTTTGGCATAGCGATACTTGATGGCGAGCTTGCTTGCGTCTGCGATGGAACGATTGCCAGGAAGGGAAATGAAGTAGGCCTTCTCACGATGCCGGTCACCAACAATCTTATCTCCGGTCTCCGTTAACGTCATGTTACGGCTTACGCTCACTGTCGGTGTATTTACCTCCGTTGTGAGATCCACTTCCTTAACATCTGCATCCAATTGGCTAAGTAATGACTGGTTGCCTAATAATCGTCCTGCTTTGACCAGCAGCGCCGTATCAGAGGAAGTGACCACCAATGTCGAACGTCCTGCAAGGGTGACCAATTGAATCAAAGCCTTATTATCAAGGTCAACATTCGGTTGTAGGGCCGACTTCACCTCTTCAGGAAGCTCACGATATAAAGAAATGAGAATAATGGCTTGCTTCGTTTTGATATTTTCAGCGTTGTATGTAAGTATAGGGATTCCTTTATCCGAAACAGGATTCGCCTTGGCAAATCCAGATAACGCATAGGTTGCAGCCTCAAGTACGGCCAAATTGCTATCACCTGCCGTAACCGCAATGGCATTCTGACCCTCTTTGATCGTATCCAGCCCGATAAAATGTTGATTAAAATCGCGGATACTCTTTTGAATGGCTGCATTCGTGTAATTGACGGAAATTCGGGAGGTTTTGGCAATTTGCAGCCAATTATCTCGCGTATTGGTCGGCAAACAGGCCATCACGTCCACAGGCGCCGTCGTTTCAAAATGTCCTTGAACGGTTAACGAATTGATACCTTTCACGATCGTCGACACAGGAACGAGGACAGTCAGCTGCTGTTGCTTCGTTTCTTGCTGAACAGGACGAAAAGAATGGAATGGCTGTCCATTCATCATTAGCGTTACGCTTGAACGCTCGTTCTGAAGGAGTCGTGAAATTTCATAATCGAGATGCACCTCGACACTTGCCACATTCCAATAATTTTCCACCTGAAAATATTGCTGCGTATAGGTAACGCCACCAATTAACGACGTATCTGTGAAATTCGTTTGGTACTGTCTATTTCCAGATGCAGCAAGCTCTTCAGCCCAAACGGAAGAACTGCAAGCGATAAGCAGGGAAAACAGACAAACGGTCGTATTCAACAGCCATCGTATCCTCATAATGATCTCTCCTACCTAGTACCTTTCGGTTTTATACCATTTGGCTTCTCTCTTGTACACCAAATCTTTCAAATATGCGTACATGCCATAGGCCGCTACAACCATCCACATCTGACAGTAAGACACATACATGAGCATGATGATCCAGACGTTTGAAAGCTTCATTTCCCCCTTTTCAGTTACTAACGTGATAAACGTACCTACAATGAATAAAATAATGGCCAACCCCCATAAGAAGGAGCTAAAGCTGGCAATCGTTGTTCGAACATAACCCAAGGCATGCAGAACAAGGAGTAAATCGGACATTACTAAGGACGTTAACAGCAGTACATAAATTGAGAGGTAGTATAAAATATCGAAATGAATCGTTCTAGCTGAACGTTGAAACAATAACGGCAGGTTTTTGAAAATGACGTAAATATTTCCCTTCGCCCAGCGGGTTCGCTGCTTAAACCAGACCTTAACGGTTTGAGGCTCCTGTTCCCAGGTGACCGACTTGGGCTGGAATTTAATCTTGTAGCCCATCAAATAGATCCGAAAGCTGATTTCCGTATCCTCTGCGATCGCCTTCACATCCCAGCCGCCCATGTGCTCGATAATACTGCGTCGAACGATGAAATTCGTGCCGGGAATCGTACACAACTTGAACAGCTTCCACCTGCCGGCTTGAGCCATCCATTGAAAAGACAACGTTTCGATATTAATAAAACGAGTCAACAAGCTCGCATCTCGATTACGTGTCCGAAATTTCCCAATAACAGCGCCAAGAGACGAGTCCTGGGCAATTTCTGACACGAGGTAAAGCAAGGCTGTTTTCTCTGGTGTGTTGTCGGCATCATAAATCGCAATGAGTTCACCCTTACTCAGCTTAAAACCCAAATTTAATGCGTTGGACTTCCCTTTTCCACCTATGATGTTGTCTGTATTCAAAATAATGAGGTTCCTGCCCGGATACTTCTGTTGCAGATTCCCCAATAAAACACTGCTGTTATCTGAGGAGTTGTCATTAATGACGATAATCTCATAGCGATCATGCGGATAGGACAGTGCAAGCAGGGATTCGACTGTCTTCGTAATGACTTTCGCTTCATTGTGGGCAGGAACCATAATACTAACGAAAGGATACTCACCCTCTAGGGGGGGAACAGGTTTGTTTTCAATTTGAATATAGTACAAGTAGCCTGCAACAATCAGAACCACATTCACCAAGAGGAGCGACCAGATACAAAAGACAGAAATGAGCATCAAAACATCTGCAATAGTCATAATGATCTCCCCTGATGCAAGAATTTCCGTTTGTACATACGGTAACCAATAATGAGAAATACCATAAAAATAAACAGTGTCCCTAGGATAAGCACAATAAAGATGTTATTTTGAATGGAAAATAAGGTTGTAAAGCTCCTCTTCACTTCTTCCACGTAAGCATGGTCAGCGTCAATTTCCGTGATATTGCTGTTTAAAAAGATTGCTTGTCCATTGATTTGCAGATGCCCGCTTCGCGAAGTCAATTCGTTCGTTCCTGTGTGAACCGTGTGGTCTACATTTTTGTAATCCGCGAATGTCGTCCAACTTCCTAGTAAAGAGTCGATGGTTTGCTCCAATTCGTTGCGATCTTCCGGAAATGGATAGACGACCGCGGTATTCATTGGCAAAGGATCCAACATTTTATGGGTGGTCGTGTATTTGCTCACTTCTTCGGCTTTCATCGTATACATGGATGATGTAAATACGCTTGAGGTATTGGTTTGTGATCGATACATGATGCGCTCATTAGGGAAAAGGATCCCTGAGTCAAAAAACGTTAGACCATTTGCAGTGAAATGCTTGTCATACGTCCAGTAAAGCTCAGTACCAGTCCCAATGGGAACAATGCCATACCCTGCCAATGAATTGAGAAAGGCGCTCATTTGTGATTTTAACACGGTAATGTCTTGGCTAATTGTTGAGTTCACCGATGGCGAATGGACAACAAGACTTCCATTTCGCGATTGGACGTGCTTGAGTGCTTCCATGTATCGTTTCGTTGCGGGAAAGTCCAGATTGTTTAGAACAGGCTGTACACTCACGATAAAAGGAATTCCGGCGTTATATAAGCGATCCGCCATCTCATTCAACATGTCTAGATCAGAGAAAGGATAGATCTCTTTCAGCAGTACATAATTATGGCTTTCTGTCTTAATCGACAGCCAGTCCTTTAATACGTAAGAAGCGGCTTGCTCGCTTAAATTCCCCTTCACCATGTAAGGGATATACGCATATTTCCCTTGAAGAACACCATAGGGCGAGCTTGTCGCCCTTTTCTCCGAGGTCAATTGCCCATAGGCTTTCCCTGCGAATTTCGTGATATAAGAGACTCCGCTTGCGGGAATAGAGCTTTGGGAAAACTGCCCAATCGTCAGCTGCAGCGTATCTTGATCCTCCAGCTCATCTTCGAGGTTCATTGCCTGACGAAGCTTCATTGGAAGCCCATTGCCTATATGCATATATTCCCCATCGTACGTATTCATATCCTGACTTAACGATTCTGGCATTTGCGTCAGATCATCCATATTACGGATCGATAGTACTTTATCGAAGTTATGCATTGTGCCTTTTTCATACCTGTCATAGGAAGTCAATGTGACTCCTACGCCTAAAGAGGCTAGCATGCGCCCAACGGCCTCGATATTCCCCTCTTTCGGCGTGCCAATAGCATAGCTATCATAGATGAGCAGTACAGCTGGCTTCTCTGTTTCAGCAGCAGTGGTGGCACGCGGGTAAAAGACGGTCAGCAAGAGGCAACTCAATAATAAGAGGCTAAATCGCACCAGTCGCTGTCTTCGCATGTTGAACGCCTCCTATCACCGTTTTTAGCTCACGCTCACTTTCCGCTTCTTGAATCCATAGTCGCTTGGCTACTAAATCAGCAAATGTGAGGAAAGAAACGAGATCGAACACTAACGTGAATAAAAATTCATGCTTAGCCAAATCCGCATCCCCGGCGCCAACGATGGACACGAAGATACCCGAGAGTCCGACCGCAATCATCATCACAATCATCGGCAGCCTGACAGCGTTCCGCCATTGCTGCAACCTGACGGCTTTCACAAATGATGGCATATACAAGCCAATAATAATCAATGTCCACAGGACCACAAAACCGAAGGTTTTGGGAGCAAGCTTATCTTTTAACAGACTATAGCCGGAAAAAAAGATCGTTTGTGAACCGAACGGTTTGCCCGTCGACGCCTCGTAATTCCCTAATGCATGAGGTCTGATGGTGTAGCCGTCTTGTGCAGCCAAATTAAGCATCTTACCCGCTTGGTCTGGATGCGCTAAATAATAAATTAAAATAGACGCAACGCTGTATTTGTCGTAGAACTTGTCCTGCATAAGCTTGGAGTCCACCGCTACGGATGAGTAGGGATCGTAATATAAGGTCTCGTCTAACACGGCAAACTGTTTATCGATGCCAAAGCTCTCGAGCGTTTTCTCAGGATTCACAGCACCCATAATAACGCCGCGTGACATGGCATGATATTTATTGATATTGACGAATTCCTGCGGAATCAGCACGTAGCTCCCAACACCAATGCCAAGTATAGCTATCAGCATAGTTGCCGTTATGATGCGAAAGGACCTCTGTTTTCGAATATAGATAAAAAATACGCCAAAAATAGCAATAATGATGCCCACAGGAGCATTTTGCTGCTTACTCATCGTCAAGATGATGGCGCTTAGGACAAATAGTGCAAGCATCGCGTAATCGTTATACCGTTTCCGATACATCAATATGCCCGCGGCAACCATGAAAATCGTTGTGATGAGGACAACACTTTCACTATAAAAAGAATTGAAATATGCGGTATAACCTGTGTCACCTAAAATAAAAATGGCTAGGAGTGCAACGAGATATCCTCGTTTCTTCGTCATTTTCCAAGTGAATGCTTCTACCAGTAAGTAAACAGCTACCGTATATAAAACAATATACATACCCGCTTGAAACCGAATATCGAAATTGTGAGAGTCATGAAATAGAAGATTAAGGGCGAGGGCAGCTTTAATAAACCAGGTTTGTGAAGAAAATAGCGTAGCACCGTTCTCATTGTAATATTGATAGATGCCGTAATTTTTGACGAAATGGCCGAGATACTGGTTGTTATAGTTCGGATCATTAAAATACAAGCCATTGCTGTATAGAACACGAAAGTAATCGCCATTATCAGCCATCCCAATATAGGGAGGCGTAAGTAGTGCAATCACGGTAATCAGGAACACGACAGAGGCAGCAAAAGCAGCGGGGGACATATGACGAAGCAGCATTTGCACGGCACGATTGTTCCACATGTGATCACACTCCTTTCTGATCAGTACATGTACGCTAACAGAGCCATCAAATTATCAAACGAATAAGCTTGTCCGGAAACAGTGTCTCCGAAGCCGCCATTGAGTGAGCTCTGTGGATCATGTATTTGAAATTCGTTCATTTTGAGAATACTATCTGCATATAATTCCTGATCCTTCATCACCGATCCAATCATGGCGGAAATCGCATAAATCGCGGTGGACCTCACATCGTTTAAAGGTTTCCCTGCCATATCATATTGACCGTATAACGTCCCTGTTTTGACGTGATCTTTGATATATTGAATACTGGCCGGCTTTGACTGATTCACTTCAGCGAGATTTAGAATCGTCAGCAAAGATTCCACGGTGTTGATTGTTTCAGATTGATAGTCTTTCTTGTTGAAATCGTAACGTGTTTGATACAATGGGAACGAATCAGACACGTAGCCATTTTGGGCGATTTGAAGCATGTCAGCTTCGAGTGCGGCCTTCTTTTTCTGAGAAACTTGCGCCAGCTCCAATGATGCTGCATCGATATAGCACAATGTAATAAATGAGTTCGTCATTTTGTACGTTGGATCATAGAAGTCTCTCAACTGCCCATTCACCACATTGTATTGATAGAATCGGTTTCCGTACGTTTCGGATTCTTTTTTATAACTGTTCGAGTCAAAAGCAAGGGAAGCTTCATCTAACGCTTGAATGATACGCAAATCATCGACAGTCGCGTTCATCGCATGTTGTTTATTCAGTTTCGGGCTGTATCGGTAGCTAAAGCCAGTTGGTGTATCAAAAGTGCGCTTAGCTAGCTGCCATTGGTGATCAAACTTGTCTTGCTGACCCGTGAGCGCGTAGTAACGCATCAGTAGACCGGCGGATTCGCTTAACACCTCATGACCTGAGGCTGCGGCTCCCATTTGATTTGTATCTAGCAGGTTCGTGTACATGCCGTGCTCACTACCCAGCTTGTTCACAATAAAATCATGCAGTTTAATTCGGTTCTCAGTCATTTGCATGGCATCACCATAGTGGCTTATGGACTGTCGTTGTAGCGTGCTTGTATTGCTTGTATCACCCCACAAGCTCAATCCCTTGCCGATGATGAAAATGACGAATACAACGAAGCTGCCTAACACGAAATTTCTGAACATTTTCATCTCTACGGCAGCTCCTCGTCACAGTCATTTCCAGAAAAAAATGTCGAATGAAATGAGAAAAAGATTACACACTACATCTGAGGTGAAATCTGATATACTCGTTATTTTTGACGTATTTTGATGCAAATAGACGGATCCGATTTTAGTTTTAGTTTATCACAAGCATCATATTGTACGCATGGGTAATTCCTCCCACATATGAAATATGTCGAAAAATGAAGAAGGTTGTCATGCACTTATCTTATCTATCTAAAGCACTAGAATCTGCCAATCTCGTAAGTTGTCTAATAAGTGGGCGAGGCCAGCTCCTGTTTGAGCATTACCGTGAACCACAACTAGCGGACACCGCGGCTAAAATCAATTCCTGCACCAAAAGTGTGCTATCTTCCCTACTTTGCATCGCCATGGATCAAGGCATAGTGCCAGATCCGTCGACTCCCGCTTCTGAATTTTTCCCGCAGCTTGCGAAGGATCCGCAATCAGGCAAAGCTGACATTACGTTGCTTCATCTATTAACGATGACATCGGGCTTCAATTGGACAGAGTTCGGCGGTCAGAACTCATTCCCTACGATGACAAGAACGCCGAATTGGATCCAATTCGTGTTAGATCAATCCATGTCCCACACGCCGGGCACAAAAATGACTTACAATTCTGGCGGCTCTCAATTATTAGCCGCCATTCTAATGGAAGCAGCAGGCATGTCGGTGGCTCGGTTTGCCGAGCTTTTTCTGTTTGGCCCCCTGGGCATCGAGACCTATGCGTGGGAGCAAGATCCGCAAGGAATTCACACTGGCGGGTTCGGCCTTTCCCTTCGTCCAATGGATATGCTCAAATTTGGCCAACTCTATTTGCAGCAGGGGAAATGGCACGATCAACAGCTCATCTCCGAAGCGCTCGTCCTTCGTTCCACTACGCCTGCGATTGTGGCAGAAGCTCCGCGCCGCGGCAGCTATGGGTGGCATTGGTGGACAGATGTCTATCCAGATGCCTCGGATGATTTGGATGATGGTGCGCGCGCTGATGCTTTCACCTACTATTATGCCTATGGCTTTGGCGGCCAGTGCATCTATGTCATCCCAAGTCTGGAGATGGTCGTCATATTGACGAATGACCAACGCAAAAAGAGCAAAATTCCGCTCAATGTATTCCGGCAGTCTGTTGCGCCTTCTTTGATGGCGTTGCTTGCTAAGTGACTGAAATAACTGGAAAATTGCTCTTCTGTCAAGAAAGTGGACGTCACTAAGTTAAGCCACCCGCTGGTAGTATAGCTGCTCAAATTTGGCGGGGGATATGTAACCAATTGTGCTATTCGACCTTGTCCGGTTGTAAAAGAACTCAAGATACCTGTACAGCTTTTGTTGGGCTTCTTGTTTGGTCTTAAATTTTGGGTTGCTGTAGATGAACTCGCGCTTCAAAATGCTATGAAATGCCTCAATACAAGCATTGTCATAACAGTTACCTTTACGACTCATACTTGGCGTTATACCGTAGCTTTCTAGCTGACTGCGGTACTCCTTGGAGGCATACTGAGAACCCCGGTCGGAATGGTGAATCAGATCTTTTCCAGGCTTCTTGACGCTTTGAGCCTGTTTAAGTGCATCTAAGACGAGGTTCGTTGTCATTCGGTCGCTAAGTTGCCATCCAACAATTTGCTTCGTGTAGAGGTCCAGGATGCTTGCCAGATAGAGCTTT
>NZ_JCAUAY010000005.1:0-572612 GCF_059692195.1 Paenibacillus sp. J22P90
AACCCGACTAACTCGGCCCCAGTCGGCCCTCCAGGTCTGGAGTTAGTCGACGAACCCGACTAACTCGGCCCCAGTCGGCCCTCCAGGTCTGGAGTTAGTCGACGAACCCGATTAACTCGGCCCCAGTCGGCCCTCCAGGTCTAAAGTTAGTCGACAAAACCGACTAACTCCCCAGAATGTCCCCAGTGCCGAAATTAGTCGACAAAACCAACCAATTCGGCACCCAGAATTACCTCATACGCTAGTCCCCACCGTATCCACGAACGCGTCGGTATTTTTTTACAAATAACTTTAGAGGATTTACAAGTATACGGACGAATTACTTTCCTGTACACTAGATTTAGTACTTTTATCTTTGTTTTCTGTTCCAAATGGACTATGTAGTATGTTCGTAAATATGAGAATGTTTACGTTTACAAATTTTTGCACCACTCTAAGGAGGATCACACATGGAAACTGCCACTCAGCATCATGTAGAAGTACTAGCTAGGCTGAAAGCAAATTTAGAATCATGTATTCTTGGCAAAAGCGCAGAAATTGAATTGCTGCTTACTGCGATGTTGGCCGGTGGCCATGTTCTGCTAGAGGATGTTCCAGGAACAGGTAAAACGGTGCTCATAAAAGCGCTCGCGAAATCCATTAACGGGCAATTCCGCCGAATTCAATGTAACCCGGACTTATTACCTACGGATATCACGGGCGTATCTATATATCACCCCAAAGAAGAGAAGTTTTTATTCCGCCCAGGTCCGATTATGACTAATATTTTGCTAGTAGATGAAATCAATCGGGCCACGACCAAAACACAATCAGCACTACTTGAAGCGATGGAAGAGCAGCATATTACGGTTGATGGTGATTTACACGAACTTCCTTCACCGTTCTTGATGCTGGCCACTCAGAATCCTATCGATTTCGAAGGCACATATACATTGCCAGAAGCCCAATTAGATCGCTTTATGATCAAGTTAAGCTTAGGTTATCCAAGCGAAGCAGCAGAGAAAATGATGATTGCCTCCCAGAGCAGAGTGCATCCGATGGAAGCACTGAATGCCATTATTGATTCTAAGCAAGTGCTTGAAATCCAAGAACAGGTTCGCCGTGTGCATATGGATGAAGCTGTGGCAGATTATTTAGTTACTATTTCGAGAAAAACACGTGAACATCACGCTGTTTTCCTCGGGGCAAGTCCAAGGGCTACACTCTCGTTAGTATTGGCCTCCAAAGCTTACGCCTTCCTGCATGGTCGAGATTATGTCATCCCGGATGATATTAAATATTTAGCTCCTTTTGTACTGGGTCACCGTATGATCCTTCAAATGGAAGCGCGTATGGATGGCATTAGCATTGCCTCTGTGCTCGCTACGATTTTTGAGCAAGTACGGGTTCCGGTCAGATTGGAGAAGTGAGCCTATGAAACGACCGGTATTTAAACGATTCGGGGAGCGTCCCCGGTTCCCGGCAGCATTATGGCTACTTTTGACTTGTTTGTTGGCTAGCTTGTTCTTCATGCTATTTCAAGGCGGCAAGCTAGCCTCCATGTTGTTCATTACGATGACGTGTTTGACTGTGTATTTGCTATCTGGCAATTGGAGCGGTATCAAACGCGCACAAGGGACTCGCAAGCTAACGAATACAGGCTTAGAGGCTAAGCTTGAGGCGGGTCAGTCCCTGCAAATTCAGATTGGCGTGCAAATTCCAGGGTATTGGCCTGTTCCTTACTTATTAATCGAGGATAAGCTTGTTCGTCAAAATGGCGATGAATCTGTCTTCGTTGGGTCTATCGTGCCGGATTGGAAACGTCGTGGCGATTTCACCTATAGCACGCCGCCACTTCGAAGAGGCTATTACCGATTCGGGGAGACCGAGTGCTTGACGGAGGATATTTTCGGCTTTTTCCAGCATAAAAGTCATTTGGATCTACAGCAGCCGATTACGGTTTATCCACAAACGGTCACGATCCGAGAATGGGCGCAATTTCATCAAATGCTCAAAGGCATGCAGCATAACTCGACGGCGACGAGCGCACATCGGGAAACAACGCAAATTAACGGCGTTCGCGAATACATTTATGGCGATCGGCTCTCACGTATTCATTGGAATGCAACGGCGAAGACGGGAACGTGGAAGTCGAAGGAGTTCGAACGTGAATCTTTGCCCAAAACGATTATTTTACTCGACAGAACGGCGCGTGCTTACCGAGATGAGGCTGAATTTGAACTAGCGGTGTCAGTTGCAGCTTCCTTGTTCCGTTATGGGACTGGACGCGAAATGTCGCTGGGCTTACTCTCGATTGGTAAGGAATTCACCTATTTTGAGCCGAAGCACACGCAGCATCATTATAAAGAAATTGTCAAACACCTTGTAGGAGTTGATGCCGATGGTTTCCAATCCCTACAACAAATATTGAAGGAACGCTCGCAGGAATGGCCGGCAGGCAGCTTGATTGTTCTCATCTCACCGCAAAAAGGCAGCAGCATGCTGCAAATGTTTCAGCAAATGGCGCTGCTTCAAATGAAGCCATGCCATATCTGGATTCATGCCCAGGGAGATGAAGTATTTGGCACGCAGGGAGTGGAGCAAATGTCCAAGCCCGAGGATTATATTAAAGCCATTCGCTCACAAGGCTATATGGGGTATGAGGTAAGTCAGTTAACAGACTTGCCTAACCTTCTGGGAGGGGCGAAACGGTATGCCTAACACATGGTGGAGCAGACTTCTTCTCAGGGATTGGGCGTTACGCGTGTCAGCGATCCTCATTGCCATTTTCCTCTATCAGTTCGTGATTTGGATTATGAAAGAGGATGGGCTATGGCTTGCTGAGACGGTTTCCTTCGTGACCTGGACCCTAGTCCTAGTTACAGCAACTTATTGTATTCCGAAAATTACATCAGGTTGGCGCGGCTTGCTCCAATTTGTACTCATTATCTGGTTTCATGGCTTAGGCATGGGTTATGAATTTAAGGCTGTCCATATTGCAAGCTGGAAAGAGGCGCTGCGCTTTATTGGCCTCAATGCAGGACAGCTGGAGCCGTTCATTTGGTTTAGTGTAGGCGCGTGGATCGTATACCTGTTCGCGATGTGGTCCATCCAATCCAAATTTCGTATCGTCGTCCTTATATTTGTTAGCATCTTATTTTTTGCCGTACGTGATTCGTTCAGTATGATTTTTCTATGGCCACAAGTGGCGATGATCCTGCTCTGCGGATTCCTACTACTTATTGTGAGACATTTTTCACAGTTGAAGAAAAAAGCACCAGACGTCTGGGAGACAATTTCTGATTATCCGTCTTCTTTCACGGTTCCGATCCTCATTTTAGTAGGCGTGATTGCATTGGCGGGTGTGTTCGCTCCGACGGTAAATCCCGTTCTGACGGATCCTTATACCGCTTGGAAAGTGAGTCGCGGCGAAAGCGTACCGTTGCTTGGCAAAGGAGTTAGCATTGCGGCTTCAACGGCGGATACTTCATCGGGCTATAGCCGTGATGACAGCCGACTCGGTGGCGGTTTTCGATTTGATTACACACCGGTCATGACGGTTGAATCGAGTAAACGCACCTATTTCCGTGGTGAAACTAGATCCATGTATAACGGGAAAGGTTGGGAGCTTGGGCCAACGGAGAAGAGACTGCCTGTGTATCGGGTGAATTTAAACCCGTTGCCGCTTGATCCACGGTTCAATGTATCGCAATTAAAAACACAGGAAGTCACTCAAAGTGTAGTGATGGATCGCGAAGAAGTGTTCCCAGTCATATTCGGGGGATTTGCGATTCAGAAAATCGTGGAAATTAATAAAGGTGAAAATCCGTTCCAGCGGATCATCTGGTCGCCACGACAATCGGAGCTCCGTTTTACAGGAAGAAGTAGTTATCCTAAAGACTACTCGCTCGTTGTCCAAGAGCCGATTCTTGAGGAAGATTTACTGCGTAAAACCGAGCAGGACTATACTACCAAGCCAGAATGGGCGGAGTACTTGCAGGTTCCTGCAGATTTACCTGAACGCGTGAAGCAGCTTGCACTTGATATTACGAAAACAGCGACGAATCCTTACGATAAGGCGAAGCTGATCGAGAATTATTTGTCCCAAAATTTCCCTTACACGAATACACCGGATGAGACGAAGGGGAAAAGCAAGGATTTTGTGGATCGTTTCTTATTTGAAGTGAAACAGGGCTACTGTGATTACTACTCAACAGCGATGGCAGTACTCACCAGATCGATTGGTTTGCCTACACGTTGGGTAAAAGGATATTCCTCTGGAGCCTCATCGATTGCCGACGACATTCGCGAGCAGGGGATCTTAGGTGCGTTAGGAGCCACTCTGGATACCGATGGTGCTGGTACGTATACGGTTCGTAACTCGGATGCTCACTCTTGGGTAGAAGTTTACTTTGATGGCTTCGGCTGGATCTCGTTTGAACCAACTTCCGGCTTCACGCTGCCAAATGTATTCCCAGAAGCAGCACCAGTACCTGAAGAACTGACTACGGATACTGACACGAGCACCTTGCCGGAAGAAACGACTGAAACAACAAGCTACACATGGCTATGGCTGACATTGAGCAGTGTAGTCGTTGCAGGTCTTCTAGCTGTCGCTGTTTTCTTCTTGCTGAGAAGTGAATCGTGGCGGAGCTGGCGAGCGCGGAGGAAAAGACTGCAGGTTGTGAATTTCAATCAGAAAATTATCGTTGAAGTTGAAAGAATGCTCCGTGCCTGCCGTAGAAAAGGCTATACAAGACACGAATACGAAACGGTTCGTGAAGCAACAACGAGATGGTCAACACAGAGCAAATGGCTGAAGAAAGAGCTGGACGTGTTAATCGAACTGTTTGAGCGGGCGAAATACAGTCAGTTAGCAGTATCTGAAGTTGAATATCAACAAGTGAACCAATTAATTCTTCGTGTCAAAGAACAAATAAAATGAGCAAACGAAGCCACTCTCCCTAACAGGAGGGTGGCTTCCTATGAGAGGAGATCATTTAATATGGCGTTTATCGATTGTCATTTCCATTCAGAATCCCTTGGTGTTGCAGCTTCCATGCATGTAATTTTGCCTCAAACGGCTAAAAGTCAAATTGGACTAGCTTCGCATGCTTATGGCGGGAAGCACCCCACCTTGTTTTTATTACACGGCTTGTCCGATGACCACACGATCTGGATGCGCAGAACCTCCATTGAGCGTTACGCCTCCCAGCTAGGTATTGCGGTTGTCATGCCGGCCGTAAACCGAAGCTTTTATGCGGATATGGCGTCGGGTCCAAAGTATTGGGAGTTTATCAGTGAAGAACTGCCTGCACTCGCAAGATCGTTCTTTCCATTAGCAGAAGAACGGGAGTTGAATTATGTTGCAGGACTTTCGATGGGTGGATATGGTGCCATGAAGCTGGCGCTTTCTTATCCAGATCGCTATGCAGCGGGTGCCAGCTTGTCTGGTGCGGTTGATATTGTGGAGAGAGCTACTGCGTTTCCAGCAGATTTTCAATTGATTTTCGGTGATGTAGCTACGATTAAAAACAGTCCTAATGATCTGTTTTATCTTGCAGATCAGCTGGTAGCCAGTAAACAAGTAAGGCCGCAACTCTATCAATGCTGTGGCACGGAAGACTTCCTTTATGAGGATAACCTTCGTTTCCGCGATTATTGTCGTAGTCAGGGGCTGGAAATCACCTATGAAGAAGAGTCGGCCACGCATGATTGGGGTTACTGGGATCGCAAAATTCAAAGCGTTTTAGCCTGGTTGCCATTGCCAGCAAGAGTCTAGAGGGAAAATATGTTCTTTTCTTTTTGCAACAAACGAGGCACTATGGTATAGTTTCACGTATATGTCAAGGAAGCAGTTGGAGGGAAGTTGTTTGCTGAAAAAGCTAGTACCCAGACAGTCTGTTCATACAATTTATGATATTGATGCCAATCACCTGTGGGGATTCGGTATTCGCGGAATTATAACGGATCTTGATAATACACTTGTCGGTGCACGCGATCCTCATGCGACGCCTGAGTTAATAGAATGGCTGAATCATTTGCAACAGATCGGCTTCAAAGTTGTCATTGTGTCGAACAATCATCATAATCGCGTATCGACCTTTGCGAAGCCACTGGGCATTCCGTTTATTCACCGTGCCAAAAAACCGACGAATGCTTCCTTCCATAAAGCGATGAAGCTGCTTGGAACGAATGCTCGACAGACTACTGTTATCGGCGATCAAATGCTGACAGATGTGCTTGGCGGCAATCGGATGGGGCTATACACGATCCTCGTTCAACCGATTTCAAGAAAAGACGAAGGACTATTTACGAGAGTGAATCGTCTTATTGAGAGATGGGCGATAGCCAGGATGAAGAAATGAAATAGCGTATGCTTTCGAAGCGAGTTTTGATGCTGCAATGATTTGCTTGACTTGCAAGGGCTATTCAAAACTTTTAGGAGGTTTCATGAGTACAGAAACAACACAACATTGTGCGGGTTGCGGCATTGGGCTGCAAACAGAAGACAAAAGTAAGCTAGGCTTTATTCCAGAGGCTGCCTTGCAAAAGGAACCTCTGATTTGCCAGCGCTGTTATCGGATTAAGCATTATAATGAATCTTCCAGCATTACCTTACAACAGGACGACTTCCTGAAATTGTTAGGACATGTTGGTAGTACGAAGGCGTTAGTTGTGAAAATCGTGGATATTTTCGATTTTGAAGGCAGCATGATTAGCTCGCTTGCCCGCTTTATTGGCAATAATCCCGTGTTGCTCGTAGTCAACAAAATTGACTTACTGCCGAAAGTAACGAACGCCAACAAGATTATCAATTGGGTGCAGCGCAGAGTCAAGGAAGAGAACCTCAAGGTCGTTGATATCGTGCTGTGCAGCGCGAAGAAAAACATGGGGTTTGACCGGGTGATTACAGCTGTTCAGGAATACCGCGGCAACATGGACGTCTATGTTGTTGGCGCAACGAACGTAGGGAAATCGACGTTAATTAATCGCCTGATCAGTGATTACAGTGATTTGGAATCAGAATTAACGACATCGCAATACCCGGGAACTACGCTTGATCTCGTCAAAATCCCGCTCGATGACGGCAAGTTTATTATCGATACGCCTGGGATTGTGTACAAGCATCGTCTGACAGAAGTCGTGAAGAAGCGTGATCTAGCACCGCTTATGCCGGATAAGCCTCTTAAACCTATGGTATTTCAGCTGAATGAGGCCCAGACATTATTCTTTGGCGCGCTCGTTCGATTTGATTTTATCCAAGGTGAGCATCAATCCTTCACGTGCTATACATCGAATGCGATTCAAATTCATCGTACGAAGCTGGAGAAAGCGGATAACTTGTATGAGGAACACAAAGGTGTTATGCTGACGCCTCCTGCATTGGCTGATCTTGACGAGTTGCCTAAACTGGTTAAGCATCCGCTGCACATTCCGAAGGGGAAACAGATGGATGTGCTCATTTCTGGATTAGGCTGGATTAAAGTGAATAGCTTGGCTGGAGCTCAGCTTGCAGTTCATGCACCGAAAGGGATTAAAGTGATTACACGGGAGTCATTGATTTAGTAGGGGGACATGGGGAGAGCATGGAGAAACTTCGGACGATCGATAGTCATACCGTATTATATGGGGTATTCGGGGATCCGATTAGGCATTCCCGTTCACCGATCATGCTGAATCGCGCTTTTCAGGAAGCGGGGATTAATGGCGTTTATGCAGCATTTCACGTGAAGCCTGAAGAGCTTGGGGAAGCCGTTCGGGGGATTCGGGCCTTAGGTTACCGCGGTGTAAATGTGACCATTCCACATAAAGTAGATGTGATGAACTACCTCGATGAGATCGATGAAGGAGCTATGATCGTTGGCGCGGTCAATACGATCGTGAATGAAGCGGGCAAGCTTAAAGGCTTCAACACGGACGGGATCGGTTATGTGCGTTCTTTGAAAGAAGAGACCGGGTTTGATCTCAAAGGGAAACGTGTTCTACTTCTCGGTGCTGGCGGAGCTGCACGTGGTGTGGCATATGCTTTGGCCAAAGAAGGCGTGAGCTGCATTTATATCGCCAATCGCACGAAAGCGCGTGCTGTCGAGTTGGCTGCAACGATAGGCGCTTTCACCGAAACCGTCGGTTTAGGGATGGATGAGCTTGACAACGTTGTGGATTCCGTAGAATTTGTGTTAAACACAACCTCAGCGGGTATGCATCCGAATTTGGAAGAGCTGCCTTTAGAGGTCCATCTGCTTCGACCTCATCACCTAGTTAGTGATCTTATTTACAATCCACGCATTACGAGATTTCTTCGTGAAGCAGAAGCTATAGGAGCTCGCATTCATGGCGGGCTCGGCATGTTTATTTATCAAGGCGCATATGCCTTTGAGTATTGGACGGGTACCCCTGCGCCGGTTGAGGCGATGAGACAGGTGGTAGAACAGTCGTTAACTGAATAAGAATGAATAGAGGGACATCTATGTTATCAGGCAAACAAAAAAGATATTTGCGCTCATTGGCGCACCATGTAGATCCAATTTTTCAAGTAGGTAAAGGTGGCGTGAATGACCATATCATTCGTCACATTCAAGAAGCCATCGAAGTTCGTGAATTGATCAAAATTACCGTGCTTAACAACAGTGGTGAAGATCGTCAAGAAGTCGGAGCTGAATTGTCCGAGAAATCCGGAGCAGAGCTTGTTCAGGTTATCGGAAAGATCGTCGTGCTTTACAAAGAATCGCGTGACAATAAGAAGATTGAACTGCCGCGCTAATGAGGTGGACGTATGCTTGTCGGAATTATGGGAGGCACATTCGATCCCATTCATACCGGTCATTTAATCGCAGCTGAACGTGCGAGGGTGGAAGGGGGTTTGGACGAGGTATGGCTCATGCCTGCCAATGTCCCGCCGCATAAGCCGAACGCCCCAAAAGGAACTAGCCAGCAGCGTTGGGAGATGGTTTGCCTTGCTGCGGAAGGCAATCCTTTTTTTCGTCCTGTCGATATCGAAATTAACAAAGGCGGCGTATCTTATAGTATCGATACGATCGAGCTGTTGAAATCGCAATATCCGGACATCGCGTTCACGTATATTATTGGCGCCGATATGGTCCAGTATTTGCCGCAGTGGCATCGCATTGATGACATCGTGCGGCATATTCATTTTATTGGATTAGCCAGACCTGGCTATGAGTTGGACCTTACACAGCTGCCCGAGCATATCCGCAGTCGAGTGAAAATCGTGCCGATGCCGCTCGTTGAAATTTCATCTACGGCCATTCGGGCTTTGAGGCTGCAAAAGGATCCCGTCAGGTATCTTGTGCCAGATAAGGTAGGGCAATTCATGGAGGTGAATCACTTATATGAAACGTGAAGACCTCATGGCGGCCGTGAAGGAGCAAATGCCTGAAAGACGCTGGCAGCACACACTCGGTGTGATGGAAACGAGCGTAATACTGGCTGAACGATTTGGCGGAGATGCGGTCAAAGCGGATGTCGCAGCGATTTTGCACGACTATTGCAAGTATTGGCCCATTCAGGAGCAAGCTAAGATTATTCGTGAGAACGATTTACCGCAAGATTTGTTAGCTTTTGATAAGGAGCTATGGCATTCACATGCCGGGGCTTTTGTCGCGAAGACGCAGTTCGGTATTGAGGATGAGGAGATTTTGGATGCCATCAGGTACCATACATCCGGCCGTGAACAGATGACGCTGCTCGACAAAATCATTTGTTTGGCGGATTACATGGAACCAGGTCGTGATTTTCCGGGGGTCGAAGAGATTCGTGAGCTCGCCAAGACGAGTCTAGAACGAGCATTGATCGCTGGCTTTGACTCCACCATTACATTCTTGCTATCCAAAGGCAAGCGCATTTATCCACTCACAATTTTGACACGAAATAATTTATTGGAACAAATCCAAGACCACACCCTATAACATGGAGGATGATTGCATGAGTAAAAACCCAGAAGAAATATTAGCATTCGTTGTTGAGGCAGCGGAAGATAAAAAAGCGGCAGATATCGTTAGCCTGAATTTGAAAGGCGTGTCCCTAATTGCCGATTATTTCGTTATTTGTCACGGAAATTCAGAAACACAAGTTCAAGCTATCGCGGGTGAGGCTCGTAAAAAAGCACACGAGTATGGCGTTCATATTCGCGGTTATGAAGGCATTGATACGGCAAGATGGGTACTGCTTGATCTAGGAGACGTCGTGCTCCACGTGTTCCATCGCGATGATCGCGAATATTACAATATCGAAAGACTTTGGTCCGATGCCAAAGTTGTGGAGCGCGTATGAGAATGGAAGCAGGATCCCTTGTTACCCTTGAGGTAGCAAGGGAAGTTCCACCTAATGGCTTTTTCCTGAGCGATGGTACTCAGGATTTTCTGCTGCCGTATGCGGAAATTGTAGGCAATCGAATTAGCCCGGGAGACCAAGTGGAAGTGTTCTTATTCCACGATACATTGGATCGGATGATGGCGACCATGAGGAAACCGCTGCTGACCATGGGTCAAGTGGGTCTACTTGAGGTTGTTGATATTCATCCGCGTTTTGGTTATTTCTTGGAAATGGGTCTGGGACGACATTTACTCCTACCTTACCGACATGTACCTGAGCTTGAAGAGCTTCGTCCACAAGTTGGTGACAAAGTGTTCGCAACGCTTGCGCATGATCGACAAGGCCGATTAATTGCGAAGCTGGCGCTGGAGGATGACTTGGCTCCATTATGCGTTCGTGCACCGTCAAGTTGGACAAATAAATGGGTTAAAGCACGTGTGTATCGCCCACTTCAAATGGGTACTTTCGTGATTTGTGAAGCGGGTGTCCTTGGATTTGGCATTATTGGACTCATCATTCCGCAAGAGCGTACACGCTTACTGCGTGTAGGTGAACTTGTTGATGTTCGGATTGCTTTTGTACGTGAAGAAGATGGACGAGTTAATTTATCGATGAGGCTTCCAAAGGAAAAAGGACGCGATGAAGATTCAGAGCGCATTCTAGAGGTGCTCCGAGGACGTCCGGGGAACGCCATGCCATTTTCGGATAAAACGCAGGCAGATATCATTAAGGATAAATTCGGCTTAAGCAAGGCAGCCTTCAAACGTGCCTTAGGAAAGCTAATGAAAGATGGGCTCATCTATCAAGAAGCAGATTGGACCTATCTGAAACAAGAGGAGACGCAAGGCTGAGATGAGTTACGAAAAGTTCGCCTATACGTACGATCGTTTGATGAACAGCATGCCTTATGCAGACTGGCTGCGGTTCGTAAAGGAAAGCTTTGAACGCTTTGACGTAAAGCCAAGCACGCTTGTTGATTTAGGCTGTGGAACAGGCAATTTGTCCATTCCGTTAGCAGGTGAAGGCTTGCAGGTGACGGGCATCGATCTGTCCGAGGATATGCTGGCCGTTGCTGAGCAGAAGCATAGTGAGCTGCCAAGTCAGCTTCGCGGCGGCACCATTCGTTGGATTTGGCAGGATATACGGGAATGGGAGCTTGGCGAGGAAGTCGACGTTGCCATTTCATTTTGCGACAGTCTCAACTATTTACTAGAAGAAGAGGACATTGTGGACACTTTCCGCCAGACATGGGCGGGACTTAAGCCAGGCGGGTTATTCCTCTTTGATGTACATACGCCAGAACAGTTGTTTACTTATGCGGAGTCTCAACCTTTTTTTCTAAATGAAGATGACGTTGCGTACATTTGGACAAGTGAGTTAGATGAAGAACGCGTTCAGATTGAACATGATTTAACGATTTTCGTCAAAGACAGCGGCACAAGCGATACTTTCCGCCGCATTGATGAAACGCATGAACAAAGAGCCTATCCCTTGCAGTGGCTGGAACAGATGCTGATTGAGGTAGGATTTCGTGAGGTACATCAAGCGGCTGACTTTACGTGGGAGAAGCCAACTTCGACGACAGAGCGAGCTTTTTTTATAGCGAAAAAATAATTCTGACATCGTGATTATCACTCGCTTGACAGTGCGGCATTATTTTACATATAATCAAAGCTAATCAGTTGTATGGAAAGCTTAGATGAGGAATAGTACCTTGTACAGCATCTCTCAGAGAGTCGGAGCTAGGGTGTGAGCCGGCAGATGTGTGTCTTGAGAACTCGCCTCGGAGCTAGAAGGTGAACCGCCTGATCCTGGATCAGGGCGCTAGCTGGATCGTCTCACCCGCGTTAAGGGGCAGAGTGAACACAGGTGAAGAACGCCTTGTGTTAACTAGGGTGGTACCACGGGAATTATACCTCTCGTCCCTAGCGATATCCGCTAGCGATGTGAGGTTTTTTTGTGCGTATAAACATACATGAGCATAGAGCAACTTGAAGGAGGAAATAAATCATGACACAGGAATTGAAAGAAACCAAAGAGCAACAAGGCTATAATCCGCAAGCGATTGAACCTAAATGGCAAGCATATTGGGATGCAAAGAAAACTTTTAAAGTCTTGGAAAATTCGGATAAGCCGAAATTCTATGCTTTGGATATGTTCCCATACCCATCCGGCGCAGGTTTGCACGTAGGGCATCCGGAAGGCTACACAGCAACAGATATCGTTTCCCGTTTCAAACGGATGAGAGGCTTTAACGTTCTTCATCCAATGGGTTGGGACGCGTTTGGACTTCCAGCAGAGCAGTACGCCCTAGATACAGGGAATGACCCGCGCGAATTTACGAAGAAAAATATCGATACGTTCCGCCGCCAAATTAAGTCGCTTGGTTTTTCCTACGATTGGGATCGTGAGATCAGCACGACGGATCCGGAGTACTACAAATGGACACAATGGATTTTTATCCAGTTGTACAATAAAGGGCTTGCTTACGTCGATGAAGTGCCAGTTAACTGGTGTCCGGCGCTAGGTACAGTGCTTGCGAATGAGGAAGTTATTGACGGCTTGAGTGAGCGTGGTAACCACCCGGTTATTCGTAAACCGATGCGTCAGTGGATTTTGAAAATTACGGAGTATGCGGAGCGTTTGCTTGAGGATCTTGAGGAGCTTGATTGGTCTGAGAGCATCAAGGATATGCAGCGCAACTGGATTGGAAAATCCACAGGAGCTGAAGTTCAATTTGCGATTGAAGGTCATGCTGAGAAAAGCCTAACGGTGTTCACGACTCGTCCAGATACGCTGTTCGGTGCGACATATTGCGTATTAGCGCCTGAGCATGAGCTAGTAGGGCAGATCACAACAGAACCACAAGCAGCTGCGATTAAAGAATATCAAGAGAAAGCTTCGCGCAAAAGTGATTTGGAGCGTACAGATTTGGCGAAAGACAAATCCGGTGTGTTCACAGGGGCTTATGCGATCAATCCAGTGAATGACACGAAAGTGCCAATTTGGATTGCTGATTACGTACTTGGCGGTTACGGTACGGGGGCAATTATGGCGGTTCCAGGTCACGATCAACGCGACTGGGAGTTTGCTAAACAGTTCGATTTGCCAATCATTGAAGTTGTTCAAGGCGGAGATGTTCAGAAGGAAGCTTATGCTGGCGATGGCAAGCATGTGAATTCCGGTCCAATCGATGGATTGAACATCGAGCAAGGCATCAGTCATATGATCGCTTGGTTGGAGCAAAATGGCAAAGGGCGCGGCAAAGTAACTTACCGTTTGAGAGATTGGCTTTTCAGCCGTCAACGTTACTGGGGTGAGCCGATTCCGATTCTTCACCTAGAAGATGGCACGATGAAGCCAGTTCCTGTAGATCAACTGCCATTATTGCTTCCGCAAGTAGATGAAATCAAACCATCCGGTACTGGCGAGTCACCGCTTGCTAACGTATCTGAATGGGTGAATACGATAGACCCAGAAACAGGTATGAAAGCGCGTCGTGAAACGAACACAATGCCGCAATGGGCGGGAAGCTGCTGGTACTACCTGCGTTTCATCGATCCAAAGAATGATCAAGCTTTCTGCTCGGATGAGCTGCAAAAGCAATGGCTTCCTGTGGATCTTTACATTGGTGGAGCAGAGCATGCGGTTCTTCACTTGCTGTATGCGCGTTTCTGGCATAAAGTGCTTTATGATCTTGGTTTTGTCCACACGAAAGAACCATTCCATAAGCTTGTCAACCAAGGGATGATTCTTGGCGAGAACATGGAGAAAATGAGTAAATCACGCGGCAATGTCGTCAATCCGGATGATATCGTAAACGATCAAGGTGCGGATACACTGCGTATTTATGAAATGTTTATGGGGCCGTTGGAAGCGACAAAACCGTGGAACACAACTGGCGTGGACGGAATTAACCGATTCTTGAATCGTGTATGGCGTTTGTTCGTTGATGATAACGGTCAACTTCATACGAAAATTAGCGGGGATGAGACGCTGGGCAGCGATGCATTTAAGCGTACTTGGCACCGTTCAATCAAGAAAATTACGGAAGATTTCGAAGCGCTTCGCTTCAATACAGCGATTAGCCAAATGATGATTTTTGTCAATGAGGCTTATAAAACAGAACGTTTGCCGCTTGAAGCGATGAAAAACTTCATACAAATGCTTTCGCCACTAGCACCGCATTTGGCAGAAGAGCTTTGGGAGAAATTGGGTGGCGTAGAGTCAATCACGTACGAACCATGGCCATCTTACGATGAAGCATGGACTGTAGATAATGAAGTTGAAATCGTTGTGCAGATCAATGGCAAAATCGTTGACCGTGTCATGATTTCTAAAGATACAGATGAAGCTGCGATGGAGAAAATGGCTTTTGAACTCGACAAAGTCAAAGAAGCGACCGCCGGAAAGGCCGTTCGCAAATTGATTGTCGTGAAGGGTAAACTAGTCAACATCGTTGTAGGGTAACAAATAAAGTGAATACGTTGAGAAGGCTAGGGCTACTGCTGCTTCAAAGTGAAGAGCTGCTCAGCCTTCTCAATGTCTTCTTCATATTTAGCATGTGTAGCCGTAATCACTTGAGAGAAAACTCCGCAAAGCTCCTTTTCCAAAATGCGTAAACCTTCCGCCGTAATGCCTCCTGGAACAGACACCCTTTTTTGTAAACTAATCGGATTGAATCCTCCCGTTGTAAGTAATTTCCCTGTACCTAACGTCATCTCGCTTGCCAACAGAGTAGCTTCCTCAGCAGAAATTCCCGTTTCCTCCACAGCCGCATCAATAAAAGCTTGAATAAAGCTTGCAAGAAAAGCAGGACCACAGCTAGATAAATCCGATGAAATTCTTGTATAATTCTCGGACACTCGGATGGGTGTAGAGATATGTGTGAAAATATTTTCAAGCCATTCTTTATCCTCAGGCTGCATGCGATTTCCATGAATACATAAGGTTGCGCCGCTTAATACGTAGTTCGTGATACTTGGAATAATTTTGCTTATTTTAGCCGGTAATAGACCTTCTAAATGTTTAATTAGAATAGGGCTCGTTATAGATATTATAAATTGAGAGGAAAGCACGTCCTCTTTGATTTCATCAATAACCTTTTTGAATTCAGATGGTTTCACACAAAGGAAAATCAAGTCACTTCCACGCACGACTTCACGATTCGTTTCTGCCACTTGCAAGCCAGGATAATTCTCCGCAAGCAGCTCAACTTTACGCAAGGTTCGATTGCTAGCAATAATTTGCTCGGGATTGAATGCCCCGGAATGAATGAATGCTTCAATCAGTATACTTCCCATACTCCCAGTACCGATGAATCCAGCTTTCATCAAGTAATCCCTCCCGAAAGAATCAGTCTTTATACAAAAACCAACTGTAACGCGGTCGCAAATAGTCATGTAGCCATTGGGACGCTTTTTCAAGTATATGGCTGCCCGTATGCAAATATGCTTAGAAAGAAGGTAGTCTGTGGATTTTTTTGGTAATAGGTTAAAAAGAATTCTGTTGATTCTTGGGGGTATTTCCCTTTTTGTTTGGGTCGTATGGCCTTTTCTTCACGGGGGTCATTCGACGATTCAAACGGCGTTCATGCCGATGAATACACAGATGGAAGCGTTGCTGATGCAAGAGGCGATTGAGAAAAAAGAAGAGAAAGGGAAGTCGACTGCTGCTCCCAAAGCGACTGTAACCCCGAAAGTGAGTTCAGCTGCAACATCGACTACTTTAGATAATAAAGCAACACCCGCAATCACTAATTCAAGTTCAGTAGGAACGAATGATGAAGCTTTCTCAGGCACAGCTGGAAAGATGAATCAAACACCTTTGCCTACGTTACTGGAGAAGTCATCTGGGCAGATAGATTTGAATACCGCAACTTTGGAGCAGTTAGATAAGCTCCCAGGAATTGGCGAAAGTAAAGCCAAGGCTATCCTTGAGTACCGTACAAAGAAGGGGCGTTTTAAGCGGATTGAAGAGCTAATGGACGTCAAAGGTATCGGTGACAAAATGTTCGAGAAGCTGAAAGGGCAGGTTTTTGTTGCGCCATCCTAGCAAATCTTTTCATTTCTATTGAAATATGAGAAAATACTAGAAATAGTTTTGGTTTCGAAAGTGAGTCCGAGTCATCAGGGGGGAGACACTCATCATGAGCATCCGGAAAGATTGGGATACGTATTTTCTAGATATCGCTTATATGGCCTCCACACGCTCGCGTTGTAATCGCAGACATGTTGGCGCCGTACTTGTACAGGGGAAAAAGCTGCTAGGTACCGCATATAACGGAGCTCCGATGGGCGTGCCGGATTGCACGGAAGCGGGCTGCATGCTTGTCGAGGAAATCGAGCTCCAGGTCGTAGCCGATGTAGAGGAAGTTGTTCGTAAGCATCGGTGTATACGAACGATTCATGCTGAGCAGAACTTGCTTTTGTTCACCGATCGCGAGGATCGTGAGGGATCCACGGTGTATGTAACAGATCAACCTTGCTGGACCTGTGCGAATATGCTGGCAAATAGCGGCGTGACCGAAATTGTGTTCCATCGGGGTTACCCGAAGGATCATGAAAAAGTTAGCCAGTTGATGGGCGTCAGAGGCATTTCATTTCGTCAGATGACGGGATATGAACCGCCGGCGGGGACTATTTCTGAGGTAGTAAACTGAATAGCGATTTATGAGAGGAAGAACCTCTCTCTAGTTACACCTATTGGTGCGCTAGGGGGAGGTTTTTTGTTTGTGAAAAAGTAAAAGGAGGATACCCAATCATGAAAAGACCAGTTGTTCAAGGATGCTGCCTGTGGATAAGTGGCTATGTGCTCGCTATGTATTTCGAGCTGCCGTGGCTGTCTTGGATGACGAGCGCGCTGCTGCTAGCCGCGCTCGTCATCTTTTACGCGCTGCGGCTACCCTATCGGCAGCCGCTGGGGGCACTGCTGCTGGTCGTAATAGCCTACGGCTATTATCAAGGGACCGACCAGCGCAACATCACTGCGCTGCCGCTGGCGCAGCAGCAGCAGATAAGCCCGGACGGCAGCGAGGTCACGCTGCTCGGCCGTTTTGCCAGCCCTGTCACCATTGACGGTGACAGGGCTAGCTTTACCATTGAAGCGACGTCCGTCCGCTTCAATGAAACAACCGCTTTCCCGCTCGGCGGGGAAAGCGTGCAGGTCTCGCTGCGCCTGATGGAGCAGGCGCAGCAGACTGTGGCGTCGGGCTGGCGCCGAGGCGACGCCCTGACGCTAACGGGGACGCTGCGCAGCCCGTCCCCGGCCCGCAACTTCGGCGGCTTCGACTACCGCCGATATCTTCGCCTTCACCACACCCATTGGCTGCTTTCAGCCAAAGGGGTGGAACAGGCGCAGGTGCAGCCAGCGGCTGCGCGCTTAAGCGTCGTCCAGCTGCTGCGCTGGAACGACGAGCTGCGCGCTGCGCTCAGCAGGCGGATGGACCTCATTTTCCCCGCGTCGCAGGCGGGTTTCATGAAAAGCATGCTGATCGGCTTGACAGACGATCTCGATCCAGATCGCTTCCAGCAATTTTCGGAGCTGGGGTTGACCCATATTTTAGCCATCTCAGGGTTAAATATAGCTGTTTTCCTTGGTGTCTGCATTTGGATCATGCGCCGCTTCAAAATGGCCAAAGAAACCTATCTGCTCATCTGTATGTGCCTGCTGCCGTTCTACGTGCTAGTTACTGGCGCATCCCCATCCATCGTGAGAGCTGGGCTGATGTCGATGATTGCTTTGTATGCTGCGAGGCGAGGAGGCATGAAAGAGGTACTCCACATCCTTGCTGTCGCTGCATGGGCAATGCTGATTTGGAATCCGTACTTTTTGCTCGATGTCAGCTTCCAGTTATCATTTCTAGTCACACTGGGACTCATTCTTGGTGTACAAAGAGTAACTGAATTGCTTTCACCTTACCTAGCTTCGGCAACCATCAAAAACACCATCGCCATCACACTCGTCTCTCAAGCCGTCTCTTTCCCGGTCTCGATCTATTATTTCAATCAATTTTCGTTATTGTCTTGGTTAGCGAATGCCGTATTAGTACCATTAATCAGCATGATCGTATTTCCGGCAGGCTTAGTGGCGCTAGCACTCGGTTTGATATATGTTCCCTTAGGTGAAAGATTAGGCCTACTCATTGCTTGGCTGAATCAAGCTATATTCTGGATAACGGATCAACTTCAGCAGATTCCTCATCTTAAAATGATATGGCCATCACCCAGTATGCCGTGGATTTGTTTTTACTACGCCTTTCTGGTGCTCATTTACGTTTTTTGGCATCGCAGCCAGTTAATCGCTACAGATGATCTTCCCATTATGCTGGAATTCACAAGCAGGAAGAATATGAAGCAAATGAGCGTGAAGCTCGCTTTATCACTTGTCATTGGCAGTTTTCTTATGCTCTTATGGATCGGTTATTCGCCGAATCGCTTTCAACGAACAGGTCTAGTTCAATTTATTGATGTTGGACAAGGCGACGCTATTTTGATTCGTACCCCGGGAGGTCGTCACATTTTAGTGGATGGAGGCGGGACACTTACGTTTCGGAAACCAGGTGATGAGTGGAAAATCCGCAAAGATCCTTATGAGGTAGGGCAAAAGTTGCTGGTTCCTCTCCTGAAAAAACGCGGTATTCATCACTTGGACCTTGTTGTGCTCACCCATGAGGATGCCGACCATAGTGGCGGGCTACAGGCGGTCATCGAACAAATTCCTGTGAAGCAATTTCTATTTAACGGGACCTTCAAGGAGGGAAGCGGAACGACGACTCTGTTCCATACATTAGTGCAAAAGCGGGTGCCCTTATTGCCTGCAGAAGCAGGTGATTGGATTGATATTGATCCGCTTACGAGGCTGCAGGTGCTGTATCCGCTTGAAACGGATGAGCAAACGATTGAAATCGTCAAAGAGCAGAATGCGAGATCGGTCGTTTTTTTACTAGAGATGCAAGGCACACGTTGGCTGTTTACGGGAGATATGGAGAAAGAATCAGAAGCAAATGTGCTCGAATATTTACGAGATGCCCCATATAACGCTGCCGATAATCACGGAATCAATGTGCTCAAAGTTGCGCACCATGGCAGTAAAACCTCAACGACACCAGCGTGGTTGGCTTATTGGAAGCCTGCTGTTGCTGTTATTTCGGTGGGGGCAATGAATACTTACGGACATCCCTCGCCAGAAATTATTGATCATTTGAACAATGCGAACGCGGGCATTTTGCGCACAGATCGGATGGGTGAAATTCAGATGGAGGTACGGAAGGCGGGGATTTTTACGCGAATGAAATTGTGGAAGTAGAAAATACTTGTCTTCTAAGGTTATTTATTCTAAGCAAAAACTTTTGCTATTTTGAAACTAATTTTGCTTTTTTACGTCTAAAAGGTGTTATATCGCTCATTATTTGTTATTCTGTTAGATGCAAGCTAGCATTTTATATATTCTAAAAATATTGCAACCTTATGAGATGTAAGTGCGTCTGTAAGATTGCAAGGGGGAGGGATCCCAGTGATAGCACCCGAACTGGTAAAATCAGCACAAGCCGGTGACCGTGATGCGCTCATTACCCTATTGCGAGAGATTGAGTCTCACGTTTATCGGACAGCTTTTTATATTTTGAATAATGAACAGGATGCGCTTGATGCTTCGCAAGAAGCCCTTCTTCGGATTTATACCAAAATTAATTCATACGAAGAAAAAGCCTTGTTCAAAACGTGGGTGCAGCGGATTGTTACGAACATCTGCATCGATAAATTTCGCAGAGCAAAGCCAACGGTTTCAATGGATGAGCATGAGATGACATTTACAGCTGATAATAATGTAGAACAAGAAATATTGACAGGCTACCTCGCTCAGGATATTAGAGAAGCCATCGATAAGCTTCCCGAACACCATCGCACTGTGGTTGTTCTTCGTTATTTGCAGGACTTTTCGTATCATGAAATTGCAGAATCGTTAAATTTACCACTCAATACGGTGAAGTCTTACTTATTCCGAGCTAGACACACCTTACAGTCACTGCTCCAAGATTATCAGAAAGGAGGTGTTCGGGGATGAAATGTCAAGAGGTGATGATGTACATGCAAAGACAGCTAGATGGAGATTTAGCTCCAAATGAGGAAGATGAGCTGCATGCTCACCTAATGCATTGTTTGGACTGCGCCCAGATGTTTGAACGTCTGCAAGCATTGTCGAACGAATTATCCCAGCTTCCTAAGGTTACGCCGCCTTTTAGCTTGGTTGATGCGATTATGCCGCAACTGCTTGAATTAGATAAACAATCTGCGGCGCCAAAGATGGATAATGTTGTTGCATTTTCCCCACCTGTTGCAAGGATAGAATCTATCGAAGCGCCTAAGTCTTCAGGGAAAAGCCGATTTAAAGATCAGTTTTCATGGAAGTTTGCAAGCGGCGTCGTTGCCGCGGGATTGATTATTGGATTCTTTGCTTTTAATATGCAACATCCAGTTCTCGACAATGCAGACGGATTACTAACTAAATCAAGCAACGAATCGAAAAGCTTGAAAGAACAGCACGCAACCGCTGCTTCAGACATGAATCAAATGCAAGGAAACAATGGCCCAGCAGCTAAAACGCAGGATGCAGCTACAGCTAATCAGGGATTGCCTAATACGCCAAATGCAGATGTATTTACGAAGGGTACTCCAAATCCTGCTGATGCATCCGTAGGCAGTGGCAATATGCCGCAGGCTACCACTGACGCAAAATTAGAAAAGCCTGGCGCATACAGTTCACCGTCAGCGGGTGGAAGTGAATCGTTGGAAAGACAAACCTCTCCATCAACTTCAGCTCCTGCAAAGCTTGGTGAGACGGGCACAATTCCTTCGAAATCGGATGAGGATACTCCGAAAATGGAAGTTAGCCCTCCGGCTGGCTTATCCGTACCTCAATCTTCGATCGAACCGAAGACAACGGAGACACCAACGAGGAAAAATGCTTCGGGTCCAACCATTGAGCCCTCAAGTTCAGATCGAACAGCCGGGATTCAAGGGATTTTCACGCTACCCTCGTTGCATGCAGATACGAAGCTGAAATCTGCAACAGGTGCATATGAGGCTACAGTTGAGGATTCTCACGTTGTGATACGTAATAGTCTTACGCTTGAGATTGTATTTGCATCCAATCATGTTTGGCAGGCCGATGATCAAATCAAGCTGCTGGAATGGGTGAAGGATGACAAGCTGTTTTATGAGGTTACTAGTAAGGGATCGCTCCAGACTATTCTAATTGATCTGAATGCGAAAACAGAATCCAATAAATAAATGTCTCATTTATATGCACCAACTGAGTTCTGTTTGCGTACACTATCGTAGACTCAAAGTACAGTTCATTCATCCACACGAGTTAAGGTTTCTAGGGCCTTAAGTCGGTGTTTAAATAGACTGGCAAAGGGATTGCTTCAAGGTCTTCGGACTTTGACGTAATCCCTTTGTTGTTGTTAAAATGAACAGGAGGGGTGAATGCCAGCCATGGACGCGAAAAGAGCATTAAAAGATATACAGGCAGGCCGCCCGGCACCCGTTTATTTGTGCTACGGGCCTGAGAAATATAAAATGCGCGAGTTTATTCAAATTTTAACCGACTCATTAATGGGGCCAGAAGATCGTGAATTTGCGGTGAGCAAGTTCGACTTAAGTGAAATGCCGCTGTCATCTGCGTTAGATGATGCGGAAACGTTGCCTTTTATGGTGCCAAAGAAGCTAGTCATTGCGAAAAATGCGTTGTTCTTTACGGGGGCAAAGGAAAATACGAAGCTTGATCACAATCTAGATCGCTTAACGGCTTATTTAAAGTCACCCGCGGAGCATACGGTTGTGGTTTTCACCGTGGATGCGGATAAATTGGACGAGCGTAAGAAGATCGTGAAAGCTTTAAAGGACATGGAAGCCGCTGTGCCGTTCCTTTCCTTGAGTCCTGAGGAGTTGACTCAGTGGGTAGCCAAACAAGCGAGTACGCTAGGTTTTACGTTTACTGGCGGCGCTGCCGATCAGTTGATTCTTTACACGAGCGGTAATTTGCAATCGTTATCGGCGGAATTAGAGAAGATTTCCTTGTATGTTGGAGCTGGAGGTCAGGCGACACCAGACATCATTGATCAATTGGTCGCGCGGAGCACGGAACAGAATGTGTTTATTCTCATTGAGGATATCGTAAATGTGCGGTTAGAACGGGCATTCGTGATTTTGGAGGAACTATTGAAGCAACGCGAGGAGCCGATCAAAATCGCTTCACTCATCGCCAGACAGTTCCGTATCATGCTGCAGGTCAAAGAACTCGGGAAGCAGGGCTACTCGCAGCAGCAGATGGCTTCACAGATTGGTTTACATCCTTTTGCAGTAAAAGTGGCGGAAGGGCAAGCGCGGAAATATGATGGGGAGAAGCTAAGCCGTATTATGGGCGAGCTGGCTGATCTGGATTTACAAATGAAAACAGGTAAAATCGATAAAGTTTTAGGGTTGGAATTGTTCCTTCTTAGGCTGGCTGCCTAGGGAGGAAAATGAAAAAAGACTAATTCTCCAAGGAGGATTAGTCTTTTGCTTTATGTCCGTGTATTACGCTTGAGCCGTAAGAGCGTTTAGCTTTTTAGCTAGACGGGACTTCTTGCGGTTAGCGGCATTTTTATGAATTAAACCTTTAGAAGCAGCTTTGTCTAATTTCTTGGAAGCAGAAACTAGAGCTTCAGGGGTTAAAGCTGTTTCGAAAGCTTTCACAGCAGTACGCAAAGCGGACTTGTGGGAAGCGTTGCGAAGACGACGCTTTTCGCTAACTTTTACTCGTTTAATAGCGGATTTAATGTTTGGCATGAAATTCACCTCCTACTTACAAAACACGTTCAACGTTACATTTGTATGTTTGCTGACAACTTTAAGTATTCTACCACGCAATATTTCAAAATGCAAGAGCTGTCAATAGGTTTTCAGTGGTCATGTGTAGCTATTCCTTCACGCTGCATTGCAGCTGCGCAATTTGGAACTTGGTGGAATCTGGGTTAGTCCGAAATTACCTTATTAAATCGGGGATTTCGGAATGCAGAAGGCAAATAGTCGGATTCTACCTAACTATATCCCCATTTTTCTGCTGAGCGGCATATTTATTGCGATTTAGTTAGGCATTGTCGGACTAATTGAGAAATGATGATGCGGATGGTGAATTTAGTTCGGTAAATTCGGACTAATGGGGGACCGGGGAGTAGAATGGGACGGATCGGGCAGGTGCGCGTATAGTGTGACACATGTAGATAGAGCTGGGAAGGACCAAGTAGGAGTAGGGAGAGGAAGGGAGAGAAACTTGAGAGAACCGATATTATAACAATGGCGGTCTGCGAGTCGTATTAACAAGCCAAGAGTGAACCCTTGTGGAGCCTTTGACTTCGGGGCGAAGCCACTTTTTCTCCTCTAGGAGACGAATTTGTTTTCTTGCTGTTTCGTATCCACATTGAAGCACTTCTTTGACGTCCAAGAGCTTAAGAGGGCGATTTAGTCGTAACGCGAGTCGTAGAATATCTCTTTCCTGACTGCTTAATTCACATGGAGTCGAATCGTGATCCCCGAATAAGCTTCCAATAAGCTGCTGAAGCAGCGCCTGCCAAAGCCGTGGACGTTCCCTGATGTCATCTAAACTGATCCGAACGATGATCCATCCGTCGTTCACCAGATGCATGTGCCGTACCCATTGGTTCGAGTATTGGCGTCGATCCATCTTTTCATAGTGAGTTCCGAAGGGGTCGATCTCAATCGCTATACGAATACCAGATCGGATGTATACTAAGTCGAGATACCTTTTCCCGTCCGCGAAATCCACAACTTCGTATTCTGGATGCAAATAATTAAAATGTCCAAACGCCTGCCACCAAAGCATTCGCAGAAATTCTTTTTCAGCGAAGGCATGCCCGCTCTGTAATTTCCTTCGGGCTTCACCTTTTCTTTTGTGTAAATGTCCATTAAGCCATTCTTGGTGCGCGCTATCAAACTGATTCAAGGTCATTTCAACACTCTCCATTCAAAAATGAAAATAGCGCCGTCCCCGACTTTTAAGAGTCAAGGAAACGGCGCATGCTTTGCGTGTAAAAATCTATTCAACTACATTGAGATTATCATCACTATGCCAATCTGACAAGTGGTCTTCTAATGCCTTTAATTACTGTACCTTACCCGCGGCTAGCTCCTCACGCCCCGCATTCCTTGATTTAGTTGGAATTCCCCTAACTAAACGGGAGATTCCCTTTGAAAAAAGGCAAATAGTCAGATTCTGCCGAACTAAAAGCACATTTTTCTGGTGAGTGGCTTGTATATGGCAATTTAGTTAGGCAAACTCGAACTAATCTAGGATTCTACCGCGGGTAGCGGAATTAGTTCGATAAAATCGAATAACCGAATTCAATCTGTCACACAATAAACAATACAGCGCAAGTGAGAAAGGGGATCTCCAATGGATTTAGGTGTATTTAACACACAAACGGATCTTGCCCTCGATGCAAGGGATATGGTCCATGCAGCCAATCAGGGACAGCCGATTCCGGGGATTGAGCAAGAGTTTACGCGGGAGAACGGCATCCGCGTTACCAAAATTAACGTCCTGAACGAAGAAGGATCCAAAGCGCTTGGCAAGATGCTTGGTCATTATATAACCATTGAAGTGCCTGCGCTGCGCGAGAAAGACAGCCAGCTGCAAGATCGCGTGGCGACTAAGCTAGCTCAGGAGTTTGAGCAGTTTTTGCTACAGATTGGTATCCCGAAAAATGCAAAAGCCCTTATTATCGGGCTGGGCAACGGCAACGTCACACCGGATGCTTTGGGCCCTCTCGTCGTTGAGAATATTATGGTGACGCGTCATTATTTTGAGCTTGTGCCTGAAGATGTGAGCCCGGGCTATCGGCCGGTCAGTGCTGTAGCGCCAGGGGTGCTTGGCACAACAGGGATTGAAAGCAGCGACATCGTGCAAGGGATTGTTGATAAGTCTAAGCCTGATTTCATCATCGCCATTGATGCGCTCGCTTCTAGATCCTTGGATCGTGTTAACACGACCATTCAGATTGCGGATACAGGCATCCATCCTGGCTCGGGCATCGGCAATAAGCGCAAAGGCTTGACGAAAGAACAGCTGGGTATTCCTGTTATTGCGATAGGTGTTCCAACTGTCGTCTACGCTTCGACTATTGTGAACAATGCTTTTGATATGATGCAGAAGCATTTCAGTGGCCAAACGAATAATACGGGTCAAATTTTCGGGCTTCTGGATAACATCAATGAAGATGAGCGATTGCAGCTAGTCAAAGAGGTGCTTAACCCTGTAGGGCATGATCTACTCGTTACGCCGAAGGAAATTGACCAGTTTATCGAGGACATTGCGAATATCATTGCCAGCGGGTTGAATGCAGCGCTACATGATGCAGTGGATGCCGACAATGTAGCTGCTTATACACATTAAATGCAAATAAAGAACTGAGCCCACGTAAAAGTGGGAGCGGTTCTTTTTGTCGTTTCAACACTTCACGATGTTTATATGATCCTCCTAATTCATCTCTACTAAAAAAACTAGCGAAACTAGTTCTATCGTTCGGGCTCGTTTCATAGATTGAATTAAGATAGTTTAGGAGGCATGGAGACTATGAAATGGATATCTACCACATGGAATTTCAGCCAAGTTCGCAAAACCTTTCAGAGCGCCAGTTCCGTCGGGAAAACCTTTATCGTACTCAGCACCTCGACCTTTGCTCTTTTTGTGCTTATTGGGCTGGGTGGCGTCCTGCAAAGTAAGTTAATGACGACCTCGCCGGTTTCTTCTATGAAAGGTCTCGCCGCATCCGTCACAAATCAGTTTTTCATCGATATGCTGGGTATGGAAGTCCCTCATTTAAATAAGGATCAGAAGAAGTTCACTTTCTCCCAGCACAACGTGTTTCACTTCGCTTTTCAAATGATGACGAATATTAATCCAAGTGATCCGAAAAGCTTAGTCGCAAGTGAAGTGCCTGGCATGGATTTGAATAAATCAACGGTGTTGGTGAAAGGCAGCGACACGAATCCAAGCGCTCCTTTTGATGCAAACCCAGGATCTAATAATTTGGAGGCAGAGGCAAAATTTCCGCTTCCTACGCCTACCATTGAGCCAACGCCGATTAGCAGCGCAGCCCCTTCACCGAATGCAATCGGTCAACCACCCAAAACCGCAGGCGATAATGTTGCTTTTATCTATCAAACGCATAGTAATGAGTCATTCCTTCCAGAGCTGAAAGGGGTCACAGACCCGGATAAAGCCTACAGTGATAAAGTGAATATCATCTCAGTCGGCCAACGGCTAGCTATGAATCTAGAGAAGGTCGGGATTGGTGCCGTTCATTCCTCAACCGTGTACCCTAGCACTGTCAAAGGCTTTGAATATCCGTACTCCTACAAATATTCGGCCAAAACACTTCAGGAAGCGATCGCATCGCACAAGGATTTAGAATACTTTTTTGATATTCATCGGGACTCTGCGGCACGCAATAAAACAACGGCAACGATTGACGGTAAGGATGTTGCTCAGGTGTATTTTATTATCGGGGGAAAAAACCCGAATTGGAAAAAGAACGAGGAATTCGCAAGCAAAATTCATCAAGTGCTCGAAGAGAAGCACCCTGGCGTATCGAAGGGGATTCATGCGAAAGAAGCCAGTGAGGGCAACGGCTTGTACAATCAGAACATTTCGCCAAATAGCATTTTGATTGAGGTAGGCGGCCCCTATAACACCTTGGAAGAATGCTACCGGACGACAGACTGGCTGGCGGAAGCGATTTCGGAAGTTATTTTGAACGCCAAAAAAGTAGATGCACCTGTAACACCTAAGAAATCATAGTTTAGCTAAGGAGGAACCAAGATGAGGCTGAGACACTTTTATATCAAGGTTGGCTTGTTTGGTTTACTGCTGCTGTTCTGTATCTTGTTCGGCGTCAGTCTGGCATCAAGCGGCATGGAACGAATTGAAGGTCCTCAGCATTCCTCCAAGGCAACGGTACAAGCGGCTCCTACTAAAGCACCTGGGAAAGCAACGACAACGACAACGGTGGTAAAAACAACACCTACGCCTACTCCCGCCGTGAAAGACACGACTGCTAAAGGCAAACAACCCGTTGAACAAAAGGCTGATCCTGTTGCCATTCAAGATAATTCGCTGAACCGTGTGGGGAACAAATTGGGTGAACTTTTGCAGATTACGGCGCATCATGGCATTAAATTGTTTGTTTCCTTGTTTGATCTTGTTTTAGGCAAAGGGTAGGTGTGCATTGCTCCAACTTCCCACAACTGCTATAATGAAAATTATTTGCATGTAGTGGGGGTTAGTCTTTAGCATGACGGACATTCGAGAAAGACAACAAAGAATTCGCAACTTTTCAATTATCGCTCATATCGATCACGGTAAATCAACACTAGCTGATCGCATTCTGGAATATACAGGTGCATTGTCTTCACGTGAAATGCAAGAGCAAGTTCTCGACCAGATGGACCTGGAGCGCGAACGCGGAATTACCATCAAGCTGCAAGCGGTGAGATTAGCTTACCGTGCTGACGATGGTGTGGATTATATCCTTAACTTGATTGATACACCAGGACACGTAGACTTTACCTATGAGGTATCACGAAGTCTTGCGGCTTGTGAAGGCGCACTGTTAGTTGTTGACGCGGCTCAAGGAATTGAGGCTCAAACACTAGCGAACGTGTATCTTGCATTGGAAAATAATTTAGAGATTTTACCTGTTATTAATAAAATTGACTTGCCAAGTGCGGACCCGGAGAAAGTGAAGCAAGAGATCGAAGATGTGATCGGACTTGACGCTAGCGCTGCCGTTCTTGCTTCTGCTAAAGCTGGAATCGGGATTAAAGAGATCATCGAACAAATTTGCTTGCAGGTACCAGCTCCTCAAGGTAACCCTGATGCACCTTTGAAGGCTTTGATTTTTGACTCCCATTATGACAGCTACAAAGGCGTTATCGTGTATGTGCGTGTCGTCGATGGTTCAATTAAAGCAGGCTCCAAAATCAAAATGATGGCGACGAACAAAGTATTCGAAGTTATTGAAGTCGGCGCATTCAAACCAAGAATGTCATCCGTTCCTTCTCTTGAAGTTGGAGATGTTGGTTTTATCGTAGCTGGTATTAAAAATGTTGGAGACACCCGTGTCGGTGACACGGTAACGGAAGCAGATCGCCCTTCACCAGAAGCGCTGCCAGGTTACCGTCGAATCAATCCAATGGTTTTCTGCGGATTGTATCCAATCGAGACGACGGATTACAACGATCTTCGTGAAGCGCTGCAAAAGCTTGAACTGAATGACGCTTCCTTGCGGTTTGAACCTGAAACGTCAACGGCTCTTGGCTTCGGCTTCCGTTGCGGATTCTTGGGTCTCCTGCATATGGAGATCATTCAAGAACGTATCGAGCGCGAATTTAACATTCCGTTGATTACAACGGCACCAAGCGTTATCTATCGCATTACATTAACGAATGGCGACGTTATGGAAATTGATAACCCGTCGAACTACCCGGATCCGCAGCGTATCGACTTCGTGGAAGAGCCTTATGTGAAAGCTTCCGTTATCGTACCCAACGATTATGTTGGGACAATTATGGAGCTTTGCCAAGGTAAACGCGGCGAGTATTTGAACATGGAATATCTGGACACGAATCGTGTTACTTTGACCTACGAGATTCCGTTATCAGAAATCGTTTACGATTTCTTCGACATGCTGAAGTCTCGGACAAAGGGTTATGCGTCCTTTGATTATGAAGTCAGCGGCTACAAGAAATCCAATCTTGTTAAGATGGACATCTTGCTCAATTCGGAGCAGGTCGATGCGCTTTCCTTCATCGTTCACCGTGATACGGCTTATAACCGTGGAAAAATCATTTGTGATAAACTGAAGGAACTCATCCCGCGGCAAATGTTCGAGGTGCCGATTCAAGCGGCGATTGGACAGAAGATCGTGGCGCGTGAAACGGTTAAAGCGATGCGTAAAAACGTACTTGCGAAGTGTTACGGCGGTGACATTTCTCGTAAGCGTAAATTGTTAGACAAGCAAAAAGAAGGTAAGAAACGCATGAAGCAAGTCGGCAGTGTAGAAGTGCCGCAAGAAGCGTTCATGGCTGTTCTGAAAATCGACGAATAGAAGCAAGTATCAAAAGCTGGGGTGGCAGCATACGCTGTCCCTTGGCTTTTTCTCAATTGTGACCATGAAAGGAACACTCCTTATGTTAGTTACCCATACAGCGCCAACAGCGGTGTACATTCATATCCCTTTTTGCACGAATAAATGCCACTATTGCGATTTCAACTCGTACGTGCTCAAAGGTCAACCAGTGATGGAATATTTAGATGCGCTTGAGCGTGAAATGGAGCTTACCGTACGCAACCATCCACCGCACAAGGTGGAGACGATTTTCGTCGGCGGTGGAACTCCAACCGTACTGCTTCCAGATCAAATGGAACGCTTCTTACGCATCGTGCGCACTTATTTTCCAGCGGACAGCGCGGAAGTTGAGTTTTCGATGGAGGCGAACCCGGGAACGACGGACGAGGATAAACTGGCAGTAATGAAAGCTGGCGGCGTCAATCGGATTAGCTTCGGGGTGCAATCTTTTAATAATGACATCTTAGCGGCGATCGGCCGTATTCATAATACAGATGATGTGCACAGAAGTATTGCTAACGCGAAAAAGCTGGGCTTTGACAATTTATCGATTGACTTGATGTTTGGGCTTCCTAAACAAACGGTAGGCATTATGCAGGCTACGCTGGATGAAGCGCTCTCCCTGGACTTGCAACATTACTCGATTTATAGTTTGAAAGTGGAAGAAAACACGCTTTTCCACACGTTGTTCAACAAAAATCAGCTGCCGCTTCCGAGTGAAGATGAGGAAGTTGATATGTATGAGCTCATCATGCGACGGTTGGAGGGAGCTGGCTATAAGCAATATGAGATCAGCAACTTTGCTAAGCCAGGTCGTGAGAGCCGACACAATACGATGTATTGGCGCAATCGTTCCTATTATGGCTTAGGCGCGGGTGCGCATGGCTATATGAATGGTCAGCGCCATGTGAATGTGAAGGGGATTGGGCCTTACATTGACGCGACAAAGATTGGGTTGCCGATCATGGAGCAATTCGAGGTTACGCCGCAAGAAGCGATGGAAGACTTTATGATGGTTGGTCTACGCTTGCTAGAAGGTGTGCGCAACAAGGATTTCATGGATCAATTCGGTGAGACGATCGAATCTCAGTTTGGGAGCACACTGCAGGGTTGGTTGGCAAAAGGACTGCTTGAGCAAACCAACGAAGGGTATCGTTTGTCCAAACATGGCATTCTGCTTGGTAATGAAGTGTTCGCCTCTTTCCTAACATAGGACGGAACTTTTTGAACAAAAAACGCTTGTGCATATATACGGAATGTTGTATATTTATACATGAATCCACAAGCGAAACAGCGGAAAGCCGCAGGGCGCTAGCGTGGCTTTTATGCATTTTGTGCGATTGGTGGGATGAGCGTGAATACATCAACTACGGTGTCTGTTAGAAAAGCTTCTGTGGATGATATCGAGAAGCTTTATGAAATTATACAAGGGTATGCCAAGCAGGGCATCATGCTGCCGCGGAGCATAGAAATGCTTCAAGACCAAATTGATACCTTTGTTGTCGCTGAATTTGACGGATTATTGATTGGCTGTGGTTCACTGACGAGGTTGGGACCAGATCTTGTTGAGATTCGCTCACTTGGGATGACGCCTGGCTACAAAGGTCAAGGGATCGGCGGCAAGCTTGTTAATTTCTTAGTAGAAGAAGCAAGAAGCCAAGGCATTATTAAAGTTATGGCACTTACTTACGAGGTTGCATTTTTCCAAAAAAACGGCTTTACACTTGTTCCGAAGGAGATTTTTCCAGAGAAGGTTTGGAGAGATTGCATGCATTGCAAAAAACAGTATTGCTGCGATGAAATCGCCGTACTTAAACGATTGGATTGACTTGACAACAGACCTTAGGGTCTGTTATTTTTGTATTAGGATTTAGCACTCACTAAATACGAGTGCTAACGAAGTGGCAAATAGTGAGAAGTGAGGAGGAGGGGTACTCATGTTGACAGAGCGCCAGCGCATGATTTTAAGTGCTATCATAGATGATTACGTTCGTTCAGCGGAGCCAATTGGTTCGCGTAGTATTTCGAAGCGTGGGAATGTTGGGTTTAGTCCAGCAACCATTCGTAACGAAATGTCTGATCTCGAAGAAATGGGCTATCTTGAGCAACCTCATACGTCCGCAGGTCGTATTCCTTCACACAAAGGTTATCGCTATTATGTCGATCATTTGTTGAAGCACGGCTCCTTGCATAGTCACGATTTGGACTCCATGAAGGGCGCTTTCGCAGAACGTATTCAAGAGATGGAAGGTGTTATCCAGCACGTTGCTGGCATGCTATCTAGTCTTACGAATTACACGTCTATTGTGCTCGGTCCTGAGGTTTTTAGTACGACCTTGAAGCATATTCAAATCATACCGATTTCAGATACTACGGCTGTAGCAATCCTAGTCATGAATACGGGGCATGTAGAAAATAAAACCGTGACGATACCTGAAGGCATTCCGATGTCGGAAATCGAGAAGGTCGTCAATATTCTGAATACAAGGCTTAAGAATGTGCCATTGGTTCAGTTTAAATCAAAGCTTTACAACGAAATTTCGAATGAATTAAGCAAATATGTCACTGGCTATCAAGAGCTTCTTGGTATGGTAGAAAGCGTGCTTCAGAGCGATGAGAAGGATCGTGTTTTTCTTAGCGGGATGACCAATATGCTTACGCAGCCTGAGTTCAAAGATGTAGAGAAAGTGAAGAGCATTTTTGACTTACTGGAAGAAGCGCCAACCCTCATCAAGTTATTTACACCTTCCAATGAAGGCATTGAGATTAAAATCGGTGCTGAAAATAGTATTGAAGCGATATCGAATTGCAGTTTAATTACAGCCTCTTATTCTTTTGGCGGTACACCGCTTGGTACGATTGGTATTTTGGGACCTACCCGAATGGAATATGGGCGAGTGATCGGTTTGATGGAGCACCTATCGAAGCATATGGAACTGGTCTTAGGACGTTGGTATGGCAAATGACGGGAGTCAAACCTATGCACGGTGAAAGTGAAGAACGCTATTCAACACTAGTGAATAATGCTGCGGCTGTAAGAGCGATCTGTTCAGCTGTTGAAGGTACATTAGGTCCTAAAGGGCTAGATACGATGCTGGTCGGCGGCCAAGGCGATGTCATCATTACCAATGATGGTGTTACGATATTGGAAAAAATGGATGTTACCCATCCTGCTGCCAGGTTGATGATTCAAGTGGCTCGCAGCCAACAACGTCAGATTGGCGATGGTACCACGACAGCAACAGTGCTTGCTGGAGCCTTGGTGCAAGAAGGCGTTGCTCAAGTTACCCGAGGTGTTCCCGTAGCAAAGGTTGTAACGGGCATGCTGCAAGGAATTGAGTTGGCTGTTGAGGGCTTGCAGAAGCGAAGCCGTAGGATCGCAGGGCTTGCTGATCGTGCTTTGCATCGCATTGCCTATACGGCAGGGCGAGAGCAAAATGATATCGCGAAGCTAATCATTCAAGCGGCCGAAGCGGTCGGTGAAGCGAAGCTGTGTGAACAAGGCTATCGCTTCGCGGACAGCGTGCTCGCGCATGAAGACGCGAGCAGCGAGGTCTGGACCGGCATTCTGCTGAACCAGAAGCCGATGAACCTGCATCTCGAGCAGGAGCGCCGAGATGCCCGCATCCTCGTGCTGCATGATGCCTTGGAGCCTGAGGCGGTCAGCGAGGAATCGCTGGTCACCGAGGCAGGCTTCCAGCGCTACATGCAGCTCCGGGAGCACTTCCGCAGCAGCCTTGGCTCGCTGCTGGAGCTTGGCGTCGGTCTGATCGCATCAGACCGCGGGGTAGACCCTGAGGCGGAGCAGTTCTGCTCCGACCATGGCATTCTCGTGCTGCAGCGGCTGTCCCGCAGGGACCTGCAGCTGCTGAGCGAGCACACCGGCGCTAGGCCGGTGCGGCGCACGGCGCTGCGCAAGAGCGCGCCGGAGCTGAGCGCTGCGCTCGGCCACGCGGGCTATGCCTCGTATGACGAGCGGCTGGAGCGCGTGCGCGTAGCGCAAGGTCACGGCGAGCAGCACGTGACCGTGATCGTTGGCGCCGCGACGCGCGAAGCGGCGCATGAGCGCTCGCGCATCGCGAAGGACGCTGCGTCAGCCGTCCAAGCCGCGGTGCGCGGCGGGTACTTGCCCGGCGGCGGGGCAGCGGAGATGGCCGTCGCGTATGATCTAGAGCGTGTGCGCGAGACGATGAAGGGCATGGAGGGCTTTGGTGTTGCCGCTGTCGCGGGGGCACTGCGCAAGCCATTGTCACAAATCGTCGTCAACGCAGGCTACAATCCGCTCGAGAAGGTTGAAGAGCTGAAAGCAGCGCAGCTAACACAGGATACGGACAGCCTAGGCATTGATTGTGATACGGGGCTGATCACTGATTTTGTGGAGGCTGGAATCATGGATCCGACCGATGTGAAAATTCACGCGCTGCAAGCGGCTGGCGAAGTCGCTGCCGCCGTATTGCGCATCCATACAGTGATTAAGATGAAGCAGCCTTTTGAAGAAAACTAAAGATGGGTAAACTAAACCCAAATATATCGTGTATTATGTTTAGGAGGTGAAGGACAATTGAGTACTGGAGATAACAAAACAGTCGAACAAGAAACTACATACGCAGCCGACAACGAACCAACGACAGATCAAGCTGAAATCGTAGAGGACGTGGAAGTTTCCGAGGGAGCTGGTGTTAACAGCGAATTGGAGCAGGCGCGTGTGCAAGCCGAAGAAAACTATCAGCGTTTATTACGCGTTCAAGCGGACTTCGACAACTTCCGTCGCCGTGCAAGAGCGGAGAAGGAAGATTTCGCGAAATACGCTTCGCTTAAATTGATTGAACAGCTATTACCGATTGTGGATAACTTTGATCGCGCGCTGTCTTCAAGCAAAGAGACGAAGGATTTCGACGCATTGGTGAAGGGCTTGGATATGACATACCGCGGTATGGATCAAGTACTATCTGCTGAAGGGCTTAAGCCGATTGAAGCAGTAGGTCAACCATTCAACCCTGAATTCCATCAAGCCGTGATGCAAGTGGAATCCGAGGAGCATGAAGAAGGTATCGTCGTTGAAGAATTGCAAAAAGGCTATACCCTGAAAGACAAGGTCATCCGACCTGCGATGGTTAAAGTTAGCGTATAAGGATCTTATCTTTTTTCAATAAAAAACTAATGACGTTCCTATGGGACATAAGGAGGCATCTTTACAATGAGTAAAGTAATTGGTATTGACTTAGGTACTACAAATTCTTGCGTTGCCGTTATGGAAGGCGGAGAAGCCGTTGTAATTCCAAATCCAGAAGGTAACCGCACAACCCCATCCGTTGTAGGTTTCAAAAAGGATGGCGAGCGTGTTGTTGGTGAAACAGCAAAGCGTCAAGCAATCACAAACCCAGACAAAACAATTAGCTCCATCAAGCGTCACATTGGTACGAACCACAAAGAGCACATTGATGGCAAAGACTACACGCCACAAGAGATCTCTGCAATCATCCTGCAAAAGCTAAAATCAGACGCAGAAGCTTACCTTGGCCAAACGGTAACACAAGCGGTAATCACGGTTCCTGCTTATTTCAATGACAGCCAACGTCAAGCGACGAAGGATGCTGGTAAAATTGCTGGTCTTGAAGTTCTTCGTATCGTCAACGAGCCAACTGCAGCAGCACTTGCTTATGGTCTAGAAAAAACAGAAGATCAAACGATCCTTGTTTATGACCTTGGTGGCGGTACGTTCGACGTATCCATCCTTGAACTAGGCGATGGTTTCTTCGAAGTTAAAGCAACAAGCGGCGACAACAAACTAGGTGGAGATGACTTTGACCAAGTTATCATTGATTACCTTGTTGCTGAATTCAAAAAAGAGCAAGGCATTGACCTTTCCAAAGATAAAGCAGCTGTACAACGTTTGAAAGATGCAGCTGAAAAAGCGAAAAAAGAACTTTCCGGTGTTTTGACTACGACTGTTTCCCTTCCGTTCATCACGGTAGCAGACGGCGTGCCTCAGCATTTGGAGTTGAACTTGACGCGTGCGAAGTTCGAAGAGCTTTCCGCTGGTCTTGTTGAAAGAACACTTGGACCAACTCGTCAAGCACTTCAAGATTCCGGTTTATCCACAAGCCAAATCGACAAAGTAGTTCTTGTTGGTGGATCCACTCGTATTCCTGCGGTTGTTGAAGCAATCAAGAAATTGACAGGTAAAGAGCCACACAAAGGTGTTAACCCGGATGAAGTTGTAGCGCTTGGTGCAGCAGTTCAAGCTGGTGTCTTGACTGGTGAAGTGAAAGACGTTGTTCTTCTTGACGTAACACCACTTTCCCTTGGTATCGAAACAGCAGGCGGCGTATTCACAAAAATGATCGACCGCAACACAACGATTCCAACTACGAAATCACAAGTGTACTCCACTTATGCAGATAACCAAACTAGCGTAGAGATTCACGTTCTCCAAGGTGAGCGCTCCATGGCTAGCGGCAACAAAACACTTGGCCGTTTCATGCTTGGTGACATTCCTCCAGCTCCGCGCGGCGTACCGCAAATCGAAGTTAGCTTCGATATCGATGCGAACGGTATCGTTAACGTATCTGCTTTGGATAAAGGTACAGGCAAAAGCCAAAAAATCACGATCACTTCCTCCAGCGGTTTGAGCGATGCGGAAGTTGAACAAATGGTGAAAGATGCGGAAGCACATGCTGAAGAAGATCGCGCACGTAAAGAGCTTGTAGAAGCTCGTAACGAAGCTGATCAATTGGTATACTCCGTTGACAAAACGATCAAAGATCTTGGCGACAAAGTAGACCAAGGCGAGATTGACAAAGCGAATGCAGCGAAAGAGAAAGTAACAGCTGCTCTAGCTGGTAACGATCTTGAAACGATCAAAAAAGCAACAGAAGAATTGACTGAAGTAATTCAACAACTTTCTGTTAAATTATATGAGCAAGCTTCTGCGGATCAAGGCCAAGGTCCTGATGCTGGCGCAGGCGAAGCTCCAAAAGGCAGAGAAAATGTTGTGGACGCTGACTACGAAGTGGTTGACGAACCTAAGAAATAAACATATTCTAACTAAATAGAAGTTTAAAGAAGTCTTTTAAACACTGTTTGTTAAACGTAAGAGTCAAAGCCAAAGGGGAGGGTTCTCCTTGGCTTTGACTTTCCGTTTGTAGTCTTGAACATGGGAGTGGAACAAGTGAGTAAACGTGATTATTACGAGGTGTTAGGTCTCAGCAAGAACGCTTCACAGGAAGAGATCAAGAAAGCTTACCGTAAAATGGCACGTCAATATCACCCTGACGTGAATAAAGCGGCAGACGCTGAAGATAAGTTCAAAGAAGCGAAGGACGCCTATGATGTGCTGAGCGATGATCAAAAGAAAGCGCAATATGATCAGTTCGGTCACGTAGATCCGAATCAAGGATTTGGCGGCCAAGACTTTGGCGGCGGCTTCGGGGATATTTTTGATATGTTCTTCGGTGGCGGCGGCGGTGGGAATCGTCGTAACCCGAATGCACCGCAGCGCGGAAATGATTTGCAATACACGATGCAAGTGGAGTTCAAAGAAGCGATTTTCGGTAAAGAAACGGATATCAATATCCCGCGTACGGAAAATTGCGACACATGTCATGGTTCTGGTGCCAAAGCAGGAACGAAGCCAGAAACTTGCGGCGGCTGTCACGGCAGTGGTCAACAGGAAGTGGTTCAGAATACAGCGTTTGGCCGTATTGTGAATCGCCGTGTATGTACATCTTGTAACGGTTCCGGTAAAATCATCAAAGAAAAATGTGGAACTTGTCATGGTGCTGGTAAAGTGAAGAAAACACGCACGATTCACATTAAGATTCCAGCTGGTGTGGATGATGGCGCTCAGCTTCGCGTTTCTGGTGAAGGTGAAGGCGGAACACGTGGAGGCCCTTCTGGTGACCTTTACGTTGTTATTCGTGTGAAAAATCACGAGTTCTTCCAACGTGAAGGAAACGATGTGTACTGTGAAGTTCCATTGACGTTCATGCAGGCAGCGCTTGGTGATGAAATTGAAATCCCGACGCTTACAGAGAAAGTAAAGCTGAAGATTCCTGCTGGTACGCAAACCGATACGTACTTCCGTCTTAAAGGCAAAGGCGTTCCGCATCTACGCGGCTTCGGTCAAGGCGATCAGCATGTGAAGGTCATCGTGATGACACCGACCAACTTATCGGAAGATCAGAAGGATTTGCTGCGTCAGTTTGGCAAGCAAAGCGGCGAGCATACGCATGAGCAGAGCCAGTCGATTTTTGAACGTATGAAAAGAGCCTTCTTAGGCGACTAGATAGCTGCGGGCACCTCGAGTGTGTGAATGACAGATTGGATCTGTGTATTCACGCGATCGAGGTGTTTTTTGTTTGGAGTGGAGGTTCGCCGATTAATCATCCCTTAACAAAACTTACCATTTTTACAAGACATTCATATTACATTGATGTTCTCCAAATCTATGAACCTTATGCTAGTAAGGTGATATACGATTTTAGGAGGGACTACCATTGAAAAAAAGATTGAAGCAAGTCATGGGCTCAAGTATAGCAGTTTCTTTATTCGCTCTAAGCCTAGCAGGTACAGTATCTGCTGCAGACACGGCTACGCCGGCAACATTAGCGTCATCAGTTCCACCTTCTAAAAATTTGATTGTACTTATCGGCGATGGTATGGGGCCGGCTGAAGTGACAGCTGCTCGTTATTACGCGAAGAAATTTCTTAATAAAGATCGACTTGAACTGGATGGCGGCTACTATGTTGGGAAAGCAACTACATACTCGCAAGCAAGTCCATACACGACAGAGTCAGGCGCTATTACGGATTCAGCCGCAGCAGCGACTGCATTTTCAACCGGGAACAAAACTTACAACAACGCGATCAGTGTATCCAACGGTGAGGTAGCAAAGCCTTATGCGTCCATCATTGAAGCTGCGATCAAGCAAGGTAAAGCAACAGGCTTAGTATCCACTGACAATATTACAGGGGCAACGCCTGCAGTATGGGCTTCACATGTTCGTCAACGCAGCAACCAAAATGCGATTGCATCGCAATATTTGAACAGTGGTGTCGATGTATTTTTCGGCGGCGGTAAGGTTAATTTCACGACCAAAGAAGACAAAGGGAAGCGTACAGACAAAAACCTGATTCCTGATTTTCAAGCAAAAGGCTACCAAACTGCGTTTGACAAGAAGGGCTTAGATGCAATCCCGGCAACAGCAGGAAAAGCGCTTGGACTTTTTGCAGATGCAGAAATTCCATATGTTTTGGATCGTACGGATTCGGTGCCTAGCTTACCGCAATTATCGCAAAAAGCGCTCGAAATTTTATCCCAAAATAAAAATGGCTTCGTGCTATTAGTAGAGCAAGGCCGGATTGACCACGCGGGTCATGCGAACGACCTACCTGCGAACATTCAAGAAATGCTCGAGCTGGATGCTACGTTTAAAACGCTTGTTGATTTTGCTAAAAAAGATGGAAACACCTCTGTCGTAGTTTCGGCGGATCATGAGACAGGCGGTTTGTCCCTCGCGATAAACAATGTCTATGAGATTAATGTGGATTTGTTTAACAAGGAAAAACACTCTTATGAGTACATTGATGGGATCTTGAAAAAAGCACAAACGGCGGATGATATCCGTAAAATTGTCGCAGACAACATTGGCTTCACGGATCTGACGGATGAAGAGGTTCAATTGATTTTGAATGGAGATGGCTCTTCCTACGGTCGTGGAGGCGGTTATAACGCTGTAGTGTCGAAAAGGCTTGCAGTCGGCTGGACGGGACATGGTCACACGGGTGTGGATGTCGGTGTATGGGCTTATGGTCCAATTGCTGATCTTGTAAAAGGTGATGTGGATAATACGGATATTGCTAAAAGTGGTGCCAAGGTGCTTGGCGTTGATTTGGCTGCGGCGACGAAAGAGCTTCAAGATAAATATAGTTATCCGCTCTTTAAGGTGACGCGAGATAACAAAACATTATTCACAGCAAGATCCTTGGCTGAATCTTTAGGCATTCAAGTGGCTTGGGATGAAGCAACTGGAACAGTTACGTTTACGAAAGATAGTCAGAAAATTTCCGTTCTTGTCTCCACGGGAGCTTTAACAGTGAATGGCGCAGGAAGCACATGGGTCGGCAACGTTGACAACGGTAAGCTGTATTTACCGCTTGAAGCTTTTAACCAGTTGACTGGCAAAAGCTTAACGTGGGATTCCTTCCATGAGCGAATCGTAAACAATTAAGATTAGGAGCAGACGGACATGGGGAGCTCCTTCCCTGTGTCCTCTTTTCTTTTGGAGTCGAATGGTTGGGAGGGGCGTTTCGCATGATTAGATTGCAGGGTGTATCGAAAGCATTCCAACTGCATGGTCATAGCTTGCCTATTTTACAAGTAGCGGAGTGGCAAATTCACAGAGGTGAAAGCATTGCGCTCATGGGAGCGAGCGGATGCGGGAAGAGTACGTTTTTACATTTGCTGAGCGGCGTTTTAACGGCAGATGAAGGAGAGATCTGGGTGGCAGGTCAGCCGCTGCATCTGCTGGGTGAGAGTGGGCGAGATCGCTTCCGAGCGGATCATATCGGATATATTTTTCAAGATTTTCATCTCATATCATCGCTGACTGTTAGGCAAAACGTTGAGTTAGTCATGCCGCGCAATTGGACGAAGCGAGAGCGAACGGAGAGACTAGAACTGTGGTTAGAGCGTGTTGGCTTGCAGGATAGGGGGAAGCATCTTCCCGCTCAATTATCTCGCGGTCAACAGCAAAGAGCTGCCATAATTCGGGCGTTAATTACCAAGCCTCCACTACTTTTAGCTGATGAACCTACGGGCAGCTTGGATTGGGAGACAGCGAGCGAGATGATGTCGCTGCTTCTTGAGATTTGCAAGGCAGAGCAATTGACTTTACTGACGGTCACACATGATCGGCACATCGCGGAGATGTTTCCGAAACGTGTGTACATGCAAGAACTGAATGATTTGCTTAGGAGTGTACCGATATGAAAGTCATTTCCCTGATATGGAGCCAAATTTGGCATCGTAAAACGTTGTCACTTGTGACCATTTGCTCAGTGGCCGTTACAGCAGCGCTCGTTGTTTTCCTTCTGCTATGCAGTCAAAGCGTTGAACAAGGTGCTGAAAAAGGGTACGGTCCCTTCGAAGTGACCATAGGCGCTAAGGGCAGTGCTTCGCAGCTTGCACTAAATACTTATTACCATATCGGTGCACCAACGGGGAATATGCCGATTTCAATTTTAGCTGATGTGCGTAAAAATGAATTTGTTGCCTCGGCCTATGCGATGACCACAGGTGATCAATATAATGGTTTTCCGATTGTCGGCATCGATCCCGGCTATTTTTTAACACGCTATGGCGCTGATAAACAGATGGCTCGTGGTGCGATTTACGCAAAGCTAGGCGAAACCATCGTAGGCTCCTATGTGGCAAGCTCACTTGGCCTTCATGTGGGAGATACGTTTCGTGGTGCACACGGGCTCGTTCAGGGGTTGGAGACGGATGACGAGGATGAGGAGGAACATCATCATTCCTTTGTTTATACGGTAGTGGGAATATTGCCGTCACTCCATACGTCGGATGATCGAGCTGTTTTTACAACTTTGGATTATGCATGGGCTGTACACGAAAGCGAACATGCTGATGCGCATGATATCACAGCGATTCTGGTGCAACCGAAATCACTTATGGGCGCTCAGTCGATCAAGACTACGTTCGGCCAGTACAATAATGTGCAGGCTGTCTACACGAGCAAGGCAGTAGCTGATGTTGTGAATGTCGTTGATCAAGGAACGCAGGCTGTGAAGTTCGTTACGGTCATTTGTATTTTGCTTGCAGCTGGTTCGATTTTATTATCACTAATTGCAGCGGTACATGAACGCAAAAAAGACGTCGCGCTGCTTCGACTTATCGGGAAACCAAAGGCGTTTATTTGGTTATCACTGATGGGGGAAGGTATCATTCTGACGTGTATAGGTTTAATTTTGGGAATAGCCTTTGGCCATATTGGGGGTTATTTTAGTCGAGATGTCGTTTTTGCACAAACCGGGTTACAAATACAGGCGGGTACTTTCTTGGCAGGTGAGTATTGGCTCGTCGTATTCACTTTGCTAATTGCTATTGTGGCGTCCTTCGGACCCGCGATTCAAGCGTATCGAGTCGATCCGTTGCAATTATTCCGCTCTTGAGGTGATATAACGATGAAAAACAGTCACAGAATCACAGGAATCAGCTTGTTTGTCATGTTTGTAATCATGTCGGGCTGCGGGCAAAAGGGGAACGAAACAACAGGACAGTCTTTCGGGAGTATTAATCCAAATATGGAAGTAGTTGCATCGCCATCGCCGAGCAGCAGTGTCTCCCCCAAGGAGACACCATTCGCAACACCTGTTGTGGTTTCAAGTCCTAGTCTGGCTGTCCAAGTGACTGCTCCATCGTCCACTGCTGTACCAACACAAGTATCTGTGTCTTCCACTCAGGTACAACCAGCAAGTGATAAACCACTTTCCATAGCGTCGTCTCCACAACCCTCCGAGCCAGCTAAGACTTCGGAGCCAGTCGCGACACCAAAAGCAAAACAACCATTATTGAGCAATGAGATTGCATGGTCTGAGTTTTTTGATAATGACAAGCAAGATACGCCTTCGAATAAGTTTTGGGATATGAATGGGAAGACCGTTCAGATCAAAGGCTTTATGGGGGAAGTGCTTTCCTTTGACAAACACTGGTTTCTGCTGATACCTCAGCCAGGCGCAGAATGTCCATTTGATAATGGCGATGAAACATACTGGAATAAAATCATGATTGTGTATGTCCCGGAGGCAATAAAGCTGAGATACACAAGTGGTCCTTTATTGATTACAGGAAAGCTTGATGTAGGGATTAAGCTGGATGAGTCGGGCTACAAAACGATGTTTCGTCTATACGATGCCTCATTTGAAAAAATAAAGGAATGATCGCGAGCTTGATTGTGCATAAAAAGATATCGGTTCGCAAACGATACTCTAGTCGTACAATTAAGAATTCACGGTTAATAGGAGGCATGGATATATGAACCAAAAGCAGAATAATCAGGCTCAAAGCAACTTGCCAGTTGCCAAGCAGGAGGATGTTGAATTTTCAGCTGAAGTAGCAGATAAGGATGACTTTGAGGCTGCAGCACGCGCACAGGCGGCGGACGAGCGTCAGGAAGATCAGTAATGGCAGAGAGAGCGATTCTTGCTTATTTTCATTCCCCAGAACAAGCGGAAGGTGTCGCTTCGAAGCTGAAAGCATTGCGTGCAGTAGATGTGCAGGTGGACCGGTTCAGTAATGATATCGGTAGAGGATTAGAGTCAGCAATGGCTGACAGTTTGATTAATCAAGACCATGAAGTTGATTCGGTTGGACTTGATATTGTGTTGGCTGCTGTCATTGATGAGCAGTGTTATGAACAGGCTATTCGTGTAATTGAAACAGCGGGTGGCTCGGTGTAAACAAGCAGCACCTGTTCCAAGGACCTCCAGTAGAGAGGCGATGGAACAGGTGCTTTTTTACAAACGTATGCAATTATTCAACGCTCATCAATTTGACGAGCTTATCCGGGTAATTCGTAATAATGCTGGATACGCCAAGAGCAAGCATACGCCTCATCATTCTGGTGTCATTCACTGTCCAAACATACACTTCTTTATGGTGATTCTCGGCAAGCCTCATGAACGATTCATTCACAAGCGGATATGCCGCAGAAATAACTTCATAATCAGAGCTTTTCATTAGCTCATCGAGATCTTCCGTGTTTTGACCCATAATGAGGCCTGTTTTAATGGATGAGTTCAAAGATTTCACTTTATGCAAAAGCTCCGCATCGAAAGACGTCACGGTACATTCCTTTACAAAATCATGGGATTGGATGATATCAACTGTTTTTTTGGCAAGTTCTACGGCATGACCATTATTTTTTAACTCGATATTCAGCTTCATATGACCTTTGGCGAGTGTAATAACTTCATCTAAGGTAGGAACATGCTCATCTTTAAAATCCTTATGATACCAACTTCCTGCACTTACTTGTTTGAGTTCATCTGAGGTGACTTCCCACATGTTTTTGTTGATACCCGTCGTCCTATACACACTATTATCATGCATAAGCATGACGACGCCATCAGCCGTTTCTTGCACATCTAATTCAGCATATCCAGCGTGATCGGTAATAGCTTGTTGCATGGCAGCAAGCGTGTTCTCTGGCGTATCCCCCGAGCTTCCACGATGAGCGGTAACTTGACTATAATTGTCAGCCATCATGGTTTTGGTAGTCAGGGGTGCGATAAGCGCCATTGCAAGGAAAATAGGAAGAACCATGAGTGTTTTGCGCATAAGATGTCTCCGTTCGTACAATACATAATGATGATGACTTATTCAATGTAGCACCAGAGTGTTAGAACTGTGTTAAGAAAAATAAAAAAGCGCTTACATTGTTGACTCCATTTTACCCCAGAAGCGAAGTGTAGTACAATACTCTTTGTGAAAATAGACCTATAAGGTTCATTTTACATAGGGAATAACCGACAGGAGGAGCAATACCGATGCTTTGGCAAGAATTAACTGTACATACGACAGAAGAAGCGATTGAAATGATAACCAACTTTGTTCATGAATTGGGAGCTGGAGGTGTATCCATCGAGGAATCCGGCACCTTAAATAAAGAGAGAGATACGTCATTCGGTCAATTATACGAAACACCTTTTAACGATATCCCGGAGGGAAGAGCCGTAATCAAAGGTTACTTCTATCACGGCACAGATATGGAGCCTGTTCTTGCGAATTTGAAGGCCTCCGTTGAACAATTGAAGGATTTTGATATTGATACAGGAAATCCAACGTTTGAGGTTGTTGAAGTCGATGATGAGGATTGGGCTCATGCGTGGAAAACGTATTTCAAACCGATTCGTGTTTCCGATCGTTTGACGATTAAACCAACGTGGGAAGACTATACAGCTTCACCAGAGGAATTGATCTTGGAGCTTGATCCAGGCATGGCGTTCGGAACAGGTACACATGCAACTACTTCTCTTTGCTTGAAAACGTTGGAGAAGGTGCTTCAACCTGGTGATGATGTGATTGACGTGGGAACCGGCTCAGGTATTCTTTCTATTGCAGCAGCGAAGCTTGGCGCGAAACATGTCCTTGCTGTGGATCTAGATCCCGTGGCTGTTACTAGTGCATTGGATAATACGAAGCAGAATCAACTCGAAGATAAAATTACGGTGAAACTTAGCGATCTGCTTGGCGTACTTAAAGAGAGCGAGTCAGAAGGAGATGCGGGGTTAGGCGTTTCGATCCCGGTTCAGCTCGTTGTAGCGAACATTTTGGCTGAGGTCATTGTCATGTTTGTAGATGACGTGTACGAGGTGTTGCAACAAGGTGGTTATTACATAACTTCAGGTATCATTACGAACAAAGAAGCGGATGTAGAAAAAGCACTGGTTGCATCTAAATTCACGATCGTAGAGAAAAACTATGATTCGAATTGGGTTGTGATCGTAGCTAGAAAGCTGTAGGTGTTGGCCCATGGGAGGCTTATTGTTTTACGATTGGAGTACGTTGCCGTTTGTAATCCTGGTGCTCGTGCTTTCGTTTACGATTCATGAATGGGCGCATGCATATAGCGCCTATAAATTAGGAGATGATACGGCTTATAAATTTGGCCGCGTCTCTTTAAATCCGATGGTCCATCTGGACCTATTCGGGACGATTATGCTGTTGATTGCCGGCTTTGGTTGGGCGAAGCCCGTGCCAGTAAACCGGGGTAATTTTAAGCGTCCTCGCTTATTTGGAATTATAGTGACCGCGGCGGGGCCGATTAGTAACTTGATTTTGGCCTTTATTACAATTATTGCAGTTGTGCTTTTCGAGAAATACGGCTGGTTGAATGGGATGTCAAAGGGAAGTGCAGAAGCGATTGTGCAGTTCTTAAATAAAATGCTGAGTATCAATATCACTTTGTTTTTATTTAATTTAATTCCCATTCCACCGTTAGATGGTTATCGAATTATTCAAGATTTGGTTGATTTTAGATACACAGAAGCTGTTCAAAAGTTTGAACAATGGTCATCGGTTATTTTCCTTCTAATCGTATTTATTGGCCCATTGCGTCGTGTGACACTGGATCCGTATTTGAGTTTGGGGAATGACATCGTCAGCTACTTCTATAATATGATTTCTAATATATTAGGCATGTAACTATTCTCCAGTGAGTTCCATATGGATTTTCCGGTGCAAACGAGGTATGATGGTGTGTGGAAGTTTCACGGTGACATCGGTGTTCGTAATAAAGTTCAAATGATGTACAAATGAACGAAGATAGAGAGGCTTTGACTATGCAGCGTTATTTTCTCCCGCGTGAGCAGTTCCATGCGGCTACACAAACAGTCACGATTGAGGGGGACGACGCTCATCATCTGGGTCGCGTCATGCGCGCAGAAGTTGGCGATAAAGTCATCTGCAGCAATGGTGTAGACCGCGAGGTGCTCGTTCGTATCACGCAGTTAGACAAGGGGGCTGTTACCGCGGAAATCGTGGAGGAGCTCGCAATGGACGCGGAAGCGGCTGTTGACGTGTGGATCGCGCAGAGCTTGCCGAAAGGCGATAAGATGGAGCTAATTATTCAAAAAGGGACCGAGATCGGGGCAGCCCGGTTTCTTCCTTTTTTATCGGAACGAACGATTGTGCAGTACGATGCGAAGAAAGAAGCCAAACGCACAGAGCGCTGGCAGAAAATCGCGAAGGAAGCAGCAGAGCAAGCCCATCGTAACCGAGTGCCGCAGATTGAATCCGTGTATTCGTGGAAACAGCTGCTGCAGCGTGCTAAGGAAGCGGATGTAGCTTGGATTTGTTATGAGAAGGAAGATGGTCAGCAATTGAAGCCTGCCATACAGGCTGCGATTGCGGAAGGCCAAATTGGACCAGGCAAGCAAGTATTGATCGCGGTTGGCCCCGAAGGTGGATTCACAGAGCAAGAAATTAAGCAAGCTGAAGAGGCTGGCTTTCGCTCGGTTTCGCTGGGGAATCGCATTTTACGGACAGAGACAGCAGCGATGGTGGGTCTTACATGTCTGTTTTATGAAACCGGAGAAATGGGAGGATAAGCGAAAATGGCAACGGTAGCGTTTCATACACTGGGATGTAAAGTTAACTTTTATGATACAGAAGCAATTTGGCAGCTTTTCAAAAATGAGGGCTATGAGCAGGTTGATTTCGAAAATACGGCAGACGTGTATGTCATTAATACATGTACGGTAACGAATACAGGGGACAAAAAGAGTCGCCAGATGATCCGTCGCGCGATTCGTCGTAATCCGGAGGCGATTGTTGCTGTAACGGGTTGTTACGCACAAACGTCACCTGCAGAGATTATGGCAATTCCAGGCGTGGATATGGTCATCGGGACGCAGGACCGTGAAAAAATCATTCCGCTCGTCAAGCAGTTTGAGTCAGATCGTCAACCGATTAATGCGGTGCGAAACATTATGAAAACCCGTTCGTTCGAGGAACTGGATGTGCCTGATTTTGCGGATCGTACGCGGGCATTTTTGAAAATTCAAGAAGGCTGCAATAACTTCTGCACCTTCTGCATTATTCCATGGTCACGTGGTTTGATGCGTAGTCGTGAGCCGCAAAGCGTTATTGCTCAAGCGGAACAGCTTGTTGCTGCTGGTTATCAGGAAATTGTTCTCACAGGTATTCATACTGGGGGCTATGGCGAAGATATTGAAGATTACAGCTTAGCGAAATTGCTGAAAGACTTAGATAAAGTCGAAGGCTTGAAGCGTATTCGGATTTCCTCCATCGAAGCGAGCCAGATTACAGATGAAGTCATTGAAGTCCTGAAGTCTTCGGATAAAATGTGTCGTCATTTGCATATCCCGTTACAAGCGGGCGATGATCAAGTCCTTGCGCGGATGCGCCGGAAATATACAACAGCTGAGTTTGCTCGTAAGATCGAGCGTCTGCATGAGATTATGCCGGATGTTGCCATCACGACGGATGTGATCGTTGGTTTCCCAGGTGAAACGGAAGAGATGTTCCGCGATGGTTACAAATTCATGGAGCAAATGAAATTCTCTGAAATGCACGTATTCCCTTATTCCAAGCGGACAGGTACCCCTGCTGCGCGGATGGAAGATCAAGTGGATGAAGAAATCAAAAATGCACGCGTACACGAACTCATTGATCTTTCTGAGAAAATGCAGTTGGCTTATGCTCAGAAGTTCGTTGGTCAAGTGTTGGAGGTCATTCCAGAGCGTGCCTACAAAGGTGCACCTGACAGCGGCTTGTACAGTGGGTATTCCGATAACTATGTGCAGTTAGTTTTTGAAGGTTCAGAAGAGATGATCGGCCAAGTATGCCGTGTGAAGGTTACGGAAGCCGGTGTGAATGAAAGCAAGGGACAACTTGTTCGCGTGCTTGAAGGCGTAGTGAATTTGTAAGTGAAGTGTAGGTAATTCCCCACCTCTACTCGTGGTCGTTCCTTTCGAATGACTGCGTTAGAGGTTTTCTCGATTAGACGGGAGCTTGTACGAAATCGACATGCGTGTAACTACTAAATCAGATGAGGTGCTATGTAAAATGACATTAAACGCGAAAGAAATTGCCAGCTATATCGACCATACGTTATTGAAAGCAGATGCAAGCACAGCTGCGATTCACAAGTTGTGTGAGGAGGCTGCGCAGCACCAATTTTTCAGTGTGTGTGTGAATTCACAGTTCGTGGCGACGGCGGCTAAAGCGTTGGAAGGCACGGGCGTAAAGGTTGCGGCTGTCGTTGGTTTTCCGCTTGGGGCGAGCTTGAGTGAAGTGAAAGCATTCGAAGCGGCTAAAGCAGTGGAAAATGGCGCTGCAGAAATCGATACCGTATTGCCGATCGGTTTGTTAATGGAAGGACAACTGGATGCGGTTCGTTCCGATATTAAGCAAGTCGTGGATGCTGTCCAAGGTAAAGCTATCGTTAAAGTCATCATGGAAACAGGCTTCCTTACGGATGAGCAAAAAGCTGTTGCTTGCCGCCTATCGGAAGAAGCGGGCGCTCATTTTGTGAAAACATCCACAGGCTTCGGTCCTGGTGGAGCTACTGTAGAAGACGTTCGTTTGATGCGCCAAAACGTATCCAGCACGATCGGTGTTAAAGCTTCTGGCGGTGTTCGCGATGCAGAAACGGCGCTTAAGATGATTGAAGCAGGTGCAACGAGATTGGGTACGAGTTCAGGTGTTGCTATTGTGAGCGGAACTCAAGGCGCTTCCACGTACTAAGATAACAGAGAGGCAAAGCGACTAGCGAACCTACGATGTTGAAAATAGTTTGAGAACGGGCAATCTGTGAAGCGGCGTCATCAGCAAGTAGAGCTGAAAGACTGACGAGCACATGGATAAAAGGGTAGAAGAGGATCGCGCCTCCGACGTTCAACAGTACATGCGACCAGGCGACGTATCGTCCAGCGCGGGAGGAGCTCATGCCTGCGATCAAGGCGGTGACGCAGGTGCCTACGTTGGCGCCTATCGTGATCGCAACCCCGAGCTCGACGGGGATGGCCCCCGTGGCGGCGAGGCCCATCGCCATCGCGATGACCGCCGCGCTGCTGTGCACGAGCGCGGTCACGGCTGCGCCTGCGAGGATGCCCCAGAGCAGGCTGGCTTGCGCCTGGTGCACGAACCAGGCGAATAGACCTCGGGACTGCAGCGCGGGCCCGATGGTTTGCATGATCTCGATGCCGAGCAGCACGAGAGAGAAGCCAGACACCGCGAGCGATCCGTAGCGGACGCTGCGCAGCCATTGGGGGCCGCCAGCCTTAGGCAGCGGCCCGGCGAGCCAGCTTGCCAGCCAGACGCTGGCGCTGGCGATCAAGATCGGCACGCCGATGCCACCCAAGCTGAGCCCGATCAGCTCAGTAGTGAGGCACGTGCCGATATTGGTTCCGAGAATCACGCCTAGTGTTCTGGGGAAGGACAGGACGCCAGCGCCGACGAGGCCGATGGCGATGACCGTGATCGCGGTGCTGCTCTGCAGCGCCGCTGTTAGTACGGTGCCGGTGATGAGGCCGCGCACCGGTGTGCGGGTGAACCGCTCCAGCCATAGCTGGAGGCTGGGGCCAGCCCAGGTTTGAAGCGAGGTTTCCATGAGCTTCATTCCGAGCAGGAATAAGATAAAGCCTGTGGCAACAGGCAAAATAATCGCATGAATCATGAGAAGGTTCTCCTTTTCGTGAGTGAATAACGTTTTCAACCAATATATGTGACCGTACAGACGAGCATGACAAGCCAGATGATGTAGGTGAACGGTTTCACGCAAAGGATGGCTATTAATATGGCAGCAGTATTTTTACATAAGAAACGCAAACCCCGCTTGGAGCAAGGGCATCCATGGGTGTATAAGAGTGAAATTGAGCGCACGGATGGGGACATTGTCCCTGGTCAGCTGGTCTCGGTTCAGAACCATCTGGGGAAGTATTTGGCTACGGGATATTATAACGAGGCGTCCCAGCTAACGGTTCGTATTGTATCGTATAGCCCGCTTGAGGCGATGACGACAGACTTTTTCGTCGAACGATTTACACGATGTTTCCTTCATCGTCAGCGCTTTGTGAAAGGCGCACAGTCTTATCGCTTGGTGTATGGGGAAGCTGATTTTCTGCCAGGACTCATTGTGGATAAATTCGAGAACACGCTTGTTGTTCAGCTTTTGACCTTGGGAATGGACCTCTGCAGAGAAAGTATTGTGGAAGCACTGGTTCAAGTCATGAAGCCAGCAGGGATCTATGAGCGAAGTGACGTTTCGATCCGTGAACTGGAAGGTTTAAAGCAAACGAAAGGCCTTTTATATGGAGACTGCGCAAAGCATGTTGATATCTTGGAAAATGGCCTTCGGATCCGCGTAGATATTGAGGAAGGTCAGAAAACGGGCTACTTCTTCGACCAACGTGAAAATCGTGCAGCGATCGAGCCATTGATGACAGGGTGGGGGCACCGGAGCGGCATCAATCTGACCGAAATCGAAGAGAATGGCGTAACGCAGATGCTTCCTGTGAACGCAAATGGCAAGGTAGTGACGTTCCCGCTCTGGGATGGTGCCTCTGTGCTGGAGTGCTTCTCGCATACGGGAAGCTTCACGTTAAACGCATGTAAATTCGGCGCTAAAAAAGTAACCTGTCTCGATATTTCCGAGCATGCGATTGAAAGCGCACGTACGAACGTCGCTTTGAACGGTTTCGAGGATCGCGTTGAATTCGTTGTTGCGGATGCTTTTGAGTATTTGCGAACGCAAGTGAAAGGCTTGGATGAGCGCAAGCTTCGCTCTGCAGCAGGTGCTGCTGGTCAAGCTAAGATCGACACCTCAAAGCCAGTTGGTACAGGTGGTCGGACTTGGGACGTTGTAATTTTGGATCCTCCTGCCTTCGCGAAAACGAAAAGTGCGGTTGAAGGGGCATGCCGCGGCTATAAAGATATCAATTTGCACGGCATGAAGCTTGTGAATGAGGGAGGCTATCTCGTTACTGCGAGCTGTTCCTATCACATGCATCCGGAGCTGTTCCTTGAAACGATTCATGCGGCGGCAACAGATGCGGGTAAATTACTCCGCTTAATTGAATTCCGCGGTGCAGGGATGGATCACCCGCGTATTCTAGGCGTAGATGAGGGGCATTATTTAAAATTTGCGATATTTGAAGTGCGCAGCAAATAAATAGTGAGTTTTCTTGAAAAAGAGCAAAGCTGGAGTTTTTCTGGCTTTGCTTTTTTTGTGCTGTGAAGAAGCCTTTCCGTATTTCATTTTCCATGTTACAATAATAGAATATATGTTCGTATTACTATTATTAAGTAAGTCCCCAAGAACCCCCTCCATCATCTACCACACCGACTCAGCACCAAAAATATGCTAGAATAGAGAGATAGAATACGAGAATTGCTTATGAAGCAAGCTTTCCGACGGAAAGTGTTAGGAGGCCCTGAATGTCCATTCGATTCGTGATTGGTAGAGCCGGGAGCGGCAAGAGTGAACACTGTTTGACGGAAATGAAAAAGCAGCTAGCTATAGCGCCAGAAGGAGATCCTTTAATTCTGCTTGTCCCTGAACAAGCCACATTTCAAGCGGAGCATGCGTTGGTTTCAGATCCAAGCATTCGCGGGATGATTCGCGCGCAAGTACTAAGCTTTCACCGCTTAGCTTGGCGTGTGATGCAAGAAGAAGGCGGCACGGCAAGACTGCCTATTGATGATACAGGTAAGAAACTGCTGTTAACGAGCATTTTACATAAATACAAGAGTAAGCTTCGTCTTTTCGGACACTCGGCCGAGCAAATGGGCTTCGTAGATCGGCTTAACCAGCTTTTTACAGAGATGAAACGCTATTGTGTGACCGCTGATCAGCTGGAGGCTCATGAGAACAAGCGTGTGACGAATCTAGGTGAGCACGGCTTATTGCGCGATAAAATGCACGATATTCATTTGGTGTATCGCCAGTTTGAGATGGAGCTTGCCAAGCAGTACTTGGATGGCGAGGATTACTTGACGCTGCTGGCAGAGCAGGTAGCAAGCTCCGGTTATTTGCGTTCCGCTTCGATTTGGATAGATGGGTTTCACGGCTTTACGCCGCAAGAATTCAAGGTGCTTGGTGCTTTGTTTGCGGCTTGTAAGCAAGTGACGATTACGCTGTGTCTGGATCGCGAGCTGCAGGCGGGGGATACACCGGATGAACTGGATTTATTCCATCCTACTGCTACGACGATGGTTCGCTTGCAGGAGATGATTTGGCAGCTTGGCCTAGACGCCGCTGAAGTGATTCAGCTTGCACCAGATCGTTATCCACGCTATGAAGATAGTCCAGCGCTTGCGTATTTAGAGCACAATTTTGACCGGCGAATTGGCGGGGGAGCAGCTAAATACAAGGCTTCCGCTGGAGAAAAGATAGGTGATCAGCTCGTCATTCGGGAAGCTGTTCATCGCCGTGCTGAGGTTGAAGGCGCTGTGCGTGACATGCTGCATTTAGTTCGAGAGCAGGGTGTGCGATGGCGTGAAATTGCCGTTATGGTACGGAATATGGAAGGCTATCAAGATCTGTTAAACATGGTGCTTACGGATCATGAAATCCCTCATTTTTTCGATCAAAAGAGGTCGGTACTTCATCATCCACTCGTGGAATTTATTCGGTCTGCCCTAGAAGTAGTTCAGCATAATTGGCATTACGATGCCGTATTTCGTTGTATTAAGACCGATTTATTGCTTCCTCTCGATGCGACTTCGTCAAGGACGGATCTTGATAAATTAGAAAATTATGTGTTAGCCTTCGGTATTCAAGGGTATCGATGGACGGATGGAAAGCCATGGACGTATCAATTTCGTGTCAATTTGGAGCAAGCGGAACAAGAGAGTCAGGCACAAAATGTGGAGCTTCAAGCGTTAAATGCTAGCAAAGCTTTAGTTGTACGTCCATTGTTAGCGCTAGCCAATCGTCTGGCACAGGCCCGTACGGTTAAAAGTCAGGTTGAAGCGGTGTATGAGCTTTTGGTCACGGTTCAAGCTCCAGAGAAGCTGGAAGCATGGACTCAGCAAGCCACACGTGACGGCAAGCCGGAAAAGGCTCGTGAACATGGTCAAATGTGGAACAGTGTCATGGATATGCTGGATCAATTAGTTGAAACCATGGGCGATGATGAACTCTCTTTGGAGCTATTCAACGGCCTTATAGAAACAGGAATGGAAAGCATGAAGCTAGGCTTAGTTCCGCCTTCCATGGATCAATTGCTGATCGGAAGTATGGACCGGACTCGCTCTAGCGGGATTCGCTATGCTTACATTTTAGGTGTGAATGACGGGGTTATTCCTGCGCAGATGGCGGAAAAAGGTGTCCTGACCGAAGCAGAGCGAAGTGTGCTCATGGATTCAGGATTGCCAATGGCTGATGGAAGCCGGCGGAAGCTGCTCGACGAGCAATTTATCGTCTACACGTCGTTGACGGTTCCTGGCAAGCGTCTTTGGATGAGTTATCCTTTAGCGGATGAAGAAGGGAAATCGTTGTTGCCTTCGGAGTTGATCAGACAGATGAGGCAGCTGTTTCCAGGCACGGAAGATTCGCTGCTTCTGGCAGAACCGTCCGTGGAGTCACCGGAAAGTGAGCAAGCGTCATATTTATCGCATCCATCACAAACGATTTCCTATTTGGCTGTTCGGATGAAACATTGGATGTTGGGTGGACGTATGTCAGAGTTGTGGTGGGATACGTACAATTGGTACACAGAGCAACCCGCTTGGCAATTGAAACTGCAAGCACTCGTTAAGGCTTTAGAATATACGAACAAAGAAAAGGGACTTTCCTCGAAAACGAGCAAAATGTTATATGGTGAGCATTTGCGCGCCAGTGTTTCACGTATGGAGAAGTATGTGGCGTGTCCATTCTCTCACTTCGTCTCGCATGGTTTGCGCCTGCAAGAGCGTCGTGTATATCGCTTGGATGCCCCAGATATTGGACAATTGTTCCACGCTGCCTTAAATCAATTCGTTCAGAAGTTGCAGCAGGATCAGCTGGATTGGGGTTCACTTACGGCTGATCAATGTATGGAAAGATCCGCACAAGTAGTGGACGAGCTTGCACCTAGACTTCAAGGTGAGATTCTGTTGAGCTCGAGTCGCTATGCGTATATTGCAAGAAAACTGAAGCAAGTGGTTGGCAGGGCTGCCGTTATTCTCGGTGAACATGCCAAGCATGGTCAATTTCAGCCACTTGGGCTGGAGATTGATTTTGGACCAGGCAAGGATTTGCCTTCCCTGACATTTGAGCTGGATAACGGCTGTACGATGGAGATTATCGGTCGTATTGACCGTGTGGATCGCGCGGATGGCGAGCAGGGTGTGCTTTTACGCGTAATTGATTATAAATCCAGTCAAACTGCTCTGCAGCTTTCGGAAGTGTATTATGGATTATCTCTGCAAATGCTGACGTACTTGGACGTTATTCTTACGCATGCAGAGACTTGGCTAGGTGTAGAAGCTAAGCCGGCAGGTGTGCTTTATTTCCATGTGCATAACCCGATGCTCCAGCAGAAAAATGCGATTGATCCTGCTTCTGTCGAGAAAGAGCTTCGTAAACGTTTTAAAATGAAAGGCTTGGTTACAGCAGAGGCTGAGGTAGCCGTATTAATGGATGATGATCTTATTCATAACCCAGGACCTTCACAACGCATTCCTGTAGGATTGAAGAAGGATGGAAGTTTCTACTCCGCTTCGTCGGTAGCGACGGACGAGCAGTGGGATACGCTTCGGACCTATGTACGCAAACAAGTGAAACAAATTGGAACGAACATCACAGATGGTCATGTGGATATTGCTCCTTATCGTCTAGGGAAAAAGTCCGCCTGCCAGCATTGTTCGTACACCTCCATTTGTCAAATAGATCCCTTATTCGAAGGGAATGAGATACAAGTCTTTCGACCTCGTGCGAAGGATCAAGTATGGACGGAGCTGGCCGCGCAGGTAAGCGGGCCGTAAAGGTAGAAAGGAGCATACAAGGTGACACAACAGCAAGAACCTAAACCCCTCGGTAGTACATGGACGGATGATCAATGGGATGCCATCACCCTCAAGGGTCAAAATATGTTGGTTGCCGCGGCTGCCGGCTCTGGTAAAACGGCTGTTCTCGTTGAACGCATCATTCGCCGGATCTCCAATGAGTGGGAACCGATTGATGTGGATCGATTACTTGTTGCCACGTTTACTAAGGCGGCAGCATCAGAAATGAAGCATCGGATTCGAGAAGCACTTGAGAAAGAACTGATGAAACAGCCTCATTCGCAGCATTTGCGTAAACAGCTTGCGCTAATGGGGAAGGCATCGATCACTACGCTGCATTCTTTTTGTTTAGAGGTCGTACAGCGATATTTTAGTCTTATTCAATTAGACCCTGGATTTCGAATTGCAAATGAAACGGAAGCTGATTTGCTCCGTCAAGATCTGCTAGGCGAGATGCTGGAACAATATTATGCGGCTAGTGAAGAAGGGAGCGCTTTTTGGCGCTTGGTGGATTCCTTCAGCGGTGAACGCAACGATAGCGCGATTATGTCGCTCATACAGAAGCTGTATGATGTATCTCGCAGTCATCCTTGGCCAGAGCACTGGTTAAGAGGGACAGCTTCGATGTTCGGTCCGCCGGCAAAGCAAGCTAAGCAAGAGAATGCGGATGAGTTACCCGTGGAATTGGAAGAAGCACTGCCTTATGTTGCCGCGGCATCAGCACCTGTGGATTATTCGCTATGGGAACAAAGCTTAGTTCGGGATCTATCCCTCGAGCTTGAAGGGGCAGCGGATTTGTTAGGACAAGCCTTGGGTATCGCAGAATCCCCGGGAGGACCTGCGCCATATATCGAGAATTTACGTGATGATTTATTACTTGTGCAGAATTTACTAGAAACAACCACTTATCCTTGGTCCGTTTTGTATCTTGGTTTTCAAACAGTCGAGTTCGGTAAGCTGAAAGCCTGCAAAGGCGATGATTATGACAAAGGGCTGCAAGATGATGTCAAAGAGCTTCGAAACAAAGCGAAGGAACAAATTAACAAATTAAAAGAAGAATTGTTCGGTCGCACGCCAGAGCAGTTTCATCAAGAAATTGCAGATATGGCTCCATTGCTGCATGTCCTCGTTGATCTTATCGTTGATTTCGGTCAGCGGTATCAAGCGGCTAAAGCAGCGAAGGGATTGATTGACTTTGCCGATTTGGAGCATTACTGCTTACAAATTCTAAGTGCTCCTGGTTCCATGCCTGGTGAATTGTATCCTTCAGAAGCGGCGCAAGCGTATCGGAAACAATTTGCCGAAGTGCTGCTGGATGAATATCAGGATACGAATCGTGTTCAAGAAGCGATTGTGGAGTTGATTTCCACTTCAAAGCCTGGTAATCGGTTCATGGTCGGCGACGTGAAACAAAGTATTTATCGGTTTCGTTTGGCAGAGCCAGGCCTGTTCTTAGAAAAATACAAAGCGTATCGATCCAAGACTGAGGCAGCTTTAGATGGTGAAATGACCGGCGGCAGAATTGACTTGGCGAGAAATTTCCGCAGTCGTCTTCAAGTCGTCGATGCGGTAAACTTTGTTTTTAAACAAATGATGAATGAAACCGTCGGAGAAATTGCTTACGATGAGCGAGCGGAATTGGTATATGGAGCGGGTTACCCGCCTTCCGTATCGGATTGTTCTGTAGAGATGCTGGTGATTGACCGTGGGAAAGATGGAGCGGATAAAAGCGAAGCTTTCACGGAAGAATCCGAAGAAGGTGGAGAGGATATCCATGCTGAGGGTGCTGAAGGCGCGATGGATCCCGTCTTGGAAGCAGAAGAGCTGGAAACCGCACAGCTAGAAGCGCGTACGATTGCTCGTCAGATCAGGAGCTTACTAGGGGATCAGCAACCGTTTCAAGTATTTGATAAAAGAACGGGTGGCGATCGTCCAGCAACCTACAGGGATATCGTGATTTTACTGCGTGCAACCCAAGCGTGGTCTCCAATCATAATTGATGAGCTTAAAAAGCAGGGAATTCCCGCGTATGCTGAGCTTAGCACTGGCTATTTCTCGGCGACAGAAGTGGAGACGATGCTTTCCCTTTTGAAGGTCATCGACAATCCGTATCAAGACGTACCATTGGCGGCTGTTTTGCGTTCTCCGATGGTGGGACTAACCGCAGAGCATTTAGCGCAAATTCGTGCTGCGGATAAATCCGTAGCTTTCTATGAGTCTGTTTTACGTGCTGCTGGGCAAGATTTACAGAATGTGAACGATGAGCTGTCAAGCAAATTGACGCAATTTCTGGGACAATTGGAGCAATGGCGGAATGACGCTAGACAAGGCTCGTTAGCCGATTTGATATGGAGCATTTTTAGACAGACCGGCTATTATGATTTCGCTGGCGGTTTGCCTGGTGGTATGCAAAGACAAGCTAACTTAAGAGCTTTATATGATAGAGCTAGACAATACGAGAGTACTTCGCTACGTGGATTATTCCGCTTCTTACGGTTTATTGAACGGATGAAAGAAAGCGGAGGCGATCTAGGAACTGCACGTGCGCTGGGTGAACAGGAAGATGTCGTTCGTATTATGTCCATTCACAAAAGTAAGGGCTTGGAATTTCCAGTAGTTTTTGTGGCTGGCATGGCGAAGATGTTTAACCAACGAGATTTGAATGATGCGTTCTTACTGCATAAAGAGCTGGGCTTTGGACCGCGTTATGTAGATACGACGTTACGTGTCAGTTTCCCGACGTTGCCTTCTCTTGCGATTAAAAAAAGGTTGAAGCTAGAGCTTCTAGCTGAGGAAATGCGCGTCTTATATGTCGCACTCACGAGAGCGCGCGAGAAATTGTACTTGCTTGGCACGGTGAAATCGCTGGACAAGCTTCTGCGTGGTTGGGCTCGTCATTTATCAAGAGAGACGTGGTATTTGCCTGATTTTGAATTAGCGAAAGCAAAGAGCTATCTGGACTGGGTAGGACCTGCTTTGCTTCGTCATCCCGATGCTGCTTTGTGGCGTGAGCGCCTCGGCATTAGCGATAATTCTTCTGACATTCGATTACTGCGTGATTCTTCGCAATGGAAGCTCACCGTGATTACGCCAGAAAGCTTACAGACGCCAGATGTCCTAGAAGATGAGGTTGTGGAGCCGGAAAACGATCGGTTCATGGCAATTCAGCAGCGGGAAGCTGTCACCACGTCAGGAGAATGGAAAGACGCTTTAGAGGAGCGGCTGTCCTGGACATACACATTTCCAGATGCGCCGAAGCATTTTGCTAAAACGACGGTTTCGGAAATGAAACGGTTATCTGAGCTTAACCGAATTGTGGACGAGTTCGAATCGCCAATTCCAATGGAGTTATCCTCCAATGAGGAATCTAAGCCAACAGCTAGTCAGCCAGCGGCAACGATTTGGCGAAGACCGAGATTCATGGAAGCGAAAAAGCTAACGGCAGCGGAGAAAGGAACCGTTGTTCATGCTGTTATGCAAAATATGTCTCTAGCAGAAGCACCTACTGAAGCAAGTATTCAGTCCACGCTTCAAGAGATGTTGGACAAACAAACGATGACACAAGATCAACGTGATGTGGTCGACATTCCCGTTATTTTGAAGTTTTTCGATACGCAGGTCGGTATGCGGATGATTCAATCACGCAATGTGCAGCGAGAGGTGCCATTTAGTTATGGATTGCCTGCTGGTGAGGTTTATTCTGAGGCGGATCCATCCACACTCGGTGAGACTGTGCTCATTCAAGGGGTTATAGATTGTCTATTTGAAGATGAGTTAGGACTCGTTCTCGTTGATTATAAAACAGATGCCGTTAGAGGAAGCACAGATGCCGAGCTGCAGCTTCGCTATGAAAAGCAAATAGGCTTGTATGCGCGTGCTGTTGAACACATTTGGAAGCGTCCGGTGCATGGGAAGTTCCTCTATTTCTTTGATGGTGCCAAATTGGTAGAGATGTAAGAAAACACTTGAACCGAGACACAAGGTGCGGAGTTCAGAAAGGAGATGAGACATGCGTATTTTACACACAGCCGATTGGCATTTTGGACGCGCCTTGGAGGGGCGCAGCCGAATGGAGGAGCAAATCGCTTTCATGGATGAGCTCGTGGGCATTGTGGAGGATCAGGCGATCGATCTGGTGTTGATTGCTGGAGATATTTATGACAGCGTGAATCCTCCTGCTGCGGCAGAGCAGTTGTTCTATGAAGGCATAGCAAGGCTAGCAGATGGCGGTAAAAGGCAAGTGGCGATTATTTCGGGTAATCATGATCATCCGGATCGCTTAGCAGCGTCTGGCCCGCTGGCGGCTACGCAAGGCATTACCTTGATTGGTCTGCCGGTTCAAGACATTCAATCAATCGGAATAGCTAGAACAGGTGAGCTTGCGAGATTAATCACGTTGCCGTACCCTTCGGAATCTCGATTAAAAGAATTACTTTCCGAGGTTGCCGAGGAAGAGGTACTTCGCAGCAAATATTCGGAGCGGGTAGGTGCGCTGATTCGTAAGCAGGCAGCTTCATTTGAGCCTAGTACCGTTAACTTAATTATGAGTCATCTCTATGTACTAGGCGGGCATGAAACGGAATCCGAACGACCGATCCAAGTTGGTGGAGCGTATACGGTGGATACGACAGCTTTGACTGCTGGTGCACAGTATGTAGCACTCGGGCATTTGCACCGTCCGCAAAATGTGAAGGCAAGTTCTCCCATTCGATATAGCGGATCACCCCTTGCATATAGCTTCTCGGAAGCGGGTCAAGCCAAATCCGTTACCATTCTTGATCTTGCGCCAGGACAATTGGCTGAACCTCAGGAGATCTTCTTGACATCAGGACGCCCGTTGGTGAGCTGGAAGGCGAAGGAAGGCATTGGACAGGTGCACCAATGGCTAGAAGAAAAGCGGGATAACACGGCATGGATTGATTTGGAGATCACGATGACTTCCGCCATGTCCATTGAACAAATCCAATCGCTGCGCAAAGCCTACGAAGGTTTCATTCATATCCGTCCCATCTATCCAGAAATGGAAGCTGTTCGTACGTCGATGCCGAAGGCAGCTTTTTCAATGGAGGAACATTTTACACGTTTCTATGCGCGTCAAACGGGAGGCGCACAGCCTGAGCCTGCATTAGTTCAGTTATTTTTGGAACTGCTGCAAGAGAAGGAGCTTGGAGATGCGTCCGGCGAATAACATCTGTTTTCCCCAACGAGTGCTTGTGGATAACTTTGAGATAGAAGAGAAAGGGGGAGCGTAAAGATGCGTCCACTACAGTTACAGATGTCCGGTCTGCAAAGCTATCGTGAGCTGCAAACCATCGATTTTAGCCAGCTCATTGATGCTGGTGTGTTTGGAATTTTTGGTCCAACGGGAAGCGGGAAATCATCGATTTTAGATGCGATAACCCTTTCTTTGTATGGCAAAGTAGAACGTGCGAGCGGCGGTACGCAAGCGATTATGAATCATGCGGAGCAAACGCTGTTTGTTTCTTTTACATTTGAGCTGACCAATGCAACGAGCACAGAACGTTATCGGGTTGAGCGGCAATTCAAGCGTGGGGCTGAGATGTCCATTAACGGTACTATCTCTCGCTTCTTACATATTCGTGATGACGAAACGATCGTGCTTGCGGATAAGGCGGGCGAAGTCAATCAGCAGGTACAACATATTCTGGGGCTATCGATGCAGGACTTTACGAGAGCGGTCGTTTTGCCGCAAGGGAAGTTTGCTGAGTTTCTAACGTTGACGGGTAAAGATCGTAGACAAATGCTGCAGCGGCTGTTCCATCTTGAAACCTACGGGGACCACTTGAGTGCTAAGGTCAGCTCCAAAGTAAAGGAAACGGACAGCACTGTTAAACAGCTTGCTGCTGAGCAGCAGGGGCTAGGCGATGCGTCTTCATCGGCCTTAGAGGAAGCTAATAACAGGCTGCAAGAGGCGGAACAAGAAGCGGTTCGTAGTCGTGATCATTTGGAGCGGCAAGAGAAGCGCTATGAGGAGCATAAGCAAGTTTTCCAATGGATCAAGGAATCAGAAACACTCCAGCAAGAGCAGCTCAAACATCGGGAGCAAGAGGGACAGATTGCTGAAAAAGAACAGCAGCTCAAGTTTGCGGAACAAGCGGAGCGCGTTATTCCATATGTGGAGCAGCATAGGTTAGCTGTTAATGAGGTGCAATCTAGCCAAGTGCTGCTTGACACGGCAACGAAATCTCAAGTGGTTGCTGAAGCTGCATATCAGCAAGCGACACTAGCGTTTGATAAAGCGCAGCAGGAGTTGGCTGTTCAGGAAGGGCCGCTCATGCTCCGCTTGGATCAGTTGGAGCAAGCGCTTGTTATTGAGCGGGAGCTGGAGCAAGTACAGTCTCAAATTCAAACGGCACAAACACAAGAAGCGGGAGTTAAATCAGCATTACAAAGTCTGCAGGCGGACATTGCTAAATCGAATGAAACGAAGCAAAAAGCTGTGGCGAAACAAACAGAGCTTAAAGCACAATTAAAGCTGGTAGAAACGGATGCCACGAAGAGACAATGGCTGCAAAACGCCGTACACGCGAAAAAAGATATTCTCCTCCTTCAGACTCAAGAACAGGAAGCGAAGAAAAACAAAGATGACAAAGCAAGTGCTTCTACAGCTGTTGAACATGTACGAGGCTTGATCCTGGAGAAACAGAGAGTTCTCCATGGAAAGCTTGGAAGTTGGCTGACTGCTTATGCGGCGTGTAAGGGTCATATACAGAGACATGATGTTTTTTTTGCGAAATTGCTGACCGGCCTGCAAGTGTGGTTGGACGAGCAGCGTAAGCAATTGAAACATCAAGAACGCCATGCCTTGGCGGCAGTATTGGCTGCTGAACTGGAATTGGGAGAAGCTTGTCCTGTGTGCGGTGCGACGGAGCATCCGGCTCTTCATGAAAACAATGAGGCCTCATTGCGTACGGTCGATACAAATTCGTCTGAAGGCTTACTGCATCAGGTCGAGCCATTATTACAGCAAGTGAAAGAACGACAATTTCAAGGTATGCAAGCACTCCGCAAAATGGCCGATTTGCAAAAGCAGGGGGCAGAATTGGATTTCCCAGCTGACGTTATAGGCAAGCAGTCTAAGGACTATGTGGGTATAGCGTTATCCCGGCAGGAAGCAGCTGCAGGTCTAGAACGGGGAGCTCAAGAAGATAAAGTGCTGAGTAGAGATCATGCTGCTATGAATCTGGCAGATTGGCAGAAGCAATGGCAACTATTGGAGTCTGACTTTCAAACTCTTATGACTCAAGTGGAAGAATATGAGAGAGGTTTTCAAATTCTAAACAAAGAACATGCCCAGCTAACTCAACAAGAGCTTGTCTTACAGGCCCAAACACAGGCTGCTGCTCAATCGCTCGTAGAAGCACAGAGCAAGTTTACGAGCATAAGCAAATCCGTTGAAGATAAGGTTCGTCAATGGCAGCTAGACTATGAGGGGTTAATGTGGGATGAGGTAGATGATCATCTTCATCAGCTTCTTGAACGAGAGCGGTTAGCGGATGAACTGCGCGGACGTATTGAGAAAAGCGTTCCGTTTCTCGAGGAGCTAATCGCGGGCCTTGAGCGTCTTCAGCTTGCAGCGCAAGAGCAGGATCGGACAGCCTTGCAGCTCCATGAGCGGCTGCAAGGGCTTTCGCAGCTCGCCGCCGACAAGTCGCGGCAGCTCGCACAGCGCGCGCCTGGCGCGGCGGTGCCGCAGCTCATCGCGGAGGCGACCTCCGCGCTAGCGCAGCTGCGACAGCTCGCGCAGCAAACCAAGCTCGCGCACGCTGCTGCGCAGCGCGAGCAGTCCCTGGCGGCGCAGCGCTACAGCGCCGCCGCCGAAGCCGCTGCCGCTGCCGCGCGGCAGCTGGCGCAGACCGAGCGCGCGCTAGCCAGCGCGCTCGAGAAAGGCGGCTTCGCGTCGCGCGAAGCCGTAGAGGCCGCGGCGCTAGCGCCTGAGCAGCGCCGCGGTTGGGCACAGCTCGCGGCGGAGCACCGCGAGCAGGAGCAGGCGCTGCGCGCCCAGCTGGCGCAGCTGGCAGCGAAGCTGCAGGGCCGCGTGCTGAGCGCGGCCGAGTGGGCGCAGTCGCAGGCGCAGCTGAGCGACGCGAAGGCTGGCGCCGAGGCCGCGCTGGAGGCGCGGGCCAAGGCGGCGCAGGGCGCCAGCGAGCTCGCTGCGCGGCACTCGCGCTGGTGCGAGCTCGAAGCGCAGCGCGCGGAGCAGGCGACGCAGCTGGAGCGGCTTGGTAAGCTGCAAGCCGTGCTCAAAGCCAATGCCTTCGTTGAGTACCTAGCCGAAGAGCAGTTAATGCAAGTAAGTCGCGCGGCATCCGAGCGACTTGGTGAGTTGACGCGTCGACGGTACGGTATTGAAGTCGACTCTGGCGGTGGCTTCGTCATTCGTGATGACGCGAATGGCGGGGTGAAGCGTCCGGTTGGCACACTTTCCGGCGGGGAAACCTTCCTTACTTCGTTAGCTTTGGCATTAGCCTTATCAGCTCAGATACAGCTAAAAGGCGAGTATCCATTGGAGTTTTTCTTCCTGGATGAGGGCTTTGGTACACTTGACCAGGAATTACTGGATATGGTCATTGGCGCTTTAGAGAAACTGCATACGGATCGACTAGCGGTAGGTGTCATCTCTCACGTTCCCGAGCTGCGTGCTCGACTCGTTCGCAAATTAATCGTCCATCCCGCGGAGCCATCAGGCCGTGGAAGTCGCATTTCAGTTGAAGAAATATAAAGCAGTTATTTATCACATTATCTCGAAGGAAAGGCTAATGACGAACACTACGTCATTAGCCTTTTTTATTAGATCCGTCATTAGCCTCTTTTGTCCGATATTTCCGAACTAAATCCGGGAATTCACTCGGAAAATCATGAATAGTTCGATTCTACCGAATTAAATGCTCACTTTTCGCAGGAGGGGGGTGAATGTGGTGATTTAGTTCGGCAAATCCTGACTAATTGAGGTTTGTTGCTGCTGACAATGGATTTAGTTCGTCAATTCCGAACTAAATAAAAATTTTCCTCATTTCCCTATCCTCTCTAGGTAAAGTTATCAAGCCTTTCCGTACAAGTTGGCATACACTGCACCAACATGACGAAAAGGGGAATGTGCATGGCATCATTTCATGAAGCACTGAAACATAAGAATCGACTTTCGCCTGTATTGTTGAAGAGGGCAGAGGTTATGGCGGTCGGCGTCGGATATGCAGATCCCAAGAAGCCAACAGCGGGAGCAAGCGTCATCGTATATACTCATCAAAAAATCATGCCATCCGGACTTAACAACCTCAAAAGTGTCGCCTCCAAATTAGGTTCATCCGTGCCGGTTCGCTTTCTCTCCTCGAATTCTTTCAAGGCGCATGTGTTGACAGCTACTAAGCCGAAAGCTTATAAAGCTGCGTCATTTAATAATCGCTATCGCCCAGTGCCAGGCGGCGTGAGTATTGGTAAAACCAATCCCGCTTCTACAGGGACAGCGGGTTTAATTGTAACTAAAAACAATCAGCTTTACATCCTAAGCAACAACCATGTACTGATCAGAAATAACTCCTCTGCCTTCTCGAAAACGGTACAACCAGGGCCTGCTGATGGCGGAGCGACAGGGACGGATCGAGTTGGTAAGGCGTATCAATTTGTGCCGTTACGTCCAAGTGAAGTGAATTTCCAAGATTCGTCAATCGCCTTACCGACCTCAAACGGCATCTTGAATCCACGGTACTTGCGCAGCGCCTCGGGCCAATTGATTACAGTCCCAGGGCATCTCCGCAGCTATCCTGTCGGGCTTCAAGTATATAAATCTGGACGTACCACAGGCTTCGTCAGAGGAACCGTGGAGTCAAACAATGTGGATGTGCGTGTATCGTATGGGGGGAGCCTTGGCACATTGCTATTCCGCAATCAGACTGTAGTCGTTGGCAATAACGGCCCTGTTTCTCTCCCTGGAGATTCCGGTTCTGTTTGGCTTCGTGCAAGTGACCGCTATGCGGTTGCGCTCAATTTTGCAGGTCCACCGGATGGTTCTCGCTCGATTTGTAACCCGATCGGTGTCGTTATGTCTTCTTATGGTGTGCGTACAGCAATCCCGGCAGCAGGCGGTACATTTAAGGCAGGTAAAATCAAAGGAACAGCGCTAATTGGCGATGCTTCGTATGTGCAACCGTTGACTGAGCTGCAGCGGAAGCGGACGAGAGCGATTTTAGTGAAACCGCATAAATAATCATGTGTGTATTTATAATCGGAATGCCAAGGCATTCCATTACATAATCAGATCGACGCATTGCCTTTTACATTTTCCATCAATTTTTCGCGAAGCCCTCACCGACTAGCAATCCCTACCTGTGGACGGATCACCTGACCCTCAAGCGCCACATCGTAAGAAATCGATTGTAAAAAAGCTAATTGCTTTTCTACGTAAGCTTCGCCTTTAGCGATAATTTGATTTTTTTCAATGTAAAATGGTTGAAATGACATCTCGATTTTGCCTTCATTAAGTTTCAAATGGAGAAGACCTGTATCTGCTTTTGGCCCTGTTACATAGTCAGGGAAGAGAAAATTCCCGATGGAATAGGCGATGGGCTTCCCCTTGTAATACTCAAAACCTTGAAGCACATGCACATGGCTACCTACGATAGCATCTGCGCCTGCATCGATCATTTGCTTTGCAAATTCTCGCTGCCAAGGCTCTGGGCGGTTGTTCATCTCAACTCCCCAATGCAGGTAGACGAGAACATAGTCAGCATCCTGACGTTCACGTGCAATAGCATCGAGTACGGGCTTCCGATCATACGCTTGTGCAATACCGGGTTTATTCGGTCCTGCGAACCAGTCTCCAGTAGGGATAAAGCGAGAGAAGGCGAGGAATTTCACCTTTTTCCCCTTCAAGGTCACACTCTTTGCTCGGTAAGCTTCTTGTGTATTCAGACCGCCACCTACATAAAGCAGGCCTGCCTTATCCAGATGGGTAAGGGTGTCGAGAAATCCTTTCTGCAAGAAATCCATGGAGTGATTGTTGGCGACAGAAACCATGTCAAAGCCGGCATTTTTCAGGCCGATAAGTGATTCAGGATTAGATTTGAAATTATAAATCTGGTTCGTATCCAGATCATTCTCGAGGGTAACAGCGGTTTCGAGATTGACAAATGAGTAGTCAGCCTGTTCAATTTCAGATTTAATATGTTTAAAAGGAAAATCAGGACCATTCCGCTTGATCGCCTCTTTCACGGACCAATCGAACATGGCATCACCGGCATATAGAATGTGTAGTGGTTCTTGCAATTCTTTCGGCACAGTAGTGGGTTGTACATATACGACACTTGGGGACGCGTTAACTTCATTTGTAGGTATCACAGGGATATCTTGATGTTCATTTGCTTCAAGTAACGACGCCGTCGTTGGGAGTGGTTCTAAGGTTTGTGAAGTATTTAACTGTTGATTGGGTTGATCATTTCTAGCATCTATAGAAATTGCTGCCTCTTCAAATAGTGATGGATGAAGCATCGTCTCGCAACCGACGACAAGAAGGCTTAGGCATGCTGCTAGGAGAAAACTGGAGCTTTTATTTTTCATTCGGGACAAACCCTTCCGTCATACTTTTTTCTATATTTTAACAATTATGAATTGCAGAAGGCCTCGAACTGTCGTGTTGAAATCTCGGGATTTTTCTTAATATCGTTAGCGAATGGGGGTGGTTTTGTCATTTTTTTGAATTATGTGCTACTTTTTATGTCTCATAACGTATTTAATACATGCGAATATATGACAACACCATGAAAGGGAGTTTGTTTGTATTGAAAATGAGTAAACGAATAGGAATTTTATCACTGGCAGTTGGTATTCTTGCAGCTGGCATTGCACAATCCCCCGCACCCGTACGAGCGGATGTGGTTTGGGATCATTGGACACAAGCGGATTCGCTGCAAGCATCAGGCAATTCCAAAGCTGCCGTTCCGCATTGGCAATTTCTCGCTGATCATTATGCAAGCAATGGGGATTGGGAGAATGCAGCGCTGTTCAGTGGAAAATTAGATGCGTATTTTGACGAGATCGGTGATTATGACCAAGCGATTCATTATTATGAGCAGGAAAATCAATACTGGTTGAACGCAGGCAGGGATTGGGGAGCTGTGAAATTGCAGCGTGCTGATCAAATTCGGACAACCGTTGAATTGTATCGTGAAGATAAAAACGAGGATGTTGTGCAGCAACTTACGAAACCTCACGGTTCACAACTTGCAAAGTTCGAACCTGCCTATGGTACATATTTAGGGATTTATTCGGAGCAAGATCCGAAAGTCGGTAATGTGTTCACAAAAACTCAATCCGTTTATGGCAAAAAGCATGCGATTTACTTAGCCTATTCCTCTTGGGGCAAAAGCTTTCCGTCTTCCTATGTAAAACGAGCGAAAGATGCTGGCGGCGCTTTACAAATTGCTTGGGAACCGCTTGAGGGGCTTGATCCTGTTATCGATGGCGCATATTTGCGACAATGGGCTAAGGAAGCGAAAGCAGCTGGAATTCCAATCTTTTTACGTTTTGCTGGCGAGATGAATGGCGCTTGGGTGAAATGGCACGGGAATCCTGCGGAGTATATTGCGAAGTTTAGAATGCTTCATGATGTATTTGCTGCTGAAGCGCCGAACGTGGCTATGGTTTGGAGTCCGGGGGATGTGCCTGCTAATGATATCGATCCCTACTATCCTGGTGACGCGTATGTAGACTGGGTTGGCGTGAGCTTGTACATTGAGCCGTATGAAAACGGGGATACCTCACTTCCTTCGATGCTTGCAACAAGTAACGTAGAAAGACTGACGCGATTGTATAACACCTACTCAGATCGTAAGCCATTGATGCTTAGTGAGACGGGAGTGCCACACTACTCGCATTCTGCAAGTGAAGATTACACAGAGTGGGCTAAGCTAAATCTACAACGGTTGTATGAAATCATGCCGTACAAATATCCAAGACTTAAGGCAATTACCTACTTTAATGTGGATCAGCAAATGAACAATGCGAAGAACGACTATTCACTATCGACTTCATCTGAAATCCAAAGCTACTACAGTAAATTAATTGCAAATCCATATTTACTTTCAGAAGTTAAAGATGCAGCTAAGCCTGCAAACCAAGTAGGTTATGTGCCTATTAATGCGGATCATCAAGCCTTCACGAAGCAAACGCGGGTCATTCCGTTTATCAAAATACCTGAAGTGTACATTGGCAAGGTTGAATATTTGTTGAATGGACGGGTCATTGCCTCCCAAACGAGTCTTCCTTATGGCTTAGACCTTAAAGCTGGCGATGTGCCAGAAGGTTCTGTGTTACAGCTCCGCATCCTGAATAAATCTGGCCAGCAAGTTGCGCTGCGAACCTTTGGTATCTCCTCACAAGTTTCTGTTGCGATCAATGGGAACGAGCAGAAATTTGAACAAGCACCTGTCATTGTAAATGGATCGACATTTACGCCGCTTCGTGCCATTTTCGAAGCCATGGGGGCTAAGGTGGATTATGATGCGGCTACGAGATCCGTTACAGCAACCAAAGGGAGCACTACCGTAAAGCTGACACTTGATCAAAGCACTGTTTATGTAAATGGGAAAGCAATCCAACTGGAAGAACCAGCTAGACTTGTAAATGGGTATACACTTGCTCCTGCTAGATTTGTAGGAGAAGCCTTTGGCGGCATCGTCAACTGGGATGGCACTAGCCGAACGGTAACCATCGTAACGAAATAAGCCTTAATTAACAAAAAGCTGCTTCAATTTCTGACGATAAGTCAGATCTTGAGCAGCTTTTATGCATGTTATTTTAAGCTAACACTAAACATTCTGCAGCGCTTGTTCAACCTCTTGCACAATGGATAATGCTGCACTTCGTGCACTAGAGAATGCGCGTTCTGCTAACTCGCCTTTGCCTGTGCAGCCGTCGCCGCAGAAGTAGAATGGAATGTTTTCCACGCGAGTTGGTAAAAGACGATTGGTTGAAACATTCTTCACGCTGGAAACCATTGCTTTCTTCGATACACGTTTAACTGCAGTGACATCACGCCAGCCTGGATAGTGTTGATCGAAAAGGGCTTCCATTTGAGAGGTTTTATTATCCAAATAAGCTTTACGATCCTCATCGCTTTCGAAGTTGTCACTTAGATATGCGATGCCTTGAAGCAATTGACCGCCATCTGGCACTAACGTATGGTCTGTTGCTGAAACATCGCTGATGAACAGCTTATTGTCCATATCGCTGATGTAACTGAATGGTCTAGCGACGACGCGGCTTAACCCGATGTCGTAAACCATGACCTCAGTAGCCGTATTGGATTCATACGGTGCAAGGAATGGCTCCCATGCCGTACCTTTCAGCAGCTTAACGACTTGCTGTACTGGCATAGCAAAGATCACTTTATCAAACGCCATTTCGCGTGTTTTCGTTTTTAAAACAAACTTGCGATCCTCATAGCGAAGTCCATCGACACCTTCTTGAAGCGCGAGTTCCCATTTTCCGGAGGTGGACATCTTCTGTTTCAATTGATTCGTGATCACAGCCCAGCTGCCTAACACATAGTTCACAGGTTTGCTGGAGAGGAACAAGTTGTGGTAATACTCGCTGATCACAGCGCCGGATACGTTTCGAGCATCCTCAGGCGTAATGAAGAAGTTAGAGCACACCAAGTGCTCCCATAGCTCTTTTACATCCTCGTCGGCATTGGATTCAGCCAGATAATCAGCTAAAGTAGCGTAGTTTTTAATATTGTGAATATTTGCGATAATGGCAGCAATTTCACCGACGAACCGAACTTTTTGAATTGTGCTCAGCAAATCCGTTTTCAACAGGTTTATGGCATCTAGCGGAGCAGTAGTAAGCTGATTATGCTTGGCATAGACCACTTTACGCTTATCTACTTGCTTGGAGGAGAATGAGAGTCCAAGTTCACGTTCCATCGTAGTCAATGTATGGCGATCAATCCCATAAATGGCATGGGCACCGTAATTGAGCGTGAAACCCGCTTTCTCATACGTAAATGCTCGGCCTCCGAGCTGCGGACTGCGCTCAAACAAGATCCCTTCCACATGTGGATTTTCAGATAAATAAGCGGCTGCTGTTAATCCAGCAAGTCCTCCGCCGATAATGGCTACTTTCATACGTTTTTCCTCCTTGGGGACTGGTTCTACCTGCAGGGATGCGGTTGGTTCTACGGAACGAAGACCTACCCAAAGCCAGGCTAAGTTATTTTTCATCATGGAGAGCAGGTCGGCATCATCTTGATTGCACCAGGTTCGGATCGTGCCTGCATACATGCAAACGAGCAGTTCAATCTTTTTTGGCTCCGGGAGCCAGTGCAGCAAGCTTTCGGTCAATACCTTCAATTGCTGAAGTTCTTCCAATTTAACCGTATCATTTTGAAGTGAAAGTGCCTGCAAGCTGCGAACTAATCTAGGTGAGAACTGAATATTGGACGCTAAGTCTAAAAAAAGACGATTAATATGTCCCTCTAATGATTGGACCTTGGATGGGGGTTGTTTGACCCAGTCCTGAATCAATTGAATTTGCTTGCTGTATAACGCGGAAATGATGGCATCCTTACTTTTGAAATAATGATAAAAGGTTCCTTTGGATGTCGAGGTAGCCGCGATAATATCATCGACAGAGACATTCTCGTAGCCTTTTTCCATAAACATCGCTAAGGCGACTTCCATCATCACATCGCGTTTTTTGCGGGTCGAGGCTCTCATGAATTGACTCATCCGCTCACTCCATTCAGACGATCAGTTTACCTTTATTATATGCGTAAATAGACTAACAGTCTACTAGTGAATTGACCGCCGTCTAATATCGCCTTTAGGATTAAATAATCTAAATTATTCTTTCCCGTGTGGGCCGCATAAGTTAAGTATATACTTCACATTAGAACAACCTTGAGAGGATGAATCATTGACTTGAATAAAGCAGATTTAGGATGGCATGTATTTTTTGAAAAAGCTTTTGAACCGTATCTTAACGAAGAAGGATTCGTTGCTGGCCGCGTCTCCTTAGAACATAAGCATATGTATCGCGTTCAAACGGAAGCTGGCGAAATGTTAGCTGAAGTTTCTGGCAAAATGCGTCACCAAGCGTTACGTCGTGAGGATTACCCTGCCGTTGGTGATTGGGTTGTAGTCTCGCTAAGGGAGGATCAGCGTGCTGTTATCCATGCGGTGCTTCCTCGACGAAGTAAGTTTTCCCGTAAAGTGGCTGGTCAAGTCACCGAAGAGCAAATTGTTGCGACAAATGTAGACACCGTTTTTCTGGTAAATGCGTTGAATCAAGATTTTAATGTTCGCCGAATCGAGCGATATTTGGTGCTAGCATGGGAAAGCGGAGCAAATCCTGTCATCGTATTAAGCAAGGCTGACCTATGCGACAATCCAGATGAACTCGCGGCTGAAGTTGCGAATGTTGCGATTGGTGTACCCATCCATATTATTAGCTCGGCTGAGAATCGGGGATTAGATGAACTTGCAGGCTATATGACTCGCGGTCAAACAGTCGCCCTCTTAGGTTCTTCAGGTGTTGGAAAATCAACCTTAGTGAACCGTATTTATGGCCGAGATATTTTGAACACAGGAGACATCCGGTCTGGTGATGATAAAGGGAAGCACACAACAACCCACCGTGAAATGATTCTGCTGCCCGATGGCGGCATTTTAATCGATACACCTGGTATGAGGGAGCTTCAGCTTTGGAGCGCCTCAGAGGGGCTAAGCACGTCTTTTCAGGATGTGGAGGAATTAGCTGAGCAATGCTTCTTCCAAGATTGCAAGCATGAGAATGAACCGAAGTGTGCGGTTAAAGCAGGGTTAGATTCGGGTGTGTTAGCCGTGGAGCGTTTCCAAAGTTATGTGAAATTGCAAAAGGAATTAGCTTATTTAGCTCGAAAAGAGGACAAAGGGCTACAAGCTGCAGAAAAAGCAAAATGGAAGAAGATCCATCAATCTCTCAAAAGTCAACCTCATCGCTAATTCCGATAAGATTTGGATTGGATTTTTTGATGGCTTTCCGATAAACTTATAGTTAAGTAGCATAACAATGTCGGGAGGACGAAGGGATCCATGAGTGATTGTATTTTTTGTAAAATCATTGCGGGGGAGTTACCCTCTAAGAAAGTCTACGAGGATGATCAGATTCTAGCATTTCATGATATTCAGCCTGCCGCGCCGATTCATGTCCTTATTATTCCGAAGAAACACTTTGCTTCGTTAGCAGCAGGAGAGTCAGAAGATTGGGCTCTCGTTGGGCAGATGCAGCGTGTTGCTGCGCAAATTGCTAGAGAGCTAGAGGTAGAAGAATCCGGCTATCGTGTAATCACGAACATTGGTGCAAACGCAGGTCAGATTGTTCATCATTTGCATTATCATCTGATGGCAGGTGCTAGATTGGCACCGCTTGGTGTGCATAACTAATGTTTCCTAGTAGGAAACATTAGTTTAGCGATTGACACCCTAATTACTATCACCTATAATGAGATTTGATGAACCGTTTTGTCTTAGATGGTCTGTTCGGAGGGAGGGAAAACTGTTGTCAGAAACTCGAGTTCGTAAGAACGAAACTATAGATGCTGCACTTCGTCGCTTTAAGCGTTCCATCGCTAAGGATGGCGTTCTTGCAGAAGTTAAAAAACGTAAGCATTATGACAAGCCTAGCGTTAAGCGTAAGCTTAAATCTGAGGCTGCTCGTAAAAGAAAGTTCTAGGAGGCAACATGAGCTTAAGCGATCGATTGAACGAAGATATGAAACAAGCGATGAAGAGTCAGGACAAGTTTAAGCTCTCTGTAATTCGAATGGTACGTTCTACGATTAAGAATTCTGAGATTGATCTGAAAAGACCCTTAGACGACAATGAAGTGCTTGATGTTCTAACTCGTGAGATCAAACAGCGTAAGGATTCCCTCCAAGAATTTACTAAGGCAGGTCGTGAAGATCTAGCCGACAACCTGAGTGCAGAACTTGTTATTTTAGCTGAGTACATGCCGCAACAGCTTTCTGAGGAAGAAGTGAAAGCCATTGTACAGCAGACCATCCAGCAAATTGGTGCTTCTTCCAAAGCGGATATGGGCAAAGTGATGACGGCATTGATGCCTCAGGTTAAAGGACGCGCTGATGGTAAGCTTATCAATCAGTTAGTTCAACAACTATTAGGTTAATACCAAATATGTTTTGTAAAGACTAAGTGGATCATTCCACTTAGTCTTTTTTCCATTTCAGGAGCTTTTCTCTATTTTTCTAAATAAATTCTGAAACAGTTCATACATTAATACGTACATACCTGTGAGAAGGAAGTTTATAGGGAAGGAGTGAACGACGATGTTTCTTGACCATTTGTCAACGTTTCTGACTCATCCTATTACAGCTACGGTGTTATTGATGGTAGGTATCATCGGCATTGCGCTTGAGCTGCTTTTTTTTAGTAGTGGATTGTTGGCCTTGGCAGGGGTTGCTGGCTTTGGATTATATTTTTTGGGCTTCTATTTGGCTGGCTTTGCAAGCTTCGGTGATTTAGCGGTTTTGGGCCTAGGTTTGGTACTACTCATTTTAGAATTGGTTGTGCCCAGCTTTGGCATTCTCAGTGTACTAGGCGCCATTTGCCTTTTCGGCGGCGTCATGATGGCGTCATCCGATCCGAAAGAAGCGGCGTTTATGCTAATGATTGCTCTGCTAGTTGCGCTTGTAGCTATCATTGCAGCCATTCGTACGTTTAAGCATCGAGGGGTTTGGAACCGTTTTATTTTAAAGGACCAGCTTACGACAAGCAAAGGCTTTACATCGAATCCTGACCATACCTATCTTATAGGCAAAGCAGGTGAAGCGATCACGCCACTGCGACCTGCAGGTACGGCAATGATTCAAGGTGAACGTGTTGATGTCGTGACGCTTGGCAGTTTTATTTCCGTCAATCAATCGATTGTTGTCGTAGAAGTTGAAGGAGTTCGTGTTGTAGTCAAAGAACTGAAAGATGTGAAAGAAGTGGATAACCAACATAACATTAAGGAGGAAATAAAAAATGACGATTGAACCCGGCTTATACTTGGTGCTGCTTGCAGCCATTATTATTATCGTGTTATCGATCTTACTTAGTGTCGTTCCTGTTATGCTATGGATATCTGCATTAGCTTCCGGTGTAAGAATCAGTATCATTACCTTGATTGCGATGAGACTCCGTCGCGTTACGCCTAGTCGCATTGTGAATCCGATGATTAAAGCAACGAAAGCGGGTATTGATCTTAGTGTCAATCAATTGGAAAGTCACTACTTAGCAGGTGGTAATGTTGACCGCGTGGTGAACGCTCTAATTGCAGCGCATCGTGCCAAAATTCATTTGGAATTCGAGCGCGCGGCAGCGATTGATCTAGCGGGTCGTGATGTGTTGTTAGCGGTTCAAATGAGTGTTAACCCACGTGTGATCGAAACGCCGAATGTTTCGGCTGTCGCGAAAAATGGGATTGAAGTTAAAGTTATTGCAAGGGTAACCGTTCGTGCGAATATCGACCGTCTCGTCGGTGGTGCCGGGGAAGAAACGATTATTGCCCGTGTTGGTGAGGGGATCGTTACAACTGTTGGTTCCAGTGAATCACATAAGGATGTTTTGGAAAATCCAGATATGATTTCTCGGACCGTGCTGGGCAAAGGCTTGGATGCGGGCACAGCGTTTGAAATTTTGTCCATTGATATTGCGGATGTTGATGTGGGTAAAAATATCGGTGCACATTTGCAAACCGAGCAAGCTGAAGCTGACAAACGTATTGCCCAAGCCAAAGCAGAAGAACGTCGCGCAATGGCTGTAGCCGCTGAGCAAGAGATGAAAGCGAGAGTCGTCGAGATGCGTGCGAAGGTTGTTGAGTCGGAGTCGCAGGTACCACTTGCAATGGCAGAAGCATTGCGCAGTGGTCAATTGGGTGTAATGGATTATATGAATCTCAAAAACATTGAATCCGATACACAAATGCGTTCTTCACTAGGCAAAATAAACGATGGAAAAACTGAGAAAGAATAAGGATTGTGAGGTGATCCCATGGAACAGCTTATTCAATTCTTATTTAAGAACTGGTATCTAGTCATTATTGCTCTGACCTTCATCTATCAGGTGAACAGCAGGCGGCAGCGTGCGGGTCGTAGCGCTGGGCGACAAGGCATGCCGACCTTTGGGGATGCCCCAGGAGAAGCTAGAAGGCCTGTTGAAGCGAAGAGAGCTCAGACAGGGCATGCTGCATCCTCGTCTCGTCCAGAGCCCGTACGAGACGAGTTTAATCAGTCTGGCATAGGGGGCAAATCATTGCCTTCAGCTCCGAAGCCAAAAGCGTCGCCGTTCACGTCAACACCAGCCAAAAGCGGTGCAGCGCTTAGCTCGCCAATTTATGCGGAAGAAATATCATCTTCCAACCCTTTTCCAGCACAGCCGAATCGTGAACAAGTGCTGCAAGGTGTTGTATGGGCGGAAATATTAGGGCCGCCGCGTGCCAAGAAACCATATCGCAAATAAACGAATCAGAACCGTCCTCTTGCTGCTGCGAGAGGGCGGTTTTTTTGTGCGCAGTTTTCTCACATAAAAGCGGCTTCTGCCGCATAATTTGGTAGAAAGTCTATGCGCCTGTTGTTGCATTCTTGATCTTCTAGTTAGAGGGGGTACTGCCCAGCTATGCGTCGCTTGACCCGCAAATGGAACCAGTTCACGGCCAAGATCCTTGATCTTCCTCAAGATGTTGTACAGGATTTGCCGCGGATTACGATGATCGGCAACGTACAGCTATATGTAGAAAATCACCGGGGCGTACTGCATTTTTCTAGTGAAATTCTGAAGCTGGAGTTAACGAAAGGAACGCTCGAGGTTTGCGGCCAGAAATTGGTCATTCGAGCCATTCTTTCTGAAGAAGTATTCATTGAAGGCATCATAGATCACGTGAAATACATGCCTTAAAGAGGCAGTGCGAATGAGAACTGGAGGCTGATTCATGAAACAATCCCTATTCATTGCCCGATTGCGTGGCTATGTACGCATACAAATCCGTGGCAAGGACTGCGAAAGGTTGATTCATCCCATGGTGGAGGGCGGCTTCTCCATTTGGGATATTCAAGCTAGCAAAGATGGGAAGCTGGAGATGTGCATCCTCATCAAGGATTTCTTTCGCCTTCGACCGCTCTTGAAACGGACAGGCTGCAGAATGCACGTGATGGAGCGATTCGGTTTACCTTTTTTTATGGATAAAATTGGGCGGAGAAAAGTGTTGTTTGGCGGCATGGCGGCTTTCATCATTAGTCTATACTTGCTGACTTCTATGGTCTGGCAAGTGACGGTGGATGGCAATGACCGCATTGAAGCTTCTGATATTTTGCAAGCTGCTGCCAAGCAGGGTATATATAAATTCCAGTGGAAATTTCGATTGGATAAGACGGAGGAGCTTTCACGGGCGATTCAGCAACAGCTGCCGAGTGCAGCTTGGGTTGGTGTAGACATTCGTGGAACACATATCACGATTAAAGTTGTCGAGGCGACCATTCCCGGAAAAGGTCCATTGAAAAACCCTCGCAATATTGTCGCTTCCAAAAGTGCGCTAGTGACTGAAATTCAATCGGTAAAAGGAAAACCGATGGTTAAGCCGAATACGTATGTTCGGAAAGGGGCCATTTTGATCTCTGGAACCATTGGTGATGAGCAAAATAGTCAAGTCGTCGTTGCAGATGGTAAGATAAGGGGAGTTGTCTGGTATACCTCCCGAATCGAAGCGCCGCTTACGAAACAGTATAAAGTATATACAGGTGAAACTGTTCATCGAAGCTACCTCGTTTTTGGGACAAGAGCTCTCCAGCTTACAGGCTACGGCAAGACGGAATTTGAACATTTCGAAACGATTCCTGAGCGGAAATCACTTGCTTGGCGTTCGTTTTCATTTGGTCTCGGATGGCTTCATGAGAAAGTGATGGAGGTCCATCTGGTGGAGGAGCCGGTGGAAGCGGCAAATGCGAAAAAGGTAGGCATAGAGCAGGCTAGAGCGAAATTATTAGCGGCTGCAGGCGAGGATGCGAGGATCGTCGGAGAAAAAATTTTGCATGAAAAAACAGAGAATGGTAAAATTTATATAGACGTTCATTTTGAGGTCGAAGAGAATATAGCCGAAGAACAACCAATTGTGACACAAGGAGAATGAGGCCTGTTGATAGAGAATGCGCAATCTGTAAAAATTACATTGAAAAATCCGACCGAGGGTCTTGCTCTATTTGGGCCGCAGGATAAATTCCTACATATCATTGAACGGGAAATTGATGCTCAAATCTTTACGCGCGAAGCCGAAATAACGATTCAGGGCAGGGCTGCGGAAGTGAACTCACTTCAGCAGCTCTTTGAAGTTCTTTTGCAGCTTATCCGTAATAACTACACAGTAACAGAGCGTGATGTCGTGTATGCGATCGAGCTGGCGAAACAAATGAAGGCTGAGCAATTGCTGGATCTGTTCAAAGGCGAAATCACAACGACACATAAAGGTAAGCCAATTCGCGTTAAAACGATTGGCCAAAAGAAATATGTAGAAACGATTAAGAAGAAGGATATTGTCTTTGGAATTGGTCCTGCAGGGACGGGTAAGACTTATTTAGCTGTTGTTCTTGCTGTCACTCGCTTGAAAGAAGGCGCTGTTAAACGTATCGTTTTGACGCGTCCAGCCGTAGAAGCAGGCGAGAGCTTAGGGTTCCTTCCAGGGGACTTGCAGGAAAAAGTTGACCCTTATTTACGCCCATTGTATGATGCTCTTAATGATGTCCTAGGGCCTGAACAAGTTGCCAAGTCACTAGAACGTGGACTCATCGAAATTGCGCCACTAGCCTATATGAGAGGGCGTACACTGGACGATTCATTTATCATTTTGGATGAAGCACAGAATACAACGCCTGAGCAAATGAAGATGTTCCTTACGAGACTAGGTTTCGGTTCGAAGATGGTCATTACAGGTGATGTGACACAGATTGATTTACCGCGTGGCAAGTCATCTGGCTTGGTTGAAGCTTCTCGTATTCTGAGTGGCATTGAAGAGCTAGGCTTTATTCATTTTGATGAAGGTGATGTTGTGCGTCATTCACTCGTTCAGAAAATTATTGTAGCTTACAACGCTGAAATGAATAAGTAAGGAAGCTAGGTTGGATAGATAGAGAGGAATGACCTCCGTAATGAAAAATGAAGTGCAAATGAAAGGCAAATTTCATTACCGACTGAGCGGATGGAAATACAATACCAGTTTAAGAATACTTTTGTTTATCATATTGGGATTGATCTTCTACGTCACCCTCTATGCTAAGCTTGTTCCACAAGTTTTTGATATTACGTTAGGCATGAAAAGCGAGAAGACGATTTATGCTCCGGAACAGATTGAGAACGCTGTCGCCACTGAGCAAGCGAAGGAAGACGCCGCAAAGCGCGTTCAACCTGTTTACAAGATCGTTAATCTTAAAAATGAAGTCATTAGTGATGCTATTTTTGATAAATTATCTCAGATCAACGCAGATGAAGAAGTGAAATTCGATGATAAGGTTAGCATTTATCGCCGAGTCATCCCACAGCTCATTAGTGATTTGACGAATGATGCTATCAAAACCCTGCGGAATAGTGGGCAATACAACGATTTGCTGTTGGAACAAATTCAGCTGGGGCTTGCGGATCAGAAGTATCCGCTTCCAGAGGAAGTATATTTTAAATTGCCTAGGTTGACCAAGGAAGACCTTGCAGATATGCGTCCTGTGACGAAAGAAATCGTTACGAAGCTGATGAATGATCAAATCCTCGATGCACAGACTGCGCGAGCTAAAGTCGCAGAGGTCGTGAATACATCGAATTTGGCTAAGAACACATCACGTGAGATGGTAACTGAAATTGCCAGAGCCTTGATCACGCCGAATAAATTTTTTGATCAAAAGGGTACAGATGATGCAAAAGGACAAGCCAGAAGCAATATGAAGACCGTCTATATTAACAAGAATGATGTCCTGGTTAAGGCTGGAGATGTCATTACAGAAGAAATATACACGCGGTTGGAAAAGCTGAAGCTGTTAAAGGATAAAGCAAATCATTTGCCTCAGATAGGGCTTGGCATTCTTTGTGCGCTATTGTCATTCGTTATTTTTATGTTTGTTAGACAGAGCAACTTGCAGGTGAAATACAACAATTCGCAGCTCGTTATGCTCGTTTTGATTTTTATCATGAATATTGCAGGGATGAAAATCATTTCACTGCTCCAGAATCTCAATTATCCCTTTATCGGGTATCTGGCTCCTACAGCGCTTGGCAGTATATTGATCGCTATTTTGCTGGACGCACCTCTTGCTTTTATTTCTTCAGTTTTGTTTTCGATTACGGCTAGTATTATTTTTAATACGGAGCACGATGCGCTATTCGATTTTCGATTTGGCTTAGTAACCTTAGTCATTTGTTTTAGCGGCGTGTTTACGATTCAGCGAGCAAGTCAAAGAGCCACCATTTTGAAAGCAGGTCTGATGATCGCCTTTTTCTCAATGTTGACGATATCGGCCATGCTGTTAATGGAAGATCAGTTTCAGCAAAGGGAAGCTCTACTGTCATTGGCTTTTGCAACAGCGGGCGGTTTAGTGACGGTTGTTTTTGTTATCGGATTACTCCCGTTTTTTGAAGCTTCCTTTGGGATTCTATCACCGCTTAAGCTTGTGGAGCTGTCCAATCCGAATCATCCTTTGCTTCGCAAGCTGCTTACCGAAACGCCAGGTACGTATCACCACAGTGTCATGGTAGGCAACCTATCCGAGGCTGCCGCAGAATCCATTGGTGCAGACGGGCTTTTATGCCGTGTAGGTTCGTATTATCATGATATCGGCAAAACCAAACGACCTAGCTATTTTATTGAAAATCAAACGAATATTGAGAACCCGCATGATCGCATCGATCCGAATTTAAGTAAATCAATTATTATTGCGCATCCGCGCGATGGGGTTGAAATGCTGAAGGATTATAAGATGCCTAAGCCGATTCGTGATATCGCTGAACAGCATCATGGGACAACATTACTGCACTATTTCTATCATAAAGCGAAGAAGATTGCCGAAGAAGAGAATAGTGACAAAGGAATACGTGAAGAAGACTTCCGTTATCCTGGCCCTAAAGCGCAATCCAAGGAAGCGGCTATTGTGGGGATTGCTGATAGCGTTGAAGCAGCGGTACGCTCATTGCGTAACCCGACCCTTGAACAAATCGATTCCATGGTAACCAAAATTATTAAATCACGCTTGGATGATGGTCAGTTCAATGAATGTGACCTCACATTGAAGGAACTGGACAAAATTGCGAAGACGTTGAATGAAACCTTGTTAGGAATTTTCCATTCTCGCATTGAATATCCAAGTGAACTAACGGCTAAGAAGCCAGGAGCATAAGAAGGAGGACTATTGATTATGGCGAGTGTAGATTTGACGTTAGCATGGAGCAGTGAGCAGGAAGAGAAAGAAATCTCACCTGCCTTTATTGAAAAGCTGGAAGAGCTGCTAAAGCTTGCAGGCGAGCTTGAAGGTGTTACGGAAGGTGAGGTTGCACTCACTTTCGTGGATGATGAAACGATTCAGGACTTGAATAAGCAGTACCGTGATTTAGATAAACCGACGGATGTTTTATCTTTCGCGATGAGCGAATTCGGTGATGATGAAATTCGAATCAATTACGAGGACGATGGCGAAGATACTGATGACGGTGAGCTTGAAGAAGGGGAGACCGTCTCTGAGGCGTTTATCGAACCGCTTGGCGATATTATCATTTCGGTGCCGCGTGCGATTGCACAGGCCGAAGAATATGGTCATTCCGTAGAACGTGAGCTTGGATTTTTGTTCGTCCATGGTTTCCTCCATTTGATCGGTTATGATCATCAGAGTGAAGAGGAAGAGAAAGTGATGTTCGCTAAACAGGAGGACATTTTGCAGAAAGCAGGCTTGACGCGCTAATGTCGGGCGGCTTCCGGAAATGGCGCAGAAGCTTTCGTTATGCCTATGAAGGAATCAAATATGCACTAGATACGCAGCGCAATATGAAATTTCATTTTTTCGTTGCGTTTCTTGTGCTATTAGCAGCACTTTTCATCCATTTATCCAAAACCGATATTTTGTTTATCTTGTTAGCGGTAACGCTCATGATTGTGACGGAATTAATTAATACGGCTGTGGAAAAAACAGTGGATTTGGCTATGCCAGACCGCCATCCGCTTGCCAAAATTGCGAAGGACGTCGCCGCGGCGTCCGTATTGGTGTCTGCACTGTTTGCTGTCGTAGTCGGGCTGGTGGTGTTCTATGAACCGATCGATCAATGGATCCGACACGCTAGACTGCAAGAAGCCCCGCTGTCAGCAGGTGCGATATGGATTTTAATTGCACTTGTTATGCTAACCGTAATTGTGATCGAAACGCGATTCTCGGACAAAGGGAAGCTAGTGCGACCGAGTCTACTAACAGCCATCGCTTTTGCCATTTCTACTGTTATTCTAATGCTTGTCACTGAAACGATTGCCGTATTGCTCGCATATACGCTCTCAATTATTATCTTTATTGTGCTATATGATAAAAAAACTAGGCCGTTCCCAGCGCTCTTTTTGGGCGCAATGATTGGCATTGTCGTGACGCTTCTCGCTTTTACATGCCTAAACATGCTATAACTTAACTATAAATATAAAAGGGTGGATGGCTATGAATCCGCAAGAACTCATTGAATTCGCTAAGGAAGCGATGAAGCGAGCCTATACGCCTTATTCCCACTTTCAAGTCGGCGCCGCGTTATTGGACGCGAATGGACAAGTCCATTTAGGCTGTAATGTCGAAAATGCCGCCTATGGCCCGACAAACTGTGCTGAACGAACAGCGTTATTCCGTGCCATTGCAGATGGACATCCACGTGGATCTTTCCAAGCAATCGCCGTCACGGGAGATACAGAGGGACCGATTTCGCCATGTGGCGTATGTCGACAAGTATTGATAGAATTGTGCGAACCAGATATGCCTGTTTATTTGAGCAATATCAAAGGAGCTTTCGTTCAAACCACAGTGGCTGCGTTGTTGCCAGGCGCTTTTACAACGAAAGATTTGCATACAAATGGAGGATAAGTAGAAGTGGCCAAAAAAGAATTTAAATCAGGTTTTGTCGCGATTATCGGACGGCCGAATGTCGGTAAATCAACGCTAATGAACCAAATTATTGGACAAAAGATTGCGATTATGTCCGATAAGCCGCAAACGACTAGAAATAAGATCCATGGCGTGTACACGTCTGATAATGGACAGATTGTTTTTCTAGATACACCAGGTATCCATAAACCGACATCGAAGCTAGGTGATTACATGAGTAAAGTTGCTCATGGCACACTTGGCGAGGTAGATGCTGTGTTGTTCTTGGTTGATGTCGTTGATGGTATTGGCGGAGGAGACCGTTATATTATCGAGCAATTGAAGCATGTTGAAACGCCGGTTATTTTGGTGTTGAACAAAATTGACCTTGTCCAGCCTGAAGCACTGCTTCAGATTATTACGAATTATAAGGATTTGTATAATTTCGCTGAAATTATACCTGTATCCGCGTTGAAGGGTAACAATGTCACTACACTTCTGGAGCAAATTATTCGCTATTTGCCAGAAGGTCCTCAATACTACCCAGCAGATCAAATCACGGATCATCCGGAGCAATTCGTATGCGCGGAGCTTGTGCGTGAGAAAATTTTGCACATGACGCGGGAAGAAATTCCTCACTCCATTGCGGTGCAAATTGAAGATATGCGTGTCGAACCCAATGGGATTGTTCATATTTCGGCGGTCATTTTCGTAGAGCGCGAATCGCAAAAAGGGATCGTTATTGGCAAACAAGGCGCATTGCTCAAGGAAATTGGCAGACAAGCTCGTCGAGATATTGAAACACTATTAGGCTCCAAAACCTTCCTAGAGCTATGGGTGAAAGTGAAGAAAGACTGGAGAAATCAAGACAGAGTGCTTCGCGATCTAGGTTTCCGTCACGAGTAATTTCGTAATTCCCTGAGAGTACCAGTTTTTACACCGCATAGTAGAGCGTCACCTGCACATCCTATGAACATCACGTTCGATGGGGAGGATGCTGAACATGAAAGATTTTTCGTGGACGTATTTTTCAAAGACCGGTGATGTGGACGCCTATCTGCTGTACAAACAAGTCACAGGAGAACCTGGCATGGATTCGGAAGTACAAGAAGAAGATCAAAGTAACGAAGAGCCGCTCGATGGTCTGAATATGTGACAGCAAAGAATCGTGTGTTCAGAGCGGCCTTCATGGGGGAAGCTATTTGCTGCATAGCGTTCAAGGAATTGTCATTCGTAGCATGGACTACGGAGAAGGCAACAAAATTATACGGTTATTCACCCCCGAGCTGGGGAAAGTTGGCGTTATGGCTCGCGGCGCGAAGAAACTGAAGAGCAAGCATGGCGCCGTTACGCAGCTGTTTACGTACGGCGATTTTGTTTTTTTTAAACAACGAGGTCAGATGGGTTCGCTGAATGGTGCTGAGATTATCGAAGCCCACCACGCTTTGAGAGAAGACTTACATAAGTCTGCATATGCATCATACTTAGCAGAGATGACGGATCGCATGCTGGGTGATGAAGAAGGCAACAACTACATTTTCGAACAGCTTAAAGCCGGCTTAATGGCGATTGAAGAGAATAAGGATATGCAGATCGTCACCCATCTTTATGAAATGAAGATGTTCGATTTAGCTGGTTACTTACCCGTTACGGATGCCTGTGTTGCTTGTGGTGAAACGACAGGGCTTACTTCGTTCAGCCCCAACATGGGTGGAACGCTATGCGGGCGTTGTCGCTTTAAAGACACCTCAGGAATCCTGATTGGTGAAGGCACGTATAAGCTGCTCAAATTATTCCCTAAAATGGATATGCGTAGACTGGGCTCTGTTCAAGTGAAAGACGAGACGAAACAACAGCTCAAGCAATGCATGCGTGCTTACATGGATGTGCATGTAGGTGTGCAATGGAAATCCAGAAACTTCATTGAACAGATGGAGAAATACAATATTTAAACGTTTTTGGCCTCATTTGACATGTGATTGTCGCTTTGATATGATGTGGTTGAAATCACCTCGCCCTTGTGCTATCAGCATAGCGGTGAGGTTTTTCTCATGCTTTCGTTCTGTTCTGAAGTTCTTTACATACAAATGCTAGTGTAGGGTCTTGTCCCTGCTGAAAGGGGTTAGGAAAATGGAACATCCACAACCTACTCGTGTCTATGTTGTTTCGGATTCCGTCGGGGAAACGGGAGAATCTGTTGTTCGGGCAGCAGCGATGCAGTTTCATCCTGTGCCTGTTGAAATATTGCGAGCGCCATTTATTCATGATTTTGAGGGTATTGATAAAGTGATTAATGGGATTCGTGCCCATGGTGGCATTGTAGTGTTCACCTTAGTTATTCCGGAATTGCGGGATGATTTAATTGCCAAGGCGAAGCAATATGATATTCCGTATATTGATTTGCTAGGGCCTGTGGTGACGACGTTAGGAAACGCACTCCGCCAAGAGCCGCGTAGACAACCGGGCATGATTCATCCGTTGGATGAGGATTATTTCAAAAAGGTAGAAGCCGTCGAATTTGCAGTTAAATATGATGATGGTCGAGATTTTAGCGGTATTCAGAAAGCAGATATTATTCTATTGGGTGTATCCCGTACGTCTAAAACACCGTTATCAATGTATCTAGCTCACAAAAGATTGAAGGTAGCTAACGTGCCGTTAGTGCCGGAAATGCAGCCTCCTGCAGCGATTTATACCGTTCCTAAAGAGAAGATTATCGGCTTGCGCATTGACCCGGCTAAGTTAAACGTGATACGTCAAGAACGGCTTCGTACGCTCGGACTTGCAGAAAATGCAACCTATGCGAATGTAGAACGTATTAAAATAGAACTGGATTTTGCAGATAAAATTATGAGCAAAATCGGTTGCGTGATCTTCGATGTATCCAATCGCGCGGTAGAAGAAACAGCCAGTTTAATCATGGATCATATTGAACATATCTAGGAAGCTTTATGTTCTGGCTTGCAGGATTTTTTGTAAGTCCATCGTATATAATAGTACGGTGAGATTTCAAATAAAGGCAGGGGCTGACACTTGACTGCAAGAAGTATTATAGTTGATGCCGATGCTTGTCCTGTAAAATCAGAGATCGAGCAGGCGGGTAGACAGTTTGGCGTACAAGTTGTTCTAGTTGCTTCTTTCGATCATAAGATGAAGGAAAATCCAGGTGTGAAGGTTGTTCAAGTAGATCGTTCCGATCAATCTGTCGATTTATATATTGCCAATCAGATTCGGTCAGGTGATATTTTAGTAACGCAAGACTTTGGCCTAGCCGCGTTAGGTCTCGCGAAAGGTTCAATTTGTTTGACGAATCGGGGGCAGGAATATACCGATAGTTCGATTGATTATCTGTTGGAACGCCGCCATGCTTCCGCGAAAATGCGTAGAAATGGCAAGCATACGAAAGGGCCAAAACCCTTTACAGAGACGGATCGTAAAAATTTTCTACATGGTTTGACAAATCTTTTAGAAAAATTGCAGGAAATCGAAAATGAATAGCGAATAGTAATTAGTCGGAAAAGCGACCTGAATTGTAGGTGGATTGAAATGAGGTACGGACGCATACCTGAAGAGGTTATTGAGGCTGTACTGAAGCGCCATGATATCGTCGATGTCATCGGCAGGCACGTACATTTAAGCAAACAAGGGCATTATATGAAAGGACTATGTCCATTTCATTCGGAGAAAAGTCCATCGTTTACGGTTACACCAGAGAAACAGATTTATCGTTGCTTTGGGTGCCAAGCAGGCGGAAACTTGATTCGATTCGTTATGGAAATAGAAGGCTTGAGTTTTGCAGAAGCAATCACGAAGCTTGCCGAAGATGCGGACATCCCTATTACATGGGAGGAAGTATCAGAAGAGCAGAATGAACAGCAGCAAGAAAAAGCGACATTATTAAAAGCTTACGAATTTGCAGCAAAGTTCTACCATTATGTTGTAGGGAATACTGATCAAGGCAAAGCAGCCAAAGGATATTTAACTTCTAGAGGAATCTCAGATAAGCTGATTGACACCTTTCAGATTGGTTATGCTCCTCTCATGTGGGACACGCTCGTTCAGCAACTAGACAAGCGAGGGTTTGATTTAGCTCTTATGGAAAAAGGCGGACTCATATCCGCAAAGCATGAAGGTCATGGTTACGTGGACAAATTCCGTGAACGTATCATGTTCCCTATTTGCGACTCTACAGGGAAGGTTATTGCTTTCGCTGGTAGAGCTATGGGAGACGCGCAGCCCAAATATTTAAATAGTCCCGAGTCCATTCTTTTTAATAAAAGCAGGACGTTGTATAATTTTCATCTTGCGCGGCCGAATATGCGTAAGCAGCAGCAAGCCGTTATATTTGAAGGTTATGTGGATTTGATTAAAGCTTGGGAAGCTGGCATCACCAATGGTGTTGCGACGATGGGGACGGCACTGACGAAAGAGCATGCTTCCTTATTGAACCGCAATGCAGACGAAATCGTCATTTGCTATGACGGCGACAATGCAGGTCAATCCGCTGCTTACAAGAGCATTCCTTTATTGGAGGAAGCCGGAAGCCGAGTTACGGTTGCGATGCTGCCAGACGGCAAGGATCCTGACGATTATGTTCGTCAATATGGGTTTGACCGATTCGCTCGGGAGATTATTGGAGCTTCCGTGCCATCGATGAAATATAAGCTATTATATATACGCAAAAATTTTAAATTGCATGAGGACGGTGACCGACTACGTTATCTGCAATCCGCTGTAAAATTAATTAGTCAGCTGCAATCTCCAATGGAACGCGAACATTATCTCAAACAGTTGGCTTCCGAATTTCCGGATTCGTCTTACGAAGCCATGAAGTTAGATCTCCATGAATTGTTATTGCAATCGGAAAAAAACCGACCAGATGGGGATAATAAACCAATTCTGTGGAATAATGTTATGAATAATGGGAGACCAGCGGAACGAACCAAGAAAAAATCACCTTCGTTACTACCTGCGTATCATAATGCGGAACGATTGATTTTAGCTGTTATGATGCATGATCGAGACGTTTGTGCACATGTGGAAGCGCAATTGGGTGACCAGTTTAATGTTGAAGCTCACGCAGTCTTAGCTGCTTATTTATATGCTTACTACGCTCAGTATTTAGAGCCCGACGCAAGCCGATACATTGCCATGCTGCAAGACGAACAGCTGGAGAGCTTGGCTAGCTCCATCGTTATGATGGGAGCCGGTCATGGAATGAACGAACAAGTGATTGACGACTATATTCGCCAAATTCGCAAAGTTCCAATGCAAGAAGAAGTTGAACGAAAGAAAGAAGAGCAAGCTCGCGCAGTACGCGAGGGAGACCATCTTAAAGCTGCGCAAATAGCAATTGAAATTATTGCCCTAGAAAAACGGTTGAAGTCATCTTAGCTAGACTGACATGACTAGGGAGGAGGGAGTCCGTACCATGGCGAATGATCAGCGTACAGAATTAGAGACAGAATTGACCCTGGACCAGGTGAAAGACCAACTTATCGAGCAGGGGAAAAAACGGTCCTCACTAACTTACAAGGATATCATGGAGAAATTAGCTCCCTTCGATCAGGATCCTGAGCAAATCGATGAGTTCTTTGAACAACTTTCCGAGCAAGGAATTGATGTGGGGAATGAATCGGATGAAGATTCGATGAATCCTGAAGAAAACGAGCGCGACGAATTTAACTTCGATGATGATCTGGCTTTACCGCCGGGGATTAAAATTAACGATCCAGTTCGGATGTATTTGAAAGAAATTGGTCGCGTACCGCTTCTTTCCGCGGAAGACGAAGTGGGCCTAGCCAAACGTATTGAAAATGGTGACGAGGAAGCGAAACGTCGTCTTGCAGAAGCGAACCTTCGACTCGTTGTAAGTATTGCCAAACGTTATGTCGGTCGCGGCATGCTTTTCCTTGATTTGATTCAAGAAGGTAATATGGGTCTTATTAAGGCTGTTGAAAAGTTTGACCATACCAAAGGATACAAATTCAGTACCTATGCGACTTGGTGGATTCGTCAAGCGATTACTCGTGCGATTGCCGACCAAGCGAGAACGATTCGTATTCCGGTACATATGGTTGAAACAATTAACAAATTGATTCGTGTTTCTCGTCAATTACTGCAAGAATTGGGGCGCGAACCTACGCCAGAAGAAATTGCAAAAGAGATGGATTTAAGCACGGATAAAGTTCGTGAAATCATGAAAATCGCGCAAGAGCCTGTTTCTTTGGAAACACCGATTGGTGAAGAAGATGATTCACATTTAGGGGATTTTATCGAGGATCAAGAGGCACTGGCACCTGCTGATGCAGCTGCGTACGAGCTTTTGAAAGAACAGCTTGAAGACGTGCTTGATACGTTAACTGAAAGGGAAGAAAACGTACTTCGCTTGCGTTTTGGACTTGATGATGGACGTACAAGAACATTAGAAGAAGTAGGAAAAGTATTCGGTGTTACGCGCGAACGGATTCGTCAGATCGAAGCAAAAGCTTTGCGGAAGCTGAGACATCCTAGCCGTAGTAAACGTTTGAAGGACTTTTTGGAATAAAATCGCTATGAGTGGGCCCTGCCAAATTCGGCGGGGTCTTCTTTTTGTAGTTTTTTCATAAGAATTACTAAAATCTGAGCATGAAATCACCGATAAAGTAGCTAGGAAGGTGAGCGTATACATGGATGCTGAGAGAAGAAAAGTGATAGTAAGAGAAATCGATCATTGGCGCCGGAGCAAATTGCTGCCCGAGCATTATTGCGATTTTCTAATGAATTTGTATGTGGATGATATGACACCTAAACCAGCTTCGCTACTGGGTGTTTCAGCAACGGCAGTAACAAACAGTAACTGGAAAATATGGATGGCTGCTTTGGCGGTTATTGCCGCTCTTGCCTTATCTGCTCTTAATTTTAACTCTTTTGGATTGCCAATGCAAATTGGTATTTCCTCGATTTTTGTCATCGTTTGTTATGCCGTAGCATATAGACAATTTAGTCGAACACCTGTCGTTACGTACGTCTTGTGCGGCTTAGCTTCGGTTGCGATGCTGCTTTTAGGCTTGCACATGATGAATTTATCGGGTATTCATGCCTCAACCTCGTATATAGGATATTTAGCGTTTTGTAGTTGTATATGGTTACTTAATGGTTTGATTGGACGAATGGCTATTTTCCAAATCTGTGGATGGTTAGGTCTAGTAGGGACTTATAGTTGGTTATTAGTACAAAAATTAGATCAACCTTCCTGGATTTCACTTGAATTAAGCTGGGTTCCTGTGAGTGTTGTCCTCATTTGGATGGCATGGCTTGCACATCACACGAATAAACAAGCGGCTAGCGTGCTCATGCTAGTAGGAGGCCTGGTTTGGTTTATTCCTGAGACCATGACCTTTCTTATTGATGTCGATATGAGCTCGCGACTTATTCAAATTTCGTTTACAGCTAAATTAGTTTCAGTAGGCGCGGCATTATTTTTGCTGCGAAAAAAATGGGTAGAGTGGGTAATGTAGCAGATGGTTAAATTATCGAAAAGACTTCAAATGATTGCTGACCGTGTACCAGTAGGTTCTCGAGTAGCAGATATAGGCTCCGACCATGCTTTGCTGCCGACGTATTTGGCACAGCAGGGTATCCTAGTGGCTGCAGTGGCTGGAGAAGTAAATCCAGGCCCTTTCGAAGCGGCGCAAAGGCAAGTGCTCGAAAGCGGTCTATCTAAAATCATTCAAGTAAGATCCGGAGATGGTCTTGCCGTTATCGAGCCCGGAGAAGTTAATGTCATCACGATTGCTGGCATGGGCGGCAGCTTGATGGCGAGCATTTTGGAGGCTGGAAAATCAAAGCTTCCTGGCGTTCAGCATTTGATTTTGCAGCCGAATGTCGGTGAGGATCATGTGCGGCGTTGGTTGCTCGCTAATGGTTGGAAATTGGAATCCGAAGCTATTCTCGAGGAAGATGGCAAGATTTACGAGATTTTAACTGCGGTTATTGCTGACAAAGAAGAGTATGCGGCTTTAGAAGCGCTTTATGAGGCGCGTACGCTTCCAGGCGGTTTTACAGTGTCGAAGGAACGTTTGCAACAGATGGGACCTTTTTTGATGCAGGAAGCACCTGAGGTTTGGTTTGTGAAATGGGAAAGCGAGCTGAAAAAGCTTGCGATGATCGTTAATCAACTAAAGCTATCAACGGCTGAAGCTTCCATAGCGAAAGTGGAGCAGGTTAGCCAAGAAATGCATGAAATAAAGGAGGTACTGGCGTGCTTGCAAAAGGTCAAACCGTAATCCAGCTTTTTGAACAGCTGGCTCCTAAGCATTATGCGATGGCTGATGATAAAATTGGCTTGCAGCTCGGTACACTCCAGAAAGAAATTACGAAGGTGCTTGTTGCTCTTGATGTGACGGACGCCGTTGTGGACGAAGCAATCGAAGTTGGTGCCAACCTAATTATTGCGCATCATGCGATTATTTTCAGACCGCTAGCTCATCTGCAGACAGAGTCGCCAGCAGGGCGTCTATATGAAAAATTAATAAAAAATGACATCGCTGTGTACATTGCTCATACGAATCTAGATGTGGCAGAAGGCGGCGTAAATGATCTGTTGTCGGAGCAGCTTGGCTTAACAGATATGACACACCTTGAAGATGTGCATACGGAGAAGCTTCAGAAGCTCGTAGTCTTCGTACCAGAGACGCATCATCAAGCGGTGCTGGATGCCCTGTTTAAAGCCGGAGCAGGCGGCATCGGGCAGTACAGCTCTTGCAGCTTCAACATCCCCGGGACGGGGACGTTCCTGCCGAAGGAAGGGGCGACTCCGTTTATCGGGGCAGTCGGTAAGTTGGAGCGCGTACAAGAGGTACGAGTGGAAACGATCGTAACCGCCAGCGTGCAGCGTAAGGCGGTTACAGCGATGTTGAAGGCCCACCCCTACGAGGAGGTGGCCTATGACCTCTACCCGATGGACCTCAAGGGTAGAGTGTTCGGTTTGGGCCGCGTGGGCAAGCTGCCCGCGGCTATGACGCTTCGCGAGCTAACGGAGCACGCGAAGGCTGTGTTCGACGTGCCGACGGTGCGCGTCGTCGGCGATCTCTCACGGCCCATCCGCAAGGTGGCCGTGCTGGGGGGCTCTGGCGGCCGCTACATGCGGCACGCCATGTTTGCTGGCGCCGATGTGCTCGTCACCGGCGACATTGACTACCACACCGCGCACGATGCGCTCGCGGCGGGGTTGGCTCTTCTCGACGTTGGGCACAACGTCGAGAAGGTCATGAAGCGCGGCGTAGCAGATTATTTAGCCGCGCAGCTCGCGAAGACGGATACGCAGGTCATCCCGTCCGCAATTCATACAGAACCATTCCAATTTGTGTAGGTATGTTGTAATTCGAAGGCATTCCTAGTATACTAGCCTATGCAAAGGGAAGTTTGACAGACAATCGCTGGCTATGGGTAAGCCATAGCGAGAGGAAAGTCCGGGCTCCATAAGGCAGGGTGCTGGATAACGTCCAGTCAACGCGAGTTGAAGGATAGGGCCACAGAAATGGACCGCCGATGGCTTGAAATATAGCACAGGCAAGGGTGGAACCGTGGTGTAAGAGACCACGAGGTTCTATGGTGACATAGATCCTGGTAAACCCCACTTGGAGCAAGACCTAGTGGAACGCAAGCTGCTTTCGAGGCAGCAGTCTTCGCCTGAGACGCGTTCGGGTTGGTCGCTTGAGCTGTGCAGCAATGCACGGCCTAGATAGATGATTGTCGCTTCAATAGTGGCAGGGGAGCAGACGCCCATTATGACCACTGGAAGTACAGAACCCGGCTTACGGCAAACTTTCCATACTGTCGGTTACCCGCATGGCTTCGGCTATGCGGGTATTTCATTTGTACAATTATTTTGTAGAATCCCATACATCCACGAGGCAAAAATGCAAAAGAGCATCCTTTTCAGGGGGAAATCTCTTCTTCGTTTTAAATAAATGCAAAAAGGCATCTTTTTGGCTCGAAATTGTTTAAACAGAGCTGAAAATACAGCAATTGATGCCTATTTGCATCAACTTTAGCTAAAATCGATTTTTCGATAGAAAAACGTGCTATATTGCATTTCTCAGATGGAGAAGTATGGACAGTAAAAGAGCTGTGCGCCTCAAAAAGCGAAAATCCGCCCCAGCCACAGGCTGGAGCGGATTTTATTAGAATTTAGTCCTTGTAGTACGACGTAACCGTTTATTTTACCTCTCCAACCCCAAACTACCCGCATACTTCTTCGGTACCAAATGCAGCTGACGCGCTAACTCCTGTGGCCAATAAGATAGAGGAGACGTATCTTGCTTCGCCATCTCGATCGCTTTGACGACATCGATCAACCCATAGCCAAAGTACTTGTCATGACCTTTGTCGCCTAGATCTTGGGCAGATTGACGCATAATTTCATAGACGTCCGTATTTTTCAAATTAGGGTTAGCGGATCGAATCAATGCCGCTAAGGCTGTGACATGCGGACTTGCCATCGAAGTGCCGGACAAGGCAGCATATTGGTTATTCGGGTACGTACTGGCAATTGTGACACCAGGTGCAGTGACATCAATATAGTCGCCGTAATTCGAGAATGGCGCTTTCTCGTTATGCGAGTCACTGGCAGCTACTGCAAATACTTCTGGATAAGCCGCTGGAAATCCGGGCTGCTCCGTATTATCGTTCCCGCTTGCCGCGATAAGCGCGACGTCTTTATCATAGGCATACTGAATAGCATCATGGAGAAAACCTGAATCGGCATAATTACCGAGACTTAGGTTCATCACTTTTGCCCCGTGGTCTGTTGCCCAAATAATTCCCTGAGCAACGGAATAGGTGCTGCCCGCACCGGTCTGATCCAACACTTTAACAGGAAGTACTTTATTAAACCAAGTCATCCCCGCTACGCCTAGATTATTGTTCACAAGGGCTGAAATGACGCCTGTAACATGTGTACCATGCCCAACATCATCTTGGGGATTCTCATTGCCGCTAATGACATTGTAGCCAGGTAACAGCTGACCTTGTAAATCAGGATGCTTCAAATCCACGCCCGTATCTACAACTGCTACAATCACATCTTTAGCTCCGCGGTTTAATTGCCAGCCTTGGACCGTTTCAATTAGCGGCAAATTCCACTGGTATCTTTGATATAAATTGTCATTAGGCATAAAATTCGCAGTAACTGGCGTTTGATCAGTGTTTGAATTGGTGCTAGACGGGTTTGAATCCTCACGCTCTTGATCATCATAGTAATCATTTGTCATATATAGGAAATGGGGTTCAACGTAAGCGACATTCCATTTGCCGAAATAGGCGATTAGTGCTTTGGCATCCATACCTTCCACACGGAAAACATACGTATACCCTAGCTTTTGAGCTGAAATCGCTTTGATCTCAGACTTGATCTGACCCAGCTGAGCTTCGGTTGGATCTGTTTTGAAGCGGACGACAACTTCATTTTGCTGATAATGGCTTGTGCCTTGATTGTCTTCAGGATGATCCACGATTTTTTCTTTTAGTGTATTGGTCTCGACAGCTTTAACTTTCCAACGATTTTCGTTTGGATAAGGTTCAAGTCTCAAATTTTTCATCTGGTGATCCGTCACTTGCGCAAGAACATCTTGATGGATAACGCCGACTAGTGAATCGTCTCCATTCGTTGAGGGGGTACCCTGGATGAAATATACCTGACGTCCAGCCCCAAATTTAGGTGATTGATAATGCTTACCCCCGTCGGCAGCAGCTTTCGCTTCTTTCAAGTAAGCCGCCGCTTGGTCTTTGTAAGAGGAGGGGAGGTCTCCTGATTTGATGCCTTGCTCCCAAGATTGACCGCGCTTGGACCAAACGAGCATCTCCATTTTCTCGTGGTGAGCTCTCATATTAGTAAGCACATTCGTTACCGGCTCTCCGCCTTGAATTTGACCTAGCATGGTCTTATAATCGAGGGCGCATTGATCTCTGCATAGTTCATCTGTAAGCTTTACATCCTGCTCTAACAAGGACAGTTTAGAGGTTGTTTCATATTTGGCACTATAGACCTCGGGTCCAGGTTTTGTGCGATGGTGATTGGGCAGATGAGGAAAGAGAACAATCCCTAATCCTAATGCTAGGGTGATGGTAGTGAGGTAACGCCACATGATCAAGCCCTCCTTTTTTCATAGGGTTAGGCGAGCGGGAATGTTTTATGCATACCATCTGGTGTTTTACATATACCACTTCGGGAACATTTATGGTAGGATAGAAGTAGCGCAATTATAGGAGGTCTTCTTACATGGCTGTTTTTAATGTGAAAAATATTTGTGACTCAACGCGTACTAAGCTCAAAGAAACGACGGCCAAAATGGAACTGTTTCTTAATCAACATTCGCTCTCACAGTTAAATGTGGAAAATGATCCGGCAATGGATGAATTTTACCGCGGGTACCTGCAAGACACTCGTCATCTTCTAGTGTTTTGTGAAGTGGCTTATGAGAAACTGGGCGTTAGCTTGAGACGTCCTACTTTTAATGTTGATTTTTCGGAAAAAGTGCTCTATGAGGTATATCATACATGTGTTAATACCTTCTTCTATCCTAAGAATGAGTGCTATTCCGAAGACGGTCGCTACGCTTACACAGGACAAGATGCTATTCGTTTCCGCAAAAAGCCTTCACGTGAAGTGCGTGACTTAACAATTGAATTGTCAAAAGTATTTGAAGAAATTAGAGAAGATCTTGCTTATTACGAAACAGATTACATCACTCAACGCCGTATGCAAGGTGAAAAAGTTTAATAGTAATTAAAAACAAAGGGATGCGACCAAACGCATCCCTTTTTCCATAAAAAGGAGGAGAATATGAATGGAGCTGCAACAACTAGTCAACATCAGTAAGCAAATAATTAAGCTGAATCAACATCCTAGCGGGGGTTATGTAGCTTCTCCTCTTTTTTCGCCATATTCCTATAGTTGGCTGCGTGATGGGACGTTTATTGCGAATGCGATGGATCGCGTGGGGGAAATAGGGAGTGCTGAACAATTTTACCGTTGGGTACATCGCGTATTGAAAGGCAAGCGTCCGCGGCTCACAGAGCTGCTTCGAAAACATGAGAATAGAGAATGGATTGATCGTTCCGAGTTTTTTGGCACGCGGTATCATTTGGATGGGCGAGACGACAATTCAGAGTGGGGTCATTTTCAGCTGGATGGTTACGGGGCTTGGTTATGGGGGCTTGTGGAACATATTAGGCTGACTGGAAATAAAGCGCTCTTGGAAGAGTTTAGAGAGAGTATTGAGATGACCGTGGACTATGTGATGGCTTTCTGGCACTATCCGAATTTTGATTGCTGGGAAGAGTTTCCAGATTTTGTTCATCCAGCAACATTAGCCTGTTTATACGGGGGACTTAAAGCGCTTGGTGAGCTAGAATCACGGCATGAGCTCATTGAAAAAGCAGAACTTATTCATCATTTTATACATACCCATGCTGTTCATGAAGGACGGTTTGTGAAATCCATTCATTGCGTGAATGAAATTTGGCAGCCTGCGCTCAGCGGCGTTGATGCCAGCTTGCTATGGCTCGCTTTACCATTTGGCGTAGTTGAGCCTAGTGATCCGATCATGCTCCAAACCGTACAAGCTATCGAGGCTGATCTTAAACATGAAGGAATACAACGCTACATAGAAGATCGTTACTATGGCGGCGGTGAATGGCTTCTGTTGACATCTTGGTATGGATGGCTTCAGTTCGAACTGGGGAATAGGGATGAGGCGCAGCGTTGTTTAGAATGGATTGCGAGCAAGGCTGATGCGCTTGGAAGGTTCCCGGAGCAAGTCGCTGACAACCTCCGCGAGCCATCTGTGCATGCCGAATGGATTGCCAAACATGGGGATCCTGCCCTTCCGCTGTTGTGGTCACATGCGATGTTCTTGGTCTTATCTGACAGACTCCAAAAAGGATAGATCACTCCTAACACGGGCAAATTGTTACTGGGGGTGATGATGATGCCAGCAGTCAAATGCGCAGTATCCAATTGTGAGTTTTGGACACAGGGAAACAACTGTCATGCAGACACGATCATGATTGAAATTGATCAGCACGCGAATGCCAGCTACAATGAAGAATTTGCTTCAGAGGAATCGTTTGATACCACTCATCATGATAGTGCAACGAAAGCAGCAAATACGTGTTGCCACACGTTTAAAGCTGCGACCAAACATTAGGTATGTGTAACGCGGAGGCAGCATGAATAAAGAGGAACGATCTTTAGACAATGCCACCAAGGAGAGATATCAGAAGAGTCAGCTTCGCATCGAAAGCGGACTTCATGCTGGGGAAGAATATGCAGCAGAGATTGCTGTACCTCAGGCTAGGATAAATCGCGGAAATGAGTCGACCTCGACCGTTTCTGATGAGGATGTCGCTGAGCTTGTAGAAGCCGTTACTCGCAATAAAGCAGTGGGATATGTCGCACTGTTCGTTGCGTTGGCATCCCTTTTTGTCTGGCCTGTATTACTTGGGATTTCGGGCATTATTCTAGGTGTTATTGCTTTTGTAATGGGTAATAAGAGCATAGGCTCTTGGTCCGTTGCATTAGGATTTATTGCCGTATCTGCCTATTTTTTATTGGTTCCTTATTTTTCTTAAATCTTTAACAGGCAAGCCGAGAAATCGGCTTGTTTTTTATTTTTTCTGAAAAAAACGTGAAAAAGAGCCCAAGAAAGCTATTATTCATGTGTAATAGCGCAATTAAGGCTCATTTTAATGTGTTTACGCCCATTTGCTCGTACTATTTGGCTTCAAGTGTCATATTCGCACCTTTGAATGATTACAGTATTATTATATAATGAGTAGTGATATTTTAAAAAAATTAAAATCGAAAATTAAGGGAGGTGTACCTACTCTCCTGGGTGCGGCTTTTGCACTTGTTAGGGGATAGGTAAGGTATTGGAAGATCCTTTGCCCGAAACGTTAATCAGTTTTCTGTTAATGTTTGGACTAGTGTTGTTAAACGGTTTTTTTGTCGCAGCAGAATTTGCCATGGTGAAAGTACGAGGAAGTCGAATTGAATCGCTTGTCGGTGAAGGTCGCCGAAACGCGAAGTTTGCACAAGGGATCATGAATAATCTCGATGCTTACTTGGGAGCTTGTCAATTAGGAATTACGCTTACCTCATTAGGACTAGGTTATGTAGGTGAACCGACGTTTGCCAGAATTTTAGAACCTTTATTCGCTCCACTAGGATTGCCAGACAGTGTTTTTCACACGATCACATTTATTATTGCTTTTTCTTTAATGACTACTCTTCATATTACATTAGGTGAACAATTTCCTAAGACGTATGCGATTCGTAAAGCAGAACAAGTCACCTTGTTATCTGCAGGGCCCATGGTATTATTCTATAAAATGATGTATCCGTTCATTTGGATATTAAATGGGATTTCTAACTGGATGCTTCGCCGCGCTGGGATTGAGCCTACAACGGAGCACGAATCTGCACATACGGAGGACGAAATTCGAGTCCTGATGCAGGAAAGTCACAAAAACGGACTAATTGATAATACAGAGCTCACGCTTGTTGATAATATATTCGGATTCGCAGAGACGACAGCACGTGAAATTATGATTCCGCGTACGGAAATGGAATGCTTATATGCAGGACTTTCCTATGCTGAGAATTTAGCTATCGCCATCAAAGAGATGCGAACGAGATACCCGGTGTGTGATCCTGATAAGGATAACATCATTGGATTCGTTCACATCAAAGATTTATTGAAGCCAGACGCTAACCTGAAAGGTATTAAGAAAATCATTCGTCCCATCACGACGGTGCCGGATTCCATTCATATTAGTGATCTTCTTAAAATGATGCAAAAACGCAAGAGCCAAATGGCTTTGCTTATTGATGAATACGGTGGTACTTCAGGTTTAGTAACGCTGGAAGACATTATGGAGGAGATCGTTGGCGAAATCCAAGACGAGTTTGACGAGGAGCGCCCAACGATTGAAATGAAGGACGAAAATACGTTCTCGATTGATGGTTTGCTGTTAATTGACGAAGTAAACGAGTACTTCGGGCTTGAGATCGAATCGGATGATTATGATACGATCGGAGGGTGGATTTATTCCCAAACCGAAATTCCCCCTAGCCGCAATCAACAAGTAAGCTATAATGATGAGTTTAAGTTCATCGTTGAAGAAACCGATCATTTGCGGATTTCACGAGTCACAGTGAGACGATTATTGAATGATAATGAAATGCTGCAGCAGAATATTTCTTGAAAGGCAAGAGGGACAGTCTAACGGCTGTCTTTTTTCTTTTTCCACAAAAAGTATGGTCGTCAGGGCTCAAACCGTGTACAATAAATACATTGAACAAAGATGATAAAGCGAGGTCTGGGCGATGAACAGCATCACGAATGCAAATACGAACGGAATAGACCCAAGAGTGTTGAAGGAGCTGCTTCAGCTTCAGACGTTGAGCAAATTAAGTCTTTTCTCGAATGACGCTTCCGCCGGGGCTTCTGATGACTCAAGTGACTTTAGTGAACTTCTAAACTCACTTATGGGACAAGGTGTAAGTACGGAGAGCGTGACGGACACGCTGGACATGTCAACATTACAACAATCCTTAAGCAACCTACCAAGCGCATTAGGCGCTTTGAATAAATCCTATACACCACTGCAGTCGATCTCTAACGCAACACCCACTGGAATACAGTTTGAAGGGCTGATTGGGCAAGCAAGCCGGAAATACGGCGTGGACGCTTCCTTGGTGAAAGCTGTTATCCAGCAAGAATCATCCTTTAACCATCAGGCAGTGTCTTCAGCTGGTGCTAAAGGGTTAATGCAGCTTATGGATGGGACTAGCAGCGGCTATGGGGTAACAAACCCATTTGATCCAAAACAAAACATAGATGCAGGGACACAATTTTTGAGCGGCTTGCTTAAGAAATACAACGGAAACGAAGGGGTAGCCCTTGCAGCTTATAATGCTGGACCGGGTCGTGTTGATCGCTTAGGCATCAAGACGGATGAGGATCTGGCGAAAAGGCTTCAGTTCTTGCCGAAAGAGACACAGGCTTACGTTTCAAAAGTGCTCGGTCATCGTCAAAATTTTGCTCAATAATTCGTTTACCAATGGGCTGATTTTCGCATGTGTTATGCGGAGATCGGCTTTTCGCTTTGTAGCCAGCTTACTTGAGTTCTCGGCGGTTATAAGCTTTAATAGGAAAAGGGAATGGTTAAGAAGGGGAATCAGATCACCATGTTATATATGGATTACGCGGCTACGACGCCGCTTTATAATGAGGTTATAGACACAATAGCTGAGGTCATGAAATCTCACTATGGGAATCCGTCCTCTATACATCGATTAGGTGTAGAAGCGGAAAAGCTTTTACAGAGCGCGAAAGGCGTCATCGCTTCGGCTCTCGATGTTTTGCCTAGTGACATCATATGCACATCTGGCGGTACGGAAAGTAATAACTTAGCCATTAAAGGCGTAGCCTACGGCTATCAACAGCGTGGTAAGCATCTGATTACCACACAAATCGAACATGCATCTGTTAAAGAAGTATTCGCTGGACTAGAGCTGGAAGGCTTTCGAGTTACATATTTACCTGTTACACAATCGGGCAGTGTAAGGTTAGAGGATCTTCAAGCTGCGATATGTGAAGATACGATCCTTGTAAGCATCATGTATGTAAATAATGAAGTAGGTACCATTCAGCCAATTAAAGAAATTGGCGAATACCTAGCCGGATATCCTAAAATATTTTTTCATGTGGACGCTGTCCAAGGACTTGCTAAACTGCCAATGCTGCCAAAGTCATGGGGAATCGATCTATGCAGCGCTTCTGCTCATAAATTCAGAGGGCCCAAAGGGGTCGGCTTCCTTTATAGAAGAGCTGGCATTCAGCTTAAACCTTTGCTTGCTGGAGGCGGTCAAGAAGCCGGCGTCCGATCAGGGACAGAGAACGTCCCTTTAATCGTCGGCATGGCGAAAGCACTGCGCAAGAGTATGGATAATCAAGCTGCGAAAATGGCACATAAATATGCGCTTAGAAAGCAATTGCTGGCTGGTATCGCGGAGATACCTGAATTGATGATGACAGGCTCTGAGGCGGCGGAGTTGATGGCACCACATATCGTGCATTTCGCTTTTGCAGGAATGAAAGCAGAGGTCGTCGTGCATGCACTGGAACAAAAGGGGATCTACATCTCCACAAGATCAGCTTGTACGTCCGGGGAGTCAGAGCCGAGTGAGGTAATGCTGGCTATGGGGTGTTCGCGAGATTTGGCCGTCAGCGGCCTAAGAGTGAGCTTTGGTGATGAGCATAAAGAACAAGAAATCGAGCAGTTTTTACGGAAATTACAAGAGGTGGTCAAGGAGCTTGCTCCCATGAGAAACCCATCTGTCATTCAAAGGGGGAAGCGAAAATGAAACCGGATTGTTTAATTTTGCGATTTGGCGAAATGATGCTAAAAGGTAAAAATCGAAAGCGCTTTGAGCAAAGTGTTATGGTACAAATTCGTAAAGTTTTAAGTTCTTTTCCTGATGTCAGGTATATTCCGGAATTTGGACGCGTATATGTGGAGCTAGGGGGTGCCGATTATGAACAGGCCTCTGCTGCTTTGCAGCGAGTATTTGGGCTTGCCTCTTTCAGCCCTGCCTATCATGCGCCGTTAGAGCTGGAGTCGATTCAAGAAACGGCGCTGCGCGTGATGCAGTCGCTTCCGAAACAACCGGCGACCTTTAAGGTTACTGTTCGCAGGGTCAATAAAGCATTTCCGCATGACTCTCAGCAGATGAATTATTTGGTTGGGGGCTATGTGCTTCAAGCTATTCCTGGGTTGCAAGTCGATGTTCGAAAGCCTGAGGTTGAGCTGCGTGTAGAAATTCGGGAGGAGCAAGTGCTTCTGTATGTCGAGGTTTTTGCAGGTGCTGGCGGATTTCCCTCTGGAACGAGCGGTAAAGCGCTGCTGATGCTCTCAGGCGGCATTGATAGTCCTGTTGCAGGCTGGTTAGCGATGCGGAAAGGATTAACGATGGAGGCGATTCATTTTCATAGTTACCCTTATACCAGTGAACGTGCGAAGGATAAAGTGATGGAGCTTGCTCATCAGTTGGCTGGCTACACCGACTCTTTAAAGCTTCATATGGTGTCCTTCACGGAGGTTCAAACCTCTATTCACCGTGAGTACAAGGACAATTTGCTCGTCACGCTCATTCGAAGAGCGATGTATCGAATTGCTGAGCGGATCGCAGAACGGGAAGGTCTTGCAGCCCTAGTAACAGGCGAGAGCTTAGGGCAAGTTGCCAGTCAAACGCTCCCTAGTCTTCATGCCATCGGGCGAGTGGTTACTTTACCGCTTTTACAACCGTTGATGATGATGGACAAGCAAGAGATTATTGGTATTGCCGAATCGATAGGAACATTTCCTATCTCGATCTTACCCTATGAGGATTGCTGTTCGTTATTCCTCCCGCCATCCCCAAGTACGAATCCTAACTTGCAATTGGTGGAGAAGCTGGAAGGCAGCATGACATTTCTGAACGAGCTTATTGAAAAAGCGGTCTTAGAAACAGAAACTATTGAAATCGTACATGGACAAATGAAACAGGAATCTAACGCCCATTTATTCTAACTCCACGCTGCCGCAGTGATCGCAACCTTTCCATTCACTTGCTCTCCATGTTCGCCAGGAGGTCGTGAAGCATGGTTGATGCGCTCTTTTTATTTCTGCAAATTATGTTGATTAATATTGTGCTGAGCGGTGATAATGCGGTTGTAATCGCACTAGCTAGCAAAAATCTCCCCCTAGAGCAGCGGAAGCTGGCCATCTGGTGGGGGGCGTTTGGGGCGATTGCACTGCGTTTAATTCTAACGCTCGTTGCAGTGAGCTTGCTCACGATTCCTTTTATTCAAGCAGGCGGCTCGATCTTACTGTTGTGGATTGCCATCAAGCTGCTTACGGACGAAGACGGTCACTCCAATATTAAGGAAGCCGCCACGCTAGGTAAAGCGATATGGACGATTATCGTCGCTGATTTCGTTATGAGCTTGGACAATGTCTTGGCGATAGCGGCCAAAGGGAACGGAAATAATACAGTCATTATTTTGGGGATCGGGCTGAGTATTCCTATCATTATTTGGGGAAGCACACTTGTGATGAATTTATTGCAGAAGTATCCGATTCTAGTTTATATTGGCGCGGGAATTCTTGGCTATACAGCTGGGGAAATGTTTGTTAAAGATGAAAAGATGATCGATTGGTTGCTGCATGATTATGAATTTTTGCACGTTTGGATTCCTGTCATAACCACTGGTGTCGTAATTGCAACAGGCGGCATTGCCAAATGGGTGCGATTATTTTCATTAAAGACACGGAATGAATGACCAATAGCACGCTGACGTTGAGTCAGTGTGCTGTTTTTTTTGCAAACGTGAGTGCCCAGAAGGACCAACCGTAAATCAGCAGGAAGATGATGATCAAGGTCGTTGAGTACCGGTACATGATGGCGTAGCTGCCATTCCAGTTGGCGATTGCGCCTAGCACCATGGCTCCTAATCCAATGCCAAGGTCATTGGCCGAGAAGAAGGTGCCATTGGCCGCGCCGCGTCGCTCAGGGGAGGAACGAGCAATCGTCCATGCCTGAAGGGCAGGTTGTATGGAGCCGAAGCCTACGCCATAGCACAGCGCGGCAATGGCTAAGCTAAGGTTGGAATGCGCATAGGAGAGCAGCCAGAGCCCTGCGATCGTGAAGAACGCGCCTGGGAGAAGAACCCACTCGGGACCTTTGCGATCAAAGAGCACCCCGGTAATGGGGCGAACAAGCAGAACCATGCTGGCGTTACATAGAAAAAACAAGCCAACATTGGGAATACCAGCTTCGACGCCGTATAAGGTAATAAAGGTCACGATGCCTCCGTAACAGATTGCGGTGCATAGTAAAAGCGTCGATGGAAGAAGGGCAGAACGTTCCCATAAACGGTCCACAAATCGAAGCTTTTGTGCTGGTTTAATAGGTGGAATTGGCTTTGGATAGGAAATAAACACAGAGCTAAACAGAGATAATATCGCAAGTATCGTTGATATCAAAAGTACATAAGAGAAGCCAAACGCTTGCATGACCCAAAGTCCAGTGAGCGGCCCTACAGCCATTGCGAATGTATTTGATAATCCGTAGTACCCCATTCCCTCTCCGCGGCGCTCAGGCGGGATAATATCAGCGATGACAGTGCCGAGAGAGGTCGTTGATAATCCCCAACCAATGCCATGAACGAAGCGCGCGGCCAAAATAAGCGTAACTGCGGCAATATAGGAGTAGCCGGCAATCGTAAATGCGCATATGGCTAAGCCGACAATGAGGACATGTTTCCTGCCAAGTGAGTCTAAGGCTCTGCCAGCGAAGGGGCGCGTTAAGAGCGAAGAGATGGTGAATATCCCAATGACGAGTCCAACTTGTACATTGTCTCCGCCTAATTGAGATAAATGTGTTGGAATCGTGGGAATGAGCATTTGAAAGCTGAAAAACAGAAGTAAATTTGCCAGAGATGTAATTAAAAAAGCTTTGGTCCATAGCGGTTTTCGGTGTTGCTTACTATTTGTTAATGTTTGTTCCATAAGACCTCCCCATTAGAACAACAGAAGGCCAAATGCCAAGGCAAAAGGTTCTGCGCGTGCTATAGTATACCCCGACAACTGGAATTGAACGCAAGCCGGGAATCACGATAAACACCTAGCAATTTCCTCACATGTGAGATAAAATATTTGTTGAAGGGTGTCGATTTTACATAGATTTACGCCCGTACAACTATGAGCATATTAGGAGGGATTCGTATCGCTAGAAATAGCTACTCCATTGGTATTGTATTTATCGGCTTGGCAGTTGTTTTACTGCTAGGTAAATTAGGGGTTTTCCAGCTCATTCTATCCTTTTTTTGGCCGCTTCTATTACTAGTGCCTGGATTGCTCTTACACATGCTGTATTTCAATCGCAGATTACCGGCTGGTGTGCTTGTCCCTGGCGGGATATTGACTACTTATGCCCTCATGTTTTTCTTTTGCAACGTATTCGGCTGGGGTTCGATGAGCTATATTTGGCCAGGTTTCATTTTAGGAATAGCGATAGGTTTATACGAGCTTCATTTGTTTGAACGGGGGAGTGATCGCAGCATTTGGATCGCTTCCATCGTGTTGGGAACCATTTCAGCGGCGCTATTTGGGTTAACGATTCTATTTAAATTAGGGATTTATGTAATCGCTTTGATCCTTGTGGTTGTTGGACTTTCCATGATTTTCCGTAAACGAAGATTGTGGTGAACTCGCCTCTTACTTGCCTCTTTCCAGTTAAAAGTTTTGTGAAGTGTGCCTTTTGTCTTGCATAATGTCGAGAAACTGCGTATACTAAGGGTAAATGTCAAGCGTCGGCGCTTATGTCCGACGCTTGTTTTATGAACAGAGACGAAAATTATAGGGTAGAGAGGGTTTGACATTCATGCACGCAAGAGACAAGATTCGCAATATTGCCATTATCGCTCACGTTGACCACGGTAAAACAACACTCGTAGATAAATTGCTTCAACAATCCGGAACATTCCGCGATAACGAAGCTATTCAAGAAAGAGCAATGGACTCCAATGATCTAGAGAGAGAACGCGGTATTACCATCCTTGCCAAAAATACGGCGATTAACTATAAAGACTACTTGATTAACATTGTAGATACACCAGGACATGCTGACTTCGGCGGCGAAGTTGAACGGATCATGAAAATGGTAGACGGCGTATTGTTGGTTGTTGATGCTTTCGAAGGTACAATGCCACAAACGAAATTCGTTCTACGTAAAGCACTTGAAAGCAATCTTTCTCCAGTTGTAGTTGTAAACAAAATTGACCGTCCGAACGCTCGTCCACAAGAAGTTGTTGACGAAGTTCTTGACTTGTTCATTGAGCTTGGCGCTACTGATGAGCAACTTGATTTCCACGTTGTATATGCTTCCGCATTGCAAGGTACATCAAGCCTTGATCCAGAGAAACAAGATGACAACATGGAAGCAATTTATGAAACAGTTGTACAACACATCCCAGCTCCTACAGAAGATGTTGAGCAACCATTGCAATTCCTTGTTACGTTGATGGATTACAATGAGTACTTGGGTCGTATCGGTGTTGGCCGTGTGAACCGTGGTAAAATTCGTCAAGGTCAAACAGTTGCTGTTATGACACGTGAAGGCGGACAAAAACAAGCTAGAATCGAAAAACTTTTCGGTTTCAGTGGTTTGAAGCGTATTGAGATTGAAGAAGCGGCTGCAGGGGACATCATTGCCATTGCAGGTATCAAAGATATTAATATTGGTGAAACGGTTGCTGATCCAGCGAACCCAGAAGCATTGCCGGTCTTGAAAATCGATGAGCCAACGCTTCAAATGACATTTATCGTTAACAACTCGCCATTCGCAGGTCGTGAAGGTAAATGGGTTACTTCCCGTAAAATCCGTGAGCGTCTATACAAAGAGCTTGAAACCGACGTTTCCCTACGCGTTGAAGATACAGACAGCCCGGATGCATTCGTTGTATCAGGCCGCGGGGAGCTTCACTTAGGAATTCTGATCGAAAACATGCGTCGTGAAGGCTTCGAATTGCAAGTTTCCAAACCAGAAGTTATCATTCGTCAGATCGACGGACAAAAAATGGAGCCGATTGAGCATTTGATCATCGACGTTCCAGAAGATAGCATGGGTTCCGTTATGGAGAGCTTAGGTTCACGTAAAGCAGAAATGGTCAACATGATTAACAACGGAAGCGGAAATGTTCGTCTTGAGTTCAAAATCCCAGCACGCGGTTTGATCGGTTACAGAACGAACTTCTTGACGTTAACACGCGGCTACGGAATTATGAACCATGCTTTCGATAGCTATGGTCCATACCAAGGAGCAGGCGTTGGCGGACGTCACGAAGGCGTACTGGTTTCCAGTGAATCCGGCGTATCTACACTTTACGGAATTCTATCTGTAGAAGATCGCGGTATTTTGTTCGTGCATCCTCAAACAGAAGTTTACGAAGGTATGGTTGTTGGTGAGCATACACGTGATAATGATATCATCGTTAACATCTGTAAAGAAAAAGCGGTTAACAACATCCGTTCCGCGAACAAAGAAGAAACAGTTAAAATGAAAACACCTCGCTCATACTCTTTGGAGCAAGCTCTTGAGTACTTGAATGATGATGAATACTGTGAAATCACGCCGAAATCGGTTCGTATCCGTAAAAAGATCTTGAACAAGAGCGAGCGCGAGCGTGCAGAGAAAAACCGCAAAATGGCGGAAGCTAACGCTTAATTCACAAAATGTTCGAAAAAAGGGAAATGTCGGCTATTCAGCCGCATTTCCCTTTATTTTATTGTTGAATTAAGGGATAATGAGGAATGACTTCCCTTTTAATGAAATTTGAATAAATTATTAATGAAATGGAGTGTATGTTCGTTGAATGAATGGTTCGCCGATCACATGATTATCACCTATCTATTAATCTTTGTTTTCATGTCTTATGTGTATAATAAAGTGTTTCGTACGCGCAAATTGCCTGTGCTCAAAACTGCGATTATTTATGTGTTACTCGCAATTGGCTCTTACATGCTGCTCATATTCCAAATTGCAGGTCTGCCCATTGTGCTTTGCTTAGCAGTTGCGATTTCCCTCATGTTAATCGTAAGAATTCGTTACTTTATTGAGAAAAGAACGGGTAAGCGACCGACTTAATCGCGTAAGGAGCACGCCAGATGACTCTATATTGGTTGACGCCGATCCTTAACTATTCACCGCTCGTGCTTGGAGCAGAGCGCATGAGCTGTCAGCCGGATGCCGAGTTTGAAGCTTTCCGCCAATTGGCAGGGAATCTCCATCCTCGTCTGCTTCCGATGTTCAAATCAAGTCTGCTGCTGAGTGATGATGAAGATGTGTGTGGATCAGACCTCGTAGAATTGGATTTAACAGACGAAGGGGATGTTGTGTTTGATGGTGTGCCCTTTCATCTGTCGCACTGCGCAGAGGCCTTTCTGGACCGTTTGCTGAATCGACAAGAGGCGAAGGCGATGGTTATGGCTTTGACGTTATCGTTGAAGGAAAGCGAGGAAACGAGCGGTGGCAGGATTCCTGTTTGGACGAAACAATGGTTGCAATGGTTAGAAGCGGGTTATGACATTGTTCTACTAAGAGAGGATGGACGCTGAGATGAAGTTAGGGGATGCTTTTTTCAATTGGCTGCAGATGCATATTGTGTCACAGGCCAGGCCAGAGGATGAAGCGGCTAAAGAGACCTTGGATTTTTTCGCGCTTATTTTAGTTGAAGATCACCATGTTAGTAATCTTGAGGTTCTAGCCGTAGAGGATCCAACGAAAATATGGATCGGCTATGAGCATGAAGGGGAATATCATAAGCATTGCTTTGATCGCGAGAATGCAGAGCAGCTGCTCACCGATATTAACTCGAACCCCATCTATAATCAATAGCGATTTAACGCTGTGAATTAAGGACATAACTTTACTAAATCAACGTACACTAAAGTATATCTGGGCAAAAGGAGTGCCGAGTTGATTTGAAAATAGATACATAATGGTGGAACGCTTGCCACCCGCTATGCTATACTGTAAGTGTAAGGAGCGTTTTCAACCACCTAGTAGGAGGCGCGAATGATATGGCTGAACACCTAACAGCTGCACCACCGATGCAATGGATAGATAGCGCCTACATGATGATTACAGCTGAATATGCGAAAGCTTGTGAGAGCCGAGACGCGATGATTTCACTCGGCCAAGTTTTTGATGCGATAAAAAAGCCTAGATCTGCGTATGCAGACAGGCTTTTTGTCATCTTCGGCGAGTTATCGGGCTGGAACCTGTGGGCTCGTCCCATTCGGGCCGGCGTTATCGATATCCTGATCATTGCGAATATCGCGGGGCAATTGCGGCATAACGCGACCTACGATATCGGCCATCTGTTCGGCAAAGCCTTGAATCGGTCTTCCAGCTTGAATGTTATCCCGTATATTGCGTAAGCGTTGATCTAGATCCATGTCAGCTGTCACGATCGCATTAACGCCGTAAGGATCCTTCTTAAGTGCTTCGGCTACCGAATACTTCACGGTACCAACCCTGGCGCGATCAAGCTCCTTCTTAATGTTAATGCCGACCACAGCTGTATTGCCGAAGACGACGCAATGTGCGCTCTCCACCTGCGGGATACCCAATGCTAGGTTTTCCAAATGCGCTGCAACTGCTTTAGAATCTTTAATTTCTAGCTTTTGCGGAGCAATTTGTTGAACTTTTACTTGTTTATTATTCGTATTTTGAGAGGGGGCACCACTTTTCGGCGCTTGACTGCAGCCTACCGCGAGGATCAGAATCAGTCCGCATACGTATATTAGTCTCACCAGAATCGTTCCCTTCTTTCCTTGAATCTCGCGTTTAGTTTGTCCTGTACGGTTAGGTTGTATGTATGAATATAACCAATGATCTAACGCCAAATCTGGGAGGGGACACACCAATGAAAAAAATTTACGTGTTAGATACCAATGTACTGCTTCAGGATCCCAATGCTTTATTCGCATTTGAAGATAATGAAGTGGTCATACCCGCCGTGGTGTTGGAGGAAATCGATTCGAAGAAACGAAATGCGGATGAAATCGGTCGCAATGCCAGACATGTTTCGAGATTGCTAGACGGATTGAGAGCCAAGGGGAATTTATCCGATGGGATTGTACTTGGGCATGGCGGCAGCATTAAAGTGGAGCTTAACCACCGCAGCTTTGCGAAGCTGCAAGATACGTTTTCGGAATTAACGAATGACAATCGCATTCTCGCGGTTGCGCTTAACTATCATTTAGAAGAGCAAGATAGTGAGGCCGCTAGACCTGTTATCATCGTCAGTAAAGATACTCTGGTCCGAATTAAGGCGGATGTTCTGGGCATTCCAGCACAGGATTATTTAACCGATCGAATTGTCGCTCAAACCGATATGTACACCGGCTACATTACATTGTTCGTTCACCCATCAATTATTGATGAGTTTTACTCGTATCGCTTCTTGACCATTACTGCACTGAATTTGAGCTACATGCTGCATCCTCACGAATTCGTCATCCTGCGCGATGAGCTAGGTTCTTCTAAATCTGCACTGCTCAAAGTTTCACCGGATGCCAAAAAGCTTGAGCCGCTTTACATGAGTAATGATCCCATCTGGGGGATTGCCGCGCGCAATGCGCAGCAGCGAATGGCTCTTGAGCTTCTGCTCAATGACGATATCCCGCTCGTCACCCTAACTGGGAAAGCGGGTACAGGTAAAACGCTGCTTACGTTGGCTGCGGGGCTAATGAAGATTGAGGATGATCGTAAATATAAGAAACTGTTAATTGCTCGTCCGGTCGTCCCGATGGGCAAGGATATTGGTTACCTGCCTGGTGAAAAAGATGAAAAGCTGCGTCCCTGGATGCAGCCGATCTATGATAATTTGGAATATTTGTTTGATACCAAAAAACCAGGTGATATTGAAAAAATACTTGCCGGTCTAGGTAGTATTCAAGTAGAGGCGTTAACGTATATTCGTGGACGGTCCATTCCTGGTCAATTTATCATTATTGATGAAGCGCAGAACCTTTCGAAGCATGAAGTGAAAACGATCGTATCTCGTGTTGGTGAGGGCAGTAAAATCGTTCTCTTAGGCGATCCGGATCAAATCGACCATCCGTACCTAGATGCATCCAGCAATGGGCTTACGTATGTGGTAGAGCGCTTTAAACAAGAAGGCATAAGCGGACACATCACTTTAGAGCGCGGCGAACGCTCGCATCTGGCTCAATTGGCAGCCGATCTGCTGTGAAAAGAGAAAAGCCCACATCAGCCGATGTGGGCTTTTTGCTGATTAACGAACGATCTCGATGCCGCAGCGATAGGCTTTGGCAATGCCGTGCATCAGTTCTTCTAGCTGTCGATCCACAATGTACACGTCGCGATTCTGGGCGTCCTTGTATTGGGCGATGAGGTGCTCTTCGACCTGGAGCGCGGCTTGATCTACTTCGACTGCTGGGCTGTTCGTTGTAAAACGGAAAGGAATGACGATTTTATCGTACAAATAATGATGTTCAGCGCGGCTAGTAAAGCCGTAATCACTGAATAAATCCGTCAACTCGGCCTCGTCGTTAAGTAAACGAAGCTCCATGTTCGTAGTCTCAATGTTAAAATGGGCCATTACATCAAGCGCAGCACGCTGCTGCTCTTCATTACTGACAATCAGCATTTCTTTATCGCGATCGAATAACTCGACTTTGCCGGCAAGTGCTTTGACAATCTGAGCATAGAAGCCAGGAATTTTCCCATCTGGCAAATCCATCATAAGACCAATTTTGAATTCCATCGTTGTTCGTCCTCACTTTATGTAATTATCCCTACTAGTTTACAGAGATAATTTGAGTTTCACAACTGCGACGCCCTTTTTCGTCTCGACACTTAGCACATCGAGGTAGCTCGCTACTTTTTTCGGAACAAAGCCTAGTTGGAACTCCTTGGTAAACTCATCGATGGTCGTATCTGGCAGCTTAAAGCCGTTAAATTCGAGATTATCAACGACGAAACGAACTTCATTCAAATTTTCTGCATTTGTAAGTAGGATGAAGTTTCCTTGAATGGATATTTGCAATTCACCTTTTTTGCCTGTGGCGACCATAGACCCATCGTTAAATTCGAAATTCAACGTTTTCAGTAGCTCGCTCTTTGAATGAAGATACGTATTGAAATCTACGTCTGTCAGATTGATCACTGGCGTTTTGGAAGTGATGCTAATATACTTGCTATCTGACATTAGGAATTGCGGCAATTCCCGGAAAGCCATAGATAAATTATCTAAGTAATCTCGCGCCAAAGGTAGGCCTTCTTGCTTCCATTGATCGTTCAGGCTTTTAATTTGGGCTGCAATGACCTGCGCTTGGGCGCTGACGGCCAATTGTTTGTCCAACTCTTCTTGAAGCTTCACGAGCCGTTCACGCTGTTCTAGGAATTTCGTTTTCGTATTCTGCAGCTCAGTCCGAGAATTGGCGAGATCTACTTGCAGCTTTTTGAGCTTTTGAAAAGCATCCGTGAATTTAGTAAGGGAACGTTGGTCGTTTGTGACGATCATTTGTAAGTATTCAAACATCCGCAAGACATCCGTGAAGGAGTGTGCTGCAAATAGCAGCATCCAGATCGAATCGCGATCACCCGTATAATAGGCTCGCAGCACTTTTCCGGCATGCTTGCGTGTCGCTTCCACATTGCCGTTCTGCTTCTCGATATCTTGTTCATTAAGCTTGATCTGCTCACCGATTTTGGCATCTTGTTCGTTTAATCGAGCAACCTCTTTATCGATCTCGAAAATTGTAAGTCCTTTTTGGAGCAGTTCTTTGGCTTCATCCTGAGATGTCTTCGTTTCTTCAGCCAGAGCGCCTCCGTACGGCAATGTGAGTTGTGTTAGTAAAAAAATGGTTAACAGCAGCGCTGTGAGTTTCTTCGCATTCATTGATGATATTCTCCCCCTATGAATAGATTATCATATTTCTATTAAATGAAGCACAAAAAAATACTTACCTTTGGGGAAAGGTAAGTATTTGATCTAGTTCCTATTTTTTAGCCGCTGGTACTAACAGCTTTAGAATGTCATCAAAACTCTTCACTTTCGCAGGAACTTCCTTCGTTAAAGGTGTGCCTTGATTAATGGCATCATAGGTTTGATGCAGTGCGATATGATTGTCATATGCCTTCCCATCTATCGTCACTGTAAATGTGATATCAAGGGATTGATCTCGAATGAAGCCTTTGTCGTCAATGGCAATTTTCATATTGCCAGGTGCCTTCAGCGTCAGAGCAGAAAAGCCGCTTTTCTTAAGTGCATCCGCTTTGTCAGCGGACAAGAAGCCATTCGTCTGCAAGGAACCAATAAACTCTGGCAATTTGGCTTGCAATTGTGTGTTGATTTCTTTCGTATTTTTAGCAGTCAGATCAACTTGAATGGATTTAGCCGTTGTGCCATCGGCCAGCTTTACCGGCTCCTTGGCTTCCTTAAACCATTTGGCATCGATACCTTCAAAAATTAACTTACTAAGTGCCGAAGAAACTTGAGGGGTATTCTTCAAGGTGTCTGCGGTTAACGGGCTTGCAGCTGCTCCGCTCATTTTCTGTAAATCAATCGCGTAATACTCATCTGCGGTCTTATTTAAGGCTGGCATATTAAAATACAATTTGCTATCTTTAATGAGAATTGGAATATCGATTGGGGATGTAGATCCCTTCGGTGTTATGCGCAAGTCCGTTTGGAACTGAAGAGGGTCTATGTTGCTAACACCCTTCCAGGTGATCGTGCTTTCTCTGATCAAAGATAACAACCCATTTGTAAGCGGGTTTGCTGATTTCATTAAGCCATCACTAATCGCGAGCGTCGTGGTTCCATCGAAGGTATACGACTTCATTTCTGCTTGTTTGTTTACCGATAGTTGAAAAGATTCTTTGACTTTCGTATTGTCTGTACAGGCTGTCAACGAGACTAGGCTAATCGCCGTAATCGCTGTTAGAGTAATCCACTTCTTAGTCATGCTGAGCTGTCTCTCCTTCCATAATCCTTTATCATTATAAGGGTTTCCTATTCATTTGTCTGTAAGTAAAGAACTGGGGGTTTTACACGCGTGAATCAACTAGGACACAATCCGGTATTACAAGCTATAAAAGAAAGAATTCAATTGGCTGAAAATCAACTCATTTCCTTTCGCGATTATATGGAAATGTGTTTATACCACGATTCAGATGGTTATTATCGCAAGGACCAAGTCAAGATAGGTAAGCAAGGTGATTTCTATACGAGCTCTTCCATTGGAACCGTTATGGGTGAAATGGTGGCGACATTCATTCATAAACAAATTCAAAGTCTTTCCGAGCTGCCGGTACGCATTGAACTGGCGGAATGGGGAGGAGGCAATGGACGAATGGCCCTCCAGCTGCTGGATGAAATGAAGCAGGCTGCTCCTGAAGTCTATGCGCGATTAACGTATACCTTGATTGAATCGAGTCCCTATCATCGCCAGCAGCAAAAAGAGTTGCTTGCCGAACATGGGAAGCATACACGGTTTTTGGATGAATCAGATTGGTTGAATGAACCCCCTCAGAAACATGTCTATGTGCTTGCAAATGAATTATTGGATGCGTTCCCGATTCATCGCATTCGTTATCAGGAAAGGTCCTTTCAAGAATCTTTTGTTAAATGGCAGGAAGCTGAGCCAAATTGCCAAGAGATTTGGGTTCCCATATCAGACCAACGTATAGTAGACTATGTAACCTCCATGGAAGTTCAGTGGCTAGATGGACAAATAGGAGAAATGAATTTAGAAGCTGCTGCCTGGTATGATCGACTATCGCGGCGAATCCTAAGCGGATCTGTAATTGCAATTGATTATGGGGATGTCGAAGAGGAGCTTTTTGCCTCGCATCGACAGCGGGGGACATTAATGTGCTACCGCAGGCATGAGGCGCATGATAATCCCTTTATCGATCAAGGGGATCAGGATATAACCGCGCACGTCAATTTTAGCTTGTGTCAGTCGGCCGCGGCAGCTAGCGGCTTTGAATTCGGTCAGCTGCAAACACAGCGCCAGTTCTTGGTGGAGCAGGGGATACTGGAGAGGCTGCAAAACCATTTTGATCCGAATCCCTTTAGCGAAGTATCGAAACGCAATCGTTCAATTCGGCAATTACTGCTGAGCGACGGAATGAGTGAATTGTTTAAAGTGTTTATCGCCATGAAAAAAGGTGAATCGGCATAATGCCGATTCACCTTTTTGTTTGTCATCTGACTTAGATGGACATTTTGAAAAATGACCAATACGTAAATCCGCTGAAGGAGATAATCATATATCCCCAGAACAACAATATGTAAGTACGTTCTGACAAGCGCATATAGCCTAGAATGACGAATACGGCAGTTTGAAAAAAGAAAATCAGAGACATAGGTATCATATCGCCAGCTAAACTCATTAGTGCGATAACAAGTGTCCAAAAACCTAGAACCCGAAACATGCGATCCATTCTCGTTACATCCCCCTCTCGTACCACGCTGCACTTTAACTACAACACATTATACCGTCTGATCCAAGTGGTGTAAACCGTCAAACGGTGACGAAATTGAAAACATTTCATCATATAGACGTAGTATGTCTTTTTATACGAATCCCATGTATGAGGGTCAAAAAATTTGGCAATACCATTTAGTATCAAATAGATTCTATGAACTCTAGTACGGGCATAGAAATAGTAATAATGGCAACGAATCAATTGATACCTGTCTGACTAATTGATTCTTATTTTACTGATGCATCTGCAATAGGAGAGAATTTGATCAGGAATCGAAGCTCCCGAAAAGGAGAGACTTTGCTCTCCGACCAAAGATCCCTATAATTTGTTAGGAGGTTTGGCCTTATGTCGGCGATTAGACAAGATGCTTGGAGCGATGAAGACGACTTAATTTTAGCGGAGTTGACATTGCGTCATATCCGAGAGGGAAGTACACAATTATCTGCGTTTGAAGAAGTTGGGGAGCGTATTGGACGAACAGCGGCCGCATGCGGGTTCCGTTGGAACAGTTTTGTTCGGAAGAAATATGAGGCGGCAATTCAAATCGCCAAAGCACAGCGTCAGAAACGGACGCAGATGAAAAAGCATGCACCGGTTTCCATCTCAGGTTCATCCTCGATTGGATTACTTGACAGCCCTGAAGTGCCTGCAGGCAAAAATGAAGTATTTACAGAAGAAACACTCTCGATTGACGCGGTCATTCGTTTTTTAAGGCAATGGCGCAGCACCTATCAAGACATGAATCGTCATATCAAAACGTTAGAAAAAGAGCTGCAGGATAAAGAGGACGAACTCGATAGACTTGGCAGAGAAAATAATAAGCTGAATAAGCAAGTGAACGAAGTTGAAACCGATTATCGCGTTGTAAATGATGATTATAAAGCGCTTATTCAAATTATGGATCGGGCTAGGAAAATGGCATTCTTGGTTGAAGAAGAGGAAGAAGAGAAGCCTCGATTCAAAATGGATGCCAACGGTAATTTGGAAAGAGTAGATTAGGCGGGATTCGGACCGCTAGAGAGAGTTGCAGATCAAGGATCACCTTGGTCTGCGGCTTTTTTGTGTATAATAGAGGTTATATCAAGTAAGGGTGGTTATTACATGCATATCATGATCATTGGAGCAGGCTCCTTAGGGTTGTTGTTCGCCTCGAAGCTTGCCCCTTTTTGCGAGCAATTAACGGTCGTGACAAGAACTGTGGAACAAGCGGAGTTACTGGCTCAGCAAGGCATTTTGCTAGATGGGATGACCTCATTTACGACGCAGACGGGGACTCCAATTATTTTAAAAAGCTATCAAGAAGATGTGGAAGAGGCTGTCGTTGCCCGAAAGCATCAAGTTGACTATATCTTTCTCATGGTGAAGCAAACGGCGATAACACCAGAGCATATCGCTTATATTAAAAGTCAAATGACAGAAAACAGCTATCTCGTCTGCTTCCAAAACGGGATAGGTCATGAATTGACATTAGGCCAAGCTATTCATCGCGATAAGCTTTTGTTTGCAGTTACGACAGAAGGAGCCAAGCGAGACAGCACGACCGCTGTGAGACATACAGGGCATGGCATCACGTATATTGGAGGTTTAGAATCTACTCAACGCAGTGCAGGGGAAAACCAACATTTTTTATTTATGCAGCTGTTGGAATTAGCAGGATTTCGCGCGGAATTGTCGAAAAACATGGAAGTTAGGATTTGGAATAAGTTAGTGATCAATGCGGTCATTAACCCATTAACTGCAATTTTACGTGTGCAAAATGGTGAGTTGCTTCGTTCAGAGTGGACGCGTTCACTCATGCAGGATCTCTATCAAGAAGCGCTTCGTTTGGCTATGGCCAAAGGGATTGAGCTTCCAGATGAACTGTGGTCTACTATTATGGATGTGTGTCAGGCAACAAGTATGAATCATTCCTCCATGCTGCAGGATGTAGAGGCATCACGACGAACGGAGATTGACTATTTGAATGGCAGATTGGTTGAGATGGGCCAAGAAATGGGCCTGGAGCTTCCATCGCATCGTATGGTGTATAGAATGATTAAAGCAATAGAAAAATAAGAGGTGACTCTTCTTGCTGAATGGTTTAGTTAGTCTATTATCTACTTTATATGCGATGCTTGCCGTGGCGCCATTTATTACGTTTGTTGTCTTGTGGTTCATCATCTATCTCTTTTTAAAGGACAAGAAGATGACCACTAGGTTTACTATGGATGTCACAACCTTGTTCCTATTAGGATCTGTATCTTTAATGTGGAACAGACTCTTTCAAACCCAATTTGGTTTCTGGTTGATTGTCCTCATATTATTAATTGCTTTCGGAATTATTGGGGGATATCAAAATCACTTGAAGGGGAAAACTAATTTAATCAAAGTAGGCAGACTAGTTTGGCGACTTAGTTTTGTGGGCTTATCTGCTTTATATATCCTTTTATTTTTCGTCCATATCGGTAAAAACTACCTTTTTTCAACATAGAAGTGATGGAGTTTACCTAATTTTGGGTGATCTGGGTAATGATACAGAGGAAGATTGTAATATTTATTTGAGATTTGTAGAAAATAACAAACAAAATCGTCTAGATTTTATTGACCGTTGGTTGTATAATTAAAAACCGTGAGAGTAAATTTTTTTACCTGTTATTTAGACAGAGGTAAATTATTTGTGGACAAACTCATTGTATATGTTATAATTCCTTGCGTAGACTCTAGTAATTTTTTTTACCAGAGATCTAAGTGATGTAACATAACATTAAAGAAGCGGTTTCATTGATCTCCGGGTTAAGGGTGTAAGGTTTATGTAAATAAAGCTAACAAAACACCTAGCCAATAGATGTCTAGACATACATATTTTAAAGGAGGAGTTTTATGAAAACGACAAAATGGGTTTCTACAGCAGTAGCACTAACGCTCATGGGTAGCGTTGCAGTTGGTTGTGGTAAAAGCGAGGAAACAACACCAACGACATCACCAACGGGTGGAGCAACAGGTACAACAGCACCAGCTTCCACGAAAAAGCAAGAAATTAAAATCAATTTCTCAGCAGAGCCACCTGTTATGGATAGCTCCAAAGCTACAGCAAATGCTGCTTTTACTTTTATTAGCGCATTTAACGAAGGTCTATATCGTACAGATAAAGACGGCAAAGCAACTCCTGGTCTTGCAAAAGATTTCCCTAAAATCTCTGCTGATGGTCTGACGTACACAATCGACATTCGTGACAACGCGAACTGGTCCGATGGTCAACCGGTTAAAGCACAAGATTTCGTTTACTCCTTCAAACGTACTTTGGACCCAGCTACAAAAGGCCAATACAGCTTCGTAGTAGCATGGATCAAAGGTGGAGAAGCTGTAACTAAAGCTAAAACTCCTGAAGATGTGAAAAAAGCTCAAGACGCTCTAGGCGTTAAAGCAATCAACGACAAACAAATCGAAATCAAACTTGAAAAACCGGTTGCATTCTTTACACAAATGCTTGCATTCGGAACTTTCTTGCCACAACGTGAAGATTTCGTAACAAAAGCTGGCGACAAATACGGCGCAGAAGCTGACAAAGTTATCGGTGCTGGTCCGTTCATTCTTAGCAAATGGGATCACGGTCAAACACTTGAGCTTGTTAAAAACGAAAAATATTGGGATGCTGCTAACGTTAAGTTGACGAAAGCAACAATCAATATCGTAAAAGATACAAATACAGGTCTTAACCTATATGAAACTGACGCGGCTGATTTGACTGAGATTAACCGTGATCAATTAACATTGTACAAAGGTAAGCCGGACAACCTGCCTAAACCAGAGTTGACGAACTCATACCTCATGTATCAAACGAAAAAAGTTCCAGCATTGGGTAACAAAAAAATCCGTCAAGCTCTTGGTATGGCAATCGACCGCCAAGCTTATGTAGATACAGTACTTGCTAACGGTTCCGTAGCTTCCACTGGTCTAGTACCAGGTGGTACTTCTGACGGTGCTGGCGGCGAATTCCGTAAAACTGCTGGAGATACTCAACCGAAGTTCGATGCTGCTAAAGCAAAACAATTGCTTGCTGAAGGTCTAGCTGAACTTGGTTTGAAAGAACTTCCAAAAATGAAAGTGAACGCAGATGATACTGAAACTGCGAAAAAATCACTTGAGTTTATCCTTGCACAATGGAAACAAAACCTTGGTTATGTAGCTGAAGCTAACCCAGTTCCACACGCATTGCGTATCGAGCTTTCCTCCAAGAAAGATTTCGAAATCGTACTTTCCCTATGGGGCGCAGATTACAACGATCCAATGACGTTCTTGGATATGTGGGTAACTGGCGGCGAGTTTGACGAAGGTGACTACAGCAACGCAGAATACGATAAGCTTGTAAAAGGCGCACAAACAGAAACAGACGTAACAAAACGTGCGAAAGCATTGGTAGAAGCTGAGAAAATCCTTATGGACGATCAAGGTGTAGCTCCATTGTACTTCCGTACTCGTGCTTACTTGAAAAAACCATCCATCAACGGATTGATTCTTCCATCCTTTGGTCAAGAGTGGGAATTAAAGTGGGCTAATATTAAGTAATTGTTAAGCAGTAGTTAGCAGAAGGGGCCGTTCGCACCTCGTGGGAGCGGCCTCTTCTAAGTTTCTTGTTTTATATTTTAATAAAGGAGGAGCAATATGGTTAAGTTCATTCTTCGCCGTTTCCTATATGCGCTTATCACGTTATGGCTAATCGCAACATTTACTTTCGTCTTGATGAAAAACTTGCCAGGTAATCCACTAGGAGAAGGCGCTGAGAAGATTCCGAAAGCTACGAGAGATATGTTGATGAAGCAATATGGACTGGATAAGCCGTTGTGGCAACAGTATTTGACGTTCATGAACAACATCATCCACGGCGATCTGGGAGCTTCCTTTCAATTTCCTGCTCACAAAGTAACGGATATTATTAAACAAGCTTTCCCTTCATCCTTAGAATTAGGATTAATTTCAATTGCGATTGCAATTGTAGTTGGTTTGACTTTAGGGATTATTGCAGCCTTGAAGCACAATAAAGCTGGTGACTATACAGCGATGTTCATTGCGATTCTTGGTGTGTCTATCCCGTCCTTCGTGCTCGGGCCAATGCTTTCTTATTATGTAGGTGTGAAGTGGGGGATTCTTCCTGCTGGTTTGTGGAAAGGTCCAGAATACAAAGTGTTGCCAGCGATTGCTCTATCGTTCGGAACGATTGCTATTTTGGCACGTCTAATGCGTACATCCATGTTGGACGTACTCAATCAAGATTATATCAAAACAGCGAAATCTAAAGGTTTGTCTAATTTGACAGTTGTCATAAAGCATACAATTCGTAATGCGATATTACCGGTTATCACCGTAATCGGCCCAATATTTGTAAACGTCATCACAGGTACGTTAGTTGTTGAACAAATTTTTAGTGTACCAGGTTTGGGTAAACATTTCGTATCATCTGTATATTCAAATGACTATACAATGATTTCTGGATTAACCATTTTTTACTCAAGTATATTGATCGTCGTTATCTTTATTACTGACGTTGTTTATGGTTTAGTAGACCCTAGAATTCGTCTTGGGAAAGGCGGGAAATAAGTTCATGCAAACTCCAAAAGATTCAACAGAGACCAACTTCAAGTTTGCTCCCGTTGCAAATAAATCTCTAACTGGTGAAGTCATTGTTAGACCTTCACTCAATTATTGGCAGGACGCTTGGAGACGACTTAAGAAAAATAGACTGGCTATGGCTGGCTTAATTATATTGGTAACTTTAATCATCCTTTCGATTATCGTTCCTTTTGTTTCGAGCTACGATTATCAGACGCAAAATTTAAAGCTTAGAAATGCTGTTCCAAGCGGCGATCATTTCTTCGGTACAGATGACTTCGGTCGAGATGTTTGGACACGTGTATGGATGGGAACGCGTATTTCCCTGTTTATCGGTATTACCGCAGCTTTGATTGATTTGGTCATCGGTGTTATCTATGGTGGTATTTCTGCTTATTACGGCGGAAAAGTAGATGAAGTGATGCAACGTGCGATTGAGATCGTATACGCAATTCCTTTCTTGTTGATTGCGATTCTCTTGATCATGGTTATCGGTTCCGGTATTTCATCCATTATTATCGCCTATAGTATTACGGGATGGGTGCCGATGGCGCGGCTCGTACGTGGGCAAATGCTGACGCTGAAAGAGCAAGAATTCGTTCTAGCTTCACGCACATTGGGAGCTTCTCCCATGAGAATAATTATGCGTAGCTTGATTCCGAATGCGCTTGGTATAATTATTGTGCAGATTACATTTGTTGTACCATCTGCGATCTTTACAGAAGCATTCTTGAGCTTTATTGGTCTTGGTGTAAAGCCACCTCTGGCGTCGCTAGGTAACTTGCTGTCAGACGGTGCTAACTATATCCGGTTATATCCGCATCGCCTAATTTTCCCGACGATTATTTTCAGCTTGATCTTGTTGAGCTTCAATCTTCTCGGCGATGGGCTTCGTGATGCGCTAGATCCAAAAATGCGCAAGTAAGAAGGGGTGAATAATGATGAGCACCAAAAACAATTTACTTGAAGTTAAAGATTTAAGAGTTTCATTCCAAACGTATGCGGGTGAAGTTCAAGCTGTTCGCGGCGTATCTTTTTCTTTGAAAAAAGGTGAAGTGTTGGCGATTGTAGGTGAATCCGGCTGCGGTAAATCCGTAACGGCACAAACGCTCATGCGTTTAATTCCTACTCCGCCTAGTTATATAAAAAGCGGTTCTATCATGTTTGATGGGAAAGTGGATATTACGAAGCTTTCTAACAGACAGATGGAGAAAATTCGTGGCTCTGAAATGGGTATGATTTTCCAGGATCCAATGACTTCATTGAATCCTACGATGAAAGTCGGTGATCAAATTACGGAAGGTTTGATCAAACACGAAGGTTTAAGCAAGAAAGCTGCTACAGAAAAAGCAATTGAGATCCTTAAGCTAGTTGGTATCAACTCGCCTGAAGGCCGTATTCATCAATACCCGCATGAACTTTCTGGCGGTATGCGTCAACGTGTTATGATCGCCATTGCGTTAGCTTGTTCGCCGAAGCTTCTTATTGCCGACGAGCCGACAACAGCGCTAGACGTAACGATTCAAGCGCAAATCATTGATTTGATGAAAACTATCTCTGAGAAAACGGAATCATCCATTATCTTAATTACACATGATCTTGGTGTTGTAGCAGATATGGCTAATCGCGTTGTTGTTATGTATGCAGGTAAAATTATTGAGCAAGGCACTGTAGATGAAATTTTCTACGAGCCGCAGCATCCATATACATGGGGCTTACTTCGTTCCGTGCCGCGGTTGGATACGAACAGCAATGAAGAGCTTGTACCGATTCCAGGTACGCCGCCAGATTTGTTCGCTCCACCGAAAGGGTGTGCCTTTGCAGCTAGATGTCCGTATGCGATGAATCACTGTCTGGAAGAAGATCCAGCTCACTCAGTGCTTTCTGAAACGCATTCAGCAGCTTGCTGGTTGCTTCACCCGGATGCACCGAAGGTTGAACGTCCTGTAGGAGTGGGAGGTAGAGGACATGTCTAAGACATTAGCGAAGTCTGATCAACCGATTTTGCAAATTCGCAATATGAAGAAGCATTTCAATCTTGGAAACGGCAAGATTTTGAAGGCCGTAGACAATTTTTCGATAGAAATTAAACGTGGTGAAACGTTTGGTCTCGTTGGGGAGTCCGGTTGTGGGAAATCCACAGCAGGTAGAACCATTATTAAGCTTTATGACGCGACAGAAGGCGAAGTTATTTTCGACGGTGAAGATGTTCATAAGCTATCAGGGAAAAAGCTAAAGGAATTCAACCGGAATATGCAAATGGTATTCCAAGATCCTTACGCATCCTTGAACCCGCGTATGACAGTTGGGAATATCATTGCCGAAGGTATCGATATTCACGGGCTATACAAAGGTGCAAAACGTAAAGAACGCGTAATGGAGCTGCTTCGTGCTGTTGGTTTGAACGATGAGCACGCTAGCCGTTTCCCGCATGAGTTCTCTGGTGGTCAACGTCAACGTATCGGGATTGCTCGTGCGCTTGCGATTGAACCGAAATTCATCATCGCCGATGAGCCGATTTCCGCTTTGGACGTTTCCGTACAAGCGCAAGTCGTTAACCTTTTCAAAAGATTACAAAAAGAAATGGGCTTAACTTACTTGTTTATCGCGCATGATTTGGCAATGGTTAAGCACATCTCCGATCGTATCGGGGTTATGTACTTGGGGAACCTTGTAGAGGTTACTACATCCGACGCTCTTTATGCGAAGCCGTTACATCCGTATACACAATCTCTTCTTTCTGCGATTCCGATTCCGGATCCAGAAGTTGAACGTACACGGGAACGTATCATTCTTGAAGGCGATGTACCAAGTCCGCTCAACCCGCCTAGTGGTTGTCCGTTCCGTACGCGTTGTCCGCAAGCGATGGCGAAGTGTGCAGATTCGATGCCGCCTAGCAAAGAAGTGGAACCGAATCACTTTGTTGCTTGTCATTTATACTAATAACGCAGCCGTCCCGAAAGGGGCGGCTTTTCGTCATATACGATTTGCTACATAATTGTAATTACAAAAAATACAGTTTTGACGATTGCAGGCCTTACGTGTACAATTAAAGGATAGTTGTTTTATTTGTTATATAGAGGAGACACTAGTCGCATATGCAAATGGAAACTTTTCATTGGAAGAAAAATCAGCAATTGGCGGAAGATTATATAGCAGGTACAGGACAGGCGAAGGCGTTATTTCCATCTCATTTTAAAAGTGAGTCTGATTGGCAATCTCGTGTCCAGTGGTTGGATGAAGCGAGCAGCGCCCCGCATGTCCATCGTGAGAGCCTTGTAAGTGTACTGGAGGCGTACAATAAGCGGATCGGGAATACAGAAGCAGCATTGAAGCATATTGCAGCTCTAGGCGATAAACAAACACTTGCCGTCCTAGGCGGTCAACAAGCTGGATTGTTTGGCGGTCAACTGATGATTCTGTATAAGGCCATTACAATCATTCAATTGGCGCGTGAATGGAGCGCGAAATTGCAGCGTACTGTTGTGCCTGTTTTCTGGATTGCGGGTGAGGATCATGACTTCGATGAAGTGAATCACGTACATGTCCTCTCTAATACGCAACAAATTGAGAAACTGAAGGTGGACCATCCAACAGGGGTGCGTACAGCGGTGAGTCGACTCCCATTGACTTCAGAAGCGTGGGAAGAGGCCTTGAACAAGCTGGACCAGTCGTTGATGGACACGGAGTTTAAAGCAGCATTGCTGGATAAAATGCGTTCTGCAACTGCGCAGGGGGCGACGCTTTCGGATGCTTTTGCGCGATGGATGTCGATGCTGTTCGGTGAGTACGGTCTCGTGCTTCTTGATGCCGATGAGCCTGCGCTCCGTGCTTTGGAATCGTCCATGTTTGAGGGGGTTGTTGCACAAAATGATTCTCTTGCGGCAGCCTTGATGCGTAGTCAAACGGACGTTAGTCAAGCTGGCTATGGCATTCAAGCTGAAGTTCAAGAAGATGCAGCGAATCTGTTTGTCTTTGTGGAGGGGCAGCGCCTGCTGCTTCATCGTGAGGGTGAGCATTTTACGGATAAAAAGAATTCAATTCGCTATACGAAGGAAGAGCTTCGTGATAAAGCGCTGACGTCACCTGATCAGCTGAGTAACAATGTCATGACTCGGCCGCTCATGCAAGAGTACCTGTTTCCAGTTCTAGCGACGGTGCTTGGCCCTGGAGAGATAGCGTATTGGGCTTTGACGAAGGGAGCCTTTGAGCATTTCAACATGCGGATGCCGATTGTCGTGCCTCGCATGGAGTTTACATTAATTGAAGGCACGATTAAGAAGCAGATGGATAAATACGAGCTTACATTTACCGACGTATTGGAACATTTTAATGAGAAGAAGCAAGCGTGGTTGGATGAACAAGATACGTTGCAGTTGAATGAAAGGTTCGGGGCCGTCAAGGAATCGTTCCTCAGCAGCTATGCACCGTTAGTTGAGTCACTTCAATCCATTAATCCTGGTGTCAAAAAGCTTGGAGATACGAATTTAGCTAAAATTATAGAACAAATCGATTATTTGCATCAAAAAGCGAGTGAAGCTTCCCATACACAATTCGATGCGGCGATTCGGCAGCTGGACCGTGTTAGACTCACAATTTTTCCGTTGGCCAAGCCACAAGAAAGAGTGTATAATGGGTGTGCTTATCTGAATCGTTATGGGAATGCTTGGCTACATACTTTGGTTGAAACGCCGATACCCGTAGATGGCTTGCATCGTATCTATTATTTGTAGGAGGAACGAAAATGACAACTGCAACAAACAGCATTGTAACAGATATGGCGCTAGCGCCGGATGGCCATTTGAAAATTGATTGGGTTCAGGCGCATATGCCTGTTTTGAATCGTATTCGTGAACAATTTGAGAAAGAACAGCCGTTTAAAGGCTTGAAAGTAACGATTTCGTTGCATTTGGAAGCGAAAACAGCTTACCTTGCGAAGGTTGTTAAAGCTGGTGGAGCGGAAGTTACGATCACAGGAAGCAACCCGCTTTCTACGCAAGATGATGTATGTGCTGCGCTTGTTGAAGATGGCATTACGGTATTTGCAAAATACAACCCAAGCCCAGAAGAGTATAAAGAGCTTCTGATCAAATCCTTGGAGTCCAAACCAGATCTAATCATTGATGACGGCGGCGACCTTGTGTCCCTTCTTCATTCAGAGCGTAAAGATTTGGCTGTAAATGTTCGCGGTGGCGCTGAAGAAACAACAACAGGCATTCTACGCTTGAAAGCGATGGAAAAAGAAGGCAAGCTTGCTTTCCCAATGGTTGCTGTTAATGACGCGTTCTGTAAATACTTGTTCGACAACCGTTACGGTACTGGCCAATCCGTTTGGGACGGTATTAACCGTACGACGAACTTGGTTGTTGCTGGTAAAACAGTTGTCGTTGTCGGCTACGGCTGGTGTGGTAAAGGTGTGGCGATGCGTGCTAAAGGCTTAGGCGCTAACGTTATCGTTACTGAAATCGATGCGATTAAAGGCGTAGAAGCATACATGGACGGTTTCGCTGTAATGCCGATGATCGAAGCGGCAAAATTGGGTGATTTCTTCGTTACTGTTACAGGTAACCGCGATGTCATCCGTGGCGAACACTACAAAGTGATGAAAGATGGCGCGATTCTTTCCAACGCAGGTCACTTTGATGTTGAAGTAAACAAACCTGAGCTTGAGGCTTTGTCTTCCTCCAAGCGTACAGTTCGTCGCAATATTGAAGAATACCAATTGACGGATGGTCGTAAAGTATACGTTCTTGCTGAAGGCCGCTTGGTTAACCTAGCTGCTGGTGACGGTCACCCGGCAGAAATCATGGACATGACGTTTGCGCTTCAAGCAATGTCCTTGAAGTATGTGAACGATTCCTATCAAGCTCTTGGCAAAACAGTTGTTAACGTTCCTTATGTTCTTGATGAGCAAGTAGCGCGCTTCAAGCTAGAGTCACTAGGCACAAGCGTGGATGCTCTGTCTGACGAGCAAAAAGCTTACCTAGACAGCTGGGATGAGCATTAGGATATAACGAATGCCCTTTGATCCACTTTTGTGGATCGGAGGGTGTTTTTTGTTTGTATCTGGTGGTACAAAGAGAAGGTTCCTACGGCTAAATTCGTGCTTTTTAGGCCTCTCCCCCTTGAAGGCATACGCTTCGAGGTGCTGAAGAATTCGAAATAAATGGATTTTATACAGTTAATTCAGTCAGAATTGGGCTATTAAACGGAATAACTGGATTTCATGTAGTTAATTTTTGGGATTTTATCCATTTTGAGCAATATGTCGAGAATTAACATCATAAAATCCATCTAATTAACATATTCGGTGAGAATACTTCGAAATAGATGTACTTTTTCCAGTTAGCCTAGGGGGCGCCGCCAGCCATTGAATTTAGCACGACACCCCAGTAAATCCAGCAACTCCAGTACACCAGTTTCTTGCTCTAGCACCTCAGTAACTCCAGTACACTAGCTTACTCAAACGCCCTAACTCCTCAGTAACTCCAGTACACCAGCAACCGCAGCAACTCCAACGCCTCAGTAACTCTAGCACTGCAGCACCAATAACGCTCCAAAACCCTTGGCACTCCAGACTTCCCTAAGCCCCTCAAGCCCTCCAACACTGTCAAGTAATTCACTTTATTTGAGTTAATCGTAATACCCATGCAACTTTCATGAATCTCATAACGTTTGAAGGGTGTAATAACCTAAAAATGGAAATGGGGCATGGTGAAAATGGGGGGTAAGATTAGAACAAGATTAACGATGTTAATGATGTTATGTCTTTTCATGTTCGGTGTTCTTGCGGGTTGTAGTTCTTCTTCGGAGAGTAAACAGGATTCCAAAGAGGGAATGATGCAAGTACAATCAGCTGGCGCGGCATCGGAAGCCATGGATAAGAATGCGAGTCAAGCTGCTCCTGCGGCGAAAACGGAGGTTGCTGCCATCTCGCCTGGCTCTTCCGTGGGTAATATGAAGTCTACGATTACTATCGCTGCAAGCGGGAACGATCAGGAAGCAGGCTTTAACCGCAAACTCATTTATCGAGCTAATCTCGTGATGCCGGTTGAAGACTACGCGAAAGCCCAAACCGCGCTGCGGGATCTTGTGGCACTGAGCGGCGCATATATTTTACAGTTCTCCGAGAATGCCAATACGGGCGAAAAGGGTGGCACTTATACCATTAAAGTGGCGGCGAATGGGTTTGTGTCTATGTTGGACGGCTTAGAAAGAATAAGCCCTTCCTTGCAACGCAATGTGCAGGGGCAGGATGTTACCGAAGAATATGTTGATCTTAGCTCCCGATTAACGGCTAAACAGCTCGTTGAAACCAGGCTGCTGAGCTTCATGGAGAAGGCTTCTAAGACGGATGATCTCCTCGCATTTTCAAATGAGCTTGCCAAGGTGCAAGAAGCAATTGAGCAAATTAAAGGCAGAATGCGGTATTTAGATCAGAATGTTTCGTATTCCACTATCGAGCTGCGCATGTACCAGCAAACGGGGAAAAAGCCGCTGCTGTCTGATCCGAATGAACTAACGTTAGCGGAGCGAGTTGAAAAGGCATGGGACTCTAGCTTGAATGTATTGGGCGCTGTTTTGCAAGGGATCCTGGTATTTCTGGCGGCCGCGGTGCCGGTTGTGGTGCTATTACTCATTATTGCCATCCCAATTTGGGTATACAGACGCAAGCGGAGCAGACAGTTGAAGGAATTACGCTTGCAGTTGAAAGAGCAACAAACAGCTGAAAATGCGCTTGAAGAGCCCGAACAAGGAACAAAAGGCACAGAATAGACCTAAAATATGAAAAAAAATTAATTAATCCTGCTAACTAAGCAGGATTTCTTTTATTTTTAGCGAATAATCATCTAAATGTGGTGGAAAGTGGTAGAAAGTGGAGGGAAAGGGGACCCGATGCTATGTTTATGGGCGAATATCAACATAGCATTGACGAGAAAGGCCGAATGATTATTCCGGCTAAATTTCGTGAATCCCTTGGCGAAGCTTTTGTCATCACCCGTGGTTTAGATCAATGTTTATTCGTATACCCGCAATCAGAATGGTTAATACTCGAACAGAAGCTGAAAGCATTGCCATTAATGAAGTCAGATGCACGTGCCTTTACCCGGTTTTTCTTCTCTGGTGCAACAGAGTGTGAGCTTGATAAGCAAGGTAGAGCCAACATTCCAAGTAATCTCGTTGAACATGCCAAATTGGAGAAAGATTGCGTCGTTATCGGTGTTTCTAATCGTGTGGAGATTTGGAGCAAGCAAGTTTGGGAAAGCTATGCCAATGAGTCTGAACAGTCATTCAATGAAATAGCAGAGAAGCTGGTCGATTTTAATTTTGACTTATAGAAATTTAGTGTTTAAGAATATGCTTACGAAGTCAGTTTTGCCAAGGCAAAACTTTTAGGAGGACAACAAGTGTTTCATCATGTGACTGTACTTAAGGAAGAATCTGTAGAAGGTTTACATATAAAACCAGATGGCGTTTATGTGGATTGTACGATGGGTGGGGCAGGGCATAGCTCTCTGATCGCATCCAAACTAGGTCCAGAAGGGCTGCTCATTGCCCTAGATCAAGATGATATTGCACTAGCCAATGCACAAACCGTGCTGGCACCTTATCTAGATCGTGTAGCTATCATCAAAAGCAACTTCAGAGATATCGAGCTTGTCCTTCGAGGTGTACCCAAAGCAATGCGAGACGGTAAGCCTCAAGTTGATGGTATTTTGTTCGATCTTGGCGTATCCTCTCCGCAGCTGGATGATGGAGATCGCGGATTTAGTTACAATCATGACGCTGAGCTCGATATGAGAATGGATCGGGATACAGCATTAACTGCGAAGACAATTGTTAACGAGTGGCCTGAAGCAGAAATTGCACGAATATTGTTTGAATATGGCGAGGAAAAGTTTTCACGACGTATTGCTGGTGTCATTGCGGAAGCGAGAGCCAAGCAACCAATTGAAACGACGGGGGAACTCGTTGAGTTGATCAAAGAGGGCATTCCAGCAGCCGCTAGACGGACTGGGGGGCATCCAGCGAAGCGCAGCTTCCAAGCGTTACGAATCGCCGTGAATGACGAGCTAGGGGCATTTGAAGAAGCGCTGAAGCAGTCACTGAACTGTCTAGCACCTCAAGGACGCATTGCGGTCATCACGTTTCACTCTTTGGAAGATCGCATTTGTAAGCAATTTTTTGTGAAAAATGTGGCGAAATGTACGTGCCCGCCAGCTTTTCCAATGTGCGTTTGCACCAAATCCGGAGAATTGAAGCTGGTTACGCGCAAACCTATTTTACCTAGTGAACATGAGCTGGATGTGAATCAACGAGCCAGATCAGCGAAGCTGCGAATTGCAGAGAAGCTTTGAACCATGGGAGGAATAAGCGATGTCATCATATATTCAAGGCAATTTAGCACTGGATCCAAAACGTAAAGCGAATCCACAACAACGTGTAAAAATAAAAGAGACAACGAAGGTTGTCTATCGTAATTCTTCTTTGCCTGCGCAAGAGAAAATGCTTTATTTATTCACAGTCGTGCTTTGTGTAATCGTTGCCGGGGTTATCATTTGGCGATTCGCGGCTATCTATCAGATGAATGCGAATATTTTGAAAATGCAAGGTGAAATCCGTGAGATTCAAGCACAGAACAGCGCGCTCAAGCAAGAAGTAGAGAAGCTGCAAAGTCCTGATCGTTTAAAAGAGGAAGCCGTACGTCTCGGGTTTAATTTACAAGATGAGAAGCAAGGTAATGTTACAGCGCAAGCCACGACAACTACGAAATCGAAATCTACTACTCCTTCAAATGCTACTGCTAGTAGCAAAAGTACGAAATCAGCTTCTAAACCGTAACAGGCAGGTACTCATTTATGACAAAAAAAATTAAGCTGCGTTCATTGCTAATCGGAGGGTTTTTCACCCTTCTTTTTGTTGTCCTCATGGTGAAAGTCTATTGGATTCAAGTCGTAGAAGCTTCCTGGTTGCTAGAAAAGGCCGAGAAAAGATGGGAAACTGATAAAGTGTTAACCCCAGCCCGCGGCTCCATTTTGGATCGGAATAATAAAGTGCTGGCCGTAGAAGCAACCGCGTATACGATCGCGCTCAATCCGAAAGTCATTGATACGTTGCACATTGCTGAGGATGTAACCCAAGGGCTGGCGGATATTTTGAAGGAATCCGAAGCATTGCGTGCAGATCTAGTAAATAAGATTCGAAAAAGCGCAACGAAAAAGAACTTGGATGGCACAGACTTTGCTGCAAACGTAGAAGTGAGGAACGAAGGCTGGAAGATTGATAAAGAGAAAGCAGATCAAGTCCGTGTACTCATCACGGATCTTCAAACCAAGCTCAAGCTAGGCTCTAGAGCATTAGTTGGGATTTCAATTCTAGAGGATAAGAAGCGATACTATCCAGGTGAAACTTTGGCCTCTCATATCCTCGGGTATACGAATAAAGAAGGCGAAGCAGCACTTGGGATGGAGTTAAAGTTAGACGACATTCTGAAGGGCGTTCCTGGCATGCTAAGCTATGAAAAGGATGGCAAAGGTGTCGAGCTTCCAGACGCTAAAGTCAACTTTAAGCCAGCTGAAGACGGAAATAATGTCAGACTGACCATCGACAAAAATATTCAATTTTACCTAGAGAGTGCTTTGGCTAAAGTGAATGATAAGTGGCACCCGAAAAGCCTAACGGCCATCGCGGTGGATCCTAAAACCATGGAAATTCTAGGAATGGCCAATACACCAACCTTTAATCCAAATACATACTGGAATTATGACCCACAGAAAGATTTTAGAAATGGCGCCATTTCCTCCCGCTATGAGCCGGGCTCTACTTTTAAGCTAGTTACCCTTGCAGGTGCTGTAGAAGAAGGGGTATTCAATCCGACGGAAACGTATCAATCGGGTGCGATTAAAGTGTCTGACCGCGTGCTCCATGACCATAATATTGTGGGTTGGGGGAAAATCACCTTTTTAGAGGGACTTAAGCGCTCTAGTAACGTTGCTTTTGTAAAGTTAGGAATTGAAAAGCTAACGCAGTCGAAGCTAAGCAATTATATTGAGAAGTTCGGCTTCGAACAAAAGACTAATATTGATATGCCGGGCGAGGTTTCAGGCCTTATCGATATGAAATATCCATCTGAGTACGCCACAGCTACCTATGGGCAAGGGAAAGTCGTTGTTACGGCTATTCAGCAAACCGCAGCGTACGCAGCGATCGCCAATGGCGGAAAATTGATGTGGCCGCACATTGTGAAGGACATTATCGACCCTAAAACGGGGAAAGTCATTACACCTATTGAACCGCAAGTGGTTAGACAAGTCGTCAGCCCGCAAACGGCAGCGCAAGTAAGCAGCTATTTAGAGCAAGTCGTATCCGATCAGGAAGTAGGAACAGGTAAGCTTGCTTTTATGGAGGATTATCGCATTGCTGGGAAAACGGGGACGGCTAATATCGTACTTCCTGGTGAAAAAACGTATTCTTCCGATACATGGGTAATCTCGTTTATTGGCTATGCGCCTGCAGAAGATCCGAAAATCTTAATTACGTTAATTGCCGATCAGCCAGATCTTGGCGGAAACTATCATTTAGGTGGTCAAGTACTAGCGCCAGCCTTTAAAGAAATCGTAGGCGAGTCATTGCAATATATGGGTGTAGCTTCCAGTAAAAAGCCCAAAACAGTACCTAAGGAAGCGAATAGGCTGAATGTACCGAATTTTGCCGATGCGACGTCAAGCAGCGCGAAAGCGACGGCCAAAGATATGGGGCTGTCACTCGAAGTATTTGGCAAAGGGGAAAAAGTCGTTGATCAATTCCCGAAAGAAGGTACGCAAATTTTATCAACACAACGCATCTATGTTGCCATGCAGTCTGTAGAAGACATGCCGCTTCCTAATCTAGTTGGAAGATCGCTTCGAGATGCCGTCGAAACGTGCTCCTTCTTCAAGGTCGAATGTCAATCCACTGGGGAAGGCTACGTGTCCGAGCAATCTGCGGCTGGTGAAAGCAGAGAGGTAACGCTTCAGCTGAAACCGCTTGGTGATAAATCGTCATCAGGTTCGGCCGGATCAACACCTGCGGGGACTCCTTCTGGTTCGCCAACACCGACACCGTCACCTAAGTCAACACCGAAGGCAACGCCTACTCCTAATGCTAAAACGGAGACACAACGCACAGCTTCAACTAGATAGCCAATGTGAACAGCTTGTTCTAACCCCTGGTTGTCCCGAATAGTCATGTTAGGAATGGACATGACCATAGTGGGAAGGGAGACTGAACGTTCATGCGGGCTTCTAACGTTACCGTTCGTCGCAGATTGTTTACGGCGTTAATCATTGGAACAGTTATTTTTATAGCACTTATTATCCGTTTAGCTTATGTTCAACTTTGGATTGGACCAACCTTAGCCCTTAAGGCTGAGGATAACTGGCGAAGAGAAATTGATTTTGCACCAAAAAGGGGCGAAATTCAGGACCGTAATGGCGTGACGCTTACGTATAGTATGAGTACCCCCACTCTGGTGGCGATTCCTGTTCAGATTAAAGATGCCCGTGCGACTGCGGCTAAGTTGGCAGAAGTATTGGAGGGCAATGAAGAGGACATCTACAAGCAAATTACGAAGAAAGCATCGCAAAACTATATAAAGCCTTCTGGTCGTAAAATTACGATTGAAAAGGCGCAGGAAGTGCGTGATCTGCAGCTGCCTGGCATTGTAGTTGCTGAGGATAACAAGCGCTATTATCCGTTTGGAAACCTCGCAGCTCATATTCTAGGGTTTGCAGGGATCGATAAAGGGTTAACCGGAATTGAGTCGAAATATAACTCACAATTGACTGGCTTGGCAGGCAGCATTTCCTATATGACAGATGCAGCAGGCCGGAAATTATTAGGAACGACGGATACCTATACACCGCCCAAGGATGGATTGAATGTGAAGCTGACCATTGATAGTCATTTACAATCGGTCATGGAACGTTCGTTAGATCAAGCGATGGTTCAATATCAAGCGCAAAATGTTATTGCGATCATGATGGATCCGAATACCGGCGAGATTTTGTCAATGGGCAGCCGTCCGACGTATGATCCTAGCAAATATATGGAGTCTCCAGCCGAAACGTATAATCGCAATTTGCCGATTTGGAAAACGTATGAGCCGGGGTCCACGTTCAAGATTATTACACTGGCCGCAGCGCTGGAAGAGAAGAAAGTAGATCTCAAGAATGAGCAGTTCTTTGACCCAGGCGCCATTGAAGTTGGCGGGGCAAGACTGCGCTGCTGGAAACGCGGCGGGCATGGCAGCGAAACGATGCTGCAGGTCGTTCAAAACTCATGTAACCCAGGCTTCGTCGTCATGGGGCAGCGTTTAGGCAAGGAAAAATTATTTGACTATATTTCCCGATTTGGTTTTGGGAAGAAGACAGGGATTGACCTTGGCGGGGAAGAGAACGGGATTATGTTCAAACCATCCCAAGTAGGTCCTGTCGAGCTGGCCACGACGGCGTTCGGTCAAGGGGTTTCCGTGACTCCGATCCAACAAATTGCGGCAGTCTCCGCTGCGATCAATGGCGGCAAACTGTTTAAGCCGTATGTAGCTAAATCATTTTCCAACCCTGATACGGGAGAAGTCGTTGATGTTGTTGAGCCAGAGCTTGTGCGCAATGTGATCTCGGAGGATACATCCAGACAAGTTCGTGAAGCGCTGGAAAGCGTTGTTGCGAAAGGCACAGGACGCAATGCGTTTATTGATGGCTATCGTGTAGGCGGGAAAACAGGAACTGCCCAGAAGGTTATCAATGGTCGTTATTCACCGGATGAGCATATCGTTTCCTTCATTGGTTTTGCGCCAGCGGATGATCCGAAAATTGTCGTGTATGCCGCAGTCGATGATCCGAAAGGGATTCAATTCGGGGGCCTCATTGCAGCGCCGTTAGTTAGAGACATTATGGCAGATGCCTTGCGTTATATGAAGGTAGAGCCTGACAAAAATCAACTGGACAAAGAATACAGATACGGTGAAATACCAGTTGTTGAAGTTCCGGACTTGGTTGGCGCGTCAGTTGATGATATATTAGAAGACCTGAACATGAATTTTAAGCTCGCAAAGTCAGGGAATGGAAAATATGTTATCTCACAAGCGCCGAAAGCAGGCTCACGTGTGGATCAAGGTTCTACAATTCGTATTTTCTTATCCAATGTAGATCCTGAAAAGTAACCATCATGGACAAAATCAAAAAAAGATTGATCAATAAGACATGTTTAGCTTTTCTACCTGCATAAAATTGTCCATAATAGATAGAGAAATTAAGGAAGAGAGGGTTGCTTATGAAACTGCAGGAGCTTGCTTCCGCACTGCTCATTACCCGCATTCATGGCGATAAAGACACGGAAATCACGGGAATTGAGGCAGACTCTCGTAAAGTAAAGCCAGGTGATTTGTTTTTTTGTATCCCTGGATTAACCGTAGATGGTCACGACTACGCCCCTAAAGCGATTGCGCTTGGGGCTTCTGCGCTTGTAACGGAAAGAGTGCTGGACCTGGAAATTCCAGTCCCTCAGCTCGTTGTGAAAGATGCCAGGTACGCCATGGCAGCTCTTTCTGCGCATTTTTTCGGGTACCCAAGTAAAGAACTGAAGATTATCGGGATCACTGGCACGAATGGCAAAACGACATCCACGTATTTGCTGGAAAAAATCATCGCAGATCAAGGCTTTGTCACGGGGTTAATGGGCAATATTCATATTAAAATCGGTGATACCTATATAGAAAATAAAGCTACAAATACACAGGAATCTATCGAGCTACAACGGATACTTCGCCAAATGGCGGATGCTGGTGTGGACTATTGCGTTATGGAGGTTACATCGAGCGGCTTAGATATGGGACGGGTGAAGGGTCTCCATTTCCGATCGAGCATCTTTACGAATCTTACGCAAGATCATCTAAATGAACACAAAACCATGGAAGCGTATGCTGCTGCGAAAAGTTTGTTATTTTCCAGACTTGGCAATGGGTATTCGGCAGATCCGGATAGCAAGCAGTATGCGATCCTCAATGTGGATGATGAAGCATCAATCATGATGCAGAAGGTAACTGCTGCACAAGTTATCACCTACGGCATTGAACGTGAATGCGATGTGCGCGCAACAGACATTCGTATGTCCGCCAAAGGAACGGAATTTCAAGTGAAATCCTTTGCTGGAGAAGCTTTTTTTCGTATGCAGCTAGTCGGTAAATTCAATGTGTATAATGCACTTGGAGCCATTGCGGCGTCATTGGCAGAAGGATTTGCATTGGAAGCGATTCGTGATAGTCTGGAGCGGATAGCTCTCGTAGAAGGCAGAATGGAAGTCGTGAACGAGGGGCAAGACTATTTGGTTTTAGTCGACTATGCGCATACACCTGATGGGTTGCAAAATGCCCTTTCCACGGTAAGTGAGTTTGCCGAAGGCAAGATCATCACTGTATTTGGCTGTGGCGGGGATCGTGATAAAACGAAGCGCCCGATTATGGGAAAAGTGGCAGCGCACTATAGCGACTTCGTCTATGTGACTTCGGACAATCCTCGTACAGAAGATCCGGAAGCCATTTTAGCAGACATTGTGCCAGGACTCCAGGAAGTGAATTATCCAGATCATCAGTATGTTTTGTTGACTGATCGTAAAAAAGCGATACAAAAGGCTATTGAAGGGGCAGGCCCGAAGGATGTAATATTGATAGCGGGAAAAGGCCACGAAACGTATCAGGACATCATGGGGGTAAAGCATGATTTCGATGATCGTTTGGTGGCTAGGGCTGCGATTAGGGGGAGAATACAGTGATTCAGCGTACATTAGGTCAAATAGCAACGATGCTCCGCAGCGAGGTATCAGGTGTTCATGGCGATATTTCGATTAAGGGAGTTTCCACAGATACACGATCGATTCAGGCTGGCAGTCTGTTTATTCCGCTGATCGGACCAACTTTCGATGCGCACGATTTTGTAGAAGACGCGTTTCAAAAGGGGGCTGCGGCGATTCTCTGGCAAGAGGATCACGGACAAGTGCCAAACGGCATTCCATATATCCTAGTTAAGGATACGCTTGAGGCGCTTCAGGGTTTGGCTAATGCCTACCGTAAAGAACTTCCTGTTCGCATCATTGGGATCACCGGAAGTAACGGCAAGACTACGACCAAAGATTTGGTAGCAGCTGTGCTCGGTAGCACATTTGAGGTTCATAAAACGAAGGGAAACCTGAATAATCATATCGGATTACCGCAAACGTTATTGCTGCTTGAAGAAACAACACAATTTGCTGTTGTGGAAATGGGCATGAGCGGGCGCGGCGAAATTGCCTTATTGTCCGAGATTGCTGAACCAGATGTCGCCATAATCACCATGATTGGTGAATCGCATATGCTTCAGTTGGGTTCCAGGGATGAGATTGCCCGGGCCAAAGCGGAGATTGTAACAGGGATGCCAAGCGGTAGCTTGATCATCTATAATGGAGATGAGCCATTAATTGAACAAGCACTGGGCGAGTTGGACCTGCCGACAGGTCTTAAACGCATTCGCTTCGGTCATGATCAAGACAATGATCGATACCCGACAGGCATCCGCATGGACGCTGACGGAGCTTACTTCACAATCAATACGCCCGGGTACTCGGAATTGTTTATTCCCTTGCTCGGCACACATAACGTCGTGAATGCGCTAGCGGCCATCGCCGTCGGCGAAACCTTCGGCGCCTCGCCTGAAGCCATTGCAGCGGGGCTTCGCGCGCTGCAAATGACAAGCATGCGCATCGAGAAGCTTACGGCAGCCTCTGGGCTGACCGTGCTTAACGATGCGTATAATGCCAGCCCCGCCTCCATGCGGGCGGCGATTGCCTTGACCGAGCAGCTGAGCGGCTTCGGTCGGAAGTTCCTTGTGCTCGGCGACATGCTGGAGCTTGGCGAGCACGAAGAGCAGTTCCATCGCGGCATCGGCGCGATGCTGTCTCCGGAACGTGTAGACTACGTCTTCACGTTCGGGCGTCTCGGGCGCTTCATCGCGGATGAAGCGGCGAAGCAGTTCCCGGCGGCGCAGGTGCGCGCCTACGACGACAAGGCGCAGCTCGCGGAGGAGCTCGCTGCTCTCGCTCGCGCCGAGGATCTCGTGCTCGTGAAGGGCTCGCGAGGCATGCGCTTGGAGCAGGTTGTGCAGAGCTTATTAGCTTGATAAGCGTAAATGAAGTGGGCAATTGCAGTTGCATTTGAAATAGAGTGAAGGAAATGAGCAGGGGGAACCAACGTGGAAAACGCAGTTTTATTAACAATGGGTGTAGCATTTGTGCTTGCTTTAATCATGGGGCCGTTATGTATACCTATTTTACGACGAATGAAATATGGTCAACAAATCCGTGAGGATGGGCCTCAGAGCCATCTGAAGAAACAAGGTACACCAACGATGGGCGGAGTCATCATTTTACTCGCGCTGTCACTGGCTGCACTTCGTTTTGCGGATAAAAATACAGATTTGCTTATTCTCTTAATAGCTACTTTAGGGTACGGGCTGGTAGGCTTTCTTGATGATTATATAAAAATTATTTTTAAGCGTTCTTTGGGACTAACTGCGAAGCAAAAGCTGTTCGGTCAATTATTGATTTCCGCTATCGTCTGTTATTTATTGATTATGCAAGGACACAGCACAGATATTTATGTGCCATTCGTTTCCTATCACATCAATGCGGGCTGGTTGTATTTTCCGCTAATGGCTATCCTGATGTTAGGCGCGTCGAATGCGGTTAACTTTACAGACGGCTTGGACGGCTTGTTAGCAGGGACAAGTGCAATTGCTTTTGGAGCTTACACAATCATCGCTATGAATAATACACAGCCAGAAGCGGCGATTTTCTCAGCAGCAATGGTAGGCGCAGTACTCGGATTTCTTGTGTTCAATGCGCACCCGGCCAAAGTTTTCATGGGAGACACAGGCTCACTGGGGATTGGCGGCGGACTTGTTGCTGTAGCGATTTTGACGAAAGCAGAGCTGCTGCTTGCCATTATTGGCGGAGTTTTCTTAGTCGAAATCTTATCCGTCGTAATTCAAGTGGTTTCCTTCAAAACAAGAAAGAAACGCGTATTCAAAATGAGTCCGATCCATCATCACTTTGAATTGGTTGGTTGGTCCGAATGGCGAGTTGTTATTACGTTCTGGGTCGTAGGTCTCGTGCTTGCCGTGCTCGGATTATATATGAATGAGGTGTTGTAGAACATGAAGCATCCGCGGGATTATCGTGGACTTGAAGTGATCGTACTCGGCTTGGCTCGCAGCGGTGTCGCTGCAGCTAAGCTTTTTCATCAAAAAGGAGCTCTCGTCACTGTCAATGACAAAAAGGAACGAAGTGCGTGCCCTGAAGCCGACGAATTAGAGGCTCTGGGTATTTCTGTTGTATGCGGGTTTCATCCGGACTCCCTCGTTCATGAAGGGGTTGCGCTAGTAGTGAAAAACCCTGGCATCCCATACTCAGTTGAGCCTGTTCGCAAAGCGGAAGAGCTGGGCATAGAGGTTGTGACAGAGGTGGAGGTCGCCTATCAATTCTGTGAAGCGCCGATCATCGGGATCACTGGCTCCAATGGGAAGACGACAACGACAACGCTCATCGGCTTGATGCTGGATGCGGCTGGTTTGAAGCCTGTAGTAGCTGGGAACATCGGCCGTGCGTTGACGGAAGCGGCTCCAGAAGTGACAGCAGACAATTGGATGGTTGTGGAGTTGAGTTCTTTTCAACTCAAAGGAACGACGTCGTTCCGTCCGACCATTGGCATGCTGTTGAATTTGTATGAGACGCATTTGGATTACCATGGCACAATGGAAGACTATATCGCTTCTAAGGCCAAAATTTTCGAGAATCAAACGGAATCTGACACCGCCATTCTAAACTGGGATGACGAAGTATGTCGTCGCTTGATGCCAACACTTACGGCGAAGCAGCTCCATTTTTCCTTGAAAGAAAAGCTAGCCTTAGGCGCTTATTTGGATGCGGAAACGAACTGTCTGGTCTATGCGGATGGTCAAGGAAATGTTCAAACAATCCTGCCTGCGGCCGAAATGGGCATACCAGGCAGCTTTAATGTGGGGAATGCGTTAGCAGCAGCTTTAGCGGCGATTACAGCAGGTGTAGAGCTGACAACGATTGCTGATGTGTTGAGAAGCTTTCAAGGCGTAGAGCACCGTCTAGAGCTTGTGAGAAAGCTGGATGACGTAACTTTTTATAATAACTCCAAAGCAACGAATGCCGCGGCAACGATCAAATCGATAGAAGTTTTCGATCAACCGATTATTCTCATTGCTGGCGGGTTAGATCGGGGTTCGGATTACATGGAATTGCTGCCAACTTTCCGCGAGCGGATCAAAGGCGTTGTTGCTTTAGGGCAAACGAAAGAAAAAATCAAGCATATTGCCGAATTGGCAGGGATTAGTAAGGTGCAAACCGTCGATACTGCTAAGGATGCAGCGGACGCGGTTGAGCAAGCCGTGCAGCTTGCCTGGCAAATGAGTGCACAAGGAGACATTGTGCTGCTATCACCTGCTTGTGCAAGTTGGGATATGTTTCCATCCTATGAGGACAGGGGACGCATTTTTAGGGAGTCCGTGCATAACCTTTAAGTAGGGCTTATCCACTTGTTGCAAGGAGGCCCACAACTGACAAAGAGGTGTCTGTAATGGGTAAAGCACGCTCCGCTCCTGACATTTGGATTATTATTCCGACCTTGCTGCTTTTGACAATTGGCGTTATTATGGTCTACAGCGCAAGTAGTGTACTTGCATTTCGTGAATTTGGCGATTCTTTTTATTATTTAAAAAGGCAGCTGATATTCGCTGTTCTCGGTATCGTTGCGATGTTTTTCACAATGAATGTTGATTATTTGGTGTGGAAGCGTTTTGCGAAATTAGCGTTGTTTATTTGCTTCGGCATGCTGGTCATCGTGTTGATTCCCGGCATCGGGGTCATTCGCGGCGGAGCCAGAAGTTGGCTGGGCATCGGGGCTTTCGGGATTCAACCTTCTGAATTTATGAAAATCGGGATGATTCTTTTTCTTGCCAAATTGCTATCTGAGAACCAATCCAAAATCACGCTGCTGACCAAAGGGTTGGTGCCGCCTCTAGGCATTATGGGATTGGCATTCGGGCTAATCATGCTGCAGCCAGATCTAGGGACTGGGGTAGTTCTCGTTGGTGCTTCCCTATTGATCATCTATACGGCAGGTGCGAGATTGCTTCATCTGTCCTATCTAGGTATGATAGGGGTTGCGGGTTTTGTCGGGCTCGTCATTGCCGCACCTTATCGGCTTAAACGGATTACTGCCTTTCTAGACCCTTGGCAGGATCCGCTTGGCGCAGGTTATCAATCTATTCAATCCTTATATGCGATCGGACCTGGCGGTCTTGTCGGCCTTGGCTTAGGGATGAGTCGTCAGAAGTATAGTTACTTACCCGAACCGCAAACTGATTTTATTTTTTCTATCATCGCAGAAGAACTTGGCTTTATTGGCGGCACGTTGGTTCTGCTGCTCTTCACCATTCTAGTATGGCGGGGGATGCGGGCAGCGATCACGGCGCCAGATACATTTGCCAGTTTAATTGCGGTAGGGATTATCGGCATGATTGCGGTTCAAGTTATTATTAATATTGGCGTCGTTATTGGCATGTTTCCAGTAACGGGTATTACGCTGCCATTTATAAGTGCAGGAGGGTCTTCATTGACGCTAATGCTGACATCTGTTGGCATCCTGCTTAATATATCCCGCTATTCGAGGTGACAGGGGAATGAAAACAATTGTTTTTACCGGAGGTGGCTCCGCAGGCCATGTGACGCCCAATCTGGCGCTGATTCAGAAGCTGAAGCAGCAAGGTTGGAAAATTGCATACATAGGCTCGGCTACGGGCATTGAGAAAGATATTATTGATCGAGAAGGAATTCCCTTTTATCCGATCTCATCAGGAAAATTGCGACGCTATTTTGATCTGAAAAATATGAAAGATCCTTTCAAAGTGTTGAAAGGTGTTTACGAATCGTATCGGTTGCTCAAACGTTTGAAGCCCGCCATCGTCTTTTCGAAAGGCGGGTTCGTTTCCGTTCCAGTCGTTCTTGGGAGTCGAATGAACAACATTCCAGTCATTATTCATGAATCTGATATGACGCCTGGGCTGGCGAACAAAATTTCTATTCCTTTTTCAACGAAGGTTTGTGTGACGTTTCCAGAATCACTTTCGCATATCCAAGGAGGTAAGTCTGTTTTGACTGGCTTACCGATCCGTGAACATATCAATAGCGGTAAAGCTTCACGCGCTCTGCAGCTATGTGATTTTCATACGCAGAAGCCCGTGATTTTGGTCATGGGGGGAAGCTTGGGCTCACAGGTGCTTAATCAAGCCGTGCGTACAAATCTTCCGCGATTACTACAGCAATTTCAAATTGTGCACCTATGCGGCAAAGGAAATGTGTCTGAAGAGCATCTACACACCCGAGGCTACAAGCAATTTGAGTACTTGAACGAGGAACTGCCCGATGTCTTGGCGATGACGGATCTCGTCATTTCTAGAGCAGGGGCAACGTCTATATTTGAATTTTTGGGCTTGGCAAAGCCAATGCTGTTAATCCCGCTTTCCCGTCAAGCAAGCCGAGGCGATCAAATCCTGAACGCAGCATCCTTCCAAAAGGCGGGGTATGCCGATGTGATTCAAGAAGAGGATTTAACCGCTGATGGACTTGCGGAACATGTTGAAGCGTTATATAAGAACCGTGAGACCTATAAAGCTGCGATGCAATCGCGTAAGGAAAGCGACGCTGTTGGAACTATCGTGAAATTGATTGAAACGCATAGCAAATCGTTGTGATTTTGTTAAAGCGTATAGGCGATTGTCACACTCTATCCGATTTTACATAAACTACACTATAACCGTGACAGACACCTAAGGCTTCATGAGCGAGTGAGGAACGAAGACCGGCCGACTTCGTCCAACCGCTTATGAATGAAATGTTGGAACTGCATTTTTGTTAGTCCTTTCATTTCGCCCTACGTTCTGTGAAGGAGGTTTTCCCATGCAGAAGTTAATAGCCGACTTACAGGCATCAAATATTGGCGAGATAAGAACGAATGAGCGACTAGCTCCCTACACAACGTGGAAAATCGGCGGTCCGGCTGATTGCTTGATTATTCCTGGGTCCAAAGAGCAGGTTGCGGCTGCCATCAAATTTCTCCATGAGCGTGGCGAACCTTGGACCATTATTGGTCGGGGCTCCAACTTGCTTATCCGAGATAAAGGTATTCGAGGCGTTGTGATTAAGCTAGGTCATGCGCTGGATACACTTCGCTTTGAGGGTGCAACGGTCTACGCAGGTGGCTCCTATTCGTTTATTAAATTGTCCGTACTCGCAGCCAAAGAAGGTTTGACCGGACTGGAGTTTGCTTCAGGGATCCCCGGTACTGTGGGAGGCGCCGTCTACATGAATGCAGGGGCTCACGGGTCCGATGTGTCACGCATACTCAAGCAGGCTGAAGTCATCCTGGATACAGGGGAATTGGTCGTCATGCAGGCAGATGATTTAAAATATGCTTATCGACATTCTATTTTGCACACATTGCCTGGCATTGTAACAGAGGCTGTATTTGAACTACAGGCTGGAGACCGCAACGAAATCGCAGGGGCCATGGCCGCTTACCGAGATCGGCGACTCCGCACGCAACCGCTCCAATTAGCTTGCGCAGGAAGCGTATTCCGCAACCCCGAAGGGGGATTCGCAGCGAAGCTCATCGAAGAAGCAGGCCTGAAAGGCAAACGTGTCGGTGGAGCAGAAATCTCGATGCTTCACGCCAATTTCATTGTTAACACTGGAGAAGCTACAGCCGAGGACGTTCTTACCCTTATCAACGAAGTACAGCTGATCGTAGAGCAAACCTACGGAATCAAGCTAGTACCTGAGGTTCTGGTAATGGGTGAGAGGTAAATCGGAGGTGGAATTTTGGAGAAGCTCGTTATCGAAGGTGGAAGACCTCTTACGGGAGCCATCCAGATACACGGCGCTAAAAACGCCGCATTACCCATATTAGCTGCCTGCCTACTTGCAAGTGGCACGCACACTTTACACAATGTTCCTAATCTGCTCGATATCGACACCATGCTGAACATTCTACGTTCACTAGGATGTCGAGCCGAGCAGCAAGGAGATACGGTAACCGTCACAACATCCACAGTTCATTCCTCCCACATCCCCGAAGAATTGATGGGTCAGATGCGCTCTTCCATCTTTCTCATGGGTCCACTTATCGCCAGATTCGGCAGTGTCACCGTGTATCAGCCAGGTGGCTGCGCAATCGGTGAACGTAAAATCGATTTGCACCTCAAAGGATTACAGGCTCTTGGAGCCGAAATAGAAGAATTCGCGAATAGAATCGTCTGTACGGCAGGAAACTTGCAGGGTAATGAAATCTTCTTGGACTTTCCAAGCGTAGGGGCAACAGAGAATATTATGATGGCTGCCGTGAAAGCGGAGGGCATCACAACGATTTATAACGCTGCCCGTGAACCTGAGATACAGGACTTGCAAAATTTCTTGAACGCCATGGGTGCTGACATTATTGGTGCAGGTACAGACACCATTACCATTCGCGGCGTAGCAACGCTTACGCCTTGCACGTATCGGATCATTCCGGATCGTATTGTGGCGGGTACTTTTTTAGTCGCTGCTGCGGTTACGAAAGGGAATGTGACATTGGAAAGAGTCAATCCTGCTCATTTAACCTCGGTCATTCATGTGCTTAAGCGTGCAGGTGTTCAAATCATCGCAGACGGTGATATAATACATGTAAGCTGCAAGGCGAGGCCTAAGGCAGTTGAACGTATCGTGACATCGCCTCATCCATCTTTCCCGACAGACTTACAATCACAAGTTATGGTGCTTCTATCTCTAGCAGATGGTCTCAGTGTAATGAAAGAAACGATATTTGAAGGTAGATTTAAGCACGTGGATGAACTGTCCCGGATGGGTGCGGATATTCGCGTAGATATGAATGCAGCTTTTATCCGTGGGGTGCCAAGGTTATACGGGGCCACGGTGGAAGCGACGGATTTGCGAGCTGGTGCTGCTCTGGTTATCGCCGGTTTAGCTGCGCATGGCACAACGATCGTCGAGCAAATTCATCACATTGATAGAGGCTATGATAGGATTGAAAATATGCTAGTCAGACTCGGGGCCTCTGTACTTCGTCAAGCTCCAGTTCCAAGTGAGTAATAGTTGGCGTGACAATCGCGTATCCCTTCCTGCGAGCAGGAGGGGATTCACGATTTTATTCCTTTTCCTACAGTCATAAATATAAATAGGTGGTGCCCCTCTTGTCCGAAGATAACAAAGTACCGACGCTGCCTGTCCCTAAGCCGCGAACGCGTACGAATCGGAAGTTGCTCTCGTTTTTAATCATTTTTTTCATCACGGTGCTCATTATTTTATTTTTCCAGTCATCTCTCAGTCGAATTAGTCGTATTGAGGTTGAAGGAAATGTGCTGTTAGCCTCCGAAGTAATAGGACAAGCTAGTCAAGTTGCCGTGGGTGACCGCTTTTTTGCCGTGAGCTCCAAGACGATCGGACAGCGGATATCTAAGGTGCCAATGATCAAGAGTGCCTCAGTGAAGAAGATGTTTCCTGGTTTAATCCACATTCAGGTGGAGGAATATCCCAAAGTAGCTTTTCAAATTGCCCCTGACGGGAAAAAGCAAGCCGTGCTCGCAGATGGCGGCGTCATTCAACTGCCGGCTGGAAGCGACGTGCCACTCGATATGCCGATTCTTACCGGATGGGATGATAAGGATCCAAACAAGGCGGCGCTGTGCAAGGTGCTTGGGCAAATCCCGCAAAGTGCTTTATCCGATGTCTCGGAGATTAAGCCGGATCCATCTGAATCGTACCCAGACAAGATTAAAATTTACACGCGTACACAATTCGAGGTCCATACTACAATTGCCTATCTGCCAGATAAGATTGACAATTTACCTGGTTATATAGCTGGTTTAGGAGAGGATCACATCACTAACGGAATTATCACGATGCTGGAAGCGGAATATCACACACCGTTTGCAACCAATGGAGAGTCCAAAACCGATACCAAAGCTGATGGCAAAACAGACCCTAAGAATACGCCAAAAGCGACGCCGAAACCGTAATATCTGCAACGGTGCGGTGTTACTCACAAAAAAACATAGATGAGACTACTCAATCACTGAAAAAAATGTTAAAATTAGTTTTATGGTTAAATAGGCTCTATCTGCTTACTCAATTTTTTCTAGTATTTACTAGACTAGTACGTTTGCATTTCACGACAAGATGAAGAGAAATTTATGCTGGTTTCTAGTTGATAGGAAAGTATTGGTTTTATACTTTTGCTTTGCATCAACCTTGACAAACTCGCTCGTCTTATGGACGGCGAAGTTGTTTATCCTGGAATGCAAAAAAAATGTAGAAAAAAGAGGGAATATGGCGGTTGTGTGGAATACCTATAACAGCATTTATGAAGAAAATGAAATTTTACCTAAGTTACAGGAGGTGCCAGGGGCTTGAGCAACAATGATATCATTGTTAGTTTAGACATCGGTACATCCAAAGTTCGAGCTATTATTGGGGAAGTTGTTAACGGAACCATTAATATAATAGGAGTGGGATCTGCCGAGTCAGAGGGTATTCGTAAAGGCGCAATCGTTGATATCGATCAAACTGTGCATTCCATTCGCAGTGCCATTGATCATGCTGAACGAATGGTCGGTATTCAAATTTCCGAGGTTTATGTAGGCATTTCAGGAAATCATATTTCTCTTCAATCTAGTCACGGTGTTGTTGCTGTTTCCAATGAAGATAGGGAAATCGGAGAAGAAGATATTGATCGCGTCATTCAAGCGGCTAGAGTCATCGCATTACCTCCCGAACGTGAAATTGTTGGAGTGGTACCTAAGCAATATTTGGTTGATGGACAAGAAGGTATAAATGATCCACGCGGTATGATCGGTGTTCGCTTGGAAGTGGAAGCGACGATTATTACCGGAGCGAAAACGGGCATACATAATTTAATCCGAGTTGTGGAAAAATCCGAACTGAAGGTTGCTGGGCTTATTTTAATGTCGCTCGCATCTGGCAATTTGGCTCTTTCCAAAGATGAGAAATCTGTAGGTACCGTATTGGTAGATATCGGTGCCGGTGCAACGACCATTGCCGTGTTTGACGAAGGTAATCTAATCGCAACATCAACGATTCAAATCGGTGGCGAGTATATCAGCAATGATATTTCTATTGGACTACATACGCAGCTGGAAATCGCGGAGAAAATCAAGCTGAAATATGGCTGTGCATCCGTAGAAGATTCCGCGCCTGATCAAGTGTTTAAAGTGACCAGAATGGGCAGCAATGTTGAAAAAGAGTTCACTCAAGTTGATCTTGCGAATATCGTTGAGCCGCGCGTCGAAGAAATTTTCCAAATGATTCGCGCTGAAGTTCATCGTTTAGGATATGGTAACCTTGCAGGTGGTTATGTACTTACAGGCGGTACCGTTTGTATGCCAGGCATGCTAGCGATTGCACAATCCGAATTAGCCACTTCCGTTCGAATTGCCGTTCCTGATTTCATCGGGGTGCGCGATCCGTCCTACACAAGTGGTGTTGGTATTATTCAATTCGTCTCCAAATACATGAAGAATCGAAATACAGGTTTCGCCAAGAAACTGGCAACCAAGACTACCAAAAAATCCTCCTCCGATAGTCAAAAGCCAGGTTGGGTTGAACGAGTTAAAAATTTCTTCAGTGAATTTATTTAGTGAATGTTAAGTTAGGGGGATATGGCTCATATGTTTGAATTTGATATGGATTTAGACCAATTGGCTCAAATTAAAGTCATTGGTGTTGGTGGCGGCGGTAGCAATGCAGTTAACCGCATGATTGAAAACGGTGTTAAAGGTGTAGAGTTTATTACCGTGAACACGGATGCACAGGCGCTTCACTTGGCCAAGTCCGTTCATAAATTGCAAATTGGCGATAAATTGACCCGCGGTCTTGGCGCAGGTGCGAATCCTGAAGTCGGGAAAAAAGCAGCAGAAGAGTCAAGGGAGACGATTCTGAATACGCTTCGCGGCGCTGATATGGTGTTTGTAACAGCAGGTATGGGCGGCGGAACTGGTACAGGAGCTGCTCCAGTTATTGCTGAAATTGCGAAAGAGGTAGGCGCACTTACAGTTGGTGTTGTGACGCGACCGTTTACTTTTGAAGGACGTAAGCGTTCTTTACAAGCTGAGCAAGGAATTGCAGCTCTCAAAGAGAAAGTAGATACGCTTATCATTATCCCGAACGATCGTCTTCTTGAGATCGTTGACAAAAAAACACCGATGCTGGAAGCTTTCCGTGAAGCGGATAATGTTCTTCGTCAAGGTGTACAAGGGATTTCAGATTTAATCGCAGTACCTGGTCTAATCAACTTGGACTTTGCAGATGTCAAAACGATTATGACTGAGCGCGGATCGGCCCTTATGGGGATTGGTGTTGCAACAGGTGAGAATCGCGCGGCGGAAGCAGCGAAGAAAGCGATCTCGAGTCCATTGCTGGAAACATCCATCGAAGGCGCAAGGGGCGTCTTGATGAATATTACAGGTGGTATGAACCTTAGCTTGTACGAAGTGAATGAAGCTGCTGATATCGTAGCCTCTGCTTCGGATATCGAGGTTAATATGATTTTCGGTGCTGTTATTGACGAGAAGTTGAAAGACGAAATCCTAGTTACGGTCATCGCAACAGGATTCGAACATAAACAAGCGCCTATTCATCAGTCTATCAAACGTCCGGTTACATCAAGCCAGCCAGAAACGGCAGCGCCTGACAGTCGTCTGAACAATCTCAAACCTTTTGGCGCACAGCCATCCAATGATCAATTAGATATTCCGACTTTCCTGCGTAACCGCGGACGGAATACTGACAAATAATTACACAATACCTGTCTAGAGACCGAAGCCCTACATCATGTAGATGCTTCGGTTTTTTGTTGTTCTACAAGGATTTCACAGCTGGACAAGGCCGCATCAACTGACAAAAAAAGTAGATTCCTACTAGCAAGTTTAGACAGACTTTGAACTTTGAATCCCATATACTGATTTAGAAGCAGAAAGTTTCGTCACAAAATTGCTAGATAGTGTCCGTCTTGGAGGTGAGGCATGGTTTGGTTGTCTATGCGGATCTCATCTTCCTACTGAACTTTCTGGTGGATGCAGTCATTCTTGTTGTTACGGCAAAAACGCGAAAAATAGCGTTCAATTGGTGGAGAATCGCGCTTTCTGCTGCATTAGGTGCTTCTTATGTGGTCATGATGTTTTTGCCAGTTCCCACGATGCTTTTTACATTTTCTGTGAAATGTATGTTTTGTACGGGTATGATTATGACCGCTTTTGGCTACGGTTCCTTACAAAATTTATTGCGGAACATGGGGACGTTTCTACTTATCAATTTCGCTGTTGCCGGTGGGCTGTTCGGCATTCATTATGTGCTAGCGTCATCCTCCGATGTGATGAAAGGAATCGTATTCGCACAATCGGGCGTGGCTGTCTTTCAATTTCAAATTGGAAGTATCCTGTTTGTAGTTTTGCTGCTGCTTCCTCTTATCTGGTGGTTTCGAACCGTATTTCAAAGTACGAAGCAGCGTGAGGTTATGACAACGTATTTGGCTGAGGTGACGATTTATGTAGGGGACTTCACCGCCACCTGCAAAGGCCTCATCGATACGGGAAATCAATTGTATGACCCATTGACGCGCACGCCGGTTATGGTCATGGAGGTTGCGGAGTGGGGAGAGGTGCTTCCAGCACAATGGTTGCAAAGGATCCGATCGGCCGATGTGGATCAAATCATTAGTGGTATTGGTGTGGAGGAGTTTGTTTGGCAAGATCGTTTGCGTCTAGTTCCTTATCGTGGTGTTAATCGAAATACCCAATTCATGCTCGCTATTAAACCCGATAAGGTGGTGATCACTCATAATGATTCGCACTTGGAAGCAACGAAGGTACTCATCGGTCTCGACGGAGGAAAGCTATGCAGCGATGGCTCCTATCAAGCCATTATCCATCCAGCATTAATATCGGCTGGGTAACACAGCCCATGCTTACTATGACAGTTTTGCTATGGCAAAACTCAGATTACGCTTACGAAGAAAGTTTTGCCACAGCAAAACTCTTAGGAGGAAACTAACATGTTCTTGAAGTGGAAACTGCTTTTTCAACTAGCGTATTATCGTATTTTGATGTTCTTTGGTCTCAAAGGTGAGGAAATCTATTACATTGGTGGTAGTGAAGCATTGCCACCGCCGCTTACGCGTGAGGAAGAAGAATATTTATTGGAAAAGTTACCATCTGGGGACGCGGCTATCCGAGCGATGCTGATTGAACGAAACCTGAGATTGGTTGTCTATATAGCGAGAAAATTCGAGAATACAGGCATTAATATTGAGGATTTGGTTTCGATCGGAGCCATCGGTCTTATCAAAGCGGTTAATACTTTCGACCCGGAGAAGAAAATTAAGCTGGCCACCTACGCTTCTCGGTGTATTGAGAATGAAATTCTGATGTACTTGCGCAGAAATAGTAAAATCCGCACGGAAGTTTCGTTTGACGAACCGTTGAATATTGACTGGGACGGCAATGAGCTGCTTTTATCCGATGTATTGGGCACAGAAAACGATACGATTTATCGGAATATCGAAGAGCAGGTTGATCGTAAGCTTCTTCATAAAGCGCTGGATAAGCTGAGTGAACGTGAGCGTATTATTATGGAGCTTCGCTTTGGACTGCAGGATGGGGAAGAAAAGACGCAAAAAGACGTCGCAGATCTCTTGGGCATCTCGCAATCGTATATCTCCAGATTGGAAAAACGGATCATTAAGCGGCTGCGCAAAGAGTTTAACAAGATGGTCTAAAAATTTTTTTTGGCAGGAAATGTCGAAATTGTTCAGCAGTCACGGGAGGGAGCAACTCGGTACCCTTTTGTCAAGTGGCTGGATGGGGGTTAAGGCAGGAATAAATCGACCGCTCACGGGGATAATTAACAGTAATGTTTCTCCTTGGGAGGTAATCACGGTGACCCGAAATAAAGTTGAGATATGTGGAGTTGACACCGCCAAACTGCCTGTGCTGACCAATGCAGAGATGCGTGAGTTGTTCACTGACCTGCAAACTAAACAAGAACGAACTGCAAGAGAGAAATTGGTCAATGGCAACTTGAGGTTGGTACTGAGTGTGATTCAACGGTTCAACAATCGTGGAGAGTATGTGGACGATCTCTTCCAAGTTGGCTGTATTGGTTTGATGAAAGCCATTGATAACTTTGATTTAAGTCAAAATGTCAAATTCTCGACCTATGCTGTACCGATGATTATAGGTGAGATACGCCGCTACTTACGAGATAATAACCCGATTCGCGTTTCTCGTTCCTTGAGAGATATTGCTTACAAAGCACTACAAGTTAGAGACAGTCTGACGAATCAAAACTCGAGAGAGCCTTCTATTTACGAAATTTCTGAGGCGCTGAATGTACCGAAAGAAGATGTCGTGTTCGCACTCGATGCGATTCAAGATCCCGTATCCTTATTTGAGCCCATTTATCATGATGGGGGCGATCCCATCTATGTGATGGACCAAATTAGTGATGAGCGCAATAAGGACATGTCTTGGATCGAGGGTATCGCCTTGCGAGAAGCGATGCATAAGCTAAACGCAAGAGAGAAGATGATCCTATCCATGCGCTTTTTTGAAGGAAAAACGCAGATGGAAGTGGCAGATGAGATTGGCATTTCGCAAGCTCAGGTCTCAAGGCTGGAGAAATCCGCAATTAGTCAGATGCAGAAGCATGTCAAATCCTAATCGTAATTAACAAAGACTGGATCGGCCTTGGTAGACAAGCCGTGAAGGTCTTTTTTCACGTATCAGGACATTTTGCCCAGTACACACATATACTAATAAAAAATCGGTACAAATTCTAATGAGATATGTGGTGATAGGCCTCATGAAAATATCTGATTTCCAGACGAAGGACGTAATTAATATTGTGGACGGCAAGAAGCTTGGACAAATCAGTGATTTGGAGCTTGACCTGCGCCAAGGACGAATCGAGTCTATTGTTGTGCCGAATTCGAGCCGGTTTTTCGGATTGTTCGGAACGGGCACCGATGTTATCATTCCTTGGAAGCATATCGTGAAAATAGGTGCTGATGTTGTGCTCGTGAAGCTGGAAGATGTTCGGCCGTACCGTCAAACGGATGACACCACCGAAGGGGTCTATGAGTTTAATCGTCAGTTTCGAAACTGATGATGATTGACACACGACAGATGATCAGCTGTCCTCGTGTGTCTTTTTATTTTGTGCTAAAGTAGAGATAGTAAAGACGGGATGGAGGAAAATGGCAGTGGAACCATTTGTCATGCAATCACAAGAATCAACGGAGGATCAGCCGATCCTTTTAAACATAGCCTCATGGCTCTCAGCTTTCCCAGAAATAACAGCGGGCTTCACTTCTCGCTTAGGTGGCGTAAGCCAATCGCCTTTTACCTCACTGAATTGCGGTCTACATGTGAATGATAACGCGGCCGATGTCGTACGTAATCGTGAGCGCATTGCAGACGCCTTAGGACAGTCATTTACTTCCTTTACGTATGCAGAGCAGGTTCACGGGAAAGACATCGCTATCGTCAACCTAAATGAGCAAGGCATGGGGCGGGATAGCAGGGAATCAGCGCTGCAAGCGACGGACGGATTTATTACAAAGGAGAAAGGCATCGTGCTCTGCGCACAATTTGCGGATTGTGTTCCTTTGTATTTCTATGATCCAGTTCAGCGAGTAGTTGGCCTTGCACATGCGGGTTGGAAGGGAACCGTGTTAAACATTTCCATGGCTACAATATCCTTAATGACGCATACTTTTGGTAGTCAGCCCTCGGATATTCGTGCTGCAATCGGTCCCTCGATTGGGGCGTGCTGCTATGAGGTCGATGAAACGGTTGCATCGCGCGTAAGGCAAGTGCTTGAAAATACGCCAATGTCACCTGAGGAACATCATGCTATAATCACTCCTAAGGGCAATCATAAGTATATGTTGAATTTGCAACTATTGAATCGAAAATTGATCGAGCAAGCAGGAATTTTGTCGTCCCATATCGAAGTAACTCAGTTATGTACGAGTTGCCGAACAGATATCTTCTTTTCACATCGAAAAGAGGGGGGTTCCACAGGTCGAATGGTTGCTTGGATCGGTCTGCGCCCGAACGAAAACGGCATGGTGTCTGAAATTGAGGTGTAGGGAAAATGAGCGTTTTGGAACGCAAACATGAGGTTGAAGCACGGATTGCGGAAGTATGCAGACAATCTGGCAGGGAAAAGAATGACATTAAGATCATTGCGGTAACGAAATATGTATCTTTAGAAACGACTGAACAAGTGCTCGATACAGGTTTGCTGCATATTGGTGAGAATCGTTGGCAAGATGTGAAGCCGAAGTGGGAAGCCTTGCACGAACGGGGAACTTGGCACTTTCTAGGTCATTTGCAGACGAACAAGGTGAAGGATGTCATAGGCAAATTTGCTTACATTCACTCCCTAGATCGGATGTCGCTTGCTAAGGAATTGGACAAGCAGGCTGCTGGATTAGGCATCGAGGTCAATTGTTTTTTGCAAGTGAATGTATCCGGTGAAGCTACCAAATATGGTGTCTCGCCGAGTGAGTTTTTCCAATTTGCTGAGGAAGTTAGTAAGCTTTCACATATTCGTGTTTGTGGATTGATGACCATGGCTCCTTATGAGCTGGAATCCGAAGAAACGAGACCTGTTTTTCGCGGGTTACGAGAACTGCGGGATCAATTAAATGAGCGCAAATTGTTTCCTTACGAAGTGAAAGAGTTATCGATGGGCATGTCAGGCGACTTTGATGTGGCGATTGAAGAAGGTGCAACTTGGGTGCGCTTAGGTACTGTTTTGGTAGGTAAAGAAGGCTAAGCGAAGCGTTAGGAACTTCGATTCCTGCTTATGATTTTGTTAGGAGGGAACCATGATGGGTGTGTATAACCGGTTTATGAATTTTCTGGGTCTCCAGGAAGAAGAAGAAATTGTAGAGCGCGAACGGATTGTTGAAACAACGGAAGAACCTGAAACCAATCCTTACGAATTACGTAGTAAAAATAAGGCGAATGTCGTTAGTATCCACTCTCAGAAAAATTCACGCGTAGTCCTAAGTGAACCTCGCACCTATGAGGAAACACAGGATATTGCAGACCATCTACGGGCTCGTAGAGCTGTCGTTGTGAATTTACAGCGAGTTCGAAGCGATCAAGCTATCCGAATCGTCGATTTCTTGAGTGGTACGGTATACGCATTGAATGGGTCTATCTCTAAGCTTGGACCGAATATCTTTCTCTGTACACCAGATTCGGTAGATATTCATGGCCACATTTCCGAAATGATGGGCGAGGAATAGACGCATATCCCCAAACATAGAGACAGAGGTGGAAAACTACGTGGATAACGTTTACTCTTTTTTAAGCGTTGTAACAGAAATTTATTATTTCATGATTATTGGTTATTTGATTTTATCCTGGTTTCCGAATGCACGTGGCAGTTTTATCGGTGGACTGCTCTCCAAGCTTGTGGAACCGTATTTAGCGCCATTCCGCAAAATTATCCCAAGTATCGGTTTCATTGACCTGTCACCAATCGTGGCATTGATCGCATTGAAATTCGTCGTGATGGGGATTTTCGCGGTTCTTGATTTCATCGTGGGGATTTTCTAGTCTTGACGAAAGAAATCTATGGACATTTTCATCCAGACGAGCATCATTTCGTAGACAAGGCCTGGGATTGGGTGGAGAGAGCTGCTGAACAGCATGCTGTGAAATTAACCGATTTCCTCGATCCCAGACAAGCGTTTATTCTAAACTCGCTCGTAAACCGACATCCGGATGTGCATTGCCGTTTCGATGGCGGTTATGAGGCGGCAGAACGTAGACGAGCTTTGATTGCCCCAGATTATCGGAATTTGGAAGGCGAAGACATGGCGATGGCTGTGTTAGCGGTTTCCTCTGGGGATGGCAAATTTCTAACCTTAGAGCACGGAGATTACATGGGCGCCATTCTTGGACTCGGCATGAAGCGGGACAAGATTGGCGATATTCATGTTATAGAGGGCGGCTGCCATTGCCTAGTAACTCAGGATGCAGCTGACTATTTGCATTTGAATTTGTCGCAAGTACATCGCGTGCATGTACAAACGGAGTTGCTCCCGTTGGATAAGCTGGAGCTTGCGCAGGTCCAATTGGACGAGCTTCATTTGTCCGTCGCCTCCATGCGGATGGACGGTATTGTAAGCGATGTATTTCGGCTTAGTCGAGCTAAAGTTTTGCTTCCGATCCAGGCTGGCCGTTGCCGCGTGAACTGGAAGCTGGAGGAAGATCCGAGTAAGCCATTGAAAGAAGGGGACATGATCTCCTTGCAGGGTTTTGGCAGATTTAAAGTGCTTGAAGTGGAAGGCGTATCGAAAAAAGGGCGAATTCGTGTGAAGATCGGCAAGTTTGCATAATCGTGGATAATTTATCCACGAACTTTGCAGGAATTACTGATTTTCTGTCGAACTGAACTGTATAGACATGGGTCTAGGCTAGCTTGTAGACAAGCTCAGCTTATTCTTACGAAGTCAGTTTTGCTGCGCAAAACGCTAAGGAGGGGCACTGATGCCATTAACACCGCTAGATATACATAATAAAGAGTTTTCACGTTCGTTTCGTGGCTATGATGAAGATCAAGTGAATGAATTCCTGGATCAAGTCATCAAGGATTATGAAGCACTTATTCGTGAAAATAAGGACTTGCAGAATCAAGCGTTGGCCTTGCAAGAGCGTTTGGATCATTTCACGCATATTGAGGAATCGCTGAGCAAGACGATCATTGTGGCGCAAGAAGCTGCGGATGAAGTCAGAACCAATTCGAAGAAAGAAGCGCAATTGATTCTGAAGGAAGCGGAGAAAAATGCGGATCGCATTATTAACGAATCCTTGACGCGCTCACGTAAAGTTGCGCTTGAAATTGAAGAGTTGAAGAAGCAAGCATCGATCTACCGTACACGTTTTCGGACATTGCTTGAAGCTCAACTTGAATTGTTGAACACAGAAGGCTGGCAAAGTATGCAGTTTGAAACTGCTGAAGAGAAGTAATAGGGCTAAAGGCAGTTCTAATATTGACTATGCTTGCCAGATTGGGTATACTCCTGTTAAATGTATCGCAATAAAGCTATGACTGGAACGAGTAGGACGTTATGAGCAGTGTCAGCGAATTAGGGTTTTGGTGTGAGCCTAATCTCTGCAGCGTACCGAATATCCCCCAGGAGCGTCTCTTGAAGTGAGTAGGGAGAAACGGGTCATGCCGTTACACATGATCGAGTGAAGAAGCTCTGTTCGACTCGCCGTAAGGCGTGTGTTCATGATGCTTTTTAACGAGGGTGGTACCGCGAGTTGAGTTTCTCGTCCCTTTTTGGGGATGAGAGGCTTTTTTTGTTTTTTAGATTGAAGTAGGGATGGAGTGGAAAGCATGGATTATGGTAAAACATTAAATCTATTACAAACAGAATTTCCGATGAGAGGTAATTTGCCTCAAGCGGAGCCGAAAATGCAAGAACATTGGGAAGCAGAAGACATCTATGCCAAAGTACAAGAAAGCCGTAAAGGGAGAACGAAGTTTATTTTACACGACGGGCCTCCTTATGCGAATGGAGATATTCATATCGGTCACGCACTGAACAAAGTGCTGAAGGATATTATCGTACGTTTCAAAACGCTGCAAGGCTTCGACGCGCCTTACGTCCCAGGTTGGGATACGCATGGTTTGCCGATCGAGCAAGTTATTACGAACAGCGGTAAAGTGGATCGCAAGAAAATGACCGTTCCTGAGTTCCGTGAATATTGCAAGGAGTACGCGCTGCAATCGGTTGAGAAACAGAAGAGCCAGTTCCAACGCTTAGGTATTCGCGGAGATTGGAAAAACCCGTACATCACGTTGCAGCCTGGTTATGAAGCACAGCAAATTCGTGTATTCGGCACGATGGTGCAGAAGGGCTTCGTTTACAAAGGATTGAAGCCTGTTTACTGGTCCCCGTCCTCTGAGAGCGCATTAGCTGAAGCGGAAATCGAGTACAAAGAGAAAACTTCAACGTCTCTTTACGTGGCATTCCCTGTGAAAGACGGTAAAGGCAAGCTTCCAGAAGATGCAGCTATCGTCATTTGGACAACGACTGCTTGGACGCTTCCGGCGAACTTGGGTATTTCTGTACACCCAGAATTCGAGTATGCGGTAGTTCAAGCTAATAGTAAGAAATATGTGCTGGCACAAGGACTTCTGGCCACAGCAGCCAAAGAAATCGGTTGGAGCGAATACGAAGTATTGTCCACGGTGAAAGGCAGCGAGTTGGAATTTGTTACTTGCCAACATCCGTTCTACGATCGGGAATCCCTTGTCATGGTTGGCGAGCACGTAACGTTAGAAGCGGGTACAGGTTGCGTACATACAGCTCCTGGACACGGGGAAGACGACTTCGCGATCGGACAACGTTATAACATCGGCGTGTTGTGTCCTGTAGACGATCAAGGTCATTTTACAGCGGAAGCACCTGGTTATGAAGGTTTGTTCTACGAAAAAGGCGGCAAGCTCATCATTGAGAAGCTGCAAGAGTCTGGTCTTTTGCTAAAAGCTGCTGACATTCAGCATCAATATGCGCACGACTGGCGTACGAAAAAGCCTGTTATTTATCGTGCTACAGAGCAATGGTTCGCTTCGATTGATAAGTTCAGACAAGAAATGCTGGATGAAATCAAGCAAGTGAAATGGACGCCAGAGTGGGGCGAAGTTCGCTTGCACAACATGATTGCTGATCGTGGAGATTGGTGTATTTCCAGACAGCGCGCATGGGGCGTTCCGATCCCGATTTTCTATTGCCGCAGCTGTAATGAGCCGCTTGTCAACGAGCAAACCATTGAACATGTAGCACAGTTGTTTGAGCAAGAAGGCTCCAATGCATGGTTTATCAAAGAAGAGAAGGATTTGCTGCCGCACGGTACAGCTTGTTCCAAATGTGGACATGGTGAGTTCCGTAAGGAAACTGACATCATGGACGTATGGTTTGACTCCGGCTCCAGTCATGTGGCTGTTCTTGAATCCCGTCCAGAACTTCAATGGCCAGCGGATTTGTATTTGGAAGGCTCTGACCAATATCGTGGTTGGTTCAATTCATCCCTAATCACAGGTGTAGCAACAAGAGAGAAATCGCCGTACAAAGGCATTCTAAGTCATGGCTTTACGTTGGATGGAGAAGGGCGCAAAATGTCCAAATCCATTGGTAACACGATTGACCCGAATGTCGTTTGCGGCAAATTAGGCGCAGATATTCTTCGCCTATGGGTTTCCTCCGTGGATTATCAATCCGATCACCGGATTTCGGACAATATTTTGAACCAAACGACAGAGGTTTATCGTAAAATTCGTAACACGATGCGCTTCCTGCTTGGTAACTTGAGCCAGTTCAATCCGGCTACTGATCGTGTTGCCTACGAGAATTTATCAGAGCTTGATCGCTATGTGTTGATTCGTTTGAACCGTATGGTTGAGAAGGTTATCAAAGCTTATGAAGCTTATGAGTTCCACGTTGTGTATCAAACGATTCACCATTTCTGCGCAGTGGAAATGAGCTCCTTCTATTTGGACATCATTAAGGATCGTCTTTATGCGAATGCAGCTGAGGATCCAGCTCGTAAAGCTTCACAAACAGTGCTCTATGCAGCACTTACTGCGATTACGAAATTGATCTCGCCAATTCTGCCACATACAGCGGATGAGGTTTGGAAGTACATTCCAGGGGTTGAGCTAAGCAGTGTTCAGTTTGCGGAGCTGCCAGAGGTTGAGGCGAATGTATACAATGAGAAATTGGAAAATAAATGGAATTCCTTCTTGGAAGTCCGCGATGATGTGCTTAAAGCGTTAGAAGAAGCGCGTAAGGAGAAAGTCATTGGTAATTCCCTAGGGGCAGCGGTGAATTTGTATCCGAACGAAGCGATGTTTGCTTTGTTGACGCAATTCGAGCAATTGGATCAGTTGTTCATCGTATCAGCTGTTAACCTACACCCAGTAGGCACTTCAGTACCTGAAGGCGCACTTCAGTCCAAAGATGTAGCGATTGCAATTGCGGTTGCAGACGGTGAAAAATGCGAGCGCTGCTGGATAGTAACGCCAGAGGTTGGGCACAGTAAAGAGCATCCAACACTCTGTGTGAGATGTAACGATGTAGTGACTGCTCATTATCACGAGTAGAGGAACCAAACGAGCTTGCGCTTAGTGCGAAGCTCGTTTGTCCTGTTTTTAATCAGGCTATTCGCTACTCATCCAAATCGGCCGATTTCTCGGGTTCAAGGAAGGGATCGCCTTCATCGCTATGCATATAATCGTTGTAGGCTTTACTTCTTACGATGGTCACATGTTCACCATATAGATCTGTGGCTACAAAGCTTTCAAAAGACTCTACATAGCCTTCGAGCTCATCGGCTTCGACGTACATGTCGTTGTAGCTTTCAACCTGATTACTTTCAGCGAAAGCGGGAGAGTTCGACGTTCCCCAGCTTTCTACAATTTGCCATGCATCTTCACCATCAAATTCGGTTTCGTCGTTTCGTTCATCGAAGCTCGTTCGACCAAAAGGCGGATAAAGCACCTGCTCTTCAACTGGACGCCGGAAAGATTGTTCTGGATCTGGCACATGGTCTATGCTGTATAAAGTGGTAGGAATCGCTTGTAGTCGTTCGTACGGAATCGGTTGATGGCTAAATACACAAACGCCGTATTCTCCTTTTTCCATGCGGTCCAAGGCTTCATTCACTTGCTGTAAATGCATTTCCGCGTGTTCATTAAGCGAAATATCTTTGGCTCGTTCAAAAACCTCAGACCCCACATCGCCGGGATGATTATCGTACATCGAGAGCTCGCCTATGGAATCTGAGAAAGAATTCGCGAGTCCGAAATGATCGTTCGAGGCAAAATGCTTCTCAAGTGCAACCTTTTCCTCCAACAGTTGTACATATAACGTTTGTAATTGTTCATCGGTTAAATGGCTCATAGGTGTACAGCTCCCTTCTTACAGCTCATTCCTACCGTTTATAATGCCGATAGACAGCTTTTTTTAGTGAGGTAATTCCTTGAAAAATAGGAATGAACAAGCCTTAACATTGTAGGAGGTACACTTAGATGAAATATTTGAAATATTACTTGTATGCACTTCTTGCATTCATCCTTGATCAAGTTACCAAATGGATCATCGTGAAAAAGGTTCCGCTCGGCGTGGAACACTCTGTCATTGGCGAGTTTTTCATGATTACATCCCACCGTAACCGCGGTGCTGCTTTCGGCATTTTACAAAATCAGCGTTGGTTTTTCATCATCGTCACCATTGCCGTTCTTTGCGGCATTGTTTGGTACATGCAGCGTACGATTCGTGAAGGCAAGGTGTTTTTACCTTCTGCATTGTGTTTACTTTTAGGAGGAGCACTCGGCAACTTCGTTGACCGCGCTTTATTCGCAGAAGTTGTGGATTTCTTCCAGTTCACATTTGATTTCAACTTTTTTGGCAAAGAGGTTTATTACATTTTCCCAATTTTCAATGTAGCTGATTCCTGTATCGTAGTCGGGGTTATCCTCATATTTATCGAGTCGCTGCTGGCATCACGAAAAGAGAACAAAGGAGCAACACATGAACACAAACCAGACCTTACCTGAGTCAGGGTCCCAAGAGCCTATTGAATGGACGGTTGAAAATCAATTTGGCGGCGAACGGATCGACAAATTTATTACAGAGGCGTTGGAAGAAGATATTTCACGAACGCTTGTCCAGCAATGGGTCAAAGATGGTCACGTTAAGGTGAATGGGAAAGCGGTAAAGCCCAATTATAAATTATCCGTGAATGATATGATTGCAGTCGTAATACCGGAGCCACAGGGCGTTGAATTGTTGGCGGAAAACATTCCTTTGAATGTCGTGTATGAAGATAGCGATGTCATCGTGATTAATAAGCAGCGAGGTCTCGTTGTTCATCCGGCGCCAGGGCATTATTCAGGCACTTTAGTGAATGCACTGATGTACCATTGCAAAGACTTATCCGGCATTAATGGCGAATTGCGTCCTGGTATTGTACACCGAATTGATAAGGACACTTCAGGCCTAATTATGTCAGCTAAAAATGATAAAGCGCATGCGAGCTTAGCGGAGCAACTGAAGGCTCATACTGTGAACCGTAAATATATCGCGTTGGTACACGGTCATATTCAGCATGATCAAGGAACCATCGATGCGCCGATTGGCCGCGACTCACATGATCGCAAGATGTATACCGTTACGGAGAAAAATAGCAAGACCGCAGTGACACATTTTGCAGTCATGGAACGTTTCGGGGACTTCACATTGGTCGAGTTGAAGTTGGAAACCGGCCGTACGCACCAAATTCGCGTGCATATGAAGTTCATCGGGCACCCGCTAGTTGGAGATCCGATGTATGGCAAAAGCAAAGGCATGTTGATGGACGGGCAAGCGCTGCATGCGGCGATTCTCGGCTTTAAACATCCACGGACAGGGGAATGGCTGCAGTTTGAAGCGCCGATTCCACCCGATATGGAAAACCTGATACAAACGATACGGACAACATAGTTCTTGTTCAACTGGAGAGAGGAGAGCTGCATGTGTTGGATCATCTGATTAACCCGCAAGTGAAAGATATTCAAATTTCCGGTATTCGCAAAATCTCGAACCTCGTCAGCACAATTCCTGGTGCATTGACGTTAACGATTGGACAGCCTGATTTCCCGACACCGCGGCATATTATTGAGGCTGGGCAACGGGCTTTGGATCAAAATAAAACGGTCTACACACAAAACCCTGGACTCTTGGAATTGCGTGAGGCTGTGTCTAACTTCGTAAAGGTAAAGTATGGACAGACCTATCGCGCGGCGGACGAAATTATCGTAACGGCTGGCGCGAGCGAGGCTGTGGATATTACGCTGCGAACGATTTTGACACCAGGCGCTGAGGTGATTATTCCAGCCCCTATCTATCCTGGCTATGAGCCGTTAATCCGGCTTGCAGGCGGTGTGCCTGTCTATGTTGATACGAGAGAGAATGGCTTGAAGCTGACAGCTGATCTGTTGGCGCCATACCTAACTGAAAAGACGCGCTGCGTGATTCTATGCTATCCGTCGAATCCGACAGGTCAGGTGTTGACCGAGCAGGAGATAGCCGATTTAGCTGAGCTTTTGGCGGATCGGGAGTTATTCATTTTGTCCGATGAAATCTATAGCGAGCTTGTTTATGGGGTTCGTCACCGCTCAATTGCAACTGTAGGCAATTTGCGTGAAAAGACCATCGTGATTAACGGTTTGTCCAAATCACATGCGATGACGGGCTGGCGTATCGGCTTTACGCTGGCACCTGCTTACCTCACAGAGCACATGGTGAAGGTACACCAGTATAACGTTACCTGCGCTAGCTCTGTAAGCCAATACGCGGCTCTAGAGGCGCTGACGGTAGGGCTTGATGATGCGCTTCCGATGCGTGAGGCTTATGTAGCGCGCAGGGACTATGTATACGATCGTTTGATTGCCATGGGATTTGAACTAGAAAAGCCGGACGGCGCCTTCTACCTGTTCCCATCAATTGCGAAATTCGGCTTATCATCGCAAGAGTTTGCGATGAGGCTGCTGCAGGAGGAACACGTCGCCGTCGTGCCTGGAGATGCCTTCACCTCGTACGGGGAAGGGTATATCCGTATATCTTACGCCTATGCACAGGACGTTTTGGAGCAGTCGTTGGATCGGCTTCAGCGGTTTGTAGGCAAGCTGTAAAGAAGGGACCATCGCTGGTGACAGCGGTGGTTTTTTGTTTAAGTCGTGCCTAGCTGGCAAAAATGTAAAAGAGCATCTTTTTCAGCTGAATTCACTTCGATCTTATAAATAAATGCAAAAAGGCATCTATATGGCTAGAAAAAGTTCAAAAAGAGTCGAATACACATAAGTTGATGCCTTTTTGCATCAATTTTATCTGAAATCGTCTATTTGATTGAGAATTGTTGCACTTTTGCATTTCACGCAACGAAAAAACCTCCCAATCACACCACTAGGTGGCGTTGATCGGGAGGTTTTTTCATTTTAGCTGGACTTATATCGCAGATAAGCCGTAATCGTATCGATGGCTACATCGATGGCACGCTCATCCGGATCAAGCTTGGCATTATGCAGGCCGTGAGGGGTATCTACCCCTAACCAGAACATAAAGCCGGGTATCTTCTCCAAGAAGTAACCGAAGTCTTCGCCGGTCATCGCTTCTGTGCATTCGAATAACGTGACGTTATCACGACCACGAAGCCAGTCCATGAACTCGACTGTCAATGCGGGATCATTGTACACTTGACGATAATTGGAGCCCCAGTCGATGGTAACCTTGCATTCAAAGGAGGCTTCAATACCCGCGGCAACCGCTTCAATCCGCCCTTTGACCTTGTCCATCGAAGCAGCAGACAATGTACGGATCGTTCCCTCTAAGCGGGCTTTCTCCGCGATGATGTTCTGCTTCGTCCCAGCTTCCATCTTGCCGATCGTGATGACCGCGGAATCCAGCGGATTCACGTTGCGTGATACGATCGTTTGAAGCTGACCAACCATCTGCGTCGCCGCGATGATCATGTCATTCGCTTGATGCGGATAGGCAGCGTGACCGCCTTTGCCAAGCAAATCAATGAACAGCTCGGATGTGTTGGCAAACAAGATTTCAGGTCTGACGGCGATGGTGCCGACAGGATACTCAGGCGCAATATGGAGCGCGACCATCTGGTCAGGCATCCAATCTTGCAATTCCTCTGCTGCTAGCATCGGCAACGCGCCGCCAGGACCTTCCTCGGCTGGTTGGAACAGCACAACAAGATCATCCTGCATCGGATTCGTCACGAAGTGCGTTACAACTCCCATCCCGATGGACATGTGAAAATCATGCCCGCATGCATGCATATAGCCTGGATGCTGGGAAGGGAACGGAAGAGTGGTCTCTTCCGTGATCGGAAGCCCGTCCATATCGGCGCGATAACCGAAGCGTTTGCTCGGGTTTAAACCTTTGATATAAACCAGAATGCCCGTACGCCACGTGCGGATCGTCAGACGATCCTGAGGCAGCTTGGCTAACTGGTCAAGTAGAAGCTGCTGCGTTTTAAACTCTTGGAACCCTGGTTCCGGGATTTGATGAAGCTGACGTCGCAGCTCTACGAAAGGGCTAAGCATAACGATTTCCTCCAGCTCCAGCTAGATCTAGATCACCTTATAGGGTACGTAGGTCTGCTAGAATCTCGGTTTTGGATTTCGTTTTGTCGTCTACTTTTTTGATAACACGTGCAGGTGCACCAGCTACGACAGTGTACTCTTCAACATCTTGGGTTACGATTGCGCCAGCAGCGACAACTGAACCTTTACCGATGCGTACGCCTTCTAGGATAACTGCGTTTGCACCAACAAGAACGTCATCTTCAATCACACATGGTTGTGCGGAAGGTGGCTCGATAACGCCAGCTACAACTGCGCCAGCGCCGATGTGACACATTTTACCTACTTGTGCACGACCGCCTAGAACTGCGTTCATGTCGATCATCGTACCATCACCAACGGAAGCTCCGATGTTAATTAGCGCGCCCATCATGATAATCGCGTTATCGCCGATATGTACTTTGTCGCGAATAACAGCGCCTGGCTCAATACGAGCGTTGATGTGTTTTAGATCTAGCATAGGAATAGCAGAGTTGCGACGATCGTTTTCAACTACGAAATCTACAACTTTATCTTTATTAGCTTCTAGGATCGGTTGAAGCACGCTCCATTCACCGAAAACGACACCGCTGCCGCCAGTAATGAAAGATTGGCTGCCTTCGCCAAACTCTAGACCTTCAAGGTTTCCTTTTACATATACTTTCACTGGAGTTTTCTTTTTGCTTTCTTTAATAAACTGGATAATTTCTAGGGTATTCATTTCAGACATGGTGACATCTCCTTCAAATTTATGATTGACTCTCCTATATTAGCAGAAAGGGAGCGTTTGAGCCAATCGTTTCACACAGCTTTTTGTGCAAATTGACTTTGATAGAGCTCGGCGTAGAAGCCTTGCTGTTCTAAAAGCTCCTCATGAGTGCCTTGTTCGATAACCGTACCAAGATTCATAACGAGGATTAAATCAGCCTCTCGTATCGTAGACAGACGATGAGCAATCACGAAGCTGGTACGATCAGCCATCAAATTATTCATGGCACGTTGGATGGAAACTTCCGTCCGCGTATCGACGCTGCTCGTTGCTTCATCGAGAATTAAGATAGCCGGATCGGCTAGAATCGCGCGTGCAATGGTGAGCAATTGCTTTTGACCATGAGATAGATTGGATGCTTCTTCATTCAAAATCGTATCATACCCATCCGGCAGTGTACGTATGAAATGATCGGCATACGCCGCGCGGGCGGCTTCCACAATATCTTCCACTGTGGCACCTTGACGTCCGTATGCAATATTATCGCGGATCGTGCCATTGAAAAGCCACGTATCCTGCAGCACCATGCCGAACAGTCCGCGAAGATCACTTCGTGACATCTCACGTGAATCTACCCCGTCGATGGAAATTCGGCCGTTTTGCAATTCATAGAAGCGCATGAGCAGATTGACAATGGTCGTTTTGCCTGCACCCGTTGGTCCAACGATGGCTACAGTTTGTCCTGGCTTCACGTCGATATTCATATTGTCGATCAGTGGTGTATCTGTTTTGTAAGCGAAGGAAACATCTTCAAACTGTACATGACCTTTAATCTGAGCAATGGAATTCGTCGTCTGCTTCTCAGCGACCTCTTCAGGCTCATCTAACAACTCGAAAATGCGCTCGGCTGCTGCAATCGTTGATTGAATGACGTTAGCAATGTTAGCCACTTGCGTAATCGGCATACTGAATTGTCCGGAATATTGGATAAAAGCAAGAACATCACCAATTTTAATCGCATTATGGGTAACCATGATACCGCCAATGACACTCACGAGAACATAACCGATATTCCCGATAAAGGACATCAATGGAAAGATGAGTCCTGAAATAAATTGAGCCTTCCAACCAGAATTATACAGGCGGTTATTGATATCATTGAATTTATCAACAGATTGCTTTTCTCTTCCAAAAGCTTTCACAATCGTATGTCCGGTATACATTTCTTCGACATGTCCGTTAAGCTCACCCAGGGTGCGCTGCTGCCCTTTAAAATATTGCTGAGAGCGGGTAGCAATCATTTTGGTTCCTAAAATGCTGAGCGGCAGGGTCACAATGGTTGCTAATGTGAGTAATGGACTGATCGTCAACATCATGATAATGATCCCGACTAAGGTAACGACCGACGTGATAAGCTGTGTTAAACTTTGCTGCATCGTAGAACTGATCGTATCCACATCATTCGTGGCTCGGCTCATGGTATCGCCATGGCTTCTTGCATCAAAGAAGGAAAGTGGAACACGCGTTAGCTTCTCACTAATATCTCGGCGTAAATTAAAGACGATGCGCTGTGTCACTTTGACCATGATGAGTTGCTGGATATATAGCAATACGGAACTGAATACGTATAACGCAGCTAGAATAAGGACGATTTGAAGAATCGCATCAAAATCGATCTTGGCACCTGCAATGCCTTTCAGCTTACCGATTGCACCTTCCGATAACTTCGTAACTGCGTTACCCATTAATTTCGGGCTAATGATACTAAATAACGTGCTTAATATAGCTGCAAGGAGTACGAAGGAGATGGAGACGCGAAAAGGCTGCATGTAAGTTAGAAGTCTTCGCAATGTACCTTTAAAATCCTTCGCTTTCTGTACAGGCATGCCCATGCCGCCCATACCGCCTCGGCCCATAAAACCTGGATTCATGCCGGCTGCGGGCCGCCCCGCTTCTTTTGGTTTGTCACTCATGCACTTTCCTCCTCTGATAGCTGAGAAGCAACAATTTCTTGATAGACCTCACAAGTTGTCATTAGCTCACTATGGGTACCAATACCTGCGATGCGGCCTTCATCTAAAACAATGATCTGATTCGCATCCATTATGGTGCTGACACGCTGTGCGACAATCAACATGGTGGAACGCGATGTTTCAGATTTAAGAGCAGCGCGAAGCTTGGCATCTGTTTTGAAATCGAGCGCGGAGAAGCTGTCGTCGAAAACATAAATGTTAGGTTTGCGAGCAAGAGCACGTCCAATGGCAAGGCGCTGCTTTTGACCACCCGATAGATTGGTACCACCTTGGGCAAGTGTAGATTCGAAGTTATCTTTCATCCCGTTGATGAAATCAGACGCCTGTGCGGTAGTTGCCGCAGAAACGATCTCTTCATTGCTTGCTTGATCATTGCCGAATCGTAGGTTATCCGCTACTGTACCTGAGAATAGGACAGCTTTTTGAGGCGCGTACCCGATTTGACTCCGTACACTTTCTAGGGTGAGAGTGGGGAGGGGCTGCCCATTTAACATGATGGAACCGGACTCGACATCATAGAAGCGGAGTAATAAATTAATGAGTGTCGTTTTGCCTGAACCTGTACCTCCGATAATCGCAGTAACCTTCCCAGGCTCTGCTCGGAAAGAAATATCGTGAAGCGCAGGTTGCTCGGCACCTGGGTAACTAAAGGTCACATGATTAAATTCAACAACAGTTTGGTTTTCTTGCATCATTTGTGCGTTGTCTGCGTTATGTATGTTGGATTCAATTGCAAGCACTTCATTAATACGCGCAGCAGAAGCGGATGCTCGTGGAATCATCATGAAAATCATCGTCATCATGAACATGCTGAACATAATTTGCATGGCGTATTGAATGAAGGCCATGAGGTCACCAATTTGCATGTGGTTATTATCAATCCGAATGCCGCCATACCAGAGAATAACGACGATACCCAGATTGAATACAAGCATCATAATGGGCATCATGGTCGACATGATCGTATTGACCTTAATAGCCGTTTGTGTGAAATCTTGATTCGCACGTTCGAATTTTAACTTTTCATGACCAGAACGGTTAAAAGCACGGATAACGCGAATACCTGTTAAATGCTCTCGCAGAACAAGATTGATCCCATCAATTTTGATTTGCAAGGTTTTGAATAGAGGGAGACTTGTTCGCATAATAACGGCAATGACAAGTACAAGGATCGGGATTACTGCATATAGGACAATTGCGAGATGCGTATCCTTATAGGAAGCCATTATGACACCGCCAACGAGCATGGTCGGCACACCGATAAACATGCGCATCATCACAACTAATTGCTGAACTTGTGCAATATCATTGGTCGTTCTTGTAATGAGCGAAGATGTCCCTAGTTTGTCAAACTCATTTAGAGAGAAGCTCTCGACATGTGCGAAAAGCTTTCCGCGTAAATCTCGCCCAAAGCCGGCTGCAGCTTTTGCGAGCAAGTAACTCGCGACCATGACGCAAGCCATAGCCCCAACGGCGACTAAGAGCATATAAGCGCCAAATCGGAGTATGTAACCGACGTCTCCTTTCACGACACCGACATCCACAATGTCAGAGAGAAGAGTAGGCAAGTAAAGTTGAGCTAATGATTGCAGAAGCATTAACGTAATGATGACAACCACTGAAACTCGGTAAGGCTTCAAAAATCGAAACAATTTGAACATAGTTTCCTCCTTAACATTTTGGATACACGATACTAAATAATGAGAAATAAAGATAGATTTATATGTAAATTATAACACATGGTCTCGAACTTGCTCAAAAAAAGAAACAGAAAAAATATTGACTTATCATGTCGAAAGTGGCATAATTCTTTTAATTACATAGTGCCTTTAAAAACAGTCCAGAGAGGCTGGCAAGGTAAAACGATAAGAAAAGTCGGGTCATACTGAGTCTTGAATTCAGTAAGCTTGCGGATGTGCGCATCTGCAACCCCGCTCTATCTCTTTATGCACTCGTAAACTCCTTGCCATGAATTGGGCAAGGAGTTTTTTGGTTTTACCGCCAGAACACGGAAGTGAATGCTGACTAAGAAACGTTTTGCCAGGAGGCGAAAACAATGAATGAGACCGCCGAACACACCATTATTGATGAAATGGGAATTCGTAGAGCACTTACGCGGATTGCACACGAGATACTGGAAAAGAATAAAGGTGTAGAGGATTGCACCTTGATTGGGATTCGGACCCGAGGCATTTACTTAGCGAAGCGAGTAGCAGAACGGATTCTAGAAATCGAAGGCGTACCGATTCCTGTTGGAGAGATTGACATCACCTCTTATCGCGATGATCGCGTGAAGGTGAAATCGGTGGAGAATGTACAAGAAGGCGGCAAGCTGCAAATTCAGGATCGCAAAATCATCCTGTTCGACGATGTGCTCTACACGGGAAGAACGGTGAGAGCGGCGATGGATGCGCTGATTGATTTGGGCAGACCGCAAATGATTCAGCTGGCAGTGCTGGTTGATCGCGGACATCGGGAATTGCCGATTCGACCTGATTATGTAGGGAAGAACGTACCAACCTCCAAAAGTGAAAGTATTGAAGTGATGTTAACTGAAATTGATGATAAAGATGAAGTGATTATTCTAAGGGGGAAACAGGAGTGAGTAGCATGAGCACAACAACAACTAGACATTTCTTGGGACTGAAAGGCGTCAGCGCAGAGGAGATCACAAGCCTACTGGATCGTGCAGCCTATTGGGAAAACAACCCCAACAAAGTAACAAACCAATTTCAAGGAAAATTCGTTTCTAACTTATTTTTTGAAAATAGTACAAGAACTCGCTTCTCCTTTGAACTAGCTCAAAAGCGCCTGGGCGCAGACGTGTTGAACTTCTCGGCAGCGGAGTCCAGCGTTCAAAAAGGTGAGTCCATCTACGATACGGTTCGCACGCTTGAATCCATGGGGATAGATGCCGGTGTCATTCGGTTGAAACCGAATGGCGTGCTGCAAGAGCTGGCTGAGACCATTAAAATCCCGCTCATCAACGCAGGGGACGGCAATAACGAGCACCCAACGCAAGCGCTGCTTGATTTCTACACAATGCGCAAGCAATTTGGCGCCATCAAAGGTTTGACGGTCTCCATTATCGGAGACATTTTACACAGCCGCGTAGCGCGCTCTAACCTCTGGGGACTGCTCGCACTAGGAGTGAAAGTGCAGTTCTGCGCTCCTGCTAGCATGCAAGCACCAGAGTTAGCACAGTTCGCGCCTTACGTAACTTTCGAGGAAGCTTTGAAAGCGGATGTGGTCATGATGCTGCGCGTACAGCTGGAACGTCACGACACAGGGCTTATCAAATCTGCTGAAGAATATCGCGAGCAATATGGTCTAACTGTTGAACGCGCAAGCCGCATGGCGCCTCATACCATCATCATGCACCCGGCACCGGTTAATCGCAACGTTGAGCTAGATGATGAACTGGTCGAGCATGAGAAGTCCAAGATCTTTACCCAAATCGCTCACGGCGTACCGATTCGTATGGCGGTCATCGAACGAGCTTTATCATAAACCTGAGGAGGATTTCACAGCATGGGAATTTGGATTCTAAACGGACTTACCGTTGATGTAAATAATGTTCAAACGAAGAAACACATTTTGGTAGAAAATGATAAGATCGCACAGGTTGTAGATGCTTCGAACGGTGAAACACCACAAACAGCGGGTCACGAAGTCATTGACGCTGCTGGTAAGCTGGTCTCACCTGGTTTCATCGATATGCACGTGCACTTGAGAGAGCCTGGCTTTGAGCATAAAGAGAACATTGCGACAGGAACACGTTCTGCGGCAAGAGGCGGGTTTACAACAATCGCTTGTATGCCAAACACAAGACCGGTTATTGATACCGTAGACACGGTAAATTACATATTAGACAAAGCTGCCACAGAGGGCGTTGTACGTGTCATTCCTTACGGAACGATCACGAAGAATGAGCTAGGCCGTGAGTTAACAGATTTCGCTGCATTGAAAGAAGCGGGCGTTATTGGTTACACAGACGATGGCGTTGGCGTTCAAAGCGCGCAAATGATGAAGGATGCGATGGCACTAGCTGCATCGCTCGGCATGCCGATCATCGCACACTGTGAAGATGACACATTGGTTGTGGGAGCGCCAGTAAACGAAGGGACTTTCGCAACGAAGCACGGCTTGAAAGGCATCCCGAACGAATCCGAAGCGATTCATGTGGGCCGCGACGTACTGCTAGCTGAAGCGACAGGCGTTCACTACCACGTATGCCACGTCAGCACTGAGCAATCAGTTCGCTTGATCCGTCATGCGAAGCAGTTCGGCATTAAGGTTACTGCAGAGGTTTGCCCGCATCATCTGCTGCTGTCAGAAGAAGACATTCCAGGGATGGACGCGAACTGGAAGATGAACCCGCCGCTTCGTACGCCGCGTGATGTACAGGCTGTCATCGAAGGCTTGGAAGATGGCACGATCGACATCATCGTGACGGACCATGCGCCACATACGGAAGAAGAGAAAGCAAAGGGCATGCTAATGGCACCATTCGGCATCCTCGGTTTCGAAACAGCCTTCTCCTTGCTGTATACAAAGTTCGTAGTGACTGGCAAATGGACACTTGGTTTCCTTGTGGATCGCATGACGAAAAAGCCAGCTGACGTATTCGGTCTTCCATACGGTACTTTGGAAGTAGGCAGCGCGGCAGACATTACAATCGTTGATCTGGATACAGCGAAAGCTGTTTTGAAAGAAGAAATCGTATCACGCAGCAAGAACACGCCGTTCATCGGTTGGGAGCTGCAAGGTTGGCCGGTTGTCACAATTGCTTCGGGTAAAGTTGTTTACTCCTAAGTTCAAGAAATAGCCTTAATTTTAAAGCCTAAATCACGATAAGCATCTATACGATGGTTGAAAAATCGTGTATATTTATACAAGAAGATTTATGTTTATGCAAGTCCGTGAAAATGTAATAACGTAAGCATGACATCTGCGGTTCGTGAGAACCGCCTGACAATAGCGAAGGAGTTGAAAGAACATGCAGGCAAGATTGTTGCTGGAAGACGGCACTCTTTTTACAGGAAAATCGTTCGGTAGTGAAGGTGAATCCGTCGGCGAGGTTGTATTCAATACAGGGATGACAGGTTATCAGGAGGTTCTCTCAGATCCTTCTTACTGCGGCCAAATCGTGACAATGACGTACCCGCTACAAGGGAACTACGGTGTGATTCGTGATGATTTCGAGTCCGTACGTCCTTTTATCCACGGTTTCGTTGTACGTGAGCATGAAGATATTCCAAGTAACTGGAGAGCGCAATACACGCTCGGCAGCCTGTTGAAAGAATACGGCATCGTAGGAATCAGCGGTATCGACACACGCATGTTGACTCGTAAAATTCGTCACTATGGCGTTATGAAAAGTATCATCACAACGTCCAATAAATCCGTTGAGGAATTGATGGCAACGCTGAAAAGCACGCCGCTTATGACGGATCAAGTTTCCCGCGTGTCTACGAAGAGTGTATTCGGTGCTCCTGGGCACAAAGAACGCGTAGTTCTTGTAGATTTCGGAGCAAAAAGCGGTATTATCCGCGATCTTAGCAAGCGTGATTGCGACGTCGTTGTTGTTCCTCAGAATGCAACAGCTGAACAAATTCGCCGCCTTGCACCAGATGGCGTATTGCTATCCAATGGCCCTGGGGATCCCAAAGATGTTCCGCACGCAGTTGAAATGATTAAAGGCTTGCTTGGCGACATTCCGTTGTTCGGCATTTGCTTAGGACACCAATTGTTTGCACTAGCTTGCGGCGCCGATACAGATAAATTGAAATTCGGTCATCGCGGCGGTAACCACCCGGTGAAAGATTTGATTTCCGGACGTTGCTACATTACATCGCAAAACCATGGCTACACAGTTAAGGAAGATTCCATCCAAGGAACGAACCTTGAAGTGACGCACATTAACAATAACGATCGCACGATCGAAGGCTTGCGCCATAAGCAATACCCGGCATTTTCGGTACAATATCACCCAGAAGCAGCACCTGGACCATTTGACTCCAGCTACCTGTTCGATGATTTCATCTCGCTGATTCGTCAGCATAAGCTAGACAACCCACAGCAGCCGCGCCAAGCGCAAATGCTTGCTCAGTGGAATGCTTCCACGGCGTCGACATCTGTGAAGGAGGAACTGCAATATGCCAAAAAATAATACACTCAAAAAGATTCTCGTTATTGGTTCCGGACCGATCGTAATTGGTCAAGCGGCGGAGTTTGACTACGCGGGAACACAAGCTTGCCAAGCATTGAAAGAAGAAGGCATGGAAGTTATCCTGATCAACAGCAACCCAGCTACGATCATGACAGATACGAATATGGCTGACAAAGTATACATCGAGCCGATCACGTTGGAATTCGTTACGCAAATCATTCGTCAAGAACGTCCGGATGGCTTGCTTCCAACCCTAGGTGGACAAACGGGTCTTAACATGGCAGTAGAACTTGCTCGTGCAGGCGTGCTTGAGAGCGAGAACGTGAAGCTTCTAGGTACACAGCTGACTGCGATTGAGAAAGCGGAAGATCGTGACCTTTTCAGAGACTTGATGAGAGAGCTAGAGCAACCAGTACCAGATAGCGTTATCGTTACTACAGTGGCTCAAGCGGTTGATTTTGCTAATGAAATCGGCTTCCCGATCATCATTCGTCCTGCTTACACATTAGGTGGAACAGGCGGCGGTATCTGTAACACGATGGAGGAGCTTGTAGAAATCGTAGCTTCCGGGATTCGTTACAGCCCAATCGGTCAGTGTCTCGTAGAGCGCAGTATCGCTGGTATGAAAGAAGTCGAGTACGAAGTTATGCGTGACGCGAACGATAACTGTATCGTTGTATGTAACATGGAGAACTTTGATCCAGTTGGCGTACATACAGGCGATAGTATCGTAGTAGCACCTAGCCAAACGCTGTCTGACCGTGAGTACCAAATGCTGCGTTCCGCATCCTTGAAAATCATTCGCGCTTTGAACATCGAAGGTGGATGTAACGTACAATATGCACTTGATCCGCACAGCTTCCAATACTATGTAATCGAGGTTAACCCGCGTGTTAGCCGTTCCTCAGCGCTTGCTTCAAAAGCGACAGGATATCCGATTGCGAAAATGGCAGCGAAAATTGCGATTGGTTACACACTTGATGAGCTTGTAAACCCAGTAACAGGTCAAACATATGCATGTTTCGAGCCTGCACTAGATTACATCGTATCCAAAATTCCACGTTGGCCGTTCGATAAGTTCACAGCAGCTAACCGTAAACTAGGTACGCAAATGAAAGCGACTGGCGAAGTTATGGCGATTGGCCGTACGTTCGAAGAGTCCATTCATAAAGCGATTCGTTCCCTAGAAATCGGTGTACACCGCTTGTTCTTGAAAGAAACGGATCTACTAGATAAAGAAACGTTAGAATTACGTCTACAAAAACCAGATGATGAGCGTTTGTTCTTGCTAGCTGAAGCATTCCGCAGAGGCTACACGGTAGAACAACTGCAAAACATCACGAAAATTGACTGGTGGTTCCTAAACAAAGTATCAGGGTTGATTGCTTTCGAAGCTGAAATTGCTGCGAAGGATTTGACTGCGGAACTTATCTATGAAATCAAACGTAAAGGCTTCACAGACCGTGCTGTTGCGGAAATTCGTACATTGGCAGGCTGCTCAACTTTCACGAAAGAAGCGGACGTAAGAACATTTCGTTTGCAAAACAACATCAAGCCTGTATACAAAATGGTAGATACTTGTGCAGCTGAATTCGAAGCTTCCACACCGTACTACTACTCCACATATGAGCAAGAAGATGAAGTGACAGAAACAACGAAAGAGAAAGTTGTTGTTCTTGGATCCGGTCCAATTCGTATCGGTCAAGGGATTGAGTTCGACTACTCCACAGTTCACGCGGTATGGGCGATCCAAGCTGCTGGCTATGAAGCGGTTATCATCAACAACAATCCAGAAACAGTATCAACAGACTTTAATACATCAGATCGTTTGTACTTCGAACCATTGTTCTTCGAAGACGTCATGAACGTAATTGAGCGTGAACAACCAATCGGTGTTATCGTGCAATTTGGTGGACAAACTGCGATTAATTTGGCAGCACCATTACACAAAGCAGGCGTTCGCATCCTAGGATCTGACCTTGAAAGTATCGATACAGCGGAAGATCGTAAGAAATTTGAAGCTTTGCTAAGCAAAATTTCGGTTGCACAACCTCCAGGCGGCACAGTAACATCCGTAGACCAAGCCGTTGGTACAGCAGCGAAATTCGGCTATCCAGTTATCGTTCGTCCTTCGTACGTACTAGGTGGACGCGCGATGGAAATCGTCTACTCCGATGAAGAGCTTTTGAGCTACATGGAGTATGCGGTAAAAATTAACCCTGAGCATCCGGTACTTATCGACCGTTACATGCTAGGTAAAGAGGTAGAGGTTGATGCGATTTGCGACAGAGAAACGGTTCTGATCCCAGGGATCATGGAACACGTGGAACGCGCAGGGGTTCACTCCGGTGACTCGATCGCTGTCTATCCGCCACAATCGATCTCTGATGAGATCAAGCAACAAATTATCGACATCACGACGAAAATTGGACTAGAGCTGAACGTTGTTGGTCTTGTGAACATCCAGTTTGTTATCTCCAACGATCAAGTGTATGTGATCGAGGTTAACCCGCGTTCTTCCCGTACAGTTCCATTCTTGAGTAAAGTGACGAATATCCCGATGGCGAACGTGGCGACACGCGTAATCATGGGTCAATCACTAGCTGATATGGGCTACCAAGGCGGACTATGGCCTGAAGACAAGTACGTTTCTGTCAAAGTGCCGGTATTCTCCTTCGCGAAGCTGCGCCGTGTAGATACAACGCTCGGACCTGAAATGAAGTCCACAGGTGAGGTTATGGGTCGCGATGTGAATTTTGCAAAAGCCCTGTACAAAGGCCTTATCGGTGCTGGTATGAAGATTCCTGCTGCTGGTTCCGTCGTGGTAACCGTAGCGGATAAAGATAAAGAAGAAGCGATCGAAATCTTGAAAGGCTTCTACCGTCTTGGCTACAAAATTATTGCAACAGGTGGAACTGCAGAAGCAATTGCACAAGCAGGTCTTCCAGTTACAACTGTGAACAAGCTTAGCGAAGGCTCACCGAACATTCTTGACCTCATCCGCAGCGGTGATGCTCAGTTCGTCGTGAACACTTTAACTAAGGGCAAAACGCCTGAGCGTGACGGCTTCCGTATTCGTCGTGAAGCAGTAGAGAATGGTGTCGTGTGTATGACATCCTTGGATACTGTAAGAGCGCTAGTGAATATGCTTGAAGCAATTAACTTCTCCTCACGTGCAATGCCAATACATGCCTAAGGGATGGTGCCAAAAATGAGTACGTTAACTCGCAACGATGTTACCGGACGCATTATGGTCGCCTTGGACTACGCGAACGCAGAAAATGCTGAAGGGCTGCTCAAGCAGCTCGACGGCATTCCCTGCTATATAAAGGTAGGAATGCAGCTGTTTTATGCTGCAGGTCCTACCTTTGTCGCGAGTCTGAAGGATCGCGGCTATAAGGTGTTCCTCGACGTGAAGATGCATGATATTCCGAACACGGTCAAGGGCGGCGCGGAAAGCGTGACGCGCCTAGGGGTTGATGTGTTCAATGTGCATGCAGCCGGAGGTAAGCACATGATGGAAGCGGCCTTGGAGGGTGTCGACAAGGGGCTAGCTAGTGGGGCAGCACGGCCGATTGTCATCGGCGTGACGCAATTAACCAGCACCTCGCAGCAGGTGATGAATGACGAGATCGGCCTTGCCGGTACGACCGAGCAGGCCGTTATCCGCTATGCCCGCTTGGCGCATGCCGCGGGGTTGCAAGGTGTTGTCGCGTCGCCGCTAGAGGTGACAGCGATAAAGGCGGCGTGCGGTGACGGCTTCGTCACCGTGACGCCAGGCATCCGCCCGGCGGGTGCCGACGTGGGCGACCAGTCGCGCATCATGACGCCGGCTGAGGCGTTTGCGCAGGGGACGGACTACGTCGTGATCGGGCGTCCGATCACGGGCGCATCGGACCCAAGAGCAGCGATTGAAGCGATTATCGATTCAGTTGTGTAGCACTATATTTTATTCTCGGAAGGAACGTGAAGTATGAGTAAGCTCGAAACAATCGCGCAGCATATTGCAGCGTCGTTACTAGATATTGAAGCGGTGGCTCTTCGTCCGCAGCAGCCTTTTACATGGACATCAGGACTGAAGTCTCCGATTTATTGTGATAATCGTTTGACGATGTCACACCCTGCGATCCGTGAAGCGATTGCTGATGGCTTTGCAGCGTTGATCAAAGAGAAATTCCCTGAAGCTGAGGTTGTTGCTGGAACAGCAACAGCAGGTATTCCTCATGCGGCATGGGTAGCTCAAAAGCTTGGTCTGCCAATGATCTACATTCGTGATAAAGCGAAAGGGCATGGCAAAGAGAACCTGATCGAAGGTTCTGTGAAACCAGGTCAAAAAGTCATTGTCATCGAAGACTTGATTTCTACAGGCGGAAGCTCGCTGAAAGCGGCGCTTGCTGTGAAAGATGCGGGAGCAGAAGCACTTGGCGTCCTTGCGATTTTCTCCTACGAGCTGGATAAAGCGACTGATGCGTTCGCGGAGGCAGAAATGCCACTACACACACTATCCAACTATTCGACATTGCTAGAAGTTGCTTTGGAAAAAGGCAAAATCCAGCAAGCGGATATGGAACTGCTGCGTTCCTGGAGAGTTAATCCGTCTGCATACGGCGTATAATTCTGCCTTGTTGGCGAGAATTGACGAAATATGTAGCATTCCTTTATACTAATGGAGTGCTTAATGCAAGATCTCGCGAAGAACCAAGCGCAGGTTACCGCTCCAGCGGCGCCGCATTTGGGTGCCAATCTTGACATTCGCGTCTAATAAGAAGAAGCTCTACCTTTATGAAAAGGTGAGCTTCTTTTTTTATTTGGCCTGCTTGGTAAGCAGATCGATGAAAGCTTGCAGCGGCTGGGACATCCACTTTTTCGGATGAAGCACGAGCTGTAAGTCCATAGAAAGCTGTGTGTGCGTAAAAGGGAGCTGAACGAGCTTGCCTAAGGCCAACTCATTTGCAACGGTGATACGAGGTAGTAAAGCGATCCCTAAGCCGCTCATGACACAATGTTTGATGGTTTCAACATTCCCTAATTCGAAACCGATTTGCAGCTGAACAGCATTGTCCTTCAGCAATCGTTCAAACTTCCCACGATAAATACAGCCTGCTTCCGTTACGATAAATTCCGTATTTCCAAGGTCGGCGAGCTGAATATGCTCTTGCCCAGCCAGAGGGTGGTCCACTGGAGCGATGAAGACCAGCTGTTCCTCTCGGACACTTGTACATGCAAGTGTGGGATCTGCTGGATATTGATCTAATAGGAGTCCAATATCATAATCGCCTTCTTTTACCTTGGAAAGGATAGAGGTTTCACTGTCAGGAAATAACTGGATATTAAGTCCGGGATATAGCTGCTTTAATTCATGGAGAAAAGGGGGCAAATAGTAGGCAGCTAGGGAGTTAATTGTACCGATGGTCAACGTTCCACTTACTTGATGGGCAATCATTTCTTTGGATTGATCATAGAGCTCCAACATTTGCCCAGTTAGCACAAGTAAGCTTTCACCAGGTGGTGTGAGCCGCAATTGTCGCCCATATCTTTCGAATAAGGGAACACCATATTCACGTTCCAGCTTTTGAATTTGCATCGTAATGCTGGATTGCACATAGCCTAATTCTTCTGCAGCACGTGTGAAGCTTTTCCTTCGAGCAACCTCTCGGAAGGTGCGGAAATACGTCAGATCCATGACTAGCCTCGCTTTAATATCAAAATTTTTGATGAGTTCTATCATTTATTATAGCTAACTGTGATGGATAGTTCCATGCTAAAGTAAATGTACAAACAAACGAGGCAGGGAGATGGTTGATATGCTAAAAGAACAGGACCTACAGGGGATTTATGTACCGATCATCACCCCTTTTGATGAAGAATGTGAAGTGGATGCAGCATCCTTTTATAACCAGGCTTATAACTTGTTTCAAGATGAAATAGATGGGTTGGTTGTCAATGGAACGACAGGGGAATCACCTACCATTACGAAAGACGAACTAGGCGTCTTGTTCGCTACCGCACAGGCGGCTCGCGATGCTGCTCATGTGCAAGTCCCGCTCGTCGTTGGAACAGGCACGAATGATACGTTATCCACGGTTAAAAAGACAGAGCAGGCTGGAGAGCTCGGAGCCGAAGCAGCTTTAGTTGTCGTTCCTTATTACAACCGGCCAAGCCAGCAGGGGATTATTGAACATTTTCGCCGTGTTGCAAGTGTTGGCGTACCGGTGATATTGTATGATGTACCACATCGTACAGGTGTAACGTTGGAACTCGATACCGTGCGTACGATTCTCGACATCGACGGTGTTATCGGGATGAAAGACAGCACGCCGAATACGGGGCTAGTTACGGAGTTGACGCGACTTGGCTCTAAACCTGTTCTCTGCGGCGAAGATTCACTGCTGTATGCAGCGCTGCAGTCCGGGGCTAAAGGTGTGATGAGTGCTTCTGCGAACGTGGAGACGGAGCGGTTTGTATCGTTCTATCGGAGTTTTGTGGCTGGTGAATTGGAGCAAAGTCGCAAAGAATTCGAAGACCTGCTTCCGCTTGTTCGCTTGCTCTTTCAAGAGCCGAATCCAGCTCCGCTCAAATGGCTGCTTCATCAACAAGGCGTCATAGCCTCGGGAGCATTGCGTTTGCCGCTTTTGCCAGTGACAGAGAGTTTGCAAGCGAAATTAGCGGTGTATTTGTAGAGTAGGAGTGTGTTAAGGGTGGAACGAAAAAAAGTGTTCACAGGTTCTCCGTGGGAGCCGGTTGTTGGCTACTGTCGTGCGATTCGTGTTGGCGACCGTATTGAGGTGGCAGGGACAACGGCGATGAAGGATGGCGAGGTTGTTGGCGTTGGCGATGCCTATGAACAGGCTAGATTCATTTTGGAGACGATCGAGCAAGCGTTGAATGAGCTAGGTGCACAGCTGGCAGATGTCATACGTACACGCATGTATGTGACGGATATTACGCGATGGGAAGAGTTTGGTAGAGCGCATGGGGAGTTTTTTCGGGATGTGCAGCCTGTGGCGACCATGGTTGAGGTGAAGGCGCTGATAGACCCGCAATTGCTGATTGAGATCGAGGTGGAGGCGGTTGTTAGAGGATAGTCCACGATTAGGCGTCGTTTAACGGACATAGGCGTCACTATACTGCTGTAATCGTCTAAATAGAATTCTAACGGACACTAGAGTCACTATTGCCTCATTAGGGGAGCGAATCTCCTATTTTGAGCCAAATAGTGGTCTCAGTGTCCGTTAGACGTTAAAGTAGGTCGTTGTTTTTTACGTATAAGCTCATTTGTGTCCGTTAGCAGCAGCCAACGTTTAGCCCACTCGTTTACCTAAAATGATCAAATCACGCTCTATGCCATCCAATTCGGCGACGCCGGGCAGATGCGCCCAATTGGTGAAGCCGAATTTGCGGAAAAGCTGCAGACTCGGCTCATTATGGCCGAAAATAAAGCCTAACAATGATTTCAAACCAAGCTTAGGACTTGCTTCCAGTGCATGTTCCATCAACAAGCGTCCAATACCTTGACCGCGATATGCTTCATCTACATAAATGCTAACTTCCGCAGTGGCGTTATAGGCGGGTCGCCCATAGAACGACTGGAAGCTCAGCCAGCCACAGATGCTGCCCTCATTTTCAAGCACCCATAAAGGGCGAAAATCAGGGGAGTGCTCATGAAACCATCGCTCACGACTGGCTGTTGTGACAGGCTCCGTATCTGCGGTAACCATACGACCTGCGATTGTTGAGTTGTAAATGCGTACGATTTCAGCTAAATCTTCCAATTGTGCATCGCGGATATGTAATTGCTTCCCCATGAAATTTACTCCTTTTGCTTAAGCTTAATTAGATGCTATTTCGTCTCGGATTGAGCAGCAAGCTTCAGCCAGTAACGGCTGATTGTTTCCGTGCCATTGTCCCAATTCATCAAATGGAAATGCTCATTCGGTGCATGCAAATTCTCCCCAGGCAATCCGAACCCCATCAACACTACAGGGGCATCCAGCACACGGCCTAATACTTCAACAATTGGGATTGACCCACCGCTCCGCGTGTATACCGGAAATTCACCGAAGGTTTCCTCATAAGCTTCCGCCGCCGCAACCATAACAGGCTCATCGATCGGTGTGATAAAAGGATTGCCTCGCAATTGACGGTCCAACGTAATGGACACGCCTGGCAGCGATTGTGCATGAATATGGGCTTCGACCAAATCCATGATTTCCTCAGGCACCTGCGCAGCGACTAAACGACATGCGATTTTAGCAATAGCACGATTTGGAATGATCGGTTTGATCCCCTCACCTTGGAAACCGCCACTTACGGAAGTGATTTCGAGTGTAGGTCGGGAAGTCGTTTGCTCATAGAAGGAGAAGCCTTTTTCTCCGTACAGATCCGTTACATTTAAATTCGTGCGAACCTTGTTTTCATCGGGTTCCACTTGCTTGAACGCCTCTCGTTCTTTGTCAGAAAGGGCAATAACACGGTCATAGAAACCTTGTACCGCTACTCGACCATCCTCGTCATGAAAGGAGCTTAGCAGCTTGGACAACGCGTGAATCGGGTTTTGTACCGCACCGCCGAAAAGTCCGGAATGCAGATCGCTATTCGCACCGTCGATGGTGATCTCGAATCCAGCTAAGCCACGCAGGCCATACATAAGCGCTGGCTTGCCAGGACCGTGCATTTGCGTGTCGGATAATACTACCGAATCGGCTTGCAATTTCGCTGCATGATCTTCAACAAAAGCGGGGAGGTTTTTACTCGCGATTTCTTCCTCGCCTTCAATACAGAACTTCACGTTAACGGGAAGCGTCCCATGTGTTTGGAGGAAAGCTTCAACCACCTTTACGTAAAGCAAAAGCTGGCCTTTATCGTCCGTGCTGCCACGTCCGAAGAGCTTATTATCACGAATAATCGGCTCAAAAGGAGGCGTTTCCCACAGCTCTAAAGGCTCTGCAGGCTGTACATCATAATGGCCATAAATCAGAACCGTCGGTTTGCCAGGTGCGTGCAGCCAATCCGCGTAAACAACGGGGTGACCTTTCGTTGGCATGATTTCGACATTCTCAAGTCCTGCTTTTGTCAATGATTGTGCAGTCCACTCAGCACACCGCTGTATATCGGGTTGATGCTGGGCAACCGCACTAATGCTTGGAATTCGCAAAAACGCCAAGAGTTCCTCTATGTGTTCATCCCTATGCGTTTGTAAGTAGCTTTTGATCGATTCAATCATGGTTGTTTGCTCCTTTTTTCTGCTGCCAAATAGTCTACATCACTTAACTTCCCCAAAAGCAGGGAAATTCCTGCTATTCCTGTAAACCGTCACATTTTATTTGTCATATGGTCAAAAAAAGCTGGATTTTCGTCCAATGAGGGTACGCCGTGACTTGGATTGCTAATAAGAGAACCTTATTATGGTTAAGCTAGAGGTAACGATCTGAATATAATGGAGTGATGAACATGAACTGGATTTATTGGGCGAAGTTATATGACTCGAAGTTTCAAGCTGGCTGTTTAGCGAAAAGAATGGAAGAAGATTGGTGGATCTATGGGTATGAGTGCCCGCAGGAAGTTGAAGTTTACAAGTCGAAAAAAGGTCGTTTTGGCGTAAGGTATAACACCTAAAAGATTAAACTTTGCATAAATTAACGCTTGACTAAGCCCGCGCCGTTAGTGTATATTTATTTTTGTCGCTGTTGAGCGGCACACATGACGCGGGGTGGAGCAGCTCGGTAGCTCGTCGGGCTCATAACCCGAAGGCCGCAGGTTCAAATCCTGCCCCCGCAACCAAATTTCATTAGGGCCTATAGCTCAGTTGGTTAGAGCGGTCGGCTCATAACCGATTGGTCGGGGGTTCGAGTCCCTCTGGGCCCATAGCACGGAAACCCTTGGTAGATAAGGGTTTTTATTTATTTTAGAGACAAAACAAGCCTCTCGTTTTCCATCGTGATGATGGAAATGAGGGGCTTGTGCACATTTTGAGCACTTTAGGCAGAAATCCGTCTGAGCCATCATCCTTCCAACGGAAGCCGAATCTCGATCAATGTTCCTTCATTTATTTTACTTTGATACGTAATACTGCCATGGTGTTGTTTAATAATCTTATGGCTGATCATAAGCCCGAGCCCAGTTCCCTTTTCTTTCAGCGTATAAAAAGGCTGCCCTAAACGAGGCATTATCTCCTCAGGTATCCCACAACCTTGATCTTTAACCACAATCACACACTCATCTTCCACTTGTCGCAGACTGATCTGAATCTCTCCGCCATGAGGCATGGACTCTATGGCATTCTTTAAAATGTTGAGAAAGACCTGTTTTAACTGGTTTTTTTCACAGGTTATAAATAAACTAGCAAGTTCGACATTCAATATAAATTCAATATTGCGCAAGAGGGCCTGGGGTGAGAGAAACTCGACCGTATGTTTAATTAATTCTTTTAGATCCGTTCGGGAAAGTTGAGCAGCTTGCGGTTTGGCCAAAGAAAGGAGTTCACTCGTAATGATTTCAATACGTTCCAGCTCACTAAGGAGTAAATCATTATATTTGATCCAGGGATTTTCCTTTTTGTAAATTTGAAGAAAGCCTTTAATGGTTGTAAGTGGATTTCGAATTTCATGAGCGACACCTGCTGCCATTTCCCCGACAATGGAAAGCTTCTCCGACTGCAATAGGAATTGTTCTGCTTTTTTGCGTTCAGAGATATCTCTGCTAATAATGACGATGTGTTCGACACTACCGCAAGTTCCTTTAACCGGCATACAGCGAGATTCAAATTCGATCCAATGTCCTTCTATATGCAGTAACCGGAATTCCATAGCATGTGATTCCATCTTTTCAAACATTTTAGTTAATGTATGCTTAAATATGCTCAAATCATCGGGATGTATGAGCTTACAAATTTCCGTACCTTGCAATTTTAAGTTCTGATAACCCAATACGTGCTCATGAGAAGGCGAAAAGTAACTAATGTAATGACCTTTATCCATAACCATGATAAGGTCGGATGTATTTTCAGCAATCAATCGATATTTGGATTCACTGGTTTCTAAGTTTTTCTCGATGGATTTTTTCTCGGTAATGATTCTTCGGAGTCTCTCATTGGATTCAATCAATAAGCCCCCGAGGATGACACCCAACAATACAAACAATACGTATTGAAGGTGAAAAAGAGGCTGGTCCAGTAAAATTTGAAACGAAAGTACAGTCACCATATAGAGAAAAATATAGGCTCCATATAAGATTGCGCTTTTTCTAAGCGGAGAGAGATGCTTAATTACCGCATGGAGGGCAGAGAGTACTGTCATGATGAGTGCCCATCCCACGATTGCAGGTACCCAATTTCCACTGGCGTATAGCCTTGCAAGTAAAGAGAAAAAACCAGTAATTAATCCTGCCACTGGACCAAAATAAGTGAAAATTAGAATGACAGGGGCATACCGAATGTCGTAAGAAAAGCCTAGTTGCTTAACCGACAACATGACAAGAATAATGGAAACAAGCCCCCCATAAAATCCTGCCCAAAGGTGGTGTTGCTTCATTAATCTATAGTTTGAGAACGAACGGATTACGAACGAGCGAATTACGATTGGTGTACTGATCAAGAGTGAAAAAATAGAGAGATTTACAATATAGTCGAAAAGAAACAATATACTCACCCATATCTATTAATATTCACTACGGTATACCTTCTATCATAAACTTGTGAGACCAGTATTACCATATAAATCTATATTTTTATAGCAACTTGTAAAAACGCATGTCATCTATTATAGTGAAAACATCGTAATTACTCTTAACTGATTGTTGGGGTTCAAGTCCCTGAAGGAGTCCGTGATGTGCCGAAATATTAAACCACTGTTTAACTATGAACCGACTGTAACGGAAGATGAAGTTCGGGCTGCTTCGCTGCAATTTGTACGTAAGATATCTGGGTTTACAGAGCCTTCCAAAGCGAATGAAGCTGCATTCCAGCAGGCTGTTCAAGAGGTAGCGTTGGCAGCGCAAAAGCTAATGGATTCCTTGGTTACGCATGCAGAGCCCCGTAATCGCGAGGTTGAAGCCATACGTGCCAAGGAGCGAAATGCGATTCGATTTGGTACGAAATAAGTATGCCAGAACGGGGCTTTTCTCTACGGAGAGAAGCCTTTTTTTGAGCCCGAAAACAAGCCCTCTAGTTTTCTGGTGGTGTCGGGTAGGTCTTATTTCACATATGCTGAGTATACCAAATGAAAAGTAGGTGAGTGCAAGTGACGAAAGGGTTTGATTGTTCAACGCCGCTGACGGCACAACGAGCGGCTACTTTCTTCGGACAAGGATATGTCTTTGTTGCCAGGTATTTAGTGCCAACTGGTGCAAAAGCTTTAACGAAATCAGAGGCTGATATAATAAGTGATGCGGGTTTGCAGTTGGTTTCTGTTTATGAGACCACAGCGAATCGTGCGCTAGGTGGAAGAGCCGCCGGATTGGCGGATGGGGCAACGGCTTTGGAAGTTGCAGCGCGAGTAGGTCAGCCAGAAGGCAGCTGTATCTACTTTGCTGTAGACTTTGATGTTTCTGCTGCACAAATGCCGACGGTCATTGCCTATATACAAGCTGCAAGTGAAGCTACGCCTGCGTTTACAACAGGGGTGTATGGTTCGTATGCCGTGATGGAGGCTGTGAATGCCGCAGGTGCTTGCTCTCATTTCTGGCAAACCTACGCTTGGAGTGCGGGGAAGAAATCAACGTTTATCCATATTTATCAATATTTGAATGATGTGATGGTGAATGGAATCGCGATAGATCATGATGAATCTTATGGGAATGAAGGTTGGTGGAACAAAAGGGTAACGCCTGAACCGCCTAGCTATCCGCTTTCGGTTCAAGATGCGAATGCGATCATCCCATTCTTGTCAGCTGGCTACATGGCAACGGCTTCGCAGGCTGCTCGAGATGAATTTCATCGACTTGCCAAGGAATTGCGGAAGGCTTCTGGTCAACCTCTGTAAAATAATAAGGCCCGGCAGCTCTGGATTCTTCTTGAGCTGTCGGGCTTTAATCATTGGATTTCCGCGGTGCGTATGTACCACCGATCTTGCAAAGAGGCGCGTTCTAAATGAAAGCGTACGTGGCGGCTCGATACCGCGGAAGCTCTAGCTGCGGTCATCGTCACGTCGACCGCTGTGTTGAGTTCAAGGAGCTGGGACACATCCTGCTCCTTGAACTTGGTTGAGCGGCGCATGCTGCGCACGTGCATCGCCTGTTCTTGCCCTGTGGTGACCTGCAGCAGCTGCAGGTCACCTTGATGTGCGGCGCTGATCCAGACGTCGATCAGCGCGTAGGGGGAGAGCTTGCTGACGTAGTCCAGCAGCAAGCCTGCCGCTCGGTGCACCATGACTTGGTGCGCCGGGTCAACGGAGCGGGAGCCGTGGGTCACGCTCCCGAGGAAGTGAATGCAGAAATGACCGTCGAAGTCATTTCCCGGTATACCATCACCGCCATGCGGCATGCCGTGCATGGAGGCGGCCAGCGTGCGGCCGTTCAGCTTCACTAGGACCGCTCGGCGGTCCCAGCTCCATTGGCCGCCATAAATGCTTTTGAGCGTCGCGGAGTCGGTCTTCGTAAGCGGCTGTACATCCGCATGATGGGAGCCCGCGCGACGCTGCCCTTCAAAGCTAAGGCCGCTCTCCACGTCGAGGACGGTGAAGGAACTGTATTTAGGAAGCACGGGACTGGCTTCCTCCCAGGTGAGCAGCTCTCCATAGTGCTTCGCGCGGAGAGCTTGCACTTGTGCCTGAAGCGCTTCGTGCGCCTTCGACGAGACTGTTATAATTTGCTTCGCAGCTAAATCGATAATCTCACCAGTTGGCGTCACGCCGAACAGGACGGATTGCCCTTTTTTCATATAGCGGAGTGTGGTGTCTGGGAGGAGAGGTTCCACATATGGCTTTCCAGCCGTCCCTTCTTCAAGCGCAAGATGTAACGTTTTATCTGCAAAAGTCGATTCTGTTTGATAAGCAGCCCGAGGGGAGGACTTCACAAGCAATTGAAAAGTATCCTCGGCTGTAGCTTCCTGATGTAGTGGGGTGAAGCTTTGCGCATGCGTTCCAGCTCCTATCCATAGATTCAAAATAACCACAAGAAGGAAGGTGACGAGTAGGTGTAGCTGCCTGTTGTGAGATCGAACTGAAAACATGTGAGTGAGGTCTTCCTCCTTTTTGAATTGTAGATAGCCATAGCTAAGTGTTTACTTTTTAAGTTGATTTTATAAAAAAACAATTGCTGAGCAGAGCCAAGCGTGCTCCCATGTTCAAGTTAGATTGTGATAAAATAACAAAAAGAATGTGAGTGATAAATCTATTTGGAGCGGGAGGAAAGAGATCAAATGGAAGCTTATAAAGGACTGCCTTTTGAAATACATATGTCTGAGGGTCGTGTGGTGCGAGGTGATATCTACAAAGCACGAATCGAACCAAGTCAAGGTACATTACTTCTCATGCATGGGTACAAAGGGTTCAAAAACTGGGGGATGTTCCCGCATGTAGCTAGTGAGTTAGCTGAGAGCGTGGATGTTGTTGCGTTGAATTTTTCGCATAATGGTGTTGGCGAGAATTTAATGGATTTTACGGAGTTGGACAAGTTTGCTCGTGATACTTATTCCAAAGATCTTGAGGACGTTCAGGCTGTCATTACATATATTCAAAATGAAGGAACGAGTAAGAATCCGATCTTGTTGCTAGGGCATAGCAGAGGGGCAGGTGTGAGCCTGATCTATGCATTAGATCATCCAGACGAGATTGCCGGCGTCATCAGTTGGAATGGGATTGCCCATGTGGATTTGCTCACAGCGGAAAATAAAGAGGAGATGCGGGCTACAGGCCGCTCCTATACCTTGAACGGGCGGACGAAGCAGATGATGCCGCTTGATTTTGAGATTTTAGAAGACATGGAACGGAATCAGGAGAGATTTGATATTGTTAGTCGCGTTCGTGAGGCGACCTTCCCGATAGCACTAATCCAAGGAACAGAGGATGGGGAACGGCTCATTCGAGGCTCGGAAAAATTGGTGGCTAGCCAAGCTGCGATTCAGTGGGTGAGGATTCCGGAGGGGAACCATACCTTTGGGAGTGTGCATCCTTTTCAGGGCGAGACAGTGCCGTTGAGAGAAGCGATTGATGAGACGAAACGAGTGATACGTGAGATGTTGGTGTAGGCTTTAGAACTTTCCTTGCGCAGATGAAACAGCGTGGGGGGAGTTTTTTTATTTTATGAAGTTTTTTGTATGGCATGTTATAATTGAAACATATTAATCACTAATTATCTCAATTATAATTGATGTAAATTTTTGTCATTTATGCTATAATTCAATACATCACAGGGATAAAGGAGGTATCAAGTTTGGAGAACAGTCAACTGAACCGTATGGAAGAAATGTTAGGATCTCTCATTAAAATGGTTGGGGAAAATAATAGCAGGCTGAAGACGCTTGAAGGTAAAACAGATAAATTGGAAAGTAAGGTAGATAGTTTGGAGAGTAAAGTAGATGGTTTAGAAAGTAAAGTAGATAGTTTGGAGAGTAAAGTAGATAATCAAGGAATTGATTTGAAAGATGTCAAAAGTAGTGTTAAAGAACTGATACAAGGACAAGAACGACAAGATCGTATTCTTGAAATGCTCTCGGTTAAGTCAATTGAAACGGACTCATATATAAGAGATTTTAAACGAAAATTGTAGTGAAGCTCACTCGGTAATTTGGAGTGGGCTTTATTTATTTTCATGTGTATCTGAAGAAAAATACAGATTCGAAAACTATCAAAACAAACGAAAAACCCTTACAAAGTAAGGGTTTTTCGTATGACCTGTAGTGGGCTCGAACCACTGACCCCTACCCTGTCAAGACGAAACCACTAGTTATCTGGTGTTATCTTTAATGATCAAATCACAAGAAAATCAAAGCCTTATAAGGGTTATTTCTAATAGTCATGATCTGTAGTTATCCGAAATTATTCTATGGTTCGCACCAAAATTCGCACCAATTCGCACCTACAAAACAAAAAAACGAAGCATAGTAATTATGCCCCGCTTCCCTTAGAATCTAACCATTCTGTAAAATCTTTTCCTTCTAACCATTCAGAAAATACACGTGCTGACACTTTAATTTTTGACCCAACACGAACAATATGAAATTCACCACTATTGACTAGTTCGTAGGCTTGCTTGCGACCACAGCCAAGTATCTGTTGAATATCTTTGACTTCTAAGATGTTAGGAAATTGCACTATAATTCGCCCCCAATTAACTTATTCGGGAACTAATAACGAGTAAGAAATCAATTGTGACAGCTAGTCTACGAACTTGTGAAACTATTACACACACGGACTATATATTGAAGGGAGTGTTTAGTCGCTCACTTTTATTTACTTTCATAATGACACTGACCTTAATTGGTTAGTGTCTATTTCATTTTAATGGGGTGTTTAAATGGGCTTTACAAAAAAGACATTCAAATTAGTTCGGCAACTTCATGAAATGACCCAACGTGAATTCGGGTATCAACTAGGAATTTCAGGAAGTTACGTATCTGAAATCGAACGTGGTAACCGTAGACTTACTACCGAGATTGCTGAACGTGTCAAAGATAAATTTTATTTAGCAAAGGTGATGGCTGATGAAGAAGAATAGTATCAAGCTGAATCAGATCGATTACGGCTATACGGCTACCGTGGTTCATAACGGTTTCCACTTTGAATTCAAATTTGGGGACGTAACGCAGGAAAGATGCCGTGAAGTTATACCTGAATTGGTCCGTAGGGCAAACTGTGGACCAGATAAAAGACGGTACGGGCGATGAGCAAGTTAATTAGACATGGAGAATTGACTGGTCAACAACTTGAAGCAGCAGAATATTTGTGCCTCCCTGGACGAGCGGGGTTAAGTTATGCGGAAATATCTGAACGTGTTGGGATTTCAGAAAAGCAGATGCGTAGATGGCGACAGGAACCACAGTTCCAACAGTACGTCCAAAGGAGGACCTTGGCACGGGTTGGTGAAGTTTTGCCCGATGTCATGGAAGCCATTGTGAACCGTGCATTGCAAGGCAGCGGCAAACACGGAGAATTGTTATTGAAATCCCTTGGGATTTTGAAGGATTCCCACGTCATAGAATCCAAGACTTCCAACATTGATGATCGTAGTAACGAGGCCATCATAGCTGAAATTGAAGCCCTGAAGGAACAGCTTGGGGATTTAAAGCTTTAGAGCAAATTTATATCAAAGGAGAATTTCATAATATGAACAAGGTTAGTAAGATCCGAGAACAGCTAGATCAAGCGTGGGAAATTAGAAACGGGGCTACAAACAAGTACCGTCAGTTTCAAGATCAGTACTTATATGGCAAAGCACGTATCACCAAGGAATTCAACGGAACTACCCAAGCGAAGTTACTTGATACCCACAGAAATCGTTCAATCCGTAATTTGATGTGGATGGTATCAGCGGAAAAGGCTGCCTATCGAGATCATGCAAGAACAGCACGAAAGTTAGCTGAAGGCTTAGTACATTCTGCCGTTCCTACGCCATCACAGGAACTTATTGACCGTTTCAATGCACGTTTACAAGACGTTCGTACCGAGGTCTTACTAAGCACCGTTGAAACGGGATACAAAGTGTTGTCTACTTTCCTTGGCGGCATCAAAGATCCTTATTTCTGTAACGTCATCAAAAGAGAATTCGCCAGTTTAATTACGCCTATAATCAGTGGATCTGAAGGGGCAAAATATAAGGTTGAACTGTCCAAAGTGTTCAACAACGTAAAGGATTCTAGTCTGAACCGTAGAACAGCACCAAGCATTGGAACTACTGGATGCCGCGGAGTCAATGTTAGATGCCAATCTGTACGGTGTTGCCGTGCAGGGGGCTGTTAGTCAAAACTTTGGCTACCGCATAGCAGATAACTTGGACAGCCCTGAACTGTGGTTTGCTGTAAATGAAGAAGCAGCCAAGATCCTTCCGGGGACTAATACGTCTGAAGAACGGAAACTTGATAGCCTGTTGGCCATGCAAACAAAATAGTAAGTATCATGTTTAAATGGTTTAAACGCATAGAAGCCCACACAGCGGTTAACTGCAGGGGCTTCTTGCGGTAGTTTTAACGGATCAATTTAAGAAGATTGTGTCATAGGAAATGCTATTTTAGCAATTTCCGCCATCTGTAATTCGGTTAGAGTAACCTTATTACGAAGAAGTTCAACTTGGACTTTCGGTGGCAGCTCACCAAGCTCAGCATGTAACGCAAAAAGGAACTGTATTACATTAGCTTTAAGGCAATAAAGTTCAGTCACAAGTAGAAAGTGACTTCTTTCCTTGTCCTCACGTTCCTCGTAATTTGCCATATAGAAAGCAATAGTATGATCCATACCACCTTCTACACCTGAGCCAGCAGTCTCAATATCAAAGTGAAGTGTTTCAGCACCTATACCTAGACAAGCAGCGGTGTCCATCACTTGATACATTAGCTGGTCAAACTCCAAATCTTCTTCATTGATCACATTTTCAACTACATCTTTCATTCTCGTACCTCCATGGTTTTTTAGTTTGAATTGAATGATAATTATCATTCCATATCATTCATCCATCCCAATTCCATGTCTGTTCCTTACAAAATATTAGTATCCCCATTTCAACAATATTTACACTCATGTCCCAATAATTTAATATCCCGTGCCAATTCAGCTTTCAGTAGCGTAGGTTGGCTTACCGTTATTGTTTTGTCCAACTTCTCGGAGTGTAGCTGTCACGATTTCTTGCTTTGGCGTTATTCAACGGTGGGGCTAGTCATACTTTGGTTGCCTACAAAACACCTTGGAGGAATTATTACATCATGAGTGCAGAACCTATTGTAAATCTCGATACAGGGGAAATGGGGATCTTTGTTCCATGTGGTTGGACCGTGCGATCGCCTGAGCAAACTAGAGCAGGCCGCGATTGGTATAAGCGGCAACAAGAAAAGCGAAGTCGTGAAAACAAACCCAAGTTCACGTTTTCTGACATGGAACGAATGAAAGAAATAATTGGACGAATCGAAGACAATCATCTAGGCTACTTGCTGTTCCTTCAGACGTACATCAACAGGGATACGAACATCCTAGTGAAAGGTAGGGAACAACGTCCCATGTCTCGGGCTAAGATCAAGGAAGTCATGGGGCTAGGGGATACTGCCTTTCGAGAGTTCTTCAAAGCAATGACGGAAAACGGGATCATCACTGAAGACTTAGATACGGGGGCATTTATTGTATCTAGCGTTTATCATTTCCGTGGTGCGGTTGCTGATGGAAGAAAGGTCATCAAAAGCTACATCACCAATACACGTGAACTCTACAGTGAGCGCAAAGCCACTGAACTAGGCTATCTATACCGTTTGCTTCCTTACGTCCATCTAAAAGACAATGTCATTTGTCATAATCCCTTTGAAACTAACCCAGCAAAAGTACATGCTATGAATGCAGGTGAAATAGCCAAAATACTTGGGATCAATACTGGATCATTGTCTAGGATCATCAAGAAGATGACGCTAAACGGTATGCATGTATTTGGGGAATTCAGACGGGGTGGGACGGAGAAGATGTTTTTAGTCAATCCATGTATTTGTAACCGTGGGGAATACCCTGAACCTGTTCTGCTAACGATGTTCTTGTGTAAGAAAGAATAAACCATACTTCACAATTTGCGCGGGGGTACTTCACAATTCGTGCGGGTCAATAAACGGCTGAAACGCAGTCCCAGTAAGGGTTACAGCGTTTTAGTCGTGATATTTTCTATTAGTATATACAGATATGAATTGATTCCTAGGATCAGTAACATGTCAAAGATAAAGGGACAAGATCAAAAGCAAAACCGCCTACCGGCGGGGTGCTTCCCTTCGGTCAGCACCGCAATAATGATAACACCCTTCCTGTTACGTCTAAAATCTATACGTCCTAAGAAACAGGGAAAAAGAAGTGTTGGCGACCGTAGGGAGCGGATGCCGTTAGGCAGCCTTAGTATTTGTTCATAAAGTAAATACCATGTAGGCAGCCCGGAAAATACGTTTTGAGGGGTGCCCACTTGGTATCATTAATTAGGCCCACATTGGAATACTAATATTTATGTTGATTTTTCCATTGTTTAATCTACGAAAAACTGTTTTACAAAAACTCCTTCATAATAAAAAGCATCATCTTCGATTGGTTGTGTATAATATCCAGGGCCATCTGTTATGTAGTTTTTAAAGTTTTCTTTCCATTCTTTCCAAGGATGATTACCTGCATTGGCTATAAAGTATTCAATTCGACGTTCTATATTCGAGCTTTGAGTATCATTTACAATCATAGTGATTTTATTTATTATGTGGCGATGATAAGAATGTCTTACTTCATGAGCTACAGTTGTAGCTATTAAAATCCCATCTCGAGATAAAGAATCTCTATTGATAGATATTCTATTTTCATCTGGGTTATAACTTCCATGAGCATTAGCAATCTTAACTAATACAACACTTGGCTTTTCTTCAATATTAAATGTATCACATAAAAAATCTACGAGTTCAATAATCCTTTCATTGATTTCTTTCTCACTTAAACTGTCCATAGCTGTGAACTCAAATCTTTTACCTAAAGCTCTGCACTTGTCTTTCTTGATTTTAACTATCTCTTCAAATAAGTTCATACGTTCGCCTCGATTTCATAATTGGTATTTTTATACTCTACCATTTCTTATTTGAATAAAAAACAATAAAATAAATAGTTGCTTCTTCTGACAGTAACAGATAATTTGGAATATATGCCCATTAAGCCATTGTAGTAAGTACGCTAATCGTGCCGAATATGTCCCATTTGAAAGTTCTCCCTATCTGGAAGACTGGCAATTAGGAAATGGCCATCCCTTGGAACTGCAAAGACCCCACCTACCCTTTTCGGGAAAGATGGGGTCTTCCTGTGTTAGTTTGGGAACACCACAGGAATTACAATGAACGGATATTAAGCATAGCACAATGATCCAATTAGTGTCTATCCTAGATTACTGCTTCAGCTTCCAGTTCCCCACGGTACAAAGCTTCACGGTCATAGATCCGCTTGATCTGCATTGCTGTAAACCGTTTGCTGTCCCTAGTCGTGAATCCTTCTGTATTGATCTTGTCTGCTATGGCAGCCAGCGTACCCGTCCCTTTCAGCTGAAAGACCCTACGCACCGTCTGAACCTTGTTTTGATCCACGTAAAGCTGTTTTGTGCCCTTTTCACTGTAGTATCCAAGGGGAGACTGACCACCAATGAATCCACCTTGTTTACGTTTAGCCATGCGTCCAGATAATATCCGCTGTGTGATCCGTTGCTTCTCGAACTGTGCGAAGGCTCCCATCATCTGCCGCATGAGTTCCATTTCAGGTGACTTTCCGCTGAATGGTTCACGGACAGACAGGACTTCTACGTTCTTAACGGCTAGTTCTTTCTCTATGTAGAGCTGCCCAAATAGGTCGCGGCTCAGACGGTCATACTTGGCTACTATGACCTTCACGAAGCCACCAGCGTCCAAAAGGTCTATCAATACTGGACGTTCTAATGTAGCCCCTGATACACCTTCCTCAGCGTAGATGTGGATCAGATCAAATCCTTGCATCTTACAGTATTCTTCTATGTCTTCACGTTGAACCTGTAGTCCGAAACCATCAACCTGTTCATCCGTGCTAACCCGCATATAACCCACTACTTTCATGTGTAACCCCCTTAGCGAATAACGCTTGTGTTCATAACTGTTATGGTGGTTATTTTATCGCATAGGGAAGGATCATTGAGCCCCCTATTTAAGGCCCTACCCCATGGGGAGCACCCCCATCATTTTCCAATACCAAGGCAACAGAATGTCCGTGAAGTAAAAAAGAGCTTTGGAAAAAAATGAAATTTGAATTCTAACTGTTCTGCGATACGAGTTTTTCCAATCTCTATAACCGTTGGATCCGTATATCAATCGCCGCGAATTTCTGCTACTTCCATCAAGCGGAGGCTAATAAGCTTGATAATTAGAGATGAATTTTCGCTTGCAAATTTATCAAGATGTTGCTAATATGTAAATACAAACAGGTGATGATGTACAGATGATCAGGTTTATCTGTAGAAAGTGGAAAGGAGAGGGACAGTCATGAATGTGGATGAGGATTATGTAGATTTTTTCAAGATCAATAAGAAGTACGGCGGTTATCGAAACAATACGACCTTCCAACGCTTATATACTTGGCTCGCCAGTGCACACCAAGTTCAGCACATGATGAATGCATGCACTTTTAAAAGATCTGCTTTGGAAGGCATCGTGGTCGAACTGGAGCAGAAGTTTCCGCCAAACGAAGAACTGAATATTCCCGATAATCAGTTCGTGAAGCAGATGGTAGGAACCGCGATCAAGCATATTTTGAACCAATACGGTTTCGTTCAAACCGTCTCCAAGTCGGTAATGGGAAGCGATTGGTTTAAAAATGCAACCCATTACGAATACGATGAGAAATCGAAGAAAACTAAACGTCTTAAGCTGGAGCCCGTGATTGAATGTTTGTCCTAAACTAATACCATAGGAGGAATGAGAAATGAGTACTAATTTTGATGATGTCATTCATAACATGGGGCTATGGGAACTGCCTCGGAAGGTATCGAATCGCCTGATTGAATTGGATACTCCTGGATATCTAAGCAATACAAAGCCAAATAGTTGTGGGAATCGATTTAATTATCGCCCAAAACAAAAAAAACACTCCCAAAATCATTGCGGTGACAAAGAATTTGCCTTTCACTTCAGATTTGAAAAATTCCAGACTTTAAATGACAACGACAAAGTATTCATCAGTTACAGAGCAAACGATGCACAGTTTATTCAAAGTCATCCTGAATTAGCTAATTTTTTCGAAAATATTTCAGGTGAAGCAATCGAACTGAGGAATGCCAACGGATCACTTTGGGGACTGATGAAGAAAATAACAGAGGATAATGTAGACTACATTGTCGATACCATTCTTAGTCTGGTCGCCTATGACCCAGCCATGGAAGCAGCTATTATTAACGATTTGTTATCCAAAGTTCCCCAGACAGTGTGGGAAGGTCTATAATTAAAAGAAAGCAGAGTTGGAAACAATCCAGCTCTGCTTTGTTATTTTTTTTCCTTGTCCGGTCAAACAGAAAACAAAGGCATCGATCCAACAATTCCTGTTCCAACGAAAGTGTTAGGCAAATAACAAGTTTCATAGAACCCGAATTAAAGTAATATACCAGCAGCAAAAGCTCCAACGTCGTGAAAGGCTCTACGCCGTGTAAGCCGTCAGACGATGATGAGATTAGTGGTATCGTGGTCAATCTGGATCAGTTGGAAAGACAGATCCAAGGTGAAGTGCCTTACAGGAATGGCTTGGATCCTGCTTGCCGAGATTGTTGGGGCTACGGTGGGGGACAGCTAAGACCGCATCAACTGGCTGCCCCAGGGTACAGCGTACCAACTAAAAAAGGCCTCCCTCGATGGAGAAGCCTTGGTTTCTTGCGATATTTTTTTGGAAATTCAGATTCATTTTCCTTTGCGGCTTACGGCATTAGAAATCTTACCTGCCGTATGTGCAACGTCAAGTACCTTCTCCGCGGCTTTCAAAGGTGCTTGACCGGTCTGAAAATTGAATGTTCTCCATCCAAAACTGACTGGTTTAGGACTTTTTATTGCTTGATTAAGCAAATATGTCCCACAAAAAATCCCACCACCAATAAGGAATGTTGCTTGAGTTGGATTTTTCTCAGCCCATGCTACCAATCTTTCGAGCAAATTCTTTTCCTTTACTGAACTCTCCATTGTTCTTCCATTCCTCCCTTATTTTCTTAAGGTTTATGGATGGCACGCTATCATCAATTGCCGTACCGATCCTTGTGTGGTATATACGACCGGAATTTAAATAAGTTCCAAGGTTGTCCAAACTTTTTTTCAAGGGGTGGGCCTTCAGCCATTCTCCCTCACCTCGAACCGTCCTTCAAAACTCTTAAACACCTTCAGCCGCGGTTGCTGATCCAAGTTACCTTCAGCTTCCCGTAATGCGTACGCCCAAGGTGCATACAGTTCTGTCAGCCCTCGTAAGGCTTCAGCGGTATCAGCGTTACTAAGCATGACGTAACGTAAACGGTACTTGGAATCACCCGTTTCTACGTACTGTTTGTAGTCAGCCCTTGCTATTTCAAGGATGTCAGCGTCTACAACTATGAATTCCATTTCAGTACCTCCCTAATCGCTTTACCATTTAGGTACATTATTTCTATCCTGCCTAGCTCTGTTTTGGGGTCATAACTTTTGTAATAGTTCAGACGATAGTCCATTTCCATTTTAGATCCATTACTCAAAACAGTCCATTTTCCTGTTTCTGTTTTCAACGGTTTACCCAAAATTTGAACAATTTCGTCTTCTGACTTACGTGCTACCTGGTTAACGTCTATTACCATCTTAGCTTTAGTTTCAGCTTCTGCTTTAGCCTTGGCTTCCTGTTCTGCCTTTGCCTTAGCTTCTTGATCTGCTTTGACTTTGGCTTCCTGATCTGCCTTGGTTCTAGCTTCAGCCGCTTGTATTTTTGCTTGATCATCAGGAGAAACAGTTGCAACAGGTGCAGGAGTCGCTATTACTGCTTTAGGTGCTGTATCACTACTTGTGCATGCAGGAATGATGGACAGTGTTATAGCTGTTGCGGTAATTACAGGTATGTAAAGTAGTTCTCTGTGCTTTGTAGTTTTTCACAATGCAATGATGCCCCTTTTCTCTAGTTTGTTTGTAAAGATACGGAAACTATGAATTGCCAACCATTATTCAACCGATCAGAATCATACAATATGAAAGATTTGCTTACAAGAAAATACTTTCATCTATGGGTAATAAAGTAATTTGCGAACATTCCGCGAAAACTGTCACGAATTCAAAGATAAAAGTTATTAGATGGGCAGACACCCGATAACGGTTGCGATACATTTGATCTAGTAACCGTTGTCGGTTGGAAGGGGTGACTATCATACTATGTTTGAAGAAATCATGGATACGTCCGAAGCCGCGAAGAAATGGGGCTTATCACAGGATCATGTAAAACTACTTTGTCGTGAAGGTAAGCTAATCTGTAAGAAATTCGGCAAGTCCTACATTCTAATTCGTAATCAACCAAATCCATCAGTAAGATCATCCAAGGAGGAACAAAATCATGCCCGTCTATAAAAATCAATCCGCACAAACTAAAGCGTGGTTCTTTGAAATTAACTTTGTAGATGAATCAGGGAAGTATAAGAAGAAAAAGAAACGGGGTTTTTCCACGAAGAAAGAAGCCGAGGTGGCAATGGCTAAGATGCAAACAGAACTAAACAGCGGTACCTACGTAAAGCCTTCAAAGTCACTTTATTCTGATTACATGCAGGAATGGTTGAAGGACAAGGCGACTCGTGTTAAAAGGACAACCCTTGGTACTTATGCAAGTTTAGTGAATAACAATGTAATTCCGCTACTTGGGAACATTGAAATTTCCAAGCTTACACCGCGGCATTTACAAGACGCCTATAATGCCTTGTATTCTGAAGGTAAGCTGTCAGATGAATACATTCAAAAGATTCATGTTATCATCAATGATTCCCTAAACAAAGCATTGAAATGGGGGTTAGTTTCTAAGAACGTAGCCGCGCTAGTTGATAGGCCAAAAGCAGCGACTAAAGAAAGGTCAGTATGGGAATTAACTGAAGCCCACACCTTTCTAAAGGCTGCGGAAAAGGACAGGTATTACGTTGCATTTCTATTGGCAATAACAACGGGAATGCGTCAAGGTGAAATACTAGGGCTTCGTTGGAAGGATGTAGATTTAGAGAAGGGCATATTAGCCATTTCCCAAACGCTAAGTCATGATGGGAAGGAACTAACCGCTGGGGCAAAGACTAAAAGCAGTGTTAGGACAGTAGCCATAGACAGTGATACCGTCAAAGCATTGGAGATTTTAGAGAAACGCACAAGACTTGAAATACGGCAAACAGATCCATTGATGTATACGGACAATGATCTGGTCATTTGTACAACGCTTGGTACGCCAGTAACGCCTAGGAATCTAATGCGTACTTTTTACCGACTAACCGCTAAAGCTAAAGTAAGTCAGATCCGCTTCCATGATCTACGCCATAGCCATGCAACCATGTTACTTAAGGAGAACGTCAATCCTAAAATAGTAGCTGAACGTCTTGGTTGGGCGAACGTGAAGATGATGGACCGCTACGCACATGTATTACCTAATATGCAGAAAGATACAGCAGACACCTTTGGCAAGATGTTTTACAGCCAAAAGGTTGCCCAATAAGTAATAAGTCATTCGCTCCAAATTCGCTCCAAAAGGCATATTAGATACCTACACTTGAATAAGAACAAATAAAAAACCCTTGAATTATCAAGGGTTTTTCTGTATGACCTGTAGTGGGCTCGAACCACTGACCCCTACCCTGTCAAGATAGTGCTCTCCCAGCTGAGCTAACAAGTCGCTTATGGATACATTTAGTAATATACCAAGAATTCGAGAGATTGTCAATTGATGGGTAACTTACTTTTGCCAGAAAAAAATCAGCTTAAGAAGATTTGAGTAAGGTTTTCTTTTTCTTTTGGAGCGTGGAATAAAAGCAGTATTGTAGTCAACTGTGATTGAAGAATCAGTGTCATTTGCAAGTAAGAGGGAAAGCTCTTCCTCTGTAACCCCTTGTGTTGTCATCGTAGTTGTTCAGCCTCTCTGGTGATGAATCTGAGCTAAATGTACCATATTTTGCTGGTGTTTCCTAGTATAGCTTTCATCTTGCGTGAATTTATGGTAACTTGAGATCATTAGAATTTGGGAGGAAAAAAGGAAATGACGAAACAACAGCATCGTTGGAATTTGCGTTTGAAGAGTAGTAATGTGTATTTAGGTACTGTGTATCTTGGCGATCCACTACCTGAAGTGGAAGATGTGATCATGATCGGTGAGAAGAAATATACGATTCTTGAGCTTGGAAGCACACGTGATGCAAGTGATGTGTTTGTTGAAGAGGTTAAGAAGAAGTAAGTAAAGAATGAAGGAGCTGATCAATTGATCGGCTCCTTATTTTTTTATGTGATGTGATATAAGGACGCAAGGCAATCAACAAACATTTTGTTATATTCTTCGCGGGATAGGTCTTGGCTGCAGGCAATGTCTCTCCCTAAAAATTGAAACCAAGTGATTTCAGTTAAGTTTTTTTTGTAGAAAAACTTGTCGTGCTGAATTAGGAAGGTATCATTTTCGAAAAAAGGTACGTTGTCAAATTGTAGAGCAGGTTCGTTCTGTTTCTCGCTTACTAATGTGGCCAGTAAAATTAACATGCGGAAAGGATCGCGGTAAATTTCATATTGCGTGGTCATCGGTTCAACACTCCCTTTTTCGGATATCCGAGCAAGGTAATCATACTAAAACAAGAGGATTAATTATAGATGTTTAGGGAATCTCGTGTGGAAATTGAAGGAAAATCGGAGGAATTTGAAGGGAATAGAAAAAAGACTGAAGGTCACTCTAAGGAGGATCGAGTGATTCAGTCTTTTTTGAGCTTGCTCCTACATCAAAGGATTAGCGTTTGTAGCCGCCGAGAGATTGTTCAGCCATTTGCACTAATCTTTTTGTGATGTTGCCACCGATTGAGCCAGCATCACGTGTTGCCAAATTGCCGTTGTAACCAGAAGGGGAGAGAGGGACACCAATTTCCTGAGCGACTTCAAACTTCATTTGGTCAAGTGCTGCCTTTGCTTCTTGTACGACTAAAGTGTTTGATCTGTTAGCCATTCAAAATCATCTCCTTTTATTTGGTACACCAGTATTATTTGAATGTTCAGAATATTTATTCGTAAAATTTAAAAAAATTTATTTAAAATCAATAAACCCCCAACGGAAACCGTTGAGGGGGATATTTGTTATATTAAGATAGCGTTTTCATTATTCTTCATTGGATTGTTCGCTTTCTTCCTCTGCAGCTGCTGCTTCTTCGATCGCCTCTGCGATCTCTTCTTCAGCCTCTTGGTTCACCACTTCTTCTGTGGATTCAGCAGAGATTTCTTCTTCATTTTGTGCTACTACTTCTTCCTCTTGGCTCATTTTGGTCACCTCCTCTGATACGTATAGTAACATTGTATCAGTTCTAATAGGTTATACAAGTAGGTTGGAAGCGTTATGAATAGATTTAATGAAATCTTGATTTAATTGTCGTTCTTTAGGAGGGAATTGCTGCAGAACAAGTCGAAATAGTACGGAAAACCGAGTGTTTTCGCGGCTTTCAGCGTTTGTGCATGTTTTGTTTTTCTATGAATATAAATGAGGCTATACACCAATATTTCTTTCATTACGAAGCTGAGTTTCTATGAAAACTCTTTAGGAGGAATCCGAATGAATCGGTCGGATGTTATTTTAGAGCTACAACTTGTACCAGAATTATTAAAGCAAGCAGAAGCTATTTATGTCGATGCTGTATCAGAATTGAACTGGGCGAAGCATATGCTTCTATCCAAAGAGTATGAGGTCATTGGGGAAGGTCACGTTACCGGTAAGAATGAGCTACAAAGACAAGCCGAATTATGGCCTTACACGAAAGATTTACAGAAGCAGGTTCTACAAATGGAGGATGCCGTTGAACATACGAAGGTTGAGTTTAATTTCTATAAACGTAAATTAGAAAATCTGCAAATCATCGCGAAGCTCATGACTATTTTATAATTGAATGAATATGAACGAACAAAAAATGCCTGTAATCGAATCGATTACAGGCATTTTTTGTTGGACAATCGGACGTTTTTGAAAATTTGTTAGTTGACATGCGGTTACAGTGAGAAGCAGTTGCGCATCCTAAGGGTAGAATATACCAATGTGTGGTTTTACAGGAGGATTGTAGACAATGAAATCATTACAACTGATGGTGGCGGCGACGTTGAGTCTCGCTATGCTGACAGGTTGCTCAGCAGCCCGAAGCACCTCTGTATCCGAGGCCACTTCACCTGCTGATACGGTCAGCGTTGCGCTTCTTGGAGCCAACAATCAATCGGTCGGAACAGCGCAGCTTAAGGCTGTCAAAGACGGTGTTCAATTCGATGTGCAGGTTAGCGGGCTTTCTCCCGGTGTACATGGCTTGCACATTCATGAGAAAGCTATATGCGAAGCACCAACGTTTGATTCGGCTGGTGGGCATTTTAATCCACATAAGAAGGAACATGGTTTCTTAAACCCCAAAGGGGCTCACGCGGGGGATTTGCCTAATCTAATCGTAGATGCACAAGGCAATGGGAAGTTCAGCGCTGTAACGAAGGCAGTCGTACTGGATAAGGACAAGCCGAATTCACTTTTTAAACCGGAAGGTTCAAGTGTGGTTATTCATGAGAAGGCAGATGATCTGAAGACGGATCCGTCGGGTAACTCGGGTAAACGGATTGCTTGCGGTGCTGTGAAATAAGGGAAGGAAGGGTTTCGACAACATGATCAAAACTCAGGATCTCAAGCTGCAAATGGATGAATTAACGAAACAAAATGATATGGTCTTGATTGAATTAGAACAGGTCAAAAAAATGCTGATCTCAAGCGCTCAGGGTTCTCAAGGCTCTCAAGGTTCTCAGGGTTCTTCAGACTCTCAAAGCGCTCAAAGCGCTCAAGACAGCCAAGGGCAGAATGCCTCCGCAGATAACAGTAATGCCGCGCAAGATCAGTCAGCGTCACAGAATGCCTCTCAAAGCCAAAGCCAAGATCAAAACCAAAATCAAGGCCAAAATCAAGGCCAAAATCAAGGTCAGAACATGAAATCTGGACAATCAGATCAGAAAAATCAGCAAGTAACTGATTTAGCGAATGAGCTTTTGAAAATTAAAGATTTAGTAGTAAAGCTCGAACAAAAGACGTCGCAATACGTGAGCAGTCAGTCCAACGGATCGTTAACCGAGAAAGATGCAGTTAATCTTATTCTGACGCTGATGAATGGGATGGTTGACTGGGCAAGTGAATTTGTATCATCTAAAGCTTCTTCTAATGGCCAATTACAATAGTGACATCATAGAAAAGCAAAAAGGCTGAACGCATTCAGCCTTTTTGCTTTGTAATAAGGAATAAATTAGGACTGTACAGCTTTGGAACGAAAATTCATTTGCTTAGCGCAATACTCGATGATTTCGCTACGTCGAACGATGCCAATAAATTTATCGGAGTCATCGACGACAGGTACGAAGTTTTGGACTTTAGCCAGATCAATCAGATCCACCATATCGGCATGAATATGAACGGGTTTATTTTTAACACGGAGAGGAACCTCTTCCAGTATATGACGGTGAGCATTCTCGAAGCCGATGTGTTCTGAATTTTTGAGAAACCAAAGCAAATCCCCTTCGGTAACTGTTCCAACATAATGACCATCATCGGAAAGGATCGGGACAGCCGTATATCGATGATACTCCATGCGCTCTAATGTTTGTCGCAGAGTTGCTTGTGGAGTCGCGGTTATAACTTCGGATTTAGGTAATAGAAAAAAGGCGATATTCATCAGTCACACTCCTTACAAAGAATCAATGTGTCTAGTATAACAAACTTTGCGCATAGAATCTAAACCTGTGATGGATGCTAGTAGTGAGGTGAACGGAAATGAATCGAGCGCTGTCTACAGCTTTGATCGGAATTGGTGCCGCTCAAGCTATTAAATTACCATTAACTTATGTGTTCAGCAAAAAATGGGACTGGTCACAATTGGTTCAAACAGGTGGTATGCCGAGCTCCCATTCCTGTGGTGTTACGGCATTGGCTACGTATATCGGGATGAAAAGAGGCTTTTCTGCCATAGATTTTGCAGTAAGCTCCGTATTTGGCGCTGTTGTCATGTACGATGCCATGGGCATTCGCAGATCGGCTGGCGAAATTGCAGTTGAAGTGAATGATCTAGATGAACAAGTCGAACGAATTGCTAGGGAGCACCCTGGCATTTATCATGCCAGAAGACGCAAAGCGTTAAAGGAACGACTAGGTCATCTACCTCGGGAAGTAGCTGCAGGCGCCCTATTGGGATTGGCCATCGGTGCTTGCAGCTATTTACTTGAGAAAAAATAATGGCGTAAATGGTGACCATATGGACAACTTTTCCGGAATGGGATAAGATCAAGAAACGATCTTAGAGAGGAAGAAGCCCACATGGAAACGATTCGAGTTACAACAATGGACCAACTGAAAGCTTGCTTTGCTGTCCGATTTAACGTTTTTGTTGACGAACAGCAAGTACCTGCTCATCTAGAAATGGATGAGAAGGACGAGTCACCTGAAGCCTGTCATCATTTTCTCATTCAAGATGGAGAAGTCCCTGTCGGCACATCGAGATGGTACGAATATCAAGAAGCAACAGCCAAATTACAGCGTGTTGCCGTCTTAAAGGACTATAGAGGCCGCTCACTGGGAAAACAGCTCATACTTGCCATGGAACAGCAGGCTCTCGAGCTAGGCTGCCGATATGCAATTCTTGATGCACAATGCCAAGCAGAAGGCTTTTACAGCCAATTAGGCTACAAGGTGATCTCTGAAGAACCATTCTATGATGCAGGCATTCTTCATGTCAGAATGAAGAAAACACTTTAACTTACAGCTACATTATCATTCCCAGATGGCATGCTTGTCGCAAGTGGGAAGGTGAGTATGAATCGTGTGCCGATTCCGAGCTCGCTTTCCACTTCTAGTGTGCCATGGTGATCCTGTACGATTTTATAACAGATCGATAATCCCAGACCAGTACCTGTTTCTTTGGTAGTGAAGAAGGGGTGGAATATTTTCTCTAGCTGGTCACTTGGAATACCAGGACCATTGTCCGCAATGACTAAAGTCGCGTTCTTCTGATCGCGGCTTAATTTCATGTGGATCGAGCCGTTAGATTCCATAGCTTCACAAGCATTTTTCACCATGTTTAACAGCAGCTGCAGCATTTTATCCTGGTCCATAAGCATAAGAACGGAGTAGGTTGACTCATGAAAATGAATTTCATGGCCAGAACTCGTGGCTTCGGATTCAATGAGGGAAATGACTTTCAGAACACATTCATTCAACGAATGAGTTTGAAAGACAGTTTGGTGAGGCTTGGAAAATTGAAGGAACTCCCCGGTTAAATCACTCATCCGATCGATCTCATCCATAATCAATCCATACCAATTTTCAATATTGTAATCGCTTGCTTTTGACAGTTGCAAAAATCCTTTGACTGTGGTTAGGGGGTTCCGAATCTCGTGAGCCATACCGGAAGCAAGTTCTCCGACGACACGCAGTTTTTCTGAGCGTTGCATTTGTTCTTCGCGTTTTAACCAAGATTCACGTTTCTTCATAAATAGATTATGCTCAGCTTGTAAAATAAGATCATCTTTCGTCAAAGCATCTTGTGGAAAGATCGCAATGCCATATGTATTTTGAATGCCAGTCAGCTTCGGAAGCTCCGAATCCAATTTCTGTTGGAAGGATGCTGTAGTTAGAAAATCCCTATGCAGCGGCATAACGACAGCGAATTCATCACCGCCATATCGAGCGATAAACAGAGCGTCTTTAAATAGGATTTGGAGAAGATCGGCCATCTGCTTCAAGACAAAGTTGCCTGCCTGAAAACCGCCTGATGTATTCATGGCTTTTAGGTCTGTACAATCGATTAGAAACAGGACTAGCGGCTGATGAAGTTTAATTTGTTGTTCCAGTCTCCTGTGGCACTCCTCATAGTTGTAAAGGCCGGTTAGTGAGTCTTTTTGTGTTAAAATCTGTTGTTCATTGCGAATGCGATTTATTTTTCCGCCGCGTAAATACGCTGTTCGTGTTAGCAAAGTAATGGCTGAGAAATCAAGAATAGTCGTTAATCCGTACATAGATTCTCGGGATGCAGTATGCGTAATAAAATTCACATTAGACAAATAAATAATCAAACAACCTGCGGTAAGATACCACGCTTTGAACAGATTTTCTTCTTTGTAAATATGCCGAGAAAGCGTTAATAAATATAAGGAGTAGCATAAGCTGGATTGGCCAAGTGCGTGTAAAGAACCAACGAGGAATAGTTGGATCCAAGAACTGGAGGGAAGCGAAGATTGATAACGAACAGACAAGATGTATAGAAAACCAGCTAGTAGAAATAATGGGATGTTCAGTACAGAATGTACGTACAAAGTATATAGGCTATACACCACGACATAAGCATAATAAACCAGATTGATCTTCACCGTATCATCTCCCGCTTAAAAATTTCCGCCGTTCATTCACTCCTTGACAAGTTCTATATTTGTTATAAAATCCCTGCTGTTCACGAAAAAAAAAGAGAAAAAGGGGAGGATTTATCGAAAAAAGCCTCGTGAATAATCATTCTCAAGGCTTGGTCTGGAAATATAGGATTAATCAGAGAATTCAATCGTTTCATGCTTGTGAATAAATGTCATATGACCAGTTTGGCCGATGAAGTCCGGCATGTGATCGCCGTAATGCATCAAATAGATGCGTTTCTGAATGTCTTCTGGAAGGGTGAGGAGTTCGTCTAAAGTTGTATGAACATAACCCGGACCACTCAATTGACAATCGTGAAAAATGGTGTGACAATTTCTTGTGTGTATAATCTCGTTAACGAGTAATTCTCGGTTAAATTGCATATCTGCGCTATAGAATATCCGATGGTTGATAAAAACCGAATAGTTGAGCTTCTGGGCAATATGAAGGGTTGGGATGATTTCAATCGTAAGTTCAGTTGAAATGTCGAAAGGTACGTTCTCTTTTAGAAAAACAACTTCGAAATAATCCTGAAGATGATTGAAGTTTTCATCCGGGTTATAAAGACCGCCCTTAAGGGAATTCTCCCAAAGTATAGCAGCTAATGGCTCAGTTAAATAAAGTTTCACGCGTTTGCGGTTATAATTGTAGAATAAACGAAAGGCCATTTCCTCAAGTCCACCTACATGATCAGCGTGTATATGTGTAATGAGAATACCGTCAATTTGATCTAGCTCCATACCAATTTCGTAAAGTGATTTCGGTATTGTCGGTCCACAATCAATGAGTATAGTAGAGTTCGTTGATCGGATTAATGCACTTGTATTGTAATACAGTTTGGAAAAGGCACTGCCGGTTCCCAACATTTGAATTTGTAAACTCATTCAGCGGCCTCCATGTTTCGACAAAATCCATCTTTTTCTAATGTAACATGGGAGCTTGCTGACTTTCAACCAATATATCATGTCCATAAAATTGGAATAGGTAAGTATTTGAATAGAAGGTGTTGATTTCATTATGAATTGGATTCTTATCGTTGTTATTACACTGTTACTCATTATGTTTGGATTAGTGGGAATATCAACGTTTGTCGGTTGGCAATTAACTCATCCGCAGCGGAAGCTGTTGGACGATGCACCTGAAAATTATAACCTGCAGCGAAGGGATGTTAAATTCCCGAGTCGAACTGGAGAAATGTTAGACGGCTGGTATTTGGAGTCTCCAAGTGTGAAAGCGAATACGATGACGGTTATCATGTCGCATGGTTATGCAGGAACACGGCTGGAGAAGGGGCTTCCTGCTTTGTCATTAGCCCAAGCGCTTGTACGTGCAGGCTATCATGTGCTTATGTTTGATTTTCGAAATTCAGGACTTTCGGAAGGGAAGACAACGACGATTGGTTTGCTTGAAAAAGAGGATATCCTCGGAGCCATCGACTGGGTGAGAACGCAGAGCAGCCAGCCAACCAAAATCACATTACTCGGTTTTTCAATGGGAGGCACATCATCGATCTTGGCTGCAGCGGAAGACACCGATGTTTCAGGTGTCATTACGGATAGTGCTTTTAGTCAATTAAGCCCTTATTTAAAGGAAAATCTACCGGTGTGGTCAAAGCTTCCGCGCATTCCATTCACACCGCTGATTTTATTTATTTTGCCGAAGCTGATCGGGGTTAACCCTCATGCCGTGGATGCTTTAGCCGCTAGCGATCGTGTTGCGCCTAGGCCCATTTTGTTCATTCACAGCAAGGATGATCCGGCGATTCCATATACGAACAGTGTGGAGATGTACAACCGTCATCCAGATGTGTTTGAGCTGTGGCTTACGCAAAAAGCAGGGCATGTAGGCTCCTTTCAGATAGAAACCGAAGCGTATATTCGTCGTGTTTTGAATTTTATCGCAAAATTATAAATTCATCGCAACTCTTCCTAACCATCGGAGTATAAAGATGCAGACAGATGACTAACTAGGTTGGAGGTTAAAGAGAGATGAAAGTTCAGCGCATTTTTACGTTGATGGTTTTGTTCTTTATTTTAAGTACGGCTGCGGTGGTAGCCTCATCGATATGGGGGGAATATAAAGGATATAATATCGCTAGATTAGTCGTAAACAATCAAACGAAGGAATTCGGAGATTCCGATGTTCCGCCGCTTATTGTCGATGGCAAGACGGTGCTACCACTACGTGCGATGAGCGATGCCTTACAGTCATTACTGAAATGGGATGATTCAAGTAAAACAGCTTACTTGTTCAAACCGAACGTACATATGTTTTTTACAACCGAAGTTCGTAAAGATTCAGCGATTGTCCCTTTCGGCGTTGTTGAGCGAGGCAAGCAAGCGGACTTTATCGTTTTCGCTCAAGTAGATAACTTGAAAACGAGCATTAATTCCGTTCGCGTATCCATTGTATCTCCAAGTGGCAGAAACGTGATCACACCTGTAGAGAAATCAATCTCAGATTCCAAAGAGTCGTTCTGGCTGAAGGTTCCATTGTATGGCGTTTCCTTCGATGAAGCGGGCACTTACGTAGTTAAGTTTGCTATGCAGCAAAGTGGAAGTAGCGATTACTCTGTCGTGTCGGAAAAGCAAATTCAATCCGAGTAACCGAAATCGGCATAACTGGTTTGACCTCTTATTATGAAAATGATAGGATATTTAAGTAACTTATTATTTAATGAAATGAGGTTCTGCCTGTGAGCGATGAGAAGCATGATCATGTACACGGCCCGGACTGTGACCACGATCACGACGCGCAAGGGGAAGACGTTTTTATCGTAACGGACGAGAACGGTGTAGAACATGAGATGGTCATGGTATATACCTTCCAATCTCAGGAGCAAGCGTATGCTGTATTACTCGATCGTAATGATCCTGAAGCAGACGGTGTCATTTTCCGTGTTGAAGAAGAGGACGAAGATGCTTTCCTTGTCAACATCGAAGATGAAGAAGAGTGGGAACGTGTAGTAACGATTTACAATGAAATCGTGGCTCAAGAAGGCGAAGAATAAGAGCTATACATAAGAACCCCCTAGCAGAGTGATCTGTTAGGGGGTTTCTGTTTGTAGTTATTCATTTTCTTGGATTGAAATACATGATTCTACCGTTAAAAAGATGAAGTTCAGCTTTCAGAAGTTTGCCCAGATATTTGCAGAATTCGTTGCCCTTGCTTTTGTCACCATGTGTGGAGTTCTCGGGTAAGACGAATTGCACGTACTGGCGTTCCTGCTCTTGGTTTGGTTCAGAACCGACGCCTATCACAATCGTATGATATAAGGGATTGATGCCTTTGAGATAAAACCATTTGCCTTCGCCTTCAGGTTTCGTCTCAATCGTATAAGGGAATCCGGCTTCGTCATACTCCCAACCGAGCTGTTTGGCTGTCTGGCTGAGTTGATCGCGATAATGCAGCAGCTTTTCCTTGATTTCATCCAAGGTAAGTGATGCGACAGTAGATCCTGTTACGAATTTAATATAAGCGCTTTGAGCCATTCCTTGATCACCTCATTCGCAAAACATCATCCATATCATAGCATCATGTAAACGGTTTTACAATATATCCCTCGTGGAACAGACTAGAAGATAGCCTGCGTTTCCACGATTACTTTTACCTGTTGGACACTGCGATCCTCAGGCCCTTTAACCGGCAATCCGACTTCCACATGCTCAACAATATAGTCGATGAGCTCTTGCGTGATAACTTCACCAGGCAGCAAGATCGGGATCCCAGGCGGGTATACATAAATGAACTCTGCGATGATGCGATCAGCCGAATCTTTGAATGGCAAAATTTCTGTTTCTCCATAGAAAGCATCACGCGGTGTCAACGTCAATTGTGGAATCGCTGGCACTTTGATCACAACTTCTTTCACTTCTACAACATCATCATTGATGTGGGATAATTCACGCAAGGCTGTAAGTAATATCTCAACGTTCTCGCGCGTATCACCAGGTGTGAAGAGACAGAGGATGTTGTACATGTCACTCATTTCGACTTCAATATTGTAGTGATCGCGCAGCCAGTTCTCTACTTCGAAGCCCGTGACACCAAGCTTACGCACGTGGACGCAAATTTTGGTAGGATCATAGGCATACGTAGCTTCATCCCCGAGAATTTCTTCCCCGAAGCAATACAGGTTAGGAATTTCGTTAATTTGTTTTCTTGCATAGTGAGCTAGCTCAATCGTGCGTTCTGCCATGTCTCGCCCATTCAGTGCAAGATGTCTGCGAGATGTATCTAAAGAACCGAGTAAAATGTAAGAAGTCGAAGTCGTTGTCAGCATGGAAATAATCGTTTGAATACGTTTCGGATTCACGCGATTTCCTTTGACGTTAAGAACAGAGCTTTGTGTCATAGAGCCGCCAAGCTTATGTACACTCGTCGCAGCCATGTCGGCACCCGCTTCCATCGCGGACATTGGCAGCTTCTCGTGGAAATGAATGAGCACTCCGTGCGCTTCATCCACAAGTACCGGCATGTTGTAGCTGTGGACAAGATCAACGATCTCTTTCAGGTTTGTACATACGCCATAATAGGTTGGATTGATAACTAATACGGCTTTCGCATCGGGATGCTTCTCTAGGGCGCGACGAACGGAACGCGTTGGAATGCCGTGATCAATCCCTAGGTTTTTATCGCGTGCTGGTTGAATAAAGACAGGCTTAGCGCCAACGAAAATAATCGCGGCGAGGACGGATTTATGGACGTTACGCGGTACGATAATTTTATCGCCTTCCGAACATACCGTCATAATCATCGTCATGATCGCTCCGCTCGTGCCTTGCACGGAGAAGAACGTGTGATCCGCGCCAAACGCATGCGCAGCCAGCTTCTGAGCTTCTTCAATGACACCCATTGGCTGATGGAGATCATCTAGCGGTGCTATATTGATGAGATCGATGGACAGGGCGTTGTCGCCAATAAATTCGCGAAACTCCGGGTCCATGCCGACTCCTTTTTTATGGCCAGGAATGTGAAACTGAATTGGATTTTTTTCCGCATGCGCAAGCAATGCAGAGAACAGGGGTGTACGGGTATGATCCACCTGATTATCGCTTCCCTTCTATCGTGGATTGCTTGTCCGCAAGAACGCAACAAACAAAATGAGTATATCAAACTAGAGATTTCATGCAAGTTAATTTTTTCAAATAGTTTGTGCAAATTGGGGTCAAACTAACAGAGAGATGTGCAAATAGGCCCAAAAAAGGAGAAATTCCATGGTTTGGATGCAAAAATGGCGGAAAAATCGGTTGTTTTCCCCATTTGTGATGGAATTGTTAATTATTATGTTCGTCGTCGAATTTGTAAAAGGCGCGTTGCTTTTAACGATTCTGCCGGTGTATATGACAACGAAGCTGGGCGCTTCTGCTTTTATTATTGGATGGACGCTTGCAGCCCAATATATTGGTGATAATGTGTTGCGCACACCTGTAGGTTGGATCATTGATCGCCTTGGCTATCGGTTTACGATGCTAACAGGGGTTTTATTGACTTTCCTATCGGTTATTATCATGGCGATCACTACCCAATATATATGGATGATTGTCGGTTGTGCGCTGCTTGGGTTCGGGACGGCACCTTTATGGCCCTGTGTGATCACGGGAACGACCGAGGTGGCAGGGGATGAGGGCAAAGCTACAATTATGAGTGTTGTTTACATGGCGTGGCTGTCAGGCGTGGGGCTAGGTCCTGTTGCGATTAATTTCTTCGTCGGAGACAATAACTATGCTTTTGCTTTTAAGCTGCTGATTGGATGTATGACATTGGTCGTCCTGGTCGCGCTTATGCTTCCACGGAAGAGTAGTGATCGGTTAGAAGCGGAGGTCGCGAGTAAATCGGAACGGGTAGAAGGTCAGTCTTGGGGGCAAAAAGTATCGACGTATTTAAGCGAGGTCCGCAAATCCATGTCCGTCAGTCCGCTCATGTTTCCGGCCATGTTTGCACAGACTTTCGCGCTTGGGATTCTAACGCCAATTCTTACGCTCTATGCGAAAGAAGTGCTACAGTTAACTTCTTTTCAATACAGCATGTTTTTGATAGCCGGCGGTGCGGTAACCGTTATTTTTCTAGTGCCAATGGGCAAAATGGTAGATCGTATGGGGATTCGCCCCTTTTTACTCATCGGGTTTACGTTAAGCGCAATCGCTTTGCTGCTGTTTACTTTCGTGAAATCGATGGGCATGCTGTACCTCTTGGTGGCGGTGCTAGGTGTGGGGTACGCCTTCATCATTCCCTCGTGGAATGCACTAATCGCATCTGCGATTCCGCCTGAGAAGAGAGGAGCGGTTTGGGGCTTTTTCCTTACCATCGAAGGGCTTGGGATGATTGTAGGTCCGATAGTTTCTGGGAAACTTTGGGATACGTATGGCTATCACGCGCCATTCTTGATGAGTGGATCTGTGCTTGTCTTGCTGCTTGTTCTTCAAATGTTCATTTCCATCCCCAAAAAAGGTATGGTACCATAAGGAAAAAGAATTGGTTTGGAGGCTTAACGCATCATGAATAAACAGATTGGAATCATCATGTTGTTGCTGATGACGATCTTTATCGGATTCGGAATTATTATCCCTGTGCTGCCAGAGGTCGTGAATGGCGCTGGAGCGAAGTTTCATAACGCATTACTCTTATCGGTGTACTCGGCAGCTTCCTTCTTGATGTCTCCGATCTGGGGAGGCTTATCGGATCGAATCGGACGTAGACCTATTATCCTAGTTGGATTACTGGGCTTTAGTGTCAGCTTTCTAATTTTCGGCTTTGCGAACGATCAGCTTTGGATCATGTATGTCTCCCGTATTCTAGGCGGCTTATTCTCAGGTGCGGCAACTGCTTGTGCAGTGGCATATGTAGCGGATATTACGACGGCTGAGAATCGCACCAAAGGGATGGGCATGGTGGGAATGTCGATTGGTTTAGGATTTATCTTCGGACCTGCGGTTGGCGGGATTGTCAGCAAGTGGGGGACCTACACGCCATTCTTCGTAGCTGCGGGACTTTCGTTTGCTTCCTTCCTATTTGCTGCAGCGATCCTCAAAGAATCCCTGACGGCGGACAAGCGCAGATCGTCCAAGGAAAAAGCGCCTTCGCGCTGGACCGCATTTGCCGGTGCATCGAAGTATCTGTATGTGTTGTCGTTTTTCGTCTCGTTCACATTAGCAGGACTTGAAGCCACACTTCAGTATTATCAAATGGACAAAATCGGCGCTACGCCGTTTGACATCGGCATGATGTTCCTCGCGAGCGGCATCGTTGGCGCGTTAATCCAAGGCGGCGTCGTACGCCGCCTGGTGAAGCAAGGTGCCGAACAGTTCGTCATCGGCATCGGATTGTTGCTCTCAGCAGCAGGCTTCTTCCTGCTGCTGTATTCCAGCAGCGTCGTAACCGCTGCGATTTACTTGTCGGTCTTCGGCGCAGGGAACGCGCTGATTAGACCGTGTGTGACGTCGCTGATAACGCAGCGCACGAAGGTTGGACAAGGCGTCGCGACAGGCCTCAGCTCCTCCATGGACAGCCTGGGCCGCATCGCTGGCCCGCTCCTTGGCGGAGCGGTGTTCGCAATCGCGCATTCGCTGCCATTCATCATCGGCGGCGTGCTCTGTCTCGCTGCGATCTTGCTGCTGCAGCGTTTCATTTTGGTTGATCGCCAGACTGCTGCACAGCAGCGAGCGGTGTAAAAAGAAAAGCTGCACATCCGATTCTCCGTTAGGAGAGGGGTGTGCAGCTTTTTTTGTTTTTTGTACCCACGTTAACGCGGCGACAATCCATACATAATGAACTTAATCGTATCGTCGATCTCTCTTTCTTCATCCCAATTCGATTCGGGAACAAGCAGGAAACGGGCAATGAGAAGTCCCATAATGGTGGAGACGATGAGTCGCATTGCGGTAGGCGCAGGAAGATCAATGATTTGACCCTGCCCCTGGAAATGTCGAATCGTTTTATAAGCTTTTTCCAGTACAAGATCCGCAACCTTCTCTTTGAATTGCTCTCGCAGCTCTTTGTGAAAGGGGATTTCATGCATGAAAATTTTAATCACAGGGAAGTGCTTGCGAGCAAATTCTAGTCGATTGACGAGGATGGCGCGTAAGAAATGCTCAACATCCGGATATTCCGCCTCTAGTACCTTCGTAAAATCTTTCACCGCAAATGGCGCAATGAGCTTGGTCATCATTGGGGCTACGATCGAAAGGAGCAGCTCTTTTTTCGTTTTGTAGTGACGAAAGATCGTACCTTCCGCAACACCAGCCTTCTGGGCAATCTCACTCGTAGAGGAGCCTGCAAAACCTTTCTCAGAGAATATCTCCACAGCCGCTTGAACAATCTTAATCTGTTTATCGGTCATTTTCTCATCTTCGTCGTTCAGACGCAGCAGTTCAGTTAACCATGGCTCGATTTCGGACATTGCATTCACCTCTTTGACTAATTCCTAGACATCCATCCATTATATCTTACGATGCTTCTTCAATGCCACAATGTTCAAGACCATAAATACGAGCGTAAATGACGCAAGCACGAGCACGTCCAGCCAGATGCGATCCCAGCCAGCTCCGCGAATCATAATATTCCGTAAGGCGTCAGCTCCGTAATAAAGCGGCATCAAATGACCGATCCAACGAAGGTAAACGGACATCGTATCCAAGCTGAACAAGCCAGAGAAGAATACTTGTGGCACTATGATCAGCGGAATGAATTGAATCATTTGGAATTCATTGTTCGCAAAGGCAGAGATCAATGTTCCTAATGAGAGTGCAGCTAGTGCAAGCAGCAGGGTAATGAGCAGGACATACCAGAAGGAGCCTACCAACATGAGGCCGAGCACGGTAGTTGCAAACCATGCTATGAGTGTAGCTTGTATGGTTGTGAAGATTCCGAAGCCAAGAATATACCCGACGACGATCTCCCATCTGCGCAAAGGTGTCGCAAGCAAGCGTTCCAAGGTTCCGCCAGTACGTTCTCTTAAGAAGGATACACCGGAAAGCAAAAAGACGAAAAAGAAGACAAAGAATCCAATGAGCACTGGTCCAAAATTATCAAATGCGGCCATGTCAGCTGCGCCATGTAAGTACGTAATCGTAGGCGCGAGTGCTGCAGCGGTGCCAGAAGGAGCGGCGTTCTGAAGAGCCTTTTGCAGCAAAAAGAGTACAGCCTTGTTCTTGCTCGGATCACTGCCTTCCAGTGTTAACTGCGGCGTTGTTCCATTCATCGTGATCACCGCGTCTAGGTTGACTTTATCCAGCTCCGATTTGGCTTCTTCTGCGGTGTATACCGTAACTTCCGCGTTTAAATCCTGCAGCTTCTGAATAAGGGGGGCAGGAACATTCACGGCGCCAAGCTTCGGAACGTAGGTGTTGCCATTAAATACGAGTGACATCATGAACAAGATCAGCATAGGCGCAACAAGCATCATCATGAGTGTTCGTTTATCGTGGAAAAATTGGCGAAGAATGCGAATGACTATGGCGCGAATTCTCATGCTCCAGCACCTCCGTATACTAAGAATGCTTCTTCGATTGAAGAGGAGGAGGTAGCTGTTTTTAGCTCCTCAGGTGTACCGATCGCTGTGAGGCTTCCGTCACGAATCATGCCTAGTTGATGGCATTTATCTGCTTCATCCATGACATGAGTGGTCAAGAGGATGGTAGTGCCCTTTTGGCTCAGATTCGTCAGCTCCTGCCAGATCGATTTACGCAAGACAGGGTCAATCCCTACGGTAGGTTCGTCGAGAATGAGGATACTGGGCTCATGAAGTAAGGAAATGGCGAGCGACAATCGACGCTTCATGCCTCCTGAATAGTTGCTGACTTGCTTCTTCAAATGATCGCTTAAATTAACGAGCTCCATAACCGCCTGAATGCGCTGCTTACATTTGGCACCTGTCAGTCCATATAAGGCTGCGAAAAAAGACAGGTTCTCCTGCGCAGTCAATTCGGTGTATAAGGCATCTGATTGTGCCATATAGCCGATTTGCGAGAGCATGGCAAGCTGTGGCATCTTCTGTCCGAGCACGTGCACCTGACCGGATGTAGGGGCGTCAATGCCTGCGATCATCCGCACGAGCGTTGTTTTGCCTGAGCCCGAAGGACCCAGAAGTCCAAAAATTTGCGCACTTGGCACCGTAAGGGAGATGTCCTTCAATACCATTTTTTCACCAAATTGCTTGCTGACCCCTTGCACTTGTATCGATGTGGCTGTTGTCATCGCCTGCACCTCTTTCGGGAAATAGTAAAGTGAGTAATCACTCATTTTTGGATCTAAGCTCATCATACGACAAATTTATGCGGTTGATAAGTGAGTAATCACTCATTTTCCGAAAAAATAATGAGGCATTCCGCAGAATGCCCCTAATCTCATAAATATAAGCGTTACTTTTTCGCTTTTGGTTCCATTTTGTGATCTACCCATTTCTCGATGGAGGGGGTTAATTGATCTTTAATGGATACGACAAGCTTATCCTTGGAAATCCCCTTTGCTTGCGCAATTTCAGCCAGTGATTTACCAGCATGCAATTGCGTGCGAAGTTCATCTTTCGTCATGCCGAGTGATTTGGCAAGCTTTTCTGTGTCAGGCTTTAGCCCAAACTTAGGATGCTTGCCGTGTCCAGGATGGTGAGCGAGCAGGTTCTTCTCATTGAGAATGAACTTCAGATGCTCACCGAGCTTTTGCTTCATGTGATCGCCTTGATCAGATGTAAGTTTGCCGTCTTTCACAGCCGCTTCAATCTTGGTCGTCCGCAATTGTTGGAGCTTAGCCGTTAAATCAGCTTCTGAGATACCTTTTTCGGCTGCGACTTCAACGATGCTCTTACCGCTTTTCAAGGATTTGAACAGGACTTCTTTGTCGACACCAATAATGGTGGCAGATTCTTCAATAATCGGCCATTTCCGTTTGTGATATCCACCTTGTCCTTTTTCATCAGCTTGCTGCAACTGTACGGTTGGTTGCTCGTCTGTATCTGGATTTTGCGCGAGAGCAGTAAGACTTCCGCTCAAAATACAGGTGAGTGCAATAGAACTGATGAGCAACTTTCTCATCTTTGTTGTTTCCATGGAATGCGAGGCCTCCTTTTCCTTTTTATTGGAAGTACAGCACTTAGTCTGCGCAGGAAAGCCTCGCTTTAGTTGAAAATAACCTTAATTTAACATAAATTTTTGCTGAATTTAGAGGGATGGTGTGTCAACGGCGAGCTTGTACAAAGGAAGAAGTTTCTCGAACGTTTGCTCAATCAAACGCTCTAATTCAGCGGGATTAGCTAATATGGGATCATCGGAGCTAAGGTTTCGACCGATGAGCAGTTCTGCTTTTTTGACATCACGGAAGCGGGTAAGCGCGTCGTTCCAACCAGCGGTGTCGAGCTGCGACACAGGGGTTGTATCTTTTTTCATATGGTCAAAAGAAAGAAGGAAATCAGCAGGAATTTCAGCTTGAATCTGCTTTAGATTGTTCATATAGGTCTTCGCGATATTGCCCTTATTCGGAAGCTCATAGATAAGTGCCAGCCAAATAAAAACACGATCATCAAACAAGCCGACCTGAAAGTGAGGGACTTGCTTGTAGCCGCGTTTATGTGGACAAATCGCCATCCACGTGTCAACGGGCGGATTAATTTTACGTCTCAAATGTTTGGCAATATGAAGGAACATTTCAGTTCCGGCTTGCACGGATAATTCGGCAGCTAACGCGTCACCCAACGCTTTGAATTTCGGTTGAATGCGTTCGCGAATGGCAGCCATACGCCCATCTAAGCCTTCAATAGCGAAGGTATCAAAATCGTGCTGTGTAAATCCAGTAAAATTCATTGGAAAGGACCTCATTTCACATCGTGTTCATCCATTTTATAAGCATAGATAGGATTAATCTTAAAGCAATTCAGCTATTCCCGCAATTGAATGCACGCTTGGGAGCATCCAAGTTAGGCCATTAGACCGATTTTTGTCGTATAAAGCAGGGAAATTCAGGAATTTGTCGAATGCATGGAATAACGAGCTAGGTACAAGTCAGGAGGACTACAATGAAGAAGATGCCGAAATGGTCAAAGGTTGCAATTATAGGAACCCTAATGGGGACTTGTTTTGGAGCGGGCGTATATGCTCAGGATGTATTACAGCGAGTCGATGCTTACATTCGTAATGATTTTAAGGTGGTCGTTAATGGGCAGGCCGTTCAGCTTGCGAATCCGCCATTAATTTATAATAATACGAGCTATTTGCCAGTCAAAGAATTAGGCGGCTATTTAAGCGCGGTTGTCAATTGGCAGGAAAGTACGAAAACCATTTTTGTCAATCCGCGGGTAAGCATTAGCCAAGCATCGGATCAAAATCAATCGAGTTATACGGAGATTGTGATGCAATATCCCTACGCGCAAGTGATGGAGTATCGAGGTGCGACTTCACCCGTTCTCTTAAATATGGCGGATCAAACGTATTACCGTTTGGTGGATCTCGATCGTTTGGGCGTCCGTACAGATGCTTTGCGTAAGTCGCAAGAGAAATACACGGGTCAACTCTATGTAAGTGAAACAGAATTGCGTAATGTCTGGGGAAGCCAGCCACCGAAAACGTCCTATTCTAATTATGAGTCGGTGGTCGTAACAGGGGAGACGGATGCGCTGAAATTGAAGGCGATTAAAGGGTATGTCGAGCAATATCGGTATTTTGTTATGGATTCCGTGAGTTACTCGTGGAACCCGATCATTATTGATAAATTGGCGGAAGAAAATACATATAGCTATTTGTTGACTAAAAACGGGCATTATTTCCGCTCGACACTGAAGCTGACACCGAATATGGGCGCTGGCGGTGCAGTGCTCGATTACATGATTGCCAGCTCTTCCATGGAAGACATCGAGGCGGGGAAGACAACGAATAATTAGTTAGATTTGTTGCTAACAAAAAGGGCAGCCCTCAGGGCTGCCCTTTCATATCTGATGAGTATTAGATGACAAATGCGCTAGTGATAATAACTAACAAGATGAAAAGCACCAAAACTGCTGCAGAAGACCCATAACCGCCGCCACAACCAGCACCACCAACACCTGCTACGCCATAACCCATTTCATTCACCCTCTCTTTCTTAAGACTTGTTCATTGACTTTCGAAATAGCATATGGAATTAGGGTCGGATTGGCATGGGCTAAGAACGTTCTCAACAGTGATTGTGCTGGTGTCCCTAGTCGGGTGCGGAATTTGCAAGGATGTGTGATATAATGTTCGAACGCATATGAAGGGAGAATGGTTAGAAGATGACAGCGAACGAGGTAGCAGAATGGATGTTAAATGAGTTGAAATCGGCGGGAATCTTGTATCAAAAGGATGCCGTGGACTATATTCTTAAGCATTATGGGGAATCCTTTATTTATGTCAATGACAATGGCAATCAAGCGATTTCCAAAGAAGTGAAGAAAATCTTTAAGAAATTGCACGGCGGCAAGGCGGCTTGGGAACGCGATGGATTTTTCTGGGGCTGGCATTAAATTCATACTTGAGGACAAAACATGGGCTGTAGCTGATGGCAAACAGGCATCGGCTTTTTTGATTTCACAGGAGTAAGCCGCTATATTCCTGGACATAAGCACTTGTCCAGTAAGGACGGCTAAGCCTTATAATTTGTGCGCTTTCTTTTAAAAAAATATCCATAATCCAAGTTGCTAAAACATAGAATTCATAATAAGATAACTGTAAGAACACAAGTTGTCTGAATATTTAAATAAATGAATATGCGCCAATTATGGAGGGGATTGCCGTGAGTAAGAGTCATGAAGTGGAGTATTGCAACCTAGAGTTACGATTTGATCGCCGGCTAATCCGGAACTTCATTAAAGCACTCATTCAAGAAGGCTACTCGCTGTACTGGAATGAAAGTGAACTTCAGTTTATCATTTCTATTCGAACAGGACGGAAGCTGATTAAGCTGAAATTCGAACGAATTGGCGAGAAGTATAAGATTGTTGGTAATTATTCATTTAAGGATGAGAAGCTCGCTGAGATGATGGAGAAGCTGATCGGGGATACACGCGGTCATGCTGTTGTTAAAAGATTTAAGGATCGGCAAATTCTCATTGAGAATATTATGTTCGGAGAAATTATCCGCATGGTGGAAATTAGCGGAATCGAGCATAAGGTGCTGTATCAGAAGGAGCCTGCTGTGACCGTAGAAGAAGTCATGCAAGCACTAAGATCGAAGAGAACGGATGAACGCATCCCTATTTTACGAATGGAACTTGATTACGAACTAGCGACACTGCAAGATGCAATCTCCTCCGGGGATACGAAAGCCGCAATGGAAAGTAAGGTCAAATTAATTGAATTGAGACAAGAAATGCTGCTATTGGAGATGTGAGAATGAATAGTGTGCTGGGATGAAAGAGAGCCTGTATGCAAGTTATACGGGACTCTCTTTTATGTTTTTAGAGGGGGCGAGGCTTGTTTAATCAAGAAGCTTCGGATATAATTATTTCATAAAAGTTAAAGCGCTTAAACTTTCGTTATTTTTCACAGGAGCTGAAGCTATGAAAGTCAGTATATTTGATGTAGCGAAGAAAAGTGGTCTTTCTGTGGTTACGGTTTCCCGCGTCATTAATCAAGCGGGCACGGTGCGCGAAGGCAATCGGCAGAAGGTGCTGCAAGCGATGAAGGAGCTGGATTATCAGCCGAATGCGGCGGCTCGCAGCTTAGCTAGAGGCAAGACTGGCATCATCGGTGTGGCCATCTCCAATCTGAATGATTCATTTTTCGATGCCGTCGTCAAGGAAATGAATGACCGCTTGGCAGAACGAGGCTACTTTTTGGCCTTATCCATTTCAACCGATGTGTTCGCTTCATTCGAGAAATCATTGTTTCAAGAAGATCGTGTGGATGGACTCATTGTAGTTTCCCCAACAAATGAAGAGGCCTATGTGGCTGAAATAAGAAAAAAGAAAATCCCATTTGTATTGATCGACAATCAGCAAACGCATCAATCCGTCTCCTCGATCATTGTCGATAATTTCAAAGGCGGCTACGAGGCAACTAAGCATCTAATTGAGCTTGGACATACAGAAATCGCGCATATCCGAGGTCCTCAGCCGTTCTTAAGTAGTGCTGAGCGGGAACGCGGGTACATTCAAGCCATGCAGGAAGCGGGCTTGCACGAGCTCTGGATACAACCTGGGGAGTTCAGCATATTCTCTGGCTATGAGATTGCAGATAGCTGGATCCGAAGTGAGAAGCTACCCACTGCTGTATTTGCGGCAGATGATTTCATTGCCCTTGGTTTGATGGATGCTTTTAAGACAGTGGGGTACCAAATCCCGCAGGATATCTCGATCATAGGATTCGATGATCAAATTTTCGCCTCGGAGTTCCGACCGCATTTAACAACCGTACGTCAGCCTGCTAGCGAGCTTGGACGTTCGGCCGTAGACGAATTAATGCGTTGGATTGACGGTGAAACGGAAACCCATCAAACGATCAAGTTGATACCAGAGCTAGTGGTTAGACAATCTACAGCAAGGAGACATCAGAGATGACTTATTATTTAGGCGTAGACGCCGGTGGAAGTAAAACGTATACCCTTGTTACTGATGCCAAAGGCCGTGTGATTGGCAAAGGGTATAGTGGAAATGGCAATCACCAACTAGGTGTTGATCGTGCGCGGAGCAACATTATGAGTTCAGTCGAAATGGCTTTGCAAGCCGCGGGATTAACGCGCGAGGAGATTACGTTTGCCTTTTTTGGATTAGCGGGTGCGGATCGGCCGATCGATTATGATATTCTTCGTCCGCTCATAAAAGAGCTTGGATTTTCCAAATATGAGATCGATTGCGATACGATGATTGCACTTCGTGCTGGGACCTCACAGCCATTCGGTGTGGTGCTCATTTGCGGATCCGGAACGAATAGCGCAGGGAAGAATCGCCAAGGAACCTTTTATCAGTGCGGAGGCTTTACATATCAGTTCGGAGATTTTGGTGGAGGCGGGACATTGGCGGTTGAAGCGTTTCGTTCAGTGATTCGAGCTTGGGATGGCCGTGAGCGTCCGACATTGTTGACGGATTTGGTGTTAAAGGAACTTGGCTATTCCAAGGTGGAAGACATGTTTAATGACTTCATGGACAACGAAAAGCCGATACCGCTGCATTTGACGAAGCTGCTATTTGAAGCAGCGAAGCATGAGGACGAAGTCGCCTGCCGTATTTTGCAGGTACAAGGGGAAGAGCTTGGCAAGTCTGCCACAGCGGTGATTACCAGGCTTGGGATGCAGGATGAACAATTCGATGTCGTCCTTGCGGGAAGTGTGGTAACAAGAGGTGACGGTCCTTATGTTCACAAATTTATTGAACAAGCGGTTCATCAGATCGCACCTAAAGCTACTGTTGCTAAATTAAGTGTAGAACCGGTCGTAGGCGCTGTTTGGCTCGCGATGGAAGCAGAGGGACAGGCTTTATGCCATGAAGCTTATACCAATCTCAAGACAGCTTCCAATTATGAAGAAATAACAACAAACGAGAGATAGGACGTGAGTGTAATGAAAGGTGCCTTGAAAATCGCAATTATTGGTGGAGGTTCATCCTACACACCCGAAATCGTAGAGGGATTCATTAATAATTATGAGCAGCTTCCTGTCAAGGAGCTTTGGTTTGTTGATGTTAAAGCGGGAAAACATAAGCTTGAAATCGTTGGTAATCTGGCGAAACGTATGATCGAAAAGTCAGGCTTGCCTATTGATGTCTATCTTACTCTAGATCGCCGAGAAGCGATTAAAGATGCAGACTTTGTGAGCACACAGATGCGTGTGGGTTTGTTGGAGGCTCGCAAGTGGGATGAGCATATTCCGAACAAATATGGAGTCATTGGCCAGGAAACGACGGGGCCAGGCGGGATGATGAAAGCGCTCCGGACCATTCCTGTGCTCCTAGATATTTGTAAAGATATTGAGGAGCTTAGCCCGAATGCTTGGCTTTTGAATTTTACGAATCCAGCGGGTATGGTCACAGAGGCGATTCATAAACATTCGAAGGTAAAAAGCATTGGCTTGTGTAATGCGCCAATCGGCTTGCATAAGTGGCTGATGAACAAATATAGCGTAGAACAGAATCAGATTTATACCGAGTTCGTGGGTTTAAATCATCTTCATTGGGTAACAAGAGCTGAGATTAACGGCGAAGATAAATTGAGTGAGCTGTTGGACAAAAGAGAAGAATACAGCGGTAAAAATGTTCCCGCCAGCGAGTGGGATGCAGATTTCCTGCGCTCACTTGAAGCGCTGCCTTCCTATTATCTGAAGTACTTCTACATGACAGATGCTATGCTCGAGGAGCAGCTTGCGTCGATGAAAGAGAACGGGACGCGCGCCGAAGTTGTGAAACGCGTAGAGGATGAGCTGTTCGAGCTGTATCAAAATCCAGATTTACAAGAGAAACCTAAGCAACTGGAAAAACGCGGCGGCGCTTATTATTCTGAAGCAGCGGTGAATCTGATGATCTCGCTCTACAACGATCGACGAGATATTCAGACGCTGAACGTCAGCAATAATGGCATTATTGACTTCCTGCCTAACGATGCTTGCATCGAAGTCAACTGCGTCGTGACAGGTCAAGGTCCCGTGCCTATGGGATTAACCAAGGTCCCTGAGCATGTGAAAGGGCTTATCCACGCGGTTAAAACCTATGAGCGTTTGACGATTGAAGCGGCAGTTACGGGTAGTCGGGATCTTGTTCTTCAGGCACTCGTTCACCATCCGCTAGTGCCATCCGTGTCTGTCGCTAAAACGTTGATGGATGAAATGCTGGAGCAGAATCGTCCGTATTTACCTGCCTTTTTCAATGCCTAGTACATGAAAGACTCCCTGAGAAGGGAGTTTTTTTGCGTCTTAAAAAGACTATTGTTAACGTGTGCATAGATGTGATATGCTTCAGATAGAGGTGAAGGCATGAGCGTAACCATTAAGGATATTGCGAAGCTGGCGGGTGTATCGCACACGACGGTTTCCAGAGCGCTGAACAATAGTCCGCTCATCCAGGAGGAGACGAAGGAGCGTATTCGCCTCATTGCTGAAGAGTTGGATTACACGCCGAATTATAATGCAAAGAGTCTGGTGCTTGATCGTTCGTATAACTTAGGGCTATTCTTCACCACACTAAGCAATGGAACTTCTGCTGGCTTTTTCTATGAAGCTATTCGAGGCGTCAACTCGGTCATTCGAGATCGTTATCAGCTGATTGTCAAAGGTATAGATGATTACACCAGCTTTCATTCCATCACGAAGAAAAGCTTCGATGGCATCATCATCGTCAGCCAAAGCGATGACGATCAACCGATCATTGAGCACATTGCGAATAAAGGGATTCCGCTCGTCGTATTGAATCGGCCTGTGGACACAGCAGGTGTTCTGAATGTTCTTTCTGATGAAGAACAGGGGGCTTTTCATGCAGGCGCTTTCCTTGTAAACCAAGGACATACGAAAATCGCCTTAATCGAAGGTCGGAAAGGGTTTAAATCCGCGCAAAATCGAAAGGATGGCTTCGAAAGGGCCATGGGGCATTACGGCATATCGGTTCCACCTGCGTACCGCATGCCTGGATTGTATGATTTGGAGAGCGGCCATAAGGCGATGCAGAGTTTCCTGAAGCTTACTGAGAGACCGACAGCCGTTTTTTGCTGCAATGATGAGATGGCGCTGGGAGCCATTAAAGCTGTGTTTGAAGCCGGCTTACAAGTCCCCAAGGATATTTCCGTTGTTGGCTTTGATGATACGGTTTTCGCAGCATATGTAACCCCTGCCTTAACGACTGTACGTCGTCCGATTGAACAAATTAGCAAAGAAGGCGCATTGCGTCTCCTAGGTAATATAGAAAACAAATTGAATGAAACTGAGCAATTGCTCTTGCGAACAGAGCTAATTGTTCGGGAATCCGTGCAACTATTACATGCATAAGGAAAGTGGGAGAAGTCGATGAGTATTCTACGAGAGCTGTTAAAAGATATTCCAATTCCACAAATGGTCAAAATTCGCCAGAAGTTTGATCGTTCGATCTTGGATAATCCCCTGCAGGAGCTCGCTGATAAATTGGAAAGCAGCGGCGTTATGCCAAGCATCCTTCCAGGGCAGCATGTCGCTGTTGCAGTAGGAAGCAGAGGGATCGCGAATATCGCGGGCTTCACGAAGACAACCTTAGACGCAATTAAGGCAAGAGGCGCGCATCCTTTCATCGTACCTTGTATGGGCAGCCATGGCGGGGCAACGGCAGAAGGCCAAACGGAGGTGCTTCAGCACTTTGGTATCACTGAAGAATCGATGGGAGCTCCCATTCGTTCTTCCATGGAAGTTGTGCAAATAGATCAACTGCCGAATGGGTTGCCGGTTTATGTAGACCGCATTGCATCGGAAGCGGATGCCATTGTCGTGATCAACCGCGTTAAACCGCATACAGCATTCCGCGGTCGCATTGAGAGCGGCATCATGAAGATGATCGCAATTGGTCTTGGCAAACAAAAAGGTGCAGAAGCTTGTCATCAGCTTGGCTTTAAATACATGGCAGAGAATGTCCCTGCGATGGCGAATTTGATGATTGAGAAGCTGCCGATCGTCTTCGGCGTAGCCCTTGTAGAGAATGCTTACGACGAGACATGTCAGGTTGAAGTCTTGCCAGCAGCTGAAATTGAAGCGCGTGAGGAGCTTCTACTTGTGGAAGCAAAGTCACGTTTGCCGAAAATTTTATTTGATGAAATCGACGTTCTTGTCATTGATTATATCGGTAAAAATATTAGCGGCGACGGCATGGATCCCAACGTAACGGGACGATATCCTACGCCTTATGCACACGGCGGGCCAGAAGTGTCGAAGATGGTTGTCCTTGATTTGACACATGAAACCAAAGGGAATGCGAATGGTGTGGGTACGGCTGATTTTACGACACAACGATTGGTTGATAAGACGAACCTGGAGTTCACGTATGCCAACGGATTAACGTCAACGGTTTGTGCTCCAACGAAAATTGCGACTACGTTAGAAAATGATTTCTATGCCATCAAAGCAGCAGTGAAGACTTGTAATATCTTAGATTACACGACCTGTAAGCTTGTACGCATTCAAGATACACTTCACCTCGGTGAAATTGAAATTTCGGTAAATCTGCTTGAAGCTGCCCGTCAGCATCCGGATATTGAGATTTTATCAGAGCCTTTTGATTTATCATTCGATGCAGAGGGGAATATTTGCAAATGACGGAGAGTCAGAAGCCATATATCATTGCAGCCGATATTGGTACAACGAGCACCAAAACGCTAGTCATTGACCGGGACGGACGCGTGCTAGCTTCCCATTCCATTGAGTACCCGTTATTTACGCCTGCCGCAGATCGCGCAGAGCAGGATCCTGAACAAATCTTCGATGCAGTTGTGCAGGGGATCGGCGCTGTTGTTCGCAAGCAGGGCGTCACGCCAGAACAAGTGTTATGCGTGTCATTCAGCTCGGCGATGCACAGCATCATTGCCGTAGATGAGCGTAATAATCCGCTTACGCAATGTATTACATGGGCGGATAATCGCAGCAGCCAGTATGCGGAGGATTTGAAGTGCAGCGGGCTTGGTCAACAGATTTATGCGAGAACCGGCACGCCGATTCATCCCATGTCGCCACTGCTCAAGCTGAAGTGGTTCGGAGAGCATGAACCTGAGCTAGTCCTAAACACCCATAAATTTATCGGGATTAAAGAGTATGTGTTTGCCAAATTATTCGGTCAGTTTCTAATTGACTATTCCTTGGCGAGCGCGACCGGATTATTTAATCTCGAGCAATTGGATTGGGATACAGGTGCGTTAGCGTATGCCGGTGTAACACCGAAGCAGCTATCCACGCTTGTTCCAACGACACATCGTGTCGAAGGCTTAAGCGCGGATTATGCGGCTGTGATGGGCTTGTCCACCGAGACGCCGTTCATTGTCGGCGCTTCGGATGGTGTGCTTGCCAACCTTGGCGTAGGTGCCTTCGAGCCAGGTGTCGTGGCGGTCACCATCGGTACGAGCGGCGCTGTTCGCAGCGTCGTGAACAAACCGCAAACCGACCCCGAAGGGAAGTTATTCTGTTACGCGTTAACCGAAAACTTCTGGGTCGTTGGAGGACCAATCAACAACGGCGGCATCGTTTTCCGTTGGGTCAGAGATCAGATTGCCACAGCAGAAGCCGAGGAAGCTCGCCGCATGGGGATGGATCCTTACGATCACCTGACGGCGCTCGCGGCTGAAGTTGGTGCTGGCTCTGATGGATTGCTCTTCTTGCCATTGCTATCGGGTGAGAGAGCGCCGTATTGGAATGCTAATGCGCGCGGCGTGTACTTCGGCCTTTCGCTTAGTCATCAGAAAAAGCATATGATCCGCGCCGCCTTAGAAGGCGTTATGTTCTCCATTCAAGCCGTTGCCACTTCGTTGGAACGGATGATGGGTCCTGCTACGGTCATCCGCGCCTCCGGCGGCTTCGCTCGTTCCGAGTTCTGGCGTCAGATGATGACCGATATGCTCGGTACGGCCGTAACCGTTCCAGACTCTATTGAGAGCTCCGGAATTGGCGCAGCATTGCTTGGTCTACTCGCTATGGGTGAGATCAATGACTTATCACATGCACACAAATGGATTGGGGTAGGCAAGGCTCACGAGGTGAATGAAAACGATTATCGCGTGTATCAACAATTGACATCTATTTATACGAGCGTATATCATCAGTTAAAAGATCAATTCGACGCGATCACATCTTTTCAAAATCAGCACCTGCGGAGTCCTCAATCATAATTCAGCGTTTACCAAGCAACATTAATTGAGAGGATGACGACAATGAACTTATTCGATCTTTCTGGGAAAACAGCAGTAATTATTGGCGGTAACAGTACACTTGGTGGCTCCATGGCATTAGCCTTGGCTGGTCACGGCGCTAAAGTTGCGATCGTTGGACGTAATCAAGAGAAAAGCGAGCAGGTTCGCGAGAGCATTGCGGCAATCGGCGGCGAAGCACAGACCTTCCAAGCGGATGCAACCAAACGTGAGGATTTAGAGCAAGTCCTTAAGGAAGTTATCGCTTGGTCAGGCAGTGCGGATATTCTTATGAATTGTCCAGGTAAAAATAGTGCAACGCCTTTCTTTGACATTTCCATGGAAGAATGGGATTCTATTATGGAGGTAAATTTGAAAAGCGTCGTGTTAGCCTGCCAAGTGTTCGGGAAATACATGGTTGAACGAGGTGAAGGCGGAAGCATCATTAATATTTCATCCGTTTCCTCTGACCCACCACTTTCTCGTGTATTCACTTACTCCGCTTCTAAAGCAGCTGTGAATAATATTACACAGAACTTAGCTCGTGAGTTCGCTCCGAGTCGCGTGCGTGTGAACGCAATTATTCCTGGCTTTTTCCCAGCAGAGCAGAATCGCAAGATTTTGTCGCCAGAACGAATCGAATCCATTATGCGTCATACGCCAATGAATCGATTTGGTGAAGCTGCCGAGCTTCAAGGTGCTGCGGTATACCTGGCTTCAGAGAAAGCTTCGAGCTTTGTAACGGGAACTGTTTTGCGAGTAGATGGCGGTTTTGGCGCGATGACGATTTAACAATTTTATATATCGGAAGGGTGTATGAGAGACATGTCTAAGCAACAAATAGGTGTTGTAGGTTTAGCGGTAATGGGGAAAAACTTAGCATTGAACATCGAGAGCAGAGGCTTTACGGTATCTGTATTCAACCGTTCTGCAGAGAAAACAAACGAGCTTCTTCATGAAGCGCCAGGCAAACAACTTGTAGGTACATATAGTGTTGAGGAATTCGTACAATCCCTAGAAGTACCTCGCAAAATTTTGATCATGGTCAAAGCAGGCGGACCAACAGACGATACAATTAACCAATTGCTTCCGCATTTGGATAAAGGCGATATTTTGATCGATGGCGGAAATGCATTCTTCCCTGACACACAACGTCGCAATAAAGAGCTAGAAGCACACGGCATTCGTTTCGTTGGAACTGGTGTTTCCGGCGGTGAAGAAGGCGCGCTTAAAGGGCCTGCAATTATGCCAGGCGGACAAGAAGACGCGTATAAATTGGTAGAGCCAATCCTTACAGCGATTTCTGCTAAAGTTGGCGAAGATGCTTGCTGTACGTATATCGGACCAGATGGCGCTGGCCACTATGTAAAAATGGTGCACAACGGTATCGAGTACGGTGACATGCAGTTGATTTGCGAAGCTTACCAATTGCTGAAAGATGTACTTAACGTTAGTACAGAAGAGCTTCACGAGATTTTCACAGAGTGGAATAATGGGGAGCTGGATAGCTACCTGATCGAGATCACGCGTGATATCTTCACGAAATATGATGCTGAAACAGGCAAACCAATGGTTGACGTGATTCTGGATTCTGCAGGACAAAAGGGAACAGGAAAATGGACCAGTCAAAGTGCTCTGGACCTTGGCGTGCCGCTTTCCATTATCACAGAATCCGTATTCTCCCGTTTCATCTCCGCGATGAAGGAAGAACGCGTAGCAGCAAGCAAAGTGCTCAAAGGACCTGATGCACCAGCATTTACAGGGGATCGCAAAGCGTTTATCGAGGCTGTTCGTCAAGCTCTTTACGCAAGCAAAATTTGTTCATATGCACAAGGCTTTGCTCAAATGAGAGCAGCTTCTGAAGAATATAAATGGGATCTGAAATACGGCAGCATCGCGATGATCTTCCGTGGCGGCTGTATCATCCGTGCTCGTTTCCTTCAAAACATCAAGGATGCGTACGATCGCAATCCGGAATTGAAAAACCTGTTGCTTGATTCTTACTTCACAGACGTCGTGCACAACTACCAAGGTTCATGGAGACAAGTGGTTGCAGAAGCGGTTGCTCGCGGTATCGCAGTTCCTTCCTTCGCATCCGCACTTGCTTACTATGACAGCTACCGTACAGAAAGACTGCCGGCTAACTTGTTGCAAGCACAACGTGACTACTTCGGAGCACATACGTTCCAACGTGTGGACAAAGAAGGTTCCTTCCACTTCAACTGGATGGGTAACGAATAGGAGTAGGATTAAACCTCTTCTTGTAAGCCGTAAGCTGCTTCTCTAAGCCACATCTTCAGACGATCCGCTTCTTGATCGAAGCCGTTACGACGGTGAATGAGCATGAGAGACACTTCGGCGAAATATCGGAAATTTCTTAATAATCGTGGTTGAGTGAGACCTAGCATCATCGGGTCTTCTTCAGCCACTTTTTTCTTAATAAACTCTAGAATCCAAATGACATCCTCTTTGCATAGCGTATAGCTCGGGTGCAAAATCTGCTCCAATTTGCGTTGTGTGCGATTCGTAAAGGCGACAGTTTGGTTCAAAACAGTAGGGTTCAAAGCTCCATCTCTCCTTGTCGGCGTGGTCTCTCTAAAATCTTAACTGTTTGTGCTAGAATTTATTCACACTACTATATGATTTTTTAGTGGATTGTATTCATGTTGAAAGGGCTATGGTATGATGTTGGGAAAGTTTGTATGACTAGCATTAGGGAAAAGGGGATTTGTGTGACAGTCAGAAATATAGTACTCGTAGGTTTTATGGGAACAGGGAAGTCGACGGTAGGGAAGAAGCTTGCAGAGCGCTTAGGATGGCATTTTTGTGACTCTGACGCTGTGTTGGAAGAGGTTCAGCAGACAAGTATTTCCGAGTTGTTTCGGAATCATGGAGAAGCTCACTTTCGCGCTCTGGAAACAGAGACGCTGGCAGGTATATTAGAGAGCGAAGGACAAATTGTTGCCACGGGTGGCGGTGCGGTACTAGCTGCGGCTAACCGAGAGTGCATGCTACAGCACGGTTTTGTCGTCGCCTTGAGCGCCTCAACGGATACGATTATCCAGCGAGTCAGCGCAGATACGAATCGGCCTTTGCTGCAAGGCAATCTAGAGGAACGCGTGCATACCTTAATGGAACAAAGAAAGCATGCTTATGATTTCGCTCATTATGCCATTGATACAACGGATCTAACGGAGGAGCAAATCGCGGATCGCATTATCGCGCAAGCAGGGAAGCACTAGATTAAGAAGACAAGCTTTGCAGCTTAGTCTTCCCACTCCAGCATGCCGCCTGTCATGTTTTTGAGCCCTTTATAGCCATTTGCTTCTAAATAGCCCAGTGCACGTCCGCTGCGATTTCCACTGCGACAAACGAGGATGACTTCGTCAACTTGAGGAATCTCACTTAGACGCTCTGGCAATTGACCTAACGGAATATGTATAGCACCTTGAATCATTCCTGCTGCTACTTCATCATCTTCGCGAACGTCGATCAGCGTCAGTTTCTCGCCTTGTGCGAGTCTTGCTTTGATCTCCGATGGTAGAATTGTATCCATTCATAGGCCTCCATAAATGTAATTTAGATGTGATTTCGCAAGAAATCTCCCTACTTAGTATGATAGAAATATAACGCTCGGATGTCAAACGAAGTGCTGCATGGCCTAGCTTTTTCACGGTTAATCTGCGAGGGAAGTAGGTTTCCAAGTTAGATTTCGTATGGTACACTGTCAATAAATCTTAGGATTTCTATCATCCCACTGATGGTTGCTTCTCATGATCATCATGCCGGATATACATATAATCTACTTGCGAAGGAGTTATCAAACGACATGAAAGCCATCGTTAAACCAACCTCCCATCTTCAAGGGGAAATTAATGCGTTATCCTCCAAAAACTACACAACGCGCTACTTACTTATCGGTGCACTCGCGAATGGGACAAGCACCATCTATTATCCAGCGCATAGTGAAGATAGTGATGCCATGAGACGCTGTGTGCGTGATCTTGGTGCCATTATAGAAGAAGATGATGAGAAAATTGTGATCACAGGCTTTGGTAAAAACCCTAAGCATGTGTCTGAATTAAACGTTGGCAATGCCGGAGCGGTTTTGCGCTTTTTGATGTCCACGGCTGCTTTTTGCCCGGAAGTGACTTTCGTAAATACGTATCCAGAATCATTGGGCAAGCGTCCGCATGATGACTTAATTGATACTTTGCAGCAAATGGGTGTAGAAGTACAACATAATAACGGCCGTTTGCCGATAACTATTAAAGGCGGACAACCTCGTGGCGGTAAAATTACTGTTTCGGGTAATGTGAGCTCACAGTTCTTAAGCTCCTTGTTGTTTATGACACCTCTACTTGAAGAGGATAGTGAGATCGAAGTACTTCATGATTTAAAATCCAAAATTATTGTTGGCCAGACGCTAGAGGTATTGGCTCAGGCAGGTATAGTCGTTCATGCAAGCGAAGACTTGATGCACTACCGAATTCCAGGCCGCCAATCCTACGAAGCCAAAGAATACGTCATCCAAGGCGATTACCCAGGCTCGGCAGCTATTCTAGCTGCCGCTGCGGTAACGAACTCAGATGTGCGTGTACTTCGTTTAGAAGAAAACAGCAAGCAGGGCGAGAAGGCTTGTGTGGATGTCTTGAAGGCTATGGGCGTTAATTTAACGCATGACAATGGCGTTGTACATGTTCGCGGGAATCAAAGTCTGGTTGCTGGTGAATTTGATGGAGATCATTTTACAGATGCAGTTCTTGCGATGGTTGCGGCGGCTGTGTTCGCGGAAGGGACTTCACGCTTCTACAATGTTGAGAACCTGCGGTATAAAGAGTGTGATCGTATCACAGATTATTTGAATGAGCTTCGTAAAGCTGGGGCTGATGTAGAAGAGCGTCAGAGCGAAATTATTGTTCATGGCAAACCGCAAGGTGTTGAAGGAGGCGTCGAAATTAACGCGCACTTCGATCATCGCGTCATTATGGCCTTGACTGTGGTTGGTCTACGCTCCGAGAAGGGGTTAACGATTCGGGATGCCCATCATGTGGCCAAGTCGTATCCACAATATTTCGACCACCTGCGTTCGATCGGCGCTCAGGTTGAGCTTGTGAACGAGTCTTAGAATCACAATTACAATGAATGGGTGAGTCAGCATGAGGATTATTTGGCAAGGATTGAAGGTGACGTTTGGATTATTTCTCGTAGCAGGTCTTACATTTGCGAGCAGCGTATTTGCTGTCTTGCTGTATGCGAAGGCAACAGGGAAAGAGCCAGCCTTATTCGCGTCTGGTCCATTAGCCTCAGTAGTTGATAAACCCGTTGCAACGCCGAAGACCGCTTTAAAGCCGACACCTACACCTGCTCAAGCACCCTTAAAATCAGCTATGCTGGATGTCCCCATCGTCGGTCAGCTGCCGGAGTTGCCTGCAGGCTGTGAGGTGACAAGCCTCACGATGCTGCTGCAATTCTACGGCGTGAACAAAACGAAGATGGAGCTAGTAGCAGAAATGCCTAGAGACAGCACACCGGCATCACTTAATGCAGACGGATCTATCGGGTATTGGGGGAATCCGAATACAGGCTTTGTAGGTGATGTTACCCGTAAGCAAAGAGGCTTCGGTATTTATTCAGCTGGACTGTTTCCTCTTCTGAAGAACTACATTCCTCAAGCCATTAGTATCACAGGTGAGGCATTCGAGCTGTACGAGCAGCAAGTAGCGCGTGGCATCCCTGTCATTGTATGGACGACGATTGATTACAATCTGCCATACAAATGGGTGACTTGGGATACACCTATTGGTCCGCTTAAGACGACCTATTCCGAGCATGCAGTTGTTCTTGTTGGCTTTGATGAAACAAATGTCTACTTAAATGATCCATTGAGCGGGAAAAAGCAAGTGCAAGTGAGCAAAGCCCAGTTTGTTGAGAGTTGGAAAGCGATGGGCCAACAAGGTCTAACCTACTTGAATAAATAGGAGAGTGATCGCGATGTCATTTGAAAATCCGTCCAGGGAACACATCAAGGAATTGCTGGCTAGTGCCGGAAATATTGCTGTAGTTGGTTTATCCGATAAACCAGATCGCACTTCGTATATGGTTTCTGCAGCTATGCAAAGCCGTGGATACCGCATTATTCCTGTTAACCCGAATGCCGATGAAATTCTAGGCGAGAAATGCTATGCGTCTTTATCTGACATCCCGGAGCCGATCGATATCGTAAACGTGTTTCGACGTGCCGATCAAGTTGTACCTGTTGCTGAGGAAGCAGTTAAAGTTGGAGCGAAAGTATTCTGGCTGCAGCTTGATATCGTGAATGAAGAGGCTGGACGCATTGCCAGTGAAGCGGGCTTAGAGGTTATTATGGACCGATGCATTAAAGTGGAAGATGCGATTCTAAATCCACGTAACAACTAACGAACGAAAATCATTGGAATCAAATAAAACCGCTAGTCGAAGGCCTCTACAGGAGATCGACTAGCGGTTTTCTCATACTGTGTATGTTAAGCTTTCAAAACATCGTGATCCACATAACGCTCACCATTCAACTCACTAATGATATTGATCGCGACCTTGGCGCCATCGCCAGCTGTGATAATGGTATGCATGCTGACTCCAGCGGTTGTGCCGGCTGCCCAGACACCTTTCAGGCTTGTATTGCCTTGTGCGTCGCAGTCAACAATCGATTTGATACGCGGCTCTGTTCCTGCTTTAGTTGCGATGCCAGCAGCTTCTGCAAGCTCAACGGACAAGCCTGTTGCTAGAATGACATGTTTCCCCGTATATGTACCATTTTCAGTGGAAACTTGGAAGCCATCCTCACTTTTGACAAGCCCAGTTGCTTTGCCTTGGACGAATTCTGTGCCAAATTTAGCTGCTTGCTTTTTACCAATTTCAACTAAATCAGGTCCGCCAATAGCGTCAACACCGTAGTGATTTTCGATCCAAGCACGCTTCGTAACGCTTTGTTCATTGTCGATAACTAGCGTCTTCTTGCCAGCCTTTGCAGTGAAGAGAGCTGCGCTTGCACCTGTCGGCCCAGCGCCAATAATAATAACATCATAAGACATAACGTATTTCCTCCTAAGGTCATGAAATGGGGTACAGGTAAAGTATGACAGCTTTATAGGTACTTAGTCAACTTTTACGTATAGAATGTCGAATAACTCTGTTGGAATGGGTAATATGCGTATTTTTTTTGACAAAAGAACAAACAAGCTTTACGATTTGAGAAGAGAATCTTATGATGATGAAGGAGATACTCTTCGAATTTGCTAAAGTAGATGCTTACGAAGTCAGTTTTCTAACGAAAACTTTAAGGAGGTAGCATTCTTTTGAACTGGATGGGGAATTTACAACAGCTTGGCCGCTCCTTAATGCTGCCTACCATAGCGCTTCCTATCGCTGCTGTGCTGCTTTGTCTCGGGGATTTACCTTGGGATGTCATACATGCTTCAAGTTTTGGGGATATGCTGTCATTGGCTGGAAATACAGTTTTTGATTATATACCGATCATCTTCGCAGTTGGTGTGGCATTGGGCTTAACGGAAAGTGCTGGAATAGCTGGTTTATCTGCCATGTTAGGGTACTTCATGTTTACCCGTCTGATTGAGCATGAGCTTGGCCCGCAATTTCAATTAGGCGTTTCTGGCGGGATATTGATTGGCTTACTGGCCGCAATTATCTATCATCGCTGTAAGGAGATTAAACTCCCGGAGTACATACAATTTTTTGGCGGACCGCGGATGGTTCCACTTGTTATGGGGCTCTCCACACTGATCGCATCTTATATTATGATCGGTCTTGGCCCGTATCTTGAAACATTAATGAGTAAAATTTCAAGCGGCTTGCTGGGATTAGGCGGCTTCGGTGCATTCATTTACGGTATCGCTCATCGGCTTCTCGTTCCTTCCGGTTTGCACCATATTTTGAATAACTTTTTCTGGTTTCAAGTAGGAGCTTACGAGACACCGTCTGGTCAATACGCATATGGTGATTTGCCTCGCTTTTTTGCCGGGGATCCGTCAGCTGGCATGTATATGTCAGGCTTGTACCCGATTATGATGTTTGCTTTGCCAGCTATTGCTTTCGCGATCATCGGAGAAGCAAGGGAAGATTTGAAGCCTAAAATTAAGGCGACTTTCTTAACAGCTGCATTGGCCTCCTTTTTAACTGGTGTGACAGAGCCGATTGAATTTGCATTTTTATTTGTCGCTCCTTATTTGTTTATTATCCATGCGATCCTTTCGGGCGTTGCGATGTGGATTGCTTATGAGTTAAATATCCACCATGGCTTCTCATACTCGGCAGGGGCAATTGACTACATTATCAATTTGCATTTGTCGCACAACGGCCTCTTGTTGATTCCGATTGGTTTGGTTTATGGTTTGCTTTACTATTTCTTATTCCGTTGGGCAATTCAGAAGTTTCGAATTCCTACACCTGGTAGAGAAGAAGGCTCCTCCTTGGAAGAATGGGCAGGAGACATTCCTTATCGCTCTCCATTAATTTTGCAGGCACTTGGTGGGAAAGACAATATTAAGAAGATTGAAGCCTGTATTACCAGATTGCGACTTACACTTGTCAATGATCGTTTGATGGACATCACGGCATTAAGACACTTAGGAGCAGCAGGCGTCATACGTCTTGGAGGAGGCAATGTTCAAGTCGTGTTTGGAACATTTTCAGAGCTTATACGTGAAGAAATCATGAAAGTATTACGCAAGGATATTCATGTTGTGTTGTTTACTTCTCCCATGCAGGGGCGTATGATCCCGATCGAAGAAGTGCCAGACCGTATCTTTGCTTCGCGTCTAGTCGGTAACGGTGTTGCTTTTATTCCTGAAAAAGGTGAGTTGGTTTCACCGGTTGCAGGTACCATCATGCATATTTACCCTACGATGCATGCATTGGGGATTTTAACAGATGAAGGTCTTGAAGTACTGCTGCATATCGGAATTGATACGTCCAGCTTACCAGGGAAGTGCTTTAATGCGGTGGTGAAGGAAGGCGATCGTGTGGAAGCAGGCCAGATGCTAGTGAAATTCAATTATAACAAAGTGAAGAAATTCGCTTCTTCCTTAGCAACGCCAATGATTATTACAAATCCTGATATTGTGAAATCATGGAGTTTTGCTCCGTTTAAACCAGTCAAGAAAGGCCAAGGCTCTGTTATGTCCGTAGTCCTTAAGCCGACTAAATCCGATGGGGGGACGAACGGATGATTAGAGGTGTAGGTGCATCAGCGGGAATCGCTATGGGGCAGGCATTTGTTATCCCCACATGGGAATGGGATTTCCCCGAGAAAATGATTGATGTGACAGATTTAGCTTATGAATTCGAGCGATTATATGATGGTATACGGCACTCGAAAGATGAGCTGGAGCTAATTAAGCAAGAGATTAAAGAAGTGGTTGGGCAAGAGCAAGCGTATATTTTCGATGCGCATTTAGCCATTTTGGAAGATCCCATTTTCATGAATGAGATTCAAGGTATTATTGAGCTGCAATACAAAGCCGCAGAAGTAGCGGTCAAAGAAGTCATTGATAAATTTGTCGGCATGTTCAATCTCATTGATGATGAGTACATGAAAGAACGTGCGTTGGACATCAAAGATGTCGGTAATCGTCTCTTGAAGCATTTATTAGGAGATACAAGCTCGACGGTGCCTCCTATTGATCATCCTTATATTTTAGTGGCGAAGGAGCTTACACCATCTCAGCTGGCTCATCTGGACCCTACGAATGTGCTAGGCCTTCTGACGATTCTCGGAGGTACGCACTCGCATGTGTCGATTATGGCCAGAGCGATGTCTGTTCCTTATGTCCTTGGTCTGGAAGGGAAGCTGCTTCGTCCGATTCAAAATGGCGATTTCCTCATTATTGATGGGCAAGAAGGCACTTTGTATATTAACCCGGACAAGACGACAATTGAGCGATATCAGGCTCGTAAGAAAAATTGGCTGGAGTTCAAAGAAAGCCTGCAAGAGATTGCTGATGTAGCTCCATTGACATTAGATAAGAACTTTGTGAATTTGCATGCGAATATTAATTCCGTCATGGAAATTGACCAAGTGCTTCGTAATGGCGCTTCCGGTGTGGGGTTGTTCCGTACGGAATATCTGTACATGGATCGCGATTCATTACCTAGTGAAGATGAGCAATTCGAGGTCTATCGACACGCGGCGATGCAGCTTAAAGGGCGTCCTATTGTGATCCGCACACTGGATATTGGCGGAGATAAGAAGCTCGACTACATGCCTCTTGCCAAAGAAGATAACCCGTTCTTAGGGTATCGAGCCATCCGGATTTCGTTGGATCGTACGGATCTATTTATGACGCAGCTGAGAGCGATCTTAAGAGCTAGTCATTATGGCAATGTGAAGATAATGTACCCGATGGTGACGTCTGTTGAAGAAGTGCGTCAAGCGAAAGCGCATTTGGAAATGGCGAAGATGGAGCTTAGTAGTCTTGGTGTGCCTTTTAATGCCAATATTGAGGTTGGCCTGACGATTGAGGTTCCAGCTGCGGCTATTATCGCGGATGTACTTGCTAGCGAAGTGAATTTCATGAGTATTGGTACAAATGATCTCGTCCAATACGTATTAGCTGTGGATCGAATGAACGAGAATATCGCGCACTTATATAATCCCTATCATCCAGCCGTTATTCGAATGCTCAAACTCGTGATCGACGCAGGTAAGCGTATTGGCATTCCAGTTGGCGTCTGCGGGGAAATGGCGGGAGATATTCGGGCGCTGCCTATCTGGCTAGGATTGGGCATAGAAGAGCTGAGCATATCCGTTCAGACGCTTCTGCAGGTGAAGCATCGGTTGCTTAGTAGTGATGCCGCGACATGCAAGGCATTAGTAGATCGCATTTTATTATGCAGAACTAGTGATGAGATCTTAGAGCTGCTTGCTCAAACGGAACAAATAGAACAAACGGAATCCATTGTAGGAGGTAATTGATATGGAATTAGCTGGACTGAAAGTACTCGCTTTTGTTGATGAGGAATTTGAAGATTTGGAAATGTGGTACCCGGTTTACCGCTTGCGTGAAGCTGGAGCAACTGTAGATATCGTTGGACCTAAAGCCAAAACCGTTTACCACGGAAAATATGGTGTTCCGATCACGACAGATTATGCTTTTGACGAGGTAAAATCCTCCGATTATATCGGCCTGTACGTGCCAGGAGGCTGGGCACCTGACAAGCTTCGTCGCTACGCCGACGTTCTTAGACTTACACAGGAGTTTCATGCGGATGTGAAGCCTATTGCTCAGATTTGCCACGCTGGCTGGGTTTTGATTTCAGCTAAAATCGTAAATGGTTACACGATGACGTCTACACCTGGAATTCGTGACGATATCGAAAATGCTGGCGCAACATGGGTCGATGAAGAAGTGGTCGTTGATCGCAACATCATTTCTGGGCGTAGACCTCCTGATCTTCCTGCGTTTTCCAAGCGTTTTGTGGATGAGGTCATCTCTTTCAGCAAGCAACAGAAAAAGTAACATTCCGCTTCCAAAGGTGGCAAAAACTACTATGCGTATTTCAGAAGGAAATCTGAAGGTATCGTAGAATAACTTAGTACAAGCAACTCATGTACATGCCGCCTGTCAGTGAAGGAGTGTTAGAATGCAAAAGTATTGTAAGTGCGGACGCACGATGAACCTTCGTCTGCGTACGGTTATTTATCAAAGTAAAGTAGATATCGAGAATGTTCCGATTTATTCCTGTGAGGCCTGTGGACGAAGCGAGGTCGTACCTCATGTGAAGCCTGAGCTTACCGGTCTGATCGGTAGGTTGGGGAGCAAGCCAGAGAAGCAGCAATTCTTCTTTCATGAAGTTTCTGAGGTTGCTTTCCTGCTGTTGAAAGTAACAGAAAAAGAGCGTATGAATGATTCCATGGAGAAAATTGTGGAGGACCGCATCAATGAGCTGTTGGACATCATGCTGCTAGCGCAATCGCTAGGGGATGAGCCATGGGCTGAGGAAATCCGCAAAAGATTATCACAAATCACACAAAGCGCAATTTATACCTAAAATATGGACGGCCAATCTTGAGAAAAGGTTGGCTTTTATTCTATTTTGTAACCTTTTGAAAACAAAATGAAATTTTTTTCAAAGCATTTTCATTTTACATTGCAAGATGGATTAATTTGTCGTATCATAAACCTTAATATACTACTAGGTTCGCAGAATACTTGTGGAGTGGAGAGAGCAACCGTGACCGTAACTATTTATGATGTAGCGAGAGAAGCAGGCGTATCCATGGCAACCGTATCTCGGGTCGTAAACAATAACCCGAACGTGAAGCCGCAAACCCGTAAGAAGGTTTTTGAAGCCATTGAGCGATTGGGTTACCGACCAAACGCGGTAGCAAGAGGTTTGGCAAGTAAGAAGACAACGACAGTTGGCGTTGTTATTCCCGATATTTCCAATTCCATCTTTGCTGAAGTTGCACGTGGGATTGAAGATATAGCGAATATGTATCATTACAATATTATTTTGTGTAATGCAGACAAGAAGAAAGAGAAAGAAATTCGCGTTATTAATACGTTACTTGAAAAACAAGTGGACGGGCTGCTCTTCATGGGCGGTGTTGTAACCGAAGAACATATCCAAGCGTTCCGTACTTCATCCGTTCCAGTTGTACTTTGCGGTACGAAGGATGAGAATCAAGTGATGGCTTCCGTTGATATCGATCATGAGATGGCTGCATTTGATGCTGTGAATGTTCTGATCGCTGCTGGGCATCGTGACATTGCGATGATCTCAGGAACGCTGCAGGATCCTGCGAATGGTTTTGCAAGATACCAAGGCTACAAGCGTGCGCTTGAAACGGCTGGTATTCCAGTACGTGATGAGTATGTGCGAATTGGCAACTATCGATACGAATCCAGTGTGGATGCGGTCAACTATTTCTTGGAGCTTTCACCAAGACCTTCCGCGATTTTCTCTGCAACAGATGAAATGGCGATTGGCGCTATCCATACGATTCAAGATAATGGTCTTCGCGTTCCAGAAGATATCGCCGTCATTAGTGTGGACAACATCCGCATGGCGTCTATGGTAAGACCGACATTGACGACTGTAGCGCAACCGATGTATGATATCGGTGCTGTGTCGATGAGACTTCTAACAAAGTTGATGAATAAAGAGTCAACAGATAATATGCAAGTCATTTTGCCGCACGAAATCATTAACCGTCATTCGGTTAAAGCTTAAACTTAAATGAAAAATAAACCTCTAATCGTGTCATTCCTTTATGGAAGAGGCGCGGTAGAGGTTTTCTCATGTAAGAAGAGAGAGAGGAAACTAATTATGACGTGGAACAAAATTGCTCTTATCGGGGCGATGAATGAGGAAATTGAGCTGCTCGTGGCTCACATGACAGATGTGCGTGAGTCTGTAAAAGCGGGGATTACGTTCAGAGAAGGAACGTACTTTGGTAAAAATGTCGTCGTATGCCGTACAGGTGTAGGCAAAGTAAATGCTGCGGTTACAACGCAAATCCTGATTGATCAATTTGGGGTAGAAGCTGTTATTTTCACTGGCGTTGCAGGGGCGTTGGATCCTGAGCTGCAGATTGGTGATCTTGTTATTTCTACAGAATGTGTTCAGCATGATATGGATGTGACGGCACTTGGCTTCCCACGTGGTGTTATTCCTTACGCTGATAATTCCGTTTATGTGGCGGACAGCAAGCTCGTTGATTTAGCAGTAGCTTCAGGCGAGAAACTGTTTGCAGGTAAAGTGAAGAAGGGCAGGGTATTGTCTGGCGATCAGTTTATTGCAAGCCGAGAAGTGGTAGCTAGCCTTCATCAAGAATTGAACGGCGTTTGTGTTGAGATGGAAGGTTCTTCGGTTGCTCAGGTTTGTGCGATGAATGGCATTCCTTACGTTGTTCTACGTTCCATGTCCGACAAAGCCGATGGCTCTGCGCATGTGAATTTCGCGGAGTTTACTGTGATTGCTTCGGAGAATTCGTATAAAATGGTGGAAGAAATGGTTAAGCAGCTGTAAGGCTGCTTCTCATGATAAAAAGCTCAGAGCATCGCCGAATGGCGGGTTCTGAGCTTTTTTTACTAAAAATAGAAGAGAGCGTACCCCTTAGTTATGTTGGTTCATAGGTGAAAGAGTAGAAGTGCAAAAGCAGAAGTGCAAAAGTGCAGAAGAGCATCCTTTTCAGGGGTATTCACGTAAATGTTTTAAATAAATGCAAAAAGGCATCCTTTGGAGGCGAAAATGTCTCGACAGGGCTGAAAACACAAAAATTGATGCCTATTTGCATCAATTTTAGTTGAAAACGTGTATTTCTTAGAAAAAAGTTGCACTTTTGCATTTCTAAACAGAAGGAGAAGGACAAACGAGCAATCTTGAGGTTCCCACTAAACGCTAATCAAAACTTATTTCAAATACATCATCGCGAGTTCCTTCGTCTGCCGATTTTTCTCGGTAATCACTTGGCGCCTTGGAATCGGCGCCCACGTTTCAACCGGGTCGAGCCACGTCTCCACGAGTGGGACGGGGCTCTTGCCTTGCCAGGCGTCCAGCCACGCCTGGGGCAGCCTCAGCTGGGGCTCCGCCTCCAGCTGATCCAAGATCGCCTGCTCGCTCATCACGAGCCAGAGCAGGCTCCAAGCCCGCGGTACGACACGCCAGATGTCGTACCCGCCCCCCCCGAGCGCGACCCACCGACCTTCGCACCATTGGTGCGCAAGTCGATGGATAAGCTCGGGCATAGCTTTGTACACGCGCATGGAGCAATGCACATGCGCGAGCGGGTCGAAAGCATGGGCGTCGCACCCATGCTGCGAGATAATGACGTCCGGCTGGAAGCGGGCGATCAGCGCGGTTAGCACCTCGCTGAAGCACTCCAGCCAGGAGTCATCCTCGGTGTATGGCTCCACCGGTATGTTCACGCACGTGCCGAACGCGTCGCCTTCTCCGCGCTCATTCACAGCGCCGGTGCCGGGGAATAAATATTTCCCCGTCTCGTGGATGGAGAGCGTGCCGACCTGCGGGTCGGCGTAGAAGCTCCACTGCACGCCATCACCGTGATGCACGTCGGTGTCGATGTAGAGCACCTTGGCGCCGTACTTCTCTTTGGCATAGGCGATGGCTGCGGATGCGTCGTTATAGACGCAGAAGCCCGCGCCCTTGCTCTGCAGGGCGTGGTGGAGGCCGCCGCCTAAATGCAAAGCGTGCGGGGCTTGCCCGGACATAACGAGATCTACGGCCAGGATCGAGCCGCCTACAACCTTTGCTGTGATGTCATGCATCCCAGGGAAGAAGGGGGTGTCGTCCGTGTCCAACCCGAATCGGGTTGCTTCACGCACCCAACGTTCGTCAGGCACCGGCTCGCTTAGCGCTTTCACAGCCTCGATATAAGGGGCAGCATGCACCCGTAATAGATCGGCGTCTGTCGCTGGGTTGGCAGTGAGCACGGCGCCGCCTTGGAGTGCGCCAGACTTGCGCAGCAGATCAACCGTCATGATAAGGCGATCTTGATTGAAGGGATGGTTATCATTAAATTTATATTGAATTTCTTGGTCATCATAGATAAAAACAGGTTGCGTAAACTTCTTGTTCATATTCCAAATTCCCCCGAATTGGCTAACAATTTCGTTTATAGATCTGCTACTAACTGGACCCCATGATGCTAATACATAAAGCGCTGCTGAAAACGCACGCGATCGAATTGCTCAATGGACGAGATTGGCACTTTCTTCCCGATTCTTACCATGAGGCAGTTGGCGGGATGCGAGCATATTTCCGGATCATCCGTCGCAAACCAGATCATATCAACGCTTTTCATCAGCTTCTCCATCATTTGACGATATTCCCAAACTGTTAATTTACTGTTTTCCAAATCCCAATGCCAATAATATTCCGTTGTGAAGCAAATGACATTTTCCATTTGTTCGCCTTCAAAGGCGAGCTGGATCATCTTTTTGCCTAAACCCATCGATCTGTAATCATCCGCGACTTCAATGGCGCCGAGTTCAATTAAATCCTTCATATTGCCCTGAGACCAACGCTCAATTTCGTCTGCATAATGGAACGTGACGTAACCTACAATGGTGGATCCGTCCCTTGCAAGAATGATTCGCCCTTCAGGTAACCCTGCAATCTCGATAAGAGCTTCGTGCTGTTCTTTGGGTCGACGGAAGGCGTCAAGTTTCGCGTGCATCGTAAGATCCTGCAGTTTTTCAGGTGGAATGGGGCCCTCAATAATAATTTCTGGTTGATCAGGAGCACTGCGCAAGCTTTGTGAGTGGTAAATTTTGATATGCTGCATAACCTTGGCTCTCCTTCTAAAAAACAGCATGATGGGCATTTCCTTTACGAGGTTTCATAGTATTTATATACCAAACTTTGGGGTGAAATCATAGTAAAACTTAAACGTAGGCGAATTTTTCTGAGTGTGTTATAATAGAACATGTCAAAAATCGATCACATTTTGCTCGAATTCATCAGTAAAGTGAAAGCGGTTTATCTCGTGAGGAGGGTTTTACGTTTATGGATCAACTCAATAATGAACTCATTAAATCAGTATCCCTTAATCCTAACATGGCAAATTACGAACAAACACATGCGACATTTGATTGGAAAGACATCGAGAAAAACTTTTCCTGGTACGAAACAGGCAAAGTGAATATGGCCTATGAGGCCATTGACCGTCATGCGGAAGGCGGGAAGCAGGACAAAATCGCTTTATATTACAGCGACAGCACGCGTGATGAAGCGATTACATTTGGGCAAATGAAAGAAAGATCCAATCAGTTTGGAAATGTGCTTAGAGGCCTTGGCATCGGTAAAGGTGAAAGAGTTTTCATTTTCATGCCGCGGACGCCTGAGCTGTACTATTCTTTACTTGGATCTTTAAAAGTAGGCGCGGTTGTAGGCCCGCTTTTTGAAGCATTTATGGAAACAGCGGTGAAAGACCGTTTGGCAGATAGCGAAGCTGTAGCCATTATCACGACACCTAGTCAGCTATCTCGTGTACCTTACAATGATCTCCCGCATTTGAAGCATGTAATCCTTGTAGGCGAGAATATTGAATTAGGCGAAGGACAAGTTGATTACTATAAAGAAATGGCGAGCGCTTCCACAGAGCTTGAAATTGAATGGTTGGACCGTGAAGATGGATTAATTATTCATTATACATCCGGATCAACAGGGAAGCCGAAAGGCGTATTCCACGTTCAAAATGCGATGCTTCAGCACTATTATACAGGTCAAATTGTTCTTGATCTTAAAGAAGACGACATCTACTGGTGTACGGCTGATCCAGGTTGGGTAACAGGTACTTCCTACGGAATCTTCGCTCCATGGTTGAATGGCGCGACGAATGTTATCCGCGGAGGACGTTTTAGTCCACAAGATTGGTATAATACACTTCAGAAATATAAAGTTACTGTCTGGTACAGTGCGCCAACTGCATTCCGCATGTTGATGGGGGCTGGCGACGATGTTTCAGCTGCGTACGATTTGTCAGCGCTTCGCCACGTATTGAGCGTGGGTGAGCCATTAAACCCAGAAGTTGTTAGATGGGGAATGAAAGTTTACAACCAACGTATTCATGATACATGGTGGATGACGGAAACTGGCGGACAGTTGATTTGTAACTATCCATCAATGACGATCAAACCAGGCTCCATGGGTCGTCCAATTCCAGGTGTGGATGCTGCTATTATTGATGATGCGGGGAACGTTCTGCCTCCGAATCGGATGGGGAACCTTGCGATCAAGACACCTTGGCCATCCATGATGCGTAAAATTTGGAACAACCCTTCCAAATATGAAGAGTACTTCCGTTTAACGGGCTGGTACGTTTCCGGTGATTCCGCTTATCAAGATGAGGATGGCTACTTCTGGTTCCAAGGCCGTGTTGATGACGTTATTAACACTGCAGGTGAGCGAGTGGGTCCTTTCGAAGTTGAAAGCAAGCTTGTCGAGCATCCAGCCGTTGCAGAAGCAGGGGTAATTGGGAAGCCAGACCCTATGCGCGGTGAAATCATCAAAGCGTTTATCGCGTTGCGTGAAGGCTTCGTAGCTTCCGACGAACTGAAAGCTGAAATCTCGAAGTTCGTGAAGGAAGGGCTTTCAGCCCATGCAGCACCGCGTGAAATTGAATTCAAAGATAAACTGCCTAAGACGCGCAGCGGAAAGATCATGCGTCGTGTACTTAAAGCGTGGGAGTTAAACCTTCCGACTGGTGACTTGTCAACGATTGAAGATTAATTGATGAAAAGCTTTCTCAGCACCCTGTGAGGTGTTGAGAAAGCTTTTTATGTTTATCGGAAGTTCGGCGAAAATGACGACCTATTAAATCAAAAATGACCTGGCCACCGGCCAGGTCATTCCTAACATTATTTATTATAAGCAATTGTAGCAGAGAACTTAGACTCACCGGCATCATTAATGGCTGTTACTTTGTAATAACCATTGAATGCTGCGGCAAAGTAATGGAATTCCGTACCATTTTCAACCGTACCTAATTTCATAAACGTGCCTTTTTCTTTATCGCTAAAGTACACGACATATTGTTTGACTTTGTCCTTGGCATCATTGGCTTTCCAAGATAGGACAAGAGAGGTGACCTCTGCTTTGGCTTTAATGCCGGTTGGGGCAGCAGGTGCATCCTTCGAGACTGGTTTGCCAGTGTTATTGCCAGTTCCGCCGTTCGTTGTTCCCGGTGAAGGAGACGTAAGATCCGTTAGCGGATTGCCAGTGCCACCTACGCCTGGGAGGATCAAGGAATCTAAGGTAGTGCCATCCGTATAGGAAGATCGGCTTGGCGTAGATTCTTTACCGGCAACGTCTACTGCGGTTACGTAGTAGCCAACTGTTGCAGCTGTTTGAAGTTGATCCACAAATTTCGCTTCGGCGCCTGCAAGCACGACTTTGCCGCCCATGAGCTGGAATTTGCCTTGATTATCCGAACGGTAAATACGGTAGCCAACAATATCCGCATCGGTGTTCGGTTGGAACGTAATTGTCGCCGTATCACCGGCTTTGACTGTCGCGACGTTGACTGGCGCTGGTGGCACTTTGCCATCATCCACCCTTGGATCAAGATCGGATGGTGCATCAACATCGTAATCTTCTGGCTTATAGAATTCGATAGGCTTTCTGCTTTTTTCAGGCAGCTTCTGCATGGCTTCATCGATTTCTTTTAACAATTGCGTGATGGATTTTTGTCGTTTGATAACGACTTTCTCCTCCACGAAATCAGCCGGTGTTGTTTCTTGGGCGACATAATTGAGCCCGTTTAGTGAACTGATTTTCATTTTAACCATGACATTATCGGTTTGTGTTGGCAAAAACTTTTTGTTGAAAATATCTGTTACTACATGATTAGAGCCTGTCGTTAGTTCACTCGGAAGCATGCCGGATAAACTGGAGACTGTAGCTGAAACGATACCATCCGGCTTAGCAAACGTCTTGTTCGCGAAAAGCTCTGGTTTTTGCTCGATTGTTTTATTCATGATTAGCGCCCAGACATCTTTAGCATGGTTCGTTTGACCCGTTTTAGATGACAGCTTATTAATCGGCTGATCATAACCAATCCACACGCCTACTGTAATATCAGGAGTAAAGCCCATGAACCAAGCGTCGGCATCATCCTGCGTGGAACCCGTTTTTCCAGAGATTTCGATTTTGCCATAGGATTTGAATTTCTTCATCAGGTCAGCGGCCGTTCCTTGGCTAGCGTTGCTAATGACTGTTTTCATCATATCCGTGATAAGGTACGCACTTTGCGGTGAATACACCGTTTGAGGCTTCTGTTCATGAGCGTAAATGGTTTTGCCATTCGAATCTTTAATTTCACGAATTAAGTACGGCGCATTAAATACGCCTTTATTCGGAATCGAAGCGTAAGCACCTGCTAATTCCTTAACAGAGGTACCGCGGCTCAAACCGCCGATAACTCCTGTTTGTGCGGCATTGTCTTCTTTGGTAAGCGACGTAATGCCTAGTTTCTTAGCAAAGTCCCATGCCTGTGTGATGCCGACCTTATTGAGAAACACATCGATAGCAGGGATGTTATAGGACTGATTTAACGCTCTGCGCGCTGTCATCAAGCCATGGAACTTATGGTCCCAGTTCTCAGGGAGATGGAAGCCTTTGACGCCGTCTTTGAGGATGATCGGAATATCATCTACAATGCTGGCAGGCTGCAAGACCCCTTTTTCCAGCGCAGGGATGTAAGCGGCAATTGGCTTCATCGTTGATCCTGGCTGTCTGTACGCTTGCGTCGCGTGATTGAGCTGCTCATCGAAGAAGTCGCGGCCTTCAATCATGCCTTTGATCGCTCCCGTTTTGGAATCAATCATGATGGCGCCTACTTGCTCAATACCGCCTTTTTTCTCATCCGTAGGGGCAAAGTTCTTGTCATTGCTCGAAATTTCATGCATTGAATCATAAATCGTTTTATCAATCGTTGTGTAAATTTGATAACCGCCGCGTAATAGCTGGGTATGTATGTTTTTAAGAGCTTCATTATAAGCGGTTTGGTTCGTCTTTGGATCAAGCGTTGGATTTTGAAGCTTCAATAAGATTTCTGCGGCTTCTTGCTCAGTCTCGATCATCAGATAAGGGTACGTTGTGTACGCTTTTTGAGCAGCTGCAGGCATCGACGCTTTTAAATCGAATTTCAAAGCATCTTGATATTGATCGTTCGTAATTTTGTTCTCTTCCAACATACGCTTCAATACTAATTGCTGTCTGGTGACTGCTTTTTTATAGCCTTCCTCGTCGAAAGCGGGCTTGCTTGTAAAAGCCGAGTATTGCGAAGGGGATTGTGGCAATCCAGCTAAGTACGCAGCTTGCGCAGTGTTCAATTTGCTCAAGTCGTCAATGTTGAACAAGCCTTTCGCAGCAGCTTTGATCCCGTATAAATTGTAACCTGTTGCTCCATTGCCGTAAGGGATTTTGTTTAAATAAGCTAGCAAAATTTCATCTTTCGACATGATACGTTCCATTCGAAGTGCAAGCAGTAATTCTCTCGCTTTACGGCCGTCATCACGATCTAACGTAAGGAATACACGCCTAGCCAGCTGCTGCGTGATGGTGCTGCCGCCGGTTTGCACATCCTCATTCAGAAGCTTCTGAGTGACCGCACGGTACAGTCCGCGAAAATCGATGCCGCGATGATTGTAGAAATCCTTATCCTCAATGGCAAGGACTGCATCTAGCAGGTTCTGCGGGATGTCGTCAAGCTGTGCAAGACGTCGATCTTCTTCTGTACGCAGTTGCCCAATGACCGCATCATCATTGAAATAAGCAAAGCCCGTGATCGCATTCTCTTGCATTTGCTGGCGAATCGCTTCTTCGCTGCGGATCGGATCTTTCTTCACGAGTGCACTAACATATCCGAAAGCGGCGGATCCACCGAGCAGGCCTGCCAAAAAGACGCAGACGATGGCCCATTTTAAGGTAATCCCAGTTACTTTAAGTGTTGTTCTAACCCAGGGGCGATTCCATTTCGCGAAAAAATTGCGCATAAGTTCCAATATCCTCCTTACATGAACCCTAATAGTATACCATAATTGCACCTTTTGCGGTAATGCTACTGGAAGAAAGGTGCAGTTCGAGGTTTGACAAGCATCGGAATCCTGTGTTATAACAAGATCACATGCGTTGATGGATCAGCAGTAGGTAGCTTGTGGATGCTTTCAGAGAGCCGGTGGAGGGTGCGAACCGGTACCTGCAAGTTAGTGAATTACGGTCTTGAGCAGTAAATGGGAACCTGCAGGAATGTGCCTGCACAAGTAGTATTTACCGATTAAACCTCGTTATCGGTTCTTGAGTGAAAATAGCATGCCGTGCCTACGACTTTGGTTACCACAATAGAAAGTATAAGTTTTCGGCTTCTGAAAACGTCTTTCTATTTGGCAATAAAACCATCATCTAAACGCGGTCGCTCATCTTTGAATGGCCTCGATAGAGGTTTTCTCATAGATGTACGTAACTGCTGTTTTAATTAGGGTGGTACCGCGAGTTAAGTCTTCTCGTCCCTTTGGGATAAGAAGGCTTTTTTGTTTTTCATTTTATAAATAAAGGATGGTTGAAGATGAGTATTCTGAAGGATTTAGAGTTTCGTGGGTTGCTGCATCAAATTACAGATCGAGAAGGTTTGGATAAAAAGTTAAGTGAAGAGCGCGTTGTCCTTTATTGCGGCTTTGACCCGACAGCAGATAGCTTGCATATCGGCAGTTTGCTTCCGATTTTAACCTTGAGACGATTCCAGCTTGCAGGTCACATTCCATTGGCATTAGTTGGCGGCGGAACGGGACTTATTGGTGATCCGAGCGGTAAGGCGAACGAACGTACGTTGAATGGGCCAGAAGTTGTTGAAGCGTGGTCGCAAAGCATTAAAAATCAACTTTCTCGTTTTCTAGATTTCTCAACAAACCTTGAGAACAGTGCTGAGCTTGTGAACAATTACGATTGGTTAGGTTCTTTGAATGTGATTGAATTCCTGCGTGATGTGGGCAAAAACTTTACAGTGAACTACATGCTCGCTAAAGATTCTGTAGATTCGCGTATTACAAAAGGGATTTCGTTCACGGAATTCAGCTACATGATTCTTCAATCGTATGATTTCCTAAAACTAAATGAAACGAAAAATTGTTCCTTACAAATTGGCGGAAGCGATCAATGGGGCAATATTACGGCAGGGCTTGAGCTCATTGGCAAATCTACCGATCGACGTGCTTTTGGTGTGACGCTGCCGCTTGTGACGAAGAGCGATGGTCAGAAGTTCGGTAAAACAGAAGGCGGAGCGATCTGGTTGGATGCAGATAAAACATCACCATACCAATTCTACCAGTTCTGGTTAGGGACAGCAGATAATGATGTCATTCGATTCTTGAAATATTTCACGTTTGAATCCCATGAGGAAATTGGGCGTCTGGAAGCTGAAGTACAAGCTCAGCCAGAAAAAAGAGAGGCTCAAAAAGTACTAGCTCGGGAAGTGACGAAGCTTGTACATGGGGGGGAAGCGTTAGAAAGTGCGCTTAACATTACTTCGGCTTTGTTCAGTGGAGATATTCAATCGTTGTCACGTTCGGAAATTGAAGAAGCCTTCAAGGATGTTCCATCGACGACTTTGGAGCAAGAGGATGTTGCTCTAATTGATCTTCTAATTTCAGTGGGTGCTGCCCCGTCTAAACGTCAAGCGCGTCAAGACATTGAAAGCGGAGCTGTAACGGTGAATGGCGTTAAGGTGACGGATCTTGAAGCGACGACGAACCAGTTAGGTCGCCTTGGTGATTCCTATCTCATTATCCGCCGCGGCAAAAAGAATTACTTCCTCGTCAAATTTGCTTAATTGGACGCAACAAAATAACCCCCTTAGGGAAATCCCTAAGGGGGTTGCTTTTATTAACGGCTGTAGAACTCGACGATTTGTTTTTCGTCAATTTCTTGTGGAAGCTCTGAACGTTCTGGTAAACGGATATATTTACCTTCTAGAGCTGCATCGTTAAACTCAAGGTAAGTTGGAAGGTAGTTACGGTTAGCAAGAGCTTCTTTCACAGTGGAAAGGCCTTTGCTTCTTTCACGAAGTGAAATTACATCACCAGTGGAAACGATGTAAGAAGCGATATCAACTTTTTTACCGTTCACAGTTACGTGACCGTGGGAAACGAGTTGACGAGCACCTGCACGGGAGTTGGAAAGACCAAGACGGTATACCAAGTTGTCTAGGCGGCTCTCAAGCAACGCCATGAAGTTTTCACCAGCAATACCTTTAAGCTTGGAAGCTTTGTCGAACAAGTTGCGGAATTGTTTTTCGTTCAAACCGTACATATGACGAAGCTTTTGCTTCTCGTTCAATTGTACGCCGTAACCGCTCATTTTTTTACGTTGTCCTGGGCCATGTTGACCTGGAGGGAATGGGCGTTTCAAGTCTTTTCCGTTACCGCTCAAGGAAATACCAACGCGGCGGCTTAGTTTAAATTTAGGTCCTGTATAACGTGACATTTTGGGAAAACTCCTTCTCATGACAATTAGTTTAGTAATAGCATCTAGATGTCAGGGTGAAGTCATGTGCCCGATTTTGCTAATGAATCATAATGTGATTCCCTGTCAAGAGAGTTCAGCCGCTGTCTTGTCAGGAGCAAAAGCAGTGAGGGTGACACATTTGGCACTCACCGAAATCATGGTGTTACTCGACTTCTAATTTTATTAAAAACATGGGCAAGTGTCAAGTCTCTCTCCGACTAAATGAGAGGAAAATATCGTGCACAAGATGAAAAAAAATAGTATGATAGAAGTAACTAGTTTTAAATTAGTACTTCAGGACTATTGTTGGTGAGTGAAGGAGAGCCTATGAGTGAACTTCGCAGTGTACAAAAGCATAGTCGCGCAGAACACTTTGACGTGTTTCTTCGGCAAGGTTTTAACCTTTCTAGCAACTTTTCTTACGAGAGTTTGCAGGCAACCCCCATTTTACACCAAGTCTTTGAGAACTGGAATCAACAATTTGGCGCTTACATGATCCCGTCACAAACGGCTCTGTTGTGCGTAAATGAGCATCTGTGTGTGGTCGACGCGTGTGCGAATGACACGCCTTATCTGGACAAATATTTGCAGCAGGGCATCTCTTGGAAAGCTGCAGATCGTGGAGATAATCCGTTTGCTCGCTGTGAAGGATCAGGTCATTTACAGTTGACGAGTCGCGATGATGCTCATCTTCGAGAGTTTACACCTTATCATTCTGCAATTACCCCCGTTTCTGACGATTCAGGCAAAGTTTACTTTTATTTAGGGCTTTTCACCCAATCCCACATAAATATGGATGATTTAGCACAATTGCTATACCGTCTTGCACTTACCTTCGAAAGTTCCATGTTACACGTTGAAGAACAAAGGAAATTTGCTCATCTACATAATCTTCACCATCTGAAGGAAATTGAAACAAAGAAGCACGTCATTTTATTCGAAGCCTCGAAGAAGCTGCTTGCGAAGATTGATGTGCATTCTGTTTTGACAGAAGTGACTGAGTGCTTGGAACGTGTATACCCTCACACGCGAGTAGACTTATTGCTTTCTCAAGATAATGATTCTACGAATGTAGCTGTGAAGCCATTGAGTTTTCAACGCTCGGAGTCGGATATCCGAACTCGTGCTTTCATGGAAGGTCAAGTGATCTTTGAGCCAACGCATGCGGGGAGCGTTTCGAGTTCAGGCAACGTCGCGGCACCTTTATCAGGCAAGCAAGGCGTGTATGGCGTTCTGTACATGGAGTTTACGAATGAGCAGATCGACGCCTCGGATTTGCAATTTATCTCGCTGTTGGCTGACTCAGCTGGTACGGCATTTGAAAATGCGAAGCTGTACGAACAATCCAATCTCATGATCAATGAGCTGAGGCTGATTAATGAAATTACAAAACAGCTCAATCAAAGTTTACGTCTAAATGAAATTTTCAATTCAGCTTCTAGTGAAATTTTAAGTATCTTTGGTGCGGATTACAGCTGTATTCTCCAAAACTCCAAAGATAGTGATCATTTAGTTGTTCAGGCGACCAATTTACCGGCCATGTTCCATGAAACTTTTACACTTGACCAGGGGTTTTCAGGCATGATCTATGCGTCTAAGGAGCCGATCATTATTTCTGATTACTGGAGTAATGATAAAGTAAGCTCTAGTTTGATGCAGCGAACGAATTCCCGTTCATTGATCGGTTCACCTATCCTTGTAAATGGCAACGTAGAGGGCGTCATCCTCATCGTTCATCGCTTGCCGAATTTTTTCTCTTACGACAATTACAAGCTGTTACAAGTGCTCTCAAGCCATATCGGACTGGCCATGACGAACGCCTCCTTACATGCGGAAGTGAAGCGTATGGTCATCACAGACAATTTAACGGGGCTTTACGCTCGACATTATTTGGATGAACAAGCGAATCTGATGCAGAAGAAAGATTTTTGCGGTTCTCTCATAGTTGTAGATATTGATTATTTCAAGAAGGTAAATGACACGTACGGTCATCAAATTGGAGACAAGATTCTGATCCATGTAAGCCAGATCATCAAGTCCAGCATTAGAGACACGGATATCGCGGCTAGATGGGGCGGAGAAGAGCTTGCCGTGTACTTGCCTCAAGTGTCCAAGGATCAGGCGATTCGGATTGCTGAACGTATTCGCAGACGCGCGATGGAAGAGACGCAGCCGCAAGTTACGGTATCCTGTGGGGTATCGGATTGGAATTGGGAAGAAGATAAAATCAGCGTGGAATCGCTTTTCTACCGAGCAGATATGGCCCTTTACCAGGCCAAGCATAACGGTCGTAATCAGATTCAAATTGGTTGACGCATGGTGGTGCTTGTCTGTGGGCAAGCACTTTTTTTAATTGTGTGAAGTGGTGAGAATAACGATCATTTGTTTGCTCTTCCTGAACTTGTTGTAACATGTTACAATGATTTGGTCTAAGGGAGGATGGTCGAATTTTGTCGGCATTTAAAAGTAAACGTACCGTACTGCTTATATCTATTATCATCGTAATCCTTGCCTTGCTTTATTTCTTCTTCTATAATCCTGTAGGCATCAAACTTGCGCATAGTAACATGAGGCAATTGTCTGGACATTTAAGAGACATCGGGTGGCCAGGTAAAATAATTGGAATGAGCTTGATTTTCTTCCAAACGTTCTTTCCATTTATTCCATTTGTTCTTGTAGCAGGTACGAACGTTGCGATATTTGGGATTAAAATGGGTTTTCTTGTGAACTACGTAATGTCGTGTTTAGGAGCTGTTGCTTCCTTTTATTTTGCGCGTTATTATGGACATGCTTGGGTGGAAAAGAAGCTTGAACGCTTTCCTTTAGTTACTCAATTCAGTAAGCGGATGGAGCGACACGGCTTTTTCTACGTTCTAATTGGCCGGTTGATCCCCATTTTGCCGTCGTCAGCCATTAACTTTTCTGCGGGTCTTACACGCATGAAATTTCGTCATTTCCTGTGGGGCACGTTGCTTGGAAAGTTTCCCATCGTTTTTCTGGAATCAATGATCGCACATGATCTATTTCACTTCCAGAAGTACAAGGGACGATTGCTCTTACTGCTTGGCATCTTAGTTGCCCTTCTGTTTCTGGGGAATAGTGTGAAAAGAGCTCTTTCGCCGAAGGCGAAATAAAGGGCTTACATGGAGAATGCAGGAAATTTTGTAGTTGCTTTCCCTTCCTGTTCCAAGTTATCATAGAAGTGTAAGACGACCAACTCATACGCGACTATAATGGAGGAATGAAATATGCCAAGTGCTAATAATGCAGCAATTGTTGAGATTTCCCAAACAGCGAATAAATTTAGATCATCCATCGTTCTTCAATACGACAATAAGTATATCGATGTCAAAAGTATTCTAGGCTTGTTTACTACACTACTTAGCTCCAGCAACTATGATCTTCATGTTCATGGTCCAGATGCTGAAGAAGCAAAAGCAGCTATGGCTGAAGTATTCGCTAAGCACAACTTGGGCGTAAACGTCGTTCAAGATTAATTTTGTAACAAGAGAAGGTATTCTCAGAATCTCTGAGGATACCTTCTCTTGTATATTGCGCCAATTTCGCTTAATATAGATCATATAAGGACGGATGACTTTGCGTATAGGGGGAAGTTGGGAATGTCTTCATCTGATTTATTGCTGGATATGAATCAAAAGGCGCTTAATCTTCTTCAAGAAGATGCAGATAAAATCGAAAAGCTGATCGAAGTGCAGATGGAAAATTTGACGACGCGTCAATGTCCACTATACGAAGAGGTATTAGATACGCAAATGTACGGACTATCGCGAGAAATTGATTTTGCCATTCGTGCGGGACTGATCTCCGAATTGCCAGGCAAACAAATTCTCAATAAGCTTGAACGTAATCTTGCGCAGCTGTATGAAGCGTTGAACAATAAAAAGTAACCCCGGAGGGTTACTTTTTTTGTTGTCTGTATGTAGTTAAACGAGGAAGAATACGACGCCAAGGATGATATATACGAACAGAAGGAGAAGACCTTCATACCAGTTCGTTGATCCATCCTGTGTGATGGACTTGGTGATGAATACCGCGACGCCAATGGCTGCGATTTCATAGGTGGTAAAGACGATATTCATCGGGGTACCACTTACGAAAAAGCTAAGCAGGATCAGTACTGGAGCGACGAATAGCGCGATTTGCAGGGAGCTTCCGATGGCAATTTCTACGGCTGCGCCCATTTTATTTTTCATCGCCATCATGACAGCAGCACTATGTTCAGCGGCATTACCGATAATGGCAATGAGGAAAGCACCGACAAACAGGTCAGATAACCCGAATTTGTGTGTAACCTCTTCCAGCGTACCGACTAACCATTCACTCGTAAAGCCAACCATGGCCGTTGCAACGACGAGGAAGACAATGGAAAGGCCTTTGGACCAAGCGGCCTCACCGTGCTCGATGGCTTCATCGGAAAGCACGCTTTTGTGAGTAATCATTGAGAAGATCAGCCAGAGTATGTAAGCGACGATCAGGATAATCGCGACGATCATGCTCATGGACGATGTTTCTTTGGTTGTCAGACCGCCTGCAAAGATCGCAGGAATGAATAAGGCAACGACGCCGAGGATCATTAAGGAAGAGTTGTGAGATGCCATTTTAACATTAAAGGATTGCTCTTTGTACTTGAGACCGCCTGCGAATAGACTCAGACCAAGTACAAGTAGTAAATTCCCGATGATGGCGCCGGTAAGACTTGCTTTAACGACTTCAAATAGGCCGTCTCGCACTAAAAAGAAAGCAATAATGAGCTCGGCTGCATTACCAAACGTCGCATTCAGAAAGCCGCCCATGCGATCTCCAGCATAATGAGCTACGCTCTCGGTCGCTTTGCCCAAGAACCCTGCGACAAAAACGATGGCAACACATGCGATGACGAATTGCAATGTCGTATCAAGGTGCATGTAATGTGCGATTCCAGCTGCTACGAATGAAACGAGCAACCCTATGTAGAACAATTTTCCTTTCAATGGGAACCCTCCGAATCTGAAATATTGGAACTTTTTAACTTCTTATAATATACCTACTTTGCGTAGCAATGTAAATTAAATTGGATACGAGATGGCTGATCTTGCTTTAAGCATTTGTTCTTATTACAATAGATTTATACCAAGTTTAGGGAGTGATCCGTATGTCCGAAGACAATCAAACTGGCTTAATTCGTATTTCTGATGACGTAGTATCGACAATTGCAGGGCTTGCAGCACTGGAAACAGCAGGCATAGCGGGCATGTCAGGTGGCATCTCCGAAGGCTTAGCGAAACGTTTGAGCGGTAAAAATGTGCAACGCGGCGTCTCGGTTGAGGTTGGACAAGTTGAAGCTGCGATAGATTTGCGAGTGATCGTGAAATATGGTTCCCGAATTCAGGATGTATGTAGGGATCTCCAAGAGAACGTTCGGGAAGCTGTTGAAAATATGACAGGTCTAAATGTGGTAGAAGTCAATGTAAAAGTGGAAGGCGTGGCATTCACGGAAGAAGAGACGGAAGAGCAGCTCCGTGTCAAATGAGTACCGAAAAAAAAGACCCAATCGACGTTATATCATGTCGATAAGGGTCTTTTTTTATGTGTTTTCTGCGCTTTTTGTGCAGCTGGGAATTCTTTGTAGGATTGTTCTCGGGAAATCCCTAGGATAACCCCCATACTAATCAAGGAGACCATCATGGAGGAGCCCCCTGCAGAGATGAAGGGCAGCGTAACACCTGTTAACGGTATGGTATTCGTAACCCCGCCGATATTGATAAAAGCTTGAATGGCGAACATGACCATAATGCCAACCCCGGCTAACATCCCGAACAAGTCTGGACAGCGGACAGCAATTAAGATACCGCGCCAGATGAAGAGGAGATAGATGAGTAGGAATAACGAGCTGCCAATAAATCCGAGCTCTTCACCGATAATAGCAAAGATGAAATCGTTATGGGCTTCGGGTAGGTAGTGAAGCTTCTGGATACCTTGTCCGAACCCGGCGCCTGTTAAACCGCCGTGTCCGAAGGCATATAAAGATTGCACTACCTGCAAGCCTGAGCCCTGCGCATCAGCAAAAGGGTCCATAAACGACGTTATTCGGTCAAGCCTAAAGTTAGAGTCCGTATTGCCTAAAACTAGATACAAGAGGATCGCTATCCCAAGAACGAGTGTCATAATGACACCTAAATAAAAAATATGCTTAAGGTTAGAGCCGCCAACCATAATGACAATGGCGGAGCACGTCAAGAGAATCATACAGGAACCGAAGTCTGGCTGTAAGAGAATCAAGCCGCACACAAAGCCAACGATCACAATGGCCGGGAGTAATCCCTTTTGAAAGCTCCTGAATTTTTCTTCTTTATTGCTGATCAGAGAGGCTAGATAGAGAATGACAATCAACTTGGCAAATTCAGTTGGCTGTATCCCGTATCTTCCCAATGAGTACCAGCTGCTAGCGCCATTTGCTTTACTCGTGAAAACAACGAATATTAACCCGAGTACAATGAAGAAGAAAGCAGGGATGACGAGCTTCTTTAATTTGGTGTAATGAATGTTCATGCAAAATAACATGCCAATCGTCCCGATGCCAACCGCGAATATTTGCTTTCTAGTAAAGAACCACGGGTCGTCCCATCGATAGGCGCTTGTCATTGAGCTTGCACTGAACACCATAACCAATCCAAAACAAACTAATACAAAGGTTAGTAAGAGCAGCAGAAAATCCGGTGTTCCTCTTCGAGGTGGATTCATGCTGATTCCTCGCCTAGTCTGCTAATAATTGTTGCAGTTGGTCTAATTTTTGTTTGGAGATTTTGAGCACGTTCTCAGGGATTGGTGAATTGTAATCCAAACCATGCGGGAACGTTTCTTTGCCTATGTAAGCTTCTTCTAGGTATAATACTGCATAAGGAGATTCTAGTTTGCCTGTTTCTACACGTGCATTTACACGCAAGAAGTAGACAGCTTTGCTTGCTTTATCTTCCATTTTGAAGTCGTAAGTAGCACGAGTGTATTCCCATTGCCAACGAACGAAACCTAGTTTAGTTGTTACTTCGTCCAAGTGAGCCAAATCGCTTTTTAGGCCTTTTAAGCCAGTTGCTTCAATAATCAATTTTAACGCCTCCATATTGTACGTATGCATTCTTTTCTCATGATAGTATGTTTCTAAGGGTTCTGCAAGTCGCTTGCCATGTCTAAATTCTAATATTTGATGGCACTTTAAAGATGAAACCATGGTTAATATTTGATAGAATAGGTTTCAATAGATCATTTTTGAGTAAAAGTTAGTGATTAAGAACGGAAGGTGGGTGTACCTGATGATTCAATTTCATGAAGATCTCCAAGCCATTTATGAAGAAATGGTGGGCTGGAGACGTTATTTGCATCAGAATCCTGAGCTTTCCTACCAGGAGTACCAGACGGCAGAGTTTGTAACGAAACATCTGCTTAGCTGGGACATTGAAGTGCGTACAGGTGTAGGCGGGAATGGTGTTGTCGGTTTGCTTCGCGGCAGCGGCGAGGGACCTACGGTTGCCCTTCGTGCTGACATGGACGCGCTGCCGATTCAGGATGAGAAGAACTGTGACTATTCATCAATGAAGAATGGGATTATGCACGCTTGTGGGCATGATGCACATACATCAACATTGCTCGGTATCGCCAAGGTGGCCAGCCTGCATCGGGCAGAGCTGAAGGGGAACCTGGTTTTCCTGTTCCAGCACGCAGAAGAGATTTCTCCCGGCGGTGCGGATTCGATGATTAAAGCTGGCGCGTTAGATGGCGTAGACGCTGTCTTTGGTGTTCATTTATGGACGCCTTTCCCAGTTGGACATGCCTACACGCGTTCAGGGGCGTTCATGGCCGCGCCAGATGAATTCACCATCCGGATACAGGGAAAAGGCGGGCACGGTGGATTACCGCATCAAACGATCGATAGTGTGTATGTTGCCTCGCAATTAGTCGTGAACTTGCAATCGATTGTAAGCCGGCAAGTGGATCCTGTTGAGCCTTGCGTTGTTAGTGTCGGCTCGTTCCATGGCGGTTCTAGCTTTAATGTTATTGCAGAAACGAGTGTACTCAATGGTACTGTGCGCACCTTCAATCCGGAGCTAAGACAAGAAGTGAAAGCCCGAATGGAGCGAATTGTAAAGGCCACCTGTGAAATGTCCCAAGCTACATATGAGCTGGATTATAAACTCGGCTATCCAACGGTTATCAATGATGCGAATGAAGCAGCTCGTTTCTTTCAAGTCGGCACAACCTTGTTTGGTGAAGAGAATGTACATGAATCTCCGCTTATTATGGCCGGAGAAGACTTTTCCTATTATTTGCAAGAGAAGCCTGGATGCTTCATGTTTGTAGGCGCGGGCAATGTGGAAGCTGGCATAGTATATCCTCATCATCATCCTAAGTTTGATATAGACGAAAGATCTATGCTTAACGCGGCGAATTTGCTGCTGTCCATGGCCTTGGATTATATGGCATGAATGCCCTCCGAACATTGGTGAATGATAATGTAGTAATCATTTGTTGTGCTACATGACACCAAGGAGGATGATGAAATTGCCAGATAAGCAAGTAAAGGACATCATGAGTAAAGACTGCGTGACGGTTACCTTGCTGGATAATGTGTATGAGATTGCTGTGAAAATGAAGCAGCACGATATTGGATTTGTTGGGGTTCTCGATGGGAAGAAGTTCATTGGTGGCGTAACAGACCGTGATCTTGTTGTCCGAGGCTATGCGGAAAAGCATTCAGGCTCGACCGCTGTGGAAACGGTGATGACGAAAGATATGATTACCGTTGAGCCCAATACGTCTGTGGATGAAGCCGCGAAAATCATGGCACAGCATCAAATCAGGCGGCTGCCGGTTGTCGAGCATGGCGAGCTCGTTGGGATTGTAGCGATTGGTGATTTGGCCGTTAGAGGTAGTTTTGAAGATGAGGCTGGCGAAGCGCTAAGCCAGATTTCACAAGAACGCACACTTGTTGGGAGTCATTAAGCAAGCATATTCTTGTCATACAGCAGCTTTCCCTAAATTTTGGGAGAGCTGTTTTTTTGTGAATTCTCTTTACGAGGTGCATCAATGTAAGCGATAATAATAAAACGCAACGGGTGAAGGGGGTCGTACACAGAGATGAATATGTTTGAAGACAATGCTTCCGTTGGCTTTATCATTCTAGATTCAAACTGGCATTTTATTTACGCTAATGATTATGGCGCAAGTGTTTTAACGCGATCACCTGAAGAGCTTCTAGGTAAAATGGCTTGGACTGAGTTTCCTGCCGCGATTAGGCATGCTACATATAGTTATTTTCATCAAGCTCGTAGAACTGGAAAAGAAGTTGCCTTTAAGGAATATGTGAAGCCGTCCAACCAATGGATTCATGTAAACGCTTATCCTGTTGGTGACAACCTACATATTATTATTCGGAAAACTGCAATGATTGAGAATCATTTAGCTATTGAAACGAATCTTAATCATAAATATACAGACTATGTGCAAGATCTTATTACGTTCACTGCCGAGGATGGCAGTCTGCTTTATGTTTCACCCTCGATAAAAGCCTTGCTAGGATATGAACTTGAGGATATGTATGGAGCCTCTGTACTGTCTTTTTGCCATCCGGAGGATATCGAGGTTTTGAAGAACATTTTTTTGTCGTATGATACGACAATTCCGAATGATCAAGGTACGATCACCTGTCGATTCCTTCACAAAAAGGGTTGGTACATATGGTTCGAAAACAATTTCAAATGGTTGTTGGACGAATCTGGGAATCGCAGACAGAACATAGGTATTTGGCGAGATATCTCCGAGCGCAAGATCGTTGAAGAGCGGTTCGTTCAAGCACAGCGATTAGGGCAATTCGGCAGCTTTGAAAGAGTTGTGGAAGAGGATACGATCATGTGGTCGGAGGAGTTGTACCGGATATTTGGTCTTGAACCTGGCTTCAGGATGGATTTGAGTACAATGATTGAGTATGTTTTACCTGATGATCGTGAGAAAGTAGTCCATGCAATTAAACAGGCTGTTCTCTTCGGAAAGTCAGATACCGTCTACAGGATCTTACGTCAAGATGGGGAGATCCGTTATCTTCGTTCCCAAACTGAAAGAGTCGTTCTAAATGGAGGGCGAATGGCTGTTCGTGGACTTGCTCACGATATTACCATGCATAAGCAAATTGAACACGAGATACTCCAAAGTAAAACAAAATTGGAACTCGCGAAAGAAATTGCCGGTTTAGGCCATTATGAGTGGGACGTCATTCAAAATGCGGTGTATTTATCAGACGAAATGACCGCCATATTTGGTTGTCCCGATTTCGTGAATCAGTTGCCCCTTGAAACCATTCTTGAAAGCATTCATCCCGATGACCTGTCTAGAACGAAGGCAGCGATGAAAAATGCGCTTCAACATGGAACGATGGATCTCGTCTATCGGGTTGTGGTCGATGAAGAGGTGCGAACCTTGCACACACTAGCTAGAACCACCTATGACGAGTGGGGGCGAGCGCTATGTTTATTCGGAACTGTGCAGGATATAACGCTGCAGAAACAAACGGAGGAGCTGCTCCGTAAAACAGAAAAACTGCATGTTGCCGGCCAATTGGCAGCGGGTATTGCCCATGAGATTCGCAATCCATTGACAGCGCTTAAGGGCTTTGTAAAGCTGATGTGTCATGCGAACGAGGAAAGTAAACTGCGTTATTTTCACATTATGCAAGAAGAGTTTAATCGCATTGAGCTGATTCTAGGCGAGCTTCTGATACTCGCTAAGCCGCAAGCGGTTGCCTACATGCCTCACGATCCATTAGTGATACTTGAAGAGGTCATTCAACTTTTAAATACAGAAGCCATTATGAATAATGTTGAAATTATGCTGAATGCCGACTCGATTCTTCCGAGTGTCAATTGTGAGCGGAATCAAATTAAGCAAGTTTTTGTCAATGTTATCAAAAATGCGATTGAAGCGATGCCTACAGGCGGTCCCTTGAATATTAATGCACAGCTTCTAGGGAATGACGTCATTTTGGAGTTTGTCGATCAGGGCCAAGGGATTTCGGAAGATCGATTGCCGCGAATTGGCGAGCCATTTTATACAACGAAGGAAAAAGGGACGGGCCTGGGCATGATGGTAAGCTTTACCATTATTGAAGAGCATCATGGGCTGATCCGCTATCAAAGTAAGCTTGGCGTTGGAACTTCGGTCAGCATTCAATTACCGGCTTACGCACAGTAAACTTGTCTAATTGACGTCTAACTGTCAAAGTTCGCAATAAGGTAGTCAATCTGCGACAAGATGCCTCCTCATAAATATGCTAAAGTGAAAGCGTGCTTAATAATTGTGAATCTGACAAGAAAAAGGTGACGTACAGTGGAAAAAGTAAGGATTGGTATCATTGGTCTGGGGAACATGGGAACCGGACATGCCAAATATTTGGTCAAAGGTGAAGTGAAGGGCGCTGAACTTACGGCAATTTGTGAACCGAGAGCGGATCGCTTGGAGTGGGCAAAAGAAAACCTAGGTGAAGGCGTCAAATTATTTGACAATCTTGATGACTTTTTGGCTTCCGGCATCATTGATGGGGTATTGATTGCAACACCTCACTACGATCACCCAGGAACAGCTATTCGCGCTTTCGAAGCAGGTCTGCATGTTATTTGTGAGAAGCCGGCGGGTGTATATACGAAGCAAGTTCGCCAAATGAACGAAGCTGCGAAAGCATCAGGCAAGGTATTCAGCATGATGTACAACCAACGTACAAATCCATTATATACAAAATTAAAAGATCTAGTTTCTTCTGGCGAGCTTGGTGAAATTCGCAGAACGAACTGGATTATTACGAACTGGTACAGATCACAAAGCTATTACGATTCAGGCGGCTGGCGTGCAACATGGGCTGGTGAAGGCGGCGGCGTACTGATCAATCAGGATCCGCATCAACTAGACCTATGGCAGTGGACGATCGATATGATGCCGAAGCGTGTACGCGCTTTCTGTTATTTCGGTAAACACCGTAATATCGAAGTTGAAGATGATGTAACAGCATTTGTAGAATATGAAAATGGTGCTACAGGCTTGTTCGTGACGACAACAGGTGAGGCTCCAGGGACAAACCGTTTTGAATTGTCCGGTGACCGTGGGAAAATCGTCATTGAAGACGGCAAATTGACGTTCTGGCGTTTACGTGTATCGGAAAGAGAATTTAATGAAACGTACAAAGGCGGCTTCGGTAGTCCTGAATGCTGGAAATGTGAAATTCCTGTTGAGGGCAAAGAAACGGGCCATATGGGAATCACACAAAACTTTGTTGACGCGATTCTTCATGGAACACCATTGATTGCTCCAGGTGAAGAAGGAATCAAAGGCTTGATGATCTCCAACGCCATCATGCTGTCTACGTTCACAGACAACTGGGTCGATCTACCGATCGATGAAGACTTGTTTGAGCAGCACTTACAAGAGAAAATTAAAAACTCCAAAGTGAGTAAAGATGCAGGCAGCTTTAAAACACTTAACGTCTAAGATCTGTGGAGGAAATCCGAAATGCAAAAAAGTGATGGCATGAATTATGCCCCGAAAGGGAAGCCGAACCTTGTTGTTCAAAAAGGGGAGTTTACCTTCGCGGCTGTTGCTCTAGATCATGGTCATATCTATGGCATGACGAATGGGCTCTTGGAAGCTGGCGCAGAGTTGAAATGGGTATATGATCAAGACCCAGCTAAAGTGGCTGCGTTCATCGAAAAGTTCCCTCAGGCTAAAGCAGCCTCTTCTGAGGAAGAAATCTTTCATGATCCTGAAGTCAAACTGATCGCTGCGGCGGCAGTTCCTTCGGAACGCGGGCCTCTTGGCATTCGTGCTATGGAGCACGGGAAAGACTATTTCACGGATAAAACGCCATTTACTTCCCTTGACCAGTTGGAAGCAGCTAAGGCTGTTGTAGAAGCTACAGGGCGTAAATATGCGGTGTACTACAGTGAGCGACTCCATGTGGAAAGTGCTGTCTTCGCAGGTCAATTGATCGAAGAGGGCGCAATCGGGCGCGTTGTCCAAGTCATTGGTCTTGGACCTCACCGGTTGAATGCAGCAAGCCGTCCCGCTTGGTTTTTTGAGAAGGAGAAATACGGCGGTATTCTGGCTGATATCGGCAGCCATCAGATCGAGCAGTTCCTCTTCTATTCAGGCTGTAAGGATGCGACAGTGGTTAGTAGTAAAGTAGCGAATTATCATGCGAAGGATTTTCCAGAGCTTGAGGATTTCGGTGATGCGACACTTATTGGGGACAATGGGGCAACGAACTATTTCCGTGTAGACTGGCTGACACCAAACGGCTTAGGAACATGGGGAGACGGGCGTACGTTGATTCTTGGAACCGAGGGTTACATCGAAATGCGTAAATATATTGATATTGCGCGTGACCCGCAAGGGGATCAACTGTATCTGGTCAACCAACAAGGAGAAAAGCACTACAGTCTGCATGGACAAGTAGGCTTTCCATTCTTCGGTCAGTTGATCTTGGATTGCATCCATCGTACAGAGAATGCGATGACACAAGCACATACGTTTAAAGCGGCTGAATTGTGCTTGCTTGCCCAAGCGAAAGCCGTTCGTGTGGAGTAGTTTCACACATCAGTTGAATGAAGTTTTTCAATGGAACAGATAATTGCCGTTTGGCATGATAGCATAATTGCACATTAAGTTTAAAATTCGGGTAGTTTAGCGGTAAAATCGCTAGCTGCCCGTTTTGTGTTTCCGTCGTCACCGTTGTTTTCGGCAGTAAGCAGAGGCCAAGCCCGTGCATGGCGCATTTTTTGATCGTTTCATAGTTATTTATCTCGTATGTGAGTGTGTATTGCACATTGTGCTTGCGCAGCATCGTTTCAAATAGCTTCCGGCAGCGTCCGCCTGAGATCGACATTAAAATTTCAGAACCGTTGAGATCCTCTGGCACGATAGAAGTCCTTGCGGCTAAGGGATGATCGGGGGCTGCCACAATGACGAACTCCTCTTCCTGGATCGTCTTAAATACCAAATCAGGATCGCTGAGCTCTCGATCGACGATGAAGCCTAAATCGCATTCGCCGGCCTTCAGCGCGCGTGACGTATCATTTTCCAATAATTCATTGATCGTGATCGTAATGTTCGGAAAGCACTTCTTGAATGCTCCAAGGAACGGAGGCAGCATATAGGAAAAGAGTGTTGTTTCGTGCGTGCCGATCATGAAGCTTCCTGTTGTTTGGCCGGCCACATTGATTTTGGATTCCTCGTATAGCTTCAAAATCTTCGCAGCATACCGCAGCAGAATGTCCCCCGCAGGCGTCGGTCGCATCTTTTTATCGATGCGTTCAAAAATTTCAACCCCGTATTCGATTTCCAGCTTCTGAATCTGTGAGGTCACACTGGACTGGGCATATCCTAATTTTTCGGAAGCCTTCGTAAAGTTTTGCCATTTTGCTACTTCGAGCAGTGTTTTGTATAACGTCAGATCCATAGGCATGCCCTCCTCAATCATCATTTTTTTCGATCGAATCGATCATTTTTTATAGATAACTGTGGTACTTCTTACCATGTTAAAATCAATTCCAACCAAAGGATGGGGGGAATTACCATGTGGAACTTATACGAGATAGAGAAAAGATTCGAGGCTCATGTGAAAGAGGTTGAAGAGCGCTCGAGGAAAGCACATTGGTACACGAAAGTCGAGAAAAAGGGGGTTCGTCCTCGCGGAATCGTTCGATGGCTGCCCCTTGGTGCCGTCTTGGTCATCGGGTATGTTACACTGCGTGAACTCTTTTGAGATACGTTAGCATGGAGACCATGTTTAAATCAAGTACTTTCCCTTCATACTAAGGAAAAAGGAGGGAATACGCTTTTGACTATGGATCCTTCAAGACCTCTGATCATTCAGAACGATTTATCTATCCTCCTCGAGACGAAGCATCCTGAATTTGAACAGCTCCAGGGCAAGCTGGCTCGTTTTGCAGATCTAGTTAAAAGCCCGGAGCATCTTCATACGTATCGGGTTACACCGTTGTCCTTATGGAATGCAGCTGCAGCAGGGATGGGCTTGGATGAAATGACAACTTGCTTACAGCAAAATGCCAAATTTGGCGTTCCTTCCACTGTGCTTAGCACGATTCGTAAATATACGAAGCGCTATGGACTCCTGCGCATGGTGCATGTGGGGAGCGAGCTCTTCTTGGTTAGTGAGGATACTGTCGTATTCAAAGAAATTTGTGCCTATGAATCTTTACAAAAATATCTTACAGACACCCGTGGTGAACGGGCTATTGCTATATCACCGAGTTACCGCGGCATTCTGAAGCAAGAATTGATAAAGCTTGGCTATCCGGTGGAGGATATGGCGCAGTATCGCAGCGGTGAATTTCTGAAGATTCCATGGCGAGAGGAAGAGGAGTCGGAAGAGCCGTTCCAATTGCGTGATTATCAAAAGCAAGCGGTAGACGCATTTCAGCAGGTTGGTCACGGGGGGAGCGGTGTTTTGGTGCTTCCGTGCGGAGCGGGAAAGACGGTAGTGGGTATTGCGGCTATGACGAAAGCAAGCTGCGCGACATTAATTCTTACCTCGAACGTGACATCCGTGAAGCAATGGAAACGCGAAATCCTGAACAAAACGGGCCTAACGAGTGATCAGGTAGGTGAGTACAATGGCACCACGAAGGAAATTAAACCTGTCACGATTGCGACATACCAAATTCTCACGCATCGCGGGAGCAAGGATGCCGATTTCTCGCATTTGCGAATATTTAGCGAGAGGGAATGGGGCCTCATCATTTATGATGAGGTTCACCTGTTGCCTGCGCCTGTTTTTCGTGCAACGGCTGAGATTCAAGCTACACGCAGGTTAGGTTTAACGGCGACGCTGATTAGAGAAGATGGCTTAGAGGGGGATGTATTTTCCTTAGTTGGGCCCAAAAAATATGACATGGCGTGGAAGCAGCTAGAAACGATGGGGTGGCTCGCCAAGGTTACTTGTCAAGAAGTGCGTGTGCCTTTGTCCACAGCGGATCGTGATCTTTACAGTGCTTCAAGCGCTAGGCATCAATTCCGAATTGCTGGGGAAAATGTGGCGAAGCTGGATGTGATTGATCATTTATTGGAGCTTCATTCGGATGAACCAACGCTAATAATCGGTCAGTACATCGATCAATTGGAACAAATCGCAATCCATACCGGCGCACCGATGATATGCGGCAGCATCCCGCATGAGCGCCGTGAGGAGCTCTATGAGCTTTTCAAAAAGGGGCACCTGCCGCTGCTCATCGTGTCGAAGGTGGCGAACTTCGCTGTGGATCTCCCGGATGCTGCGATCGCGATTCAGGTCTCAGGCAGCTACGGTTCCAGGCAAGAAGAAGCACAGCGACTCGGACGCATCCTCCGTCCAAAGCGAAATGGCGACAACATCGCCGTCTTCTATTCACTCGTTAGCTCCGACACGAAGGAACAGGATTTTGCGATGAAGAGGCAATTATTTCTCGTGGAGCAAGGCTACCAGTACGAGATTACTAGCTGGAATCAACCGGTCAGATGAAGGGAGATTGGGTATGAAGTACGATCAGGTGGAAAGGAAAATGCCACTTTCGTTAAAGGAGCTGATTCTAAGACAACCTTGGTGCGCTGCATCTCACGCGTCTAGAGAGTCATTAGGAGAGGTGCTCACGCGACCACATCACCTAATTGAACTTTACAGTGAGCTTTCTTCCGATGAGAGGCGTACGCTGCGGCTTGTAATGTCGACGTTTGGTTGTCTTCCATTTACCAGCGAGCGGTTGGAGAAGGAAGCGACGATTCACATGTCTGGTGCCCAAGTAAGCTTGGGGCTGTGGGGACTGCGTCGATACGGTATCATTGTTGCTTTTCGCAAATCGTGGGGGGAACAACTTTTTGTTATGCCAGAGGATGCGTTTGCGGGTTGGCAGCGTATCCTATTTCCTGCTGATTTGAAGCCTCTTTCGGAGCTGGAAAGTCATCTCGATGTGGAATCAAACGATACAGACGATACAGATGAAGAGATCCAAGTGAATCCCAGAGGATTAGCGCAGCAATTAATTCATTTTATGGTCAATTGCTCGCGGCAGTCGGATCTTTCTCTCACGAATAAAGGAACCTTACATAAGAAGCAATTACAAAAGCTTACTGAACATGTGAGTTTGCCGAAAGCCATTATCACAATGGCTGGGCTAACTTACGCATTTACGGACACATATGACGAACCTGCCGCGCTGATACTTGAAATGGCGATCCGGATGGGCTTTCTCATGAAAAATGAAGCGGGCAGCAGCTTTCTGATCAATCATGGCAACTTGCATACTTGGCTTCAAGGCTCATATGAGCACCAGCAAACGCAGCTGTACCGCATTTGGCGGCAAGCGATTGTACCCGCGCCAGTTTGGTTAGAGCATGGGATTTCGTTCATGGAGCGAGGTGCTATTTCGCAATGGTACAGCTTAGATGAGCTGGTACAAGCTATTCAATCCTGCTGCTCAATCGCTCGTAAACTGACGGGGCAGGAGGATTTACGCCAGGAATTGTTCGCAGCTTGGATCAAGCCATTGACTACGTTTCGCTTCATCGAGGTGGCTCGAGATCAAGAGGGTCAGCTCTGGTTCAAATGGCTCGTCCATCCGCAATCAAATGTTGAGATGCCGTCAAGCTTGCATGATGATGCATCACACCAAGCTGAGCCTTCACTCTACGTTCAGCCAGATTTCGAAATCCTGCTTCCTCCGGATGCCTCTCTTCTTCTAGAGTGGCATATTGCCGCGTTTGCTGACCTTCAGCAAGCTGACCTTGTAAGAACTTATCGGTTGACGAAGATAAGCTTTCAACGAGCGTTAGACCATAAGCTGAAGAGCGCAGATGTGATTCAACTTTTGCATGCGAATGCTTATTATGAAGTTCCTGAGCAGGTAGTCATAGCCTTAACCGAATGGGAGGCGCAGAAAGATAAGCTTTACATCGAGGATGTTACGCTGCTTCGCTGTCAAAATATCGATGTGGCGGAAGCTTTACTTCGAAACGAAAAGTGCAGCAGCTTGCTCGGGGATCGCATAGGTGGAACCAATTTTATTATTTCTCGCGAGCATGTGAAACATTTGACCAAATGCTTGGAAGCCATGGGCTTTCATCCCAATCGCAGCCTTCCCTCCCCGGTTGCTCAGGACGAGGGAATAGAGCCTGTACATGTGGCAGCCATAGGCCTATGTTATTCCAGAGATACCATTCAGCTCTATGAAGTTGATCCTCATCTGCCGGAGCGAGCTGACTTATATCCGGATATGCAGCAAATCCCTATGAGTTGGATTAAGGAGCTTCGAGACTATCACGCTTCTACAAGGAAAGATATGATTCGTAAAGCCATTGAGTGGAAAAGTGTGCTGCAGCTCAGGAAAGAAGGACGTGACTGTTTCATTATTCCGCGGATGCTGCGGGAAGATCGAACAGGTTGGATTCTAGAAGGTTGGGAAGAATATCAGGAGATATCTTGGCCAAGCGAGGACTGGAAGGAGATGAAGCTCATTTTACCAGGAATCAATGATGGGTGTGCGCGAGAAAAGGAAGAAACTCTTGGCGAACTGTGATATGATAGAAGTGTTATAGATTTTTCGAGAGGAAGGATGGTATTGCCGTAATGTTACAAACAATGGAAACAGAAACACTGGATATGTCTGCTATCCTGATGCAAGCCTATGACATGGGTGACATGATTAATTCTTCTGCCGAAGTTGCAGATTATTTATATTGGAAGACTGCGGTTGAGAACAGTAAGGAAGTTAAAGATTTACAAGCGGTGTTTGCTAGGAAAAAAGATGCCTTTGCTGAATGCGAGCGTTTCGGGCATTACCATCCAAGCTATCATGATGCGCTAGCCGCTGTGAATGAAGTGCAAGAGAAGCTCTATGCCGTTGAGGCAGTTCGCAAATATAAAGAAGCTGAGGATCGCTTGGACGACTTGCTATACACCGTCTCTACGACGATTGCTCATGCGGTTTCGGATTCCATCAAGGTGCCAAGCAACAATCCCTTGCCAACCGGCAAAGGCTGCAGCTCCGGTGGAAGCTGCAGCGGGAATTGCGGTTAATGTGACTCACAGGCAGAAATCGGGGCGGATGCGTCCGACCTCGGTTCCTTGCCAGTTCTGAACGGGCGGCATATGGAAAGCTGCAAGCTCGCTAATCTCGTCTTCGGAGAGATAGCCTAGCTGCTTCAGCGCCTCCATGACCGCGGGATACAAGGCACGGATATTGCCGTCTTCTATTTTTAATACGAAGCCAAGGGCTTGGTCTGGTATCGAAATGGCAAAAATTCCTTCGGCACCCATTTTACCGATGATTCGCCCCTTTGTTACCTCGATGAGTTGCGTATCGAAGCGGTCGTTCCCTGCGAGGTATTGAGGATATTTTCGCACAGCATCGACAATTCTCTGGCAAGCGTTTGCACGCTCTGCAGATAGCCCCTCGGGGCTTCCTAAACGGGCAAAAGCGAGCGCGAGGCGGTCGATTGGCATTCCGAATACAGGCACGCCACAGCCGTCGATTCCCAGCTCCATTTGCTCCTTTGGCACACCTGCCATGGCGCTTACGGCATCCAACATTAATTGTTGAACAGGATGCTCCGGGCTCATGTAGGTGTCCGGCGAGGCGCCTAGATGGCTGCTGAGGGATAGCATACCCGAGTGTTTGCCCGAGCAATTATTATGCAAGGTCGAAGGGGATTCGCCCCGTTCGCGCATCGCCTGCGCGGTTGGCGCGTGGTAAGGCTCGTGCGCACCGCACTGCAGGTGCTTGGCATGGTAACCTAACTTGCCCAGGATGCCGCGGGCCGTGCTCACATGCTCAGCTTCCCCATTGTGGGAAGCGCAGCATAAGGCAATTTCGGCCTCGGTCAGGCCGAAACGATCAGCAGCGCCGGACTCAATGACCGGCAACGCTTGAATTAGCTTCGCCGTCGAGCGGGCGAAAGTGAGCAGGTGAGGATCGCCTGCGCGATGCAGGAGCGTTCCTCGGGTGTCCACGACAGCAAGGTGGACGCGATGTATACTTTCAGTTATATTTCCGCGGTATACGCGGACAATGTTATCTGATGGCTTCATGTTGTGAGATCACTCCATACTAGGATTATTGAAAAGAGGTTGCAATCATGATGATTGAGCGTAGCGGGTTAATCATTTGGGTAAACGATATCAAAGCCGCCAGAAATTTGGAGCGGTTTGGTTCCCTACATTACATATCCAAAAAAATGAATTATGCTGTACTTTATATACATGCCAGCAAATTGGAAGAGACAACACGCAGCCTGCTTAAGCTGCCGTATGTCAAAAAGGTAGAGAAATCGTACCGCAACGAAATTAAAACGGAATATAGTAGTGATGTGCCTGACAAAACTAGATTTTACACGCTTTGAGGCTGCAGTGCAAAATGAAAGCTTCGCGAGAAGCTTTTTTATTTTTTTAAGTCGTATTTGAACGTGTTCAAGCTGTCCTGAACGGCATTTGTAGAAGTTTTCACAATTTTCCGAAAATTAGGCATAGTTTTTTGTCTTCATAAATACTTATTAATAATTTTATATATTCTTCCATGGGAAAAAAAGTTATAATACAGTAAAATATAACTTACATAACATCAGGGAGTAGGTAATAGGTCCCATTTAAATAGGAAAGGAGATGTGATCATGAAAGATAAGGTGATGGGGAGATGGAGTACTTACGAACCATTTTTCGTACAGCTAGGTGATAAGAAAGTGGCGGATATCGTGATCACGAATCATGCAAAGCTGAGATGGAGTGATCGTATTTCAAGCGATAACAATTCACTCGAAGAAATTTGCGCTTTTCTTTGGGAGAAGCTTAAAAATGATAGCATGGTCCCTTACTACCGGAATGAAGAAGACGTGTATCTCATTGACGATGATTTGGTTGTTGTGGCCGAATTTTCACATTTAGAGCATGAGACAGATCTCATAGGCAATCCTCTGCATAAAATGATTATCGTTACCTTTCTTGGCAAAATGTCAGAAACGATGGAGCTGCGCGATCTAAAGTCGTACTATTCCTGGTTAAGGCATTCGCGCCGTATGACTTTGATTAAGAATAGTCGCAAGCGTCGCTAATCAAGTAATTGATCAGAGTATGTCTGGGGCAGACATACTCTTTTTTGGCGTGTTGATGGACTGTCATGGCTGGATTTCATATAATGGTAGCAGAGAGAGAGGCGGTATATCATGGCACTTAATTTTCATCAATTACATATTTTCTATACCGTTGCGGAAAAAGGCAGTTTCTCACACGCAGCCGCTGCTTTACATATGACACAGCCTGCGGTCACGATGCAGGTACAGTCGCTTGAGGATTATTTCGGTGTGAAGCTTTTTCATCGCAGCACGAAGAAGATCGAATTGTCTGAGGCAGGGCGAGCTTTGCTGCCATTTGCAAAAAATAGCATTGAGCTTATTCGCGACACCGATGTCGCGATGTCGAAATTTACGATGATGATTGAAGGGCGGCTTCAATTAGGCGCCAGCTTAACGATGGGAGAGTATATCCTGCCTCGTCTGTTGGGACCTTTCAGCAAAGATTACCCCAATATTTCCGTATCGATGAAGGTGATGAACACGGCGCAGATTTTGGACGAGGTGCTTAGCCATCAACTCAATTTCGGTCTTGTTGAAGCACCGATTCATCATCCGGACGTGCACACGGAAGCGATTCTTAGCGATGAGCTGCGCCTTATTGTACCTTCAGATCATCCGCTTGCGGATGTTGAAGTGGTCACATTGGAGGAGCTCTTGAAGTACCCTTTTGTGCTGCGTGAGCAAGGTTCGGGTACTAGGCGGGTTATGGAGGAAGAATTTGCTCGCTGCAACATGGATTGTTCCTCAATGAAGATCGTGATGGAGCTTGGAAGTACAGGGGCCATTAAATCAGCTGTTGAAGCGGGTCTCGGTATTTCCATTCTTTCGCAATCATCCGTTAAGCATGAGGTGACACTAGGTTTATTTAAAGTGAAAAAAATCGAAAATATCGTATTTGAGCGCAGCTTCTATGCGATTTATTTAAATTCGACCTTGCTGCCTATTTCAGCCGTTAGCTTTATGACGTTCTTGCGTCAAGAAGATTTAAGCCGTTTTTTATAAAAGGAGGAGTTGGATTGCGTATGGAAGCAGACTTACATTCACATACAACGGCCTCAGATGGGACGCAATCGCCTAGAGCGAACGTACAGATGGCTTTGGACGCTGGTTTGGGGGCTATTGCGATCACGGATCACGACACGATCTCCGGGGTAGCAGAAGCGCTTGAAGCGGGTTCAGAGCTGGGCATTGTAGTTGTGCCTGGGGTGGAAATTTCAACGGTTGCGAATGGACAAGACATTCACATTCTCGGCTATTTCATCAATATTGAGGACGAACAATTCCTACAGCGCTTGGCCTCATTGCGAGACACGCGGGATACGCGTAACGAAATGATCATCGCGCGGTTACAGGAGCTGGGCATCGAGATTACGATGGAGGAAGTTCTCAAAGAAGTAGCGAATATTAAGCGTAAAGGGGATACGGTGGGACGCCCCCACATTGCGGCGGTGCTTTTAAATAAGGGCTATGTGAGCACGATTACTGAAGCGTTCGATCGTTATTTGGCTTCAGGAGCGGCAGCGTACGCTAATCCGCCTCGCATTCAGCCTGCTACAGCGATTACATGGATTCATGAGGCTGGAGGCCGAGCGGTGCTTGCGCATCCAGGCATTTATCATGATGATGCGCTGGTTGAGGCGATCACTTTACAAGGACTAGACGGCATTGAAGTGTATCATGCGGATCATTCAGCCGAAGACGAAGAGAGATACAGGGAGCTTGCTCAGCGCAAGGGGCTCCTAATGACAGCAGGCTCTGACTTCCATGGTGTTCGAGATGGCATTGCTTTTCATTCAGCGATTGGTTCGAGACGAATCGGGATGGATGTACTAGCACATTTGAAGGAGGAGCAAGTATGAAAAAAATTCGTAAAGCCATCATCCCCGCGGCAGGACTAGGTACGCGTTTCTTGCCTGCAACCAAAGCACAGCCGAAGGAAATGCTGCCGATCGTCGACAAACCCGCTATCCAGTATATCGTGGAGGAAGCGATTGAGTCCGGCATTGAGGATATTATCATTGTGACCGGGCGTAACAAGCGTGCGATTGAGGATCATTTTGATAAATCGGTTGAGCTGGAGATGATGCTTGAGGAAAAAGGTAGCACACAGCTTCTGGAGATTGTGCAGTCTGTCTCTAATTTGGCTGATGTGCATTACATCCGGCAGAAGCAGCCACTCGGCTTAGGTCATGCCATTCAGTGCGCACGCAAATTCATTGGGGATGAACCTTTCGCAGTTCTGCTCGGCGATGATATTCTCCAATCTTCTCCTCCTGGACTTAAGCAAATGATTGATATTTATGAGCAAACGGAAACTTCGGTAATCGCTGTACAAGAGGTGCCTTGGGCCGATGTTAGCAAGTACGGTATTATCTCTCCCGCGGCGAGCCGTGATCATTATCGTTTGATTGAGGATCTGGTAGAAAAGCCTGATCGTGATCAGGCGCCATCGAATTTGGCGGTGATCGGGCGTTACATTATTATGCCGGAAATTTTCCGCATTTTAGAACGTCAAGAACCTGGACGCGGCGGCGAGATTCAATTAACGGACGCGTTGCGCGTTTTGAATAAGGAGCAGCAGATGGCTGCGTATCTTATGCAGGCGAAGCGGTATGACGTTGGGGACAAGCTGGGGTATATTGAAGCTACGATTGAGCTAGCTTTACAGCGTCCGGACCTGCAAGAGCAAGTAAAGGCCTATATCCTTTCATTAACGAAGCAATGGGACATGTAAGTAGCCATAAATAATGTGAAAAACCTATCGAGAGATCTTCTGATCCAACTCGATAGGTTTTTTGTATGTTCACTTAATCGTGACTTTCAATTGTTTAATTTCTTCTTCTTCCGGCGTCACATAAAGTGTCTTCTGATTCACGTAAATCACAAATCCAGGCTTGGAGCCGTTGGGCTTATGGACATGCTTGATGGTCGTGTAATCCACCGGGACTTGACTCGAATTTTTGGCTTGACTGAAGTAAGCAGCTAACTGCGCAGCTTCGAGCAAGGTGGTGTCACTGTATTCACCGCGTATGACGACGTGGGAACCAGGAATATCCTTCGTGTGTAGCCAAGTATCCGTTGAGGAGGCAAGACGGTTCGTCAGATACTCGTTTTGCGTATTATTTTTCCCAACATAGATAGGAACGCCCTCCGTGGACTCGTAACACGCTAATGCTGGCTTATCTTTTTTCTTTTTCTTGCGCTGCTTCTTGTTGCGGTCACGCACATAGCCTTGCTCCATAAGCTCGTCACGAATCTCTTCGATATCCGGCAGGGAGGCCACGCTCAACTGTTGGAGCAGGGTCGTCAGATAGGTGATTTCTTGATGCGTTTGGGCAATTTGCTCCTCGACGATCACCGTGCTGTTTTTTAATTTGCTGTATTTTTTAAAATAACGCTGTGCGTTTTCCGCTGGGCCAAGGAGCGGGTCTAAGGCGATGGTGATCATCGCTTGATCCTCATCATAATAATTGATGGCTTGGACCTGCTTGTCGCCTTTCTTAATCGTATGTAGCGAGGCGGTCAATAGCTCCCCGAGAATCCGAAATTTATCCGCGTCTTTAGCGTCTTCGACGGTATCTTGAAGTTTTTCCAGTTTTTTAACATTTTTGTTCACTTCATTTTGTAAAAATTTCAATAAATCCGATACACGCTGTTTAACCGTATCTCTTTCCGCTTTGTATCCATAGAACTGCTCCAAACACGCGCTTGGCGTCGGATAAGACTTCGAAGTACCGATGATGTGCGTGAGGGGTGTCATTGCGAAAAACAGCTTGCCCGTCTTTTCTTGCTCTACAATAACCGGTTCATAGCGATCCTCGCGCATGGCGGTCATGACTTCGCTGAACGATGGCCAAAGGGATGAGCTGTCTACAGCTGTACTTCCTTGCTTGCTGCGATACACAATTTCCTTAGCGATCAAGGGGCTAAGTCCGCTGAATGCCGCAACCAATTGCTGCTCAGGTGTGATCTGGGAGGCTGCATCGGCTTCCGATGCTGACTTCGTGCTCTCTAACGCATGCTGAAAGGCTTCGGCATCGATCTCTAGTGGATTTTGCTTATCCTGCTCGGGTGGCGTTACATATTTGCTGCCTGGCATGACGACGCGATAAGAGCTGATTGCTGGTGTGACATGATGAATGCCATCGACAATCGTATCTGTCGCAGGGTCGAGTAAGATGATGTTGCTGTGCCGTCCCATAATTTCAACAATTATATACTTAAGGGAAATGTCCCCTAGCTCGTCGCGATGACGAATCTGTAACCGAATAACCCGCTCCATGCCGATTTGCTCTACAGCTTCAATTACGCCATTCTCGCAATGCTTGCGAAGCAGCATACAGAACATAGGCGCATCCAGTGGATTCATCGTCACTTGTTCCGTCGTTTGAACCCGTGGGTAGGTGGGGTTGGCGGAAAGCAGCAGCTTGACATTCTGCCTTTGCGTGCGAATATGCAGCACAATATCATTTTCGCTTGGTTGGTGAATTTTATTAATGCGGCCTCCCACATACATTTGCAGTTCGTGAACTAATGCATGCAGGACGAGTCCGTCTAAAGCCATGATACATACAACTCCATTCTTTGATGCTTGCTGCCATTTGCAACTTGATCTTGTAACCAGTTCCGTAGCTGACAACTTTGCTAATCTCTATGATGCCATACTTTTCACAAAAACTTAAGGGGCTCAGGGCAGGAAAGATGATTTCAGGGATATTTTCCTGCTTGTCTGAATACAAATACGTATAAGCAAATGCTTCCGAAGCGAGTTTTTCTTCGAAAAACTTTAAAGTGTGAGACAAGATCAAGTGGATGTGGGAGGGAGAAGGGCGAATGAGTCAGAATAAGTGGTACCAGTTGAACTCGGAGGATGTCTTGCAATTGCAGCAGGTGGATATACAGCAAGGATTGCCCTGGGAAGAAGCTTGGAAACGGCAGGCGGAAGCAGGGCGAAACGAGCTCTCGGAGGGGCAGCGTGTATCGCCAATCACACTGCTTTTGAATCAATTTAAAGATTTCATGGTGCTGGTCCTATTGGGGGCGACTCTAATATCCGGCTTGCTAGGTGAATATCTAGATGCGATTACCATCGTCGTCATTATTGTGATGAATGGGATTTTGGGCTTTACCCAGGAGTTTCGAGCGGAACGTTCGCTGCGTGCCTTAAAAGAGCTGTCAGCGCCGAATGCGAATGTTTGGAGAGAAGGGGCCGTTCATCAAATTCCGGCTCGTGATCTGGTACCCGGTGATATCGTATTTCTGGAAAGCGGCGATAGAGTCCCTGCGGATGTGCGGTTTCTAGAAACGAACGGCGTGTATATTGAGGAGTCTGCGCTTACTGGCGAGTCGATTGCGGTCAGTAAAGTGACAACGACGATTCCATATGATGAAGTGCCGCTTGGTGATCAGCGCAATTTGGGCTTCATGGGCACGATGGTTTCTCGTGGTACAGCTAAGGCGGTTGTCGTCCGAATCGGGATGAACACCGAAATGGGTAAAATTGCGGATTTGATTCAAAATACAGAATCCATGGAAACTCCGCTGCAGCACCGTTTGGAGCAGTTGGGTAAGATTTTAATCATCGTCGCCATAGCATTGACTGTTCTTGTTGTAGTCGCAGGTATTATGCATGGACAACCACCGTACGCGATGTTCCTGGCTGGTGTCAGCTTAGCCGTTGCCGCGATTCCTGAAGGGCTCCCGGCGATTGTTACAATTGCGCTAGCGCTCGGTGTACAACGGATGATTAAACGGAAAGCGATCGTTAGAAAGCTGCCCTCCGTGGAGACTCTAGGGTGTGCATCCGTCATATGCTCAGACAAAACAGGTACGCTGACACAGAACAAGATGACCGTGACCCATTTGTGGATTGGCGGGGATGTGCTGGAGGTAACAGGGGATGGCTATGCGCCGGTCGGTAATATTTTGCTGGGCGGGCAGCATACGGATGTGCACAAGCATCCATCTCTCACGAAGCTGCTTCATGTATCCGCTCTTTGTAATAACGCAACGTTAATAGAAGAAAAACAAGAAACGAAGAGAAAGAAAGGCAAAGAAGGCGCTGATGGTTCTGCCTCGATTTGGAATATTAAAGGGGATCCGACAGAAGGGGCCTTAGTTGTTCTGAGTGCGAAGAGCGGAATTACACAAGATTCGTTGAGCGAAAAATATAAAAGAATCGCAGAGTTTCCTTTTGACTCGGAGCGTAAACGGATGTCTGTACTCGTGTCCTCCGAGAATGGCCGTATGGCTTGTACAAAAGGGGCGCCAGATGTCCTGTTGCAGCATTGCAGCTACATTTTATGGGACGGTAAAGTCATTCCATTCACATCCACACTGAAGCAAAAGGTGATCTCGGCCAATGAAGGCATGGCCAAATCAGCGCTTCGCGTACTGGGTATCGCGTATAAAGAGCTTAAAGTCAGCGATCGGTTTGATGATTATGAGGACGTCGAAAATGGCTTAGTCTTTGTAGGTTTAACAGGAATGATCGATCCTCCGCGCAAAGAAGTGCGGGAAGCAATCTCCAAATGCCGCAAAGCCGGCATCAAAACGGTAATGATCACAGGTGATCATCAAACGACAGCTGAAGCGATTGCGAAGCAGCTGGGTATGATTCCTACCAATGGTGTCTCCATGAGCGGTCAGCAGATTGGTCAGTTGTCTGATGATGAGCTCGACGCTAAAGTCAACGATACCTACGTTTATGCTAGGGTATCCCCTGAGCATAAGCTTAGAATCGTTAAATCGCTGCAGCGCAATGGTCACGTAGTTGCTATGACAGGCGATGGGGTCAACGATGCACCTGCGATTAAGGCGGCTGATATCGGTATTGCAATGGGAATTACGGGCACCGATGTATCTAAAGAGGCATCATCTTTAATTCTTAGTGATGATAATTTCTCGACGATCGTTGCGGCGATTGAAGAGGGGCGCAGCATTTATGAAAATATTCGCAAATTCATTCGTTATCTGCTTGCATCTAACGTTGGCGAGATCATGACGATGTTCATTGCTATGATGGCAGGTCTGCCGCTGCCGCTCGTGCCGATACAGATTCTATGGGTGAACTTAGTCACCGATGGTCTGCCAGCAATGGCGCTCGGCGTAGATCAAGCCGAAAAAGACTTAATGCAGCATAGGCCGCGTTCGGCGAAGGAAAGTATTTTTGCTAGACGGTTAGGTTGGAAAATTATTTCCCGCGGTATGCTCATCGGGGTGTGTACATTAGGTGCCTTCTGGCTCATATTACGCGTGAATCCGTCGGATGCAGAAACGTTATTGAAAGCACAAAGTGTCGCGTTTGCAACCTTGGTTATGGCCCAGCTCATCCATGTTTTCGATTGCCGCAGCTCACGCTCCATTTTCCACCGCAATCCTTTGCAAAATAAGTATTTAGTTTTGGCTGTTTTGTCATCGCTGATTTTGATGCTCGGCGTTATGTATGTCGAAGCTCTCCAACCAATCTTTAAAACCGTTCCGCTCGGCTGGAAGGACTGGATTCTCGTTCTCATTGCTGCAGGTATTCCGACCTTCTTCATGGGACTCGGCAGCGTGTTGTCGCCTAAACGTTCCAAAGGTTCAAAAGGCTCGAGAGGCTCAAGCGCCTCCGTGTATAATAAATCTTCGAAACCTAGCTTTAGATAGGTGAGGAGGAGTGGGGAGGCTGCCGTGAGGCAGCTTTTTCTGTTTGGGTGAAGGGGGCGGTTGGTGCTCTAACTCGAACACGGAACTGGCCCTCGAACCCCGAACCCCGAACCCCGAACGCCGCACCGCGCACCGCGCACCGCGCACCCCGCACCCCGCACCCCGCACCGCGAACCGCGAACCGCGCACCGCGAACCGCGCACCCCGAATCCCGCACTCCGCACCCCGCACCCAACTATGAATAGATGTATTTTATACAGTTAGTTTGTTGATATTTACCCTGAAACCCAGAATAAATGGATTTTCTCCAGTTGTTTTTGGGATTTTCTTAGGATTTCAATAAAATGTAAGAAATTAACTGGATGTTTTCCATTTAAACTTAGATTCAGGCGATATTTGCTAGAAATAGATGTAGGTTTTCCAGTTACTTTATTCTGCACAGCCAACTCATCCAACGCACGCTTCTCATTACTGTAACTCCCCGACCAAAACAAGCTACTCACGTACTATAATCCCCCCCTTCCCAACTCATCACATCACCCTAGAAAACTCCTCTCAATTGCACCAAATCCAAACGACACTACCAGATTCACAACTATGGCGATTTAACGACGATAACGTACTGCGAGGCCGTAGGGCTATGCATACTGACGATTTTACGCTATGATAATGGCTAAACCGCACATAGGGGTGCTTGACATGAATTTTACGAAAATGCACGGACTTGGCAATGATTTTATCGTCGTAGCTGGGGAAAAAGAGCTTCCTGCCGGGGCTGACCAGCTAGCCATTCAGCTGTGCAATCGATATTTTAGCATCGGCGCCGATGGCGTTGTCTTTATTCTTCCTTCAGAGAAGGCTGATTTTCAAATGCGCATTATCAACTCAGATGGATCTGAGGCCGAGCAATGCGGCAACGCGATCCGCTGTGTTTCCAAATATGTGTACGACCATAAGCTGACAGACGCAACAGAAATTACGATTGAAACGATCGGCGCTGGTGTGCAAAAGGTGCAAGTTCAGGTGCAAGATGGGAAAGTTGTGACCGCTCGTGTGGATATGGGAGCACCTATCCTGCAAGGACTTCAGGTACCTACGACAGTTAACGCCGACCAAGTGATCGATCACCCGATTGAGGTGGATGGCCGAACGTTTCGTTTCACAGCCGTTTCCATGGGGAACCCGCATTGTGTCATTTATGTGGAGGATGCTGTCAATTTTGACCTCGCTACTTGGGGGCCGAAGCTTGAAGCACATCCGATGTTTCCTCGTAAAATAAATGTCGAATTCGCCACCGTTCGCGACCGTGCTTATACGGATATGCGGGTTTGGGAGCGAGGCGCTGGGCCTACGCTTGCTTGCGGAACGGGCGCATGCGCTACGCTAGTTTCCTCCGTGCTGAATGGTTTATCCGATCGCGAAGCGACGGTTTCACTTAAAGGCGGGGACTTGTTCATCGAGTGGCTGCAAGAGGATAATCACGTGTATATGACAGGGCCTGCGGAAGAAGTGTTTACAGGCAAACTATAGATAGGGGAAATGATGCATGAAATTGGATCTTCGTGCAGCGTTGCAACGGGAAATTTTGACCGGTGACGGCGCTATGGGGACATACTTATATCAAATGGGCTTTCCTGTCGGCATTTCATATGAAGAACTGAATTTGCTTAGACCGGAGACGGTTGCTGACGTGCACCGCCGTTATTTTGAGGCAGGTGCTCGTCTTATTGAGACGAATACGTTTTCGGCGAACCGTGAGAAGCTGTCTAAGTACGGTTTGGAAGGCGATGTTGAAGCGATCAACCGTGCTGGAGTTGAATTAGCTCGCAAAGTCGTTGGCGACGATGCGTATGTTGTAGGCGCAATTGGCTCAATTCGTGCGGGTAAGCGTAAAAATGTAAGAACCTCCGATGTCGAAGAGTCTCTTCGGGAACAAATCGGCGTTCTGTTAGACTCGCCTGTGGACGGGCTGCTGCTTGAGACCTTCTATGATCTGGAAGAGCTGCAATTGGCTTTGCGCATTATTCGCAGCATGAGCCAGCTTCCAGTCATCTGCCAGTTCGCCAATGAAGGCACAGGCAGCACGCAGGACGGTGTTCCGCTGCAGGAAGCGTTCCTGCGGCTGCGTGACGAGGGCGCCGATGTGATCGGCTTTAACTGCCGCGTCGGCCCGAACGGGATTCTGCGTTCGATGGAAAAAATCGCGCCGATCCCCGGCATTCCGTTCTCGGCGTTTCCGAACGCAGGATTGCCCGACTACGTAGACGGGCAATATACGTATGCGGCGACGCCTCAGTACTTCGCCGAAAGCGCGCTGCGCTTCGCCGATCTTGGCGCGCGCATCATCGGCGGCTGCTGCGGCACGACGCCGGAGCACATCGCCGCTGTGGCGAAGGCGCTGCAGGGCTACGTACCGGCTGCGCCCGGCGCTGCCCCGGCGGAAGCCGCCGTGCTCGTGGTCGAGCCCGAGCCGGCGAAGCCTGCGCCGCCGGCGGGAATTCCCTCGCTGCTGGACATCGTGAAGCAGCGCAAAACCGTCATTGTCGAGCTGGATCCTCCGAAGGATCTCGACATCGAGAAGTTCATGCAGGGGTCGAAAGCCCTGCAAGAAGCGCATGTCGACGCCATTACGATGGCCGACAATTCACTGGCTGTGACGCGCATGAGCAACCTAGCCCTCGGCTACCTCGTGCAGGAGCGTTTGGGCGCGCGTCCGCTGATCCACATCGCGTGTCGTGACCGCAACATGATCGGGACGCAGTCCCATCTCATGGGCTTGCACGCGCTGGGGATAGACCACGTGCTGGCCGTGACCGGCGATCCTGCCAAATTTGGCGATCTCCCCGGGTCCAGCTCGGTGTACGATCTTACCTCATTCGAAATCATTCGAATGATCAAACAGCTCAACGAAGGTATTGCCTTCTCTGGTAAACCTTTGAAGCAGAAGGCTAATTTCGTTGTTGGCGCGGCGTTTAATCCGAATGTGAAGCATTTGGATAAGGCTGTTCAGCGCTTGGAGCGCAAAATTGAGGCAGGCGCGGATTATATCATGACGCAGCCTGTGTACGATGCCAAACTGATCGAGCAAATTTATGAAGCAACCAAACATTTGCAAATTCCGATCTTCATCGGGATCGCTCCGCTGGCTAGCGGCGGGAATGCCGAATACTTGCACAATGAGGTTCCGGGTATTCGCTTGTCAGACGAAGTACGTAATCGGATGAACGGTCTCAAGGGGCCGGAAGGGCGGGCGATGGGCGTTGAAATCGCCAAAGAGCTGTTGGATACCGCTATGCAATATTTCAACGGGATCTATCTGATGACCCCTTTTCTGGCGTATGAAATGTGCGTAGATCTGACTAATTATGTATGGGAAAAGTCGAAAAGGCATGATTTCCACTTGTACCCACTTTCAAAATGAATTAAAATAGGGTAATGGATGTGATTAGAATGATTTGCAGTATGACCGGGTTCGGACAAGCGAATCGTTCTTTTGCGGGATACAACGTGTTTATCGATGTGAAATCGGTCAATCATAGGTATAGTGAAGTGTCGATTCGGTTGCCTAAGGAATGGGCGGCTTTTGAAGACGCTTTGAAGAAAACGGTATTGCATGCTGTGAAGCGAGGACGTGTAGATGTCTTTATCACGGCGGAACGTGAAGCGGCTTCCCCGAAGAACGTAACGGTTAATTTTGATTTGGCAGATGCTTATCTGGAAGCAGCTGCGCAGTTGAAGCATCGGTATGGGATCGCGGGTCAGGTGGAGCTCAAGGATTTATTGAGACTTCCTGAGCTGATTCAGATGAAGGATGTACGTCAAGAGCCAGATGACGAGATGGAACAGGAGCTTTGTGCCTGTTTGCAGGAGGCTGTCGCTCAGCTATCCGCAATGAGACGCCGCGAAGGGGAATTCCTGGAGCAGGATATTCGAGAGCGGTTAGCCGTGATGAAGCGGGTGCATATCGAGTTAGAAGCGCTAGCTCCACAAGTCGTTCAGGAGTATGCGGCGAAGATGACGAGTCGCATTCAGTCCCTTGTGTTGGATGGGGTACCTGTGGATGAGCAGCGCCTTGCGACGGAGATTGCGCTATTCGCAGACCGTTCCAATGTGGATGAAGAATTGACGCGTCTGAAGAGTCATTTTGGGCAATGTGAAGATTTGCTTTCAGACAAAGAGCCTGTTGGCCGAAAGCTGGACTTCTTGATTCAAGAAATGAATCGGGAAGTGAACACGATCGGATCGAAGTCGAATCATGCTGAGCCTACAGCTAGAGTGATTGCGATGAAGGCAGAGCTTGAGAAAATGCGGGAACAAATACAGAATATCGAGTGAAGCTTGCATGCTGCTTCGCGAGGAGGAAGTCCTAGATGGCTATCAAATTAATTAATATCGGGTTCGGCAACATCGTATCGGCGAACCGCATTATCTCGATTGTGAGTCCAGAATCAGCTCCAATCAAGAGAATCATTCAAGAAGCGCGTGATCGTCACATGCTGATTGACGCTACATATGGTAGAAGAACCCGTGCCGTTATTATCACGGACAGCGATCATGTGATTTTGTCGGCAGTACAACCAGAGACGGTAGCGCATAGACTTTCGAATAAGGACGATGATCATGACGAGTAATACGAACACTCTTGAGCGTGAGAGAGGTATTCTGATTGTTTTATCCGGACCGTCTGGTGTCGGCAAGGGCACGGTGTGTGCGGCATTGCGTAAGGTTGCTCCGGACATTGTCTATTCGGTATCGGCGACTACGCGTTCTCCTAGACAAGGTGAAGTAGACGGAGTTAATTATTTTTTCAAAACCCGCGAGCAATTTCAGCAATTAATTGAAACAGATGAAGTGCTAGAATGGGCTGAATACGTGGGAAATTTCTATGGCACACCAAGACGTTTCGTAGAAGAAACATTGCGTTCAGGCCATGATGTGATCTTGGAGATTGAAGTTCAAGGGGCGCTGCAGGTCAAACAGAAGTTTGACGAAGGTGTATTTATTTTCTTGCTGCCGCCATCTCTCGATGAGCTTGAGAATCGTATTGTTACACGCGGTACAGAGACGGATGAAGTTATTCGCAGCCGCATGTCAGTAGCCATCGATGAAATTCGTCTGATGGAACACTATGACTATGCGATCGTGAATGATCATGTAGACACCGCATGCGCGAAAATACAAGCGATTCTTGCCGCTGAGCATTGCAAAAAAGATCGTATGTTTCCAAAAATCGTACAATGGATGGATGAGGTGAATTGAATGTTATACCCTTCAATTGATAAACTGCTTGATATTGTTGACAGCAAGTATTCCTTGGTTGTTGCAGCTTCCAAAAGAGCTAGATCCCTGCGCGACGGTGCAAAATCCGATTTGAAAGGCCAGAAGGCTCACAAACACGTAGGTCTTGCCCTAGAAGAGCTTTACGGGAATTACATCGGTTACGAGAAAATTAACGCAAACGAGAATGAGAAATACTCGAAGAAATAAACTGCCTTACCCAACAACCCTTTGTGGTTGTTATTTTTTTCTCATTTGGCATTACGAAAGGGGATTCCCATGGGGGTATTGCAAGGCAAAACGATTGTGCTCGGTGTCTGTGGAGGTATTGCGGCTTATAAAGCTGCTGCGTTAACGAGTAAATTATCACAAGCTGGGGCGGTTGTGCGGGTAATTATGACACGCTCTGCGGTGCAATTCGTTGCGCCGTTAACGTTTCAAACCTTGTCGCGGCATCATGTTTTTGTCGATACGTTCGATGAGAAGGATCCGGCAGTCGTGTCTCATATCAATTTGGCCGACAGCGCGGATCTCGTGCTGATTGCCCCTGCTACGGCGAATACGATTGGCAAGCTGGCATTGGGACTTGGCGATGATATGCTGAGCACGACATTGCTTGCAACCATGGCGCCGATCTGGGTAGCGCCTGCGATGAATGTGCATATGTACGCGAATCCAGCCGTACAGACGAACATGGAGACGCTGCGCCGCCGCGGCGTACGTTTCATTGAGCCAGGCGAAGGGCAGCTAGCCTGTGGGTATGTGGGCAAGGGGCGTCTTGCGGAGCCAGAGGAGATTTTTGCTGCGGTTGAGCGGCATTTTCAAGGGGAAGCTGGGCGTTTAACGGGTAAACGCGTCCTCGTGACGGCAGGCGGCACCGTGGAACGTCTGGATCCGGTTCGTTATTTGACTAATGATTCATCAGGCAAAATGGGGTATGCGATTGCGGAAGAAGCCGTTCGGATGGGGGCAAAGGTAACGTTGGTCTCAGGTCCATCAGTCCTAACCGTACCTGAAGGTGTTCAGCTTGTTCCTGTGCAGTCTGCACTAGACATGCGCGAAGCGGTATTAAGCAGGCTCTCGGAAAACCAGCTTATCATCAAAGCGGCTGCTGTAGCCGACTATCGTCCTGCGGTAGTAGCCGAGCAGAAAATCAAAAAGAAAGCAGACTCGTTAACGCTTGAGCTGATCAAAAATCCTGATATTTTACAGGAAATAGGCACACTGAAAACTTCAAGTCATTTCGTCATCGGGTTTGCTGCGGAAACAGAGCGTTTGGACGAGCATGCAATGGACAAGTTGAAGCGCAAAAACTGCGATTTGATCGTGGGGAACGATGTCTCCCAAGCGGGCGCGGGGTTTGGCGTGGATACGAATGTCGTTCGCTTCTATGATCATAATGGGCTTGTACAAGCGCTGCCGATACAAAGCAAATGGGACGTTGCACGCAAGCTGCTTGAGCTTGCAGCTGAACGAATGGCGGCCGCGGCGGGGGAATCCTGATGTACGCCAAAGTCATTGTCGATGTTCCAGCGAAGCAAACGAATCGGGCGTTCGACTATGAAGTGCCGGTATCCCTGCGCAAGTGGGTTGAGGTCGGCAGTCGCGTAGGGGTGCCTTTTGGGCCTCGTGTTCTGCAGGGGTTTGTAGTTGAACTGCAAGAGGAGACGCAGGTCGATGCCAAGCGGATCAAACCGATTCAAAATGTATTGGATCTGGTTCCTCCTTTAACGAGCGAGCTTGTGAGTTTAGGGCGTTGGATCGCCCATATGTATTTGTGCCACGAGGTGACGGCCTTGCAAGCGATGCTGCCTGCGGCACTCAAAGCGAAGTATGAGCGTGTGATTATCGTCGGCGAGGAGTCGGAGGAGCAAACATTTCTGGATATGCCGGATATACAGGCGATCATTTCTTTTGTGAAGAGCAAGGAATCCGTTTCGATGGATGTGCTGTTGGAGCGTTTTTCCACGGAAGGCGCTCTGATTAAAGAGCTATTGTCTACGGGCAGACTTGCGGAAGTGCAGCTGGTCAAAGACCGGATGAGCACGAAAAAGGCATTAACCGTATTTCCGCCTGCAGATGGCCATGGTTTGGAAGAGGCGCTAGCCGAGCTTCCCGCTAGAGCGAACAAACAGAAGGACGTGCTGCGCTATCTGATTGAGCATCCGCACGCCATTCGGCTGACAGAGCTGATGGAAACGATCGAGGTCGGGGCGAGCACGGTCAAAAGCTTGGCGGATCGCGGCTGGATCGAGCTGCGCGAGGTCGAAGTGATGCGCGACCCGTATAGCGGGCGTGCTTTTGCACGGACGAAGCCGCTGACGCTGACGGAAGAGCAGAGCGGTGTGTTTGCTCCTATTCGCGATGCGGTAGCAGAAGATCGACATGAGGTGTTTCTGCTGCATGGCGTGACGGGAAGCGGCAAGACAGAGGTATACCTCCAATCCATCCAGCAATGCTTGGATATGGATAAGGAAGCGATTGTGCTTGTGCCGGAAATTTCATTGACGCCGCAAATGGTGGAGCGTTTTAAAGGGAGATTCGGCGACCTTGTTGCTGTTCTTCACAGCCGATTGTCCAATGGCGAACGATATGATGAGTGGCGCAAAATTACGCGCAAGCAAGTGAAGGTCGTGATCGGTGCTCGATCGGCGATTTTTGCCCCTTTTACGAACATTGGCTTGATCATTATCGATGAAGAGCATGAATCCTCCTATAAACAAGAAGAGAGTCCGAAATATCATACCCGTGATGTCGCTGTGCAAAGGGCAAAGCAGCAGGATGCTGTTGTTGTGCTTGGATCCGCTACGCCTTCTCTGGAGAGCATGGAGAAAACGAGACGCAGGAGAGATCGACCGAAACCTCCGTTTACACTGCTGACGATGAAGGAACGCGTTGCGAGCAGGCCGATGCCGCCAGTGACCATTGTTGATATGCGTGAGGAGCTAAAAACCGGCAATCGGTCGATGTTTAGCAGATCCTTGTATAAAGCGATCGAAGATCGGTTACAAAAGAAGGAACAGACGGTTTTGCTATTGAATCGGCGGGGCTACGCGACGTTCGTGATGTGCCGTACGTGCGGTTTCGTTTCACAGTGTCCGCATTGCGATATTTCGCTTACTTATCATCAAAGCTCGCGCATGCTGCGCTGTCATTATTGCGGCTATGCGGAGCGGGAGGTCACAACGTGTCCGAGCTGTCAGTCGGAGCATATTCGTCATTTTGGGACGGGAACGCAGCGGGTGGAGGAAGAGCTTGGTAAGATTTTCCCCGGTATACGGGTCATTCGCATGGATGTAGATACAACGACGGAAAAGGGTTCTCATGAAAAATGGCTGACGATGTTTCGCGAGAAGCAGGCAGACGTCTTGCTGGGCACCCAAATGGTGGCCAAGGGGCTTGATTTTCCTGATGTTACTCTTGTTGGGGTGATAGCAGCGGATACCGTGCTCAATATACCTGATTTCCGGTCTGCAGAGCGGACGTTTCAGTTGCTAACGCAAGTTGCGGGTAGAGCAGGACGGCATGAGAAACAAGGGGAAGTGTTTGTTCAGACCTACACACCTGAGCATTACAGTGTGCAGTATGCGAGTCATCATGATTATATCTCTTTTGCCAACCATGAGATGGATATTCGGGCTAATTTAGGTTATCCTCCGTATCAACGATTAATGTTAATTACGTTTTCACACGAACAAGTACCACTCCTGGTGAGGATGGCGGAAGCCTTTGTGACTAGGCTAAAAGAGATCGCCCTGCCTTACACGCGGCAGCAGGTAGATTTATTTTCGGAAGCCGTACCGATGGATTCATCCTTTCATTTTGACGTGTTAGGACCTGTTGCATCGCCCATATCCCGAATCAAAGATAGATATCGATTCCAATGCGTGGTAAAATATCGTGGGGAAGATAGAGCTGCAGAGATCGTTGGGAAGACAGTAGCTTGGTTTGAGGAACGCTCAGCCAAAGAAAAGCTGCTTATAAGCGTGGATGTTGACCCGCAATATTTGATGTAAGAATCCCTAATTAAGAAGACTCAAAGGTAGGTGCACATTCATGGCTATTCGTATTATTGTTAAAGATCCAGATCCTGTGCTGCGCGAGAAAGCGATCACAGTTACAAAGTTTAATTCCAATCTGCATAAATTGCTTGATGATATGGCAGATACGATGTATGAAGCGGAAGGCGTTGGTCTTGCTGCTCCTCAAATCGGTATTCTGAAGCGTGTAATCGTAATGGATTGCGGTGAAGAGCATGGCGGGTTGATCGAAATGGTAAACCCGGAGATTGTGACTTCCAGCGGTGAGCAAATGGGGCCAGAAGGCTGTTTGAGTATTCCTGGTCTTCGCGGTGACGTGCTTCGTGCGTTGAACGTAACGGCAAAAGGTCAAGATCGTGATGGGAACCCGATTGAAGTTACCGGTACAGAACTGCTGGCTCGCTGCCTTTTCCATGAGATTGATCACTTGAACGGGGTATTGTTTACGGATCTTGCGGTCAAAACGTATACAGCCGATGAAGAAGAGGAAGAAGAAGCGTGAATATCATTTTCATGGGTACACCCGATTTTGCAGTACCCTCCTTGCAAGCACTCCTGGAGGAAGGCTACAACGTGACAACCGTTGTCACGCAGCCGGATCGGCCGAAGGGACGCAAACGCGTCCTTACGCCGACGCCGGTGAAGGTTGAGGCGGAGAAGCATGGCATTCCGGTGCTTCAACCTGTGAAGCTGCGTGAAGCAGATTCGGTTGAGCAGATCCGCCAGCTTGCGCCAGATTTAATCGTAACAGCAGCTTATGGGCAAATTTTACCGAAATCAGTGTTAGATTTGCCGAAGCATGGCTGTATTAACATTCACGCATCGCTGCTTCCGAAATATCGGGGGGGAGCGCCGATTCATCACGCAGTTATGCGCGGTGAGGCCGAAACAGGCGTTACCATCATGTATATGGCGGTTGGATTGGATACGGGCGATATGATCTCGCGTGTGGAACTGCCGATTGAGGATACGGATACAACGGGAATACTGTTTGATAAGTTGAGTATCGCTGGTGCTGAACTGTTGAAGCGGACGTTACCCGATTTATTGGCAGGCCGGATTGAGGCTGTTCCTCAGAACGAGGCGGAGGCGATCTATTCACCTAATATTCGTCGGGAAGATGAGCTGCTGGACTGGTCGCGTCCAGCGATCGAGCTGTGGAATCACATTCGGGGCTTAAATGCTTTTCCTGGCGCTTACACGTTCTGGAATGGGGAAGTCATGAAGGTATGGGCGAGCTTGAAGCCGCAGAACGCTGAGCAAAGTCGGCAAGCTGCTGCTCCTGGTACTGTGCTTAGCTGCAATGAGCAGGGGATTGAAGTGATGACGGGAGCCGGTACGTTGTGGCTTACGGAGATTCAACCCGCTGGTAAGAAGGCGATGCCTGTCGCGGAGTTTATTCGCGGGGTGCAAATTCCTGTGGGCACAGTACTGGGGAACGCGAACGCGTAATGAGATTAGCTTAATGGGTTATAGTTCGATTAAATGTTTAACAATGCCACGAAAAAAATGAGGTATTTGATTTTGTCTACAAACAAACCAAGTCGTCCACAAAACGCACAAACGAATTCGCAGAGAGGCGGCAAGCCCTCTGCGCCAAAATCATCCTCGGGCGCTGCGAAAAGCAGCGCTGTTAAGCGTTCTGCCCGGGATGCGGCGCTGGATGTGCTGGTTCGCGTGGAAGAGAATCAGTCTTATAGCAACCTGCTGCTGAATCAAGTGCTGCAGAAGCATGCGCTCGAGCGGGCTGACGCCGGTCTGGCCACTGAGCTCGTGTATGGCACGATCGGACGTCAAAATACGATCGACTTCTTCCTTGAGCGCTTCGTCAGCAAAGGGCTTGCGAAGCTGGAGCCCTGGGTGCGGTGCCTGTTGCGGCTGAGCTTCTATCAGCTGCATTATTTGGACCGCATCCCTGACCATGCGGTCGTGAGCGAAGCGGTCAATATCGCGAAGCGCCGAGGCCACCAAGGCATCTCGGGCATGGTCAACGGCGTGCTGCGCGCGATCATCCGCAGCAAGGACGAGCTCACGCTGCCGGCGGCGCTCGGCGACGTCAAGCGCATCGCACTGAGCCATTCCCATCCGGAATGGCTCGTGCGCCGGTGGATCCGTCAGCTCGGACCGGAGCTGACGGAACAGATCTGTGCGGCGAACAACGAGCCGCCGCACGTGAGCATTCGCGCGAACGCGAGGCGGCGCAGCCGCTTGGAGCTGCTGGAGCAGCTCCAAGCTAGCGGCCTCAGCGCGGAAGCGTCAGAGCTGGCCCCGGCCGGCATCCTTGTGCAGGGGGCCGGGAACATGGCGTTAGTCCCCGGCTTCCAGCAAGGGGACTTCTCGATTCAAGACGAGAGCTCGATGCTCGTCGCCGAGGCTCTTGATCCGCGTCCAGGCATGAAGGTGCTGGACTGCTGCGCCGCCCCTGGCGGCAAGACCGCTCACATCGCAGAGAAGATGGACGATGTGGGTCAGATCTGGGCTTGTGATTTGCACGAGCACAAGCAGAAGCTGATTGCAGACCAAGCGGAGCGTCTGGGACTATCGTCAATCCAGACGCTTGTGATGGATGCTGCGAAGCTGGATGAGCATTTTGCGGCGGAGTCCTTCGACCGTATTCTCCTGGATGCTCCTTGCTCAGGCCTCGGCGTTATTCGACGCAAGCCTGACCTCAAGTGGGCGAAGCAGGAGGCGGAGATCGAAGCGATCAGCGAAACGCAGCATGCGATTCTGAGTCGTGTCCACCGACTGCTCAAGCCGGGCGGCGTGCTGGTCTACAGCACGTGCACGATTGAACAGGCGGAGAATGAAGGCATGGTTGCGCGCTTTCTGGCGGAGCATAAGGACTTTGAACTCGCTCCGCTGCCAGCGGATGTTTTCACGGAGATTGACCCGGAAGCTGCTGCATCTGGCATGGTACAAATCCTGCCGCAGCAGTATCATTCGGACGGTTTTTTTATCGCTCGACTGCGTAAACGTGACGTGTAACGGACAGGGACGTGTGTTCGTTTCTGCTTTGTGTTAAAATACTTAAAATAGACGAAATAACAACAGGTTGTGATAAATGTGAATTTAAAGCCGTACATGAAAGAGAAACCATTTGTATATGATTTGAATTGGGACGAGTGGCAAAGCTGGGTCAAAGAAAACGGGGAGTCCTCGTTTCGTGCTGGGCAAATTTTCGATTGGCTTTATGTGAAGCGCGTGTTTAGCTTCGATGAGATGTCGAATTTGCCGAAGGCACTTCGCGACAAGCTGAAAGCAAATTTTGACTTCGTGACCCTATCGGAGATTACGAAATATCAATCCCAAGACGGCACGGTCAAGTTCTTATTTGAGCTTGAGGATAAGAACGCGATTGAAACGGTTGTCATGAAGCATAACTATGGCAACAGCATCTGCGTAACGACACAAGTCGGTTGTCGCGTAGGTTGTACGTTCTGTGCTTCTACCCTAGGCGGACTGAAGCGTGATTTGCGACCAGGCGAGATTGTGGCTCAAGTTGTCAAAGCTCAGAAATTGCTCGATGAAACGGGGGAGCGGGTATCCTCCATCGTCATCATGGGTATCGGCGAGCCATTTGAGAACTATGAAGCTACGATGAATTTCCTGCGCGTGATGATTCATCCGAAAGGTTTGAACATCGGGCAGCGTCATATCACGGTGTCCACAAGCGGGATCGTACCGAATATTTACAGGTTCGCTGACGAGAATTTGCAGGTGAACTTGGCCATTTCGATTCACGCACCGAACGATGAACTGCGATCGAAGCTGATGCCGGTTAACCGTAGATTTCCTTTCGTGGATCTCGTTGAAGCTTGTAAGTATTACATAGCGAAAACAGGCAGACGGATTACGTTTGAATACGCCCTTATGGGGGAAGTGAACGACCAGCCAGAGCACGCTGAGGAGCTGGCGCTTATCCTGAAAGATATGCCGCTTAGCCATGTGAATCTGATTCCTGTTAACTTTGTTGCTGAACGTGATTTCAAGCGTACACCCAGAGATGATATTTTTACCTTCCAACGTATTCTGGAGAAGGGCAAAATTAATGCCACCATACGCCGTGAACAAGGTAGTGATATTGCTGCTGCCTGCGGACAATTGCGAGCGAAGCATATGGAGAGCAGTAAATGAGGTGAGAGCCGGATGAAGATGGTAAGTCGTACCGATATAGGTAAAGTCCGTCAAGTCAATGAGGACCGTGCCGCCATCCACCATCAGCTTAATGGTCTATCTTTGGCTATTGTTGCAGATGGGATGGGGGGGCATCAGGCTGGCGATATTGCTAGTCAAATGGCGATTGACACGATTGGAGCGCAATTGCAATCCATCCATTGGGGAATGTCGGTGGAAGCCTGTAAGCAATTACTGAGGGAAGCGATTGAGAAGGCGAATGAGGAGATTTATGCTTTTGCGTCGGGTCAAGAGAAGTACCATGGGATGGGAACGACAGTCGTTGCCATCATTGCTTCACAGGAGCTTCTGATTATCGGACATATTGGGGATAGCCGTGCGTATAAGCTGACTGGGGAAACCATCCAACAATTGACGGAGGATCACTCGTTAGTCTATGAGCTTGTTAAGAATGGGCAGCTGACGATGGAAGAAGCTGATCATCATCCAAGACGTAACTGGATTACACGTGCATTGGGCACAGAGCCTAGTGTGGAAGTGGATCTCTATGAGTACAGCTGGCGTCCAGACGATGTTATTCTCATTTGTTCGGATGGTTTGAGCGGGTTGGTTGACGATGCTGACATCTTGCGAATTGTTCGTGCGAGCGAACGTCTGGAAGATGCGGCAGAGGAACTGATTCAGAGCGCGCTTCGCGAAGGCGGAGATGATAATGTAACGGTCCTTTTAATTGCACATGATCAGGATTCGGACGAAAAAAGGGGTGATGGGAATTGATCGGTAGAAAGCTTGGTGGCCGCTATGAAATCTTAGAGCGCATTGGCGGGGGCGGCATGGCTTTAGTCTACAAAGGGCATGATTTACTTTTAAATCGAAAAGTGGCTGTCAAAGTGCTGCGTTCGCAGTACGTTCACGATGAAGAATTCATTCGTCGTTTCCGCAGAGAAGCTCAAGCAGCCGCATCCCTATCACACCCTAACGTTGTCAGTATTTATGACGTGGGGCAAGAAGAAGATGTCCATTACATCGTGATGGAATATATCGAAGGCAAGACGCTGAACGATTTAATCAAGGAAAAGGCGCCGCTTCAGGTGGAAGATGCTGTTCATTATGCGAGTCAAATCGCAGATGCACTGGATCACGCTCATCATAACGAGATTATTCATCGCGATATTAAACCGCACAATATTCTCATCGGCAAAAACGGCCGTGTGAAGGTGACCGATTTCGGTATCGCAAGAGCTGCTACCTCATCCACGATTACACAAACCGGCTCTGTTGTCGGTTCCGTTCATTATTTCTCTCCTGAGCATGCCAAAGGTACAAATACAGGGGAAAAATCGGACTTGTATTCGCTCGGTATTGTGATGTATCAGATGCTGACAGCTCGACTTCCTTTTCTGGGGGAGAGTCCAATTTCTGTGGCGTTAAAGCATTTGCAGGAGGATGTTGAAGAGCCGCGCAAGGTGAATCCGTTGATTCCCCAGAGCGTGGAGAACATTATTCTCAAGGCGATGCGTAAAAAGCCAGAGGAGCGCTATCAATCAGCGAAGCTGATGATGGCGGATCTCGACACATGCTTGGCTCCAGATCGCCGCAATGAAGCGAAGGTTGCTTTCTGGGACGCGTATGGCATGGATGAGGAGCGCACGCTCGTTATGCCAGCCATTCGTGCGGATCAGCTTGCACAATTCGAAGCTGATGATGACGATGATGAACCCAACAAACCAGATAAGCCTGCTTGGCGAGACGAGCCTGCTCCTTCCAAAGGAAAAGGTTGGATCAAGCCGTTGATCTGGATAGCTGTTTTATTAATCGTGCTCGGCGGTATGTGGTACTTGGTTGGCTATGTGAAAGGAATGTTCGCCATTGAGACCGTTGAGGTCCCGAATGTGGTGAACAAGACGCTGACGCAAGCACAGGCCGAATTAACTGCGGCGCGCTTAGGCTCAACCGTTGAATATGACAAAGATAGCAAGCTTCCCAAAGATACCGTAATTAGTCAAGATCCGAGCGGCATGCGTTTAAACGTCGGTACGAAAGTAACGCTTTATGTGAGCCAGGGTGTTCCGAAAATCAAAATGGACAACTTCGCGGGGCAAAGCTTGAAGGACGTTAAATTAAGGCTGCAGGCGCTTGGCATCAAAGATGAACAGATCACGATTACGCAAGAGACTTCGGACAATGCGCCGGATCTGATTCTGAAGCAATCACCGCCGGCTGGCGAAGAGTTTGAGCTGAGTAAAGCTGCGATCGCCTTTACAGTTAGTAAAGCGAAAGAAACGTTCAAAATGCCGGATCTTGTTGGTTTAACGGAGGCGGAGGCGAAGGCACAAATCACGAAGCTGAGCTTGAAGCTGCCGGTCAATGGGATTACACGTGAGAAGAGCTATAAAGTAGCCAAAGGGAAGGTTATTGGTCAGTTTCCTTTTGACAAAAATCAGGAAGTTTCCGTTGGCTCTGAGATTTCGTTGGTCATTAGCGATGGATTGCCAGAGGATGCTGGGCAGCTCACGGTTAGCGTACCTGTGAAGCCGACAGCAGAAGGCAAGGACTCTGTGTTCAAAATTATCGTGAGTGACGCTCAATACGAGAACTTCGAATATTTGACGGAAAAAGTTTCGAAGCCGCAAAATTTGGATGTTAAAGTTATTGTTTCACCGGACAAAAAAGCCGTAATCTTGATCAAAGAGGGAGACAGCTTGGTTAATTCAATCACACGTACCTATCAGGATTATTTGGATCAGAAAAATGGGAAAACCGTTTCTCCGAGTCCTTCCCCAACGCCGAAGCAACAAAATACCGGACCTGCAATCCCTGTTGGCGGTAATGGCGGCCAAGGGCAAACCGGTGGAACAGCTTCCAAACCACCTGCTGGAGGGGCTAATTAATGCCGCAAGGACTCATCGTCAAAGCGCTTAGCGGTTATTATTATGTATTGCCTGAAGGGCTGGCTCTTCAAGAGGGCAATACGGTCACTTGTCGTGGAAGAGGCGTGTTCAAAAACAAAAATATTACGCCGCTTGTTGGAGATCGTGTCGTGTACGAAAACACGGAGAATGGGGAAGGAACCGTCACGGAAATCCTTCCTCGCTCTTCGGAGCTTATTCGTCCGCCGATTGCAAATGTTGACGTGGTTGTGCTTGTATTTTCGGTGACAGAGCCTGTTCTGAACACGCAGCTGTTGGACAAGTTTCTAGTACATATCGAAAATACGGGTATTGATGTGCTGTTATGCTTCACCAAAAGCGATCTGCTGACGGAGACGGATGACAGTCTCGCTCATGCCAAAGAAATGACAGCATCGGAATTTGAACGGATAACGACCCTTTATGAGGGAATCGGTTATCCATTCGTTACAACCAGTTCTCGACTAGAAGAGGGCGTAGAGGCGATTCTACAGCATTTGGATGGCAAAGTGAGTGTGTTTGCTGGTCAATCCGGTGTTGGCAAGTCCTCTTTATTGAATAAAATGATTAGCGGTCTTGATCTAGAGACGAATGCGATCTCGCAACGATTAGGAAGAGGCAAGCATACGACTCGTCATGTGGAGCTGCTGCCGCTGGCTAACGGGGGCCTTGTTGCCGATACGCCGGGCTTCAGTCAACTGGACTTCATGGAAGTCGATGCGGAAGGTCTTAGCTCCTGCTTCAGAGAGTTCGCGGCTGTGGCCGAGGGCTGTCGCTTCAGAGGCTGCTTGCATCTGCACGAACCGGACTGCAAAGTGCGGGATGGTGTTGCGGAAGGCACAATAGCAGCTTCTCGTTATGATCATTACTTGCTATTTTTAACTGAAATCAAGGAGCGAAAGCGGAGGTATTAGGCGTAATGGTATATGTAGCACCTTCTATTTTATCTGCCGATTTTGCCAAGCTTGGCGATGAGATTAGGGCAGTGGAGCAGGGCGGAGCGGACTGGATTCATGTCGACGTAATGGATGGCCATTTTGTACCGAATATTACAATTGGCCCCCTTGTCGTTGACGCGATTCGTCCAGTCACCAAGCTGCCGCTGGATGTTCATTTGATGATTGAGCAGCCAGATCGTTATATCCCTGATTTTGTGAAGGCGGGCGCCGATCTGATTTCGGTGCATGTAGAAGCCTGTACGCATCTGCATCGGACGCTCGACCTGATTAAGCAAAGCGGCATCAAAGCTGGCGTTGTGTTGAATCCTGCTACACCGATTTCGCTCATTGAGCATGTGCTGGGCGAGCATCTGGATCTCGTTCTGATTATGACGGTGAATCCAGGCTTCGGTGGGCAGGCATTCATCCCTGGGATGCTGAGTAAAATTCGCGCGCTGCGTGAGCAGGCGAATGCGAAGGGGCTCACGGGGCTTCATATCGAAGTAGACGGCGGTATAAACGAGGTAACAGCTCGTCAGGTCATAGAGGCGGGGGCTGATGTCTTGGTAGCCGGCAATGCCGTATTCGGGCAACAGGACCGTCCTGAGGCTATTAGGCGAATACGCGGCTAAAAGGGGACAAAGGACAATGAGATTTCTCTGGCTACTGATGTACAGTCTGCTTTGCGCGGCATTATTGACGTGCTTTTCAACGCTTCCAGGTTTCGAGAAGTACATTTTCTCGCTTGGCGCGCTCTATGTGGGGATGCGGTTCTTCCGTCGATTTGAACGAATTAGCTTCCGTGTATGGTTTATCGTGATTTCGGTATTTTTCTATTTCATTTTCAGTTTAATTGTTGCACTGTACAATGAGGTGGGCATAACGGCTCCATAGCCGCATACATATAGTTACAAGAGTGATACGCTCTTGTAGCTTTTTTTGCTTTCTGGATGCAACTGAATTGTGGGAGGAAGTAAAAATAGATGTCACTTTTTCTCCGCTCTGGGCATACACTGTTGTAATGATGTTAAGGAGCAGTCATGCACGATGTGAAGCGTTTGCTCAAGAAGTCAGAGAGCTGGCGAGGCGAGGTCCGTTTTCAGGAGAAAACTTTAAGTGGATGCTTACGAAGCCAGTTTTCTGGCGAAACTCTAAGGAGGGGTAGAGAATGAAATTCTACACAATCAAACTGCCGAGATTTTTGGGAGGATTCGTGAAAGCCGTACTTAATACGTTTAGTAAAAACTAAGTTTGGCCCATACTTACGTCATTCTCCCCAGGAATGCAAAAAAAGCACCGATTAAGGTGCTTTTTGTCATTCACATAAGTAAGTTAAGTATCCGAAGCTGCGAATTAAACGCGAGCCACTTTTCCGGATTTCAACGCACGAGTACTTACGTAAACCCGTTTCGGTTTACCATCAACGAGGATGCGAACCTTTTGAACGTTTACTCCCCAAGTACGCTTGTTTTTATTGTTAGCGTGGGACACGTGATTTCCTGATTTAGGACTTTTACCTGTAATGAAACATTTGCGGGACATGTTTGACACCTCCTTCGGCAGTATACAAAGAAGCCTGGGTGGCAAGCCTAAGCTTGACATGACAGTATTCCTCAAATTAACAACTTTCTTGCGATACGTGATGCATCCAGCAAAAACACACTTAAACATAATAGCATAGCAAAAGGAGCAGAGTCAACGAATTAACCGCATTTTTGCCGTTTATTTATGAAGTATGTTATAGTACAATGAAGATTAGTCTTGCTAAAGCGAAACTTGAAGGAGTTGTTACATAATGCCGATTGAACTCACAACCGAGTATGGAAAAGTGTATATTACCAATGAAGTGATTTCAACTCTGGCCGGATCTGCTGCATTAGATTGCTATGGACTTGTGGGCATGGCAACAAGAAAGCAATTGAAGGATGGTATAGCTGAACTGCTAGGTCGAGATAATTTGAGCCGCGGTGTCGAAGTTCGTAGAGAGAACGGGCGACTTGAAATTGATCTTTATATTATTGTCAGCTATGGAACCAAAATATCCGTAGTGGCAGGGAATGTCCAAACGAAAGTCAAATATATCTTAAATGAAGTTGTAGGGTTGCAGGTGGACGATGTGAACATCTTTGTTCAAGGCGTTCGAGTAGCCAAATAATAGCCCGAAAATCAGGAAGGGGAATCACTTTGAGTAAGCGCTTTATTTCAATAAATGGAAATGACTTCACTGCCATGGTCTTGGCGGGTGCGGATAACCTTCGCAGGAATGTAGATAAGGTTAATGGATTGAACGTTTTCCCTGTACCCGATGGAGATACTGGCACCAACATGAATTTAACACTCACGGCAGGCTGTGAGGAACTGAAGAAGAAGCCATCTTCTCATATTGGAAAAGCAGCTGATGCATTGTCCAAAGGGCTACTGATGGGTGCAAGAGGCAATTCTGGTGTGATTTTATCGCAATTGTTCCGCGGATTCGCGAAGCATGTACACGATTTAGAAAATGTGAATGGCCAGCAATTCGCGGCTGCTTTGCAGCAAGGGGTCGAAACAGCCTATAAGGCTGTTGTGAAACCCGTGGAGGGCACCATTTTAACCGTATCCAAGGAAGCCGCTAAGCATGCCGTGCAGTATCGCCGCAGCAGCGATCTATTGGATTTGATGAACGAGGTTCTAGGCAAAGCAAAGGAAGCACTGGCAAAAACCCCAGATCAACTGGCTGTTCTTAAACAAGTTGGCGTTGTTGATGCGGGAGGCCAAGGGCTTGTATGCGTCTATGAGGGCTTTGTAGCGGCGTTAAGCGGCGGCTTGGTTCAAGTGGACGAAGACTTTGCTACGATGGATACGAACCTTGCAGGTGAGGTTTCGCTGCTTCCTGGCATGAATTTGGCGAAGGAAGTGCACGCGCATCTGCCTGCACAAGCCCATTTAGCGACAGAAGATATCGAGTTTGGCTACTGTACTGAATTCATGCTGACGATTGCGCCTGGCAAGGTGAAGGGCTTCACATTCGATGAAAGCACGTTCCGTGATCAGCTGAGCAAGCTAGGGGATTCGCTCCTTGTTGTTGCTGATGACGAGCTTGTGAAAGTGCATATTCACGCGGAATACCCGGGCGAGGTTATGAACCAAGCGATGAATTATGGTGCACTTAGCCGTATCAAAATCGAAAATATGCGTGATCAGCATTCACATATTTTAGAAGATGTAACGCATGGGTATGAGGCTCCTGCCGTTATTCATAGCGCTACCGCAGTTGCAGCACCTAAGAAGCCATATGGCTTCGTTGCGGTTGCTCTAGGTGACGGGATTACCGACATTTTATCCAGTGTTGGCGTTGATGTGGTGTTGTCCGGTGGACAAACGATGAACCCAAGCACAGAGGATATCGTGAATGCCGTGAACAGCATTGACGCGGACACGATTTATGTGCTTCCGAATAATTCGAACATTATTTTGGCCGCGCAGCAAGCGGTTGATCTGGTCGATAACAAAAAGCTGATCGTGATCCCATCGAAATCCATCCCGCAGGGACTTGCAGCCATTCTGGCTTTCCAAGAGAAGGCGGATGCACAGACGAATACAGACGCGATGAGTGAATCGCTTCGTCGTGTTAAATCCGGACAAGTTACGTATGCGGTACGCGATACGAACATGGATGGTATGGATATTAAGCAGGGTCATTTTATCGGAATTCAAGATGGCCGCATTGTCTCTTCACAGCCAAGCTTGATGGACGCGTGCAAGAAGCTGCTTGAGGAAATGATCGATGAAAGCAGCGAGATTGTGACGATCTTGACGGGTGAAGATGCGACAGAGGAAGGAACGGACGAGCTGGAAGCTTTTATTCAGACGTTGTATCCGGATATGGAAGTTGAGCTTCACCCTGGTGGACAACCCTTGTATGCGTACCTCTTCTCGGTTGAATAAGAGCGTACAAGCAGGTATTGCAAATTCGTGATGGGAGTGAGCACTGTGACAAATATTCGTATTGTAACGGATAGTACGGCTGATATTCCTTTGGCTGTCAGAGAAGCGTTGAACATTGAAATGGTGCCGCTCAAAATTAATTTTGGCGAAGAACAGTATCTGGATACGGTGACGCTTCAGTCGGAGGAGTTTTACCGGAAGCTGACGTCATCTACCTATTTCCCAACAACGTCAACGCCGTCACCAGGTGAGTTTCTGGAAGTATACCAGGGATTGCTGGAGGAGCCCGGTACGGAGGTTATCTCTATTCACCTGTCTTCTGTGTTGAGTGGAACGTACAGGACGGCTGAGCTGGCTTCTACGCTGTTAGAGGGCGATCAGGTTGGCAAGGTTCACCTTGTTGATTCCTGTTCGGCTTCTTATGGCATCGGGGCGCTCGTTGTGGCTGCTGCTGAGGCTGCTCAGGCGGGTAAAAGCGTCGATGAAATCGTAGCGCTTGTTCAGACGATGAGAGCGAACTTTTATATTTATTTCCTTGTAGATACACTGGAGTTTCTTCAAAAGGGCGGTAGAATCGGCAAGGCGTCAGCGCTGCTCGGTTCCCTATTAAACATTAAGCCTATTCTTACTTTAGATAGTGCGGGCGAAGTGACCGTTGTGGATAAGGTTCGCGGTAACAAAAAAGCCATTGCACGCATTCTTGAACTGCTAGCGGCGGACGTGTCTGACAAGACGGTACGCACGCTGCACATCGCTCATGCGAATAATTTGGAAGGCGCGGAGCAGCTGCGGGAGGCCATCGTGCAGCGGTTTTCTGTAGATAACGCGGATTACATTACGCTGGGGCCAGTTATTGGGGCACATGCGGGACCAGGCACGATCGCAGCCTTCGTGAGTACGGTATAAGAGATGGATTTAAATCAATGCACAGTACGTGAAGTCCATGGAGTTGGCGCTCAAAAAGCACTTGAGCTAAACGCCATGGGCGTTTTTACGGTTATGGATTTACTGGAGTACATCCCGTTCCGGTATGAGGATTATACCGTTCGCGATCTAGCCAGTGTAAAAGATGGGGACCGTGTCACCGTGAAGGGCTACATCATCGGCGAACCGGTCTTGCAGCGCTACAGTGGCAAATCCCGCCTATCCTGCAAGGTGATGGTGGATGATTTTCTGCTGACGGCGGTGTGGTTTAACCGCCATTTCCTGAAGGATCGCTTGCGGCCGCAGCAGGAGATTATTCTTACTGGCAAATGGGACGCCAAGCGGCGCCAAATGAGTGTGTCCGATTCGGAGTTTCCCGGACAGGGAGATTCGAACACCGGCACGATTCAGCCGGTGTATTCGGTTGCGGGCTCGATTACGCAGAAGTGGATGCGTAAGGTTATTCAGCAGGCGCTGACGCAGTACAGCGCTTTGATCAGTGAAGTGCTGCCGGCGGGCATTACCGGCAGGTACGGGTTTATGCCGCGCAGCAAGGCGCTGGCTGTCATCCACACGCCGAGCGGCGTGGAGGAGGGCAAGCAGGCGCGCAGGCGCATGGTGTATGAGGAGCTGTTCCTATTCCAGCTCAAGCTCCAGGCTTACCGGGCTGTGACGCGCAGCCGCACGGATGGATTGAAGCAGCAGGTCGATCTGCCTGCTGTCCGCGCATTCGTGCGCGCGCTCCCCTTCCAGCTGACGGAGTCGCAGAAGAAGGTCGTTGGTGAGCTCCTGCACGACATGCAGGAGCCCTACGCGATGAACCGGCTGCTGCAGGGCGATGTCGGTGCGGGGAAGACGATCGTCGCGGCTATAGGCCTCTACGCGACGGTTACGGCTGGCTACCAAGGCGCGCTGATGGTGCCGACGGAGATCCTTGCTGAGCAGCACAATCGCTCGCTCAGCAGTTTGTTTGAGCCTTACGGGTTGCAGGTCGCTTTGCTGACCGGAAGCTCCACAGAGCGCCAGCGGCGCGATCTGCTGGCCTCTTTGCAGATGGGGTTGATCCATGTACTGGTCGGGACGCATGCGCTCATTCAAGAGGATGTGTATTTCCGCCAGCTGGGTCTGGTGGTAACGGATGAGCAGCATCGCTTCGGGGTGAACCAGCGCAGCATCCTGCGGCGCAAGGGGATGAATCCCGACGTGCTGACGATGACGGCGACGCCGATCCCGCGCACGCTGGCCATTACAGCGTTCGGCGACATGGACGTGTCGACGCTGCGTGAGCTGCCGAAGGGGCGGAAGCCGATCAAGACCTACGCGGTGCAGCATGCGATGCTGGAGCGCGTGCTGGGCTTTATTCAGCGCGAGGTGGCCGCAGGCCGGCAGGCGTATGTGATTTGTCCGCTCATCGAGGAGTCGGACAAGCTGGACGTGCAGAATGCGATCGACGTCCACATTCAGCTGCAGCAGCATTTTCCGCAGATGCGGATCGGCCTGCTGCACGGTCGTATGAGCGCGCAGGAGAAGGAAGCGATCATGCGCGCTTTCAAGGAAGGCACCGTGGAGGCGCTCGTGTCGACCACGGTGATCGAGGTCGGCGTGGACGTGCCGAACGCCACGCTGATGGTGATCTACGACGCCGACCGCTTCGGCCTGTCGCAGCTGCACCAGCTGCGCGGCCGGGTCGGGCGGGGCGAGCACCAGTCTTTCTGTGTGCTCATCGCCGATCCGAAGACAGAGGTCGGCAAGGAGCGCATGAAGGCGATGACGGAGACCACCGACGGCTTCGAGATTGCCCGGCGCGATCTCGAGCTGCGCGGGCCGGGGGATTTCTTCGGCACGAAGCAGAGCGGGCTGCCGGAGTTCCGCATCGCCGACATGATGGCGGATTTCGAAATCATGGAGCAGGCGCGAGATGATGCGGCCGAGCTTGTCGGCGACTCGTCCTTCTGGACGGGGGCTTCTTTTATGCCGCTGAGGGCGTATTTGGAGCGGGCTCATATTTTTGACAGCGAAGTGCTAGATTAGTAGGCGGCTTGCGAGACAAGTTGACCCATGGCGTGTTCCCTTTTAAGATAGGAGTAGCAGCGCTATTTTATGGAAACGAAGGTGTGCCGCCAGTGACTTATTTACTCGTTTATTTATTGATCATGAATATCATTACGTTTATTGAGATGGGACACGATAAAGGACAAGCCAAAAAAGGCGGGCGCCGTGTGCCGGAAAAACGACTTTTTTTACTCGCTGCGATTGGGGGCGGGATCGGTGGTTGGCTGGGCATGCGGATGTGGCGGCATAAGACGAAGCATACTTCCTTTGTTGTCGGCTTTCCGCTGCTGATTGCGCTCAATTGTATCTGCGTCATTTTAATAGCCATTTATATGTAAAATGGAGAGACAGCTGCCGGGAACGGTGGCTGTTTTTTTGTGTCTTGTCTTGGCGTGCCGCCAACCTAACCTGATGATCCCACACTTGACCCGAACCCCGCCATCTACACGTTCCCCTAAAGCAGCTAACTGGAAAAACTCCAGCTAATTCCCCGTAATCCCCCGGAAATTAAGCGATAAATGGAAAATATGTAGCTAAATCGCTGTTTTAAGAGGTTCTTGGCATTTGCGGGCCAAATACATGCATGAAATCCAGTTAGTTGATTTTTATTGAGAAAATGAGCGAATTTAACTGTACATTTTCCATTTAAAGGATCGGCCTACGGCGGATCGTTGGGCAGGTGGTTAACATCGGTTTTGCATATATACGCGGCCTCTGTCAAGTTTGCCTGCTTTCACTCATAAGATAGGAGCATGACGGGTATCGGAGGTGCGGGCATGAGTTATCAGCAATATGGCATCGATCCTGCGCTCGTGGAGCGTGTAAAGTTCAAGATGAAAAACCCTGAGGTCAAGGAACGCATCAAAATGCTGCTCCAAGGCGTTACGAAAGCAGATTTGCAAAACACGGCGAAGGTCACGCGTTTAATCGGTCTTGCTGCTGCCATTTTCGGTGAAAAGCTGACCGGAAGTCAGACGAACCAGATTTTAACGTTCATCATCGCGCAAAAAATCGATCCCAATAACACGTTTCATTTAATTAAGCTGTGGTCCATGTTTCGATAGCTGGACGATGAAAGCGCCACTTGTAGAGCTGAGGATGCTCTGGGAGTGGCGTTTTTGCTGTTGTTATTTACCACAGTAGAAAGTTTAAGTTTTCGGATCACGAAAACATCTTTCTGCTTGGCGATAAAACCTTCCTCTAAACGTGGTCGCTCATCCTTGAATGGCCTCGATAGAGGTTTTCTCATAAAAATAAAATTCCAAAAAATTCACTTGCATAACGAATACGTGTTCGGTATATAATATGGAAAAACGAATATATGTTCGCATATGGTGGTGAGAACATGAACGATTCAAGAGTCGAGACAGAAGAGGATGTCCAAATGATTAAGGATTTCACGCTGCTGCCGATTTTGCTTGATATGCTGGCAAGAGATATGGAGGAGCTTAAAGTTTATAAGGATAAGATCGTATACAATCACATTCTTTTTTATCTCAGAGAGGTTGAGATGGCTATTTATCCCGAAATACAACGATTGAAAAGCAAGATGAAACAGCGTGACATTAGGGTGATTCATACCGAAACCAATGCTTTAGGGATTAATGTCGAGTACAAAGTTCGAGGCTACATCCATCATTTCACGATGCTTCGCAGCTTGGTCAAGGCTGAGCTTATGACTACGCTGATGAATATGCGGGGGGAATTGCGATGAACAAAGGAAACAGGGGCGAGGTGCGAACGATTTTCCTGGCGGATTGTCAAAGTTTTTATGCCAGTATCGAGAAAGCCGATCATCCAGGACTAGAGAATAAGCCGGTTGCTGTTGCGGGAGATCCTGCGTTAAGGTCGGGTATTATTTTAGCTGCCTGCCCTGTTGCCAAAGGATTCGGTGTAACGACAGCCGAACGCTTGGGTGAAGCGCTCAAGAAGTGCCCCGAGCTGATCGTTATGCGGCCGCGGATGCAGCATTATATTGATATATCGCTGATGATTACCAGGATTTATCAGGAGTTTACGGATCTCGTTGAAATTTTTAGTATTGATGAGCAGTTCATGGACGTCACGGGGAGTCTGTCGTTTTTCGGAGGAGATGCTGAGAAGCTGGCGATGACTCTGCAGTATAAGGTGCTAAAGCAAACAGGGGTTAGAATTCGTGTAGGCATTAGTTCGAATAAAATACTAGCGAAAATCGCCACAGATATATGGGCCAAAAAGAATGAAAGCGGCATTTTCACGCTGCCTCCCTCTGCTGTTGAGGAACACCTTTGGAAGGAGCCAGTTAGTAAAATGTTCGGTGTTGGTTCGCGGATGACGGCCCATTTTGCCAAGTTGGGCATGTATAGCATTGGTGATGTGGCACGAACACCGCTGCCGCAGCTCAAGCAGAAATTTCGCGCGCGCTTCGGCAAGCAGTCGGATATTCATGCAGAGGTCATGTGGCGAACAGCGAATGGGCTGGATGACAGCCCGGTCACGCCGGGCACATTTGATACGCCGCCAAAGTCCATCGGCCATATGATGACGCTGCCGAGGGATTATGCGGATTCGTGGGAAGTGAATACGATTCTCATGGAGCTGACGGAGGAAGTGTGTAGGGACTGCCGGCGCAAAGGCTATATGGCCTCGATTGTGACCGTCAGCTGCATGTGCAGTCCATTCGATGCGCCGACAGGCTTCTCGCGTCAGATGAAAATGCCGGATCCAACGAATCATACGGGGACTGTTTTTCAAGCTGTGAAGCAGCTTTTTTATAAATTTTGGGATACGATGCCTGTTCGCCGTGCCGGCGTGATGCTGAGCCAGTTTGTGGACGATGCGACGTATCAGCTCACTCTTTTTGAAGATCAAGTGAAGGCACGAGAGCTGGAGAAGGTGACGGACAGCATTAAGGATCGATTCGGCAATGCGGCGATTGTTCGTGCGTCCTCCCTGACGACAGCCGGTCAAGCGCAGGTTCGTTCGCTCAAAATCGGAGGTCATTATAAATGAGCAAAAAACTGCAGAATAACGGTTTGTGGGAGTCTAGCCGCATGATGCTGCCCCAGCACCGAGAAGCAGCTCAGCGCGAAAGACATGACACTCCTACGGCTACGAAGCGCCCGACAGCGGATGACATTAGCATTATAAGAGAATCTGTTCTGCTGCCGTACATGCACACGATTATTTTGCGAAGGGCGCGCGAGGTGGAGCGTTCCTCCGAGATGTTAAGAACACTGTATTCGAAGGTGGCCCAGGTGCTAGCCAAAAACATGCAAGCCGACTTAGCGAAAGTAAAGCGGCACATGCTGGAGAACGGTATGCACGTTGCGGAAGAGGAGAAGGATGATCAGATGATCCGCTACCGCTATCGGTGCCGAGAGCACGAAGATCGATTTACGATGACGAGGGACTACATGCGTGCTGAAATTGGCGCAAGGATCGGTCGGTATGCGGATAGTCTCGTCACAACGATTTATGGGACAGATCCGCGTGTCAGTGTATTAGAAACGGAAACGAAAAAGAAATCGTAAATCTGCCCGTATACGGTCCTAGTGTCAATCGGTACAGCCTGAAGCCTGAAGAAGAACGGTTCTTCGGGCTGTACGAATTGACGTGAGGCTTTCTTTTTTTCATAATGGAGAGAGGAAATAGGATAACGTATGAAGGAGAAGGATACCTACCAATGTGCGGACGCTACACGATTACCGTAACGTTAGAGGAATTGATGCTGCGTTACGATATGTATGATACCTATATGCCGAGATACAGTCCCAAATATAATGTAGCGCCAGGACAGCAGGTTATGGCGATCGTGCATGACGGGCAGCGTAATAAGCTGGGCGAGCTGCGCTGGGGACTCATTCCAGAATGGGCCAAAGAGGAGAAAATCGGGTACCAAATGCTCAACGCGCGATCCGAGACCTTGGCGGACAAGCCTGCTTTTCGCAAACCCTTTGAACGTAAACGCTGTCTGATCCCGGCAGACTCTTTCTATGATTGGAAAGGAACGGGCAAGCATAAACAGCCGATGCGCATCATGCTGCGCAGTAAGGAACTTTTCAGCATGGCTGGGCTGTACGACACATGGACGTCCCCCGAAGGCGTACGCATATCGACATGTACGATCATTACGACGGAATCGAACGAAATGATGAAGGACATTCATGATCGCATGCCGGTTATTTTACCGCGTGATAAGGAAGCTGTTTGGCTTAATCGGGAAACGAAGGATGTTAACCAACTGCGGCCATTGCTGCAGCCTTATCCTTCACAGCTTATGATGGCGTACCCTGTGTCGAGTCGGGTGGGCAATGTGCGGAATGACGATGAGCTATGTATAGAGCCGATAAGTCTTTTGCTATAAAAGATAGGGGAATAGAGAATAGGAGCGTCATGGAATGAGAAATGGTATGGTACTTAGGATCACGCTTATACTCGCTATTGTAGCGGCGATCAACGGTTATATAGGTTGGCATTTGAAGGTGTTTCTAGCGCATCTACTCGGTGATTCCTATCATCCAGGGTGGTATTGGCCTGTGTTTTGGATCGTTGCATTCTCCTATGTCATAGGTCGCTTTGGAGCACGGGTGATGCCTCCAATGCTGTCACGGCTACTTAGCATCGTCGGTTCTTACTGGTTGGCTTTTATCCAATTTGGTCTGCTTCTTTTGCCAGTCACGGATCTAGCCATCGGAGTGTTGTATGCAACATCTGTTTCGCCAGCTACCTATGTGCCTATTCTAGGGTGGATCGTCGTTGCCATTGTACTTATTCTACTCGCATTCAGCTCTTATTTGGCACGAACACCGGTCGTTCGCAAGTATGAAATTACGATTCCTAAACGAGCGGGAGACTGGGAACAGCTTCGGGTCGCAGTCGCCTCGGATATTCATTTAGGGGCGATCGTCGGCAACCGTCATCTACGTAAGCTGGTTAAGCATGTGAATGTGATGAAGCCTGATCTGATTTTGCTGCCTGGTGATGTGATTGACGATGATATTAAACCTTTTATTCGGTATCAGATGGGAAAAACGATGCGAGAACTGCAAGCTCCTCTAGGCATTTATGCTGTGCTGGGCAACCACGAATACTTTGGCGGGCATATTCCAGCGTTCGTGGAACAAATGGAACAAATCGGCATTCGTGTGCTGATGGATGAAGTCGTTCATATTCAAGACCGCCTGTATCTCGTGGGACGCAAAGATAAAACAGCGGAGCACTCTGCTGAAGGACGTAAACCGCTAGCGGCTTTAATGGAGAAAGCAGACGCTGCACAGCCGATTATTGTCATGGATCATCAACCGTATCAGCTAAACGTAGCGGAAGCCGCAGGCGCCGATGTGATGCTGTCGGGTCACACGCACCGTGGTCAAATGGCGCCGTATCATCTCATCACGAGGCGGATTTTTGAACTGGATTGGGGCTATCTGCGAAAAGGCAATCTACACGCGATTGTGTCCTCAGGCTTCGGCACATGGGGCCCGCCGATGCGTTTAGGCAGTCAATCCGAAATCATTGAGCTGACTATTCATTTTACAAGTAACGATAGAGAAGAGGATTAATTCATATGCAAGAGTTAGAGAAGAAACAGATTACGCCTGTAGAGTTGGCTGCAGCTATGATGCAACTGACGATGAAAAGCATAGAAAATAGCTGGGACACGCTGCAACCAGCGGTATTAGCTTACTTGTCTACTCCGGTTTTAACGATGGCGAAGGAGGATGAGTTGGTCAGAGAGGCTTATCTAGCAGCGTTGGCGCTGGAAATCTACTGCATTCCTCATGCGTTTGACGAAGAAACAGCACGTCTAGTTAGCATAGGAATGGGTAAAGTGATGGCTTCCGATAATTTAGCGGAGCATCGTTTATCGGAATCGATTACACAGCACTACCTTCCAAGATTGTCCGCTGTAGCTGAGACGGAGCCTGCAGATTTGGCCCTTGAGCTTGTTAGAGAAGCAGCGAAAATCCTCTACGAGCGCATCGAGCTTCCCTTGAAGCCAGTTGAGCCAGGCACTAGTTTATTATGGGCAAGGCTGTTCCCATTTTTAGCTGGAATCGTTGGGAAATGGCCCATCTTGGCTACGAAGTTTGAGGTTAAGCCTGAGCTTGAGTAAAAGCAATTGGCGTATTGCGTATTGAGGACGGAGGTAAGTACTAAAATGATACAAAAACGAGTTCATGTATATGTTCTATCTGGATTTCTCGGCAGTGGCAAGACGACCTTGCTCACGAAAGCTATCGACTATTTTACCGAAGCGGGGCGCAAGCCGGCTGTTATTATGAACGAAATTGGCGAAGTGAATTTGGACGGGCAGTTAATCGCAAATGAAGTCCCGATGTCTGAACTGCTCGGCGGATGTATTTGCTGTTCTAGTCGTGGCGATCTTGCCACAGCGTTGAATGAATTAGTGACAGAGCAGCAGCCCGATTTGATTTTCGTTGAATCGACCGGGATTGCGAATCCGATGGAGGTTATTGATGAGGTAACGGACGCTTCGCTCGTACTTCCGATTGAGCTTTCAGGGATCATCACGGTTGTGGATGCACCTCAGCTGCTAGAATTAAATCGAACCAGCCGCGGGAAAACGTACCGGCTTATGCGCGATCAAATTCGTTGTGCTAACTTGCTGCTGCTCAATAAGACTGACCTACTGCAGGAATCGGCGCTTCAAGAAGTGCATGATCTCGTTCGTGAATGGAATCCCTATGCGGAGTTGCATTATACCGTGTTTAGTCAACTGGATATTAAACTGATTGAAGATATGCATACTGAGGTTTCAGTCGCGGCGTCTGGGCAAGTCGAAGCGAACGGCGAGGCGCAGCCGCACAGCCACGAGCATGAGGATGAGCATCATCACCACACACACCGACATGTGATGGCGTATACGCACTTTTTTGAACGCGCTGTGGATAGTCAGGCATTTGAAGAATTCGTCAGCAAGCTGCCTCAGGAAGTGTATCGGGCCAAAGGGATTCTTAGCTTCTCGGACACATCAAGTCGCTTCTTATTCCAATATGCATACAGGGAAATGGATTTCGTGAAAATCACCCCCAAAGGCAATGTACCAGACGTAGCCGTCTTCATCGGTGAGAACTTCGCTAAGGACGTTATTCGTGCGGAATTACTGAAGCTGGAAGCCTTGTCGGACAAAGCGGCCCATCATATAGCTGCCGAATAAAGATTCTCCTCTGTACGTGATAGGAGGGCCCCGGTCAGCGTTCTTACTTGACGCAAGAGGGCCATTTGCTGCACTATAATAGGAGAAGATTTCAACACAGAGGGGTAATGTAAGTGAGTACGCATACGGATACGATCGATGAGATGCTAAAAGCGATGTCGAAGCAAGGCTGGAGAATTACAGAGCAGCGTAGAAGCTTGGCGACCTTATTTGCAGAGTCGGGCAGTTATTTATCGCCAAAGGATGTTTATGAGCATATGAAAATGCAATATCCGGGCGTGAGCTTCGAAACTGTGTATCGTAATCTCCGATTGTTGAGTGAAATGGGTGTTCTGGAGCAATTTCATTTGGCGGATGGTCTGAAGTTCAAAGCAAGCTGCCTGTCACACCATCATCATCACATGATCTGCGTTAGCTGCGAGAAAACCGTGACGTTCGAGTTTTGTCCGATGAAGCTAGTGGAGGATTTGCCAGAAAGCTTTGAGATTCAAAGCCATCGGTTTGAAATATTTGGCTATTGTGCAGATTGTAAAACAGCTATGCCGACCTCTCAGGTCAGCGAGTAGTTTGTCTTATCGTTACAGTCACGCATTTTAAAAAAGCAGTCTGCTGGGAAACACCGGCTGAACTGACCCCTTAAAGTTAGACAAATATTTTATGCGATCTTTTGGGCATGAGCCCGGTACTGTACCGGGCTCATGCCTTTTAATTTTGACTTGATGCGTTTGTGGTTGTAGTAATCCATGTATTGTGCTAGTTCTTGCTTGAAGTGATCTACACTTTCAAACTCATTTAGATAAAGAAACTCCGACTTCATAATGCCAAAGAAGTTCTCCATTACCGCGTTATCGTAACAATTTCCTTTGCGTGACATGCTCTGGGTAATTCCTTGTTTCTTCAAAGCATGTTGATAGGGCTTCATCTGGTAGTGCCAGCCTTGATCCGAATGTAGGAGGAGTTCATCCTTCTTAGATAAGCGTATAAATGCCTGATTAAGCATATCAGAGACTAAGGAGTACGTAGGACGAGAACCTATAGTGTAAGTGATAATTTCACCGTTAAACAAGTCTAGCACAGGTGATAAATACAGCTTTTCACCAAACAACTTAAATTCCGTAATATCGGTAACCCACTTCGTATTTGGTTTCTCCGCTTGAAAGTTACGTTCAAGAATATTAGGAGCAATTTTACCTACAGTTCCTTTATGGGAACGATATTTCTTCATACGAACCACTGATTTCAACCCTAATTCCTTCATGATGCGCTGCACTTTTTTATGATTAACTTGATAGCCCTGATTACACACTTCGTCACGGATACGTCGATAGCCATAGCGGCCTTTGTGCTCATCGTAAATGGATTGAATAAGGAGCTTCAGTTCTGCGTCTGTATCGGGCTTGCCAAGCTGCTTCACCCAGTAATAAAAGGTACTACGAGGAATGTCAGCAAGCTTTAATAATGCGATCACCGGAAATTTAAGCCTTAATTCATAGACTACTTGCGATTTGTCTTGTTTGGTGATTTTTCCTTGTTTTGAACTAAGGCATTCAACTTTTTTAAGTAGGCGTTTTCCATACGCAGACGTTCTAATTCGGCCTGTAAGGCCTCAACTGATCCCTCAGCAGGTTCTTGCTTCTTGAAGCCTTTTTTATCTTTATCCATAATGCTGTGACGCCCCTTTTTCATTGGTTTGAGGGCGTCAATTCCATGTACATTGAATTGACTGCGCCATTTTCGAATTAACCCGGGAGAGGAAATATTGAAAATGACAGCAGCTTCATTTGGAGACGTCCCATTCTCGATCATATAGTTGAGTATGTCTATTTTAAATGGGATGGTGTAAGCTGTATAGCTTTTTTCAAAGGCTTTCGCACCGTGATATTCGTATTGCTTAATCCACATACGCAAGACTTCATGATTTATCCCTAATGTTTTTGCAATGTTTTTCAATCCTTCCGTACCATTCTGATACCTAAGTATGGCCTTCAACTTCTCATTTAAACTAAATTTAGACAAAAAACTGCACCTCCAATTGTTAGATGGTGTCTAACAATTGGGGTGCAGTTCAGGCGAGGCTGCTTTTTTGCGTCGTCGTGTTATTTGCTTTTGGTTACGTGCAGCAGCTCAGGAACTGTGACAAATGTATAGCCAGCTGCCTTGAGCTTACTAATAAGCGGTCCAATGGCTTGTACGGTTCCGGATAAATCTTGGCTGTCCGCACCTCCCGAGTGTTGGAGAATAATGGAGCCAGGCTTCGTCTGCTGCATAATGTTGTGAAGGACTTGATCGGAACTCAGTGATTTCCAATCGAGGGAATCGACATTCCAGTTCACAATCAAATAGTGATGCTGAGCAATCCATTTGACTTGCTCTTCATTAATTGCGCCATAAGGAGGGCGGATCAGCCTAGGGGCGTAACCGATGAGACCTTTCAGCACACTTTCGGTACTCTCAATTTGATTTTGAAATTTATCCACAGAGAGCTTGGGTAGATTCTCATGACTGTATGAGTGATTGCCGATCACATGACCCTCATTCACGATCCGCCTGATAATGTCGGGATGCGTGTTCGCCATAGTGCCAAGAACAAAAAAGGTCGCCTTCACTTGACTCGCTTTCAAGGCATCAAGTACTTTTGGCGTAAATCGTGTATCAGGTCCGTCGTCAAAAGTTAACGCGACTTTCTTCTCTTGACTGGAGCCGCGGAGCTTAAAGGTATCTGGGTACTTGACGACCAGTTGTGAGAGCGTGAGCTTTTTCTGAGAAATTCGGGCTTGTCCTTGATTTTTTTGAACGGGCAAGGATGGCCGTTTGGAAGCTTCCGGCTGAATGGCTGTTTTTTTAGGGGCAATCTTAGGCTTCGCACTAGGCGTCACCGTAGGGCTTGATGTTAATGCGGGACTTGGTGCTCGTGTGGCTGTTGGCTGCGCGGAAGATGAGGGTGTGCTCGTAGGTAACACCATACGAATTTGTTTTTTTGAACCTGCATCATCTGTAACAAGCCGGGACTCAACAAAGTCCTTACTAGCCTCCGTAGATGTCTGGGTGACATCAGGCTGGGTATGTTGGGCTGAGCTCTGATCTTGAAAAGGCTTTGAAAAAGGCGCACCGCAGCTGGTTACGAGCAGACAAACGATGCTAAAGGACCAAAGCCGCTTGGTCATGACAATCCCCTCCGAGCATTATGACTATGCTGTAGGTTTTGCTAGGGAGGGGGATCTTATCCAGTGTAAATAGCGGAAACAAATGTGTTCGTTACAACCAGTTTGTAACAATTATTTATGAAATAATTTTTTGGAACGTAACAATGTCTAGAAATTGGCCCCATTTGAAGCCGACCTCGCGATAGTGGGCACATTGCTGGTAATCGTTCCGTGTGAACATGTGAATGCTAGCTGAATTATCCGCACAAACCGTGGCGATTAAGGAGTGGAATCCGCGTTCTTTGGCGATCGCTTCTATATATTGAATAGAGGCTGAGCCAATGCCTTTGCCTACGCATGCTGGAGAAAGATAAATCGTGACCTCACCGGTCGTATCGTAGGCTTGTTTTTTCTTATGAGGCATTACTTGAACATAGCCTTGCAGCTTCTCATCTAGCAGAATCACATAGGTCTGATACCGCGGATTAGGATGCACGACACTTTCCGTAAACTCGGATAATGAAACAGGCTCCGTATGAAAAGAATAGGTCGTATGCATAACGAAATGATTGTAAATATCCATCAGAAACGGGATGTCGGGCGACTCTAATGGTTTGAAGGTTAAGGTAGACATGATGTGGGCACCTCGATGAGATTAGTAAATGTTCCACGGCAGCAGCTAGATCCCTGCGCTAACGACATTTCAAATAGACAATCGGTCCTAATCCATGTATCTTTAGATATAATATCTACTAAATTAGGGGGATCCAAATGTCAGGCAATTTAAATTATATTCTCGTGATTATTATTGGTGTTATCTTACTCGCTGGTCTGACCTACATGAATCTTCGTAAAATAAGCAAATCCACAGCTGACTTGACGCAGCTCAAGAAAAGAACGCTTCTCTGGAGCGAAATCTCCCTGGCATTGTTCGTAGTGCAATTGCTTTTCCGTGATCGCAACGGCGGATTCTTATTGTTCTTCGGGTTCCTGACCTTGTTTACAGGGGCGCATTATTTAGGGGTATTATATTATTCTCGTAAAAGAAACCGATAAAAGTGAAGAGGCTCTCCTCGTAGATTATCTACGAAGGGGGGCCTTTATTTCATTTTTAGGTACACACTCGGCTAAGTTAAAGGTTCTAGTCGTTCCAATTCGTCGGCTGCGTCTTGGTTGCCTTTTTCCACTTCTGATACCATTTCTTCTTCTGCTTCTGTCCCATTAATGTTCGTAGCTGCAGCATCACAAGCTTGGCGCGATCCTCATCAGCATACTTGTCACGCAGGTTCTCAAATACAGGTTGATCGTTCATAGCTGACCTTCTTTTCTGACTGTAGGATGAATGTAATATAGAATGTATGTTCTTGTTTTTATTATAGCATAAAATGGAAGGAGGGTAAAGGTTGGGCTGGATTAGTATAGTCAATATCGAAGGATTTACAGAGCAGCCTATCTCTTGTGGATAGGTTGTTGTGTAAAATTTAATCAAACCCATTACCCTAATATGGTACGATAAAAAAATATGAGAAAGACACTGAGTTATATAACACTATGAAGAGAGATGGAAGAATGGAGTTTTCTAACGAGATAGAAATTCAAAAATCAATAATTGATGATGAGACTGACGAATATAATCCTTTTGTGGTGACATTTTACTACAGTAGTAAAAACATTATGTATGGTTTTGTAGCAAGAGGTGAGACTGGTTTTACTCTATATGGTCTCGATATAATCGCAGCTGGAGTTTCCGCCCTAATAATAAACACTGTACACTCCGTTCAACACCTAACCAACGATCAAGTTGATTCAGAGGTGAAACGTAATTTCACTAGATGCATTCTACCTAAGCTTCAAGATAATAATGGAAGTCGAGAGGCAATTGTATTATTGCAGTCGCTAAAGATAGGGATACATAGTATACAAAACACTTATGGAGAAAAATATATAACAATTGAAGAAATAAGAGAGGAAAAGAAAACTTTTTTAAAGAGACTATTTGTTAAATAACTATGGCATATTTAGAGGTATTGCTTAGAGGACGCTCCTTCAAGCCAACGCTGTCTCTTATGACATGTGTGTAGATAGATAGGACGTGCCGGACTTTGGAGTTGGATCCGGTTTTCTGTGATGTGCTTAAGAAGCAATTTTATGAGTGGAAAGAAATTGAGCCAGTTCTTGGAATATGCAAGCTAAAAACAATGAAAACCGCCTCATGGTGAGGCGGTTAAGTGCAGAATCATTTCCCATTAGATGTTATTGGATAATCATTTATCTATAACTGCCGCAGTAAACGTAATAGGTCCTATGACACTTGCTGATGATTGTCCATTATAAAGTAGCTCACCCGTAAGAGTGTATACAATTTTATCATCGTCGTCGGGGCTATCTACATGAGCGAGATGTGTCACTGCATAGTGATCATCAGGGTATGCCTGAGCCGAGTCAGCTGCACTGTAGATAGTTGTTCCAGTCAGTTGGTTCCCTCTCCAAATACGGAATAATACGTCAACATGATCGAATCCTGTTCCATTGGTAGCTACATTCCAACCTACATTGGCAGTTAACCATACAGTTGCATCACCTTTAACAGAAACCGTAGCTAAAGTAACAGGGTCATCAAATAATAGTGAAATATTAACACTACCACTTGTATTTGGTGTCAAGACATCATACTTTAATTTTTTGAGTTCATGGGACATGAATTTCACCTCCTTGACTTGAATTATTACATCGTATTCAATTTTGATAATCTACGAATCTATTAAGTGACTGATAGTATTAGTATATTTTTGGAAAAAAGGTAGAACCGCTCAGTACAGGCTTATTGCCAAAATACAGCAAAAAAGAAGACGTCGACCATTTGGAAGATGTCTTCTTTTTGTAAATGAACTCGCCAAAGCGTTTATCAATGCGAGATCCACTTTTTGAAATAAAAAATCGCGTTGTAATCCTGGAAAGTAAGAAAGTACTTGGAGAGGTATTCGTGATAAAGTTGCAAGGAAGGCAGTAAGATACATGGAACGTTATGTGGTATCGACCCTTCGATAACGTTGGACAAGTCTAATAGAAGACGAAAAAGACGATCCACATAAATACTCACTTCGAGGAGTCAGGCGGTTTTACAGTAATGAGTACTGAGGCTCGATTTTCATCCTCCATCTGTTGAATAACCTCGAGCAAATAAATGGCAGCACTATAGTTTGCCTGATCAATGAATTCGCGGATGAGTTCAATAATGTCTTGCTTAGATACTAAATAGTATAGTTGCAAATGACCACATCCCTGTACAAGTACTTGCAAATAATTTATGCAGCGCGTTCATTCTGGGTATGGGCATTGAATAACTAAATTTATGCTGGATTCATTGTATTGGAAGAATACGCTGAAATAGAAGACGAGGAGAACGAAGCCGTTAAAATACGGAGGAATTGTATATGAAATGGAGACAAGAGCTATTTTAAGTTAAGCGAAACGAACAAGGCGTGGCATTGAGCATTCTTGGTAAACACGATGAACTCTCAATACTGCAGGCAGATCGGCGGATCATTAAAGAAAATATCAGATGATTTGCAGAGTAGCTTATTCCTTGTGGGATAGGCTTAATTTTATTTCTTCATAATGTAGACACAAAAAGCCGACGCAATAATCGCACGGCTTTTCTAGATCTAATTTGTGTTATGAGGGAAATCAAGCACCTTAACAATGAGTTCCACTAGTAAATGCAGAGACCGTACCTCCATTTGTAATACTAATAAATACCCTAACAAAACCACCCGGGGAAGTCTGAAAATAGTACTAAGATTAATAGAAAAAAATGATAGTGTTGTGAAATCTTGAACTTGTGCGTCCTGAGCAGTACCACCATTAATTACAAGTGTAACAACTACAGAATCTGTAGAAGTATTCTTGTTTCCAAAGACCGAAGTTGAAAAGTTGTTAACACCACCACTAGTCTTAGTAAACCGCGATGATAAGGGGTCATATTCTGAAGGGATTAAATCGAATTGTTCAGTTTCGAATGTAACTTGAGCAAAAGAAGGTATTGTTTGATTACTAACACTTTTTACGGCTCGGAAGGCAGATTCCGGTTCGGTAGGTCCTGTTGGTCCTTGTAAACCGGTAGCGCCTCTTGCACCAGTCACACCTGTCGGACTTTCAGGAAATTCGATTTCTATTTCTTCACCATTGTAGAGTTCAACTTCAATTTCCTTGACATGCTCCCAATCAATAAGTGCTAAAAAAATTAAGTTCAGACATTCTTTGAATGGGGCCTTCGTTTATATCGAATTTCAATTTGTATTCAGTTTCATTAAAATACTCAAATTCAATTTTCTTGATATTAGTAATACCAACGATTCCAATTAGATTCATTAACTGAGCTAGTTTACTCATAAGACTCACACCTCCTTATTTTTAAAATCTCAGCGCTTGAAAACGATATACAACAACTTGTTGTCAAATGAAAACTTTTTCTAGTACCGTGTATTATATGATTACAAAATTTCAGCACATGGACGAAACAGATAGACTTGGAGAATGTTTTTCTAATGATGAGAATCAATATTAAAAACCCACCATAAATTAGAAGGTGGGTTAAACTTTACAAATAAAACAGAGAGGTCGTACTGTGCCCAAAAGTGCAATTGAAAAAGCTAATATTTGCTGCTTAAACAAATTATTCTCTATGAGTTTACCCAAGTAGAACAGTCAGTTTTTTGTCATGCAGATGCCACCATTAATTGAATAGATAAATGTTACCTTTTGTCGAAATGTGAGATGGGAGGTGATACTATGGATAGTATTGTAATAGAGTATGGATATAAAGAAATTAATGGCGAAGTTCTATTTACTGTTGATTATACGTCATTCTTTGGAGCACACGAAATTGGTGATAATGACCAGGTACAATATGTTTTGAACAGACTAAAAGAAGAAGTTAATCATAACAAGAAAGCGATCTTACTCAAATCTTATGAAAATTCTAAACCAATCGTAAAAGCAACATATTCTAAATTAAGAGATGTTGAACGGTTTGAGAAAAGTATTAGTGAAATTAATTATAAAGCACTTTAACCAGTGCTTTTTCTTTTGTCTAAACCTGACATTACATAAGGGTGACTATATGAGAATCGAAACTGTAAAAATAGATCAACTAAAACCAAACGGCGGTAATCCTAATAAAATGGACGAGCATATTTATCAATCTTTGGTGGAGAGCATCCGGAAACACGGCATGCTGCAGCCGATACTGCTCCGAAGCGATATGACTATCGTTAAAGGGGGGAAGCGTTGGAGAGCAGCCCAAGAGGCAGGTCTTACCGAATTTATTAGCGTGATCGTAGAGTCGACTGACGAACACTACGAGGGGCTCTAACCAATGACAAAATTGCTGAGATCATTAAGAAGAAGAGCTATGCGAAGGAAAAAATTATTGCAGATTCTTCGGAGCCTAAGTCCATTGATGAGATCCGGTGTTCTAGAATAAATCGGATACGTGCTGCACAGAAGGGGCAGGATAGCGTGATAAACGGCATCCAGTATCTGCAGCAGTATGAACTCATCGTGCACAAGTTTTCGCTGTCCAAATGTCAGCATGGAGCTTTCGAGCTACGTGTGGGATCAGGACAAGACAAGGCGTTTTCTAAATAGACCGATTGATGAATTAAACCATGCAATGGATTCACTTTGTTATGCAATGAAGCAGATTCGAAAAGGCTCTGGCGTCTCATTTGATTAAACAATTCATTAACTAGGTAAGTATTAAACTCTAAATCTTCAAAAACTAAAAACACCTAATAAAAATAAATAGCCCAAGGGTAAGTTCCCGTGGGCTTATTTTGCGTTAATTTAAGTTGTATTAGGATTAAGCTTTTTTATTTGGTACCCCAATGGTACCCTAGTCGATTTAAAGAGGCCTGTACTACTCACTATTTATAAACTGTTATATATGGAAACCCTTGATATATCAACGTTTTTTGAAACTGCCCCACAAAATAATTACGGCGGCTGCTTGCGCAGCCGCCTCATGGGAGAGGAGAAACCGGATGAAGAGCTTATGGGGAAACGTAAGCCTTCTCCGCGGTTGTCTACGACATTCTCTGATGTCGATAGTTCAAGCATGACCGTTTTACGGAAAATTTATACATCGTAGGGATAAAATTTTTGTGTCAGATTAGTGCTTGTGGTACGATAGCAAAAGAATGAACCAGCATGGAAGGGAAACGCACAGATGAGAGTGATTTCAGGCACGGCCAAAGGCCGGTCGTTAAAGGCTGTACCCGGTACGAGCACACGGCCAACAACAGATAAAGTGAAGGAAGCGATCTTCAGTATGATCGGACCTTATTTCGACGGAGGACAGGTGCTTGATTTGTTCGCCGGCACGGGCGGGCTGGGGATTGAAGCGCTGAGCCGCGGTATGGATAAGGCGGTATTTATTGATATCGAGAAGAAAAGCATCGACACGATTGGGCACAATGTGGAAGTAGCAAAGTTGAAGGATCAGGTAGAAATTTACCGGACGGATGCGGCAAGGGCGTTGAAGGTGTTGGCGAAGCGAGCCGAAAAATTCCAACTGGTATTTCTGGATCCTCCCTATCGGATGAAAGGGATCGCAGAGCTAATGATGACGATGGAGGAACAAGCCATTGTGGAGGCGGATGCCACGATTGTGGTGGAGCACGACGCCAAGGATGTACTGCTTGAAACGATAGGCGGATTTAAGCAGCTACGCAGAGCGGACTACGGAGATACGGCTGTTACCATATTTAAACGCGAAATAGCGTCCACTTAAGACAGCACAAGAGGAGATGAACAGCACGATGAAGCAAGAACACGGAATTACAGTCGCGGTATATCCAGGTAGCTTTGACCCAGTTACATATGGGCATCTTGATATCATACATAGAGCAGCAAAGGTATTCGATAAGCTAATTGTGGCGGTGCTGAACAACACGTCCAAAAACGCGCTATTCACACTGGAAGAACGGATGGAGCTGCTTCGTAGAGTAACTGCAGATCTTCCAAATGTAGAGATTGACGGTTTTCGGGACTTGATGGTCAATTACATGAAAGCACGTAATGTCAGACTTATCGTTCGTGGACTTCGGGCGGTTTCTGATTTTGAATATGAATTGCAAATGGCATCGACGAATCATAAGTTGAATCCAGATGTGGAAACGTTCTTTATGACGTCGAAGCCGCAATTTTCGTATTTGAGCTCAAGCATTGTAAAAGAGATCGCCAAATTCCACGGACCTGTGGAGGATCTTGTACCAGCGGAAGTGGAAGAGGAATTGCGCAAAAAATTCCCTCAGACCTAGCAACAGCTAGATCCAAAGGAATAATAAAAAGTTAATCGACTGTTTTTCTAAGAAAAAGGCGTAGACCGACCGAAACCAGTAGCATCAAGGTAAAAATAAAAATGAATTGCGTCAGCATTGGTCCCCACAGGCCCCATGCCGATTCGCCGTTCAAGGGAAACGGTACCGTGGCGGCCTTGTTAGCAGCGAGATCTAACCGCAGGAAGCTGGGCTCTGCATCTAACAGAAGCATTTGCAATGGTTTCCACAACAAAATGGTTGTGAATAAGGCAAGTACGGCATGCAGAGCACGGGATTGCAAGAAGAAGGTGTACCGCGCATCGGTTTTCTGATGGAAGCCAGCGACCTGTGCATGGGCAGACAAGCCTCCCCAGCCGAGGAAGGCGCTAAGCAGCGCCATTTGGGGCAGAAGCGGGAGATCCTTAATTTGACTAAGCGCATAGGCGCCGAGGTGAATCTCCATTAATCCTTTTATCCATTGTGGTGTTGTATCTGTGAAAACGCCCATAAAGCCAAGTAAGAATTGAATGATAGGGCGGAGCAAGTCGGTAAAATGAGTGATGGTGATGACGTTGATTAACACGGAAAAGATCATCATGTATCCGCCAATCAACATCAGCGTTTGCACAGACGAGCTAACTGCATCGCCGAGCAGCTTGCCGAAAGCACGTCCATCCTCCCAATAGGCTTGACGCATGGTCATTATCGCTGATTTCCAGATAGAAGCCGTTTCTAATGGCTTACTAGCAACTATAGGTTTCGCTTCAAGAGACACTACAGCTTGCTTGCTATGCCGCATCAAGAATCCAGTAGCAATAGCCGAAATATAATGAATAATGGCAAGTAAAATCCCTAGCTTAGCGTTGTGCAGGAATCCGATACCGATAACCATAATAAGGAATATCGGGCTGCACAAATGGGAGAGGGCTGTTAGACGCTCTGTTTCTGTGCGTGTAAGTAGGTTTTTTTCACGCAGGGATGATGTAATTTTAGCTCCAGCAGGAAATCCTACAACAAAGCCAGAAGCCAATGCCCAACCGCTCACACCGGGGAGTCGGAAAATAATGCGCATCAGCGGCTCCAAGAGCACGCCTGTCCCTTGAATGACACCGAACCCGATCAGGAGCTCGGTCATAATGAGGAAAGGCATTAATGCTGGGAAGACGAGCTTCCACCAAACGGTCAAGCCCTCGAGAGAGGACTGAAAAGCTTTATCAGGAAATAGAATGACAGATATAACAACTAGTCCAGCCAAAGCTCCCAGCACGAGTGTTGTGGTTTTTGAACTGGTTCTTATTTTCATAGGCTGCATAGCTTAGCATCACCTCGTCCTTCGAACATGCTTCATTGTACGCTGGAAGGAAGGCGATTAGACCAAGCTTTCATCGAGACTGGTTAGTCAAAAACATCAAGAGAAACAACAGGAAAGGGGGAGCCTGTATGGATCGGGAAGAAGAGAGCACGATACGTACGTGGTCGAATGATTCCTATCGTTATCCAAGAAGCTCAGCGACGAGACGCTACCTATTATCTGCATTAGTAGGTATTATCATTGTATATTTGCTGTTTTTTGTGCGACTGCCATTTTTCGTATTTATGCCAGGTACCGCCGAGGAAATCAAGCCAATGGTGTCGATTTCCAAAAGCACTGGCCCTGAAAAAGGAACGCTCATGCTAACAACCGTGCGCGTGGCGGATGCGAATGTGGTGAATTATCTGGTAGGACTCGTTCATCCATATGAAGAAATCCAGCCCAAAAAAGCTGTTCTCAAGCAAGGGGAGTCCGAACAAGAGTATACACAGCGCCAGGAATATGTCATGTTAACCTCACAAGCCAGCGCGATTCAAGCCGCCTATACCGCGGCCAAGGTTCCTTTTCATATCGAGCATGAGGGTGTGATGGTCCTTCAAACTGTACCAGGTTCGTCAGGTGAGAAGGTGCTTAAACCGGGTGATGTGCTCTTGAAAGCTGGAGACAAAGAAATTAAAGTCGCGCAAGACTTACTAGACTCACTAAAAGGCAAAAAAGCAGGAGACACCGTATCTATTACGTATTCACGCAAGAAAACGGAAATGCAGACGACGCTGACGCTCGGGGCGCTGCCGCTTCAAGCAGGAGAAACTACGCCGCGGGCAGGGATTGGTGTAGTGCCAGCAGGGATGCAATCGGTCAAAGCCGATCAGGAAGATCAGCAGGTGTCGATTAAGGCTGGTGATATTGGGGGGCCTTCAGCAGGATTGATGTTCTCTTTGGAGATTTTTAATCAACTTGTACCTGAAGATATAACGAAGGGCTATCGAATTGCGGGCACAGGAACGATCGAAGCAGATGGCACGGTAGGCCCAATTGGCGGTATTGAACACAAAATTATTGCTGCTGATCGGGAAAAAGCTGACATTTTCTTTGCTCCCAAAAATATTTCCATAGATGGGACGAAAATCGAGAATTATTCCGATGCCGTCAAACGAGCGAAACAAATCAATACGAAGATGAAAATCGTAGAAATTGGCACGATGGCAGATGCCTTGAAATATCTAGCAGATTTGCCTGCGAAATAAGCGATATCTAGCAATAGTAAATTATTTTGAATTGACAACAGGTATGCAAAATGGATATAATAATTTTTGTTTGTTTGGGGTGATATATCATGCAAATTCGTTTTAGAGAGCTATCTCTACAATCGCAGTCTGTACACATGAGTGAAGTTATGAATTTGACGGAGCCTTTCGAAGGTCGTCAAGACATTCTTGGCCATGGACCAGTCCATGTTGATCTTCATGCGAAATATGAAGAGGGACTAGTCAAAGTTAACGGTAAATTAACGCTAGACTTGGAGTTAAGTTGTTCCCGATGCTTAACGCACACGAACCAAACAATTAAGCTTCCATTCAAGGAAGTTTTTATGCAAAAGCCGGAAGAAGAAGATCCAGAGCTAGACGAGGATATTCATCTGGTGGTTGGGGATAAAGTCGATTTAGAGCCTTACGTTGTAGAAAATGTAGTGGTCGGTTTACCGTACATACCACTTTGTGACGAAGCGTGCAAAGGTCTCTGTCCGGTGTGTGGAGAGAACCGTAATGAACAAGATTGCGGCTGTAAGCAGGAGAAGATCGATCCTAGACTTGCAGGTCTCGCGGACTTTTTTAACAAAGAATAAGGCAACGCTGAAATTCGAATAAGGAGGTGTTTTGAAATGGCAGTACCTCAACGAAGAACGTCCAAAACTCGTCGTGACAAGCGTCGTACTCACTTCAAATTGGAAGTTCCAGGCATGGTGAAATGTGAACAATGTGCTGAGCTTAAGCTTGCGCATCACGTTTGTAAATCTTGCGGAACATACAAAAGCAGAGAGATCGTAAAAGCATAAGAATCGACATAGTACTTCATCCTAGGTGAGGTGCTATTTTTTTTGCTTTCTTTTTGGTTGTAAATTTAATATACTACAGTTTAGTATCTGGTAATAAGATGAGATCTCACGAGATAAGGTGGTGCTTACCATCGAACGCCTTCCTAAACGACAAAGGCAGCAGCAGCTGCTGCAAGCCATTGAAGCGAACCCTTTTATGACCGATGAGGAATTGATGCGAACGTTTGGGGTTAGTATCCAAACTGTCCGCTTAGATCGATTAGAGCTCGGTATTCCTGAATTGCGGGAACGTATGAAGCATATGGCTGTCAAGACCTATGACCCTGTGCGTTCGCTTCCGCTGGATGAAGTCATTGGGGAAGTCATTGACTTACAGTTGGATCAGAGCGGTATTTCGATTTTTGAAATTAAAGAAGACCATATTTTTTCCAGAACCAAAATTGCCAGAGGACATCATATTTTCTCACAGGCCAACTCGTTGGCAGTTGCTGTCATCGACGATCCGATCGCTTTAACAGCTTCGGCCGATATTAAATTTGTGCGATCAGTCAAGCTGGGAGAGAAATGTGTCGCCAAAGCCTATGTGCGATCTGTTTCCAAAGGAAAAGCACGTGTAGAGGTGTTCACATATGTGGGCGAAGAAACGGTGTTTCGAGGCAACTTTGTCATCTTTCATTCGAAGAAAGAGCAACATCTAGATAGGGAGGACAAGCTCCATGCGGATCGCGATTGATGCAATGGGCGGAGATCATGCGCCTAAGATCGTAGTTGAGGGTGCTCTCGCCGCGGCCAAAGAGTGGAAGGACGTACAAATCATTCTAGTCGGTAACAGCGTGGCGATTGAAGCACATCTTACAGAGAGGCCGGATAACCTAACGATCCGTCATGCGGAAGAAGTCATTGAAGCCGAAGATGAGCCTGTCAAAGCAGTTCGTCGCAAGAAAGACGCTTCTATGGTCGTAGCAGGAAGACTGGTGCGCGAGAAAGAGGCAGAAGCCATGATTTCTGCAGGCAACACAGGAGCCTTAATGACAACTGGATTGCTAATCGTAGGAAGAATTCCCGGAATTGAACGTCCGGCATTAGCGCCAATGATCCCTACTATGGATGGTCATGGTGTGCTTGCATTAGATTTAGGTGCGAACATGGATGCAACCCCAGAACAATTGATCCAATACGCGATTATGGGCAGCATATATCGTTCCAAAGTGCATGGTATTGACAAGCCTCGCGTAGGTCTGTTGAATGTAGGGACCGAGTCGACCAAAGGGAATGAATTAACCAAAACAGCATATCCTTTAATGGAACAAGCTCCGATTCATTTCATAGGAAATGTGGAGTCTTCACAGGTGCTTCGCGCGAAATGCGATGTGATCGTCTGCGACGGCTTTGCTGGAAATATCATGTTGAAATCATTGGAAGGCGCAGCGTCGGCCATTTTCTCAGCATTAAAGCAAGAATTCACGAAAACGATCTTCTCGAAGCTTGCAGCAGCGGTGCTGAAGCCAGGGTTGACACAATTCCGCAAGAAATTAGATTATAATGAACATGGGGCAGCCCCTTTCTTGGGTATCGATGGATTAGTACTCAAAAGCCATGGCTCCTCCGATGCAAATGCCATTAAGAATGCCGTTCGACAAGCAAGAATTGCCTTGCAAAATGATTTGGTTGGCACCATATCTGCCGAAATTAGCCGCGGGAAGCGAGATATAACAACATGAACTTAATACCAGTTGGGGTACTCGGAACGGGTAAATATGTACCAGAACGTATTTTAACGAATCAAGAATTAGAAACCATGGTCGAAACAAACGATGAGTGGATCGTAACTCGAACTGGGATACGCGAAAGAAGAATCGCAGCAGCAGGACAAGCTACCTCCGACCTATGCTATGAAGCTTCCTTGGTTGCGATGTCGAATGCTGGCATAACAGCGGATCAAATTGATCTCATTATCGTCGCGACGATTACGCCGGATATGTCATTTCCATCGACAGCCTGTATTCTTCAAGAAAAATTGGGTGCGAAAAAAGCTGCAGCATTCGACTTATCAGCAGCTTGCTCAGGCTTCGTGTATGGACTAGCGAATGCAGCCAACTTTATTGCGACAGGTACATATAAATATGCACTCGTGATTGGCGCAGATTGTTTGTCCAAAATTACCGATTACACAGATCGCAACACATGCATTCTGTTCGGTGATGGAGCAGGCGCTGTTGTAATTGGCGAAGTGCCAGAAGAACGAGGCTTTAAATCCTTTGAATTAGGAGCGGATGGTACGGGAGGTCCTCTTCTGAAAATTGAAGGCGGCGGCTCTCGTAATCCAGCTTCACAGAACTCGCTAGACCAACGTCTGCACTACATCTACATGGCTGGCGCAGAAGTGTTCAAATTTGCCGTGCGGATCATGGGGAATGCAGCAGATGAAGCATTGCGTAAAGCAGGCTGGGAAAAAACAGACATCGATCTGCTTGTCCCACACCAAGCCAATATGCGCATTATTCAATCCTCATTGAATCGCTTGGAATTGTCGGAAGACAAGTGCATGATTAACTTGGACAAGTACGGCAATATGTCGGCGGCCTCCATCCCAGTAGCACTAGCAGAAGCATCCGAACAAGGCAGATTAAACGAAGGTGATCGCCTTATCTTAGTTGGCTTTGGCGGCGGATTGACTTGGGGCGCGACAGCACTCGTTTGGTAAGATGAGCAGCAGATGAACTTATTTTCTAGTTAAAAAGCTAAAAATGACTGAATAAACCGTGGAAGGGGATCCTTTTCTCGTATGGGTAAAATAGCATTTGTATTTCCTGGACAAGGTTCACAGTCCGTAGGCATGGGACAAGACCTATATGCATCGCAGCCAGCTGCTAAAGCGTATTTCGACCGTGCAGACGCTGCGCTGGGCTTTTCCTTGTCTGATCTGATCTTCCAGGGTCCAGAGGACCAATTGAAGATCACGTACCACACGCAGCCTGCGCTGCTGACGACAAGCATCGCTTGTCTAGAAGCGTTCAAGGCTGCGGGCATTACGCCGGACTATGTCGCAGGACATAGTCTAGGCGAGTACAGCGCGCTCGTCGCAGCCGGCGTGCTCGCGTTTGAAGACGCGGTGCGCACCGTGCGCGCCCGCGGCGAGTTCATGGAGCAGGCCGTCCCAGGCGGCCTGGGTGCCATGGCAGCCGTGCTGGGAGCCGAGCGCGGAGCGCTGGCGGAGCTTTGCACGGCAATCACCAGCGGCGGCTCCGTCGTGGAGCTCGCCAATGTGAACTGCCCGGGACAGATCGTCGTCTCGGGCAGTAAGGAAGGCGTTGCAGCGGTTGTTGAACGCTGCAAGGAAGCTGGCGCGAAGCGTGCCATCCCGCTCGAGGTGAGCGGGCCGTTTCACTCTTCCCTCATGAAGCCAGCCTCGGAGCGCCTCGCAGAGGTGCTCGCGTCCATCGAGATGAAGGATGCAGCCGTACCCGTTGTCGCCAACGTAACGGCTCGTCCTGTGACCCAGCCGAGCGATATTCGCGGCTTGCTGGTGGAGCAGGTGTATTCCCCTGTGCTTTGGGAAGACACGATTACGTACCTGATCAGCCAAGGCGTAGATACGTTCATCGAGCTAGGCTCGGGAACGGTGCTTGCCGGCTTGATTAAAAAAGTCGACAAAACGGTGAAAACCGTGTCGATTGGCAGCCTGGAAGCGTTGGACAAGTATACGCAGGAGGTGCTAGGCCATGTTAACGGGTAAAGTGGCGCTAGTCACAGGAGCTTCAAGAGGCATTGGACGTGCGATTGCGTTGCATTTGGCTGAGCACGGTGCTGATGTTGTCGTGAACTACGCGGGCAGTGAAGCCGCTGCTGGTGAAGTTGTAGCTGCGATTGAAGCGATGGGCCGCAAAGCGATTAAATTGCGTGCGGACGTAAGCAGCTATCAGGAATCTGAGGATTTGGTCAAGCAAACGATAGAAGTTTTTGGTAAAATTGATATTCTCGTGAATAATGCGGGCATAACAAGAGACAATTTAATCATGCGAATGAAAGAAGAAGAATTCGATCAAGTTATCGCGACGAATCTTAAAGGTGTGTTCAACTGTGTCAAAGCCGTGACGCGCCCAATGATGAAGCAGCGATTCGGTCGAATTATCAATATATCTTCTGTAGTTGGCGTACTTGGTAACCCAGGGCAAGCTAACTATGTAGCAGCAAAAGCGGGTGTAATCGGCTTAACGAAGGCGACTGCGAGAGAGCTTTCCTCGCGTGGCATTACCGTGAATGCTGTTGCGCCAGGCTTTATTGAAACCGATATGACAGACAAATTGTCTGCTGAGATGCGTGAACAAATGCTGAAGCAAATCCCGCTGGAACGCCTTGGGCAGCCAGAAGAGATTGCGAAGGTAGTTCGGTTCTTGGCTTCTGACGATGCCTCCTACATGACAGGGCAGACGCTCCATGTAGACGGCGGAATGTACATGTAAGTTTCTGGAAAAAAGAGAATCTCAAAATTGCCTACTGGCAATCTGTCAAAGATTCTCGTATAATACCAAATGAGGAGGTGAACCGGATGTCCGACGTATTGGATCGTGTTAAACGAATTGTAGTCGATCGTCTAGGGGTTGATGAAGCTGAAGTCACCCTCGAAGCATCTTTCAAAGAAGATCTTGGTGCTGATTCTCTCGATGTAGTTGAATTAGTAATGGAATTAGAAGATGAGTTTGATTTGGAAATTTCAGATGAAGATGCTGAGAAGATTACGACTGTAGGAGAAGTTACGAATTACATAAAATCTCATACGTAATAGTCTACAGAGTCCCGTTTCTAATAAAGACGGGACTTCTCTCCATTCCAGACAATTAAAATCAAAAAATATGGAATCACTATATAGAAGGTGGTACAAATGAACAGAGTTGTAATTACAGGTATGGGCGTAGTTACTGCCCTTGGTCAAGATTTGGAAACGTTCTGGGGTAACCTGACTGCAGGTAAATCCGGCGTAGGGATGATCGAGAATTTTGATGTAAGCGAATACCCGACACGGATTGCGGCTGAAATCAAAGATTTCAACATTGAGAACTATGTAGATCGCAAAGAATCTCGTCGGATGGACCGTTTCGTTCAATTCGCAGTTGCAGGCGCAATTAATGCGCTGAAGGACGCAAATTTGAACGTGAACGAAGATACGGATCCGGAGCGCGTAGGTGTTTCCGTAGGATCAGGTATCGGCGGTTTGAACACTTGGGAAGAGCAGCATCGCATTTTGTTGGAAAAAGGACCTAAACGGGTTTCACCTTTCTTCATCCCGATGATGATCGCGAATATGGCTTCTGGTCATGTATCGATGGTTACGGGCGCGAAAGGGCCAAACTCCACAGCTGTTACAGCTTGTGCAACAGGTACGCATTCCATCGGCGACTCTTTCAAAATGATTCAACGCGGCGATGCAGACGTGATGATCTGTGGTGGTGCTGAGGCGACAATTACACCAATTGGTGTAGCGGGATTCTGCGCACTGCGCGCGATGTCAACTCGCAATGAAGAGCCTCATTTGGCAAGTCGTCCATTTGATACAGGTCGTGATGGCTTTGTTATGGGGGAAGGCGCTGGTGTACTCATTCTGGAGTCCCTAGAGCATGCTCAGAAGCGTGGCGCACGTATCTATGCTGAAGTTATCGGATATGGCATGAGCGGAGACGCTTACCATATGACAGATCCAGATCCAGATGGCGCAGCGCGTTGTATGGTGAAAGCGATTAAGGATGCGAAGATTGAGCCTGAGGCGATTTCCTACATCAACGCTCACGGTACTTCGACTCCTGTAGGAGACAAGTCTGAGACGATCGCGATCAAGAAAGCGCTCGGCGAGCATGCTTACAAGGTTGCTGTTAGCTCGACCAAATCCATGACAGGGCATTTACTTGGCGCTGCTGGCGGTGTGGAAGCTGTTATTTGCGGATTAACGATTGCAAACAGCTTGATTGCACCAACCATCAACTTGGATAATCAAGATCCTGAGTGCGACTTGGATTATGTGCCAAATAAAGCGCGTGAAGCGAACGTAGGGATTGCAATGTCGAACTCTTTCGGCTTTGGCGGTCATAATGCAACGATCATCATGAAAAAGTTTGAAGCATAATTCCCATGCCTGCGACGAAAGATAACGGAATATCATTCTCTCGGGTGGTGAAGTAAGACGTGAATCGTGATATTAAGGACTTACAGAAACAGATCGGTATCTCGTTTCGCAAGACGGAGCTGTTGAAGCAAGCTTTTACACATTCGTCCTATGTGAATGAACACCGCATTGCTGGACATAAAGATAACGAACGGCTTGAGTTTCTTGGAGATGCCGTACTTGAATTGACGGTTTCGGAATTTTTATATGAATCTTATCCTGGACGTTCAGAAGGTGAATTAACGAAGTTGAGGGCATCCATTGTCTGTGAACCCTCTCTAGTGACATTTGCCGAAGATTTGGATTTCGGTGCCTTTGTATTGCTTGGAAAAGGGGAAGAGTTGACAGGCGGACGCTCACGGCCAGCATTGTTGGCCGATGTGTTCGAATCCTTTGTTGGCGCTTTGTATTTAGACCAAGGTTTAGATACCGTTAAAGCTTTTCTACAAAAACATGTATTCGCCAAAATTTCCAGCGAAGGCAAGCTGCTTGTGATTGATTACAAGACGCAATTACAAGAGCATACCCAGCATCACAATTTAGGCTCATTGGAGTATCGGATTGTGAATGAACGGGGGCCTGCGCACGAACGGGAGTTCGTTGCTGAAGTACATATGGATAACGAGCTGTTGGGTACCGGTGCAGGTCGTTCTAAGAAAGAGGCGGAACAGCAGGCTGCTGCAGGCGCGCTGTCCAAATTAAACGTAACAGTACAACGATAGTGAAACAAACAGAAGAGGCGGCAGCTGCTGCCTTTTTTGTATTTTTCTCTTATTTTGACATGTGATATGGTACAATACTTTTTGAGGTGAGACCATGTTTTTGAAACGGATCGAATTATCCGGGTTTAAATCATTCGCGGACCGAACGGAACTCGAATTTGTGCGAGGCATTACCGCGGTTGTAGGTCCTAACGGGAGTGGAAAGAGTAATATCTCGGACGGAATTCGTTGGGTGTTAGGGGAACAAAGCGCGAAATCGTTGCGTGGCGGTAAGATGGAGGATGTCATTTTCGCTGGCAGCGATGCACGTCGTGCAGTGAATTATGGGGAAGTGTCGTTGACGCTAGATAATACCTCACAGTCCCTCCCGCTTGATTTTAATGAAGTTACAGTGACGCGTAGAGTGCATCGTAACGGGGATAGTGAATATTTAATTAACAAACAACCTTGTCGCTTAAAAGATATCACAGAGCTGTTTATGGATACTGGTATCGGGAAAGAAGCGTATTCCATTATTGGACAAGGTCGAATTGAAGAAATTTTGAGTACGAAATCAGAAGATCGTCGAGGTATCTTTGAAGAAGCTTCGGGGATTGTTAAATATAAAGCACGTAAGCGTGAGGCGGAGAAAAAGTTAAACGATACCGAGCAAAATTTGCTGCGGATTCATGATTTAGTTTCTGAGCTTGAGGATCAAGTCGAACCACTGCGTGAACAGTCAGAGAAAGCGATCCGGTTTAAAGAGTTGAAGGAAACGCTCAAGAGCAGCGAGATTTCCATGTATGTGCATCAGATCGATCAGATCTATGTGGCTTGGAATGACGCTACGCAGCTGTTAGCAAAGTTGACGAAAGAGCAAACAGAGCTGTCTACAATTGTGAACCAGCATGATGCACATTTGGAGAAGCATCGTTGGGAAACACGTAGACTCGAAGAAGAACTAGAAACGCTGCAAGAAAATCTGCTAGGTTTGAGCGAAGAGTTTGAGAAATGCGAGGGTCACGGTGAGGTTCTGAAAGAACGGAAAAAGAACTATGTGACGAATCATCAGCAGCTCAGTACAACAATCGCGATGCAGGAGCAGCGTAAATTAGATAAAGAAGCGGATTTGAGCGAGCAGCGGGAAAAAATCATTCAAATTGGTGCGCAGTTATTCGAGTTCCAGGCGAAGCTGACGGCAGAAGAGCAGCGCTTACAAGGGGTAAGCGGGGGAATCAGTTCATCGCCTGAGGAGCAGTTGAAGGGTGAATTGCTGGAAACGCTCAATCGTATGGCGCAGTCTCGTAATGAAATTCGGTACGCCGAGCAGCAAATCGAAAGCATTGGACGCCGGTTGGACAGGCTTGATGAAGAGCGCCAGAAATGGGCAGATCAACGCGAAAGTATTACGCGCCGTAAGCAAGAGCTTTCAACCAAATTGGAAGCAACAGTTGCAGACATTGAGCGCGCACGACAAGAATATGTCCAATTAACGCAAGCCCTGAAGAGCAAACAAGGACTTCTAGATGAAGCACAGGCTATGGTGCGGAAATGGGAGCAGAAGCTCGATGCGTTAATTTCCCGCCGTGACACCATGAAGGAAATGGCCAACGATTACGATGGCTTCCAGCAAGGTGTTAAAGAAGTGCTGAAAGCGAAAACGCGCAAAGATTTACGCGGTATTCGCGGAGCGGTTGCAGAGCTTGTCAAAGTTCCTGCGAATGTGGAAGTTGCCATTGAAACAGCTCTAGGCGGAGCCTTGCAAAATATCGTCGTTGAGACCGAGGCCGATGGCCGGGAAGCGATCGCTTTCTTGAAGCGTCGCCAGATGGGACGAGCTACGTTCCTGCCAATGAACGTCATTCGCGGACGTTCGATTTCTGATCATGAGATACAGACGTTGAAAAACGCGAAGGGCTTTGTTGGGATTGCCGTCGATCTTGTCTCCTTTGAATCTACGTATAATAATATTTTCTCCAGTTTATTGGGGAACGTCGTGATCGCAGAGAGTCTAGAGGATGCCAATCATATCGCAGCCAAAGCGCAATATCGCTATCGCGTTGTGACGCTGGAAGGTGACGTTGTCAATCCAGGCGGATCTATGACGGGCGGAAGCTTGCAGAAGAAGTCGACGAATTTATTGGGCCGCCAACGTCAAATCGAAGAGTTGGATGCCGAGATTGCGACTTCGGAGGGGCAGCTTAGTGGCTTGCGCAGCCAATCCAGTTCGTTGAAGCGGGAGATCACGGATGAAATGTTGAAGGTTGAACAGCTTCGACAATTAGGTGAGCAGCAACGCATTACGGAGCAGCAAATTCGCGCGGAGCTGAATCCGTTAGAATCCGAAAGTCGTACAGTAGAAGAGCAGCTTACGCTGGATAGTCAAGATAGAGGCGCTTTGCTGGAGGAACGTACGGAATTTAGTCGTAAAAAAGTCGAAAGCGAAGCCGCGCTCGCGCAGCTCCAAGAAGAGGAAGCTTCGCTTCAACAAGCGATTCGTGATGCAGAGAGCTCTCGTAAAGCAAGCGAATCCGAAAAAGAAGAGCTGCAAAGCCAATTGACAGATTTGAAGGTGAAGGTGGCATCCACATCACAGGAAAAGCAATCCCTTCAAGATCAACAAAGACGGTTACAGCAGGATCTAAGCGAAGCGGAACGCGAGATGGAAGTCAATCGCAGCCTGCTAACGCAGTTGGAAGGCGATATGGCAACGCTCGAGCTAGAAACAGTTCAGCAGATCGAGCTATTAAACGATTTGAAGCTTAAGAAGCAGCAATGCTCCGAAAGTATAGAGTTCAAACGTGCAGAGCGTGCAGACTGGTTACAAAAGCTCGAACACGGCGAAAATGAGACACGTACGCAGCGTATTCAGCTGAAACAGGTGGAAGAAAATCTCCATCAAACCGAGGTTCGGGTGACGCGCCTTGATGTGGAGCTGGAAAATCTGCTCAAAAAGCTGGCTGAGGAATATGAGCTTAGCTATGAGCTGGCCAAAATGCGTTATCCTGTGCCAGAAGATATTCAAGGTACACAGACTAAAGTGCGTGAGCTGAAACGTGAGATTGCTTCGCTAGGCGATGTGAATCTAGGAGCGATTGAGGAGTATGCTCGCGTATCGGAACGGTTTGAGTTCTTGAATTCCCAAAAAGATGATCTAATCGAAGCGAAAACAACCCTCTATCAGGTTATTCGTGAGATGGATCAAGAAATGTCCAAACGTTTTAAAACGACCTTCGATGCGATTCGCTCCCACTTTGGCGTTGTCTTTGCTAAATTGTTCGGCGGCGGTCGCGCAGATTTGATTCTTTCTGAGCCTGAGAATATGCTGGATACCGGCATTGAGATTGTGGCTCAACCGCCAGGCAAAAAGCTGCAAAATCTTCAACTGTTATCCGGTGGAGAACGTGCGCTGACGGCTATTGCGCTCCTGTTCTCGATTATTCGTGTAAAACCAGTGCCGTTCTGCGTACTGGATGAGGTAGAAGCCGCGCTGGATGAGGCGAACGTATCTCGCTTTGCCGAGTATTTGCGTGAGTTTTCTGAGATGACGCAATTTATTGTCGTTACACATCGTAAAGGAACGATGGAAGAAGCCGACGTGTTGTATGGAGTTACGATGCAAGAAGGCGGCGTATCCAAGCTAGTATCCGTCCGTTTAGAGGATGAAGAAGCGACGATGACAGCATCATAAAGTTGAAATTAAAGGAAGTATCTAGGAGGAACTATGAGTTTTTTTAAGCGATTGAAAGAAAGCATTTCAGGCAAGGCAGAAGCGGTAACGAATAAATTCAAAGAGGGTTTAACGAAGACGAGAGATGCGTTCGTGAACCGTGTCGATGATTTATTTAGCCGTCGTAAGAAAATAGATGAAGATTTTTATGAAGAGCTGGAAGAAATTTTAATTGGCGCCGATGTAGGCGTGAATACAGTGCTGAAGTTGATTGATGAGCTCCGTTCCGAGGTTAAGAAACGCAAAATCGAAGACCCAAGCGAGCTTCAGCCGATCCTTTCCGAGAAACTGATTGATTTGTTGAAAGGTGATGCAGACGCGGGATTGAACATGAACCCAAATGGTTTAACGGTTATCTTGTTCGTTGGCGTAAACGGCGTGGGTAAAACAACGACAATCGGAAAAATGGCGCACATGTTTAAATCGCAAGGTAAAAAAGTGTTGATGGCAGCTGGCGATACGTTCCGTGCTGGCGCCATTGAACAGCTCGAAACTTGGGGAGAGCGCGTTGGTGTCGATGTCATTAAACAACAATCCGGCGCAGATCCCGCCGCGGTTATGTACGATGCTGTGCAAGCCGCCAAAACGCGTAACGTTGATATCCTTTTATGCGATACAGCGGGTCGTTTGCAAAATAAAGTGAACTTGATGGAGGAGCTGAACAAAATCTATCGCGTTATTCAACGTGAAGTTCCCGATGCTCCCCATGAGGTTATTCTCGTTTTAGATGCAACAACCGGACAAAACGCGCTTAGCCAAGCGAAACTTTTCGGGGAAAAAGCAGGTCTGACAGGTTTGGTCTTATCCAAATTGGATGGTACAGCTAAAGGTGGAATCGTCGTGGCGATCCGTCAAGAGCTCTCTCTACCGGTTAAATTTGTAGGCCTTGGTGAGAAAATGGATGATCTGCAACAGTTCGATTCCGAGCAGTTTGTACATGCGCTTTTTGGCAAATGGATGGGCGATAATACTGACAAGGTATAATGCTTGACAATCATCTTGGAATTCAGTATGATAGGTTCTGTTGTGCTGCTGTCAAGTGTGCAACCTTTACGGAGGTAGATTATGACTGTCGATCCTATGTTGGAGAAAACGAATCGCATTAACCTGCTGTTTGATTTCTATGAACCATTGTTGACCGATAAGCAGCGTACATTCCTTGAGCTGTACTTCCATGATGATTACTCCCTCGGGGAGATTGCTGAGAACTTCACCATTAGCCGCCAAGCGGTGTATGAGCATATTAAACGTGCCGAATTGACACTTCAAGAATATGAGAGTAAGTTGCAGCTGGTACATAAACATGAACAACGCATGAAGCTGCGTCAAGACTTGGATGTTGGATTGACAGACTGTGATCCGGCGCTAAAGAGGAAAGTGACAGAGCTTTTTGATACAATAGTAGGTATGGGTTAAAACCATTGGTAGAAGCAGGAGGTGAAGCGCATGGCATTTGAAGGATTAGCAAACCGATTGCAGAATGTGTTCGGCAAGCTGAGAAGCAAAGGTAAGCTGACGGAAGAAGATGTAGGCGAAGCGCTTCGCGAGGTACGATTAGCACTGCTTGAAGCGGACGTTAACTTTAAAGTCGTCAAAGATTTTATTGCGAAAGTCAAAGAGCAAGCGATCGGACAAGAAGTACTGAAATCTTTTACACCCGGCATGGTCGTTATCGATATTGTAAATAAAGAGCTTACCGCTCTGATGGGTGGCACACAAAGTAAGCTAGCCCGCTCGAATCGACCGCCAACGGTCATTATGATGGCAGGTTTGCAAGGGGCAGGTAAAACAACGACCTCCGGTAAACTAGCTAAAATGTTGATGAAACAGAATCATAGACCGCTTCTTGTTGCGTGTGACATTTATCGTCCCGCGGCGATTAAGCAGTTGGAAGTGCTAGGCGAGCAGTTGAAGGTGCCGGTTTTCTCCTTAGGTGATAAAGTGAATCCTGTTGAGATTGCGAAGGCAGGGCTTCAACACGCAAAGGATAACGGCAATGACTACGTGATTATCGATACAGCAGGTCGCTTGCACATTGATGAGAATCTCATGGACGAGCTCAAAAACGTTCGTGAAGCAACGAGTCCTGATGAGATTTTGCTAGTCGTCGATGCGATGACGGGGCAGGATGCTGTCAACGTGGCAGAAAGCTTCCATCAACAGCTTGAATTATCAGGCGTCGTGTTAACCAAACTAGATGGAGATACGCGCGGTGGTGCTGCGTTGTCCGTCAAAGCGGTGACAGGTTGTCCGATCAAGTTCGTAGCCAGCGGTGAGAAAATGGATGCGTTAGAGCCGTTTTACCCTGACCGTATGGCATCAAGAATTCTCGGCATGGGCGATATGCTCTCCTTAATTGAGAAGGCGCAAGCCGGTATCGATATGGACAAGGCGAAAGAGATGGAGCGCAAAATGCGCAACGCCGAATTCACCTTCGAGGATTTCATTGAACAGATGGAGCAAGTGAAGAAGATGGGGCCACTTGACCAAATTCTTGAGATGCTTCCTGGTGCGAACAAGATTAAAGGTATGAAAGATATGAAGGTTGACGAGAAACAAATGGCTCGTGTAGAAGCGATCGTGAAGTCCATGACGAAAGAAGAGAAGCGTAAACCTGAGCTTCTAAATGCGAATCGTCGTAAACGGATTGCCGCAGGTAGCGGAAATACGGTACAGGAAGTCAATCGTTTTATCAAACAGTTCGATGACATGCGCAAGATGATGAAGCAGTTCTCAGGCATGATGGGGCCGAAAGGCGCTAAAGGTATGAAAAAGTTAGGCAAGGGATTCAAATTTCCCTTTTAAATAGGCTGTTTATTCTAAGTAGGAGGTGATTTTTCAATGGCAGTACGTATTCGTCTTAAACGTGTAGGCGCTCATAAAGCTCCTTTCTACCGTGTGGTGGTTTCGGATTCCCGTTCCCCGCGTGATGGTCGTTTTATCGAAGAAATCGGTACTTATAATCCAATTGCTGAACCAGCAGCTGTGGTTCTTGATGAGGAAAAAGCGCTTAAATGGCTTCAAACTGGCGCTCAACCGTCCGATACAGTTCGCAGCCTGTTCTCAAAAGCAGGTTTGATGACTAAGTTTCACGAGCTGAAATTACAGAAGTAATCTGTTATCTTTCGGAGGGTGGGTTCATGAAGGATCTTATCACCGTAATTGCTAAGGCTCTTGTCGATCATCCGGAAGAGGTACGTGTCGCTGTGGTGGAGAAAGAGGACAAGATCGAGTACAGGCTTTCTGTTCATCCCGACGATGTCGGTAAAGTGATTGGCAAGCAAGGCAAGATTGCGAAATCGCTCCGTACAGTTGTCACGTCGGCAGCTGTGAAAGAAACGAAGCGGGTAGCCGTAGAAATCGTTTCATAAGAAATGAGGTTAGGATTCAATTCCTAGCCTTTTTTCGCATATAGAGAAGATGGTAATTTAAAGTGGAGGTTGGGCAAGCGCATATGACGGAGAAATTAGTGACGGTTGGTAAAGTCGTAAATAGCCACGGCATCCGTGGAGAGCTGAAAATTGTGCCAGAAACAGATTTTCCAGAACGGTTTGATAAAGGAAGTTCTTTAATTATTGTAGATTCTCAAAATAAGCAAACGCCGGTGACAGTGAAATCGTCCCGCTTACATAAAAACGTGTTTGTCATCCAATTTGATCAATTCACGAACATCAACGATGTAGAGAAATACAAAGGCTCCCTGATCAAGATTGAAGCGAAGCATCAACAGCCGCTTGAAGAGGGAGAATATTATTATCACGAAATTATCGGCTGTAAAGTCGTGACAGAAGATGAGCAGGAGCTGGGTTTGATCTCAGAAGTGCTTACTCCAGGAGCGAATGACGTCTGGGTCGTTTCCTTGCCCAAAGGTAAGCAGCTATTGCTGCCAGTTATCGATGATGTGATTCTCAATGTAGATATTCCTAACAAAACGATTCGGATCCATCTGATGGAAGGGTTAATGGAATGAGAATTGATGTGTTAACCTTGTTCCCCGAAATGTTTGATGGCGTGTTTTCATCCAGCATTCTAGGGAAAGCACGTGATAAGGGAATCGTTTCGCTGGGCACGGTCAATTTTCGGGATTACTCGACGAACAAACATAATACCGTGGATGATTATCCGTACGGCGGCGGAGGCGGTATGGTGTTAAAGCCAGAGCCGATCTTTGGCGCTGTTGAAGACTTGCCGCCGCTTCAGACGAGTGAAGGTGAAACCGTGAAGCCGCGAGTAATTCTTCTGTGTCCGCAAGGTGAGACCTTCACGCAGAAGAAAGCGGAAGAACTCGCAGGCGAGCAACATCTTGTTTTTATTTGCGGCCACTATGAGGGCTATGACGAACGCATTAGACAGCATCTAGTGACGGACGAGCTGTCAGTCGGTGATTATGTCCTAACTGGCGGTGAAATCCCCGCTATGGTCATTATAGACAGTGTAGTGAGGCTCTTGCCGGGTGTGCTCGGGAATGAGATGTCTGCTGTGACTGATTCGTTCTCAACGGGGCTGCTGGAGTACCCGCATTATACGAGACCCGCAAAGTTCAGGGATTGGGAAGTTCCCGAAATGCTTCTCTCAGGACATCATGCCAATGTGAAAAAATGGCGTTTTAAAGAATCACTTATCCGGACCTTGGAACGTCGACCTGATTTACTTGAGGGTCGAGTTTTATCCAAAGAAGAGAAAATCTGGGTGGCTGAATGGAAAAAGCAAAAGCAGGAGCAAAACCAAGTATAAGATATTTAAATCCTCGGAAACTTCTCTATTGAATTAATCCTTGGACTATGATATTATATATTCTGTTGTGATTTTTTCAACAGTTCGAGTCTGGTGGTCCTCTACGCATAACAACTTAGAAATACTAACTATTAGCGGAATGAACACCTGTGTGGAAGGAGGGAGTCAACTATGAATCTTATTCAAGAGATTACGAAAGAGCAACTCCGTACGGATATTCCTAATTTCCGTCCAGGAGACACACTTAAAGTACACGTAAAAGTTATCGAGGGTACACGTGAGCGTATTCAGCTGTTCGAAGGTGTTGTTATTAAACGCCACGGCGGTGGAATCAGCGAAACGTTTACAGTTCGTAAAATTTCTTACGGTGTGGGTGTGGAAAGAACTTTCCCATTCCATTCTCCGAAGATTGACAAGATTGAAGTGGCTCGCCGTGGTAAAGTTCGTCGTGCGAAACTTTATTATCTGCGTGGTCTTCGCGGTAAAGCAGCAAGAATTAAAGAAATTCGATAGTAAAAATGGGGGGCTTGTTCAGTCAAGTCTCCTTTTCATTTTTTCTGTACATAATAGGACATAATAGAGATCATACCAAAACTGGAAGAGAGGCCGTCAGTGATGGAACATAACGATCAAATGCAACCTAATCAGCCGATCAGTGCACCACCAGCAAAGACCGTGCAAACAAAAAGTGAAACGTGGGAATGGATTAAAGCGCTAGTAATCGCAGGAGTACTTGTCATTATTATACGTTGGTTCCTCTTCTCCCCCTTTATTGTTGATGGAGATTCGATGCATCCGAATTTCTTTACAGGTGAGCGATTGATCGTCAATAAAATTGTGTACGATATTCGTGATCCGAAGCGAGGCGAAGTCATCGTTTTCCACGCACCTGAAGGCAAGGATTATATTAAGCGTGTCATCGCTCTTCCTGGAGAAACCGTTAAGGTAACTGGGGACAAGGTGTATGTGAACGGCGAGCAGTTGAACGAGACATACATTCAGGAAGCCATTGATCAAGCGGTAAAAGAAGGACATCCGTATAACACGTTACTGGATTTCCCTGAAACGAAAGTTCCTGAAGGCGAGATCTTCGCAATGGGTGACAATCGACCAAATTCCAAAGATAGTCGAACGAAAAGTGTTGGCTTTGTGCCTTTCAATAAAATCGTAGGCCGTGCAGACGTTATTTTCTGGCCGGTGAAGAAAATTAGTTTCATACATTTTTGAGGTGAAGAGAAATGACCATTCAATGGTTTCCCGGTCACATGACCAAGGCTCGCAGACAGATCGAGGAAAAGCTTAAACTGATTGACGTCGTGATTGAGCTCTTGGATGCCCGCATCCCGCTTTCCAGCCGGAACCCGATGGTTGATGAGATTTTAAAAGGCAAGCCACGTCTCGTATTGTTAAACAAGAATGACCTTGCAGACCCGCAAGTGACGGCGGAATGGGTAAAATATTTTGCGGATCAAGGCCTGCCAGCCTTGCCGATTGACGCTGCGAACGGAACGCATGTCAAAGAGATTTTGCCTAGAGTTAAACAGCTTTGGGCCCATAAAATTGAGACCATGCTGCGCAAAGGGATTAATCCCCGCGCGATTAGAGCGCTCATTGTTGGGATTCCGAATGTCGGGAAGTCCACACTGATTAATCAGTTGGCAGGCAAAAAAATTGCTGCAACCGGAGATAAACCAGGTGTAACCAAAGGCCAGCAATGGATTAAGGTTGGTACCGAGATGGATCTGTTGGATACGCCGGGGATTTTGTGGCCTAAATTCGAGGATCAGATGGTTGGCATGCGTTTGGCTGCAACGGGGGCCATTAAGGAAGAGCTTCTGCATTTGGATGAAGTAGCTCTGTTTACGATTAAATACATGGTTCAGCATTATGGTGCTGGCATCCAAGAACGCTTCGGTGTTTCGGAGCTGCCAGACGATATGGATAATATTCAAGAGATGGTGAAGGTCATGGAGGCGATCGGGCGTAAGCGCGGCGCCATTGTGAGCGGAGGCAAGGTTGATTTGGACAAAACCTCCCTCATCATTATTCGTGATCTGAGAGCAGGGAAAATGGGCCGTATTTCCTTGGAAAGACCATTGTAAGGATACAAAGCAGGAGGAACCTGGGGCGAAAGCCTTGGGTTTTTCTTTTTTTTAACTTAGTAACTGTAGAAAAAAATGGGTATGGCTTGACGAAGCGCCGATCCTATATAATGAAGCAATGGGAAAGGGGCGTTACCGTGCTAGAACATGAAAAAGAATTATGGCAAGAAGGTTTCACAGCGATTGCAGGAATTGATGAAGTTGGGCGCGGTTGTCTCTTTGGAGATGTCGTGGCTGCTGCTGTTATTCTGCCTACAGGATATGTACTTGAGGGGATTAACGATTCCAAGAAGCTTTCGGAAAAGAAACGTGAACTGCTTTTTGAACAGATTATGGATGAGGCCATTGCGGTTGGCATTGGGATTGTTGATGTGGATGGCATCGAAACTTTAAATATCAAGCAAGCATCGAGATTAGCTATGAAACAAGCTGTAAAGAAGCTGCACAAGGTTCCGGATTATTTGCTTGTTGATGCAGAGAACGTTGACATCGAGCTACCGCAATCAGCGATTATCCACGGGGATGCCTTAAGTCAATCGATTGCTGCAGCCTCCATTATTGCCAAAGTGACGAGAGACCGCATGTGTGCAGAATGGGACGAGCACTATCCAGAGTACGGAATTGCAGTACATAAAGGTTATGCAACGAAGCACCATCGAGAGATGCTTTTGAAATATGGACCGACACCGTTACATCGGAAATTATTTATTCGTAAAATTATGGCGCAGCTTGATGAGCAAGAAAAGGATTTTCAAGTGGAACAACTCATGTTGGACTTCATTTAACTATTATCATATAACGAAAATGGCAGTTAACGCCGATAATATACATACGTGGAATCTGATTCGAGGTGAGCTTTTTGAATATTAGTAGTTTAATTCGTAACCTAGTTGGGGATTTAACAGCGGCTGATCCGAAGACGCTCGAATTAAAAGTTGGACAAATTGTCAAAGGCGTTGTGCTTCAACTCCTAAGTGAACAGGAAGCACTAGTGAATATAGGTGGAACATTAGTTCGTGCAAAGCTTGAAACGCCTCTAAAGCAAGGTGATGTGACCATGCTGCAGGTGCAACCAGAATCCAAGGGCGGTCAAATTCTATTAAAGCCGCTTGTCGCTTCGGATGTGCAGATTGCGGATGATTCGCTCGGTGAGCTTCTCAAAGCTTTTGAGGTCAAGGATTCGGCTGGCAATCGTCAAATGGTTCAGCAATTACAGCAACAAGGCGTACCTGTGTCCAAGGAAAATGTGAAGGCATTCGAGTCTGTCATGCGAGAGATGCCACAGGGAGCTAATAAAGAGGAATGGCTGCAAGCGGCTGTGCTCGCCTCGAAGAAGGGGCTGCCACTTACGCCTACTACCGTGGATGCGATAAAGCAGGTGACCTCCGGACCTTCGGCGGGCCAGGTGTTCGAGCAGCTCGAGCAGCAGGCGACCGCGCTGCTTGAGCAAGACCCGACACACCCTGCGGCGGATACCGCCAAGCAGGTTGTGTCGCTTTTGAAGGAGCTGCGCGCGACGGCCGCAGCTGTGCGTCCTGCGGAGCCGGCTGCGCCGGGCTCCGTCACGGACGAGCCTGCGGCTGCGCCGCCGCAGGCAGGGTCATCTGTACCACCTGCTGCGCAGGCTGGTGGCAGTGACGCGGCTGCGCCGCGTGGCAGCGTGCCTACGGCCGCTGCCGGTACAGCCCCGCCCGCCGCGATTGCAGCGGGCGAAACGGTACCCGCGCCGGTCACTGACGGCGCGGATGGTTCTCTAGCCGCCGGGGCGAAGCCGGCGGCCTCACAAGCTCAGCCGCGAAGCGCTGAGCCTGTAAGGCAAGGCGAACCGCTGCAAGCGGGTTCGCCAGCACTAACACAACCCGCCCCTGCGAAGCAGGAGGGGGGGCTGGCCTCACGAGAGGCGCGAGCGAGCGCCGCGCCTCCAGAACCTCCAGAGACCAACTGGATCAGCAAAATGCTCAAAGCCGTCGGCGTTGAGCATGAATCCCATGTTGCAGCTAATGTTGCCGGGAAGCTGGACGAGCGCGGTAATCCGATGCTGGCGCGTCAACAAGCCGCAGATCAATCATTTTCGCTTTTGAACCCAGCTGGACCCGATCAGCAAAGTGATGCTAGTAAGCCGACTTCGGAATCGCTGAAAAGCCTATTGCTTCAGCTATCAGCATCGGAAGATCTCCCTGCACCGCTTAAAGAAGCTGCGCAGCAAGCCGTCAGCCAAATTACGGGGCAGCAGCTGATGTTAACGAATGACAAGAATGCGATGTTTACGCAGATGACCATGTTTGTTCCTTTCTTGGACAGTACAGGTCAGCAAACAGCAGCTATTCATATACAATCCCGCAAAGGAAGCCGTGGCGAAGTAGATTCCAGCAACTGTCGGCTTTTGTTTGACCTTCAAATGAAGGTCATGGGAAATACGTTGCTCGATGTTCAAGTCGTCAACAAAATCGTTTCGTTGACCATTCATAATGATCATCCAGCCTTAGCGGGTTTGATGGAATCATCAAAAGATGAAATAGCCGCAGCCATGAACAGTGTTGGTTATCAGTTCATTTCCTTAAAATGTTCCCCGTATCCTAAGCCCCTTGAAGTTCAAGAAGGGAAGGAAGAGGCTGGTAAAATAGGATCCTTGGATGGAAGGGTAGATTTGAGTGAGCTGTATCGCCCAAAAACCTATAAAGGGGTTGATGTTCGCGCATGAGTCCTCCCAAACAAGCTCCCGAGGAGTCACAATTAACCCCAATCAAGAAGGCAGTAGCTCTTCGCTACTCACCTGAAGCGCAAAAAGCCCCAACCCTCATAGCCAAAGGGAAAGGGCACATGGCTGAAGCGATTTTACAAAAAGCGAAGGAAAATGGCATTCCCATTCAAGAAGATAAGTCACTAGTTGAGGTGTTATCTAAACTTGATTTGGATCAAGAAATCCCGCCAGAGCTGTACCAATTAGTTGCCGAGGTCCTTAGTTTTATTTATCGGTCTGATGGGCGAATGAGACAGTCGAGGCATGATTAGATGAATATCCCACCTAAAGATAATCGCAAAATGTTAGGTAGACAAGGTGAGGAATTAGCCACAGCTTATCTTCTTAACCTAGAATATCTCATTGTTGAGCGTAATTGGCGCTGTCGTTCCGGTGAAATCGATATCATAGCCGAGAAAGCCAATAAACTTATTTTCGTTGAGGTTCGAACGAGACGTCCTTCTAGTCGATTTGGCACGGCCAAAGAGTCGGTCGATTATCGCAAGCAGGCGAAGGTCCGAGAGATTGCGCAATTTTATTTGCATCGGTATCAAAAATACGAACAATCCCTACAATTCGACGTTATTACAGTTGAAATGTCAGACCTACCTGCAGAACCGAAGATTGTACATATACAAGGAGCCTTTTGAACGTCATGAACGATGATGACGAGTCAATGGGCTTTTATTTTTTCGTTTTACTCCATATAGCTACAGCTGGTTAGATCTCAATTTCTTCAATGCGTTGGTTTTTATCCAGCTTCCGATATTGAATGGCTTCCGCTAGATGTGCTGGGAGAATCGAATCATGCTCGTCTAAATCCGCGATTGTACGCGCGAGCCGCAAGATCCGGTCATGCGCTCGTGCACTTAATCCCAATGCCTCGAACGAAATCCGCAAAAGTTGATCACCTTCCGGCGTTAACTGGCATATTTCTCGCAGTAATCTACCGCTTAATTCATTATTATGCTGAATGTCTGTTCTTGCATAGCGCTGCTGCTGACGTAAATGGGCCTGCATCACTTTGGCTCTCATTTCGTCTGAGGATAAATTAGATACGTTATCTTTTAGTTGGGCATAACTCGGTTTAGGAACTTCAACATGAAGATCGATGCGGTCGAGCAGCGGACCAGATATTTTGGAACGATATTGAACGATCTTAGCAGGAGAGCAAATGCAAGCATTCGTCTCTGTTTCAGCGCCATAATAGCCACAAGGACAAGGATTCATAGCCGCAGCTAAAATAAAATGAGAAGGGAATGTGTACACAGCTCTGGCTCTAGCAATCATCACATGGCGATCCTCAAGCGGCTGCCTGAGAACTTCGAGCGCATTGCGTGTAAACTCTGGAAGCTCGTCTAGAAAAAGAATACCCCGATGGGAGAGGCTTACTTCCCCAGGTTTGGGGATTGTTCCTCCGCCGACGAGGCCAGCGGCCGAAATGGAGTGGTGCGGGGCACGGAACGATCTTGCGCGCATGAGTGTGGATCTGTCTGTCAGTTTGCCCGAAGCACTGTATATCTTCGTAACCTCTAACGATTCCCTGTCTGTCAATGGAGGGAGGATGGAAGGCAGGCGCTTAATGAGCATCGTTTTTCCAGTTCCTGGAGGGCCGAGAAGGATCAGATTATGCATGCCAGCGGCAGCGATCATCATCGCTCGTTTAACCTGATGCTGCCCATTAACATCCGCATAGTCTTCGACATAACTAGCTTGTTGATTGACAGCGGTAGAAAGCTCGTTGCGTTCCAGTTCAGCACTTTGATAAATAAACTCGTGATGGGAACTTTTGTTCCATTTTTTGAAATCGGAAAGATTTGAAATAACATATACTTCAACACCTTCAATTAAAGCGGCTTCAGAAGCATTAGCAGTTGATAAGCATACACGATGAATCCCCATCTTTTTGGCAGCATGTACCATTGATAGAACGCCAGGAATAGGACGTAGAGACCCGTCTAAAGCAAGCTCACCTAGGAATAATGTACTTGCATACCCTTCAGCATGCACTTGTCCTGTGGTAATGAGAATGCCAACTGCAATAGCAAGATCGAAAGACGAGCCTTCCTTGCGCAAATCTGCTGGAGCCAGATTAACCGTAATGCGGTCCATAGGAAAAGTGAAACCGCCATTTTTTATCGAGGAACGCACGCGTTCAACAGATTCTCGTATCGCTGAGTCGGGGAGTCCGACTAGATTTATTTGAGGCAAACCGCTTGAAATATCGACCTCGACTTCAATCGGTCGTCCTTCAATGCCTTGTAAACAAGCGCTCATGACTTTACCATACATAAAAAAACACCTTCTTCTCCACGGAATTCACAGCGATTAACGCTGCGTTCGAGATGGATAAAAGGTGCTTCCTTATTGATCCGACTATTTTCTTATATTATAAACGTAATTGGTAAAAATACGCAAATATTGTCGATATGTTGTCACGTTTTAAAAATGAGAGACATGCACATACTGGAAGATGAGGTGATGAAATGCAGGAAAAACCATATTTTTGTCCCAATTGCCGTTCAAATCGGATAAAATTTAATGTAATCACGAGCTATTCGCAGTCTTTTCTGAAGGATGCACTATCCGGGAATATTACCGAATTCCATGATCCTGGCGTCATTCCTGAGCCTGAACCCACGATTCAGTGCTTAATCTGTAACTTTTCAGCGAATGAAATGCGTTTTATTAAGCAAGCAGAGCGTGAACCTCGGGTTAATACAACACCAAATTCCTTCTATTAACCAAGTTGAAGTACGACGTATTTTTCAGCCCATGAGAAATACGTTTTTTTCATTTTTGTGAAGTGATAGCTAAAGTTTTTCACTGTGAAAGATAAATTTGAAGGGATTCACGAAAAAAATAAAGAAACTGTCGAAAATAATGTGATACAATGGTTAGGGCTTGCGAAGAAGTGTGATACTAATTCCGGTAGCAAGATAGTTTCTCGTGCACAACGTCAATTGGAAATTACACTTTTCCCTGTATAGCACGTATAGAAAGTCCATACTGATAGGAGGATTTAGGAAATGAATATCCATGAGTATCAAGGCAAAGAAGTCCTGAGACAGTACGGAGTCAGCGTTCCTAACGGAAAGGTTGCTTTTACTGTTGATGAGGCAGTTGAAGCAGCAAAAGAACTTGGAACATCCGTTGTCGTAGTAAAGGCACAAATTCATGCCGGTGGTCGCGGTAAAGCAGGCGGCGTTAAGGTAGCTAAAAACCTCGATGAAGTTCGTACATATGCTAGCGAAATTCTAGGTAAAGTGCTTGTTACACACCAAACAGGTCCAGAAGGTAAAGAAGTTAAACGCCTTTTGATCGAAGAAGGTTGTGACATTAAGAAAGAATATTACGTAGGTGTTGTTGTTGACCGTGCGACAGGAAGCGTTGTTTTGATGGCTTCTGAAGAAGGCGGTACGGAGATTGAAGAAGTAGCTGAGCACTCTCCTGAGAAAATTTTCAAAGAAGTTGTTGACCCAGCAATCGGTCTTCAATCCTTCCAAGCACGCAGACTTGCTTATTCCATCAACATCCCGAATGAGCTTGTTAACAAAGCAGTTAAGTTCATGCTTGCTCTTTACAAAGCATTCGTTGAAAAAGACGCTTCCATTGCTGAAATCAACCCATTGGTTGTAACGGGCTCTGGCGACGTTATGGCTCTTGATGCGAAATTAAACTTTGATTCTAACGCTCTTTTCCGTCACAAAGACATCGTTGATCTTCGTGACCTTGAAGAAGAAGATGCGAAAGAAATCCAAGCTTCCAAATATGACCTTAGCTACATCGCACTTGATGGTAACATCGGTTGTATGGTTAACGGCGCTGGACTTGCTATGGCCACTATGGACATTATCAAGCACTACGGCGGAGACCCTGCTAACTTCCTAGACGTAGGGGGCGGTGCTACGAAAGAGAAAGTTACTGAAGCCTTCAAAATCATCCTTTCCGATGAGCAAGTTAAAGGGATTTTCGTTAACATTTTCGGTGGAATCATGCGTTGTGACGTAATCGCTGAAGGTGTTGTAGCTGCTGCTAGAGAGCTAGGACTTTCCCGTCCGCTTGTTGTTCGTCTTGAAGGTACTAACGTTGAGCTTGGTAAAAAGATTCTTAACGAATCCGGCTTGAACATCGTTGCTGCTGATTCCATGGCTGACGGCGCGCAAAAAATCGTTGCACTTGTGAAATAAAGTTAAACCTGATGAGGTTTGAAAAATAGATAAGGGATGTGAACAATCGATCATGAGTATTTTGGTCAATAAAAATACAAAAGTCATTACTCAAGGGATTACCGGCGCTACGGGTTTGTTTCATACCAAAGGCGGTCTGGATTACGGCACACAAATGGTGGGTGGCGTAACTCCTGGTAAAGGCGGCACGACAGTAGATATTACTTTAGAAAATGGTGAGCTTGTTAAGTTGCCAGTTTTCAACACAGTTGTAGAAGCTAAAAATGCAACAGGTGCTACAGCATCGGTTATTTATGTACCACCAGCATTTGCAGCAGAATCCATCATCGAAGCGATTGAAGCTGAGCTTGAATTGGTTATCTGTATCACAGAAGGTATTCCAGTACTAGACATGGTACGTGTAAAACGTTACCTAGAAGGTAAAAATACCGTTCTTATCGGACCAAACTGTCCAGGTGTTATTACACCAGGCGAGTGCAAAATCGGTATTATGCCAGGTTACATCCATACTCCAGGTCACGTAGGTGTTGTTTCGCGTTCCGGAACATTAACTTACGAGGCTGTTCACCAATTGACAACTCGCGGAATCGGACAATCCTCTGCAGTTGGTATCGGTGGAGATCCAGTTAAAGGATCCGAGTTCATCGACATCCTTAAACGTTTCAACGAAGATCCAGATACGTACGCTGTTATCATGATTGGTGAAATCGGTGGAACGGCTGAAGAAGAAGCAGCAGAGTGGGTTGCGGCAAACATGACGAAACCAGTTGTTGGCTTCATCGGTGGTAAAACAGCGCCTCCAGGAAAACGTATGGGCCATGCTGGTGCCATCATTTCCGGTGGTAAAGGTACAGCTGCTGAGAAAGTTGCAACAATGGAAAGATGCGGTATCCGCGTAGCGGCTACACCATCCGAAATGGGTTCAACACTTGTAAGCGTGCTTGAAGAAAAAGGTATGCTAGATAAAGTCATCACAAAAAAATAAGCTTCGTTTAACGAAGGTAAGCAACCTTCCATCTCCCTTTATTGGGATGTGGAAGGTTTTTTTATTTTCATTTGATGCATAAATTTGTCATTCGTGAAAGGAGTGTATATACTAATGGATAATCGTCAATGTTTAATTGGGCTTCATGAACTGGAGGGCATCGGTTGGAAAACGATCGACCAGTTGTTGAGACGCTTTCCTGAACCTAGCGTATTACTAGGATTATCAGCAGCAGAAATCGCTTCTCATGGGATTCGCACTTCTGTCGCACAGCAAGTTTCAACAAGACTGACGCCAACATTTATAGAACAGAAGCTGCAGTTATATCATAGTCAAGCTATCCGCATTATAACGCGGTTCGATGAGGGATATCCTGATATTCTAAAGGAAATTGCACAGCCGCCTTGGGTTTTGTATGTAAAAGGTGATCCCATGTTGTTAAAGGGGCATTTACTAGGCATTGTAGGCACACGAACACCCACCCTTTACGGGAAGAAAATCGCCGAAGAATGGGCGGCAGCGCTTTCTAGAGTGGGTTTTGGGATTGTTAGCGGGCTTGCAAGGGGAATAGACAGTAAAGCACATATAGGCGCACTGCAAGGGAAGGGGAAAACGGTGGCCGTGCTTGGATGCGCGATCAATTCGATTTATCCTCGAGAGAATGCCCTGTTATATCGCAACATTGAGCAGGAAGGCGTCATTATTTCGGAATATCCGATTGGCACTGGCATGCATCCTGGCATGTTTCCACAGCGCAATCGAATCATAGCTGGTTTGTCGCTGGGTATCATGGTGGTAGAAGCAGCGGAGGATAGTGGATCATTAATTACAGTTGCATTTGCAGAAGATGCTTCGCGTGACGTTTTCGCTGTTCCCGGTCCCATCCATTCTCGCCAAAGCAGCGGTGTTCATAAGCTTTTGAAGGATGGCGCAAAATTAGTCACTGACGTCAAAGAAATTGTCGACGATTATAAACACATGATAAATATGAATGACATTCAGCTTGCATTTAAGCCAGAATTAACAAATATACTGACCGCAGATGAGGTCGAAATTGTTCGAATGATGTCAGAAACGCCAGTCTCGATAGACACTATATTAGAAGAGACTCAATTTACGTTTGGACATTTGCATGCAGTTCTGTTATCTTTGGTATTGAAAAAGGCGATTAAACAGCTTCCGGGTTCAACTTACATTCGAGCTTAGGCTAATCACGAAGTTTTGCTTCTCGCCAAGAAACTTTACCTTGAAACCAAGAGGGGAGGAAGGACGAACCATGGCAGATTCTTTAGTCATTGTTGAGTCACCAGCAAAAGCCAAAACCATCGGCAAATATTTAGGCAGTAAATACATCGTAAAAGCCTCGATGGGTCATATTCGCGACCTTCCGAAAAGCCAAACTGGCGTAGAAGTCGATAATAACTTTGAGCCTAAATACATAACGATACGTGGAAAAGGTTCTATCCTAAAAGAACTTAAAGATGCGAGCAAAAAAGTAAAAAAAATATATCTGGCGGCGGATCCGGATCGCGAAGGTGAAGCGATTGCTTGGCATTTAGCCCACTATCTGGATGTTGGTCCTGAAGAGCTTTGTCGTGTCGTCTTTAATGAGATTACGAAGGAAGCGGTTAAGGATGCATTTAAGACGCCTCGACGTATTAATCAAGATTTAGTGAATGCACAACAGGCGCGCCGCATTTTGGATCGACTTGTTGGCTATAAAATTAGTCCTTTGCTTTGGAAAAAAGTAAAAAAAGGGCTGTCAGCAGGCCGTGTACAATCGGTCGCAGTTAAATTAATTCAAGACCGTGAGAATGAGATTAAAGCGTTTGAACCGGAAGAGTACTGGTCAATTACAGCTGTTCTTGATGCAGGCAAAACCGTTTTCGAAGCTAAATATCATAGCCACAATGGTGAGAAGAAAGAACTGCATTCTCAAGAAGATGTCGATGTGATTCTTGCTGCGATGGGTAAAGATGCGTTTACTGTAAAAGAAGTGAAAGAGAAAGAGCGTCAACGTAATCCTTCCCCTCCATTCATTACAAGCTCCTTGCAACAAGAGGCGGCGCGAAAGCTTAATTTCCGTGCATCCAAAACGATGTCTGTGGCGCAGCAATTATACGAAGGTATCGATTTAGGCAAAGAAGGTACCGTTGGTTTAATTACGTATATGCGTACAGATTCCACACGGATTTCTCCTATTGCCCAAGAAGAAGCCAGAGAGCTTATTATATCGAAGTACGGCCCGACCTTCTATCCAGAGACGCCGCGTCAGTATCTCAAGAAAAATGCCAATGCTCAAGATGCGCATGAAGGGATCAGACCAACATCTGCCCTGCGTGAACCGGATCAAATGAAGGAATTCCTGAGTAAAGATCAGTTCCGCTTGTACAAGCTGATTTGGGATCGCTTTATTGCTAGTCAGATGGCATCTGCCGTATTGGACACAATGACGATTGACTTAGCAGCTGGAGAAACTATTTTTAGAGCGAATGGTTCTAAAATGAAGTTTGCAGGTTTTATGAAAGTGTACGTGGAGAGCAATGACGACGGTACGACAGAAGAGGATAAACTACTTCCTCCGCTGTCAAAGGGCGATTCGTTGCAAAAACAGAGTGTAGAGCCTAAGCAGCACTTTACTCAACCGCCTCCACGCTATACAGAAGCTCGATTAGTACGTGCCTTAGAGGAAATGGGCATTGGACGTCCAAGTACTTATGCGCCTACGCTAGAAACGATTCAGAAGCGCGGCTATGTCGCGATCGAAGAGAAGAAGTTCGTGCCAACGGAGCTAGGCGAGCTCGTTATTCAGTTAATGCAGGAATTTTTCCCGGAAATTCTGGATATCGAGTTTACTGCGCATATGGAAGAAGAGTTAGACTTTGTCGAAGAGGGCAAAGAGGATTGGGTGCGAGTGCTCGATACGTTCTACAAATCATTTAAGAAACGTCTTGAGTTCGCCGAGGAAGAAATGAAGGAAATCGAAATTGCGGATGAAGTATCCGATGAGATCTGTGAGAAATGCGGCAAGCACCTTGTGTATAAAATGGGGCGATTTGGTAAATTCCTTGCTTGCTCAGGTTTCCCGGATTGCCGCAATACAAAGCCAATTATTAAAGATGTCGGCGTAACTTGCCCAACATGCCATACTGGTAAAATTGTTGAACGCCGGAGTAAAAAAGGACGCATATTCTACGGCTGTGATCAATACCCAACGTGTGATTTTGTATCCTGGGATAAGCCGGTTAGTAAGCCGTGTCCTGTGTGCAGCTCGTTAATGATCGAGAAGCGCAGTAAGGCTGGCGTTGCGATTCAGTGTACGCAATGTGATCATAAAGAAGAAGCGAGTGATGATTCCGATCACTCAGATGATATGAAAGATTAGAGGTGTCTGATTTTGCCAGAAAATCAAAGAGTAACAGTCATCGGCGCAGGATTAGCTGGTAGTGAAGCGGCGTGGCAAATCGCCCGCCAAGGCGTGCCTGTTACTTTATATGAAATGCGTAATGTAAGAAAAACTCCTGCACACATTACAGATCAGTTCGCTGAGCTTGTGTGCAGCAACTCGTTGAGATCCAATGGTCTCACGAATGCAGTTGGTGTTTTAAAAGAAGAAATGAGACGGATGGATTCGCTTATTCTCTCATGTGCCGACGAGCATGCTGTACCTGCGGGAGGCGCATTGGCGGTAGATCGTGATGGATTCTCACAAGCGGTGACGAATACATTGCGAAATCATCCGTTAATCGAGGTTCGTAATGAAGAAATTCAAAAGCTTCCAGAGGGAATCGTTGTCGTTGCAACAGGTCCATTAACTTCTCCGGATCTTGCTTCTGAGCTTAAAGCTTTGATGGGCGAGGAATACTTGTATTTCTATGATGCAGCTGCACCGATTGTAGAGAAAGATTCCATCGATATGAATAAGGTATATCTGGCTTCACGGTATGATAAAGGTGAGGCTGCTTACCTGAATTGTCCGATGACAGAAGAAGAGTTTAACGTTTTCTATGAGGCTCTTATTACAGCTGAGGTTGCCGAACTGAAGGAATTTGAGAAGGAAATTTATTTCGAAGGCTGTATGCCTCTAGAGGTTATGGCTAAGCGTGGTAAACAAACCGTGTTATTCGGACCAATGAAGCCTGTTGGCTTAGTTAATCCACATACTGGCAAATTGCCACATGCCGTCGTACAGCTTCGTCAAGATAATGCCGCAGGCACCTTGTATAACTTAGTAGGTTTCCAAACCCATTTGAAATGGGGAGAGCAAAAGCGAGTGCTGCAGCTGATCCCAGGTCTAGAGCAAGCTGAGTTTGTGCGTTATGGCGTCATGCACCGCAATACGTTTATCAACTCGCCGAGATTGCTTGAGCCAACCTACCAATATAAACGCCGTGAGAATTTATTTTTCGCAGGTCAAATGACAGGCGTTGAGGGGTACGTTGAATCGGCAGCATCAGGCTTGATCGCTGGATTAAATGCAGGCCGTATGGCGAAAGGTCAAGATTGCTTGGTGTTACCGGCAGAAACGACGTTGGGCAGCATGGCCCAATACATTACAACGGCAGACTTCAAACACTTCCAACCGATGAATGCAAATTTTGGTCTTCTTCCAGCGCTGCCTGAGCGTATTCGCAATAAAAAGGAAAAATACGAAAAGCTGGCTAACCGTGCGATTGAAAGTATTCAGAATTTTGTGAAAACAGTTGCCGAATAAGTTGTCATGAGCTATTTCACTGTGTTACTATAAATTAATGTTTTATTGCATTTTTCATTCGTTTGATCATACATTTACCTCTAGATGCGGTCTTCTTAACCTTTATGGACCTCGCTAGAGGTTTCTCTCATTTTTGCGACTCATCTGCAAGGTGAGATCTCTTAACGGAATTGATTCTTATAGAGGGGTGAATCGAAATGGAACCCAATCAAGCTACGTTTCATGCGACAACGATTTTTGCGATCCGTCATCAAGGCAAGGGAGCTATAGCTGGCGACGGTCAAGTGACATTTGGCAATTCTATGATCATGAAAAGCACGGCCAAAAAAGTACGGCGTTTACATAGAGGAAAAGTCATTGCTGGTTTCGCCGGTTCCGTTGCAGATGCGATTACACTTTTTGAGAAGTTCGAAGGGAAGCTGGAAGAGCACCATGGTAATCTTCAGCGTGCCGCGGTTGAACTAACGAAGGATTGGCGCCAAGATCGTGTGCTCCGCAGGCTGGAAGCCATGATGATCGTTATGGATGCTTCAGGTCTATTGCTGCTCTCAGGTAATGGCGAAGTCATTGAGCCGGATGATGGCATATTAGCAATTGGTTCTGGCGGAAGCTTTGCACTAGCAGCGGGGAGAGCTTTGCACCGACATGCGCCACAGCTAAGTGCGAAGGAAATCGCTCACGCGTCGTTGACAACGGCTGCTGAAATTTGTGTGTTTACCAACCATAATATTATTGTTGAAGAGATTGAATAACTTTAGCCTAAATTTTAAGGAGGGTAACACACATGGCAAACAGCGCTCTAACACCTAAACAAATTGTTCATGAACTAGATCGATACATTGTGGGGCAGAAAAAAGCGAAGAAATCAGTTGCGATCGCATTGCGAAATCGGTATCGGAGAAATCTTGTCGATGAAAGCATGAGAGATGAAATTGTTCCGAAGAATATTCTCATGATTGGACCTACAGGCGTTGGGAAAACAGAAATCGCGCGTAGACTAGCGAAACTGGTTGGCGCTCCTTTTATTAAAGTAGAAGCTACCAAATTCACAGAAGTCGGATATGTTGGCCGTGATGTAGAATCTATGGTACGCGACTTAGTTGAGACATCCGTACGTATGGTAAAAGCGGAGCGCATGGAGAAGGTGAAGGATCGTGCTGAGAAGCTTGCTAACGAACGATTAGTGTCTTTGTTGGCTCCAAGTCCAACACGTACCAAAACGCAGCGTAACCCGCTTGAGATGTTGTTTGGCGGACAAAACAAAGAGGAGCAAGAGGAATCTACACCTGATCCTAATCTGGCCTCTAGAAGAGTTCAAGTCGCAGAACAATTAGCCAATGGTAAATTAGAGAATGATCACGTTGAAATTGAGGTAGAAGACACATCGCCATCTATGCTGGATATGCTTGGCGGGCAAGGTAATGAACAAGCCGGAATGAATATGCAAGAAATGTTCGGAAGTCTCCTGCCGAAAAAGACGAAAAGACGGAAGCTGCTTGTGAAAGAAGCTAGAAAAGTTTTGACACAGGAAGAAGCACAGAAACTTATTGATATGGATGATGTGATCCAGGAATCCATTCATCGTGCGGAGCAAAGCGGCATTATTTTTATTGATGAAATTGATAAAATAGCAAGCAGCAGCCGCGGCGGCAGCGGACCTGATATCTCACGTGAAGGTGTCCAAAGAGATATTCTTCCGATTGTGGAAGGTTCGACAGTTGTGACCAAATACGGACCGGTTAAAACAGACTACGTATTATTTATTGGGGCAGGGGCATTCCATATTGCCAAGCCATCGGATCTCATTCCAGAGCTGCAGGGTCGGTTCCCGATTCGTGTCGAGCTCAGCGATTTATCGTTAGAGGATTTTGTATCCATATTAACAGAGCCTAAGAATGCTTTAACGAAACAATACACCGCCTTATTACAAACAGAAGGTATAACTGTTGAGTTTGCGGAGGAAGCTATTCATGAAATTGCTCGTATTGCCGTTGAAGTCAATCAACAGACCGAAAATATCGGAGCGCGTCGTTTACATACAATTTTAGAAAAATTGTTAGAGGATTTGTCTTACGAAGCGCCAGATATCACGTTAGAGTCTTTTGTGATTAACCCGGCTTATGTTCGTGAGAAGCTCAGCAGCATTGTTCAAAATCGAGATTTAAGTCAGTACATTTTATAAGAAATATGCAGGTTGCAGTAGTAGGAGGCAGTTACATGAGTTTATTGAACAAAACGAGAAGGCTAAATCGATTGCTCCAAAAAGAAGCGGGGAATGCGGTTAGCTTTATGGATATGGCAGAGGTACTGAGAGATGTCGTCATCGCGAATATTTATGTCGTAAGCCGTAAAGGTAAAATCTTAGGCTACGCGGTTACGAATGATCCAGTATCACCTGAAATGAACCAAACGATTCTCATTGAACGCAGGTTCCCAGCAGAATCCAATAATTTATTGTTAAAAATTGAAGAGACTTCTTCAACATCTGAGCCAGACAGCCCGTATTTCTATTACACGGATCAGATGAAAGACATGTTTCCGGCGACACATACAACCTTAGTGCCAATTATTGGCGGTGGGGATCGCTTGGGTACTTTGATTCTTAGTCGAAGTGAAGGTCATTTTATCGATGATGATTTGGTTCTCGCAGAGTATGGTTCGACAGTAATTGCCATGGAAATTTTAAGAGAACGTGCGGAAGAAATTGAGGAAGAGGCTCGCAGCAAAGCAGTTGTTCAAGTTGCAATTGGTTCATTGTCTTTCAGCGAGATGGAGGCAGTTGAACATATATTTGAGGAACTGGATGGCAAAGAAGGTTTGCTGGTAGCGAGTAAAATTGCAGATCGCGTTGGCATCACGCGTTCAGTTATTGTAAATGCCCTACGTAAACTGGAAAGTGCTGGCGTAATTGAAACGCGCTCACTAGGTATGAAAGGCACTTATATCCGTATTCTAAATGAACAATTAATGCAAAGCATTGAGCAAATGAAGTCAAAATTGTAAATGATTAGTGAAGCCCTATCTGGTAAAAAGATAGGGCTTTTTTCTTATTGTAACTTATCGTAATATCTTAGATGATAAAGAGTATAAGTCAAAGGTTTACATAATTCTACATATAGAACTATTTTGTAGCATGAAATGAGAATAATGTCGAAACAAGAAGGAATCAATTGTCGCGATGTTGAAGTAGTAGATGACTATTTTTTAGAGTGAAGGGGAATCGTTTATGTCTTTAATAGACAAGCCTAGTTGGAATATAATGGAGCGATCGCTGGATGCATCGACGCAAAGGCAGAAGGTGGTAGCGAATAACATTGCCAATGTGGATACTCCTAACTTTAAACGTTCCGATGTTGCTTTTGAAGAGCTTTTACAAGGTCAAATGAATGCGAATACACCTTCGATAGATGGCTTTCGAACTGACCCGAGGCATTTTGTAATTGGTAAACCTACGAAATTGCCAAATTCAGAAGTTAGAACCGACAATTCGACAGCAATTAACAATAACTTGAACAATGTAGATATAGACTACGAGATGTCATTAATGGCTAAGAACCAGCTTAAATACAATACGATGATTCAACAAATGAACAGCGATTTCAAAAAAATGCGAACTGTCATAGAGGGTAGGTAATCAACGATGAGACTAACGAATGGATTTGACATCAGTGCTTCTGCCTTAACTGCTCAACGGTTGCGTATGGATGTTGTTTCCTCCAATATAGCCAATGCGGATACGACGAGAGCAAAGTTTGTTGATGGAAAATGGATGCCATACACGAGAAAGCTAGTGGCATTCGAACCGAAGTCACAACCGAGCTTCGCACAATCGCTGAACTCAGCGATGGCTGATGGAACTGGTGAAGGCGTTCGCGTAAACAAAATTTTTGAAGATAAATCGCCATTAAAGCAAGTATATAATCCTTCACATCCAGACGCGGATACGAATGGGTTCGTTTACATGCCGAACGTTGATATTACCAAAGAAATGGTAGATATGATTTCGGCGACAAGATCTTATGAAGCGAACGTGACGGCTTTGAATGCAAGTAAATCGATGATTTCAAAAGCATTGGAGATCGGTGTTAGATAATTAATGGGGGAGGTTACGGAATGATTGACAAAATTAGTTACAGTCCTATAAATATAATGAGTTCCATTGGGCCGAAAGAAAATTCGGGCGAGGGAGCGGATGATCTTGGCAAGCAATTCGGTTCTTTTCTGAATAATGCAATGAATAATTTGAACGCGCAGCAAAAGCAAGTCGATTATTTGAACGAAAGCTTCATTAAAGGGGAACTTTCTGATGTGCATCAATTGACAATTGCTTCTGAGAAAGCTTCACTTGGACTTCAACTTACCGTTCAAGTCAGGAATAAAGTGATCGAAGCTTATCAAGAAGTTATGAGAATGCAGCTGTAATTATAGAAATGCTGCTAAATTTGGGTCAATGAGGTGACAGAGTGAACGAGAACCTGCTCCAGTACTGGGAAAAGGTGAAGCAATACTGGAATCGTTATAATCGGACGACGAAAATTATTTTTATATCAACTGTGTTCTTATTAGTTCTAACTGCCGCAATTATTAGTGTTAATTTATCTAAGACGGATTATTCGTTGGCATATACAGAACTACAGCCAAGTGATGCTGCAAATATTAAATCCTATCTCGATACAGCGAAAATTCCTTATCATTTAAGTGCGGACGGCAGAAGTATAGAAGTGCCTACAACTGAAGTCGCTAATGTAAAGCTTGCTGTAGAGTCACAAGGATTGAATAAGAACGGTTCCTTGGGTTTTGAAGCGTTTAGCGGCACCAGTTCATTCGGGATTACAGATAATGAGTTTAAAGTGAAGTACTTGAGTGCCATTCAAGGGGAGCTTCAACAGCTTATTAATTCAAACCAAGCGATTTCAAGCTCTAAGGTTAACATTTCTCTTCCAGAGGAAGGGCCTTTCTTACAGCAACAGGCAGAGAAAGCTACGGCATCCGTTGTTCTGCAAATTAAGCAGGGTTATACATTAGATCAACCTAAAGTCGATACGATTTATAATTTAGTTTCACACAGTATAAAGAATCTACCAATTGAGAATATCACCATTTCGGATCAAAACTTAGTGTCGTATAAGTTTAATGACGGGTCTGCAAACGCACGCCTGGGAAATGACGATATCAATACTAAGTTCCGTAATGATTTGCAGAAGAATATCAACTCCATGCTGGGCACGATGTTTGGACGCGATAAAGTTAGTGTTAGCGTTTTTACAACAATGAATTTTGATCAAAAGAAAACCAAGGAACAGCTTGTCAGAGCACCAAATCAAGCTGATCAAAAAGGGATCGAAATTTCTTTGCAAGAAGCTAGCAAGTCATATACAAATAATGGAACGGATACAGGCGGTGTGCCTGGGACAGGCGAAACGGATGTTCCTGGCTACCCTGGATCATCAACTTCAGGGAAGTCCACCTCTGAGGAAAACAGTAAGACCGTCAATTACGAAGTGGATCGTATTACAAATGACATCGTTGCAACACCTTACGTCGTGAAAGATGTTAGCATTAACGTTGGCATCGAGCCACCAGTTAGAGATGATCCAAACTCATTAACAGCAGAAACGAAAACAGCGATTCAAGCAGCACTCGTTAATATCGTTAGAACTGCACTTGCTGATAATAAGACTACTTATTCAGACGAGGAACTACAGAAAAAGGTTACAGTTTTTGCCCATTCTTTTGCTAGAACAGCCGATGCAAATGCAGCGAAGACACAGACTTACCTGACGTACGGCGCATTAGCTCTTGCGGCACTAGCGATCGGAGCATTTATTGGCTTTGCAATTCGTAAACGTAAGAGAGCAGCTGAACTTCAACAGCAACAACTGGATCAGGAAATGAACCTTGCATCACAAAAAGCTGAGCTTCCAACTATCGATATCGAAAATGTAACGAATGACAATCAAGTACGTAAGCAGCTTGAAACGCTTGCGAAAAAGCGGCCAGAAGAATTCGTCAACCTGCTGCGTACTTGGTTAGTAGATGAATAGAGGTGCACTTGTATGGCCAGAGCCACTCTACAAGGGTTGACCGGACGACAGAAGGCAGCTATTCTTTTGATCAGTTTAGGCCCTGAGGTTTCTGCACAAATTTTCAAACATTTGCGTGAGGAAGAAATTGAACAATTAACGCTTGAGATTGCGAATGTGCGCAAAGTTGATACGTTGGAAAAGGATTCAATTTTAGCTGAATTTCACCAAATTTGTTTGGCACAGGAGTTTATATCACAAGGTGGTATTGCTTACGCCAAAGATATATTGGAGAAGGCACTTGGTTCTCAGAAAGCACTTGATATTATTAATCGCTTAACCGCTACACTTCAAGTTAGACCTTTCGATTTTGCTAGAAAAGCAGATCCAGCACAAATTCTCAACTTTATTCAAAATGAGAATTCACAGACGATTGCGCTCGTGTTGTCTTATTTGCAAGCAGAACAAGCCTCGATCATCTTGTCTTCGCTTCCACAAGAGAAGCAAGCAGATGTTGCGAAGCGGATTGCACTTATGGATAGTACATCGCCTGAAGTTATTTCTCAAGTTGAACGCGTGCTAGAGCAAAAGCTTTCATCAACGGTTACGCAGGATTATACAAATGCTGGTGGTATCGCATCCATTGTTCAGATCTTGAATGGTGTTGACCGCGGTACGGAACGTACGATTCTCGATTCATTAGAAATCCAAGATCCAGAACTTGCCGAAGAAATCAAGAAACGGATGTTCGTATTCGAGGATATTGTTAATATTGATAATCGTTCCATTCAACGTATTATACGTGACATTGAAAATGCTGATTTACAACTGGCACTCAAAGTTGCAAGTGAAGAAGTCCGCGATGTGTTGTTCAAAAATATGTCCAAACGTATGGCGGAGACGTTCAAAGAAGAAATGGAATTTATGGGACCGGTTCGTTTACGAGATGTAGAAGAAGCTCAAACTCGCATCGTTGCTACAATACGTCGTTTAGAAGAGTCGGGTGAAATCATCATCGCACGTGGCGGAGGAGATGATATTATTGTCTAATGTCATTAAATCATTTGCGTACTACCCCTTAGAAGATAAGAAGGTCGTTGAATCGTTTTCTCCTTTTTTAGAAAAAGAAGCGGAAGTGCATACCGATGATAATGGTCTGACAGAGGAAATGCAGAATGAGATCAATGATGCGACTTTGTTGAAGAATCAGATTATCGAGGATGCAGAAACATTTGCGAGTGAGCAAATCAATCAAGCGATGCAGGAAAGTGCTGCAATCCGCCAACAAACGGAATCAGATATTGCGAACTGGTGGCAGAGCAGGCGAGCTGAAGATGAAGAGCTTGTCAGCCTATCTAAGTCAGCAGGCTTTGAAGAAGGCTATCAACAAGGAGTTGCCCAAGCGGAAGAAGCATTGAGAAAAGAATATAGCGATATGCTTGCCGAGGCTAGTTCCATTCTTGAGCAGTCGTACCAATTGAAGCAGCAAATCATTCAGGAAGCAGAACCGTTTCTTATTGATTTGAGCACTTCCATCGCTGAAAAAATAATCGTTCGTCAATTATCTTTAGAACCAGGATGGGTCGTTGAGCTTATTCAAAAAGTTCTCGCACGCAGAAGGGAAAAAGGAATTATCACATTATGTGTGGCTCCTTCGCAATTTGCGTATATCCAGGATGCGCGAGAAGAATTAATCACTTCAATAGATTCGCAAGCTGAGCTTGAAATTATTCCTGACTCATCTGTACAGGATCAAGGCTGCGTAATTCGATCCTCATACGGTAGCATTGATGCCAGAATTGATACACAGCTGAAAGAAATCAAATCAGCGCTACACTTGGCCTTACAAAGTGAGGAATCTTAATGAAACGGACATCCATACCTCAGGCGGATAAGTACAAAGAAGTTTTACAGACGATTGATCCGATCAGGGTGAATGGCAAAGTAACACAAGTTATCGGACTTACTGTGGAGTCAGAAGGCCCCGATGTCAGTATTGGCGATCTTTGTTACATCTATCCACACAAATCAAACAAGCCGTTAAAAGCTGAAGTGGTTGGGTTCCGTAGCAACAAAGTTATTTTGATGCCCTTAGGTGATCTTGACGCGATTGGCCCTGGCTGTGATGTTGTTGGCACCGGTAAACCGTTAACGGTTCAAGTGGGGCATGAGTTACTAGGCAAAGTTCTTGATGGGCTAGGTCAGCCCTTGGATGGCTCATTTTTACCATCTAGGATGGCACAGTATTCAACTAACAATGCGCCTAGTAACCCTTTAACACGCCCGCGTGTTCTCAATCCCATCTCTGTTGGCGTTCGTTGCATTGATGGATTGTTGACAATTGGCAAAGGACAGCGCGTTGGTATTTTCGCGGGTTCTGGTGTTGGTAAAAGTACGCTAATGGGTATGATTGCTAGAAATACCTCTGCAGATGTCAACGTCATTGCACTCATTGGTGAGCGGGGCAGAGAGGTTCTGGATTTTATTGAGCGAGATTTGGGTCCAGAGGGCTTAGCAAGATCCGTAGTTATTGTCGCTACATCTGACCAGCCAGCGTTAATTCGGATTAAAGGTGCGATGATCGCGACAAGTATAGCTGAATATTTTCGAGATCGCGGCCTAAATGTCATGATGATGATGGATTCCGTCACGCGATTTGCTATGGCACAACGTGAGGTTGGACTAGCTGTAGGTGAGCCGCCAGCTACGCGTGGTTACACGCCATCCGTATTTGCCATGCTGCCAAGGCTTTTAGAACGCTCAGGTACTGGAGCAAAAGGCTCAATTACTGCCTTTTACACGGTGTTAGTTGACGGTGATGATATGAATGAGCCTATCGCTGATGCCGTTAGGGGTATCTTAGATGGTCATATTGTTCTTAATCGTAATATTGCGAACAGAGGTCACTATCCTGCAATCGATGTGTTGTCTAGTGTAAGTCGTGTAATGAAAGAAATTGTTCCTTCAGAACATATGGAAGCTGCCGATCAACTTAAGCGTCTTCTCTCTATATATAAAGATTCGGAAGATCTTATTAATATTGGGGCGTATCAAAAAGGTTCGAATCCAAATATTGATATTGCGATGGATAATATTGAAGCTATTTGGGATTTTACGAAACAAAAGACGACTGAAAAACTGACATATGAAGAAGCTCAAGCACGTTTAATCCAAGAATTTTATAAGGGATGAGGGGCCACCTAGATGAGTTTTCGTTATTCATTCCAGCAAATTGTCGATTTGAAAAACAATGAACGGACACAGGCAGAATGGATTTTATCTGAGGCAATAGGTCAATTGAGAAACGAAGAAACGAGCCTAAACGGATTGTTTGAGAAAAAGGAAAGCTTACATCATGAAATGGCACAAGCGAGCAGCAACTCCGTTTCGATTTCAAACATGATGATGATGCAAAGCTATATGAATCATGTGGATAAGCAAATCGCTCGTAAACACCAAGATGTGAACCAGGCTAAACATATCGTAAGTGAAAAGCAGGAGCATTTATCAGAGAAAATGATTGATGAAAAGGTTTGGACGAAGGCTAGAGAGAAAGCACATCATCAATTCCGACTCATGGTTGCGAAAAAAGAGCAGGATGCTCTTGATGAAATGGCGACAAATCGTTTCAAACGGCTTTCGTATTAATGATTGCCTTTCGGCAGTGAGAATGGATAGAGGCTATAAAGTAGAAAAGGAGGGACGAAGAGATGGCCGATACAAACGTAGAGGGTGCGTCTTATAGTGCACTGGAGCGGTTTTTGATATGGTTTGTCATCCCCTTTGTGTTTACGGCGGTTCTACTCTTCGTGCTGCTTTCGATTTTTGATTATGATATCAAAAGTAGTATTCAAAAAGCATTGCACAATACGCCAGTCGTTGGATTAATTGTTCCAGCCCCAAAAGAAACTGCTCCGGTAACAGCCGAAGGAAAAGCAACTTCTTCCGAACAAAGTGTAAAACTGAAAGAAGATGAGATTTCAAAGTTGAATGCCAGAGTAAACGAGCTAACAACTGCGCTGCAAAAGGCGGACTCGACGACTGAACAAAAAGATCAATCTTTGAAGGATGCGGTAGCGAAGGTTGCCGAGCTTGAGGAGAAGTTAAAAGATAAAACGCAATCCGAAGAAGAATACGCGAATCAAATCACGCAGCTTGCCAATATGTATGCCAAAATGACACCAAGTAAAGCTGCTCCTATTATTGAAGCTTTGACGCCGAATGAAATGGTTCTAGTCTTTTCTAAGATGAAAGCGGATAGCCGTGGAGCCATACTTGAAAAGATGGACGCAGCTAAAGCTGCCGTTGCCTCGATGGGCTTGAAAGATCTTGTCCCTGTACGAGACAAAGAAATTGCTGCTTTGCAAGAAAGACTAGCAACGAATAACACGAAGGATACTAAGGCGGCGACAAGTACTGTCACATCCTCGGATCTTGGTCAAACTTTTGCGAATATGACACCAAAAAGCGCTGCAAACGTCTTGCTTGAGATGAATAAAACAAATCAGCAAAAGGTTTTAGCGATTTTAAGTGGCATGGATAATGCTTCACGCTCTAAGGTAATGACGGCCTTATCAGATGCCAATAAAGAAACAGCCGCTGCCATTACTTTGAAACTTGGTCCATAACTTACATATGAAGGGAGGTGAAAAAAATGGACGTACAAATGACTTCAGTACCTGTAACACAAACAGGAGCCGTAAATTCAACGACATCAGGTAAAGGGACTTCTAGAGGGAATGCGTCAACGGATAACTTCTCAGCGCTTCTCTCAGGACAAAACACTCAAGAGAACTCTTCAACAGTTGATGGTCAACCATCTGAGACTGACCTTTCAATGAGCATGATGCTGCAAATGTTGCAAAGCTTGATTATGCCGATTCAGAGTTCAGTTAATCAAGATACTAATGTGAGTTCAGAAGATTCTAAACTTCCAGACTTACTCTTAGAAGCGATGAATTCGAATCCTTCACTTGCGGAGCAGTTATTGCAAGATCCAACTGTGAAAAACTGGTTCGAAAATGCTGATGCTATGCTTGCTGCTATAAACGGCACGACAAGTAGTTCCTTCGCACAATCAGCTTGGACACAATCAACAAGTGATTCACTAACTCTTAAAGCACAGAATACGTTGTTAACGCTGTCAGCATTAACGAAGCAGCAACCAGACAATCCCATTCTAAACCATCTAAATGCAGAACTTTCGAATACAATCCAACCCATTCTACCTGAGATTTTAGAAGGATTAGGTAATGCTCGTAAAGCAGCTTCTGGAATTGTGCCTACTAGTTCAAATGTGCCTGTTATTGGGGCCAAGGATCATACGACACTTGGGAGAACTCAAGCAAACAAGTACATAAACAATGGCGAAACTGAACCATCCGTAGATAGCAGTCTTGCTGCGAATTTACAATCGTTTCAGCCAAAGCAAGAGAAATTTGCAATTAAACATATTCCTTCAGTGGTATTTGAACAACCTACTATTGTAACTGAAACACAACCTGGACCGCTTGTTGATCTACCTATGGAAGCTAATGTAACTTCTAACTCGATTGTTACTATTGGCGATTTGCAAAAGGCACAGCAAGTATCTGTTCCTGCTGAGAAAACACCAGTTATAACAGCAGAAAATTTCACAGAAGAAATGACTACACATGTTTTGAAAAACATGAAAATTACGCTATCTGAAGGATTCTCCGAAGCTAAACTTTCATTGTTTCCTAAAAACTTAGGACACGTAGATGTGAAAATTTCGATGCACGAAGGACAACTGTTCGCACAGTTTGCGGCGGATTCGTTAGCAGGAAAGACAATGCTAGAAAGTCAACTTCCTCAATTGCGTCAAGCTTTACTATTGCAAGGCTTGCAGGTTGAGAAACTAGAGGTTACACAAAGTCAAACGATGTCATCGAACATGTTCCAGGAACAACGTCAACCTCAAAGCTTTAATCAATCCAATCGTCAATCCAAAAATCAATCAAATGAGATTGAAATGGATGCGCTTGATTTTAAAGAAGACATGGATCAGATGGCACAGTTACGCAACAATACAAATGGTAATTCCTTCGATGTAACAGCTTAAACTGTTAGATGAAAGAAGTTGTTGGAGGTGAACGTATGGCTACTAACCCGATTGTAGGTAATGTTGCTGATCTGATTAATACAGCGAATAACGCGAAGTCCAAGGAGAAGAATAGTACAACCTTAGGCAAGGATGATTTCCTCAAAATCCTGATTACGCAGCTTCAAAATCAAGATCCAACGCAACCTTTGCAAGATAAAGAGTTTATCGCGCAGATGGCCCAATTTACATCCGTTGAGCAATTAACGAATATGGCAAGTGAAATGAAGCTTATGAGGCAGTCAATTGGTTTCGTGTCAGGATTAATTGGCAAGTCGATCTCGTGGACAACGACAGATGCCGCAGGAGTTCCTTCTGAAATGTCTGGTGTCGTAGATTCCATCACATTTAAAGATGGCAATCAATTCGCTAGTGTCAATGGTGTCGAAGTTGCGCTAGATAAGTTAAAGAAAATTGAGAATGTTGGAGAATCACAATGACAGAGAGAATATCGATAGGTCAACTTTATCCTAATGCGGTATCTCCTAGTTCAGCAAGACGCACACCATCTCAACAGCAGATTCCGTCTCCAGGAAATCCGACGTTTCAGAAAATTTTTCAAGATCAATTTGTTCGGTTTAGTCATCATGCGGAAGTCAGGTTAAAAGAACGCGGCATTCAACTCAAACCCGAACAAATCGAGAAAATGAATAAAGCCATTGATAAGGCAGCTTCTAAAGGTGCCAAGGATGCATTACTGATTTTAGCTGGGAATGGGTATATCGTGAATGTACCTAACCGAACCGTTGTAACAGCGCTAGATGGCCAGTCTATGAATGAGCATGTGTTTACACAAATCGATAGTGCAATGATAATTTCTTAAGATCAGGCTCGACCGATAAGGAAGCCTGGAGTTGTGGAACGAATGAAGCAACTCACTCTATAACTTACTTACATCCGATTTAGGAGGCCAATTCATGTTAAGATCTTTATACTCAGGCGTTTCAGGTATGCGTGGCTTTCAAACGAAGTTAGATGTCATTGGTAATAACATAGCAAATGTTAATACGATTGGCTTTAAAGGTGGTCGTGTTATGTTTAAAGACATTCTCAGTCAAACGGTTTCCGGCGTGAGTGCTGCAGACGAAAACCGCGGTGGTGTGAATGCACAGCAAGTCGGTTTGGGAGTTAGTATTGCTGCGATTGATACGGTTCATACAGCAGGTAGTGCAATGACTACGAATGTTGTTACCGATTTGCGTGTGAACGGTGATGGTTTTTTCGCAGTTGGAACACTTGAGCAAGTAGATGCGCCTTATTTGACAAGAGCAGGTAACTTCACCGTGGACGCAAATCGTAATCTTGTGAACTCCGAAGGGCTTCATGTCATGGGCGCTGAGGGAGCAGGTCCAATATTGATTCCAGATGATATTGTTTCTTTTTCCATCGCTCAAAATGGTGATATCATTGGCGTCAATGCCGATGGAGAGACGATCAACACTGGACAACGAGTTGGTGTTGTGAAAGTGACAAACCCTGCTGGTCTTGAGAAAATCGGTGGTAATTTGTATCAAATGACTGCCAATGCTCTTCCAGCTGGAGAAGAAATTGAAGTCGGCTCCGCTGGTGATCCAGAGGCAGGAACTGGAACGATAATCTCCGGCCAATTGGAAATGTCTAATGTCGACTTAACTGGGGAATTTACGGAAATGATTATCGCGCAGCGTGGTTTCCAAGCAAACTCCAGAATCATTACGACTTCTGACCAAATCCTTCAAGAGGTTGTAAATCTTAAGCAATAATGAGTAAATGAATGAATAGAAGGGGAGCGGAGCTCCCCTTACCCTGATTCAGGAGGAGAAAGATGATTTCTCTCACTCGTTTGAATGGTAGACCGATTATCTTGAATGCAATTTTGATCGAGCTTATCGAAGAAACTCCGGATACCATGATTACATTGACGACAGGCAAGAAAATCACAGTTCTCGAAAAGGCAGAGGTTGTGGTAAGCTTAGTGCGGACCTACATGCAAGACATTGGATCCGTTCGAGCGACAATACAGTCCAGGGATACGGAGGGTTCGTAAGTGTTTAAGAACAAAATATTCATTCTTATTGTTTCCATACTTATTGCAATCACACTCATTCTCACTGCAGCGTTTGTGTTGTGGAATTTTATGGAGAAAAACAATCAATCCACGGATCCAGCTGTAAAGGCTCAGGATGCTGTTGCAAGTGTGAAGCCAACAAAAGCACCTTCAGCAGAGACTGTTAAGGCAAACACGTCGATCATCAAGGACATCTTAACAAATTTATCCGGCAGTCAAAATTTTATTAAAATTAGTTTTGCCTTTGAGATGGAAAATTCAAAAGCAAAAGCTGAGTTTGATAGCTTGCTTGATTCAGCTGTTAAAGGAACGATCGTTCAAATTCTAGGTGATATGACGAAAGAGCAGATTGAAGGCAGCAAGGGATCTGACAGTTTAACTTCGACTATTATGAACAAACTAAACCCAGTGCTACACGAAGGTAAAATCAAACAAATTTGGATAACTGATAAAGTACTGCAATAAACTCGTTAATGATTTTGCTTAAAGGAGGTGACTCGAATGGTTGATGTTTTATCGCAAAATGAGATCGATGCCTTATTAGCCGCTTTATCTTCAGGCGAAATGGATGCAGATGAGCTTAAGAAGGAGGATACTCAGAAGAAGGTAAGAGCTTATGATTTTAAGAGAGCAGTGCGCTTCTCTAAAGATCATATTCGTAGCTTAACCCGGATTCATGAAAATTTTGCGCGATTTTTAACGACATATTTCTCAGCACAGCTGCGTACATTCGTTCAAATTAGTGTAGTCCAGGTTGAACAATTGCCTTATGATGAATTTATTCGTTCCATCCCGAAAATGACCATTTTGAACATCTTTGAAGCAGAACCTTTAGAGGGTCGAATGGTGCTTGAGGTTCATCCCAATGTTGCTTTTGCTATGTTGGATCGATTATTAGGCGGAGCTGGTACAACGCCAACCAAAATTAATGCATTGACTGAGATTGAAACGATTGTCATGGAACGAATTTTCAGTAGAGCATTCGATAGCTTACAGGAAGCTTGGAAAACCGTTATTGATATTCAACCTCGCTTGGAGGCACTAGAAACGAATCCGCAGTTTATGCAAATTGTTTCTCCCAATGAAACGATTGCATTAATATCGCTGAGCACCAAAATTGGGGATACAACAGGGATGATCAACTTATGTATTCCTCACGTCGTTATTGAACCAATCATGCCTCGACTTTCTGTGCATCACTGGTTTGTTTCCCAGAAGAAGACGAGAGCTCCTGAAGAAGTGGAAGCACTTCAATCGCGCTTGGAGAAAACCAAGCTACCTCTCATTGCAGAGCTGGGATCGTCTGAAATTTCTGTTCGAGATTTCTTAGGTTTAACCATAGGCGATGTAATCCCGCTGCATAAATCCGTCGAAGATTCGCTTCAAGTCAAAGTGGGCGAGAAGCTGAAATATCTCGGAAGCCCTGGTACCGTAAAAGGGAAGATGGCTGTACAAATTACAGATATCGTTAATGAAGGAGAAGAAGAATATGATGAATAACAGAGATTATTTGTCGCAGGAAGAGATCGATGCTTTATTGAGACAATCATCTGAAGAAAGCTCTGTGTCTTCTTTTCATGGGCCTCCGCAAGTTGAAAATTTTTTATCCCCTCTTGAACAGGATGCACTTGGGGAAATTGGTAACATAACGTTCGGTAGCGCGGCGACAGCGCTTTCGACGTTACTGGGCAAGAAAGTTGATATTACGACACCAAAGGTGTCCGTCATTGGCAAAGAGGAATTGGAAGAACAGTTTCCAAAACCCCATGTAGCCGTACATGTCAACTATGTTGATGGTTTTGATGGTATTAACTTGCTAGTTATTAAAACTCGTGATGCACAAGTTATCGCTGATCTGATGATGGGCGGTGATGGCACGGGCGGCGATGAAAATCTAAGTGAAATACATATCAGCGCGGTGCAGGAAGCAATGAATCAAATGATGGGTTCATCGGCTACATCCATGTCTACCATCTTTAATCGATTTGTCAATATCTCTCCACCAGGAATCGACATATTAAATTTGTCGAAAGGAGAAGGAAAACTGCCTGATGAGGACGTATTTATAAAGATATCGTTCCGACTTGCCATTGGCGATCTTATTGATTCCAATATTATGCAGTTATTGCCTGTTCCTTTCGCCAAAGAAATGGTATCGATTCTAATGGGTGGTGGTGATTCTCAATCAGAAATGGAAGCTGCACCGGCTGCGCAAGCACCGCCAGTCGTTTCTGCGCCTGTGCAAGAAGCACCTAAATCACAGCCAGCACCCGTGTATGAGCAACCTGTATACCAACAACCGATGTATGAACAGCCGATGTATCAGCAACCTCCAATGGGTCAGCCGATGTATCCGCCACAGCAACCGATGTATCCACCGCAGCAGCCGATGTATCAACAACCACCAGCTGCATTTGGTGGCATGCCAAATCGTAATGTGAATGTTCAACCTGTTCAGTTTGGTAATTTACAATCAGGCTCATATGCGCAAGCAGATGATACGAACCTGAACTTACTTCTCGATATACCTCTGAAGGTAACCGTAGAGTTGGGCAGAACAAACAAGGTGATTAAAGACATCTTAGAGCTGTCCCAAGGTTCGATCATTGAATTGGACAAGCTTGCTGGTGAACCCGTAGACATTTTGGTGAATAATAAGTTGATTGCCAAGGGTGAAGTCGTCGTCATCGATGAGAATTTTGGGGTTCGTGTAACTGACATTGTTAATCAATGGGAACGAATTCAAAAATTACAATAATTTAATTTTAGGGGGATATTTTCAATGGCTAACCGTATTCTAATTGTGGATGATGCAGCTTTTATGAGAATGATGATTCGTGATATTTTATCTAAAAATGGGTATGAAGTTTGTGGCGAGGCGAATGATGGAGCACAAGCTATCGAAAAATATAAAGAGCTTAAACCAGATTTGATCACGATGGATATCACGATGCCAGAAATGGATGGTATTCAAGCATTAAAAGAAATCAAAAAGATTGAACCAAACGCAAAAGTTATTATGTGTTCAGCGATGGGGCAACAAGCGATGGTAATTGACGCGATTCAAGCAGGAGCAAAAGACTTCATTGTTAAACCATTCCAAGCTGACCGCGTTATCGAAGCAATCAAGAAGACTCTAGGTTAAACCGTCTGAATTCGGTTGAGTCTTACATAAACCGAAAGGGTTGTTATTATGAAAAGACATCAATCGAATAAAGTTTACTTAAGCATACTTAGTATGATCGCTTTGCTCTGGACAAACCAAGGTGTACATGCAGAAACAGAACCTAATCAAGAACTGCCCATCTCTGATTACCCGGGTTCAATGGGATCAACGGATTCATTGTTTATGGTAGCGAAGGTTATTTTAGTCCTTATATTCATGATCATTCTTTTTTATGTACTGATGAGGTTTGTGGCTAAGAAAAATAAAGGAAATCTGTTTGGGAACTCGATTCGCTCTTTAGGTGGAGTTCCCCTTGGTCAGAACAAATCGATCCAGATTGTTGAAATTGGTCATTCGCTCTTCGTAGTTGGCGTTGGTGAGAACATTCAGTTATTGGATAAAATCATTGACGCCGATGAAGTAGCGTATATCTCGGAATTGCTCGAAACGTCGCAAGACGATCGCATAGGTTTTAGCTCGCTTAGCAAATGGCTCAGCAAACTGCCTCTGAAAAAGAATGACGTAGAAGAGGAAGTGGAGCTTACAACTTCATTTCAGCAAGTTTTCCAAGATAAAATTCGCCGTGTAACGAATCGCAATAAGAATGTTGAAGAATGGTTGTCTGATCAAAAACAAACAGATCGGTTGAATGACGAATGAAAAGAAATAAATTTGTTGGTGTACTGCTGCTTGTCGTGATATCCATCTTCCTTGTATCTTTATCGGCTTCTGCGGCTGAAACGGATGTTACGAATCCGATTCCAGGATTGAATGTCAATATCGGAACGAGTACCGCAACTGGAGGATCATCGAATACCGTAACTCTCCTTCTTTTGCTAACCGTGTTAAGTTTAGCTCCATCATTCCTTATTTTAATGACGAGCTTTACAAGAATTGTGATTGTGCTGGGTTTTGTTCGAACGTCTTTAGGAACTCAACAAATGCCACCTAACCAGGTTTTAATCGGACTCGCTCTGTTTTTAACCTTTTTTATTATGTCTCCAACTTTAGGGGAAGTTAATCAAACAGCGCTTCAGCCTTACTTGAAGGGTGAAATCAATCAAACGCAGGCTTTTCAGACTGCGTCACTACCCATGAAGAAGTTTATGTTTAAGCATACACGCCAAAAGGACCTGAAGTTATTTCTGGATTATTCCAAAGCTAAAGCGCCTACAGGGGTAGAAGACATACCACTCACTTCTTTAGTACCCGCTTATGCGATAAGTGAATTGAAATCAGCGTTCCAAATGGGATTCATGATATTTATTCCTTTTCTGGTAATAGATATGGTTGTATCCAGTACATTGATGGCCATGGGGATGATGATGCTCCCGCCTGTAATGATTTCACTCCCATTTAAAATCCTTCTTTTTATTCTAGTAGATGGTTGGTATCTTGTGGTGAGATCGTTACTCTTAAGCTACGGTTAATGATCAAGATATCGGAGGGAATCTAGATGGGTTCGGAATTTGTAATACGAATTGCTGGCGAAGCTGTATACACCGTGCTTAAAGCTAGTGCGCCAATGCTACTTATCGGGTTAATCGTGGGTCTGGCCATTAGTATTTTTCAAGCAACGACTCAAATTCAAGAGCAAACCTTGGCTTTTGTTCCGAAAATTGTAGCAGTACTTCTGTCCATCCTTATTTTCGGTTCATGGATTATGAATACGTTGGTCGATTTTACCTTTAATCTACTCAACAATCTTTACAAATTCGTTGGTTAGGTAGTGAGTGAAATGCCAACATTTATTCAAGTGATCCCTATCTTTCTGCTTATTTTTTGTCGAATTACATCATTTTTTGTCGTGGTGCCTATCCTTTCCTCCAGAAATATTCCCATGATGTTCAAGGTTGGACTTTCGGTCTTTATATCATTGATCATTTTGGCAACGATGGGGATGGATAAGACCATGCCGATTGATAGCGTTTATGTGCTTTTGATCATTCGAGAGATGCTAATCGGTGTATTGTTAGGCTTTCTGGCTTATCTGTTTTTCACAGTCGTGCAAACCGCTGGTGCATTTATGGATATGCAAATTGGATTTAGTATGGCTAGCGTGATTGATCCCTTAACAGGTGCTTCAACGCCGATGCTGGGAAATCTGAAATATATGATTGCTGTGTTACTGTTTTTATCTTTCGACGGGCATCATTACTTGCTCAGGGCTATTATCGAAAGCTACAAATGGGTGCCGATCAATAACGATTTATTTAGCCGCATCTATGATGGGCAAATATCAGACTTTTTATTTCACTCGCTTTCCAAAATGTTTTATCTATCCTTTCAATTGGCAGCGCCCATTGTTGCCGCTTTATTCTTAACGGATTTAGGGCTTGGCCTACTGACAAGGGTCGCGCCGCAATTCAATATTTTCGTCATTGGTGCACCATTGAAAATGATTCTTGGATTTTTTCTACTCGTTATCGTATTCCCAGAATTGATTTCACAATTTCAGCAATTATTTGGGATCATTTTTGACTACATGGAGAAAATGCTTCAAATCATTGGTGGAACCACGCAGACATCACCAAAGTAGGAGGAGAACCGTGTCCCAACAACTTCGTATACAGCTAGATTTACAATGGTTTGCTGGGGAAAAGACGGAGACTGCTACGCCCAAGAAGAGACAGGATGCCAGAAAAAAAGGTCAAGTTGCCAAAAGTATGGATTTACCCGCGGCAGCCATTTTACTTTTTTCATTCGTGGCATTTCTGATGTTTGGTTCCTTTATGAAAGGAAGACTCATTCAAATTTTTCGCAATGTCTATGAGAATCAGCTGAGCATGGATATTACTGCAAGTAATGTGCAAGTTTTGTTTATGGATTTAACCCAACAAGGACTTATCATTGTAGCGCCTATATTTCTATTAGTGGTCATAATCGCCTTTGTTGCGAATTATGCACAAATTGGTTTTATGTTTATCGGCGAACCCTTGATGATGAAGTTTGATAAGATTAATCCGATCTCTGGTTTTAAAAAGATTTTCTCCTTGCGGACCGTGATGGACTTTTTAAAGTCAACGCTAAAAATGTTGATTATCGGTTATGCCGTTTATACAACGCTGATCGGGCAAAAGGACAGACTCCTTGGCTTAGGTCATACGCCTTTGGAGAGTACGTTTACCTTTATTGCTTCGGTTACGTTAAGTTTAGGGGTTAAAATCGGTGCAATTTTAATTGTTCTAGCTATCTTTGATTATATTTATCAAAAGTATGAGCATGAGAAAAGTCTTAAAATGTCTAAACAGGACATTAAAGATGAGTATAAGAAGAGTGAGGGAGACCCTCTCATTAAAGGGAAGATCCGTGCGAAACAACGTCAAATGGCCATGCAGCGAATGATGCAGGAAGTTCCTAAGGCCGATGTTATTATTACTAACCCAACTCACTTTGCAGTAGCACTGAAGTATGATTCGAAAAATATGCAGGCTCCAACCGTAATTGCCAAAGGGGCAGATTATGTTGCCTTAAAAATTAAAGAAGTCGCCAAACAAAATGGCGTTATGACAATGGAAAATAAGCCGCTTGCTCGAGCGATTTTTGCACAGGTGGAAATTGGTGATGCGATACCAGCGGACCTATTCCAGGCTGTGGCAGAAGTACTAGCGTATGTATATAAGATGAAGGGTAAGACGAATTAATGTAGAGGGAGGTGCAATCTGATGAAAATCAAGGATTTATTTGTTCTAATCGGTATTATTGGCATCGTGTTGATGATGATTGTACCTGTTCCTATCCCTTTGCTGGACTTTTTACTAATTATCAACATTTCCATAGCATTAATGATTATTTTGGTTGCTATGAATACGCAAGAAGCGCTGCAATTTTCTATTTTTCCTTCATTACTATTGATTACAACACTCTTTCGATTAGCTCTAAACGTTTCAACGACTCGTAATATCTTGGCGCATGCTGAAGCAGGCGACGTGGTCAGAACTTTTGGTTCATTCGTTGCGCAAGGCAATATCGTTGTGGGATTCGTCGTGTTTCTCATCCTTGTCTTGGTCCAATTTATTGTTATTACCAAAGGTTCTGAGCGCGTGGCCGAGGTTGCAGCAAGATTTACGTTGGATGCGATGCCAGGTAAGCAAATGAGTATTGACGCTGATTTGAATGCTGGCTTAATCAATGAGGTTCAAGCTAGAGAACGAAGACAGAAGATTGAGCGTGAAGCCGATTTCTATGGTGCCATGGATGGTGCCAGTAAATTTGTAAAAGGTGATGCGATCGCCGGGATCATTATCCTCGTCATTAACCTCATTGGTGGATTTATCATCGGGATGACGATGAAAGGGATGGATTTTCAAGACGCGCTTCAAACGTTCTCGATCCTAACCATCGGTGACGGATTGGTCAGCCAAATCCCTGCCTTATTAATTTCAACTGCCGCGGGTATTATCGTGACTCGGGCTTCATCAGAAGGTAATTTAGGTCATGATGTAACCAAACAATTAACGGCACAACCTAAGCTCTTATATATCGTTGCAGGTACTTTAGTTGTTTTAGGTACGTTTACACCGATTCACTGGTTTACAACTTATCCGATTGCTGGTCTTTTAGTCTATGCTGCTTTCAAAATGCAAAAGAATTTGGACCGCGAAGCTATTAAAGAAGAGCAATTGGTTGAAGAGAAACAAATCGAGGAAGTGCGTAGTCCTGAAAGTGTTATTTCATTGCTGCAAGTAGATCCGATTGAATTTGAATTTGGTTATGGTCTGATCCCACTTGCGGATACACAGCAGGGCGGAGATTTGTTAGACCGGATTATCTTAATTCGTCGTCAGTGTGCGTTAGAGCTTGGTGTTGTTGTACCAGTCATTCGTATTCGAGACAATATCCAATTAAGGCCAAACGAGTATATCATCAAAATTAAAGGCAATACAGTTGCACGCGGCGAACTACTTTTAAATCATTATCTAGCTATGAGTCCAGGGATTGATGATGATTCCATTTCAGGTATTGAAACGACAGAGCCTGCTTTTGGGTTGCCTGCGATTTGGATCGATGAAATGAACAAAGAGAGAGCGGAGTTATCTGGCTATACAGTCGTTGACCCTCCTTCTGTTGTTGCTACTCATTTAACTGAAATTATTAAGAAACATATTCATGAGCTGCTGGGTCGTCAGGAAACGAAAGCACTTATCGAAAACGTCAGAGAATCTTACCCTGCACTTGTCGATGATTTGATTCCATCTGTATTAGCGGTTGGGGATATTCAAAAAGTACTGTCGAAACTTCTGCGTGAAAAAATTTCCGTCCGTGACCTGGTCACGATTTTAGAAACACTTGCCGATTATGGCACCTACACGAAGGATCCTGAGATTTTAACTGAATATGTGAGGCAGTCTTTGTCTCGACAAATCACTCAACAGTTTACGTCTCAAGGTGATTCGCTCAAAGTCATAACCGTAGGTCCGTCTGTAGAAAAGAAAATTGCGGATTCCGTCCAACAATCAGATCAAGGAAGCTATTTAGCCTTAGATCCTTCTTCTTCTCAAATCATTTATCATCGAGTGACTGAGCAAGTTACGAAGTTAATCCAATCCGGACAGCAGCCTGTCATTTTAACATCACCTACGATTCGGATGTATGTGAGACAACTTTTAGAGAGAACGCTTCAAGATATACCTGTCCTTTCTTACAGTGAATTAGAGCCAAGCGTTGAAATTCAAAGCATGGGGGTAGTCAATTTATGAGAGTAAAAAGATATGTTGTTGATTCCATGCCTGACGCATTGCAGAAAATTCGCACGGACCTGGGCAAGGATGCTGTAATCTTGAATACGAAAGAAATTCGCACTGGCGGCTTTCTAGGTATGTTTGGTAAGAAAAAGATTGAAGTCATCGCAGCAATTGATGGAGCAAATGCAAAATCAACGCCGCCTGCGCCACAAAGGGTAGCTCCACAAATGGCACAGCAGCCTAAAGTAAATAATCCGGTAGCTCAATTCAAAAATAATGTGCACCAATCTGATTTTCCAGATGTTCCAGATGTTTTAGCACCTGTGGTCATGAAAAGCGAGCCAGTAATGGTAAGTTCGGTACCCGTACCTGAGAAGCCGATCATGAATCCCGTGCAGCATCAAGCTTACTCACCAACGTCCGTTCAGACTTCAGCTAAATCATCAGTTAAAGATGAACAATTGATGGATGAACTGAAGCAGATGAAAGAAATGATGAAGAAGCTTACGCAAGGAAGTTCAGATGAAGGCAAGCTTCCAGATGCGTTGTTAACGCTCGAACAGAGATTGTACGATCAAGAAGTGAGTCCGACCCTTGTTAAACAAATCATGGATGAAGTTATGGCGGATTTTGGGCTTGCGGATGAACCGATTACGGAAGAATCTGCTTTGCAACTTGTTCGTGCGAAACTTGGACAAATTTTTCAAACTGATCATAGTAAGCATATATCTCCGCAAACTCGTGTCGTTCATTTTGTAGGTCCAACCGGTGTTGGTAAAACGACGACAATTGCCAAATTAGCTGCAGAACAAGTGTTGAAATATCACCGTAAAGTTGGTTTTATTACCTCTGACACGTATAGAATCGCTGCAATTGAGCAGTTAAAAACGTATGCTACCATTTTAAACGTACCACTTGAAGTCGTGTTTTCCCCGCAGGATTTGACGAAAGCATTTCATAACTTAGCAGAATGTGACATCATTTTTATGGACACAGCTGGGCGAAATTTCCGAAACGAAATGTATGTTTCCGAATTGAACTCATTGCTTAAAACGCAAGGAAATAGTGAAACCATTCTCGTGCTAAGCTTAACGACCAAATATCGTGATTTAAGGGCAATTACGAATAACTTCAGTAAGTTCAAGCTGGATAAAGTGCTCTTTACCAAAATGGACGAAACCGATTCGTACGGAGCCATCGTGAATGTTGTTCATGAGTTTTCTCTCAAGCTTTCGTATGTGACAACTGGGCAAAGTGTACCCGATGATATTGCGGAAATGAACGAGTGGCAAATCATTGATTTGTTATTGGAGGAGCCTAGAACATGAAGGATCAAGCAGAAGGGTTGCGGAATCTGGTTCAGACACAAGGAGATAAGGGCACAAGAACAACCAGAATCATTACCGTGACAAGTGGAAAAGGTGGGGTAGGTAAATCCAATTTTACGCTAAACTTCGCTTTAACTTTGCAGTCTCTGGGTTATAAGGTGCTTGTCTTTGATGCAGATATCGGACTTGCGAACATCGATGTTCTCATGGGGGTATCCTCGAAATACAGTCTTTATCACTTGTTAAAAAAGGATAAAACGATCTGGGAAATCATCCAAAAGGGTTCCAATGATTTAGAATTTATCGCGGGTGGTTCTGGTTTTAATGACCTGCTGCGGTTAAGTGAAGAAGAGCTGGATTATTTTGCAGAGCAGGTTATGCAGCTGAACGGATATGTGGATTTTATCATTTTCGATACAGGAGCAGGCCTATCCAAGGAAACACTGAAATTCATTTTAGCAGCTGAAGAGGCCATTGTGGTTACGACGCCTGAACCGACATCGATAACCGATGCGTATGCCATTATCAAAATGGTGAATTCCATGGGACACAATGTATTTTTTAAACTAGTCATTAACCGTGTATCCGATATGAAAGAAGGCAAGCAGACTGCTGACAAAATTTCGTTAGTTGCCCAACAATTCTTGAATATTCAAATCCCGACATTAGGTTTTGTTGATGACGATCCGGTTGTTTCGAAAGCAGTGAAGAGGCAAGTTCCTTTCTCCATTGCATACCCAAATTCAACTGCGACGAAAAGCCTCAAAACTCTTACGGATAATTATATAAAAGGATATCGAGTGATTGAAGCGCCTTCTACCGGTGTCAAGAGCTTTTTAAATAAAATGTTGAAGCTTTTGAAATAGGATTTTTGAAAATCGTGTCGAATAAGCAGATAGAGGGGGGAAGCAGCTTGGCAATATATAACATTCTTGTCGTAGATGACTCCGTCTTTATGCGTAAGATCGTTAGTGATTTAATTTCTGAAAATCCACAGTTTAAGGTTGTAGGCACAGCCAAACATGGCCAAGAAGCCATTGAACAGGTTAAGCTGCTTCGTCCAGATGCTGTGACGATGGATATTGAAATGCCTGTGATGAATGGCTTGGATGCCCTTAAACACATCATGGAAGAGCAGCCGACGCCTACAATCATGTTGAGTTCCTTAACACAAGAGGGAGCCGCTGAGACGATTAAAGCTTTAGAGTTGGGTGCAGTAGACTTTATTCGAAAGCCATCTGGATCCATCTCTCTGGATTTGTTTAAAGTAAAGCTATTATTGCATGAGAAATTGTTAATGGCAGTTCGTTCCAAAATGAACGTGATTCAATCTTCTCGTGTGCAATCACCGCCTACTAAGGTAAATCCATTATCAATTAGATCTAAAATGATTAAAGAGAGTCTTAAGCAATCAGAAGTGAATGTTCCAGTTACTCCAGCTACAACACATTTTAACCACATCGTGGCCATAGGCACATCTACGGGGGGACCGAGAGCTTTACATCAGGTTATTTCTAATATTCCTGCAGGGTTCCCAGCTCCCATTTTAATCGTTCAGCATATGCCGCCTAATTTCACCAAATCGCTTGCCCAACGGCTGAATGATATTTCTCACATCCGGGTTGTTGAAGCGTCGGATGGTGAAGTTCTTCAGACCGCAACAGCCTACGTAGCTCCTGGGGGATGGCATATGGTTGTCTACAAAGATGCGAACCGAACGTACAAAATTCGATTAACCAAAGATGAACCGGTTTCAGGTCACCGACCATCTGTAGATGTGATGTTTGAATCCTTACTCTCCATGCAGGAATTAAAGCGACATGTCGTTTTAATGACAGGAATGGGAAGTGACGGAGCCAAAGGGATGCTTTCGCTGCGACAATCAGGTGTAACAACAACGATCGCTGAAGCAGAGGAAACCTGTGTCGTTTATGGGATGCCAAGAGCTGCTGTTGAAAACCATTCTGCAATGCATGTTTTACCTCAACAGGATATAGCAGTTCGTTTATCTAGATGTGTAATGAATGAAATGAACTGAACTGATGCAAACATAGGGTACTGAATGATTCTATTGGAGGTGTGTGGTAGTGGAACTTAGTCAATATCTGTCGATGTTTATCGATGAATCTAAAGAGCATTTGCAATCATTGAATGAAAATCTTCTTAATCTAGAAAGTAGTCCAAAAGACATAAGTATTGTACATAACATTTTTCGTTCAGCTCATACGTTAAAAGGGATGTCCGCAACGATGGGATTTGAAGACATCGCGGCACTTACACATGATATGGAAAATGTGCTAGACCTTGTACGTAATAGCAAAATTGAGATGGACCCCTACATATTCGATTGTATTTTTAAAAGCTTGGATTCCTTGGAATCCATGGTGGAAGATATCATTCAAGGCGGTACAGGTAAAGCAGACGTAAGTCCAATTGTATCTTCTTTGAGATCCATCGTGACAGGTGACTACAATAAAGCACAAGCTCCTGCAACTGCTGTTGCTGTCAAAGAACCAGCGAAAGGCATTGAAGTAGATGAGTTTCAATATTCAATTCTTCAACAGTCTATCGATTCTGGATTTCTAGTATTCTATATCGAAGTTAGTGTCAACGAAAACTGTGTATTAAAAGCAGCGCGCGCTTACATGGTGTTCGATGCAATGGAAAGAATGGGCGAAATTATTAAATCAACGCCTACTGTGCAAGAAATTGAGCAAGAGAAGTTTGACCGCTCGTTCTCACTCTACTTTATTTCAAAAGTAGATCAAGCGACGCTAGAGAAAGAGATTTTAAATGTTTCTGAGATTGCGTCTGCCGTTATTATTACAGTAGACACAGAGTCACTTGCTGAACTATCACGACCGGCTACTGAGATCGAAACAGCACGTCAAGAAATCGCTGCGGCTGTTGCGGAAACCGTACCTGCGCCTGAAGCACCTGCACCAAAAGCGGCCGAACCAGCTGTTACAGCTGCTACTAAACCAGCTGCGGGGGGAGCGCCAGTTGCAAGCCGTACGATTCGTGTTGATATAGAGCGTTTAGACACACTAATGAATTTATTCAGCGAGCTATTAATTGACCGAGTGCGTCTAGAGCAATTAGCGAGCGAAGTGAAACGTAATGATTTGACGGAAACGGTAGAACACATGTCGCGCGTTAGCAGCGATTTGCAAAATATCGTTTTGAAGCTTCGCATGGTTCCAGTAGATTCTGTATTTAATAGATTCCCGCGTATGATCAGAGACTTGGCCAAATCTTTGGATAAGAAGGTTGACCTTGTTATCACAGGCGCGGATACAGAATTAGATCGTACAGTTATAGATGAGATTGGCGATCCGCTAGTCCACTTATTGCGAAATGCAGTCGATCACGGAATCGAGTCGATCAGTGATCGCGTGGCAGCTGGTAAACCTGAGCAAGGAACGATACAGCTTCGCGCCTTCCACAGTGGAAATCACGTCTTTATTGAGATCGAGGAAGATGGCAAAGGGATTTACCGTGAGAAAGTATTGAAAACTGCGCTGAAAAATGGTCTCGTAACTCCTGAACAAGCAGCAAAATTAACGGATCATGAAGTGTATAACCTACTTTTCGCGTCTGGCTTTAGTACGGCTGAGAAAATTTCCGACATTTCTGGTCGCGGCGTTGGTTTAGACGTAGTGAAGACGAAGATTCAAATGTTGGGTGGACATGTTCAGGTTGATTCCAAGCCTGGCTTCGGAAGCAAATTTTCTGTGCAGCTGCCGTTGACGCTATCTATTATTTCCGCAATGCTAGTTCGCTTGGGCAGCGAGAAATATGCGATTCCATTGTCTTCTATCGTAGAAACTTCTGCTATTCAGAAGTCCCAAATTCGCAATATCCAAGGAACTAAAATGATTGATTATCGTAAATCCGTCATTCCATTAGTATCCCTGAGCTCCTTATTCCAAGTTCCAGATTTCAATGAGGATTTGGAAGAAGAAACAGAAATCGTTGTTGTTCGCAAAGGTGACAAACAAGTTGCCCTCATGGTGGATGAATTTATCGGACAACAAGAGATCGTGTTAAAAACTTTAGGCAAATATTTAACTGGCATTTTCGCAATTTCAGGAGCAACCATTCTTGGGGATGGGCAAGTTGCCTTAATCATTGATCCTAATGCATTAATTAAATAGAACCATATTCAATAAGGAGGATTTCAAAATGGGAGAAGAAAAAAAAGTAATTGTCTTCGCACTTGGATCGGAAGAGTATGGTGTTGAGGTAGAAAAGGTTAGAACGATTGAAAGAATGCAACCAATGACACGTGTGCCGAAAGCACCGGAATTTATTAAAGGTGTAATTAATTTACGTGGTGTTGTCATTCCAATTATTGATCTGCGTGCTAGATTTGGACTTGAAGAAGTATCCACTACGGATGCAACGCGTATTATTATCGTTTCTGCTGCAGAATTTGAAGTAGGACTGATTGTTGATTCAGCTAATGACGTTATTGATGTCGATACCGACAATATTAATACACCGCCAGAAGTCGTTGGTGGCATTAAAGCGAAATACTTGGATGGTATTGCACGTGTTGGAGAGAATCGTCTATTGGTGCTTCTTAACCTTGAGCAAGTCTTAAATCGTAGTGAAATTCAACAACTTGAAAGATTCGAGGAATAGCTTGTGGACGTTCTAAGCCAGCTAGAGGATTTTCAATTAGATGTGCTTAAAGAAGTAGGTAACATAGGCGCGGGGCATGCTGCTACTGCGCTTTCAACCCTCTTAGATAAGCCAATTGATATGCTTGTTCCTAAAGTAAGAATGCTGCCTTTCGAAGAAATTTGCGAAAGTGTTGGCGGCGCCGAGACGGTGGTTCTGGCTATCTTTCTAAGAGTAGAAGGGGATGCACCAGGCAATATGTTCTTCATATTAGACTTGGATGCTGCCAAAAATATGCTTAGAGACTTGGTTGGTCTATCGCTTCAGGATCAAGAAGAATACTCCGAACTTGAATTATCTGCGCTGAATGAAATTGGCAATATCCTTGCCGGGTCTTATTTATCGTCACTTGCTGATTTTACGAATTTAAATATGCAGCCGACAGTTCCAGCGCTGGCGATTGACATGGCTGGTGCAATTTTAAGCTATGGTTTATTGCAATTTGGTCAAATGGGAGACCAGGCTCTTCTCATTGATACTAAATTTTTGGAAGGGGACAATGAAGTGCAAGGGCACTTTTTCTTAATCCCTGATCCGGAATCGTTTGGTAAAATCTTTTCGGCATTAGGGGTAGTCTCTCCATGACGCAAGATAACTTAATTAAAGTTGGTATGGCTGACTTAAATGTTGCTCAACAACTTGGTGTATTGAAGACAACAGGATTGGGCTCATGTGTAGGGCTTACCCTCTATGATAGCCGATCCAAAGTAGCTGGAATGGCTCATGTGATGCTGCCTTCATCTGAAATCGCACGTGAAGGCTCGGTGAACATTGCTAAGTATGCGGATACGGCAATCCCTGAACTTATTTCTAGAATGGAAAAGGCAGGGGCCAATATTAGCAAACTTGAAGCCAAGCTTGCTGGCGGTGCTCAGATGTTTGCATTTGCAGGAAATAATGATACGATGAGAATCGGACCGAGGAATGTAGAATCTTGTAAAGAAATGTTGAATCGATACAAGATTCCAATCCTAGCTGAGGATACAGGAGCAAATTATGGTCGTACGATTGAGTTTTTTAGTGCGACAGGCATTTTACTGATCCGTAGTGTTCAATTGGGAGTAAAGGAAATTTAATGATGATTGGAACTATACGAATAAATTTCATCGTCGCCTTGTTAGCAGGAATTTTTACATTTGCCTTATCGATAGGCAATAACTTATTTATTTCCTCCTGCATCAAAAGTGGATACAGCTTCCTTATTTTATTCGTAATCACATTTGGTTTTAGATGGGTGTTAGGGTTGTTGATTGGACCGGTTTCTTCTATAGGGGATTCGACACATGGAGATTCTTCAGCCGCTATTGGTCAAAACCTAGATTTGAGCACACCTGATGAAGATGAGGAAACTCGGGAAATGATGAAAGCGATCCATGGGAACACGACCAAAGATGCACATTCTAATGAAACGCAATTTTCACCATTGAATCCACCTAAGCTAGTCACCAAGAATAATTTGGACCCTGAACAACTGGCGGGTGCCTTGAGGCGAATGTCTGAAGATTAAGGATGGTGAATCTTAACTCATGATTGATCAAAAGCAAGTTCAGCTAGCGAATATTGAATTGTGGAAGCAATGGAAGGAACATGGCTTAATTGCGGCGAGACAAGCTCTCATTGAAAATTATTTACCTTTAGTGGAGTATGTTTCAGGTAGATTAGCTATAGGTCTTCCTAAAAGTGTCTCCAAAGACGACTTGTCCAGCTTCGGTGTGATGGGCTTAATCGATGCCATTGAGAAGTTTGATTATGCGCGAGGTTTGCAATTTGAAACCTATGCTTCTTGGAGAATTCGTGGATCTATCATTGATGGTCTACGTCAAGGGGATTGGGTGCCAAGGTCTGTTAGGGAAAAAGCTAAGAAAGTAGAAGAAGCGTATCAAAAGTTGGAGCAGCAGCATCTTCGATCTGTTACAGATACTGAGATTAGCTCCTATCTGCAAATCAGTGAACAGGATTTTCAACAGATGCTTCAGGATATATCCATTACTACGATTTGTTCGATTGATGATCCCATCCGTGAAGAAGAAACGGAAACTAGACTTTCCCTAATTGTTGACGAGAAAGCGAAAAACCCAGAATCTCAAGTAAACGAGTTTTATCTCAAGGAATCGTTGGCGAAAGCGATTGATCGATTGACGGAGAAAGAGAGAACGGTTGTTTCTCTATTTTATTTCGAAGAATTATCCTTAAGTGAAATTGCTGAGGTTATGTGTTTATCTCCATCACGTATTTCCCAGCTACATTCTAAAGCAATTTTAAGACTCAAAGGTGTACTCGGACGATTTAAAAATCAACTTTTTCAAGATAATTAATCTTATTCTGAAAGTATGGAAAGGGTGGTATGTCCGTGACTGAAGGGAACATGCCTTTGGATTACTACATTAGTATTACTGTATCTGATGACAAATTATTTGCGCATATGCTGATCAGTAATACAGATGATACGTTTAAAGTGTCTATTGGGCAATTAATGGATTTGGTTCAAAAAAACCGCATTATACATGGTGTTAACCAAGTTGTACTTGCTGAAATTTCAGCAAATCCTAGAGCGTATACTCATACAAAGACATTAATCGCATCAGGAACTAAGCCGATCGAAGGTCAGAATGGCTATATTAAATTATCTTTTGATTTTGATGACAATGACAAAAAACCTTTGGAGCTGGATGACGGCCGGGTCAACTATAAAGAAGTTGTATCACTTCATAATGTAAGAAAAGGGCAATTAATCGGCCAACGTTTCTTAGCTACGACGGGCTCTCCAGGCCGTGCAGTTACAGGAGAGACGCTATTTACAAAAGCGGGCAAAGAAGCAAGATTCAAAGTAGGTAAAAATGTCGTGATGGACGCTGAGCAAATGGGACTTTATGCAACCATTGATGGCATGGTAGTACGTACGGATCGAGATAAAATTAATGTGTTCCCCGTTTATGAGATCAATGGGAATGTTGATTATAATGTAGGGAATATTGATTTTATCGGGACGGTTGTCGTTAGAGGCAACGTGCTTCCTGGGTTCAAAATTCGTGCAGCTGGAGATATTCGTGTAACAGGCGGTGTAGAAGCCGCGGAGCTTGAAGCAGAAGGTTCCATTGAAATATCAGCTGGAATTGTTGGTCAGAACAAAGCATTGATCAAAGCAGGTAAAAATGTAAAAAGTGCATTCATCCAAGACGCAACGATCGAAGCCGCAGGTGAGCTTACTGTTTCTCAAAGTATCATGCATTCAACCGTGCGAGCAGGCAAGAATGTGAATTGTGTTGGGGCAAAAGGTTTAATTGTTGGCGGAACGATTCAAGCGGGAGAACGTGTTACTGCTAGAACGATCGGCAATTCAATGTCAACGACAACCGTGATTGAAGTTGGTGTCTTGCCAGAGCTTCGTAATGAAATGATTCACCTTCGGAGCCAACTGAAATCTTTGGCTGAGAATATGGATAAGACGAGTAAAGCGCTTTCTTTACTGGATCAATTGGCCGCAGCCGGTCAGCTAAGTCCTGATAAATTAGCCATGCGTATTAAGCTCAATAATACCAAAAAGCAATCCTTTGACGAGCAAACTTCGATCAAGGAACGTATTTTGGAGATTGAGAAATCGCTTGAGGATTCTGAGAATGCCAAAGTTCAAGTAATATCAACTGTTTATGGTGGCACGAAAATTGTTATCGGGCGTTACACGAAATTCATTAAGGATCCAACGAACCGAATGACTTTCCGATTAAGCGATGGCGATATTTCAATGAGTGCAAACGTGTAAAAAGGGAGGGAGTAAACGATGAGTTTTAAAGCCATCGATTTACAATTCGCTGTACACAAGAACGATGAGGCGGGTATTAAGCAAAATCAATTGATGCAGAAACCGCGGCAGGATGGCATTATTTTAGAAAATCAAGCCACACAAACAACTGAACACGATAGACAACGAACCAGTAAACTCGAAGAGAGTGGACGTTCAGATATTCTGGATCGTCGTGATCAGAGAAAATCACAATCGGGTAAGGGGAAGACCAAGGGAGCAGTTGAGAGTGCTTCAACGGACACGGAACATCAACCCGAACATCCCTATAAAGGTCATCATATTGATTTATCTCTCTAACTTGCTATAGAAAAAGGTGAACTCCATGGTAATGCAGCCGGTGCTATACGTCATCCTTCTGGGTCTTGTGATGATTGTTTATGCAAGATTTATCCCGAAAGAGGAAGCGACGGCTTCATCCGCAAAAGCAACGGTTGTGCAAGAAATCGAAGACACGATTGAACACTTCGCCGCTGAAATGGATGAACAAAATCAAGCAATGCTTGATCTATTCTCAAAAACGAAGAAAGATTATGAAGTGGAGCTTGCCAAATTAGCTGGGCGTCTGGAAACCTTGGAGAGACAAAAGCACGAGCTCTCGAAAGAACTTACGACTCTTCATGTTAACCAGCAGCCATTGCCTAACCCAAGTGAGGTCGTTAGTGCTTTGCAAAAGCCGAATCAACCTGAGATTCATACAACTGTTCAAGTTGATCTGACTGTTCCTGAACCTGTCGTGGAAGAGCCTGCTTATGTAGGTTTAAGCATGAAAAGTCGATATGCTGAATTGTTTGCTTTACATGATCAAGGGAAAAGCGTCGAGGCTATTGCTAAAAAGCTCAGTATGAATAAAGGCGAGGTCAGTTTGATCCTTCAGCTTTCGAGACAGGAGGAACGGACACGTGTTTAAAAATAGAGCTTTAATGTCAGGAATCGGTATCGGTATTATTTTAGGTGCTATCCTTCTTCAAGTGATGCTCATTCGGCCGACTGCACCAAGTCAGTCAGGTATCGCATTAGATGAAATGGATCCACAAAAGCTAAAAGAAGAAGCTTCTAAATACTATCAAGTTTTAGAGAAGAATGTAAAAGTGTATACCCAGCCGGAATTGGATGCTGCTATTCAGAAGAAGCTTAAAGAGGAAGCGGATAAGCTAGCTGCGGCAAAACCACAAGATCAACCGAAAGCGACTTCGCCCGCGGCTCCTTCAAAGGTCGTTATTTATGTGCAGCCTAATCTTGATGCAACTGCTGTTGCGGATCTTCTAGTTAATTCAGGTGTGATCACTGATCGTAAAGCATTTGTTACGGAGCTTGACAAACATGGAGGAAACACCAAAATTCAAGTAGGTTATCATGAGTTTGTAGGTGTTCTTGATGTGCAAGCTATTGTTACGAATCTAATTACCAAACAATCATAAGTCTTTCAAAAGGATCTTCTTATAGAGATCTTTTTTTGTTTATATATACATAATCATGCCATTTCAAGGGCAGAATGACATTCATGATTAATGGTTGCACCTTGTTTTCAGTTGTGGTATATTTATTCACGGTGTTAAAAACTCACGCCAGTCAATTTGCATAACGGTGCTTACTTCGGTAGGTTTTATGCAAAGATGCGACAGGCGGCGGATACCAAATAAACCACTTAGAGGAGGGATTGGGGATGGCAGTTATCTCCATGAAACAGCTTTTAGAAGCTGGCGTACATTTCGGTCACCAAACACGTCGTTGGAATCCGAAAATGGACAAGTACATTTTTACTGAAAGAAACGGTATTTACATCATCGATCTTCAAAAAACGGTTAAAAAAGTTGAAGAAGCTTACAACTTTGTTAAATCTGTTGCAGAAGAGAACGGTACACTTCTTTTCGTAGGAACTAAGAAACAAGCTCAAGATTCAGTTGCTGAAGAAGCAGAACGTTGTGGCATGTACTTCATCAACCAACGTTGGTTGGGTGGTACACTTACAAACTTCTCAACAATTCAAAAACGTATCGATCGCTTGAAAACTCTTGAAAGATGGGAAGAGGATGGCACTTTCGAAGTTCTTCCTAAGAAAGAAGTTATCATTCTTCGCAAAGAGAAAGAGCGTCTTGAGAAATTCCTAGGCGGAATCAAGAACATGAAAGGTCTGCCAAGCGCACTTTTCATTATCGATCCTCGTAAAGAGCGTATTGCTGTAGCAGAAGCTCGTAAATTGGGTATCCCAATCGTTGGTATCGTAGATACAAACTGTGATCCAGACGAAATCGATTACGTGATTCCAGGTAACGATGACGCGATTCGCGCGGTTAAATTGCTAACAGCGAAAATTGCTGATGCAGTTATCGAAGCACACCAAGGCGAGCAAACAACAGCTTAAAATTATAGCATTGTGAAAAGGGTGGTTGGAAGGTGTAACAGCCTGTCACCACCCTTTTTTTAAAGAATACACTGGTGTTACATATAGACAATAACTATTCTCAGGAGGTTTCTTACATGGCAGTTACAGCAGCACAAGTAAAAGAATTACGTGAAAAAACAGGTGCAGGAATGTTAGATTGCAAGAAAGCACTTGAAGAAGCAAACGGTGATATCACGAAAGCTGGTGAGATTCTTCGTGAGAAAGGTCTTTCTGCAGCAGCTAACAAAGCTGGACGTATCGCTACAGAAGGCGCTGTAGAATCTTACATCCACGCTGGCGGTAAAGTTGGCGTTCTAGTTGAAATTAACTGTGAAACAGACTTCGTTGGTAAAACAGAGCAATTCAGAACGTTCTGTAAAGACATCGCAATGCACATTGCAGCTGCAAACCCAACTTATGTTCGTCGTGAAGAAGTACCAACAGAAGCTTTGGAAAAAGAAAAAGAAATTCTTCGCAACCAAGCTTTGAATGAAGGTAAACCAGAGAAAATCATCGACAAAATGGTTGAAGGCCGCATTGGTAAATACTACGAAGAGTTCTGCTTGATGGAGCAACAATTCGTTAAAGATCCAGACAAAACAATCGACCAATTGTTGAATGAGAAAATCGCAGCTATCGGCGAGAACATCTCCATCCGTCGTTTCGTACGTTTCGGTCTTGGTGAAGGTCTTGAGAAAAAACAAGAAAACTTTGCGGAAGAAGTTATGTCCCAAGTTAAACTATAATTCTAATATGTTAAAAAAGTTGGAACACTTGGTGTTCCTTCTTTTTTAGCCCTTAAAGAGATTGGTATGCATGGAAACGGAGGTCATACAAGTTGGGTCAACCTTTTTATAAAAGAATAGTGCTTAAATTGAGCGGCGAAGCTTTAGCAGGACAGCAGGGATATGGCATTGATTCAGAAGTCATCACCTCCATTGCTCAACAAGTAAAAGATGTAGTAGAATTAAATGTTGAGGTTGCTATCGTTGTTGGCGGCGGGAATATTTGGCGCGGAATCGCTGGTAGTGAGAAGGGCATGGATCGCGCAACAGCGGATTACATGGGAATGCTTGCTACTGTCATGAATTCACTGGCCTTGCAGGATGCATTGGAAAACATTGAGGTACCCACAAGAGTCCAGTCCTCCATTACTATGCAACAAGTCGCTGAGCCTTACATACGTAGAAGAGCTATGCGTCATCTTGAAAAGGGTAGAGTTGTTATTTTTGCCGCGGGAACAGGTAACCCTTATTTCTCGACAGATACAACAGCTGCCTTAAGAGCTGCAGAGATTGAAGCAGAAGTCATTCTTATGGCTAAAAACAAAGTGGATGGCGTGTACTCGGCTGATCCATTCAAAGATCCAACAGCTAAGAAGTTCGAAACGTTAACCTATATGGAAGTTATTAGCAACAACCTTGGTGTCATGGACTCTACTGCATCTTCCCTTTGTATGGATAACAACATTCCGTTGGTTGTGTTCAACATCACGGAAAAAGGGAATATCAAACGAGTGGTCCTTGGCGAGAAAATTGGGACTACAGTTAAAGGGAGTGTATAAACCATGCCGCAGTCAGTGAAGAAGAACGCAGAAGATCGGATGGATAAAGCGATTGGCGCGCTAAGAAGAGATTTGACTTCTCTTCGTGCGGGACGTGCTACTCCATCATTATTGGATCGCATTCAAGTGGAATACTATGGTGCGATGACGCCAGTTAATCAATTGGCAAATTTGACTACACCTGATTCACGTACACTTCTCATTCAACCATGGGATAAAAGCTCTATGTCTTCCATTGAGAAGGCAATTATGAAGTCCGACCTTGGCTTAACACCATCGAATGACGGTATCGTCATCCGTATTGTTATCCCTGCCCTAACAGAAGAACGTCGTAGTGACTTGGTGAAAATGACGAAGAAATTTGGCGAAGAAGCCAAAATTGCCATTCGTAACATTCGCCGCGATGCGAACGACGAAATTAAAAAGCTTGAAAAAGCAGGTATTTCTGAAGATGAATCCCGTAAGCATCAAGAGGATATTCAGAAATTCACTGATAAATTCGTAGCTGAAGTTGAGAAAGTTTTGGCTGCTAAAGAAAAAGAAATCATGGAAGTATAAGATAGATATGCCCCCGGGTAACCATTCGCTGGGGGTTTTTCATCTTTCCCTAGTTGGGAGGAACAACTGTGCTCAAACTATTTAAGAAGTGGTTAACCCAAACGAGTAAGAATGTGTCTGTTGCGACCCCTGAGATAGAGTTGGACAAAGTCCCGGCACATGTTGCGATTATTATGGATGGCAATGGTCGATGGGCCAAGAAAAGAGGCTTGCCTCGTGTTGCCGGTCATCATTCGGGCATGAAAAATGTCAAGAAGATTACGATGGCAGCCAATGATATTGGTGTCAAAGTCTTGACGATGTATGCTTTCTCCACGGAAAACTGGAAGCGACCGAAAGATGAAGTGGAATTCTTAATGAAGCTTCCACAAGAATTTTTTCCTTTGGAAATTGAAGAATTGATTCAAAACAATGTGCGTATTCGCATGACCGGTTGGAAAGAAGGCTTACCTGAGCACACGCTGAAAGCAATCGAAGGTGCGATCGAGCGGACGAAGGATAATACGGGTCTCATTCTGAATTTTGCCTTAAATTATGGCGGTCGTAAGGAAATCATTGCAGGCGTTCAGGATATGATGAAAGATGTGCAAAACGGTAACTTGAAGCCGGATGAACTGGATGAATCACTCTTTTCTTCTTACATGTTAACGTCGGATTTGCCTGATCCCGATTTGTTAATTCGAACGAGCGGGGAGCTGCGATTAAGTAATTTTCTGCTGTGGCAATTAGCTTATTCGGAATTTTGGTTCACAGATGCCTATTGGCCAGAATTCACAGAGGACTTATTTATGCAAGCCATTGCTGAATATCAGCGCCGCGGTAGAAGATACGGTGGTATTTAACATTTGATTGTGTATCTTTTTGTCACTACACATGGATGGCTTAGAGATAAACGTTGTTCATCTAGGGGGATTCAACTTGAAGCAAAGGATTATCACAGGCGTTATTGCCGGTCTCGCATTTATTACACTTCTCGTACTCGGTGATTTGTGGTATGCAGGTTTGATTGTACTCGTTTCGATTATTGGTTATCGCGAGTATTTACAAATGAATGGGTATATGGCTTATAAAGGAACAGCTGCAGTTGGACTCATCGCGCTTTTATGTTTAACGATGCCATGGGGACTGTTAGGCGTAACCTTTACACTCTCGTTTTCCGCAGTCATGTGGATACTCATGTTTTTACTGCTCTTCATTACAGTTTCCTCCAAAAACAAGATCACAATTGACCAAGTGTCTGTCATTTTACTAGGCGTACTTTACATTGGTTTTGGTTTTAACTATATGATTGAGGCGCGTTTGGCGGAAAATGGCTTATTTTGGACAATCATGGTTTTCGTATGTATATGGGCATCTGATGCAGGCGCGTATTTTGTCGGTTCCAAGCTAGGTAAGACGCCGTTGTGGCCGCAAATTAGCCCGAAGAAGTCCATTGAAGGCGCCATAGGCGGTGTTGTTATTGCGATGATTTTAGCGTTAGCATTCGCATGGTACTCGCCAGAGCTTTTAAGTGTGGGTAAAGCACTTTTGTTAGGATTTGTCATTGCGGTTGTAGGACAAGTTGGTGATTTAATTCAATCTGCTTATAAGCGAGTAAAAGGAATTAAAGACACGGGAACTCTGCTGCCTGGACACGGCGGTGTACTTGACCGGATGGATAGCTGGTTAATCGTTTTCCCATTCATTTATCTGCTCGACTTGATTCCTAACTAATATGCATGAGCGAGGTTGAAACATATGAAGAAAATTGCCATCTTGGGATCGACAGGATCCATAGGGACTCAAACCTTGGATATCGTTCAACATTCGCCTGAAAAATTTCAAGTAGAAGCGATATCTGCTGGATATAACCGTGACCTCGTCATCAAGCAGGCGAAACAGTTTCGTCCCAAGCTTGTGTCGGTTGCCACAAAGGAATTGGCGGAAGAGGTTGCAAGTCAACTGCCTTCAGATATCAAAGTGCTTTATGGCGAAGAAGGACTGTTAGAAGTTGCTGCTTCAACCGACGCTGATTTGCTCGTGAGTGCGCTTGTAGGTAGTCAAGGTTTGAAGCCTACGTTAGCAGCGATTGAAGCTGGCAAAGACATTGGACTTGCCAACAAAGAGACATTAGTAAGTGCTGGGCATATCGTAACGGAAGCGGTGGCTCGTAAAGGTGTTGCGTTGCTTCCAATTGACAGTGAGCATTCGGCTATTTTTCAATGCTTAAATGGTGAAAATCGTCCTCAAGTCGCACAGATAACGATTACAGCATCTGGTGGTTCTTTTCGTGATCGTACGCGGGAGCAACTAGTTGGTGTAACGGTGGAGGATGCACTCAAACATCCGAACTGGTCCATGGGAGCTAAAATTACGATTGATTCTGCGACGATGGTGAATAAAGGGCTTGAAGTGATTGAAGCGCATTGGCTTTTCGGTTTGACCTATGAGGAGATCAATGTCATTCTTCATCCAGAAAGCGTCATTCATTCCTACGTAGAATTCGTGGATAACAGTGTCATTGCACAGTTAGGCAATCCGGATATGCGGGTTCCGATTCAGTATGCTTTAACGTACCCTGATCGATATCCGACGCCAACAACGCGATTGGATCTTGCCGCGATTGGTAAGCTGCATTTCCGAGAAATGGATTACTCACGTTTCCCATTGTTGCGAATGGCGTTCGAAAGCGGTAAACAAGGTGGCATTACGCCTACCGTGTATAACGCTGCCAATGAGATTGCGGTCGCTCGTTTTCTTAAAGGAGACATTTCATTTCTACAAATTGAAGACGTTATTGAAGCTGTGTTGCACAAACACGAGTTGTATGCGAACCCGACAATTGAGCACATTCATGAGCAAGATCAATGGGCTAGATCATTCGCCGCTTCTATTCGTTTCTAACCATTTAGGAAGAGCAAAGGTCAGTTTAGGCGGGCTCAGCTCTTTTTTCAATTTCGTAGGTCTAGGCTGTTGAAGAGAAGTCTAAATATTTCTCGGAGTTCGTATACTGACCTGAGCGGGCATAGCTTGTATTCAGCGGTTCAATAGTGGTAATCTAAGAACAGAACAGCTGATCTTAAGTTGATGCTTAGAAGGTAGGTTTTTAACTGAAAGCATCTGGTCATTCGTACATAGGATCGTTTTCTGAAGAAAACCCGAAGGAGGAAATACGACTTGTCGGCCATTGAAGTTGGGTTAAAGGTTATTTTGTTGTTTTTCGTTCTTGTTACGATTCATGAATGGGGCCATTTTTACTTTGCAAAACGTGCAGGTATTTTAGTTCGTGAATTTGCAATTGGTTTCGGTCCTAAAATTTTTTCATATAAAAAGGGGGAGACCCGATATACGCTGCGAATTTTGCCGATTGGTGGATTTGTTCGTATGGCTGGGGAAGACCCGGAGATTGTTCAAGTAAATCCTGGACAAACGGTTGCCATTAAATTAAACAAACAAAATCAAGTAACGTTCTTATATTTGGACCAATTAGATCGACGTTCCAATGTCGTCATTGGTGTCGTGGAACACATTGATTTGGAGAGAGCGCTTCGCGTTTCACTTGATGTCGATGGTGAGAAGGTGACTTATCCGATTGATCCGCAAGCGATGATGGTTACCAAAGGGACGGAAACGCAAATCGCGCCTTACGACCGTCAATTCGGATCCAAATCTGTTGGGAAACGTGCCCTCGCGATCGTGATGGGGCCAGTTATGAATTTCATTTTGGCAATAGTCTTGTTCTTCATTGTTGTTGCAATGTCGGGAGTATTCACAAATGTGAAGCTGGATACCGTTATTGCAGGCAAAGCAGGTGAGAAAGCTGGCTTGCACAAAGGTGACATTATCATGTCCATTGATAAGCAGCCTATCGGTGACGATCGCGAGAAACTCGTTACTGCCATCCAAGCGTCAGCTGGAAAGCCGATGACATGGGTCATTGACCGCGCTGGCAATCCGCTTACGCTACAAGTGACACCTGAAATGGAAGACGGTGCAGGCAAGCTTGGTGTTGTGATTAGCGGCGACCGTAGAAGCGCTAGCATTGGTGAAATATTCACGGGGACGTATGATCAGGTTGTTGGTACAACCATTGGCATCGTAACAGGCTTGCAAAAGCTTGTCATGCTGCAATTCAAACTTGATGATCTTGGCGGTCCAGTTAGAACGGCTCAGGTATCTGCTGAATTTGCTAAAATGGGACTGACTTACTTAATTTCTTGGGCAGCTACATTAAGTCTATATCTTGGTATTTTCAACCTATTGCCAATTCCAGCTCTAGACGGAAGCCGTCTGCTCTTTATGGGCTTAGAAGCATTGAGAGGAAAACCGATAGATCCGAATCGCGAGAGTATGGTTCATTTTGTCGGTTTTGCATTGCTCATGCTGCTGATGGTAGCTGTTACGTACAATGATATTTTACGATTGATTAAGGGCTAGTCCTAATCTGTGGGAGGGTTTATGTCAAACGATAAGCAATTTGTTAAAGAAATTACACCACAAGGAGAAGATTTCTCTCGCTGGTACATAGATGTTATTAAGAAAGCGGATTTGATGAGCTATTCTCCGGTACGTGGTTGTATCGTATTTAAACCGGATGGTTATGAGATTTGGGAAAATATTCAGCGTGAGCTGGATAGCAAATTCAAAGAAACAGGCCACCGCAATGCGTATTTCCCATTGTTTATCCCGGAAAGCTTTTTCCAAAAGGAAAAAGAGCATGTTGAGGGCTTTAATCCTGAACTTCCATGGGTAACAGAAGCTGGTGGAGAGAAGTTAGAAGAGCGTTTGGCTATTCGCCCAACTTCGGAAACAATGATCGGTCACATGTACGCCGAGTGGATTAATTCCTACCGCGATCTTCCTTTGCTCATCAATCAATGGGCGAACGTCGTTCGTTGGGAGAAGCGAACACTGCCTTTCCTTCGCACAACGGAGTTTTTGTGGCAAGAAGGTCATACCGCACATGAAGACGAACAAGATGCTCGCCGCGAAACGATGCAGATGCTGGATGTATATCGCCAATTTGCAGAGGATTTCCTAGCAATTCCGGTAATCGTAGGTCAGAAGACGCCATCCGAGAAATTTGCGGGTGCGATCGATACATTCTCCATCGAAGCGATGATGAAAGATGGCAAAGCAGTGCAAGCGGGTACGTCTCATTACCTAGGAACGAATTTCGCTGTTGCCTTTGATATCAAATTCCTTGATCGCGAGAATCAGCATCAATTTGCGCACACGACATCATGGGGAGTTAGTACTCGATTAATCGGTGCTCTTATCATGGTTCACGGTGATGATCGTGGTCTAGTGCTACCTCCAAAGGTTGCACCTACACAAGTCATCATGATTCCAATCGGACCTCCAAAAACACGTGAACAAGTCATCGGACGCGTTGATGAGCTGTACGCAGAGCTGAAAAAGGCAGGCGTTCGCGTTAAAGTGGATGATCGTGCTGATCAAAGTCCTGGTTGGAAATTCAACGAGTATGAAATGCGCGGCGTTCCAATCCGTGTAGAGCTTGGTCCTCGTGACATGGAAAATGGCGTTGTTGTACTCGTTTCTCGCGTTAGCGGTGAAAAGAAAATCGTGCAACAAGCTGATTTTGTGCAAGAAGTTCAAAATTTACTTGCTGAGATTCATCAGCAGATGTATGATAAAGCGAAGCAATTCCGTGACGAGCACTATATTGCGGTAGATACGATCGATGAGTTTAAAACATTCTTGGAGACGAAACGCGGATTTGCCTTGGCTGGCTGGTGTGGATCTGACGCTTGTGAATCGCAAGTGAAGGAAGAAACAGGAGCAACAAGTCGTAATATCCCGTTCACACCATCTGAAACGAAATCAACTTGTCTTGTTTGCGGCGATGCTGCTAAGCATACAGTTGTCTTTGGAAGAAGCTATTAATTGCAATCAAGGGCATATGGAGGTCTTACTCCATTGCCCTTGGTATGTTTATGGGGAGGCTGTTCATGAGTAATTTGGCTGATAAACGGAATCGCTTTGAGCTTTTGATGCAGCAAGCCGAGATTCCAGCCGATGTTGTACGGTCATATTTTGCAGAAGGTTACATTGATCAAGTAGAAATCAGTCGAAAAAACCGCGATTGGACATTCTATTTGGTTAAAAATGACCTTGTGCCTCTGAACATTTATCGTTCATTTTGTAAAATGATTCAAGAGAAATTTGCGCAAATCGCGAAAATTCGGTTTATTTGGAAGTATGAGCAAGCAGAGCCAGCTGCTCTAGTTGAGGAGTACTGGAGTCTATTTATGGAATGGCTGCAGCGGGAAGTTCCTTCTGTGAATGGCTGGATGTCGAAGGCCAGGTTCGAGGTACAAGGGCATGCACTTTCGCTAGTTATGTTGGATGCGATTGGTCTTGAGTTAGCGAAGAAGAAAAATATCGATATGTTTATTCGAAACTTTTTTCATAACTTTTTTCAAACGGAATTATCCATTAAATATGCTATGAGTGATACGACTGAAATCGTTGCAGAGTATGAGAAGTTTGCTAAGCAGCGTGAGCAAGGTGAGAAAACATTCACCCAAGAAATCATGATGTCCATTGACATGGAGGAAGAAGAGTCCTCGTTGCCAGAGGGTGAATTGAAGCTGGTCATGGGTATTGATATAAAGGAAGTTCCAACACCACTGAAGGATATTCAAGAAGAAGAGAAGAAGATCACGGTACAAGGCACCGTATTTGGACTGGATGTTAAAGAATTAAGAAACGGGAACACCCTGTTTACGTTTAACATCACAGATTTCTCCGATTCACTTGCGATGAAGGTGTTTGCTAAGACCAAAGATGACGTGAAGATCATGAGTCTTCTTGCTAACGGTACTTGGATTCGAGCTAGAGGGAAAGTCGAGTATGATCGGTTCATGCAAATTCCTGAGCTTGTGATGATTCCGAATGATCTGTACGAAGTGATGGCGCCGAGGGACCGGATGGATGATGCAGCGGAGAAGCGTGTAGAGTTCCATTTGCACACAACGATGAGTACGATGGACGCCTTGACGCCTATTGATCAGTACGTGAAAATGGCCGCCAAATGGGGACATAAAGCCATTGCGGTTACAGATCATAGCAATATTCAATGTTTTCCTGATGCCGGTAAAGCAGCTAAGAAGCATGGGATTAAAGTGATTTATGGTGTTGAAGCGAACGTTGTTAATGATTCGGTTCCCATCGTTATGAATGGTCGAGATATGGATCTGAAACAAGCGACCTATGTTATTTTCGACGTGGAGACAACGGGGCTATCGGTCACCAATAATCGCATCATCGAGCTTGCTGGTGTGAAAATGCAGGATGGCAAAGAAATTGATCGTTTCGCCACGTTCATTAATCCACATGAGAAGATCCCTTACAATATTCAGCAATTAACGAATATTAATGATGATATGGTGAAGGATGCTCCGGACATTGAGGACGAGCTTCCGAAGTTTGTTGAATTCATTGGAGATTGCGTGCTTGTTGCGCATAACGCTCGGTTCGATATGGGCTTTCTTCAAGCGAATCTAAAGCGTATGAACTTGCCTGAAGTTACAAATTCCGTGTTAGATACGCTGGAGCTTGCCAGATTTCTCTTCCCGTCTATGAAGAATCATCGTCTCAATACGTTGTCCGATAAATTTAAAGTAAGTCTCGATAACCATCACCGAGCGATTGATGACTCGATTGCGCTTGGTTATGTACTTTACCATTTAATTAATGAGGCTAATGATCGTCAGATTACGAGTCTCGCGAAATTGAATGATTATGTCGGGAAAGATTTATCCAATCAACGTCCATTTCATTCCTGTATTTATGCGCTTAACCCTGTTGGGAAGAAAAATCTCTTTAAGCTGATCTCAATGTCACATACGACGTACCTGCAGCGACAAGCAACGATTCCCAAAAGCGTGTTAGTGGAGCATAGAGAGGGCCTTTTAATTACCTCTGGCTGTGAAAAAGGCGAGTTTTTCGAAGCTGTTCTTAATAAATCAATCGAAGAGGCCGAGCAAGTTGCTGAGTTTTATGACATCCTCGAAATTCAGCCCGTTAGCTATAACATGCATCTCGTGGAAAAAGGACTTGTCGGATCTGCCCAAGATCTCGAAAATGCCGTTCGTCGCGTATGCGAAATCGGTTATAAAACGGGGAAACCTGTCATTGCGACGGGAAATGCCCATTACCTTAACCCACGGGAAAAAGTATGCCGCGACATTACGATCAATGGGATAACAGGCTTTAGTCCATTGAAAGCAATGAAGAAGCCGGATGCACATTTCCGTACAACGAAAGAGATGTTGGAAGAGTTTAAGTTTTTGGGTGCCGAGAAGGCGTTTGAGGTTGTTGTACGCAGTACGAATGATCTTGCTGATCGATTTGAATCCATTGAGCTTTTCCCGGACAAGCTGTTTACACCAATTATCGAAGGTGCCGACGAAGAGATTCGGACAACCTGCTATGACACTGCGAAAAGCATTTATGGTGATGAGCTGCCAGAAGTTATTATTGCTCGGTTAGAGAAAGAGCTTGTTCCTATCATTAAATTCGGTTTCTCTGCCAATTATTTGATTTCTGAACGACTTGTGAAAAAATCAAATGCGGACGGATACCTCGTAGGTTCTCGGGGATCTGTTGGATCTTCTGTCGTTGCGATGATGTTAGGGATATCTGAGGTTAATCCGTTGCCTCCTCACTATATATGTCTAACGTGCAGGCACAGTGAGTGGTTCCTTGATGGAAGCGTACCGAGTGGTTTCGACTTACCGAATAAAGTATGTCCTTCCTGCGGCGGGAATTTGAAAGGGGATGGGCATGACATTCCTTTCGAAACGTTCCTAGGCTTTAAAGGGGACAAGGTTCCCGATATCGATTTGAACTTCTCTGGTGTTTATCAGCCCGTTGCCCATAATTTCACGAAGGAGATCTTTGGACCTAAGAATGTATTTCGTGCAGGGACGATCGGGACGGTTGCGGAGAAAACAGCTTTCGGATTTGTGAAGAAGTACGAAGAAGAACAGGGTCAGAAGTGGCGCGGAGCAGAGCTTGCTCGATTAGCTTCAGGATGTACTGGGGTTAAAAGAAGTACGGGGCAGCATCCCGGCGGTATTGTCGTAGTTCCGGATTATATTGAAGTCGATGATATTACGCCGGTTCAATATCCTGCTGATGACAAAAACTCGGAATGGATGACGACCCATTTTGACTATCATGCCTTCGATGCGAACTTGCTAAAACTAGATATTCTCGGACACGACGATCCGACGATGATGCGGATGCTTCAAGATTTGACAGGTATTGATCCAACAACGATTCCCATGAATGATGAGAAAGCGATGAGTATTTTCAATTCAACGGAAGCCTTGGGCGTAAGACCTGATCAGATTCGATCTCCAGTAGCGACGTATGGTGTTCCCGAGATGGGTACGAAGTTCGTTAGACAGATGCTTCAGGAAACGCAACCATCCTCTTTTGCCGATTTATTGCAAATTTCAGGGTTGTCCCATGGAACGGGTGTTTGGTTAGGGAACGCGCAGGAACTAATCAAAAAAGGTATCTGTAACATTAAGACGGTTATTGGTTGTCGGGATGATATCATGCTCTTCTTGATCTATAAAGCGGGAATGGATGCAGGTCTTGCTTTTAAAATTACAGAGAGCGTTCGTAAAGGGAAGGGTCTAACCGACGAATGGAAAGAGGAGATGAAGCGCTGTAATGTACCCGCTTGGTATATTGAATCCTGCGAACGGATTGAATATATGTTTCCAAAAGCGCATGCTGCTGCTTACGTTATCTCCGCTGTTCGTACTGCTTACTTCAAGGTATATCATCCGATTGCTTACTACGCTACTTATTTTAGTGTACGTGCAGCGGACTTTGATCTTGAACTGCTTTGCCAAGGCTATGATGCGATTCTCAAACAACTTATAGAGATTGAAGCGAAGGGTTTCCAAGCGCTACCAAAAGAGAAAGCCATGGTCTCCATTCTTGAAATGTCGTTAGAAATGACATCACGTGGCTTTAGCTTCAAGCCTATTGATATTTATCGTTCCGATGCGACAAAATTCATCATTGATGGCACATCTTTAATTCCACCATTTGCGGCTATGTCTGGGATTGGTGAAAATGCTGCCAAAAATATTGCTGCTGCCAAAGAAGAAGGCGATTTCCTCTCAATTGAGGATTTCCAGAATAAATCTAAGGCTTCTAAAACCGTCATAGAGCTGCTGACTTCCATGGGTTGTTTCCGTGGTATGCCTGAGTCTAATCAGCTTTCTTTGTTCTAACAAACAGCTGTCAAGTGAAAATGATTAACAAGTTTGCTATTGTAATGCAAAGATTGGTTATGGTATAATTTTTATTGGTAATAATGAGGATATCATCTTGTGATTAGAGAGTGGGGAAACCCACTCTTTGCATTTTGATATAGGACTTTTTCGGATACGACAAGAAGAAGTCAATTTAGGAGGTACACGTATCTGTGGTTACACAAGAGCAAATCAAATCCATCATAGCGGACATGCTGAAGGATTTTGTAGAACAAAACGGCTTTGAAATCGTTGATATTGAGTATGTCAAAGAGGGCAGCAATTGGTTCCTTCGTGTCTATGCGGACAAAGAAGGCGGAATTGATATAGATGATTGCGGCCGCATCAGTGAATACCTAAGTGTTCAATTGGATGAGAAAGATCCGATCTCTGATGCTTATTTCTTGGAAGTTTCTTCACCAGGGGCAGAACGCCCGCTTAAGAAGCCTCAAGATTATTATAAAGCCGTGAATAGTCACGTATTTGTTACCACGTATGAGACGATTGACGGTTCAAAGGAATTTGAAGGATTGTTGCAGTCTTATGATGAGGAAGTTCTCGTGATTGAGATTGGTAAAAAGAAAATTAGCATTCCGGTTGCTAAATTAGCTAGCGCTCGTCTCGCTATCGTATTTTAGTCATCGTTACTTATTGAAAGGGGGGACTCAGTTCAAATGAACACGGATTTTATTGAAGCGCTGTCGGAAATTGAACGAGAGAAGGGTATCTCCAAGGAGCTACTCATTGATGCTATTGAAGCGGCGATGATTTCAAGTTATAAACGTAATTTCAACACGGCACAGAACGTGCGTGTAGATATCAATCGACATACGGGTCTTATCAAGGTATATGCAAGGAAGACCGTTACAGAGGATGTATTGGATCCGAGATTGGAAATTTCTGTGCATGCTTCACGTGAAATTAATCCAAACTACCAATTGGATGATATTGTTGAAATTGAAGTGACGCCTCGTGATTTTGGACGTATTGCCGCACAAACTGCGAAACAGGTCGTAACGCAACGTATCCGCGAAGCCGAGCGTGGCTTAATTTATAATGCTTTTATCGATAAAGAAGAAGATATCGTTACGGGTATCCTACAGCGTCAAGATCAACGTAATATTTATGTTGACCTGGGTAAAGTAGAAGCAGTTCTTCCACTTACGGAGCTTATGCCTACGGATAAGTTCAAGCAGGGAGACCGCATCAAGGCGTATATCACAAAAGTTGAGAACACGACGAAGGGTCCTCAAATTATTTTATCAAGAACACATCCAGGTTTATTGAAGCGTTTATTTGAGCTGGAAGTTCCTGAAATTTTTGATGGTGTAGTTGAAATTCGTTCAGTTGCTCGTGAAGCAGGCTTCCGTTCGAAAATTGCGGTTCACTCTCGCAACCCTGAGGTTGATCCTGTAGGTTCATGTGTAGGACCTAAAGGATTACGCGTTCAAACGATCGTGACTGAGCTGCGCGGTGAGAAGATCGATATCGTTCGTTGGATGGAAAGCGTGGAAGAGTACGTAGCGAATGCGCTTAGCCCTTCTAAAGTGCTTGAAGTTCAAATTCATGAAAATGAAAAAATGGCGCGTGTCATTGTGCCTGATTATCAACTTTCTTTGGCCATTGGGATTAAAGGGCAGAACGCACGTTTGGCTGCCAAACTAACGGGCTGGAAAATCGATATCAAGAGCGAAACACAAGCTGAGCAAGAATATGGCAGAGTGAAAACGTACACGGAAGAGATGCATCAGGATTCGGTAAGCATCGATTAAGTTTTTGTTTTAGGAACAAGGGGTGATCGGAATGAAGCAGAGAAAAATCCCTCTGAGAAAATGCGTTGCCTGTCAGGAAATGATGCCGAAGAGGGACTTGATCCGCGTCGTCAAAACGCCTGAGGATGACATTCTCATTGATCTCAAGGGGAAGAAGTCTGGGCGCGGTGCCTACCTGTGCGGTAAAGTTTCTTGTTTTAAATTGGCAAAGAAAAGCAAAGCCCTGGATAGAGCTCTGAAGCATGCTGTAGGCGCAGATATTTATGACCAACTGGAACAAGATTTTATTCGTGTTGAAGATGAATTCCTTTCTTCGAAAGAGGAGGAGTCGGAAGATGAATCCTAAATTTTCTTCACAATTGGGATTGGCAATGAGAGCCGGAAAGCTCGTAACGGGTGATGAAGGTGTTTTCAAAGCAATTCGCGCGGGTGAAGCCAAGCTTGTGATCATGGCGGAGGACGCTTCAGCTAATACACGTAAGAAATTTCAAGATAAATGCCTATTTTATGGGGTTAAACTCATCGAGATCGGTACGAAGTATGAATTGGGCCGCAGCATTGGAAAAGAAATGCGTGTCACCATAGGTGTATTGGACGGAGGCTTCGCGCAGATGCTGCAGAAGAGTCAAGAAAATCCTGCGGAGGTGAAACATATTGACCAATAAACAAGATAATAAAGATAAGACTCGCGTGTACGAATACGCGAAGCAGCTCAATATGAGCAGTAAAGAAATTATTACAATTCTCAAACGATTAAATATACCTGTTAACAACCATATGAGTGTAATGGAGAATGACGCGGTTAGCAGTGTGGAAAAGTTTTTTAGAGATATTAAAGCAAATGCGGCTGCCAAACGAGCAGCTACGGACGGAGGAAATGTGAGTTCATCTACGACGAATCAGAATCCTGCATCGCAGGCTCCAGCACAAGAGAATAAAGGTGCAGTAACTCCTGCGGCTAAGCCGTCAGCAGTTACAGAACAAGCAAGTAGTCAACCAACGACTACTACGAGTACAGGGACTTCACAACAAGGTCAGTCTACTCAAAATGCAACAAGTCGCCCGCAACAGTCACGTCCAAGTGGACAAAGCAGCAATTACCAAGGCAATCGTTCTAATAGCCAAGGTGGACAACGTACAGGATATCAAGGTTCCAATCCGAATGGCGGACGTCCAAGCGGTCAAGGCGGAGGCCAAGGCGGCCAACGTACGGGTTACCAAGGTTCCAACCCAGGTGGACAACGTCCAGCAGGCCAAGGCGGAAGCCAAGGTGGGCAGCGTACGGGTTACCAAGGTTCCAATCCAGGTGGACAACGTCCAGCAGGTGGAAGCAGTGGCGGATACAACAGCAGCCGTCCAGCTAGCCAAGGCTATAGCCAAGGTCAAGGACAAGGTGGAGCGCCGCGTACGAACAGTAACTATGCAGGTTCACGTCCTAGCCAAGGTGCAGGCAACCCAGGAGCTAGCAGCGGTCAAAGTGCGAACAGCGGACGTCCTCAATCGAGCCCGAACCGCAGCGCTGGTCCTAATCGTCAGTCCAAGCCATTTGAGAACCGCAACAATAACCAAAGCGGAAGACCGGTTGTGCAAGAAGCGAAGCCGCAATTCCATGTAGGTGCAACAGCAGCTGAGTTGGATGATGCAGCAGCAAAAGCTGGCGTTATTACAACGAAGAAATCCAAGCCTACGCCTAAACGTTTTGATGATAACAGATCTGGCGGTAACCGTGGTCCTGGCGGCAACAATCGTGGCAACCAACGCGGCAACAACAGAGGTCGTTACCAACAAGATATGGTTAAAAAAGAAAAAGTGGATAACACACCTAAGAAAATCATTGTTCGTGGCAATATGACGGTTGGTGAAACCGCGAAATTGCTTCACAAAGATGCTTCTGAAGTGATTAAGAAGCTTTTGTTCCTTGGAACAATGGCAACAATCAACCAAGAGCTAGATCTGGAAACAATCCAATTGATTGCGACTGAATTTGGCGTTGAAGTTGAAATCAAAATCAAAGTCGAAGAAGACAACTTTGAAACCTTCGAAGAAATCGATGACGAGGCTGATTTGCTGGAGCGTCCACCGGTTGTTACGATCATGGGTCACGTCGATCATGGTAAAACAACATTGCTTGATGCTATCCGTAAAACGAGTGTAACCGAAGGCGAAGCCGGCGGAATCACACAGCACATCGGTGCTTATCAAGTTGAAGTTAACCAAAAGAAAATTACGTTCTTGGATACGCCTGGTCACGAAGCGTTTACAACGATGCGTGCCCGCGGTGCTCAAGTGACAGATATTACGATTATCGTAGTTGCAGCAGATGACGGTGTAATGCCACAAACTGTAGAGGCTATCAGCCATGCTAAAGCAGCTGGTGTACCGATCATTGTAGCTGTGAACAAGATTGATAAAGAAGGCGCTAATCCTGATCAAATCAAGCAAGCTCTTACGGCTTACGAGTTAGTTCCGGAAGAGTGGGGCGGCGATACGATTTTCTGCGAAATTTCCGCAAAACAACGTATTGGTCTAGAAAACCTGCTTGAAATGATTTTGCTAGTAGCTGAAGTACAAGAGTACAAAGCGAACCCTAACAAACGTGCTAGAGCGACTGTCATTGAAGCTGAGTTGGATAAAGGAAGAGGCCCAGTGGCTCGTATCCTCATTCAACATGGTACTTTGAAAGTGGGAGATAGCTTCGTTGCCGGTGTATGCTTCGGTCGTGTCCGTGCGATGGTGAATGATAAAGGTAAACGATTGAAAGAAGCAGGTCCTTCAACACCAGTTGAAATTACGGGTCTGACTGAAGTTCCACAAGCTGGGGATCCATTCTTGGCTTATGAAGATGAGCGTAAAGCAAGAGATATCGCGGATCGTCGTGCAATTGCACTTCGTCAATCCGAGATGACTGCGAACTCCCGCGTTACGTTGGATGACCTCTTTAAGCATATTAAAGATGGCGAAATCAAAGATTTGAATGTCATTATTAAAGGTGACGTTCAAGGTTCTGTTGAAGCACTGAAAAGCTCTCTTGAGAAGATCGAAGTCGAGGGTGTACGCGTTAAAATTCTACACAATGGCGTTGGGGCTGTTACAGAATCCGATATTATTTTGGCTTCTGCATCCAATGCGATTATTATCGGATTTAACGTTCGTCCTGAGCCTGCTGCGAAAGCAACAGCTGATCAAGAGAAAGTCGATATCCGTCTGCACAACATCATTTACAACGTAATTGAAGAAATCGAGCAAGCGATGAAAGGCATGCTGGATCCTATTTTCAAAGAAGTTGTCCTTGGTCAAGCAGAAGTGCGTAACGTATTCAAAATTACGGGCGCAGGAACAATTGCTGGTTGCTATGTAACTTCAGGTAAAATTGCGCGTAATGCACAAACTCGGTTGGTTCGCGGCGGTATCGTTGTTCATGAAGGCAAAATTGACTCCTTGAAACGATTTAAGGATGATCAAAAAGAAGTTGCACAAGGCTACGAATGTGGTATATCTCTTGAGCGTTATCATGATATTAAAGAGGGCGACATTATTGAAGCCTTTATCATGGAGTCCGTTGAGAGGTGATTATAAATGGCTAGAGTTCGCGTAGGTCGCGTTGGAGAGCAAATTAAGAAAGAGCTAAGTCAAATCATTCAAGCGGAACTGAAAGATCCTCGTATCGGTTTTATGACCGTAACAGGTGTTGAAGTGACGAATGATTTATCCCTTGCTCGAGTTTATCTAAGCGTAATGGGAACTGAAGAAGAGAAAGCGGCCACACTTAAGGCGCTTTCTGTGGCTTCAGGATATATTCGCTCTGAATTAGGCAAACGGATTCGTTTGCGTAAGATTCCAGAGCTTCAGTTTAAATTTGATGCTTCTATTGACTATGGTAGTCACATTGACCAATTGTTGTATAAGCTCAATCAGGAAGGAAATACAAACGTATGAATAACGGAATGAACCATGCCAACGAATACTGTCAGCAGCTGGCAGCAGCAGCTGCATTTATCGAGCAGCATGATGATTTCTTGGTTGTGTCTCACATCCAACCCGATGGAGATGCTGCCAGTTCAACGTATGCAACAGGTTGGATTCTACGTCAACTTGGGAAGTCTTTCACCATGATTAACGAGGGCGCTATGCCCTCTAAATTTTCATATTTAGATGGTAGCCAACACATCATTGATTATAGTGAAATGGCACCGAACCGACTTTTCCAAACCATCATAAGTGTAGATTGTGCTGATTTCTCCAGAATGGGTAGGATCAGCACTCTTTTTGATGAACAGGTACAATTACTCAATATTGACCATCATCCCACTAATGATCAGTTTGGTTCATGTCATCTCATTAAGCATGATGCCGCGGCAACCGTTCAAATATTGTACGATTTGGCAATACATATGAAGCTGCAGCCTGACATTACGTTTGGTGAATGTATCTATACAGGATTGTTGACGGATACAGGAGGCTTTCGATACTCGAACACCACATCTGAGGTCATGAAAATGGGAGCTTTGATGTTGGAACTAGGTGTCAAAGGTGCTGAAATTGCAGAGCATGTCCTTGAACGCATGACGTACGCGCAAATTGTGCTTCTCCAGAAGGCGTTATCAACACTTTCCTTTGCCTATGATCGAAAGCTTGCATGGCTTGCTGTCTCACTTGTTGACTTAGAGTTAACAGGGGCGTCGAGCGATGATTTGGACGGTTTGGTCAACTATCCGCGTAATGTTGAAGGTGTCGAAGTGGGTATGCTGATTAAGGAGAAGTCAGACGGGGTTATTAAAGTCAGCCTTCGCTCCTCCGGGCTAGTTGATGTTGCAGCTATTGCTCAATCGCTTGGCGGCGGGGGGCATGTTAGAGCGTCAGGTTGTACGATCTATGGTACACTAGACGAAGCTATAGCTAGAATGGTTCAGGAAGTAGGGGACAAGCTGAAATGACGCTAGAAGGCATATTGCCTGTCTGGAAACCAGCGGGCTTTACATCACATGATGTTGTCGCCAAAGTTAGAAGGATTTTGAGTATTAAAAGAATTGGGCACACGGGTACACTTGACCCGCAAGTGACAGGTGTTCTGCCACTTTGTATTGGTCGAGCTACACGGATGGTTGAATATATTCAAGAGCTTCCGAAGGAATACGAAGCCGTTTTACGGATTGGGGTATCTACGGACACTGAAGATATGACGGGAGCGGTGCTGGAAGAAGTGCCGCAAGTGTCACTCGAAGAAGGACAAGTACGTGAAGTTCTTGCTTCATTCGTCGGGGAGATCGAGCAGATTCCACCTATGTTCTCAGCTGTTAAAATAGATGGCAAGCGTCTCTACGAATTGGCACGAGAAGGTAAGGAAGTTGAGCGCAAATCACGGAAAGCCACGATTTTTGAACTCGAAGTTCTCGAGCTTAACTTGGATCAGAAGCATCCTGAAATTCGTTTCCGCGCCAAGTGCTCCAAAGGCACTTATATCCGAACACTTTGTGTAGATATTGGGAAAGCGCTTGGTTATCCTGCGGTCATGGTAAGCTTGATACGTACGTCGACGGGGAATATTCGCCAAGAGCAATGCTTAACATTTGAGCAAATTGTTCAGATGAAAGAAGCGGGTACGCTTGAACAACATATGATTCCTATGGATATAGTGATCTCGCATATTCCGGCTATATCGCTCACTGAGCAAGAAGCTGTTCATTCTTTACAAGGCAAAAAAATAGCTCTAGCTGCGAATCGGGTGGCTCATGCAGATGCTTCTCCAACCATATTTCGGGCCTATTCACCTGATGAACGATTTCTTGGTCTGTTTGAATGGAAAAGCACTAGCCACGTCTTGGTCCCGGCCAAAGTTTTCCTTTAATCATAACGTCTCGGGACGGGTTGAAATGGGTAGGTGAACGAACTTTTATGAAAATAATACCAATATCTTATCCGATGGATCTGGATCAGCTTGCCCACATAGTAGGGAAACAAGTCGTGGCCATTGGTGACTTTGACGGTGTACATTTAGGTCATCAAGAAGTAATCGGACGTGCCCTGAATACGGCGAAGTCGCTTGGGCTGAAGTCAGCCATAATGACGTTTTCTCCACATCCGCGAGCGGTAATGGGTCAAGACAAATATGTAGATTTACTGACGCCGATAAAAAGGAAAATGGAGATTTTCGAGAGCATGGGTGTGAATCAAACGTACATCGTAACGTTCGATGCATCCCTAATGCGATTATCTCCGGAGCAATTCGTGGATCAAGTCCTTGATCGACTTGGTGTTGACAGCGTTATTTGCGGCTTTGATTTTACTTTTGGTTTTCAAGGTAAAGGTACCCCTGATTCACTCTGTGAGTTGAGTCATGGGAAATTCTCTGTTGAAGTGGTGAGACCTTTTCATATGAATGGTGAAAAAGTAAGCAGTACACGTATACGTGAAGCATTGAACCTTGGAGAAGTTGAAACCGTAACTAGGTTGCTAGGTCGTCCCTACAGTGTGAGCGGCATTGTCGTTGATGGGGCGAAAAGAGGAAGAACACTTGGTTTTCCTACAGCTAATCTCCAACTGGATGAGTCTTATGTCACTCCAACGAACGGTGTTTATGCGATTAAAGCAACGGTCCGCGGAGAGGTTTATCAAGGCGTTATGAATATTGGTGTAAAACCAACGTTCGAGACTGGGGAATTGAAGCCATCTTTTGAAGCGCATTTATTTGAATTCTCCGAGCAAATCTATGGGGAGACCGTAAAGGTTGAGTTAATTTCATTTCTTCGACCAGAGCGTAAATTTTCCTCATTAGATGAATTAGTAGCTCAAATTAAGCGTGACTCCGAAGATGCTAAGCATAAATTGAGCTTAGAGTCGTAATCATACATTTACTTCTACTAGTCAAATGTGATATACTGAATAACGTTGTCAAATGGACGTGTTCCTTTGGCATGAACCTTGGCTTGGATTGACGTTTTCATCGGCGCTTTCTAGGCTAGCGGGGATACTATATAGAATTTAGGAGATGAACGATTATGGCAATTACGCAAGAGCGCAAAACACAACTGATTCAAACTCACAAGGTACACGATACCGACACAGGTTCACCAGAAGTACAAGTAGCAATTCTTACAGAAAACATTGTTAACCTTACAGACCACCTTCGTACGCACAAGAAAGATCACCACTCCCGTCGTGGTTTGCTTAAAATGGTTGGACAACGTCGTAAGTTGCTAGCATATGTTAAAAACAAAGATGTAAGCCGTTATAGTGCTTTGATTGCAAAGCTTGGTTTGCGTCGATAAAACCGACAATGAGAAGCAACCTGTTGCTCCTTTGCTGGGCTTGATAAAGCGCTGGCAGAGAGCGGCAAAAGGTTGCTTTTTCTTGTATTTTTAAAACGGCAAAAGAAGGAAATACTAGACATAACGCAGAAATAGAGGATAACTCCACAGCTAGCCCATCATACATACGGAGTAGATTCGGATTGGTCTCTGGATCTCATGATTTCTGTACAAGCTATTCAACACATATTTTGAAATTTAAACCATGCCTTAGGAGGATATTATGGAGACAAGGGTACAAATGGAACTTGGCGGTAAGCCGTTCATTCTTGAAACAGGCCGACTAGCCAAACAAGCCAATGCAGCAGTAACTGTTCGTTATGGCGACACGGTTGTGCTAAGCACAGTAACGGCTTCCAGCGGACCGAAAGATTTAGATTTCTTTCCGTTAACAGTGAACTATGAAGAAAGATTATATGCGGTTGGTAAAATCCCAGGTGGTTTTATTAAGCGTGAAGGACGTCCGAGTGAGAAAGCGATTCTTGCGAGCCGTCTAACGGATCGTCCGATTCGTCCTCTTTTCCCAGAAGGATTCCGCAATGATGTTCAAATTGTGTCCATCGTCATGAGCGTAGATCAAGAATGTCCGCCAGAAATGGCAGCGATGATTGGTACGTCCGCGGCACTTGCGATCTCAGATGTTCCTTTTAACGGTCCGGTTGGTGGCGTAATTGTTGGTCGTGTAGATGGTCAATTCGTCATTAATCCAACTGGTGAAGTAGCTGAGAAAAGTGATCTTCATCTGACTGTAGCTGGTACCAAAGATGCAATCATGATGGTTGAAGCAGGCGCGAAGGAAGTTTCTGAGGAAGTAGTTCTTGAAGCTATCATGTTTGGTCATGATGAAATTCGTAAAATCGTAGCGACGATTGAAGAATTGGTGGAGCAAGTTGGAAAGCCGAAAATGGAGGTAAAACTCCATGCAGTTGATGCTGAAGTAAATAGCGCGGTGCGTGAATTTGCTCAAGCTAGATTGGTTGATGCGATTAAAATTGCTGAAAAGCATGCAAGACAAGAAGCGATCGATGTTGTGAATGCAGATGCGGTAGCACACTTTACTGCTTTGTACCTAGAAACACCAGGTCTTCTTGGTGACGTAAAAGAAACACTTTATGATATCGTGAAAGAAGAAGTTCGTCGCTTAATCACGCATGATAAAGTAAGACCAGATGGACGTAAGCCTGAGGAAATTCGCCCGATTGATTGCGACGTCAACTTGCTGCCTCGTACACACGGTTCTGGCTTGTTCACACGTGGACAAACGCAAGCACTAAGTATCTGTACATTAGGTGCATTGGGTGATGTTCAAATCTTGGATGGTTTGGATCTAACTGAGACGAAACGTTTCATGCATCATTATAACTTCCCGCCGTTCAGCGTTGGGGAAGCAAGACCTTTGCGTCCTCCAGGCCGTCGTGAGATTGGTCACGGTGCGTTAGGTGAGCGAGCTATTGAGCCGATCATTCCGAATGAAGTAGAGTTCCCTTACACAATTCGTCTCGTATCTGAAGTGTTGGAATCGAATGGTTCAACTTCCCAAGCGAGTATTTGTGCTAGCGTACTTGCGCTTATGGATGCTGGTGTTCCGATTAAAGCTCCAGTTGCGGGTATCGCAATGGGTCTTATCAAAGACGGCGATCACTTCTCCATTTTGTCAGATATTCAAGGTATGGAAGATCACCTAGGCGATATGGATTTCAAAGTTGCTGGTACAGCTGAGGGAATCACTGCTCTACAAATGGATATCAAAATTGATGGTATCGACCGTGATATCTTGCAGCAATCTTTGCAACAAGCCAAAGAAGGCCGTTTGCACATTTTGGGCAAAATGGTTTCCCGCATTTCTACACCAAACAAAAATCTATCTCAATATGCGCCTAAAATTCTTACAATGAACATCAATCCGGACAAAATCCGTGATGTTATTGGTGCCGGTGGTAAAATCATCAATAAAATCATTGAGGAAACTGGCGTGAAGATCGACATCGAGCAAGACGGCCGCGTATTCATTGCATCGTCCAATCAAGAAATGAATGAGAAAGCTCGTTCCATTATTGAAGGCATTGTGCGTGAAGTTGTCGTTGGTGAAACTTACCTAGGCACTGTTAAGCGCGTTGAGAAATTTGGCGCATTTGTTGAAATTTTGCCTGGTAAAGAAGGCCTAGTTCATATTTCACAAATTTCTACAGAGCGTGTAGCTAAAGTAGAAGATGTTGTGAATGTCGGCGATCAAATTACAGTTAAAGTCACGGAAATAGATCAACAAGGAAGAGTTAATCTTTCACGCAAAGCAACGTTAACTTCACAAGTCCCTACTCAAAGCTAGAGATTCATCATAAGTGAAGTCGTTTCATTCATAGTTTTAAGGATAAAGAGTCAGATCTATCTGTCTCTTTTTTGCTTTTCACACATGTATGGACATGCACAGGTTCTACTCTTGTCCCAATTCTCATACAATCAGGAGATGACAGAAAGGGGACCTGTGTATGCGCCATAAAAAGTGGATTCTGCTTGGGAGTTTCTTTGCTATGGTTCTACTAACAGTGAACTCAATTTCAAGTGTAGAATCCTATGTACAGAGCGTGAAAAACGACCAACCGACATTTGCAGAAGCGAATAATGGGATGAGGGAAGAAGCACGTCCCGTGAATGCTGCGATAAGCAAATCATCATTACTGGATACAATTACACAAGAAGCAGAGAAAAGAAAAGTCTCGCCGATTAATGCCAAAGTAGATCCTGTATGGAAAGCGATCCCCGGCTATAATGGTCTAGAAGTAGACATTGAAGAGACATTGAAGCTAGCCGAACATCAATTAACACCTACAAAAATTAATTACGTGATGAAAGAAATAGCACCGCGTATTCAATTAGATGATTTAGGTCCTACACCTGTTTACAAAGGAAATCCGAAGAAGCCAATGGTTTCATTTATGATTAATGTCGCTTGGGGCAATGAATTTTTGCCTAGTATGTTAGAAACGCTTCGCAAAGAAAACGTGCATGCAACATTCTTCTTCGATGGTTCATGGTTAAAGAAGAATACTGAAATGGCCAAACGCATTCTGAGTGAAGGTCACGAAGTATCGAACCACGCGTATTCACATAAAGACATGCGAACTATTTCGCGGAGCAAAGCGGTTGAGGAAATTTCGAAAACCGAAGATTTGCTAAAGCAGCTCGGTGTCAAAAATACATTGTTCGCGCCGCCTTCAGGTTACTTTAATCAAGAAACGGTTCAGGTTGCTTCGGAATTTAAGCTGCAAACCGTGCTATGGACGTTTGATACGATTGATTGGAAAAATCCAGGCGCAAGTCGCATTGTTGAACGGTTTTCCAATAATGTTGAACCAGGAACACTCGTTCTGATGCATCCAACGGTTTCATCGCGTGATGCTCTGCCAGGTATGATTAATGTGGTAAAGAAAAAAGGGTTAGTTCTAGGGACCGTTTCCGAGCTGCTTTCCTCAAAAAGAGTCATTGGACAAGGTGAAATTACGAATTAGTAGTGATTTTTTGGCGCTAATTTGAGTCCTTGGCACATTTTTGTTAGACTGAGGAAGTATAATAGGAGAATTGGACTTTTAGGTGTACCATTTCGAGGAGGAACCTTGGTGATCAAATATCGCTTACATAATGGCTTAAGAGTCGTCATGGAACAAATCCCTACATTTCGTTCGGTAACATTCGGGATTTGGGTAAAAACAGGCTCGCGTAACGAGTCTCAAACGAGTAATGGTATTTCACATTTCATTGAGCATATGTTGTTCAAAGGCACAGAGCGTCATTCAGCGAAAGATATTGCAGAAATTTTTGATGGTATTGGCGGCAATGTGAATGCCTTCACATCCAAAGAGTACACGTGCTATTATGCCAAAGTGCTGGATGAACATTTACCTTTAGCGATGGATGTACTTTCGGATATGTTTTTCAATTCAACCTTCGATGAAGGCGAGTTAGAAAAAGAGAAGAACGTTATTTATGAAGAAATTTCGATGTATGAGGATACGCCGGACGATCTTGTTCACGACTTGTTAGCAAAAGCGTCTTACGGCAAGCATGCATTAGGTTACACGATTCTTGGCACGCAAGAAAACTTGTCCGCCATGAAGTCGGATGATCTGCGGTCTTACATGAAACAAAATTATAATACTGAGAATACCGTTCTTAGTATTGCGGGGAATATCGATGATAGTGTGAAAGCATTGATTGAAAAGCATTTTGGTGAGTTTTCACAATCAGGTGTTGAAACGAGTTATGACGCGCCAGATTTCCTTAGCGAGTTGATTTTCCATGCCAAGAAAACAGAACAGAATCATATTTGTTTGTCGCTGCCTGGCTTGTCGCTTCAAGAAGAGAATCTGTATCCGATGGTGTTGTTAAATAATGCGATTGGCGGCGGCATGAGTTCAAGACTGTTCCAAGAGATTCGTGAGAAACGCGGATTAGCTTATTCTGTTTACTCGTACCATTCATCACATATCGATAGTGGGATGTTTACCATCTATACAGGAACGGCGCCTAAACAAACGGAAGAAGTATTGAAAGTAACGATGGAGCTTCTTCATGATATTGCAGTGAATGGCATGACAGATAATGAGCTTAAAAAGGGGAAAGAGCAGCTGAAAGGCAGCCTGATTCTTAGCTTAGAAAGCACGAGCAGCCGGATGAATCGTTATGGTAAAAACGAATTGATGACCGGCAAGCATTATAGCTTGGATGAAATGATCGAACGTATTGAAAGTGTTAATATGGACCATATTCGTCGTTTGACGAAATCGTTGTTCTCCACTCCTTTTGCATTGTCTATGGTTGGAAACGCGGATGATGTGATTAGCGGCTTCAGGAGGGATCAGCTTGTCTCGCTTTGATTTTGAAGTTCAAATGAAACGAATGCCGGGTCAGGAAGACATCCTTTTACCGCAGAAAATGTCCGAAGCAGCTAGCGGGTATGATTTGCATGCTGCAGTAAGTGAACCTATTGTGCTTGCTCCTGGTGAGCGTCAATTGATTCCAACTGGCTTTGCGCTCAGCATGCCACCAGAACTGGAAGCACAGATTCGCCCGAGAAGCGGGCTGGCCTATAAACATGGCATCACAACACTCAATTCACCAGGGACCATCGATGCAGATTACCGCGGTGAAGTTAAAGTTTTGTTGATTAATCATGGTCAGGAGCCATTTACTATTCAGCGAAATGAACGTATCGCGCAGATGGTATTCCAGCAAGTTCCCTCCATCCAATTGAACGTCGTAACTGAGTTGTCAGAAACGGTGCGCGGATCTGGTGGTTTCGGCCATACAGGGCGCTAAGACTGGCAGTTACTTAATAGGAACAAGAAAGAACCTCTTCTTCGGAAGGGGTTCTTTCTTGTTTACAAGGATGCAAAGTCGGAAGTCACCCATCCTTAGGCGAACGCATACTATAACGTATTGAAACGGACCGAGGAAGGGGTGTAAGCAAGAATGCTTACTGGGATTTCGGTTGCTATTATGGGGGGAGACGCCCGGCAACTTGAAGTAATTCAGAAATTTACTGAGCTAGACGCTACCGTTATTTTACTCGGATTTGACAATCTCGGGAGGCAACTTCATGGTGTTACGAATGTGAAGCTAGATCCGGAATTGTTTCAGCATGTGGATGCACTTATTTTGCCAGTTGTAGGTACGGATGAGACAGGACATGTGGAATCTATTTTCTCAAGCGAAGAAATGATTCTTACGGATGAGCACATTTCGGCCCTGCCGAAGCATGCCAAGGTGTATACAGGCATGGCGAAGAGCTATTTGAAGAAGCTCGTTGCGGCACATGGGATTGAGCTTGTAGAGCTGCTAGATCGTGATGATATTGCCATTTATAATTCGATTCCAACTGCAGAGGGTGCGCTCATGATGGCCATCCAGAACACCGATATTACGATTCATGGATCCGTGTGTATGGTTTTGGGGTTTGGTCGAACAGGGTTTACAATGGCCAAAACTTTGCAAGGATTAGGGGCAACCGTCAAGGTTGGCGTCAGGAAACCGGAGCATTATGCAAGGGCGTGGGAGATGGGTTTTCAGCCTTTTTATACGAAGGATCTGTACCCGGAAGTGGGCAATATTGACTTGCTTTTTAACACAATTCCGACTATGATAGTCACAGCGCAAGTTATTACCAATATCCCACATCGCGCGCTTATTATCGATTTAGCTTCCAAACCCGGCGGAACGGACTTTCGATTTGCCGAGAAGAGAGGCATTAAAGCGATGCTAGCGCCCGGTTTACCTGGAATCGTCGCCCCTAAAACAGCTGGCCGAATTATGGCTAACACACTAAGTCAGCTGATCGAGGAAGACTTCAAAGACAGGAGCGATGTGGAATGAATTGGCAAGGGAAAACAGTCGGTTATGCGTTAACCGGTTCTCACTGTACACTTGAAGAGGTTATGCCTCAAATTAAGAGATTTGTAGATGCGGGTGCTCGGGTTATTCCGATTGTATCGAATACGATTATGACGACCGACACACGTTTTGGTAAGTCCGCTGATTGGCAGCAAATGCTCAAGGATATTACCGGCAACGAAATTATTTCTACAATTGTTGATGCTGAACCGCTAGGTCCATCCAAATTATTGGATGTCATGGTGATTGCTCCTTGTACGGGGAACACGACTAGTAAACTAGCAAATGCAATGACTGAAAGTCCAGTTCTTATGGCAGCAAAAGCACAAATGAGAAACTTGAGACCGCTTGTATTAGCGATTTCAACGAATGACGGTTTGGGTTTAAATGCAATGAATATTGCGAAGCTGCTCATTACGAAAAATATTTATTTTGTTCCTTACGGTCAAGATGCGCCTGGTGCAAAACCAAATTCGTTGGTGGCACGGATGGACTTGATTATGGAAGCTTGTGAGGCTGCGCTTGAAGGAAAACAATTGCAGCCTATGATTATTGAGAGATTTCAATACTAACTTATAGATACTAACTTGAGGGGGAGAGACCAGCATATGTCCAACCAGAAGCTATTTAACATTGCAGTTGTAGGTGCTACTGGCGCCGTTGGCGAACAAATCATTCGACTACTAGAAGAGCGGAATTTCCCCATCAAGGAATTGAAATTACTTTCTTCCGCTCGCTCAGCTGGCGTTAAGCTGTCATTTAAAGGTCAAGAAGTTGTCGTGCAAGAAGCGACTCCTGAAAGCTTTGAAGGCGTGGACATTGCTCTCTTTAGTGCTGGTGGCGATGTTACGAAAGCCCTGGCTCCGCATGCGGTTAAAGCTGGTGCGATTTGTATTGATAATACAAGTGCGTATCGGATGGATCCAGAAACCCCGCTCGTTGTTCCAGAAGTGAATGTTGAGAAAATCAATGAACATCAAGGGATCATTGCAAACCCGAACTGTTCCACGATTCAAATGGTTGCAACACTTAAGCCACTGTATGACCGCTATGGTATTTCCCGTATTATCGTTTCAACGTATCAGGCCGTTTCCGGTGCTGGCGCTAAAGCGATAAATGAAATGCTTAGACAGTCCAAAGAAGTACTAGCTGGTAATGTGGCGAAGCCGGATATTTTGCCAGTCGGTTCCTTGCCAGTGAAGCATCAAATCGCTTTCAATGCAATTCCGCAAATCGATAAATTTCTAGACAATGGATTTACGAATGAAGAAATGAAAATGATTCTTGAAACGAAGAAAATTTTGGGCGATGAGTCCATTGAAGTTACCGCTACTTGTGTACGTATTCCTGTTGTTTATGGACACTCGGAATCCGTCTATGTAGAATTGAAAGAAGATTTTGATATTGAAGAAGTGAAAAATCTACTTGCGAATGCACCCGGTATTGTCCTTGTTGACAATCCATCAGAGCAACTGTATCCACTCGCTACAGATGCTGCGGGTAAACTCGAAACGTTCGTCGGACGTGTTCGCCGCGATTTGAGCAACCCTAAAGCGCTTAACCTGTGGATTGTGTCAGATAATTTGTTAAAGGGTGCTGCTTGGAATGCAGTGCAAATTGCTGAATATATTGCTATAGAGCAATAATCAGCAAACTGCTTACTTGTAGCAGTGAAAATGGGGGATACTCATGCGAATTCTTGTTCAAAAATTCGGAGGTACTTCGCTTTCCACCGCACAAGCTAGAGAACACGTTATTGGACACATTCAAGATGCACTAATCCAACATTATAAATTAGTTGTTGTCGTATCTGCGATGGGAAGAAAAGGGGAACCCTATGCGACTGACACGCTCCTAGATCTCGTTCGAAAGAATGGAGAGGGGCTGCCCGCTCGGGAACTCGATATGTTGATGGGCTGCGGAGAATTAATATCTGCAGTGCTTTTGTGCAGTTTATTACACAAGACAGGTATTCGTGCTACGGTTTTGACGGGTGGGCAAGCAGGTCTGATCACGAATGAGAATCATGGCAATGCTCAGATTATTGCCATGAAGCCTAATCGGATCCTTGAACTGCTAGAACAAGACCAAGTTGTTATTGTGACTGGGTTTCAAGGCAAAACGAGCAGCGACGAGTTGACTACGTTGGGCCGCGGCGGCAGTGACACATCCGCAACTGCCTTGGGTGCTGCAGTCAAAGCAGAAATCGTGGACATCTTCACGGATGTGAATGGTATTTTGACAGCGGATCCAAGAATCGTTGAGGACGCCAAACCATTGCAGCGTGTGAGCTTTAGTGAGATCTGCAATATGGCCCATAACGGAGCCAAAGTTATACATCCGCGAGCTGTTGAAGTGGCTATGCAAGCGAATATTCCGATTCGGGTGAGGTCAACCTTCACCAAAGAAGAAGGAACGCTAGTAACAGCGTCTGATACGCTTTCAGAAGTTAACCATGTTAAAGATCGCTTCGTTACAGGGATTGCTCATTTTACGAATATTACACAGATCCAGGTCGCTGCCGTTGATGGGGAATTCGATCTTCAGCTGCGTGTATTTAAGACGATGGCTCAGCATCAGATTAGTGTTGATTTTATTAACGTGAACCCATCAGGCGTTATCTACACCGTATTCGATCATGAAGCTGAACGTGCAGTTCAATTGCTTAAGGCGCAAGGTTACGAGCCCAAGTTTACAAGCGGCTGTGCGAAGGTATCTGTGATCGGCGGCGGAATGAATGGCGTTCCTGGCATTATGGCACACATTGTTGAAGCGTTAACCGTGGAAGATATACGAATTCTGCAATCTGCGGATTCGAACACAACCATTTGGGTGCTTGTACAAGGTGTGGATATGATTAAGTCCGTTCGAGCACTTCATCGAAAATTCAATTTATATAAATAACTTTGCATATATCAGGAGGCGTACCAGTGAGTTTTGGAAGAGTAGTCACAGCAATGGTTACACCGTTTGACGAGCAGTTACAAATCAATTGGGATCAAGTTGAACCCCTCATTAATTATTTAATTGAAGAACAACATTCGGATGGTCTCGTCATTTGCGGGACTACAGGGGAGTCACCAACCTTATCAGACGATGAAAAGCTGAAATTAATCGAGCTTTCCATTCGTGTTGCTGCGGGTCGCTGCAAGATTATTGCAGGTACTGGCAGTAATGATACTGCTCATACGATCTCTTTTTCTCGTAAAGTAGAACAACTTGGCGTAGATGCTTTACTTCTCGTTACGCCATATTACAACCGTCCGTCACAGGAAGGGTTGTACCAGCATTTTAAAGCTGTTGCTGAAGCGGTTAGTGCTCCGATCATGGTCTACAATGTACCTGGTCGCGCAGGCGTTAATTTGGATGCGGACACAACGATTCGTCTGTCCCAAATTCCGAATATCGTAGCTACGAAGGATTGTTCCAATACGGATCAATTGACACGTATTCTTACACATGCTGCTCCTAATTTCCTCGTTTATAGCGGAGATGATAGTAACACATTGCCAGCTTTAGCTGTTGGCTGTGAAGGAATTATCAGTGTTGCGAGCCATGTGATTGGAAAAGAAATGCAAACTATGATAAAGTATTACTTAGAAGGCAACGTTGGGCAAGCTGCTGAGCTTAATCGTAAGCTCCATCCTGTATTCACTGGCATTTTCTGTGCGCCGAGCCCTGCGCCAATTAAGCATGCGCTAGCGCTCAAAGGCATTGAAACAGGCGGCGTTCGACTTCCACTAGTACGTGTATCCGAGCAAGAAGGACAATTCATTCAATCACTTTTTGTATGATCAGGCCTAATGAATCGGTGCTTCCGGCATCGGTTTTCTTTTTTTGGGAAGTCTAAATGTATTCAGATTAACTTGTATTTGCTGTTTTTTTTCATGTATAATGGTTGCAAGTGACTAGTTCGGTTTTTTCATTTAAAATTCGTCGTCCAATCTATGAAGGAGGTATATTCTTGTCCAAAAAAAATATTGATAAACTTTTGATCTTCGCTCTTGGCGGCGTGGGCGAAATCGGAAAAAATATGTATTGCGTTCAGTATGCGAACGATATTGTCGTCGTTGACAGTGGTTTGAAATTTCCAGAGGAGGACATGCTCGGAATTGACATTGTCATCCCTGACATCGGGTACTTAACGGAGAATCGGGATAAAGTACGCGGAATCATCATTACGCACGGCCATGAAGATCATATTGGTGGCTTACCTTACGTGCTTAAGCACCTAAATGTTCCCCTCTACGCAACGAAGCTAACGATGGGACTTATCGAAGCTAAGCTGAAGGAAGCTAACTTGCTCGGAACGACGAACCGAATTCTTATTAATTCGGAGTCTGTTCTTCCTCTTGGCGTACTTACGGCAACATTCTTTAAAACCAATCATAGTATTCCGGATTCTGTGGGTGTCGCTTTGGATACGCCAGAAGGTGTTGTTGTTCATACAGGTGACTTTAAGTTTGATCAAACCCCAGTTAATGAACAATACGCAGATTTGCATCGTATGGCTGAGATTGGAAAGAAAGGTGTACTTGCCTTGCTTTCAGACAGTACGAATGCAGAACGCCCTGGTTACACAGGGTCTGAGCGCGGTGTAGGTATTGAGATTGAAGAAGTGTTCCGTAAAGCGAAGCAAAGAGTTGTCATTGCGACTTTTGCATCGAATATTCACCGTGTTCAACAGGTGTTTGATGCAGCACAAGCAACGAATCGCAAAGTAACAGTTATTGGACGCAGTATGGTGAACGTGGTTTCGATTGCTAGCGAATTAGGCTACTTGCATATTCCAGATGGCATGTTGATTGAGCCAGAGGAAGTTAACAAGCTTGCAGCTGATCGTGTCGTTATCTTATCCACGGGAAGTCAAGGCGAGCCGATGTCTGCTCTTACAAGAATGGCGCGTTCAACCCATCGTAAAATTGATATTTTACCAGGGGATACGGTCATTATTGCGGCAACTCCGATTCCAGGAAATGAGCGTTACGTAGGGAGAACGGTCGATGAGCTTATGCGCATCGGTGCCCACGTGATCTACGGTCCGGGATCCGTAACGGGTGTTCACGTTTCAGGTCACGGAAGTCAGGAAGAATTGAAGCTGATGCTGAACCTGATGAAGCCTAAATACTTTATTCCAATTCATGGCGAATACCGTATGCTGCGTCAACATGCCATTCTTGCCGAGACTGTCGGTATTCCTAAAGAAGATATTTTTATTTGCGATATTGGGGATACGGTTGAAATTCAAAATGGTGCTGCTCGCAAAGGATCGAAAGTTCAAAGCGGCAACATCCTAATTGATGGACTAGGAGTAGGGGATGTAGGCAATATCGTATTGCGTGACCGTAAATTGCTGTCGCAAGATGGAATTCTAGTTGTCGTGGTTACGTTAAGTAAACAAGATGGCAAAATTTTGTCAGGCCCAGATATTATTTCACGCGGATTTGTTTATGTTCGTGAGTCCGAAGGACTTCTTGAAGAAGCCAATCGTATTGTAACAAATACGCTAACTAAACTTATGAATGAAAATGTAAATGAATGGGCATCTTTAAAAACAAATGTTAAAGATGTTCTCGGACGCTTTTTATATGAACAAACCAGAAGAAGACCAATGATCCTTCCAATCATTATGGAAGTTTAGGTACTCGAACAAGTCACTTGAGCCTATGCAAATAGTAAAGCTCTCTCCAATCGGAGGGAGCTTTTTCTTGTTACTGCAATGTGAAGTATGCATGAAACACTTCAAGTTTATTCATACTATGGGAGATATTGAAGAACTTGTCTTTGTAGCATAATTCGAAAGGGGATTTTGGAGTGGCATCAGCACCAGACGCGAAGGAACAAGATCAGGGAACAGAAGAAACCAAGAAAAATGTCGTCCTCGAAAATATTCAACAACTAGGTCAAACGAACACTGTTTCTGGCGAATCGAATATTTTTTGTCTTACGATAATTGGTCAGGTAGAGGGTCATATCGTACTACCTCCTCAGAATAAAACAACCAAATATGAACACTTAATTCCCCAGCTTGTAGCCGCTGAGCAGAATCCCAAGATCGAAGGGGTTATGATCATTTTAAACACCGTTGGCGGTGATGTGGAGGCTGGACTGGCCATTGCTGAAATGATCTCGACATTGTCGAAGCCTACCATTGCTTTAGTACTCGGAGGGGGACATAGTATTGGTGTGCCAATTGCAGTCTCGGCTGATTATTCAATTATCGCGGAAACAGCAACAATGACGATTCATCCGATCCGCCTAAATGGGTTGGTCATTGGGGTACCGCAAACCTTTGAATATTTAGACAAAATGCAAGAACGCGTCGTACGCTTTGTAACGAAACATTCTAATGTAACGGAAGAGAAGTTCAAGGAGCTGATGTTCAAAACAGGTGAGCTTACGAGGGATATCGGTACAACAGTAATCGGGATTGACGCGGTTAAATATGGATTAATCAATCAAGTTGGTGGTATTGGTGATGCCATTAAGGAGTTGAATAAACGAATAGATGCGAAGAAAGCGTCGAATGCAGGGGGACTTGTGCAATGATTCATTACTCAGTGATTCCGATGGAAGTCATCTTTGAAGGCTACGATTCCTTTGCACCCCAATTCTTAGATATCGAGCAGGATGGCGTTATGATGCAAATTGAGCCGCTATCTGGCTATCAGGCACGTATAGTAAGGCTGTACAGCTGCAATCCTCAGGATTATTTGAATGAACAATATGCTCCTGGAAACATCATTTCCTACCGTCCTCAGCTGGAGACGATTTCATCTAGGTAAGTCGTGTTCGCTATCATCCCTCAAGTCAATTATGGTATAATGTGGACTTGGGGGTGACAATCTTGGCGAAACGCAGGAAAAAGACGAAGGCTGTAAAAACCAGCTTATTATTCGAATTGTATGGAATCCTCATCTTGATTTTCTCTGTCATTGCCCTTGCCCACCAAGGACATGTAGGGAATTCATTAGTTTACTTGTTTCGTTTTTTTGTGGGAACATGGTATTCACTCATACCTCTGATATTCATTTATGTGGCGTTGTATGCGATGATCAAACGCGCATGGCCACCAATGATAACTCCCAAGAAAGCGGGCATTTTGTTATTCATTCTTGGATTACTAATCAAGAATCATATCGATTTATTTGCTCAGCTTTATCCAAGCAACGATTTTACGTCAGGTAAAGTGATTTCATCGACCTGGTCAGCCATGTTAGAAGGGCTGCATCCTACGGAAGAGGGCAGAGCTTCGTTAGAAAACGGTATTGGTGGAGGAATGATAGGGGCATTTTTATACAGCATCCTGTATTTCCTATTCGATTATCTCGGTGCAAGACTAATCCAATATATGCTTTTTGTCATGGGATTCATTTTAGCAACAGGTGTTTCCTATGTAGATTTAGGCAATATCTTGAAGGGGCGCTTCAGCAATGTAGGGCAAAATTTCAAAGACAGAATGAAGGAATGGCTGCAGGACCGTGAAGGTCGGCAACCACAGGCCGCTTCAGCTTCAAGTTCAGCTGGAAATGCACCAACAAAAGTGAAAAAGGCAGCTTATGTGCCAGTCGATGATGAATTTGATGAAGAGGTTTTCCAACCGGTCAAGAGGGCTAAGAGATCTCCGTTATTTATGGAACTCCTTCGCCCGATCAAGGAGGGCCGCAAGAAGTCTACTTCTAGAGATCGAGAAGACGATATCGAGGATAACTTATCAGCTCCACAAGATAATGAAATCCATGAGGAAGTCGTTTACTCGAATCCTGTACAACAGCTAGCGGATGAACTAATACATACTACAGGTGAACAGCCTGGCGCGCCAATTATTCGTGATTTTCAAGAACAGGTTATTCAGGAAGCACAGCAAGTCGTTAGGCCGTCAGCAGTACCTTCACCTACGCCTATAGCAACAAATGTACCGACTACGGCTCCCGTTGCTAACGACGATGAGAATGAGCCCGTCACGCTTGAATTTCAAGAAACACCAGTTATTGTGACACGTCCGTACGAAATACCGTCGCTTGATTTATTAGCAAGACCTGCTCTAGGTAAGGGAAGCGAAATGGCGGACTATAAGGCGAATGCAAGGAAGCTAGAAGCCACATTAGAAAGCTTTGGTGTTCGGGCAAAGGTCTTGGAGGTCGTTAGAGGTCCTGCCGTTACACGATATGAAATTCAACCTGACGTTGGTGTAAAGGTCAGTAGAATCGTATCGTTAACCGACGATATCGCACTTGCATTAGCCGCGAAGGATATCCGGATGGAAGCTCCGATCCCTGGTAAATCTGCCATTGGTATCGAAGTGCCAAATTTGGAAGTATCTATTGTTACGATGCGTGAGGTCATGGAAACGTCTGCTTTTCAGGAGTCTAGTTCACGCTTATCCGTTGTGCTAGGACGAGATATTTCCGGTCAACCAATCGTTGGCAATTTGGCAAGAATGCCGCATTTACTCGTTGCCGGTGCTACTGGATCAGGTAAATCTGTTTGTATTAACGGGATTATCACCAGTATTTTGTATAAAGCGAAACCTAATGAAGTGAAATTTTTAATGATCGATCCCAAAATGGTTGAGTTGAATGTTTATAATGGGATTCCACATCTATTAGCGCCAGTCGTAACAGATCCACGGCGAGCATCCTTAGCGCTCAAGAAAATCGTTGTCGAAATGGAGAAACGCTATGAGTTATTCTCCAAGAGCGGAACGCGGAATATTGAAGGCTATAATGCGATGTTGACGGAAAGTGGCACGGCAGCGCCGCTGCCATATTATGTAGTCATCGTAGATGAGTTAGCGGATCTTATGATGGTTGCGGCCAATGATGTCGAGGATTCCATCTGCCGACTTGCTCAGATGGCGCGAGCAGCTGGCATTCACTTAATCATTGCCACACAACGACCATCTGTTGACGTCATAACAGGGGTTATCAAGGCTAATATTCCTTCGCGTATTGCGTTCGGTGTTTCGTCGCAAGTGGATTCACGGACGATTTTGGATATGGTAGGAGCTGAGAAGCTGTTAGGACGCGGAGACATGCTTTACTTGCCTGTTGGCGCATCCAAGCCAGTTCGTATTCAAGGAGCATTCCTCTCCGACGGAGAGGTTGAACAGGTTGTCGGTTTCGTGCGTACGCAAGAACAAGCGAACTATCGCGAGGAATTAGTCCCACAAGTAGAGGAAATGCCAGAGCAGCAGAATGAGTTTGAGGACGAGCTGTACGATCAAGCGGTACAAATCGTTTTGGAAGCTAAACAAGCCTCCGTATCACTGCTTCAACGTCGAATGAGAGTAGGGTACACCCGTGCAGCAAGATTGGTTGATGCCATGGAGGCCAAAGGAGTCGTTGGCCCCTATGAAGGCAGTAAGCCGCGCGAAGTGCTTATCTCACTCGAACAATACCAACATAATCGGATTAGCTCCTAATCCGATTCAGACGAACACTCTCCGTTGGAGAGTGTTTTTATGTGCATAATCATTGACTCGCTTTCTCATAATAAGCAAGAAAAGGCTGTAATATGAAAAGTGAGGTTGTGTAGGGGAATGAATAAACGACTAATTGTTATTACATTCTGTATTGTGTTTGTCTTGGTAGTTTCGTTTCAATTAAAGGGCAAATTTAATCCGCCGACGGAAGAAACCTTTAGTAAAAATGAAGTGCGATATGGTGCGACAGGCTCCGATGTATATGAACTACAGGGTAGATTGAAGTTTATTGGCTTTTATGGCGGCAGTATCGACGGCGATTATGGCTACAAGACTTTAACTGCAGTGAAGCGATTCCAAGGTGAGTTCGGCATGAAGGTTGATGGTGTTGTTGGTCCGAAAACCAAACTCAAGCTTTGGGAAGCAACGAAAAGCTGGAAGCCCACAGCGCCAGAAACTGCTAAAAATCAAGGCGGTAATAATGCAGCGGCCGGTGCAGATGAGAAGCCTGCTAATTTAACACCCTCTAATAATCAAGGGTATTCCGAGCAGGATATCAACTTAATGGCCAATGCCGTTAATGGAGAAGCGCGAGGAGAGCCGTTTATTGGACAAGTTGCTGTAGCAGCTGTCATCTTAAACCGAGTGAAATCGCCAAGTTTTCCGAATACAATTTCTGGTGTTATTTTCCAACCTGGTGCTTTCACAGCCGTAGCCGATGGTCAAATATGGTTAACACCGAATGAATCATCCAAAAAAGCCGTCAGGGATGCCTTGAATGGGTTGGACCCATCTGGTGGATGTATTTATTACTTCAATCCAGAAACGGCAACGTCCAAATGGATTTGGACGAGAAAACAAATTAAAAAAATCGGTAAACACATTTTCTGTGTGTAATTTAGAGAAGGACAAGGAGAAGGAACCAACATTGGTTGCTTCTCCTCTTCGTATAGGAATATAATGGATTTATCACACGGACATAGAAGGGAGACTGACCTTTGAAGCCTAATCAATTTGAGCGCAGCAGTTGGAAGCATATCCGAATGCATGTTTTGCCGACAGACCGTTTCAAAACATTTGCCATTTCCGTATACATAGGTCGTCAATTAGATGAAGAGACGGTCACAAGCACGGCGGTAACACCTTTTATCCTCCGTAGAGGTACAGAACTGCGTCCTGAGACGAAGCAATTCCGCGAGTACTTAGATGATTTATACGGTGCTGGATTTGGGTTTGATATTTATAAGCGTGGCGATTATCAAATCGTTCAACTACGAATGGACATTATTAATGATCGTTTCGTGAAGTCAGCGAATTCCTTATTGAAGCAGGGGCTTGAATTTGTTGGTGAAACATTAACACGCCCAGCTCTAGAAGATGGACACTTCCGCAACAAATATGTAGATGCTGAGAAGCAAACACTCCGTAAACGAATCGAATCTGTCATCAACGATAAAATCCGATATGCTGCTGAGCGCTGTATGGAAGAGATGTGCAGCAGGGAGCCGTATCGACTTCATCCTTTAGGTAAAATTGAAGATCTGGACGGCATGAATGCACAAGGCCTTTACGAACAATATAAGGAATGGCTCCAAACGTCACCGATGGACATCTATGTTGTTGGCAATACAACGCTTAGTGAGGTTGAAGAAATCGTGAAGCAATCGTTTGCCATCGATCGATCCGCTGATGCAAGCTATGTCACCTCCGCGCCCCGCGGCGTTACAGGTGATGTGAAGACAATCGTAGAGCGTCTGGATGTGAATCAAGGCAAGCTGAATATGGGTTTACGGACGAATATTTCGTATGGTGATAATTTGTATCCGGTTGCCCTCATGTACAATGGTGTCCTTGGCGGGTATCCGCATTCCAAATTGTTTACGAATGTTCGGGAGAAAGCGAGTCTGGCCTATTACGCCTCATCGCGTTTCGACGGACATAAAGGGATTTTAACGATTCAGTCTGGTATTGAGATGGCCAACTATGAGAAAGCCGTTGATATTATTCGTAAGCAGCTTAAAGCGATGGAGCAAGGCGAAATTTCAGATATTGAATGGAGTCAAACAAGAGCTATGATTTCCAATCAATTGCGTGAAATTCAAGACTCAGCGTTTGAGCTGATTTCATTTGATTTTAATGCCATTCTGTCTGGAAAAGAGCGTACAGCAGATGGCTTAATTGCAGCAGTTGAACAAGTCGACATTCCGGCCATTGCTGAAGTGGCGAAGCGGGTTCAATTGGACACGATATACTTTTTACGGGATCAGAAGGGGGAGTAGACCATGCAGAGTATTCCATATCCACATCTCGGTGAAACCATTTATCATGAAAAGCTTGATAATGGGCTGCATGTGTTCGTGTTACCCAAAGAAGGTTTCCAGAAAACGTATGCGACTTTTACAACCCAATATGGTTCCATCGATAACCATTTTCAGGTTCAAGGTAAAGAAGAAGTCCGAGTTCCAGATGGGATTGCGCATTTCTTAGAGCACAAAATGTTCGAGGAGCCCGAAGGGGATATCTTTGCTACGTTTGCGACGAATGGAGCGTCGGCGAATGCCTTCACAAGCTTTGATCGAACAGCGTATTTATTTTCCTCAACAGATCGCTACCTAGAAAACTTAACGACATTAATTAATTTCGTGCAAAATCCTTATTTTACAGATGAGAATGTGGAAAAGGAAAAAGGGATCATTGGGCAAGAAATTAAAATGTACGAGGATAACGCGGATTGGAGAAGCTATTATGGCTTGATTGAGTCCTTGTATGCGAAGCATCCAATTCATATTGATATCGCTGGCACAGTCGCGTCAATTGCTGAAATCACAAAAGAGACGTTGTACGAGTGTTACAATACGTTTTACCATCCGAGCAACATGAGCTTATTTGTGGTTGGCGGCGTGGATCCGCAAGAGGTTATTACTTTAGTGAGAGATAATCAAGCTGCCAAAACCTTTCCGCCGCAAGGTGGGATCCAACGGTTTTTCCCAGATGAGCCAGTCGATGTCAAGGAAGCACGCAGGCTTATTTTACTTCCAGTTTCGCTGCCAAAATGCTTAATGGGCTTTAAAGAATCGGCCCCAGCAGTGACAGGTAAGCCATTATTGGAAAGAGAACTTACGACGAAGTTAATGTTAGATATTTTATTTAGCTCCAGCTCAGACATTTATCAAACGCTTTACGATGATCAGCTTATCTCTGATAATTTCGGCCATGAATATAACTGCAGCGACGGCTATGCGTTCTCGATTGTTGGAGGGGATACCAAGGATCCAGAACAATTGATCGCAAGGATTCGTGAAGAGGTTGAAAAAAGAAAAGCCGCGGGCCTCGATGAAGTTACTTTTGAGCGCAGCCGGAAGAAGAAGATTGGCAGTTTCCTTCGCATGATGAATTCGCCTGAGTCTATTGCCAATGAATACACGAAATATCGGTTCAAAGGGATTGATCTCTTCGATATTTTGCCCGTGTATGAGCAGTTAACGCTGGAGGATGTGAATCGTCGATTCCGTGAGCATTTTGACTGGAGTAAGCTCGCTGTTTCCATTGTGCAGAGTCGTGAGAAGTCGTGAATGCTGCCATAAAACCATTTAGTGAACAGACCGTGCTTATAACGGGTGCTAGCAGAGGAATTGGCGCTGCTATTGCGCAACGTTTCGCCGCGGTAAGTATGCAGATTGTGATTCATTATCGGGAATCTCATGAGGCAGCCAATGAAATAGCTCGAGCTTGCATGAAGCAAGGGTCCAAGGTAATAACGGTTTCTGCAGATATTCAATCCAATGAACAGATTCTTAAAATGCGAGATAAATTGGAGCAAATGAACATGCTGCCAGATATCGTCGTGAATAACGCAGGAATTTCTCATTATGGACTGCTTTCGGATGTAACAGAGGCAGATTGGGATCGTGTGATGAATGTCAATCTGAAAGGTTCTTTCCTGTGCACGCAAGCTTTCATGGGTGAAATGGTTAGGCAGAAATATGGCCGAATCATCAACGTATCCTCGATTTGGGGGATTTCAGGAGCTTCGTGCGAAGTCTTGTATTCAACAGCCAAGGGTGGCTTAAATGCCTTTACGAAGGCTCTGGCTAAAGAGCTTGCTCCATCAGGTGTTACGGTGAATGCCGTGGCACCTGGAGCTGTTCAAACGGAAATGATGGCTGGCTTTCAATCGGACGAGATCGATGCCATTACGAACGAAATACCCGTCGGGCGCCTCGCCTCACCGCACGAAGTTGCATCACTTGTCTATTTTCTAGCATTGCCAGAATCGGGGTACATAACGGGCCAAATTATCTCTCCCAATGGCGGCTGGCTAACTTAATGACATAGTTTCCATGGCAATGAAGCCCACGCATAATTCGGTTTTGAGAAGCGCATATTACGTATGTAATGACCATTTCTCATAACTCGAAGGAGGCTTCTTACAATGGCTACTGTACTTAAGGTGTTCGACAAATGGAAAGAGTTTTTGGCTGAACGCGTGAGTCAGGCGGGACATGCAGGGATGAGTGATGAAACCATCTCCAAGCTCGCTTTTCAAATTGGGGAGTTCTTGGCTGACAAAGTAGATCCTCAAAATGATCAAGAAAGAGTTCTCAAAGAGTTGTGGGATGCCGGCGATGAGCAGGAAAAGCATACACTTGCCCGCCTCATGGTAAAATTAGTAGACAAAGGTTAATAACCGTTTTACAATTCAATAGGGTATGATGTGAGAGCCTCCTCTTTCGGAGGCTTTTGCATGCTTTATAAGCTGGAAAGGAATTATCATCGTATGCATAAGAATCGAGTCTTTTTTGTTTTCATCCTACTTATATTAATAATTACTGGTTGTGGGAATCGTGGAATTCCAGTCATTAAACAAGAAGTACTTGATCAGAAAATGTCTGTATTGATGATCTCAAGTGCAGGGCTTACGGCACCTGCAAAAGAAGCGCTAAGTCAAACTTTAAAAAGCTGGCGCGATGCCAATTCGATTGCGTTCGACTGGGTCAAAGATGTGAATACATTGGATGATAACGTGATTTCAAAGCTGAAAACGAAATCATATGATTACATATACGTTGTTGGAAACGAACTGTTCGCTTCGGCTAACGAAACGATAGCATTAGGACTTACTTCGAGCAAGTGGACGTATTTACAAAGTCAACCTTTTGCCGCTGGCAGCGCAGTTGCAGTGAATGAACAGGCCGCTTCACTCCAATTGGATATGCAACAGATGGATACTATGAAAAACAAAGCGATTCAGGATCTCTTGTTTCAAAATGTGAGCATTGAATGGGTGACACAAGTCGACCGTCCCATTCCATCCGCCTGGGCACCTTCCGAAGAATCCGATCACATTGTATTCCTGAACAACACCCAGTGGGTACAGCAACTGACATTTCAAATCAATCAGCATCGCTCAACTTGGGTTGTTTTCTACAGTCCTGTTGAGGAAGCGCAGCTTCAAAGAGTGAAATCTTTGGGCGTCTCGGTCATGGACTTTACGGGTGCAGGAACCGCAGAGCTCAATTGGGCACAGATTTTTGATAATCGACTCGCGATGATGAAAACGCATGGTTGGCAAAAAGGTATCCAAAATTATAATGCGCAAGAGACAAAGGAACTAAAACTGAAATAATGTCGATTGCAGATGGTTTTAGAGAAGGATTATGGCGGAATTTGTAGAAATTAATGAAATGGACTTGAATTGAGTAGTTCATTTACAGATATGTGTGACAGAGATGATGATGAGGTGGAAGAATTGGACGTTAAAGAATGGTATATGGAATACAAAATTCACAAGAACCGTCCCGGTTTATTAGGTGATATAGCTTCTTTGATGGGGATGCTGGATATTAACATCGTGACGATTAATGGGGTTGAAGATCGTACACGCGGAATGCTGCTTCAAACGAATGATGAAGAAAAAATTGATTTAATGGGTAAAATGTTGAGAAAAGTAGATAATATTACTATTACTGCTTTGCGACCTCCTAAATTAGTTGATATTCTGGCTGTTCGCCATGGCAGATATATTGAACGCGATTCTGACGATCGCAAAACGTTTCGTTTTACGCGCGATGAGCTTGGCTTGTTAGTTGATTTTCTTGGTGAAATCTTCAAACGTGAAGGTAACCAAGTTGTTGGGCTTCGCGGGATGCCGCGTGTTGGTAAAACGGAGTCGATTATTGCTGGTAGTGTTTGCGCAAACAAACGATGGACGTTCGTGTCCTCAACCTTGTTGAGACAAACCGTACGCAGCCAGCTTTCCGAGGATGAAATGACCCCTAACAATGTATATATCATTGATGGTATCGTTTCAACGATTCGATCCAATGAGAAGCATTACAGCTTGTTACAAGATATAATGGGGATGCCTTCAACGAAGGTGATCGAACATCCAGACATTTTTATTCGCGAATCGGAATACACCTATAATCACTTTGATTATATCATTGAGCTTCGGAATAGCCCGGATGAAGAAATTAACTATGATTCATTTACGTATACGTCCGAACCTTTTTGAGTTTTAAAACGTCAATAACAGGATTCATAATTCCTTCGGGGAGGTGACCATATGTCTGACTTAGGCTATATTTTGCGCAAAACACGACTGGAAAAAAAGATATCGCTGGATGATCTACAGGAAGTTACCAAGATACGCAAACGCTATCTAGAAGCCATTGAAGAGGGGAACTACAAGGTACTGCCTGGGAGTTTCTACGTGAGGGCTTTTATTAAAAGTTATGCTGAAGCTTTGGGCCTTGATCCGAATGAAGTTCTAAATATGTATCAGTCGACGCTACCCGCCCCCACGATTGAGAAGCCTGTTGTGGAAGCGATTCGCAAAAATAGATCAAGTGTTCGCAATACGGAAAAGATGAGCCGCTGGGCATCCAGCCTGATGTTTGTCTGTTTTATTTTGCTTATATTTGGGATCGTATATTACTATACATATAAGAATTATAAAGGAACACCTGCGGATGAGAAGCCGACGCAAACGCAGTCGCCGCGGATCACAGATTCGACGAATCCGTCGCCGGGTTCATCTGTGAATGCTACGGGGGATGGGAAAGCAACGGTGCTTGCAACCCCTACACCAACGCCTGCTCCGACACCAACGCCGCCAGCCGTTCAGGTTAAATTTAGCTCGAATGAGAAAGGTGTAGACAACTACATCATTACGGGAACTGCGAATTTGAAGATTGAGTTCAAGATTACCGGCTCTTGTTGGATCGCGGTTAACGCTTTAACTCCTACTGGTGAAAAAGGTGAATTGCTTAGACAGAAATTGTATAATTCCGGTGAAACGGATACCTTTGATCTTGGGACCTCAGCTTTCTTGAATGTTGGCGCAGCAAGTGCGTTGCAGCTCATGGTCAATGGCACACTCGTTCCTGTTGGAGATACGCCGAATCCGAAGCGGGTTCAACTAAATTTGCAGAAAAGCTAGCAATTTGGCAATTCCTGCGCTTTCCCGGGTAATTAAAATAGCTTATTAGGAAATATTCGAAGCCACTGGCGTTGGATATTTCTTTTTTTTGGCGTTCTTGCTATAATGCTAATGTAATTTGATGGAAGGGATGTTGGGATGTAGATGAGTTCAGAGAGTTCATTTGATATTGTATCCAAAGTGGATATGCAGGAATTAAATAATGCCATTCAACAAGCGGAGAAAGAGATTTTGACCCGTTTTGATTTTAAAGGAAGCAAAAGCAGTATTAAATTGGATAAAGATCAGCTTGTTGTCACATCGGATGATGAGTTTAAGCTTCAGAACGTCCTTGATATTATGCATGCTAAAATGACGAAGCGCGGAATCTCGATTAAGAATCTCGAATATTCCAAAGTTGAGCCAGCCGCTGGTTCCACGGTCAGACAGAAAATTAGCATGAAGCAAGGCGTCGATCAAGAGAATTCCAAAAAAATTAATATATTAATTCGTGATTCGAAGTTGAAAGTAAAAACGCAAATTCAAGGGGATCAAATTCGTGTAACCGGGAAGAGTCGCGATGATTTACAAGCGGTCATAGCGCTCCTTCGGAAGGCAGATATCCAGTTGGACTTGCAGTTTGTGAACATGAAATAAGCAGTAAAAAAGCTCTATGATATGGAAAACCCCCTGGATGCAGGGGGTTTTTACATTTTGACACCCTATAAGGCTTGTATTATACTGGTAGGGAGTGTTTTTTAGGACTATTGGAGGTTGTTTCTTTCATGACAGAAAAGGTTAAAGTAGTTACTCTCGGATGCGAGAAGAATTTAGTTGACTCCGAGATTATGTCAGGTTTAATTCATGGCCGTGGTTTTCACCTTGTGGACAACAAGGAAGATGCTACAGTCATTATCGTGAACACTTGCGGGTTCATTGATGCGGCGAAAGAAGAATCCGTAAATACAATTTTGGATATGGCAGAGCTGAAGCAAACAGCGAATCTCAAAGCGCTTATCGTTTCGGGCTGTTTAACACAACGATACAAGAAGCAGTTAATGGAGGAAATGCCAGAGATTGATGGCATTGTGGGTACGGGCGATTTTGATAAAATTAATCATATTGTAGATGAAGCGCTCAGAGGGAAGAAACCGGTTCTAGTAGGGAATCCGGTATTTAACTATGACGCGGACCTTCCTCGTTTGATGACAACACCTCGTTATACGGCCTATGTGAAAATTGCTGAAGGCTGCGATAACGCTTGTACATTCTGTTCGATTCCAATTATGCGCGGTAGCTTCAAAAGCAGAAGCATTGAGTCCATTGTGGCAGAAGTAGCTAACCTAGCTTCACAAGGGGTTAAAGAAATCAGCTTAATTGCTCAAGATTCTACGAACTATGGGACAGATCTGTATGATAGCTTTATGCTTCCTACTTTGTTAAACAAAGTTAGTGAAGTAGAGGGTATTGAGTGGGTACGTCTGCACTACGCATATCCAGGCTTCTTCAGCGATGAGCTAATTGAAGTGATGGCGACGAATCCGAAAGTGTGCAAGTATATCGATATGCCTTTGCAGCATAGTGAGGATTCCATTCTCAAACGTATGCGTAGACCAGGCCGTCAAAAGGATACACGTGAGCTTGTTCGTAAAATTCGCGAATCCATTCCGGATGTTGCTCTGCGTACGTCTCTTATTGTTGGTTTCCCTGGCGAAACCGAACAAGATTTTGAGAATTTGAAGCAGTTCGTACGTGACGTTCAGTTCGATCGTCTTGGTGTGTTTGCTTATTCCAAAGAAGATGATACACCAGCAGCAAGATTGCCGGATCAAGTGCCGGATGATGTGAAAGAATACCGTGCGAATGCGATTATGGAAATTCAACGTGAGATTTCGAATATTCGCGGCGGTCGTCGTATTGGTCAAGAAATTGATGTGCTTATTGAGAGATACGATGGCAGAAGCGATGTGTATATCGGTCGTTCCCAATTCGATGCGCCTGAAATTGATGGCGAAGTATTCGTTTCGAATGCCAAATTGAACATTGGCGAACTAGCCAAAGTTCGTATTACCCACTCCTATGAGTTTGACTTATCCGGGGAGGTAATTGCATGAACTTAGCTAACCGCATCACCGTAGCGAGAATTTTATTAGTACCAATCATCATGTTCTTCCTGTTGATTAAGGTAAAATTTCCTCAAATACGGATCGAGGAGTTTAGCATAACGTATAATCAAATTATTGCTGCTTTAATTTTTATTATTGCTGCGAGTACAGATAGCTTAGATGGTTACATCGCTAGGAAACGGAATCTTGTCACGAATCTGGGCAAGCTTCTGGATCCTCTGGCAGACAAGCTGCTTGTTACCGCTGTACTTGTTTCATTAGTAGAAATGGATAAAGTTGATGCATGGATCGTTATTGTCATTATTAGCAGAGAGTGGGCTGTTACGGGACTTCGTCAAATTGCGCTCTTAGAGGGTACTGTTATGGCGGCCAGCAAATGGGGCAAAGCGAAGACGGCAGCTCAGATTACAGCGATCATTGCACTGCTAATTAATAATTTTCCATTTACGTTTCTAGATTTTCCCTTTGATGTAATAGCTAGTTGGGCAGCAGCAATTATTACCGTTTATTCAGGTGTGGAATATTTCGTCAAAAATAAGCATGTCATTGATTTTTCGGAAAAATCATAACAACCTACCTCTAAACCTGGTCGATCATCATTGATCGATCAGATTAGAGGTTTTCTCATTTAAGGAGGAATCAGAATGAAAGCCGAAATCATCGCGGTAGGAACAGAATTGCTGCTTGGTCAAATTGTCAATACGAATGCGCAATTTATATCGAGGGAATGTGCTGCACATGGGATTGATATGTACTTTCAAACCGTAGTTGGCGATAACGAACAGCGCTTATTAGAAAGTTTGAAATTAGCGGCATCTCGAGCTGATGTAGTCATTTGTACAGGCGGTCTAGGGCCGACTCAAGATGATCTGACTAAAGATGTCTTAGCGGCATTGACGGGGCGCAAATTAGTGCTTCACGAGCCGTCCATGGAGGCTATTACTCACATGTTTTCCTCGCGAGGAATTCATATGGTGGAGAGCAATCGACGACAAGCCCTGATGTTAGAAGGCAGCGATCCCTTACATAACGATACAGGTTTGGCCGTTGGCAATGCGCTGACGTTTGAGGGGACGTATTTTATCCTTTTACCAGGTCCTCCGAAAGAAATGAAGCCGATGTTTACGAACTATGCTGTGCCTTGGCTGAAATCTTTAATGACGAATGAAGTGCCGCTATATTCGAAAATGTTGAAATTTGCTGGCATTGGGGAGTCCAATTTGGAGCATCATTTGTTGGATTTGATTGAGTCGCAATCGGATCCGACCATTGCTCCATACGCCAATGAGGGTGAAGTGACCATTCGTCTAACTACGCGTGCACATACGGCTGAAGAAGGCGAGCAGAAATTACAAGCGACTGAAGCTGAAATTATAAATCGGCTAGGGGAGTATCTCTACGCGGATCAAGACGTGCCTATAGAGACGATCATCTTACAGTTACTCGCAGCAAGTAAGAAGACACTCGCCGTGGCTGAGAGCTGTACAGGGGGCTTGCTAAGTGATTTATTAACAGCCGTGCCGGGCAGCTCACAATCATTCTTAGGCGGTATTATCGTGTACTCTAACGCTTTAAAACATAAGTTACTTGGTGTTCCAATGGATGTTTTGGAGGGGGAAGGTGCCCCAGGCGCTGTCAGCAGCGACACAGCCGTCATTTTAGCTGAGCAGTTGATTATTAGGACAGGTAGTGACTTTGGGATCTCGGTGACCGGAGTGGCGGGTCCAAGCACGTCTGAAGGGAAGCCTGTAGGGCTTGTCTATGTCGGGTTAGCACAAAAGAATGCGAAGACAGAAGTCTTTACTCTCCAATTATCTGGCAATAGAGCGTTTATCAAACAAAGAGCTGCAAAGCGTGCACTCTATCAATTATGGAAACAGTTGAAAGACAATTAGAAATCTACTATAATTGGAGTTAGTTAACGGAAGAACCGTAGCAAAGCGATAACTTTGTTACGGTTTTTTGTTTGTTCGCAGAAAAAACGAATGTATGTTCGAAAAAATGCTTGGCAAACATGCCAAAACAAGTTATCATATACCTATAATGATAGAAGGAAGTGGTCGTTTTGTCAGATCGTCGTGCCGCACTTGATAACGCATTACGTCAAATTGAGAAACAGTTCGGAAAAGGCTCCATCATGAAGCTTGGAGAATCTACACATATGCAAGTTGAAACGATTTCATCAGGTGCTCTTGCCCTTGATATCGCACTTGGAATAGGTGGATTCCCGCGTGGAAGAATTATTGAAGTATACGGACCAGAGTCATCAGGTAAAACAACAGTCGCTCTACATGCAATTGCTGAAGTTCAGAAAGTCGGCGGACAAGCTGCTTTCATCGATGCGGAGCATGCGTTGGATCCTTCATATGCAAGCAAGCTTGGTATTAATATAGATGAACTATTACTTTCCCAGCCAGATACAGGTGAGCAAGCGCTTGAGATCGCGGAAGCACTTGTACGCAGTGGCGCGGTTGATATTATTGTTATCGACTCCGTTGCAGCACTAGTACCTAAAGCGGAAATTGAAGGCGACATGGGGGATTCTCACGTAGGTCTTCAAGCACGTTTGATGTCACAAGCTCTTCGTAAATTGTCTGGAGCAATCAATAAATCCAAAGTTATCGCTATTTTCATTAACCAATTGCGTGAGAAAGTTGGCGTTATGTTCGGTAACCCTGAGACAACGCCAGGTGGTCGTGCATTGAAGTTCTACTCTTCCGTTCGTTTGGATGTTCGTCGTATTGAAACTATCAAACAAGGTAATGACATGGTTGGTAACCGTACGAGAATTAAGGTCGTTAAGAATAAAGTAGCACCTCCATTTAAACAAGCTGAAGTCGATATTATGTACGGTGAAGGTATCTCACGCGAAGGTAGTATTATTGATATCGGGACTGAGCTGGATATCGTGAATAAGAGCGGCGCTTGGTATTCCTATGAAGGTGAACGCCTTGGTCAAGGTCGTGAGAACGCGAAGCAATTCTTGAAAGATAATAAAGCGATCTCCGAAACGATTGAACTGAGAATTAGAGAGAACAGCAACTTAATTAAAGTCGTAGGTCCAAACACGGATGACGAGGAAGATGAGTTGGAAACAGCTTTTGAATAGGATTGTCAGATAGGCTGGAAGAAGCACCTTAACCTTGTGTTGAGGTGCTTTTCTTCATTATGGAGGTTATAGAAGTGAATCACGAAGAGGAACAACAAAATGAGCAACAAGAGGAACAACTACAAATCATAACTAGGGTTGAGAAACAAAAACAAGGAAGACCTCGCTATAACATTTATCTTAATGAGGAATACGCTTTTTCAGTTCACGAAGATATTTTGATCAAACATCGTTTAAACAAAGGTGAATCTTTATACAAGCAAGCGATTGAAGCTATCCTGATCGATGAGGAGCAAAATTTGGCCTACGTAAAGGCACTTTATATGGTTGGAAGACGTCCTCATTCTCTATCAGAGGTAAAGCGTAAACTGAAGGAGAAGGGTTTCGAGGCTCCTATTATTGAATGGGCAAGTGTGAAACTAGTTGAAAACAAATATATCAATGATGAAGAGTTTGCGAAGATGTGGACAGATAATCGGGTCATAACTCAGCGCAAAGGACGTAACTTGATTCGACAAGAACTTCAACAAAAAGGGATCCATCAAGATGTGGTTAAAAGTACCATGGAGTCCATTGATCCTGAGGATGAGTATGCCGGGGCACTCAAAATAGCAAGCACGAAATGGAAGCAAACGACAGGACAAGTGATGGATAGAAAGCGTAAAACTGCGGCATTTCTAATGCGAAGAGGCTACACGGGGTCTATTGTATCGAAGGTCTTGGGCGAGATTATTAGTGAAACAGAGAATGAGGAAATGGCCTTCATGGAAGATGGATTTGATGATATTTAATGGCATTAATTAATTTCGATTTTATTTAATGCAGTTAACTATCGTCTCGAAAATAGTGGGCCTAAATAATCAACTCTTTGACATTCGCTTGACAAGCTTCTTCGACAAAAGATAAAATAACAATGTATATTTTCATAATGTATTCAAAATCATACTAATTTCATTGATTTTGAGAGGACAGTTGTAAAAACCGCCAATTTTTACACTGTTGATTATGGATTATTAGCACTAGAGTGCCCTCACGCACTGTGCGCATTCATTTAAAAGCCATACTCTTATGATGGTAAGGGTATGTATGACTAGCCAAACAATTGAATCGGATTAACAAACCGAAGGTCCCAGGCTAAAAACTTGGAGAAACCAACGAGGAGGTGAACAAGATGACTGTCATCTGGATCGCGATCATTCTCGTTGTTGGTGCTGCATGCTTAGGGATTGGTTATTTTATCCGAAAATCTCTTGCAGAAGCGAAAATTTCCAGTGCTGAAACAGCCGCTGAGCAGATCAGAGAATCTGCCAAGAAGGAAGCAGAAGCACTGAAAAAAGAAACGGTTCTGGAAGCAAAGGACGAAGTGCATAAGCTGAGGTCCGAAGCTGAAAAAGACATTCGTGAGCGTCGGAATGAAATTCAACGCCAAGAAAGACGATTGTTGCAAAAAGAGGAATCGCTGGATAAAAAATTAGAATCTCTTGAGCGTAAAGAAGAGTTAGTTGCCAACAAAGAGAAGCGTATCGAAGATACACAAACACAAATTGATCAGCTTTATAAAAGCCAAGTTTCCGAATTGGAACGAATTTCTGGACTTACAATGGAAGAAGCTAAGAGCATCATTCTTACTAATGTAGAACAAGAAGTTCGCCATGAAACTGCGCAGCTAATCAAAGAGATTGAAACACAAGCCAAAGAAGAAGGCGATAAGAAAGCCCGTGAGATCATCACACTTGCTATTCAGCGGTGTGCGGCAGATCACGTAGCTGAAACTACAGTTTCAGTTGTCTCGTTGCCTAATGAAGAAATGAAGGGCCGTATTATCGGTCGTGAAGGTAGAAATATCCGTGCATTGGAAACATTGACAGGTATTGACCTTATTATTGATGATACGCCTGAAGCAGTAATCTTATCTGGTTTTGACCCAATCCGTCGTGAAATTGCTCGCACATCACTTGAGAAACTTGTGGCGGATGGACGTATTCATCCAGCACGTATCGAAGAGATGGTTGAGAAGTCCCGCAAAGAAGTGGACGAACGTATCCGCGAGTATGGGGAGCAAGCGACGTTTGAAGTTGGGGTACACGGATTGCATCCTGACTTGATCAAAATTTTGGGGCGCCTGAAGTTCAGAACAAGTTACGGACAAAACGTGTTGAAACATTCCATGGAAGTAGCGTATCTGGCTGGTTTAATGGCCGGGGAGCTCGGGGTAGACGTAACTTTGGCGAAACGTGCCGGGCTGCTTCATGACATTGGTAAAGCGTTAGACCATGAAGTTGAAGGGTCTCACGTTGAAATCGGTGTTGAAATTGGTAAGAAATACAAAGAGCATCCAATCGTCATTAATAGTATTGCTTCACATCACGGTGACGTGGAAGCAACCTCTGTTATTGCCATGCTAGTCGGCGCTGCAGATGCATTGTCAGCAGCAAGACCAGGTGCTCGTAGAGAAACGCTAGAAACGTATATCAAACGTCTTGAGAAGCTGGAAGAGATTTCAGAGTCGTTTGAAGGTGTTGAGAAATCATATGCCATTCAAGCAGGCCGTGAAGTTCGCGTTATGGTGCAGCCAGAGAAAGTGGATGACACTGAGGCGTTCCGCTTAGCCCGTGATATTACGAAGAAAATCGAGGGTGAACTCGATTATCCAGGACATATTAAGGTTACGGTCATTCGTGAAACAAGAGCAGTTGAATACGCTAAATAAGAAACGAATGGGAAAAGTGGCTATCATAGCCACTTTTCCTTATTTTCAAGGCCGAAAGTAACTACAAAGAGAGAGCTAAACTAATTTCGGTCATAAAGGAGCTAGTTTTAAGTAATGAAAATTGTATTTATCGGAGACATCGTAGGTTCTGTTGGAAGAAAAGCATTGAAGAATATCATGCCAAGATTAAAGCAATTGCATCCCCATGCAGTGTTTATTGCGAATGGAGAAAACGCCGCGGCTGGCAAAGGAATTACAGCGGCCATCGCGAAAGAGATTTATGAAATGGGCATTCAAGCGATTACGATGGGGAATCACACATGGGATCAGAAGGAAATCTTCGATTTCATCGATCGTGATGATAAAATGGTGCGTCCAGCGAACTTCCCACCGGGGACTCCTGGTAGAGGGCACACCGTTATTAAAGTGAAAGATCAAGAACTTCTTATCATTAATCTACAAGGCCGAACATTCTTGCCGCCAATTGATTGTCCATTCCGTAAAGTGGATGAAATTTTGGAAGGCGATAAGAAAAAACATAAATTTGTTTTTGTCGATTTTCATGCGGAAGCGACATCGGAGAAAATTGCGATGGGCTGGCATTTGGATGGCAAGGTTTCTGCAGTCGTAGGAACACACACGCACGTTCAAACGAATGACAACCGAGTATTGCCTCAAGGGACCGCGTATGTGACGGATGTAGGGATGGTAGGGCCTCGTGACGGCATTCTAGGGGTAGAACGTAATGCTGTGCTCCAGAAGTTTAAAACACAGCTCCCTGTTCGTTTCGTTACAGATGAAGGGAAATGGCATTTCCATGCTGTTGTTATAGAATTAAACGATCAGACAGGATTAGCGAAAGGAATCAACTTGATTCGCTATGATGAAGATCAAGTATTCATGGATTAATGTACAGAAAACATGCACTATCCGTAATCATGGGATGAGTTAGCATGTTTAGTCACCCTTGCGAATATGATGGGTATTGGAAGCTATCCATCATTTCCGAGGAGGTACTATTCATGGATGTATTAAAAGTTTCAGCAAAATCTAATCCAAACTCCGTAGCAGGTGCATTGGCAGGCGTATTGCGTGAGCGTGGAGCAGCTGAGCTTCAAGCGATAGGTGCAGGCGCGTTGAACCAAGCCATCAAAGCAGTAGCTATCGCAAGAGGATTTGTGGCGCCTAGTGGAGTCGACTTAATATGTGTACCAGCCTTCACGGATATCGTTATTGATGGGGAGGACCGGACAGCTATTAAATTGATTGTCGAGCCTCGGTAGCAGGAGGACAATGAATAAACGTTGACGTTCAGAACTGATAACAAGTTAAAACGAAATGTTTTCACAGTACCTAAGAAACCTCTGTATAGAGGTTTTTGTGCTGTTTAGGCACTTAGTTTCGATATCAGGAGGCGGTTAGATGAGGAGAATCGTAGACGGTCATTGTGACGCATTAACGAAGCTGTATATGAATGAGAAGCTGGAATTCGATGAGGAAGCAGTGGAGCTTGATGTGAGTTTTCCTAAGCTTCAGCAGTCAGGCGTGAAGGTGCAATACTTTGCCATCTATCTTTCGGAAGCGATTCCGAACCCAAGCTTTGATCATATTTTGCAAATGGTTGATGTGTTTCATCGGAAAATCGCAAGCCACCCACAAATGAGCATTATTCGAACGGCAGCGGATTGGCTTGCTTTAGAGCAAACCAATAAGATTGGGGCTATTTTGACAGTAGAAGGCTTGGATGCGCTTGCGGGTAATTTAACACACTTGCGAATTCTTGAATACTTAGGTGTACGCTGTGCAGGACTGACATGGAATTATGCGAATTGGGCCGCGGATGGTGTTATGGAGCCGAGAAAAGGTGGTTTTACCAAAAAAGGAAAGCGGATGTTAAAAGAAATCGAAACTATGGGTATAATAGTCGATGTGTCCCATCTTTCGGTAGCAGCCTTCTGGGAGCTTGTTGAGGTTTATCCTAAACCATTTATCGCCTCCCACTCGAATGCCTATCAAATTTGCCCCCATCCAAGAAATTTATCAGACGATCAAATCAAAGCTGTCATACAATGTAAAGGATTGATGGGGATTACGTTTGTTCCCTACTTTCTGGATAACGCCAATCCAACCGTTCAGATTTCATCGATCCTGAAACACATTGATCATATCTGTGCATTAGGTGGGGAGTCCCACATTGGATTTGGTTCGGATTTTGATGGGATTGAGCAATGGGTCAAAGATTTAAGACATGTTGGACAATACGGAAATATTATAGAAGCTTTGTGTAAAAGCTATACGGAGTCGCAAGTCGAGGCGTTTTTGTATGGAAATTGGCGCAATTTCATGTTGGCGAACCTTCCGCAATGATAGAAAGGAATCAATCTAATATTGATATGGATACAATCTAAAAACTCTATCTTTTAGAAACGGTGAAACCTCTTGCAATTTAGTCTGTAAAGGCATAGAATTTGGATGACAAGTGAAAGAATTTTTTTATTGCATCATCTTACATTACTAAACAATCAGCTTATCAAATTTTCTTCACGCAGCTACAATCAAAAGGAGTGGACGTACGGTGATTAGTCAGTTATCTTGGAAAATCGGAGGTCAGCAGGGTGAAGGGGTCGAAAGTACAGACCGCATTTTCTCTACTGCATTGAACCGTCTCGGTTACTATTTGTATGGGTACCGTCATTTCTCTTCACGGATTAAGGGGGGACATACAAATAACAAGATTCGCATCAGCACCAAGCCGATTCGCGCAATTTCAGACGATTTAGATATTCTTGTTGCATTTGACCAAGAAAGTATCGATTTCAACGCACACGAGCTTCGCGACAATGGTGTTATCGTTGCGGATGCTAAATTTAACCCTGTTTTACCAGAAGGAATTAAAGCTAGATTGTTCCCAGTGCCGATCACAGCGATCGCAGAGGAATTAGGAACGTCTCTATTTAAGAACATGGCCGCGTCTGGCGCTTCATGGGCTCTACTTGGCTTGCCGCTAGACGTGTTTAATAAAGCTGTAGAAGAAGAGTTTGGCCGTAAAGGTGCAGCTGTCGTTGAGAAGAACATTGAAGCGGTTCGTAAAGGTGCGGAATCCGTACTTGAACTTGCTGGCGGACCTATCGCTGACTTCCAACTTGAGCCTGCAGACGGACAACAAAAATTGTTTATGATCGGTAATGATGCAATTGCTCTTGGAGCTGTTGCTGCAGGTTGCCGCTTCATGCCTGCTTATCCAATTACACCAGCATCCGAAGTAATGGAATATTTGCAAAAAGTACTTCCTAAAATGGGTGGAACGGTTATCCAAACAGAAGATGAAATTGCTGCAGTAACAATGGCAATTGGCGCTAACTACGCTGGTGCTCGTGCATTAACAGCATCTGCAGGTCCTGGTCTTTCCTTGATGATGGAAGCAATTGGTCTAGCAGGTATGACAGAACAGCCTGTTGTTATCGTTGATACGCAACGTGGTGGTCCAAGTACAGGTCTTCCTACGAAACAAGAGCAATCTGACTTGAATGCCATGGTATACGGAACTCACGGTGAGATCCCGAAAATCGTTCTTTCCCCAAGCACGATTGAAGAGTGCTTCTACGATACGATTGAAGCTTTCAACCTTGCTGAGCAATACCAAGTACCTGTTATTCTAATGACAGATCTTCAACTTTCACTAGGTAAGCAATCCGCAGAAATGTTGGATTACAACCGCATCGTTATCGACCGCGGCGCTCTAGTAACAGAAGCTCCTGAACAAGAAGCGAACCAATTGTTCAAACGTTATGAGTTCACAGAAAATGGTGTTTCACCTCGTGTGATTCCAGGCGTTAAAAACGGTATTCACCATGTAACAGGTGTAGAGCATGACCAAACAGGACGTCCTTCCGAAAGCACTGAAAACCGTCAACGTATGATGGATAAACGTCTTGAGAAATTGAAACACATCAAAGTGACAGATGCGATTAAGGCTGATGCTCCTCACGAAAACCCAGATCTTCTTATTATCGGTATGGGTTCAACGGGTGGAACAATTGACGAAGCTAGACGTCGTGTTGAATTGGAAGGTATCAAAACGAACCATGCAACAGTGCGCTTGATTCATCCTTTCCCGGCTGAACAACTGCGTCCGCTTATTGAAAAAGCGAAAACAGTTATCGTTGTTGAAAACAACGCTACTGGTCAATTGGCTGATCAAATCAAGCTGCATGTTGGTCACGCAGATAAAATCAAAAATGTACTAAAATATAACGGTAATCCATTCTTGCCGGCAGAAATCGAACAAAAATGTAAGGAGTTGACTTTAGCATGGCAACATTAAAAGACTTTCGTAACAATGTAAAGCCTAACTGGTGTCCAGGTTGCGGAGATTTCTCCGTACAAGCGGCAATTCAACGTGCTTCCGCTAACGTTGGTTTGGAACCAGAAAACTTAGCTATCGTTTCAGGTATCGGTTGTTCTGGACGTATCTCCGGATACATCAATGCATACGGATTCCACGGTATTCACGGAAGATCACTACCAATCGCACAAGGCGTGAAAATGGCCAATCGTGATTTGACAGTAATCGCTTCTGGTGGAGACGGAGACGGCTTTGCAATTGGTATGGGGCACACTGTTCATGCTATTCGTCGTAACATCGATGTTACTTACATCGTAATGGATAACCAAATCTACGGTTTGACAAAAGGTCAAGCATCCCCACGTAGTGCGGAAGGTTTCAAAACGAAAAGCGTACCATCAGGTACGGTTGAGTCCGCGATCTCTCCTTTGGAAATCGCAATGGCTGCAGGTGCTTCATTCGTAGCACAATCGTTCTCCAGTAACTTGAAACAGTTAACAGCTGTCATTGAAGCTGGTTTGAATCACAAAGGTTTCTCCTTGATCAACGTATTCAGCCCATGTGTAACTTTCAATAAAGTGAACACATATGATTGGTTCAAAGAGAACATCGTAGATTTGGATGAAATTCCAGACTATGATTACACAAACCGTGTGATGGCGATGACGAAAATCATGGAAACAAACTCCATGTTGACGGGTATCATCTACCAAAACAAAGAGAAAAAGAGCTACGAAGATTCTCTTCCAACTTTTGCTAAAGAAGGTCTATCGAAACAAGATCTTAAGCTTTCCGAAGCTGACTTCAGTAAATTGCTTACTGAGTTCAAATAATCAATTTCCTGCGAAGGCATACGGTGAAATTCCGTATGCCTTTTTTGTTGAGCGGCAATACTGACAAATATGTTCTTTATGAGAGGAAGATTCCACAATGGCCTTAGTTCCAATAGGTGTTTCAGCAAGGCATATACATCTAAGCAAGTCTGATTTAGATATATTATTCGGTGAAGGCTATGAGCTATCTGTATTCAAGGACCTTACTCAGCCAGGACAATTCGCGGCGCAGGAGACTGTTGCTATTGTAGGGCCTAAAGGTCAATTTGATAAAGTTCGCATTCTTGGCCCGGTTCGACCATCAACACAAATTGAAGTATCGCGTACAGATGCTTTCTCCCTTGGTATTAACCCACCGGTTAGAGAATCAGGTCAAATTCAAGATACCCCAGGATTACGTGTCATTGGTCTTAAAGGTGAAGTTGCTTTAGATAAAGGTGTCATTGTTGCTGCAAGACATATTCATTTCCATACCTCAGATGCTAAGCAGTGGGGGATTCAAGATAAACAACTTCTTCGCGTTAAATTGCGCGGCGAGAGGCCATTAATATTTGAAGATGTGATTGCGCGGGTATCCGACCAATTTGCTTTAGATATGCATATTGATACGGATGAAGGGAACGCAGCAGGTGTTAAAACGGGAGATCAAGCAGAAATTCTTCTTTAATGTTAATGGCATTAATTATTAACTGAACTAATGATTTAATTAGAAACATCCTTTACTCGACATGTAAGGGATGTTTTTATTTGCATTATTTGCATGATCTGCATCAAATTTACGCGAAGATGTAACTTTTACATATTTTCGAGTACATTCGACATAAATATATAGTTGCTCTTTGTAAATCATGGTAAGATAGTTCTCAACAGATACATATTTAAATGAATGGATAGGCAAATATACCTGAACCAGTCTTCATTTGGTTTTAAACTATCAATGCCTAATGCTAGGAGGCATCTTTGTGGAAACTATCACAAGTAATTATCACATTTCACTCGTTATCTTTTCAATCCTCATTGCCATCATTGCATCCTTTGCAGCATTGGATCTCGGTATTCGCATCCATAAGGCCAAGGGTTCTGCGAGGCAGGCCTGGTTAGCTGGCGGAGCATTTGCTATGGGGATGGGCATTTGGTCGATGCATTTTGTAGCCATGCTGGCCTTCCATTTAAACATTTCCGTGAGTTATAAATTGTCTACGGTGATTTATTCCATTATTCCAGCTATACTGGCATCTTGGTTAGCTTTACATATTATCAGCCGGCCTGTCATGCGCAAGCCAGATGTATTCATTGGGGCAACATTTATTGCCACGGGTATTGTATCTATGCATTATATCGGCATGGAAGCGATGGTGATGGGTGCCAAAATCGTATATAACCCTTATCTATGGGCAGCTTCGGCTATCATTGCCTATGTTGTTTCTTTCGTAGCACTCCTTTTGCTATACTCGATTAAGCAGAATGCATCTTCACCTCGCATTTTACTAAAGAAGCTGGTCAGCGCGGTCATCATGGGGTTTGCGATTTGTGGCATGCATTATACGGGAATGGCAGCTGCAACGTTTGAGCACGATCATTCGCAAATGGTATCCGATATTACATTTGATACTTCATTATTAGCTTACTTGATAGGGTTTGGCGTTTTGTTCGTTTTGGGATTAGCGTTCATCAGCACATTTATTGATAAACGATTTGAGTCGCAAATGTTGATGTCGGAGAGAAGATTTCGTTCTGTCGTAGAATCAGCGCATGATGCCATTATTTTAGCAGATACAAAAGGGACCATCATTTCTTGGAATCGAGGCGCCCAACAAATTTTTGGCTATGAGGAACAGGAAATCATCGGTGAGAGATTACGTGTTATTTTCCCCGATCGGTATGTAGCAACTCATCAAGAGCGTTTAGAGATTCTTCTTTCCAGTGAGGAATCGCATGAGCTCGATAAGACGTATGAATTGCAGGGATTAAGAAAAGATCAAGCCGAGATACCACTTGAGTTATCACTTGCCGTTTGGAAAGAAGAAGGCAAGGCATATTTTAGCTGTATTATTCGAGATATCTCCGAACGCAAGCGGGCAGAAGAAAAAATTAATCAAATGGTGTACCGAGATCCATTAACAGGTCTTCCCAATCGCTTGTTACTTAATGATCGCCTCGAGCTCGCACTAGATCAAGCTCATGCAAACAAACAAACCATTGGGATCATGTTTATTGATTTGGATCGTTTTAAATATATTAATGACACGCTTGGTCATGCTATGGGTGATAAGTTATTGATAGAGGTTGCGAGTCAACTCGAAACGTGTATCGGCAAAGGCGACACGGTATCACGTCAAGGCGGCGATGAGTTCATCGTACTGTGGGCGAACACGAATACCGATGAGATGATTAAAAATGCGCAAAAAATTATTCGTATATTTTCGCAGTCCTTTACCATTCTTGAACACGAGCTATTCGTGACACCATCGATAGGTATTAGTCTCTATCCATCCGATGGCGGTGACATTGAAACCTTAATAAAGAATGCAGACACTGCAATGTATCGGGTGAAGGAACACGGAAAAAATAGTTTTCAATTTTATACACCAGAGATGAACGAAACTGTTACGAAGAAAATGCAAATGGAGATTGGCTTGCGCAAAGCTTTGGAACGTAATGAATTTAAAGTGTTTTATCAGCCACAGATTGATGTGAATTCGGGAGTCGTTATTGGGGTCGAAGCGCTGCTTCGTTGGCACCACCCGGATTGGGGCAATATATCTCCTGCTGATTTCATCCCTTTAGCTGAGGAAACAGGCTTAATCATCCCAATAGGAGAATGGGTTCTGAATGAAGCTTGCCGTCAAAATGCGGAGTGGCAGCATCAAGGTCACGATCCGTTACGTATGGCCGTTAATATCTCTTCAAGACAATTTAAGCAAAGCAATCTCATAGAAACAGTGAGCCATGCAATAGCGAAGTCAGGTTTGGATCCGCAGTATCTTGAACTGGAGTTAACGGAAAGTATTATCCAAGATTCGAAATACGCAATTGAGACGATGCATAAGCTGAAAACGATGGGAATTCATTTATCGATTGACGATTTTGGAACAGGCTACTCATCTTTAAATTATTTGAAGCTCTTCCCAATCGATAGTTTGAAGATTGATCAATCTTTCACGCGTAATATGTTTGAGGATGCCAAGGATGCTGCACTTGTACATACGATTATTTCTATGGCACATAATTTAGATTTGAAGGTCATTGCAGAAGGGGTAGAGACGGAGGAACAGCTTCAATTCTTATCACAAAAGGATTGCAATGAAGCCCAAGGCTACTTGTTTAGCCGCCCAATTCCTGCGCATGAAATGACTACTCTAATTAAACGACAATATACGTATGGTTAAAATGGTTCTCACAGCCTTCTCATTCGAGAAGGTTTTTTTGTGCTCATTGCGCAATAGATGCAAATATGGATATACAGGTATCATTTGTGCTATAATTTGATATTGGGTTATTACAAGTTAGCGCTATATTCATAGATAAAGGGAAGTGAATTCATCATGTCGAAGGAGAACCAAAATACATCGGACTTAAAATCCGACAAGGTTAAGGATTACTCCAAATACTTTGACTTCTCGGATGCAAAAGTGTTAAGCCAAGAAGAGGGCAAGACAACGTATCGGATTAAAGGTCGGAATATCCAAATCAATTCTGCACCCAATTATAAGGATGAGAAGCAGCGTGGTAAAGAGGATATTCAAGTTCATTACGACTTTACCATTCCAGAAGATATGCAGCAATTTGGTAAGGACAAACATTACTTAATTACAACGTATGGCTGTCAAATGAATGAGCATGATACCGAAGTCATGAAGGGCCTTTTCGAGCAGATGGGCTATACAGCTACAGAAGACAAGCAGATTGCAGATGTCATCTTGCTTAATACGTGCGCGATTCGTGAGAATGCTGAAGATAAAGTGTTCGGTGAGCTGGGTCATTTGAAAACCCTGAAAGCGCAAAAGCCTGGACTTATTCTAGGGGTATGCGGCTGTATGTCGCAGGAAGAATCCGTTGTTAATCGCATCATGCAAAAGCATGCTTTTGTCGATATGATTTTCGGAACACATAATATTCACCGTCTGCCTAGCCTTTTGAAGGATGCCTTTTTCAACAAAGAAATGGTTGTGGAGGTATGGTCAAAGGAAGGCGATATCGTAGAAAATCTACCCAAAAAACGGGAAGGTATCCGTGCTTGGGTTAACATAATGTACGGCTGCGATAAGTTCTGTACCTACTGTATCGTTCCATATACACGAGGGAAAGAACGAAGCCGCAGACCGCAGGATGTGTTGGCTGAAGTTAGAGATCTGGCTCGCCAAGGCTTCCAGGAGATTACGCTGCTTGGTCAGAATGTCAATGCCTATGGCAAAGACTTTGAAGATATCACGTACACGTTCGCAGATTTGATGGACGATATGCGCAAAATTGATGTTCCACGTATTCGTTTCACAACCTCGCATCCGCGAGATTTTGATGACCGCTTGATCGAGGTATTAGGCAAACGCGGGAATCTTGTTGAGCACATCCATTTGCCCGTGCAGGCTGGGAATACAGATGTATTAAAACGGATGAGCCGGAAATATTCGCGAGACCATTATCTGCAGCTTGCGGGTAAAATCAAAGCGACGATTCCTGATGTTGTGTTGACAACGGATATTATCGTTGGTTTCCCTGGTGAGACGGACGAGCAATTCGAAGATACGATGACGCTGTATGAGGAAGTCGGGTTTGATTTTGCTTTTACGTTCATTTACTCACCTCGAGTAGGTACGCCTGCAGCTGAGATGGAAGATAACGTTCCGATGGAAGTGAAGAAGCAGCGTTTATATCGTCTGAATGAGCTCGTTAATAAGCTGAGCAAAGAGAGCAATGAACGCTTGTTGCATCAAACTGTTGAAGTGTTGGTTGAAGGTGAAAGTAAGAACAATACGAATGTGCTTGCCGGTCGTACGAGAACGAATAAGCTCATCCATTTCACAGGAGACCCTTCCTTAATTGGCCAAATGGTTGAAGTGAAAGTGACACATGCACAAACATGGATTTTGAAAGGCGAGATTGTCCATAAGCCTCTTCAAATGTCTGTATAAATGAAGATCAGAATAAATAGGAGCGTGTTTAGAAATGTCCCATTGTGATCATGCACATGATGATAACCAGCCTCATGCATTTAAAGTTGAGGAATTTACGAATACAGAAATGATCGTTCGCGAAGATATCTTGGCAAAAGCGAAGGAATTAGCTGATTTGCTAACAACTTCCAATGAAGTTCAGTTCTATCAAAAAGCGGAAAAGCAAATTGCAACGAATCCTGATATTCAAACCATCATTAGTTCGATTAAGAAAAAGCAAAAAGAAATTGTTGCTTTTGAAACGTTCCAAAACAAGAAAATGGTAGAAAAGATCGAAAATGAAATCGAAGTTCTACAGGATGAATTAGATGGTATCCCAATCGTGAACGAGTTTAAGCAAACACAAGAAGATATCAATTACTTGCTGCAGCTTGTAATGTCCGTAGTTAGAGATACGATTTCGGAAAAAATTAATGTAGAAGCAGGCGCGGCAGAAGCGCCGTCTTCTTGCGATTAAGGTTAACTTGTAAAAGAGAAGGAAATCGCCCTCAGTGAGCAGATTATGGCTTGATTTGAGTGGCGATTTTTCCCAAATATCCTATTTCAAATGGTCTTACGTGAAGGAGAGTTGGCATGCTGACAGTTCGAAATCTAAGTAAAGTATTTCCTCCGGACAATCAGGTATTATCGCAAATTAGCTTTCAAGCAGATGCAGGCGAATTTATCGCGGTGATTGGCAGTAGTGGAAGCGGGAAAACAACGTTGCTTCGCTGCATAGCCCATCAAGAAAAATGGACTAGCGGTCAGCTCATTTATAACTCGAATGATATTACGAAGCCAGGTCCTTGGGATCGTTTTAAATTAGGGAAAGACTTCGCTTACTTAGAAGAAAAGCCTGTGCTGAATCGGAATAAAAGCGCTGTCAAAAATGTGTTGATGGGAAGAGTGTATCAAGCACCACTTCGGATGGTTACAGGCTTATCATCAAGAGACGAAAAAATAGACAGCATGGATTTCTTAGAGAAAGTGGGCCTTTTGGATAAAGGAGAAAAAAAGGTAGGTCAACTCAGTGGCGGCGAACAGCAACGTGTTGCGATTGCCAAAGCGTTGATTCTAGGACCAAAGGTACTTGTAGCCGATGAGCCTGTTTCCGGACTTGATCCGAAGTCTACGGAGTACATTCTGCAAGATTTAAAATCGTTGTGCAAAGACCGGAACATGACTGTCATTGCAACGTTACATAAAGTAGAGCTGGCGGAACGATTTGCTACACGTATTTGGGGAGTGTCAGAAGGTAGAATTGTACTGGATATTCCTGCTAGACCGCTTACCTTAAATGAAAAAATGCTTGTCTTTGGTCAAATATGATACAGGTCTTATTCGTTTGCTTAGGTAATATTTGTCGCTCGCCCATGGCGGAGGCTGTGTTTCGCCATCAAGTCAAGGATGCCGGACTGGAGGATGTCATTGCTATTGACTCTGCAGGTACAGGAGATTGGCATATCGGTCATCCACCGCATCAAGGCACAAGGGAAATTCTAGATCGTCATCAGATCGGTTATGAAGGTATGAAAGCTAGGCAAGTACGTCCGGATGATTTCCACCAATTTACGTATATCATTGCGATGGATGAGAGTAATGTTGTGAATCTAGGTGCATTTGCTCCTGAATTTGCAGGTGATGAGAAGCGCGCATCGATTCATAAATTGTTGGATTTCTCAGGGAATCATTCACATACTGACGTACCGGACCCCTATTATACCGGGAAATTTCAAGAAGTGTATGAAATGGTGGAGGAAAGTTGCAGCCGATTGCTCGCATACATTGTTGAGAAGGAAAGATTAGCTCCATAGGCTTTATTGAAATTACAGCAGGCTAGAAGAGAGAAAGCTCTCATTTGGCTTGCTGTTTTTTTAATTATTCGACAATTTTTGAATTTGTTCTACACGTTCTTACATGCGGAATTTCAATCTGTTGTTTTGGCTTAGATGAAGGCTAAAGATTTCATAAAGACATATGGTCACAAGCGCATGAAGCACGGTATAATATAGAAAACATGATTTGCAAACGTTTACAATTTTGGGGGATTTGTAGCCGAGGAGAGATGTGAATGCGTACGTGCTCACAGGTTTGCGGTGTAGTGTTTAATCCGATTGAAGACGATTATGTAGACGTTTGTGAGGATTGTGAGGAACGACAGCATGAGGCTGAAGCTGACCCGGAGACTTTATGTTTTTATTTAGGAAAGTGTGGTCTAATCACGGATTATTTGCTCTAAATGGCTAGTATGAAAAAAAGGTTGATTACCAGCCATTTCTTGTTACAATAATAATAGATTTACTATTCACGCTATTCATTCTTTATGCAGTTCATTTTTGAAAGGAGACCAAGCATGGTAACTTTACCTAAATTGAACGATCTCGGTTTTTTCGAGATAAGACTGGAATCCATCGGCGGTCTAGGCGCGAATCTAGCGGGTAAGATGCTGGCAGAAGCAGGAGTCGTTGGTGTTGGATTGAACGGTGTCAGTTTCTCTTCCTACGGATCTGAGAAGAAAGGATCAGCAGTAAAAGCACATATTCGATTTTGTGACATGGATACGAAGATTCGGGATACATCACCCGTTGAACGGCCGCATGTTGTAGGTGTTTTTCATGAATCACTTTCCAAAACTGTAAACGTTATCAGTGGCATTTATGAAGATAGTACTGTGTTGGTGAACTCGACCAAAACACCTGATGAGCTGAAGGAGAAAATGAAGCTCAGAGGGGGAACAATCGCTGTTATTGATGCAATTGGGATTGCGCTCGAAGAGAAAAATCGCGTTAATATGGCGATGCTAGGTGCGATGTTCCGATTGTGTGATTTTCTGGATCCAGACGTCATGCGCGGTGTCATTCGGAAATCGTTAGAAAAGAAGTACCCGCTTGCCGTAGCGCCAGCGTTACGTACCTTTGATCGCGGCTTCAATGAAGTGGTCTTTCAAACGTATGCGCTTCCAGAAGGGGAGTCGATGCCAGACTTTGTTCGGTACGATACACCGGTTCTGGGCTTTGCTACACAGCCAATCGGGGGAGTCGTTACGAATCCCGGTAATAGTATTCTCAAGGATTTGAGCATATCCCGCGCAGGGATGATGCCGCATTTTCATGAAGATAAATGCATTCATTGCGCATCATGCGATAATGTTTGCCCTGACTTTTGTTTTGTGTGGGATGAGCTCCCTGACAAAAAGGGGCGCCCGCAAATGTTCCTGCAAGGCATTGACTATCAGTATTGTAAAGGTTGCCTTAAATGTGTACAGGCTTGTCCAACCGATGCGCTCTCCAGTGAGCGGGAAGAAGATGGTTATGCAGACATAAATCGCATGCCTCATCGATTCAATCTAGCTATAAACTCTTAGAGAGTATTTATGGGAGAAGGGTGGAACTACTCGCATGTCCATTGATATCAAGCAGGAATTCGGGCTAGCCAAAGTCGAGCAGCGTATCGTGTATGAATCAGGAAATGAAATGGCGGCCTATGCGGCACACCAGATTAATTATCATATCATGGGATACTTTCCGATATCACCATCAACGGAAGTAGCTCAGTTTCTAGACCTCATGAAGTCCAATGGACAGCATGATATTGTGTTAATCCCTGCCGACGGCGAACATGGTTCAGCAGGCATATGTTATGGCGCTTCAACTGCTGGCGGCCGCGTATTTAACGCGACAAGCGCCAACGGTTATTTGTACATGTTGGAACAAATGCCGGTGCAATCGGGAACGCGTTTTCCGATGGTTCTGAATTTGGTTTGTCGCTCTGTATCCGGCCCATTGAATATTCATGGCGATCATTCGGATTTATATTACGCCTTGAATACAGGATGGCCGATCGTCATGTGTCGTGACCCGCAAGCCGTTTATGACATGAATATTATGGCGCTTAAGTTAGCTGAGGATCCAGAGGTGCGTCTGCCCGTCATGGTCGCTTCCGACGGTTATTTCACCTCTCACCAAAAGCGCAGAGTGCAGACCTTCGCACACCGGGCTGATGTGCAAGCATTCGTAGGTGAGAAGCCACAGGGCTTCCCAGATACTTTAGATCGTAATAATCCGATTACGGTTGGACCGTATATGAATGAACCGGATTATATCAATAACTGCTACCAGCAGTCTGTGGCCATGTATAATGCTGAAGGCGTGTATGATCGCATTCGGCAAGAATATGCCGATTTGACGGGGCGTGACTATCCGATTCTTGAGCTATATCGGATGGATGACGCGGAAGTCGCGGTATTCCTGATGAATTCGGCTTCCGAAATCATCAAGGATGTCGTCGACCAGCTCCGCGCGAAGGGCATTAAAGCAGGTTCGATCGCACCGAACCTGATCCGACCTTTCCCAGCGCAGCGAATCGCAGAAGCGCTGAAGAATGTGAAGGCGATAACGGTAGGCGATCGCGCTGATTCTTATGGCGGACATGGCGGCAACATGGTCAACGAAATTAAAGCGGCACTGTTCACCCATGGGAACAGAGATACGCTTGTCATAAGCCGAATCTATGGCTTAGGTGGCAAAGACTTTTATGCCGAGGATGGGCATAATCTGTTCCAATTCGCCATTGACGCGATGGAGAGCGGCAAGGTGGACGTTCCTTTCGATTACTACGGCCACACGCCGGGTGATCCTTCGAAGGCGCCGAAGCGGGTATTGACGCCGATGAAGTATGAGGATTTGAACACGGGGCTTATTACGGTTACACCGGATGAGAATACGGGGAAGCTGAATGTGCGTATTCCGCCACTCCGTTCCTTAACGAAGAAGCCGAAACGAATTGCTCCTGGACATGGAGCATGTCCTGGCTGCGGTATTTTCTCGGGACTGGAGCTGTTCTTTAAGGGGATCGAAGGCGACATTGTTTCCATTTTTCACACAGGCTGTGCGATGGTTGTAACGACAGGGTATCCGTATTCAGCTCATAAAGCTACGTATATCCACAATCTCTTCCAGAATGGGGCAGCAACGCTGTCAGGCGTGGTTGAGATGTTCTGGGAGCGCAAACGTCGCGGAGAGTTAGATCACCTGGGGTTGAAGGATGATTTCACTTTCGTCATGATTACAGGCGATGGCGGTATGGATATTGGGATGGGGCCAGCTATTGGGGCGGCATTACGCAATCATAAAATGATTATTCTCGAGTACGATAACGAAGGTTATATGAACACAGGGGCACAGCTGTCCTACTCAACGCCGATGGGACATCGAACATCTACGTCCAACGTTGGGAAACATCAAGGTGGGAAAGTATTCCATCATAAGGATACTGCGCAAATTATGGCCGCGACACACATTCCGTATGTATTTACCGGGTCAGAGGCGTATCCGCAGGATCTGGTGAAGAAAGCAGCGAAGGCACAATGGTATGCCCAGCATGAGGGGCTAGTTTACGGCAAAATCCTCATTGCATGTCCGCTGAATTGGTTGTCGGACGATCAAGAAGGCTCGAACATCGTTGGTGCTGCGGTTGACTCTTGTTTCTTCCCGCTCTATGAGGTAGAACATGGCGTCACGACAATCACCTACAATCCTGAGGATAAGAGCAAGAAGATTCCATTATCCGACTGGTTGAAAACGATGGGGAAAACGAAGCATCTCACTAAACCCGAATATGAGGGATCGTTGAAATCCTTCGAGACTGAAGTAGAGCGTCGTTGGAACATGTTGAAAGCGAAGCATGAGAACGCGTATTTGTAAGTAAGCAAACAAACGAAGGCACATTCCCCCTCGTGGTGAATGTGCCTTTCATATTGGAGGTCGAAAGGAAATGCCATTTGTTTTACAGCATACAAAAACCGAACAAATCTACACATGCACGCTCGTTAATCATTATAATTTAGCTTATTACGGTGTGAAGTTTTGGCAGGAGGAGGAGGAAGCGAATGAGCAGGCTGCTCATTTTTTAGCATCACAATCGGTGAGTGATCCGAGCAATTGGACTATTATCGAATTGGAAGAAAATGAGATGAAAATAGGGAATGTAAAGCTAAAAAACTCATCACACATGCAGTTATTTTGGTCATCTCTAACACGTAAAGCTGAAGCTCGAAAGTTGGAAAATTAAGCCACGGCGTCAATAGGCTAATCGCCATACACCTTTTGGCAATAATCCCTACCATTCACCTATTTTCGTGCATGACCCCCACAAACTATAATAAGGATACGATTGAAATATTTAACATCATATGGGATGGGTGGAAAGACGATGAGAAAGTGGACAACGGTGATTGCCGTATTGATGGTAGCTTGTACAATTATTCTACCCAAAGCAACGCAAGCTGAGGAAGGCGTCACGACGAAGGCGCAAATCGTTGCAGGTGTAAGCTTTCGAGATCAACCGTCAACCTCGAGTAATGTGCTGCGCATGTTGAAAACGAACGAAGTTGTAACCGTGACCGATTATACAACGGTAAATTGGTTTCAAATTAAGGATGCGCAAGGTGTTAAAGGTTACGTATCAACGAGCAGTAAATACATAACGATTGTCAGCAATGCAGAAATCATTTACGGCGTTAATTTTCGTACGCTGCCATCCTCAGACGCAAGTTCAGGTTCTAAGGTGATTCGAATGCTGAGCAAAGGGGAAGAAGTACTTGTTACGGATAAGGTCAATGACAGCTGGTATAAAGTGAAAGATGCTAACGGTGTCAGTGGCTATATGAGCAGCAGCAGTAAATACATAACAACAGATTTCTCGGTAATTAAACCAAATATGCCTGTAGCGGATGAAATCGAAGCCGTGATCGACGCGGGAGAAAAGTACTTGGGAACTCCGTATGAATTTGGTTCCGACCGTAATGACCCTTCCACATTCGATTGCTCTGACTTTGTACAAACGATGTTCTGGGATGCGCTTCGACTATCCTTGCCAAGTGATTCTGCTGCGCAAGGCAGCTACGTGAGAGCATTGGGACTGATTGTGAAGGATTGGACAAAATTGAAGCGCGGGGATCTGCTATTTTTTAGCAGCTATAAAGGCTCCAAAGCTTCTGATTACGATGGAATCAATGTATTAACAGAACCGATTACGCATGTGGGCTTGTACTTAGGCAACGGCCAAATGCTGCATACGTATTCCGTTGAATCAGGCGGCGTTCGCGTCGATACGATTGATGGCAAGCAGTGGGAAAACCGCTTTTTGTACGGTGGTTCTGTTTTAAAATAAGTTGATGGTTCGAACAGGCAAGGTTTGCCATATACTATAGAAGAGGCGGGTGCTGCCTTGAGCATCCGCCTTTTTCTACAGTCTAAGGAGAAAGGGAGAGCCTTATCTGTGAAACCTTCGACGATGAACCATCCATTGGAATTTAGGAACACAACGGAAAGAGGACTTAACCTGGATACCGTGCACGAGCGTATTCTTCATTTCATGCGTCTTGATCCTGTGGCGACCTATAAGTTCATTATTGGTACGGACTGTCAAGTGCACACGGGTCATACGAAATTCATTACTGGTGTAGTGATTCAGCGGCTTGGGAAAGGAGCGTGGGCATGTTATCGTCAAGTTATCGTACCTAGAGCCCTTCACTCAATTAAAGAAAAGCTTTCCATGGAAACCTCATTAAGTGAAGAGATTGCGATGTTTTTTGACGAGAACAAACGTTCAGATATGGAAAATATAGTGCTTCCTCATCTTTATCAAGGAGCCACGTTCGATATGTTCATTCATATTGATGCCGGCGATGATGAGAATCGAAATCGGACGGCAAAATTCGTCCAAGAGATGGTCAGACGTGTGGAATCGGTAGGGATGGTTCCGGTCATTAAACCCGATTGTTATGTCGCATCCGCGTATGCGAATCGCTTTTCTAAGAAACCATTTCGCCCCCAGTACGAGGACCACGAGGTGTTTGATGGCAGTTTATAATCAGCTTAGAGAACCGTTAGCTCAATGGTCAAAGCGATCGAAGGAGCTAACGGTTTTTATTTACACATAGATCTAGGATGTGCATTCGTGCTTTAAAAAAGGATTTCCGAGCTTTCTAGCGAAGTAGTGCAGAATGATGATTGTAGCATTAGGGGGGAAATCCATGAGCCAAACGTTTATAATCGAAGCTGTGATGTTAGCCGTGCATGGCCAGCTCATGCTGCCATCAAAGCCTGTGACTTATATCATTCCATATACGACCATACAAGAGCTGTATGAGCTGCACAGCAGTCCTGAACCGATCATGTTAGAACATGAGGATGACGGTTTTGTTAAACAAATGATAGGGGAGCTCATAGCGTTTTTTGAGGAATCTTTTAACAAGAAGAAAATAGAAAAAGCATTGTCCATGCCATGGGGCAAAAGCCCGCCGTTACCGATTAATGAGCATGTGACACTGAAAATCGTTTATGCGATTGATAATGAAGCGTATGGGGATCAATTTGACCCGATCGAAACGGAACTTATATTAACGGCGATTAAGGAGCAAGCTGTGCTGCTAACGGACCAGTTTGATTTTATAGAGCGGTTAGTGGAGTTTTCTATCCCTGTTGAGGCATTTGATGTGGAGGATTTTGAGTTCGCGGTAGAAGGTGACCATCAAGTATAAGAAGAGGAGCTGAGTCTGAGCATTATGCGAGTTATTGATCAAGAGGAACAATTAGCGTTACTTCCCGCCAATTGGTTTCCGTCTCAAACATGGACACTTCGTGTTGGTGCAGGCGGGATGAATAACACGACACGCTTCGTCGAAGTCGATGATCGAACGTATGTTCTGCGGTTGTATGAAACGCACCGGGACCGGAACAAAATAAAGTTTGAGCATAGCGTCTTACTTCAATTAGCTGAGTTGAAAGGTGAGCTTCCCTTTGAAATCCCTATGCCTCTTGAGCTGCCAACGGGAGGCACTGTGGTGACGTTAGGGGAGGATGGCGGCAAGCTCGCTGCCTTATTTACATATACGGAAGGCCATAATCCAATTGAATTGGGTTTGTCTCAACTTCAAGACATGGGGAAAGCGGTAGGTCAACTATCCGCAAGCTTAGCTAGACTTTCTATTAGCAGCAAGCCTGAATATGCCCCTTATTATGAAATTGAACATATTCACCCTAGCTGTAATCCGAAGGCGATTCGGATGTTTGCGCTGCAGCCTCCCGAACCGTTCAAGGCTCAGAAGGATGAACTTGCTTATATATTTGATCGCTATATGGCCATTTATGCTGCAATTCCTTCGATTCGCCAGCTGCCGCACCAGCTCGTTCATGGTGATATTAATGGCTCTAACATGCTGGTGGACGACGAGGGGCAATTGGCGGCCATTCTCGATTTTGAATTTGTTACGATCGATGCGCGAGTCATGGAGCTTGCAGTATGCTTATCGGATTTAGTCGATCCCACCTTGGCGGAAGAGCGACTCAAGGCGAATAGCAGCGCTTTCTATGAAGGATATCGTCATTTTGTCCGATTGTCTGAGGAAGAGATAAGTATTTTACCCTTGTTAATCGAGCTGCGTCGGTTGGACGTGTTTATTCATTTTTTGGGTCGATACTTAGATGGGGTGGATCCACAAGGTGTGTTGGTCGATATTATTCGAAATACGTACGAGAAAACGAAATGGCTGCAAGAGCACAATGCCTTGCTTCGATTCAACTAGTACATAGGATACAGGATTCTTGTGAAAACTTTAGTGAATACATAAGATCATTAGTTAAGCTGTTTTTTGAAATTTAAAGGAGGACAATCATGGTCTATCAGGCTAGTCAAACTCGTTACGCAGAAATGAAATATAACCGTACAGGGAAGTCAGGGCTAAAGCTTCCGGCTATTTCTTTGGGCATGTGGCACAATTTCGGTGGCTTAGATTTGCACGAGAACGGGAGAGCGATGCTGCTTCGTTCCTTTGATTTGGGAATCACGCATTTTGATTTGGCGAACAATTATGGACCGCCGCCTGGTTCTGCAGAGGAATTGATGGGGCGTGTGCTCAAGAGTGACCTTGGCGCCTATCGGGATGAGTTAATTATCTCGACGAAGGCAGGCTATTATATGTGGGAAGGGCCTTATGGTGAGTGGGGCTCCAAGAAAAATATGGTGTCCAGCTTAGATCAGAGCTTAAAAAGAATGGGTCTTGATTATGTTGATATATTCTACTCACACCGACCAGACCCGAATACGCCGTTCGAAGAAACGATGGCGACACTGGATTTAGTTGTTCGTCAAGGTAAAGCACTCTACGTTGGTCTTTCCAACTATACTGCTGAGCAAACGAAAGAAGCGGCAGGTATTTTGAAGCGCTTGGGTACACCAATGCTCATTCACCAGCCAGCCTACAGCATGATGAATCGCTGGATCGAAGATGGCTTGCAGGACGTATTGGATGATTTCGGTGCCGGCAGTATTGCGTTCTGTCCACTAGCTCAAGGCTTGCTAACGAATAAATATGTGAACGGCATCCCAGCGGATTCGAGAGCTAGCGGTAAGAGCGTATTCTTGAAGGAGAAGGATATTACAGAAGAGAAGCTGAACCAAATCATCCAGCTGAACGAATTGGCTAGCTCACGCGGCCAAAGCTTGGCTCAAATGTCACTGGCATGGGTGCTCCGCGGTGAGCGCGTTACTTCAGCGTTGATCGGGGCAAGCCGTGTATCTCAAATCGAGGAAAACGTAGCAGCATTGAAAAATCTGGAGTTTGCTCCGGAAGAGCTAGCCGCAATTGATAAAATCCTGAAGTAGTCTTCAGGAATACATTGAATTATTTGAAGCAAAATAAACCATAGGGGATCATTCCCTTATGGTTTGTTTTTATTTAATTGCAACCTTTGATGTGGGATGATCGTTAGTAAACTGTAACTAAAATAGATCGAGGTGACTGATATGAAAAAATACAATCGAAAAACAACCATATATACGCTACTGCTGTCGACTATGCTCATGGTAACGGCATGTTCTTCAACACCAGAACCGGCGTCGAATACGACGACCTCAAGTCCAAGTCCAAGTCCAAGTTCTAGTTCGTCACCGAGCCCATCCGTTACGCCTGCATCGACTCCCGTGGCTAGTCCATCTGCGAATCCTTCTGTGGCTCCTACTTCACCGGTGCCTTCGTCTTCCACAAGTGCTAGCGCAGTATCGAAGCAAATTAAGGATATGTTTGAACTGGCTAAACTCGGTAAAGTTAGTGGCATTACGTTTGCAGCAAAGACTGGACTGATTGACGATGTCGAGAAATCGTGGGGGAAGGCAGACAAGAAAGAATCAGCGGGTAGTGGGATTTATGCAACGTACTCAAAGAAAAATGCTGTTGTTGGCTTTAACAAGGGAAGTCAAATCATTGATATTCGCTCCAATGATCCACAATTGCATTCGTTGACGTTAAGTCAGATTGAACAAGCATTAGGTAAACCGTCTGACACTAAAGTAAATGGGGATGATACGATTTATATTTACCAAGCTTCGCAAGTGTTTCAACTTAAATTTATTATTCCAAAATCCACAGGAAAAGTAGATCATATTTCTGTTTTTGATACGGTAGATTCTATTAATAATATGGCTAATTAATAAGCAAAAAAACTTATCCAAATGGATAAGCTAAAATAAAGCCAAACTCGTATAAAATCAGGATTCCGCGCGTCGATCAATCGCTTCAGACATCGTGCGATCCGTAAGATGCGCATAGATTTGCGTAGTTTCCGGTGAAGCGTGGCCGAGCTGCTCTTGAGTTTTGTACAAGTCGTTCTGTAAGTAATAATCGGTGGCGAAGGAATGTCGCAGTTTATGTACAGATAAATATGGCTTGCCAAAGCGTTTGGCATATTTGATTACAAGTTCTTGAATCGCACGCTTCGTCATACGTTCGCCTTCTTTTTTGCCGTTCGCCATGGCAATGAAGAGGGCTTTTTCTTTTTTCGCTGGCTTGTATCGCGAATTGCGAATAGCTAGGTAGTCAGTTAGGGCTTGGATCGCGTCGAGACGAAAATAGACCGGCGTTTTGAAGGTGTCGTCGTTTTTACCTTTTCGATACACGTGGGCGAGCTTCATTTTCAAATCAATATCATCGGCGTTCAGGTTGAACACTTCAGAAACACGTAACCCTGAATTCAGGATGAGTGTTACGATGCAGGCATCCCTGACTTTATTTATCTCATAAGCGTAAAGCGCCTGTTTATTCTTTGCTACATCATGCGCATAGCCTTCCTTCACATACGCAATGAACTCCACGATTTCTTCCTCTTGCAACAGCTTGCCCTCGAGCTTCGCCGCGCTGTCTTTAGCTTTGTGTGAACGCTTAATTTCCACTTTCGCCATCACATTCCGCTTAAGAAGCGGGTAGAAGTTGTCATCCTCTGCAATTTGACTCAAGTAATGAAATAAGGAGCGAAGCGCGGAGAGCTTGCGATTAATTGTTGTTTTACCATTAGCTTGTACTTTACGGGTAGCAAGGAACATGCGAAAATTGTTGATGCTGTCCATATGCAGCTTCTCTAAATCCTCAAGAGGAACCTGATTCATGACGGTCGCTGTACTTAAGCCCTCTGCAAGCAGCCAGGACAGGAATATTTCATAATCACGTACATATTCAAGCAGCGATGATGGCGAGAGGTCTGGCAGCTTATAATTGATAAATTTCTCAATATACCACGGCATGGAAGGAACGCGCCGATCTAATTCATGACGATCTTTAACTTTAATAATATTCATGGTTGTTCACCTCATAAGCGTCTTGCTGTTAGTATACCAGTGGAGATGTGGAATTGGTAGATATGGCCATCAAACTATTTGGCACCCTGATACGTCTTAGCTACGACAAGATTAGTTCTTAAAACCGCGCGGTAAAAGGAGCGTCATCACGACATGAGTATGAATAGTAAGCTGGAAAATGAATTAATTACGTGCATAACGGAGCACAAGGAGAACGTATATCGACTTGCTTACAGTTATGTGAAAAATCAAGAGGATGCACTCGACATTGTGCAAGAGGCGATTCAGAAGGCTTTTGCAGCTTCAGGTTCCTTGAAAAACAATGCGTCCATCAAAAGCTGGTTTTACCGAATTGTCGTCAACACCTCCTTGGATTTCCTGAGAAAACATAAGAAGCTTACGGTGATGGATGATGTAACGATGGAAGCAATCACGCCAGGCAGTGAAGATGCCTATACGAATATTGATTTAGAACGAGCGCTAGAGGATTTGCCGACGATGTATCGCAGCGTTATCACGCTCCGCTATTTTGAAGATTTGAAAATTGATGAAATCGCTGAAGTGTTAAAGGAAAATACGAGCACGATTAAGACGCGGCTCTACCAAGCACTTAAGCTTTTACGGATTAAAATGAACGATGATAAGCTAGTGGAGGTAAACTAACCATGGATGAGAAATTAGAGCAAATGAAACAAAACTATATGGACATTCCTATCCCTGCGGAACTCGATTTCATTGTTAATCAAGCGATAAAGCAGCACAGAAGAAAGCCGAAAACGCATTTGAAGTGGATGACGGCGGTAGCGGCAGCAGCTATCGTACTTGTCGCGGGTCTGAATACGAGCCCAGCGTTGGCTCAAACTTTATCCGAAATGCCCGTCGTTGGCAAATGGATGAAAGTCCTGACTTTTCGAGAATATCAGTATGATGATGGTGCTCGTCAAGCAAAAATAGAAGTGCCTGTGATTATGAATATGGAAAATAAGGTGCTTGAGGAATCCTTAAATGAGAAGTATTTGGAGGAAAGTAAAAAGCTCTACACGGACTTTATGGTGGATGTTGAAAAAATGAAAGCAAGTGGCTTAGAGGGACATTTGGGCGTGGATAGCGGCTATATCGTCAAAACGGATAATGAACAGATTTTCGCGGTAGGCAGATATGTAGTCAATACAGCGGCTTCTTCGTCGACAACTTTTCAATACGATACGATTGATAAAAAGAATCAACTGCTCATCACTTTGCCGAGCTTGTTTAAGGATGAAGGCTATATTCAAGTTATAAGTGAGAATATTAAGGCACAAATGAAGCAACGAATGCTAGATGACCCTTCAAAAGTTTACTGGGTAGAAGGGGTGCCGAATCAGGTGAATTTTGCTTTTAAAACGATCAAAAAAGATCAAAGTTTCTATATCAATAAGGATGGCAAACTTGTCATTGTGTTTCAGAAATATGAGGTTACACCTGGCTACATGGGAGTTCCTGAATTCATTATTCCGACTAACCTGCTGACGGATCTGTTGAGCACGCATGCTTATCTTTTGCCCGAATAAAATTGGACTTCGTTGCCTACATTAATTGGGTATGCAAAACTTCAGCTGGGGGTATTACCATGCCGCAACAAAAGGAACTTGGTTTAGCGCAAATCAAAGATGTAGCCCAAAAAGCAGAGCAAGCTGCGGAGCAAACGCTTCAAGTTGCTCAGCAAATTTATTCACAAGCTACGGCAGCAGCACTTACTGAGGCAGAGCAGCACGTACAGGATCTTCAAAATCAAATCAAGCAAGCACAGCAGAAAACAGAAGAACTGAAGCAGGAAATGCAATCACAGAGTGAGTCTTCCCAGTCATAGATGTTGTAGTTATAGAAACGGAGGAATTCTAAATGCCGCGACGTCGAAGTGGTCCACATTCCATTGATCCCAATAAAGCGATGATTCAATCCGTTCATTATGAAGATGGGAGTATCCAAGCGGTACAATTCCAAAATGGGCAAGTCGTGGATGTACAGACTGCGATTGAAATGACCGAAGCTGATTTAATCGAAGATGCGAATACAGGGGTGAATCGAAAGGGAGAGAAAACCTTGCGTTCGTATCCGGATGGGGATCCAAGTAATAATCTATCGAATTTACCGCGGTTTTGAAGTTGTTTGGTTCATTAGCTGTTTACCATGGTTTGGTGGTAAGCAGCTTTTTGCATGTGAAAAAAAGCTGCTGAGTGGACTCAGCAGCTTTGAATGCGTTTGCACATTATTTTTTAAAATAGCCTCCGACATAATGATAGACGACGCCAAGAGCACCGAGATAGTACGCGATTTTCAGTAGGAAATCGCTATGATCTAGCGGCATCATGTTGGAAAGCAAGAATAAAGGGAAAACAAAGTACAATAGGTCTTTCAAGTAAGATGTAACCGTAGCGCCGGAGAACGTTCCTGCTGCAAACGATTTGAACAAATCTACTACAAAGCTAAGACCCATGACCCCTAAGACAAGCCACATTGCATAAAGCATTAAACCCGATAGTGTAAGTGCCATGTCTGATTCACCTCCACATACGAAGATTTGCTTTCAATCTATCATATGCAGCAATGTGACAAGTCGTGCCAAGTAGGCGCAAATTTTTACGCTAGGTATGCATGGTATTGCGAAAAATAAGAGGGGACACGCCGACATATTTTTTAAATATACGTGAGAAGTAGAACACATCCTTGTAACCTAGTGAGTCGGCAATTTCTTTGACGGAATTGGTTGTATTCAACAAAATATTTTTGGCTTCAGCCATTTTCATTCTGTGCATATACGTATTTAGCGGATATCCAGAATATTCGCTGACGATTCTGCGAAGGGTAGAAAGAGAGATGTGATGGCGTTTCGCGATACTTTGCGCATCAAATGGCTGATATAACGAATCGCTGAGCTCCTCGATGAGATTAATGAATTGCTGCTTCTTCGTCGATTCCATTGTTGCCTCGGCTCGTTGGATAAATTCAAATAACAGTGACTCCACAAGCAGTGCAGCCCGATCTATATTAGCGGGAATTCCGCTTTCCAGTCCGATGAAAATACGCTCAATCCGATTATGCTGTGCAGCATCTTCATGCCCAACCTGTTTCACCTGATCTAGCTCAGTGAGCCAGCTGTTTTGCCATTCCTTTATGCGGCTGCCTTCAAGTGTGAAATAGTACTCGTCCCAGTATCCGCCTGGCTCAGGTCCATAGTGATACACATGATTCGGAAGGAAGAAGAAGAGGCTGCCGCTTTCAACGCGTTGAACAGGCCCGTCATTGACACGGAAAGTTCCGCTGCCCCCTGAAATATAAACAGCCGCAAAGCTTTCGAATTTGGCATGACTTCTATATAGAATACGCCCAGGTAAATGTCCAACATAGAGAATACGTAGGGTTTGTATCTTTAATTTACTGGCGTCAATGGGTAAAGTGATGATTCGAAGTGGATAAGGACTTATCGTATCGTCCATGAACCTAGGCATAACATACATTCCTTCCGTGCTTGCTCCGTGGTATGATGATGAAAGTTAAAACGCATTAACTTTCGTTGTTGCTATCTATTATAAGGGAGAAACCATCCTTCGTAACCTATTTTACCAAAATTTCGTTTAGAAAGTGAGCACAACATGACATGACATCCGCGCTAAAACGATTATTATGGATGAGCGTAAGCTCTGGCATTATTTTTAACTATATGGGTATTTTTATAAACCTGTTTATCTGGGAAAAGGGCAATTCCATCTTTGACGTGGCTTGGTTCAATCTTATTATGTTTTTGGCGTGGGGCGTTGCCTTTATGTACGGCGCGAATCTCTTATCCAAGTACACGATTGGCACGGTGATGCGTATTGCTGCCCTCGGTGCGGGAATCACGTTTATCATGCTTTCATGGGTGCATTTTGAACCTAAAATTCTGTACATTACTTTAATCGCTGTCCCCGTTGGACTTACGAATGGCTTATACGGCTCAGCGCAAAATATGGGCATCTCTCTCTTCGGGAAGGGGAGGGAGTTTACCGCTTTTTTCTCCACAATCAATGTTATGGGTCAGTTGATTTCATTTCTAAATCCATTGCTATTCGCGGTTATTATTAAATGGTTGGGATTTACCGCTTCCTTCTTCATTATGTTCATTTTTATTGGGCTTATGATATTTACTTCTTATTACGTGCCGACCATTTCCTTAAAAGATGCCAAAGAACCTGTGTTTCGGAGGTTTGGCTTGCGCCACGTATTCACAACACCTCGTCTAAAATGGATGATTCCATCCCTGGTGGCAGGCGGATTTTTCATACAGTTTCAGGGGATATTCTCGCTGATCTTTACCTTTTCAGTCACACAAGATAAGCTGAAAATCGCTATGCTGCAAATCATGTACACCTCGTTCACTATCGCGTGTGTATTCATTTATCGCCGGTTTAGTCGGACACGACAAATCAGTGATAACAAATGGCTAACCTTTGGCATGGGGGCCGCGGCGGTTGGTTTCTTGCTCGCGCTTTTCCCGTCCCCTTTGATTCTAATTCTGTCCAACATACTTACGACAATAGGCATGTTCTTTTTCCTTACGATATGGAGCTCCAGGCAATTTCTGGCCACCTATCCCTTAGATCCGCTACATCAAACACGCGTGATGGTTTGGCGGGAGCTCATCCTTGTTATCTCTCGGATGTTTTTGTTGGCACTGATCCTCGGCATTCAGGATTTCGATGGATTCGTATTCAAGGCTGTTATGATCTTTAGCTTTTCAAGCGCGTTGTTAATCCCTTATTTTGCTCGAAAAAGTGATGACGCAGTTGAAAAGACTTCATTAAAAGGCGTGGAATCTTAGGATTAACGCTTTTTTTGTTCGGGAATTAATTTTATGTAATTAATAATTAATGATATTAATTATTTTTTTGGTGATAATAAGTCCCCCGTGATGGGGTTGATGGACAAACTATGGTATAATAAATCACATTATGGCATGAAAGCAGGCGACATACGCAGCATGAATGGACAAAATCGGAAAGATGTAGTACCCGGTAAAGAAGTGAATATCGTGTTAAAACAAGATCAACGCAGCGGAAAGCTTACACGCGGGATCGTGAAGGATTTATTAACGAACTCACCAACACATCCTCATGGTATAAAAGTAAGACTCACAGATGGCCAAGTCGGTCGTGTGAAGGAAATCATTACGCCGTCCAATTGACGGATCATGGAGGAGAATGGTGTATGGCAAAGGCGAAAGTGGCAAAACGGCCAACGCGAGATGAGTTTGTACTAGAAGAAATCGGGAACCAATTGTCGGAAGCAAAGATGGAAAATTCCGAGATCGTGCTAACCGTATGGGGACGTGAAGAGCTGGTGCGCGGCACGATCGCAACGATGGATTCACGTACAGGCAGAGTACATATGGAATGCAACGGAGAGATCGATAAGGTTCCATTTATGGATATTATGAAGGTGGAGTATCCGCGAGATTAGATTTATAAATATTTCAATAATTGACCGAAAGAATCGACAACAGTTTCTGATACTGCGGAGATTTCTGGTCTTTCGGAAGCTGAAGCTCAGAAACTGAAAAATGAGATTCACTAAGTTATTTCCAGACCGTTCTACAATAAGGGCGGTCTTTATTAACACCCAAAAATTGCACTAAATCTATATTTAACGCAATTTAGCTTGTGACGGACGGAGATTGACAACATGGACACTAGTTTTGCTTATGATGACGAGTATTTGGAGCTTTTTGATTCCTGGATGAAGGACCAGGGATTTACGAAACGAACACAGCAAGCCTACCTTGGCGATGTTCGTTTATTTCTGTCGAGCCTCGGAGAGAAGGTCTTGCCTACGCTCGAGGCGATTGACATTATGCGGTTCCTGACGAGGATGCGTCAGGGAGGGGCAGGGGATGCGGCGAGGAATCGGTACCTCTCGTCGATCCGTACTTTTTTTGCAGCACTCGTAGAGCTGCAGATTGTTGTGAACAACCCGTCGATCAACGTGAAGAAATCGAAGGTGGAAAAGAATCCAGTTCCAACCTTTCTGAGCGAGGAACTGCTTGCTGTATTTTTGCAATCCATTGAAGGAAAATACCAGATTCGCAATGTGGCGATGTTTCTGCTGATGAGCTATGCCGGCCTGCGGGTCAGTGAACTTCACCGATTGAATATGTCTGATTTCAATCGCGGTACGAATTCGTTGATGGTCCTAGGCAAAGGACGCAAGTGGCGTGTGATCCCGCTTCCAGGCGAAATCGTTCAAGTGCTCGAGCGTGCGCTGGAAGAGCGTATGGAAGCGAGGAGTGGGGCGGAGCAGCCATTTTTTGTATCGCAATTTGGACGGCGCATAAGTATCCGAATGATTCAAACGATTGCCGAGAAGCATTTCGGCCAATTAAAGGGGCAGTATATCGAGCTGCAAGGCAAATCGTTTTCCAGCCATAAGCTGCGGCATACGTTTGCGACGATGCAAGTATTAGCAGGGACGGATATCCGAACCTTGCAAGAGCTGCTTGGACATTCGAGCATCCAAACCACACAAATTTATACGCACGTGGGGGATAAGCAAAAGCAAGATGCAATGAATCGCGTGTCAGCGTTCATTCCTACTGGCATGAGGATCTAAGTGGTCTAATATGTAAAGTTTATGCATATAAGGCAACATAGAGAGAATCCAGTTCACTAAGCTATCGTGGGTAGGAGGCAAAATAATGGCAATTCGGCCCCCCTTATTACAAAGTGGAGATACAATAGGTATTGTAACGCTAGGAAGTCCACTGGACGCAAGCACGATCGATGCACGAATTCAAACGCTTGAGAATATGGGCTTTCAGGTGATCGTAGGGAAATACACGTATGCCTACGGGGGGATCGTTGCTGCTACTGCCGGGCAACGAGCAGACGACCTCATGTCTATGTTTAGAAATCCGAATGTGAACATGATTCTGCCCACAAGAGGTGGAACAGGGGTCAAGGATATTTTGCCTCTTTTGGACTTTCCCCTTATCAATAGCAATCCCAAAATCGTAACTGGCTACAGTGATATTACGATTTTATTAAATATCCTCTACCAATTTGCCAATCTCATTACATTTCAAAGCCTTTTGCTAATTGATTTTAAACCGGATACACCTGCTTATAACTTTGATCAATTTTATGCAGCGACTTCAACACTAGCGAGCCCGAGAATGATACAAAATCCACCAAGCCTACCACTAACCGGCCTCGTAAAAGGAATTGTCAGAGGCCGCATCGTCGGCGGAAATCTTACTTCGTTTGTAGGCACACTTGGAACGCCGTTCGAAGTGGATACAAAGGGGAAGATCATCGTCATCGAAGAGACGCATGAGCCAACCAATGCGATATATCGTTATTTGACACAACTCATTATGGCAGGCAAATTTCGGGATTGCGTCGGCATCGTGATGGGACAATGTACGAATTGTTCGGTTTCGTATTTTACCACCTATAATGATCTCATTGCCGGATTAATCGTTCCTTTAGGTAAACCGCTGATGACCAATCTGAGTACAGCTCATGGTTACTATAAAGCAGCGATCCCCATTGGGGCCATGGCTGAGCTCGATACGTATTCGAACAATTTTACTCTACTTGAGCCTACTGTGACAGGCTAAAGCTCAAAAAAAATAGCCGTCGGCAATAACCGCGGCTTTTCATTGGCTAGTTGATTAAACGGCGTGCTCCCCAATAATGAGCGTCATAGTAGGGAGTGCCAAATAAAGTGCTAATTTTAACTTCACGCGTACCCATCGTACCTGCCTGAAGAATCTGGTTATTGCCTAAATAAATAGCAACATGGGAAACGCCAGCGGTATAGGTTCCTTCTAAAAATACGAGATCTCCTTTACGAAGATTGTTTTTGTCTACAGGCGTTCCCATTTGACTTTGCAGGGCAGAGGAATGGAGCAAATTAAACCCGTTTTGATTAAATGCATATTGAACAAAGCCCGAACAATCAAAAGCCACATTCGGCGTGCTGCCGCCAAAAACATAAGGGACACCTAGCTGCTTCATTCCTGTTGCAATGATGGCGTCTGCTTTGACTTCCCAGCTAGTTTTTTGGACTTCTTTAACAGGAATTTTAATGATAACGCCTTCATAAATGTTATCCGCATTCACATTCGGATTTAGTGCGATTAGCTCGGAGAGAGACACTTTATATTTCTGTGAAATAGACCAGAACGTGTCGGAATCCGTAGCGACGTATGTAGTGGAAGTTGCCGCATTCGCAATACCCCCGAACAAGAGACTTGTTGCGACTACCGTTGTAAGAATCATCTTTTTCATCGTTGTCCTCCTAGATGTGGTTGATGTGGTTACTTTCACATTCTATCAAATTGCAGAAACAGAGAATATGAACAATATTTGGATAATAGAAAAATAGTGCATAATTAGTTTACATAACATTAGTTATGTAATATTCGACGAGACAAAAGCATTACATATCTGCCCCACATTTTACACAATGTCAAATGGCGGTTCTAATTTAGGAACACTCTGTATAATGAAAAATCGTAAATTCGTTATATAATATAACATATAGGGTTATTTATACTCACGGATACGTAACGTAATGGCAAGCATGAATGAGGAGGAACCCGATGTATTCAGACTTTTCCCGAAAGAAGGCGGAAATTTCGTTAGAAGGCGTCGGAATAGTGTTTGGGAAGAAAGGAAGACAAGTAACGGTTCTTCAAGACATCACCTTTGATGTAGGCCAGAATGAATTCGTCTCTATACTTGGGCCTTCAGGCTGTGGCAAATCAACGTTACTTCGACTAATGGCGGATCTCCTTCAGCCGTCTAGTGGTCAGATTATGATTCAGAAGGAACACCCCCAAGAGCTTCGGCTGCGCCGGAAGTTTGGCATCATTTCTCGAACGCCTAACTTAATCGAGTGGCGAACTGTGCGAGAGAATATCGAGCTGCCACTAGAGGATATGGGGCTTAGTCGCAGTTCCTTTCAGGAACGTATGGATCAACTGCTGGACACGGTTGGTTTAGCGAAGTTTAAAGATTATTACGCATGGCAGTTGAGTAGCGGAATGCAGATTCGAGTCGCCATAGCACGTGCGTTATCCCTCGATCCACCCATTTTATTCTTGGATGAACCGTTCTCCGCTTTAGACGCATTCACCAAGGACAAATTACAGCTTGATCTCCTTGAAATGAAGAAAAAAATGAACAAAACCATCGTTTATGTCACTCGCAGCATCACAGAAGCTGTATTCCTCTCCAATCGAATTATCGTATTATCCGCAAATCCAGGCCGTGTGCTTGCGATCCACCAAGTCCCTTTACCTGATCGAACGCTGCAAACGCGTGAAACCCCACTTTTTCATGAATTAACCGCATCTGTAAACCTGACTCTACCAAATGAAAATAATAGGTAAAGCTAGGGATGACAACCTCTTTTCACACATAGAAATATAGTATGGTTTGTGTGATTCTTGTTAGATCAACAGGAGGGACTACGTATGAGTGCTCAAGATGATATCGATCCAGTACTGACCAAAGAGGAGCTGCTAGAAAAAGATCGTAAATATGTGTGGCATCATATGACCGCGCACAATGAGAATCCGATGATCATCGCTGAAGGTAGGGGAAGCTGGGTAACGGATATAGACGGCAATCGTTATCTAGACGGCATGTCAGGATTATGGTGCGTGAATGTTGGTCACGGCAGAAGAGAAATTGCCGAAGCAGCAGCTGAGCAAATGATGAAAATCGCTTATGCAACGCTGGTTCAATCCCACATCCCGGCCATTGAATTAGCGGCGAAGTTGAATGAGTGGTTGGATGGCGAGTATCGCATTTTTTACTCCAACTCAGGATCGGATGCTAATGAAGTCGCGTTCAAAATTGCCAGGCAATATCATCATCAAAATGGCAAACCGAGCAAACATAAATTTATTTCGCGTCATCGCGCCTATCATGGAAATTCCATGGGGGCATTGGGAGCAACGGGCCAAGCTCAGCGTAAGTTGAAATATGAGCCGCTTGGTGTTGGCTTTCAGCATGTGCCTCCGCCTTATTGTTATCGCTGTCCGTTCGGACAGACGAAAGATACGTGCAGCCTACAATGTGCCAAAGCGATCGAAAACGCCATCATATGGGAGGGAGCCGATTCCGTTGCCGGTGTCATTCTGGAGCCAGTGATTACTGGCGGAGGCATGATTGTTCCGTCCGATGATTATTTACCGATGGTTAGGGAAATTTGTGATAAATACGATGTTTTGCTGATCGTAGATGAGGTCATTTGCGGTTTTGGCCGATCGGGCAAGCCCTTCGGTCATCAGAATTATGGAGTAAGACCGGACATCGTCACGATGGCCAAAGGCTTAACAAGCGCTTATTCACCGTTATCTGCAACCGCAGTATCGGCCGAATTATATGACTCTTTCAAGGAGAAAGAGGCGACAAGCCATTTTAGACATATCAATACGTTTGGTGGGAATCCCGTTTCATGTAAAGTGGCGTTAACGAATATCGAGATTCTCGAGCGAGAGGGTTTAGTTGAACGTTCGGCGGACATTGGGCAGGCGTTCAGGACGCGATTAGAACCTTTAAAGCAGCATCCACATGTCGGAGAAATACGAATTTTCGGTTCAGCAATGGGCATTGAGCTGGTGGAGGATAGGCAATCGAAGATTCCCGCTACGGTAGAACGGGTAACAGATATTATTCTGGCATGCAAAAGCAAGGGACTGCTCGTCGGTAAAAATGGGGACACCGTCCCTGGCTTCGCCAACATTGTGACGCTAAGTCCTCCATTATCCTCAACGGATGAAGATGTGAATTTTATTATCGAAACTCTATTGACGGTGTTTGGTATCGCGAAAGAGAAAGGATGATCGGTCTTGTCAACGAAGCCACTTATCCAAATCAATGCAGAACGTCTTGGACAGCACATTCATGATCTCGCTCAAATCGGAAAAATCGGCGAAACAGGCGTATGCAGACTTGCTCTTTCGAAGGAAGACCGTGCCGGTGTGGAGCTGGTGAAATCCTGGATGGAGGAAGCCGGGATGGAGACACACATCGACCCTTTCGCCAATCTGATCGGCGTATGGCGCGGGAGCGATCCGCAAGCACCTGTTCTCATGCTCGGCTCGCATGTCGATTCGCAGCCTTACGGGGGGCGATTCGATGGCGCAATTGGTGTGCTTGGTGCAATCGAAGCTGTGCAAACGATGGTGGAGGAAGGCTTGCATCCAGCATGCAATATCGAGGTTGTTGCTTTTTGTGATGAAGAAGGCAGTCGTTTCAACAAAGGATTGTTCGGAGTTAGGGGCATGCTCGGTAAGCTGGAGGCAGATGAGTTAGATCGTACGGATAAAAACGGCGTTACCCGCCGAGAAGCACTGCTGGAATTCGGTTGTGATCCAGCAGATATGGAAGGCTATACGTTCCAAGCAGGTCGTATCGGGGCTTTTCTGGAGCTGCACATTGAGCAAGGTCCTGTTCTGGAGTCTATAAATGAGCCAATTGGGATCGTGAGCGGCATTTCGGGTCCGTTATGGCTCACCGTAGAGATGACAGGCTTCGCAGGCCATGCTGGCTCCGTACCGATGTCGATGCGTCATGATGCACTGCTCGGCAGTGCCAAAATCATCGTCGCACTGAACGAGCTTGTGTGTCGTGAACCAGGTGCCCCAACGGTTGGAACCGTCGGGTCGCTCACAGTGTTTCCGGATTCCCGGAACATCATCCCCGAGAAAGTCAGCTTCACAGTTGATCTGCGCGACATCGAATTATGTCGTCGGAACGCGCTCGAAGCTGAGCTGCTCAGCATTATCGAGAACGTTGCACGTGAGCATGGTCTTACCTATACGATTCGAGAGGATACGAACAGCGAGCCTCGCTATTGTGCGAAGTGGATCAAAGATCTGCTGCACAAGGAAGCAGGTCTGATGGAGATGAAGCCGCCGGAGCTTATGAGCGGGCCTTTCCACGATTCACTAGCCATGTCCTACGTATGCGATTATGGCATGATTTTTGTACGCTGCCTCGAGGGGATTAGTCACAATCCGAAGGAATATGCGAGCCCCGAGGATATTACCTTGGGAACAGAGCTTCTCTATCGAGCAGCCCGCCAGATCGCTGTAGATAAACAATTCTCATGATGGGGAGGAGGAGCGAAGATGGGTACATCATTTATTTCTTTAACGGATTTGAAGCGAAATTTCGCCGAAGTGAAGGCGGGCATGAAGCCCAAAGAGGCGATCGAAGAATCCAACCGCTGCTTGTTCTGTTATGACGCTCCTTGTATAACGGCCTGTCCGACAGGCATTAATATCCCTTCTTTTATTAAAAAGATTGCCTCTGGCAATCTAAAAGGCTCTGCCAAAACGATCATGGAAGCTAATCCGGTTGGTGCTTCATGCTCACGAGTATGTCCAACAGAGGAATTGTGTGAAGGGGCTTGTGTACTCAATCATTCGTCCAAGCCTATCCTCATCGGTCAATTGCAGCGGTATGCCACGGACTGGGCTATGAAGAATGAACAGATCTTATTTCAAGCTGGTGCAAGCAATGGTAAAAGAGTCGCGATCGTGGGTGGTGGGCCAGCGGGGCTTTCGGCAGCCCGTGAGCTAGCCCGCTTCGGCTTTAAGGTCACCGTATTCGAAGCGAAGGAGCAAGCGGGGGGCTTGGATACGTACGGGATCGTGTCGTTCCGACTGCCACAGGAGATCTCGCACTGGGAGGTTGAACAAGTGCGACAGCTCGGTGTTGAGTTTCGATTGAACACACGCGTTGGCACGGATGTAACCCCTGCGCAGCTATTGCGCGATTACGACGCGGTTGTATTAGCAGTTGGGATGTCAAAGGTGCCTATGCTGGGAATCGACGGGGAACAACTAAACGGCGTCTATGATGCAATAGATTTTGTAGAGTCAACGAAAGTTACAGCAGATCTAGACGAGTCTTTCGTTGGGAAGCGGGTAGCTGTCATTGGTGCAGGGAATACCGCAATTGATGCGGCGACATGTTCGGTCAGACTTGGTGCGGAACATGTACAAATCGTATACAGACGAACACAAGAGGAAATGACAGCGTATGATTTTGAATATGAGTTTGCGAAGCTCGATGGCGTTGCGTTTCAGTGGTTAACAGCACCGAAACGGATTCTTGGTGATGAACAGGGTAATGTTGTAGGCATCGAATGTGTGCGGATGGAGCTTGTAGAGTCTGTTGATAGCGGGCGCAAACGTCCGATCCCTGTAGCTGATTCCGAATTCGTCATCGAAGTGGATGCCGTAATTAAAGCCATCGGTCAGACGAAGCATATTTCGTTGATCGAACAATTCGGCCTCGCACATTCGAGGGGAACCGTGACCTTGATCGATGCGGGCACAGGCATGACGTCGAATCCGAAGGTTTACGCGGCTGGCGACGTTATATTCGGCGATGGACAGGGTGAAGCGATGGTCGTATCGGCTGCCCAACAAGGGAAGTTGACCGCCTATGCCATCTATAAGCAGCTAGGGAAAGGGCAAGAGGCGTCTGCATAAGCTGACTTACTACAGAATCAGGAGGGATTCAACATGGCTGATTTACGAACGAATCTAGCTGGAATTGTGTCACCCAACCCTTTCTGGTTGGCATCGGCCCCACCGACGAATACGGGGTATCAGGTTCAGCGAGCTTTTGAAGCGGGATGGGGCGGCGCTGTGTGGAAAACGCTCGGAGACCCGATTATTAATACATCGTCGCGGTTTGCCGCTGTTCATTTTAACGGGCAGCGTGTGGCCGGTTTCAACAATATCGAGCTGATTACTGATCGTCCTCTTGACGTCAATCTCAAGGAAATCTATGAAACGAAGAAACGCTTCCCGAATCATGCGTTGGTCGTCTCTCTAATGGTTGAGCCTAAGCGAGAGAAGTGGCATGAGATCGTCAAAAAAGTCGAAGCCGTCGGCGTAGACGGTCTCGAATTAAACTTCGGCTGTCCGCACGGCATGGCGGAGCGCGGCATGGGCTCGGCATCCGGCCAACAGCCGGACCTTGTCGAGGCGCAGACCATGTGGGCGAAGGAAGCCGCACAAACACCAGTGATCGTGAAGCTGACGCCGAACATCACGGATATTACAAGTACAGCACTAGCGGCGGTGCGTGGAGGTGCGGATGCGATATCGCTCATCAACACGATTAACTCGCTGGCTGGCGTAGATATCGACACATGGAACACGATTCCGCATGTCGGGGGTAAAGGCTCGCATGGCGGCTATTGCGGCCCAGCGGTAAAGCCAATTGCCCTTCACATGGTTGCGGATTGTGCGAGAAATCCAGGAGTGAATATCCCGATATCCGGCATTGGCGGCATTTCCAATTGGCGTGATGCGGTTGAATTTATGCTCATGGGCGCAACAGGCGTGCAGGTCTGTACGGCGGCAATGCATCACGGTTTCCGAATCGTCGAGGATATGATCGATGGGCTGAACAACTATTTGGATGACAAAGGTCTTGCCAGCGTCTCCGAGCTCATCGGGAAATCCGTTCCGCGCTACTCGGATTGGGGAAATTTGGATTTGAATTATGCAGTGGTGGCTAAGATCGACACGGAAACGTGTATTAACTGCAATAAGTGCCATATTGCCTGCGAGGATACCTCGCATCAATGTATTGAGCGGCATACGGATGATCAAGGGAAATCGTTTTTGCAGGTGCGGGAAGAGGATTGTGTAGGCTGTAATTTATGTGCGATTGTGTGTCCGGTAGATGGCGCAATTGCCATGGTTGAGGTAAAAGGCACAGAGGAGCCGATGACGTGGAACGAGCGTCAGGAGGTCGTCGCCAAGCTGTCTGAGGGTAAAGATGCCGATAAGAAGGAGGCTGTGTAGCCATGGCCAAGCTCATTAAAAATGGAACGATTGTCACTGCATCGGATCAGTATCAGGGGGATATTCTCATTGAAGACGGCATCATAACCGGGATCGGGCTTAACCTGAGCCGAGAAGGCGCTGAGATTGTGGATGCGACGGGGAAATATGTGTTTCCTGGCGGAATTGATCCGCACACGCATCTAGAAATGCCATTTGGCGGGACGGTGACAGCGGACGATTTCGAGACAGGCACGATGGCTGCGGCATTCGGCGGAACGACGACGATCATCGATTTTTGTTTGACGAATAAGGGGAAACCTTTAAGTCAGTCCGTGCAGACGTGGCATCAGAAGGCAAAAGGGAAAGCCGTCATTGATTATAGTTTTCATTTGATGATTGCCGAAATCAACGATGAGGTGCTGGCGGAGCTGCCGGCCATGATTCATGACGAAGGGATCACTTCTTTGAAAGTATTTATGGCGTATAAGAACGTTTTCCAAGCAGACGACGGGACGCTGTATCGGACATTGCTAGAAGCCAAAAAACATGGTGCGCTTGTCATGGTTCATGCGGAGAATGGCGATGTGATCGACTATTTGATCAAAGAAGCGCTCGAAGCCGGACATACCGAACCGATCTATCATGCGCTGACTCGGCCGTCTCTCATTGAAGGAGAAGCAACGGGGCGCGCTGCCAAGCTCACGGCGTTAGCCAACTCGCAGCTCTATGTGGTCCATGTCACGTGTGAGGAAGCGGTTCAGCAAATTACGGAGGCGCGTAATCAAGGTGTCGATATCTGGGGGGAAACGTGTCCACAGTATTTGATGCTCGATCAAACATACTTGGAAAAGCCGGATTTTGAAGGCGCGAAATACGTGTGGTCGCCACCACTGCGGCCGAAGTTTCACCAAGACGTGCTATGGAATGCGTTGAAAACGGGCCAGTTACAAACGGTAGGCTCGGACCAGTGCTCGTTTAATTTTAACGGTCAAAAGGATTTAGGGCTCGGGGACTTTAGTAAAATTCCCAACGGTGGGCCATGCATCGAAGACCGCTTCTCCATTCTTTACTCTGAGGGGGTAGGGAAAGGGCGGATTACGCTGAATCAGTTTGTAGATATTGTGTCGACGCGAAGCGCGAAGCTGTTTGGCTTGTTTCCGAAAAAAGGGACGATTGCGGTTGGCGGCGACGCGGATATTGTTATTTTTGATCCGAATGCGAAGCGCACGATTTCAGCCGAAACCCATCATATGAATGTGGATTATAATCCGTTTGAAGGTATTGAGATCACGGGGGAGCCTGTGACGGTTCTGTCTCGTGGCGAGTTCGTCATTCAGGATAAACAATTCGTGGGTGAAGCGGGAAATGGTCAATACATCAAGAGGGGAACGTATGTTTCATCTTCGGCTGATGTAAGCGAAACGAGGAAGGTAACGGTCCAAGGAGGTGCCCCCTATGTCTGAATTTGAGCTCTATCAAGCAGAAAAGCAAAAGTTGGACGGCTACGTCGCACAAAAATTCAAAATCGTCGGTGTGCTCGAAGATCTAGAAGGGGCATGGCTGGATCTCGAGCACCCCGGCGGGGAAACGGCAAGACTGCATTTGAAGACAGCTAACGCCAGGAAGTATTACGTCAATGTACTGTTGTCACAAGGCAAAACCAAATCTTAACGAATGGCACCGTTTAAATATTCATAGCCATGTAAAGCAAGCTCTAACGCGATTCGTTTCTGCGGCTGCATGAAATCGTCACCGAGAATGGCGGCGATTTTGTCCAGCCGATGGTACAGCGTTTGCCGAACGATGAACAGCTCTTTGGCTGTTTCTTGTTTTGAACCGGACAGCGTTAAATACGCGTGTAAAGTTTTCAAAAGCTGACCATTCTTCTCGCGATCATACCCGATGATGCCTTCAAGATACTCGTGAATGAACGAGTTCAGTTGGCCGGCTTGCTTCATAAATAGCAGCACCTTGTAGACGTGTAGCTCGTGATAAAAGGGCTTCGGAAGTGCGCCGATATCCTTCTGAATCGTGATCGTTTCTAAGGCGGATTCATAGCTGTGGTGAATATGTAGTGGGTCGCTAACTGCTTTCCCAATACCATAAAGTGACGGGAAAAGATTGGATTCTTGCGATTTCTGCAAGCGCTGTATCGTTCGCAGGATTCGTTCATGACATGTAGAAGAGGGCGTTTGATCTAAAAGGATGAAGACAATGCGCTGATCATAGACCGTAGGCAGGAGATAAAAGCCTTCTCTCTCAAACAGGGAGCGGGCTATCATTTGTTTTTGAAAAAGGAGCGTTTCATGCCATTTACTGCCCTCGCTGCCAGAAATCTTATCGAATACGCAAACGATGACTGGACCGAGTTTCACCGCAGGCTGGACGGACAAGACATACTCACGAATATCTTGAAGCGAAAGCTTGCCGCATAACCAATCGGTTACCCAGAGGTCCTGTTTATAGCGGATTTTTTCCTCGATATAGGTAGAAAGCAGTTCTAGGTCGGAGACCATTTTGTGATGCTGATGAATGAAATGCGTATGCAAATCCTGCGTGATATCAATATAACGAACTTCCTCGTGGAAAAAAATAAGCGGAAAATGGGCTTGAAGGGCAAGTGTCTTCATGCTCTCTAGCGGCCGCTTCGTATAGGTGCCCAACTCGATACACAGTCCTGAAGCACCGCTGTCAATTAATTGCTGAAGGAAGGAAAGACTCGTTTCCTCATTGTCCTGCCAGCCAATTCCCGTGCATAGGATCAGTTCATTTCCATTCAAAAGCTGACCGACTTGCGTAACTTCCATAATGTGAACCCAACGTACTTTGCGGGCTAAACCTTCCTCTGTTGCAATGGCTTCTGCCTTGTGAAAGAGAGGACGCTGTAAAATATCATGCACAGTTAATTGTAAAAGGGTTTGGTTCAATCCAAATCACCACTTTCATGGAAGGAAAGTTAACGTAAGTTTGAACGACAAGGGATTGTAGTTAATTATACAATGTGTCCAATGACATGTGGAGAAATTTTATAGAAGCAGGAGTGAAGATAACCTGAGGCGATGGGGCCTCGGGTATTTGGTGTTTGTGGTGAGGAGTACATCATAAACGATGTTCCGTCACTACATAACTAATAAGTTAACTAATAAACTTTTCGTTGACAATATATCTGCAATTTAGCATAATGTGTACATTAATTGTTCTCTTCATAGTTATTTAGTTAATAAAAATGTTAATTAAAAGGAGAGTTGTGAGAGCATGAGCAGCGCGCATAAGTATGTTGAAAATTACCCGCGACCGCAATGGGTACGCGACGAATGGCAATTGTTGAATGGGGAGTGGTGCTTCCGTTTCGATGATTCATTTGAAGGAGAACGGAAGAATTGGAGCAGCAAGCTCGATGCAGATCGGACAATTCAAGTTCCATTTACATACGAGACGAAGGCAAGCGGCATCTGCGAGGAGAATTTTCATCCATGCGTTTGGTACGAACGGATCGTGTCTATTCCTATAAATACGAATGAAAAGCGCGTTATACTTCACTTTCAAGCTGTCGACTATTTGACTAAGCTCTGGGTGAATGGCACTTATATAGGCTCGCATGAGGGCGGCTATTCCGCATTTTCATTTGATATTACAAATGCTGTCGAGCTGGGCGGTGAGAACCGCATTACTGTCCGGGTTGAGGATGGCAACAGTACGATGCAGCCGCGTGGAAAGCAACGTTGGGTCGACAAGAACTATGGCTGCTGGTATGTGCAGACGACAGGCATTTGGCAATCTGTTTGGCTGGAATATGTCGATGCATCTCATGTAAAGCGAGCGAAGATTACACCAAAGCTGGAGGAAGCTTCCGTCACGTTCGAATACGAGCTAGGAAGCACTGTTCGATCTTACGAAGGATTGACGCTGCTGACGAATGTCCGATACGATGGTAAGCTAGTTAGCGCAATCGAATTAAAAGTTGACAGGAAGTTCGTGAAAGTGGATGTCAGCGTGATAAACGAGGCCTACGAATGGAAGGTTTTCGCTTGGCATCCCAATCATCCCAATTTATACGATGTAGAAGTTATCTTGAAGAAGGACGGCCAGCCGGTCGACACGGTTTATACCTATTTCGGCATGCGCAGCATCCAGATAAAAGGCAATCGGGTCCTGCTCAATAATCACCCGATTTATCAACGTCTGCTGCTCGATCAAGGTTATTGGGAAGATACCCATCTAACGCCGCCTTCTGAGGAAGCTCTTATTGAAGATATCGAGAAAACATTAGCCCTTGGATTTAACGGTGTACGTAAGCATCAGAAGCTGGAAGATCCGAGGTTCTTGTACTGGGCGGACCGCAAAGGACTCTTGGTATGGTCAGAATTTCCAGCTGCGTATGAGTTCGGAGATGATGCCGTAGATCGATTCACGAAGGAATGGACCGAAGTTGTGCACCAGCATTATAATCATCCAAGTATCGTCACATGGGTACCGTTCAATGAATCGTGGGGCATCTCAAACGTCTCTACGAACAGGAAGCAGCAACAGTTCACCGAATCGATCTATCACTTAACCAAGTCGTATGACCAAATGCGGCCAGTCGTTGTGAATGACGGTTGGGAGCACACAGTTTCGGATATTATAACGCTACATGACTACGAGGAGCTAGGATCAGCATTCGAAGCTCGTTATAAGGATAAAGAAGTGCTGCTTAGCAATGAAGTTGCGCATGACAAACATCGATATCCTTTTGCTAATGGTTACAGCTATAAGGGGCAGCCGGTCATCATCAGTGAGTATGGCGGTATCGCGTTTAAAAGCGAAGAGGGTTGGGGCTACGGCAACCAAGTGAAGAATGAAGAAGAATTTTTGGCGCGTTATGAAAGCATTACCCGAGCTATCAAAAACTTAGCGTACGTTAGCGGTTTCTGCTACACGCAGCTTACCGACGTGCAGCAAGAAGTAAATGGGTTGCTAAGCATTCAACGTGAACCTAAGATAGAGATGGATAAAATTAAAAAAATCAACTTAGAGTAAGAAATAGTGTATGACTTATACAATTCTCTTTACAGAGCCGCTTAGCGGCTTTTTTCATTTTATACAAACAGTCCGTTGTCTGTATCGAGTCAATTTAGTATGATGGGGAGTACGTCATGAGGATACGGAGGACTCCATATTAATGAAGAAAAATCGAAAAAACAGCAACTCCATGGGGCAATACCGCGAGCTGTTGGGACGTTATTTGTTCCCTCAGAAAGGGACGCTGATCGGACTAACTTTGCTCTTGTTCGCATCCATAGGATTGCAGCTCATTAATCCGCAAATTATCCGGTATTTTATTGATACCGCGCAGTCACAAGGGGCGATGCAGCCTCTTTTTAAAGCGGCGCTCTTCTTTATCGGCTTTGCGCTGGTGCAGCAGCTAGTGTCCGTGATTGCCACCTATTTTAGTGAAAATGCAGGCTGGAAAACAACGAATAAGCTGCGCGTCGATCTAGCCGCACATTGTTTGTCACTCGATATGTCTTTTCATAAAAGTCATACGTCCGGCTCGCTGATCGAGCGGGTGGATGGCGATGTGAATGCGCTTGCGAATTTCTTTTCCAGCATGATCATTCATTTGTTAGGTAATGTACTGCTAATGGCGGGGATTCTCGTTTTGCTCTTCCGTGAAAATTGGTTAATTGGCGTAGGCATGGCGGTATTCGTTGTGTTTGCCATTTATATGATTCAGTGGATTCGTCAATTCGCTGTGCCAGTTTGGGCGGGGTGGCGGCAGGCGAACGCGGAGTTTTATGGTTTTATCGGTGAGCATTTGGAAGGGACGGAGGACATTCGCGCCAATGGTGCGGTGGGCTTCGTGATGAATCGTTTTTATACCATGCTCCGGAAAATGCTTCCGCTGCGCGTCAAAGCGTTCCTCGGCTTTTGTGCGATGTGGAACATGTCGATCTTCGTGTTCGCGTTAGGGAATGCGATGGCGTTCGGAATCAGTGCCTACTTATGGTATGGACAGCAAATATCGCTGGGTACGGTGTACTTGATTTTCTTCTATACGGAATTGCTGGCAAAGCCCATCGAAAAGATTCGGACGCAAATGGAAGATTTGCAAAAAGCAGACGCAAGTATTTCCCGTATTCGTGAGCTATTCGCGATTCAATCGAAGATTCAAGATGGGCCGGGGGCTAAGCTTCCGGATGGACCGCTTGGGGTTGATTTCAAGGATGTTGTCTTTAGCTACGACGAGGATCAGCCGACAATTGATCACTTGACAATGACGCTGAAACCAGGCGAAGTGTTAGGTTTATTGGGGCGGACAGGGAGTGGAAAGTCCACGATTGCTAGGCTATTGCTGCGGTTCTATGACCCGCAAAGCGGTGTGATTGCACTCAGCGGAACCGATGTTCGAGATTGTAAACTGGCGGATTTGCGCAAACGTGTCGCGCTCGTTACACAAAACATCGAGATCATCCAAGGGACGATTCGGGATAACTTAACCTTTTATAATGAGAAGATTCGGGATGAACAGATTATTGAGGTGCTGCATGAGCTTGGCTTAGGTGCGTGGTATGAAGCGATGCCAGATGGCTTGGATACGGGACTCGCATCGGGTGGCAGCAGTCTGTCTGCAGGTGAGGCGCAGTTGTTAGCCTTCGCTCGTGTGTTCTTAACGAACCCAGGACTGGTCATTATGGATGAAGCTTCATCGCGACTGGATCCTTTGACGGAGCAGCGGATGGAGAAAGCCGTTTCCAAATTGTTAAATGAACGCTCCTGCATCATGATTGCCCATCGACTAGCCACGGTTCAGCGTGCGGATCATATCGTCATTTTGGACGGAGGTCGTGTGCTGGAATCAGGTCGTAGAGAGGTTCTTGCCGCTGACCCGAATTCCCGCTTCAGCCAATTGCTCGCGACAGGGTTAGAGGAGGTGTTGGCATGACGACGTTTCAATATTTAAAAGGACTTATCATGTATAAGCCTTTCCGATATTTCATTAATGCCTTTGCCTGGACGGTCATTTATTTGGCTCCTATTGCTCCTGGTCTAATTACAAAAGAGTTTTTCGACACGCTGACGGGGAATGCCAAGCTGAGCTTTGGCGTGTGGGGCTTGATCGCGATGTTGATCGGTGCGGCCTTAGGCAGAATTTTGCTGATCGTCTTTGGATTTATTACGGATGTGCATTTCCGCTTTCGGATGGGGATGCTGCTTCGTCGCAATTTGCTTGAGCATGTGCTAAAGCAACCCGGCGCTCAAGCGATACCGGTATCACCAGGGGAAGCGATCAGCCATTTCAGGGACGACGTAGATCAATCCGAAGAAGCCGCGAGTTGGTCAGTTGATGTGTTTGGGATGACTTGTTTTGCCCTCGTGTCCGGCTACATATTGATTAATATTGATGCTCAAATGACGCTGCTTGTCTTTATGCCCATCGTTATTGTGATTACAGCGGCGCAGCTAGCAACCGTACGTTTGCAGAAATATCGTGCGGCAAGCAGAGAGGCGACTTCGAAAGTGACGGGTGAAATCAGCGAAATGTTCGGCAACGTGCAGGCCATTCAAGTGGCAGGCGCTGAGAAGCGAGTGATGGAGCGTTTTCGCAGCTTCGGTGATGCTCGTCGCAAAGCGATGCTCAAAGATCGGCTCATGAGTGAAGTGCTCGATTCCGTCTTCTCCAACTCGGTGAATTTAGGAACGGGATTACTGCTTTTGCTTGCGGGTACGAAAATGAGAGCCGGGACGTTCACCGTTGGTGATCTCGCGTTGTTTGTTTACTATTTGACTTTCGTGACACAGTTTATTACGAATGTTGGGAAGTTTATCACGTACTTTAAACAAATGAGTGTTTCACTAGAGCGGTTGACGTTCTTGCTGCAGGGCGCGTCGGCGAAGGTGTTGACGATGGTGAAGCCGTTGTATTTAAAGAAGGAGCGGGTGGAAGAAAAAGAGCAAAAGAGTGACATCGTCGGTGGTGCTAAAGAACAACTGAGTGACAGCGTGGTTGCTCCCCCGCTGCAGCGATTGGAAGTGAATGGGCTCAGCTATACCTACCCGGATACGGGTAGAGGTATCGCTGACATTCACTTCGCGATGCGCAGAGGATCGTTCACCGTCATCACGGGAACGATCGGCTCTGGCAAGACCACGCTGGTTCGTTCCCTTCTTGGGCTGCTGCCCAAGGAGAAAGGAACGATTGCGTGGAACGGTGTGCCCGTCGAGGATCCGGGCACCTTCTTTACACCGCCGCAGAGCGCGTACACCGCGCAGGTGCCGCGGCTGTACAGCGATACGCTGCGCAACAATATTTTGCTCGGGCAAGCGGAGCAGGATGGCAGCTTGCAGCAGGCTTTAAACGCGGCGGTGCTCGAGTACGACGTCGCGCAGCTGCCAGGCGGGCTGGACACGGTCATCGGCCCGCGCGGGGTGAAGCTGTCCGGCGGCCAAGCGCAGCGGACGGCTGCAGCCCGCATGCTCGTGCGGGACGCCGAGCTGTACGTCTTCGACGACCTGTCGAGCGCGCTCGACGTCGAGACGGAGCAGAAGCTCTGGGAGCGGATGTTCCAGCGCCGCAGCGATGCGACGTGTCTGGTCGTCTCGCACCGCAAAACCGCGTTGACGCGTGCCGACCACATCATCGTAATGAAAGACGGCCGCATCGAAGCGGAAGGCACGTCGGAGGAACTGCTGCGAGACAGCTCCACGTTCCGTGAGCTGTGGTACGGGGACGACCGCAAGGCGTAGTCCCTAACGGCTGCGTTTTGCGGATGCCAATAGAGGGAATCCGTATTGCGTCACGAATATTTATTAACTAAAGGCATTAACTGTAAAAACTACAGCTAATCTTCGCGATTTCTCACGAAAATCATAAATAACTGTATTTCCTGTAGTTAATTTCATCCGAATTCACCGAATTCGCCGAAACTCGTTAAATTAACTACATATTTTCCAGTTAAAGTGTCCTTTTGAGCGAATTCAGCGAATTTAACTGCATGTTTTCCATCTATTTCTGGCTGACCTTCCGAGAAGAGGGGATCGAAGTTAGAATTTGGCGCTGGAAGCAGGAATTTCTTAATCATACCCCCACGAACCCACCCGATGCTACCACAGAAGGTGGGTTTTCGTTCGCATTACCACCTATTACTCTAGTGGAGGAAGGCGATTCATTTCCCATGATCAACACGCTCATTTTGGTTTTCATCCTAACAATGATCATTCACACAGCAGAGACACTCTCGTATTCAATCCGCTACGCAGGCGTTCGCGTGAACAAACTCGCGGTGGCACTCTCACTAGTAGGCATCGTCGTGCTCGTCTCACGGACAGCGAACTTAATCCAAGCGCCAATGACGGCGCACTTTGTGGATTTTGCCAAGCATGAGCCAACGTTTGATTTGGTGCGATATTTACGAATAAGCCTACTGGCTTCGTCCATTGGGACGATCATTGCCATCGCATTATTTCCTACTTTTATCAACCTTAGTGCTAGAGTGATTGCTCGTCTTGAAATTGCAGGCTCCTTACCGAAGATGCTTACGAATGTGACGATTTCACAACTTAAGAACACGACCAAATACATCAAAAAACCGAAAGTAAAACTAAGTCAGTTTCGCTATCTCGGGATATCCAAACGGTTCCTATTCATCAATATCGTCGTAACAGCGTTTTATTCCGTAGGTGTTCTAGCCTCACTTTATGCAGCTCATTTATGGCCTGAACATGCCACGACCGCCTCCCAAGCTTCCGGTTTGATCAACGGGATTGCTACCATTTTGCTCACGATATTTATTGATCCGCAGTTAGGTTTAATCACAGATAAGGCACTGCATGATGAGTCTCAGCGTAAGCAGCTAGGCAAAATCTACGCATTACTGATGACAACACGCTTCCTAGGAACACTTTTAGCACAAGTTTTTCTCGTACCATCTGCGTATTTTATTGGGTGGAGTGTACAGCTATTTTTCTAAAATGGCTGAAATCCTTTCATTCATCCGCCTCGCTTGGTATAATAGCCTCTATCATAGTAGCGCAAACAAGAAACGGAGTCCGACCATGAAGAAGTTCAAAAAGTTTTATATTGAAATTACGAGCGTATGTAACTTAGCGTGTACATTTTGTCCGCAGACGAAGCGTCAGGCGAATTTTATTAAAATAGATACGTTTACCAATATTCTCGATCAAATTAAACCGCACACGGATCATATTTATTTGCATGTAAAAGGCGAACCTCTGCTTCATCCTAAAATCGATGAACTGCTCGATCTGAGCCACGAGAAAGGTTTTAAGGTTAATATTACGACGAATGGTACGCTGATTAACAAAAATAGGCACAAATTGCTCGATAAACCGGCGCTTCGTCAAATGAATTTCTCCTTGCATAGCTTTGACGGCCATGAAGGCTCAGAAGATAAAGAAGGCTACGTCATGAGCATTCTGCGGTTTGCGAAGGAAATTGTCGCGAAATCCAATGTCATTATATCTTTCCGATTATGGAATCTAGACACGGATAATCAGACGAACTTAGAGCGAAATCGCAACCGAGAAGTGCTAGAGATGTTAGAGAAGGAATTCGAGCTCGATTACAAAATCGATGAAAAATTCGTCCGCGGCACAGGCGTGAAGCTGGCGGATCGCGTCTATCTGAATCAGGATCACGAGTTCCAGTGGCCAGATTTGAAGGCGGAGGAGATTGAGGGTCCTGGCTTCTGCCATGCCTTACGTAATCAAGCAGGTATTCTTGTTGACGGCACCGTCATTCCTTGTTGTCTCGATGGGGAAGGGGTTATCAATTTGGGGAACATCAACCACACGCCTTTCTCAGAAATCGTAGAGGGTGAACGCGCGAATCGCTTATTCGAAGGCTTTTCCAGAAGAGAAGTGGTCGAGGAATTATGCCGTAAATGCGGTTATCGCGAACGTTTTAGCATGTAAAATAAATGCTCATTCCGAACAGCGTCGTACAATGCTGGGGAGTGGGCTTTTCATTTTCTGTGCGATTTTTTGCATTTAACAAACATTCATGAGATAATACAAGTTTAATTCTTAAGATAGATTGATTCTTAACTAGAAGTTGGGGGCATTAACGTGGGACGTTATCCATTTGCGTATGATCATGCACAACCATATATGCAGCAAGTGTCTGATTGGATTGCGGATATCTTTTATGACATTTTACCTGAAGCAGGCTTTGAGGTACGAGATGAACAGATTTACATGGCGTTTCAGCTAGAGCGGGCTTATGCGGAGAAACAGACGATTTTTGCAGAGGCTGGCGTTGGGACAGGTAAAACGTTGGTCTATTTATTATATGCGCTGTGCTATTCGCGTTTCACGAACAAACCGGCGATTATCGCTTGCGCGGATGAATCACTTATTGAGCAGCTCGTGAAACCCGGCGGGGATATCGATAAAATTGCTCGCCATTTAAATATGACCATCGATGCGCGGCTAGCGAAGTCTCCGGATCAGTATGCTTGCTTAGTGAAGCTGGATGAGGCAAGATTCGGGCACGAAGATACAGCTCTATATCGCGAGGTATATGGAGATCTTCCTGATTTTGTTCATACACGTGAAGCGCTGCAAACGTTCTATGCCTACGGGGATCGCAAAAACTACCCACAACTGAACGATGAGCAGTGGCACCGCATGAACTGGGATGCTTACCAAGACTGCTTTGTCTGCGATAAGCGTCACCGTTGCGGACAAACCCTGTCTCGTGAATCCTATCGGAAATCGACAGATCTGATCATATGTTCGCATGATTTTTACATGGAGCATGTATGGACGTATGACGGTAGAAAGCGAGAAGGACAACTGCCATTACTGCCAGAACACTGCACCGTTGTGTTTGATGAAGGGCATTTGATGGAATCCGCCGCACAAAAAGCGTTGACCTATAAGCTGAAGCACATGGTGTTTGAGGAATTGGTCATTCGATTATTAAAAGGGGAAGTTCGTGAAACCCTAGCCGTCTGTATTGATCGGGCGATTGAGCAAAGCGAACGCATGTTTGAGGTGTTGGAGAGCTGCTGTCGTCCGATTGCAGGTTCTGATCGTAAACAGATCGTTATGAGTGATCTTTTGAAAAGAGAGATTCATACGCTTTGTGATATTTTGTCCGAGATTGAAGAGGAACTTGTCTTTGAAGGAGAAATGTTCACCCTTAATGACTATCAGCTGAAGATTGTCGAGGAGCATTTGGAAATGATGCAGAAGGCGCTCGCGTTGTTCCGCAACGATCATTCTTTCATTTGTTGGGCAACGGAAAGCATTACAGGACTCAGTCTTGTCATCATGCCAAGAACGGTGAAGGAAGTGTTGAAGGAGCATGTCTTTTCGTCTAAAATGCCGATTGTCTTCTCCTCGGCGACACTTTCGGTAGAAGGCAGCTTCGACTATGTGGCGAACAGCTTAGGCTTGGAGAAATACTTGTCATTCTCGGTTGATTCGCCGTATGACTATGCGGAACGGATGGAAGTCATTGCTCCTCGCTTCACGGAAGGCGGAACGTTCAACGAGAAGATGACATCAGCCGTTAGCTTGTTGAAAAGAACGGAAGGCCGAGCGCTGGTTTTATTCCCGACACATCAGGAATTACAACGTTTCAAAGCTGAAATGTCGACTCGTTCGGATTGTAAAGATCTAACTTTCTTCTATGAAGGAGATCAAGAAATCTCCCATGTGATCGCTTCGTTCCAAGAGGACGAGCACAGCGTATTGGCTGCCGTTAGCTTGTGGGAGGGACTGGATATTCCAGGTCCATCCCTATCCAATGTTATCGTGTGGGCACTTCCGTTTCCTCCACAGGATCCGGTGTTTAACGCCAAACGTGAGGCAGCAGCTTCACCGTATGAAGAGGTGGATATTCCTTACATGCTGCTCAGATTGCGACAAGGTATGGGCCGTTTGATTCGAACGCGAGAAGATAGCGGAATCATTGCAATTTTCAGCGAAGAGCTTTACACAAATGCTTCATTGCGGGAGCATGTGGAGCGGGTATTACCGACAGGCGTTGGGATGAAATCAGAATAGTGTGATAGAGGAGGGGGGCAACTTTGTTGCTCCTCTTTTTGAAACAACTAAATCTATTAGACTATGGAAATATAAAGCAATATATGAAATTATAGAAGCGTAATCACCTTACTAAAGGTGGTTTAATCGAAAACCTCGAGAGGATGTTGTGCATGCTTAAAAAGTCAGTTCATGTTACTTCGGTTTTAAGTGAATCACATGCATTAGAATTAGAAAAAGAGACTGCCATTAAAGTGATGGCGTATAATATTCATCATGCAGAAGGCATGGATGATATTTTGGATTTGAACAGAATTGCAGATGTGATTAAAACTTCGGGTGCAGATATCATTGGATTACAAGAAATTGATAATCACTTTTCCGCGCGCAGTAATTTTGAAGATCAAGCGAAATGGTTAGCTGATTTATTAGGCATGCATTATATGTTTGCTCCAAGTCTAGACTATGATCCTCTTCATGAAGGGGAAGCACGTCGTCAGTATGGAACGGCTGTATTAAGTAAATATCCGATCCTTTCTTCCGAAAATCATCTACTTGATAATACGCTATATCCTTCAGAGCAGCGCGGTTTAGCGAAAACAGTGATTAACGTAAGAGGAAATCATATTAACTTTTATAATACGCATCTAGAAAATAACAAAGCCGAACAAAGAGATGTTCAAGTGAGTGAGATCCTTGAAATTATGAATCAAGATAAAGGGTCATCTATCTTGGTTGGAGACTTCAATGCCACTCCTGAAAGTCCAGAAATTCTAAAAATGTCTGCACAGTACAATGACGTATATGCAGAACTCGGTCAAAATGAGGCATATACTTCCTATTATTATTCAGATGTACCGAATCGTCGTATTGATTACATTTTTACGTCTAAAGATGTAAAAATCAAAGCAGGTAACCTCATCAACACAAGTGCGGCTGATCACTTGCCGATTACTGCTGAGCTTGTAATTTCAAATAAAGAGCGCAGTAAATATAGTTAAATCAACATTGTAAATAAATGCAAATAGACATCTTTTTCGAGACGAAAAGGGATATAAAGAGCTGAAAACGCAAAAATGGATGCCTTTTCGCATCTATTTTTGCGTTTATAGATAAGTTAATCGAAAAAAGTTGCACTTTTGCATTTCTCAGCCGATTGTGAAAATTTTGACTCCGCACAGTCTAATGCCTAAAGCTAGCGTGTATATATAACATATATGAAAGCGGTTACAACTTGTCCAAAGAAGTACGATCGACCCAATTAACCTCGGCCTATCAGGTGTTAGCAGCATGAACACGTCGAAGGAGGTCGTCGCATGCATTTCGCTTATACCCCCGATCAGCAAGCAATTCGAGCAAAAGTTCATGAGTTCGCACTCGCGATTATGGAGCCAACTGCAGAAGAAAGGGATGAACAGGAGCGGTTTGATCGCGGCATTTTTGATCAGATGGGTCAGCTTGGATGGTGCGGGATCCCATGGCCCCAAGCATATGGCGGCAGCGGAGCTGATTTTCTCACGTATGCGATGGTGATTGAAGAGCTTTCGCGCGTATGTGCTTCTACGGGTGTCATGCTCTCCGTGCATACATCGTTGGCAAGCTGGGCGATTCATACGTATGGTACGGAGGAACAGAAAAGTAGGTTTTTGCTCCCCATGGCTGGAGGACATAAGCTTGGCGCCTATTGCTTGACGGAGAGCGAATCCGGCTCGGACGCTGGTGCTATGCGCACAACTGCCACGCCTGTGGGAGATGCGTATGAGTTGAACGGCTCCAAGCTATTCGTGACGAATGGCGGGGAGGCGGAGGTGTACATTGTTTTTGCGGTAACGGATGCGTTGAACAAGCAAAAGAGCTGCACGGCCTACATCGTTGAAAAAGGGACGGAAGGGCTTATTTTCGGCACCAAAGAAAAGAAGCTCGGCATCCGCTCTTCCACGACGATGGAGCTTAGGTTTGAGGCATGCAAAGTGCCGGTCGAGAACCGGCTAGGTCCAGAAGGCGAAGGCTTCCGCATCGCGATGCGGAGCTTGGATGGCGGCCGGATCGGGATTGCCGCACAAGCAACGGGCATCGGTCAAGCAGCGTTGGACGCTGTGACCGCATATGGAACCGGCGCACGCAGCGGCGAGCTGTTTGATGCTCATATTTCTGAGATGGCCACGCACATCGAGGCCGCAAGACTGCTGTCCTATCAAGCCGCTTGGCGCAAGTGCAAGGGGCTCTCTTATGGGAAGCAGGCTGCCATAGCGAAGCTTTTTGCCAGTGATACGGCTGTTAAAGTTTGTTTGCGCGCTGTCCAGCTCTGTGGCGTATGGGGGTGTTTGAAGGAATCCAAGGTAGAGCGTTATCTGCGAGATGCCAAGGTGACACAAATTTATGAAGGGACGAATGAAATTCAGCGGATTGTGATTTCGCGGTTGCTACTTTCTGAAAGCACGTAGGAAGGGAGAGCGAAAACATGAGTGATGCGTATTTGCCGGGACTTGAGCATGTGATTGCCAGTGAGACTAGCATTTCATTTTTGGATTTGGAGAAGGAAGAAATCGTCATACGCGGGTATGATCTGATGGAGCTTGCGGAGAAAATGACGTATTTGGATGTCGTTGGGCTGCTGCTGGAAGGCGAATTGCCGAATGATAAAAGGCGCAAGGAGATTGAGTCACAGATACAAGCTGAGTATGGATTACCGTCGAACGTTCGTGCGATGCTTCATTTGATGCCAGATCGAGCAGATATGATGGATGTGCTGCGAACGAGTATATCCGCGATAGCGAGCTTTGATGAGGAGCTTGATGATCGATCGGCTGAAGCTAACCGACGCAAAGCGATACGCCTGCTTGCCAAGGTTCCGCAGATTGTTGCTTACGGCTATCGCGCGCTAACCAAGCAGCCGATGATCGAACCTGATCCGAAACTATCATATACGGCAAACTTTTTGTACATGATTACAGGCGAGAAACCGTCGAAGATTGAGGAGGCGATTTTTGACCAATCGTTGGTCGTATACAGTGAACATGAACTGCCGAATTCAACTTTTACCGCACGCGTCATTTCCTCCACACAGTCTGACTTATATGGCGCATTGGTTGGCGCTGTAGCTTCTCTAAAAGGCACGTTACACGGTGGAGCGAATGAAGCGGTCATGCACATGCTGCTGGAAGCGGGTTCGGAAGAAGAGTTAGAGGCTTTGATCCGTTCGAAGCTAGCGCGAAAGGAGCGCATTATGGGCTTTGGGCATCGCGTGTATATGCGAAAACCGGATCCGCGCGCATTATTGATGAAAGAAGCGCTGGCACAACTCGCCCCCTTATGCAATCAGCAGGAATTATACAATATGTGTGTGCGTGGCGAAGAGGTGATGAGAACTCAGAAGCAATTGCATCCGAATTTGGATTATTATGCAGCGCCTGTCTATTACTTGCTTGGCATTCCGATTGAGCTGTTTACGCCTGTTTTTCTTGCATCACGGACAGTGGGCATCAGTGCACATGTGATGGAGCAGCATGCGAACAATCGACTCTTCAGACCACGTGTTCGCTATACCGGTGCAAGAGATTTGCACCCGCCTCAGGAACAAAGTCTTGCCGAAAGTGAGGACGAAATCGTATGAGTACGCCGCGTGAATCGAATCAGAGGGAGATGATTTTTGACCCGCTAATTGAACAGATTGCTGACTATGCGCTGAATGCTGAGATTGAGAGTGAGGAGGCGTATCAGATTGCCCAGCACGTCTTATTGGACTCTCTGGGAACAGGCTTGCTGGCATTACGTTTTCCCGCGTGTACGAAGCATCTAGGTCCGATTGTTCCGGGAGCTGAGGTGATTGGCGGTGCACGAGTTCCTGGGACGAGATACGAATTGGACCCCGTGCAAGCGGCCTTTAATATTGGCTGCATGATTCGTTGGCTTGATTATAATGACACATGGCTAGCCGCAGAATGGGGGCATCCATCCGATAACTTAGGAAGTATTCTTGCCGTTGCCGATTATTTAAGCCGCAAGCGTGTGGCAGAGGGGCAAGCGCCGTTTACCATGCATGATGTACTTACGATGACGATCAAAGCCCATGAAATACAAGGTGTCCTCGCATTGGAAAATAGTTTGAACGCAGTTGGCTTGGACCATGTGCATCTGGTGAAAATCGCCTCAACGGCCGTGGCCACGGTCATGCTGGGAGGGACGAAAGATGAGGTATGCAACGCCGTTTCCAACGCATGGATTGACGGGGCTAGCTTACGAACATATCGGCATGCGCCGAATACAGGTTCTAGGAAATCATGGGCGGCAGGTGATGCGACAAGTCGAGCGGTTCGATTGGCATTGATGGCAGTAGGCGGGGAGATGGGGTATGCATCGGCATTGACGGCTCCAAATTGGGGATTTCAGGATGTTTTATTCGAAGGCAAAACCTTAACCCTAGCTCGACCCCTGCGCAGTTATGTGATGGAGCATATTTTATTCAAAATTTCATTTCCTGCGGAATTTCATGCGCAAACAGCGGTTGAGTGTGCGCTCACACTTCATGATCGAGTAAAAGATCATTTTGTTGACATAACTAAAATTATGTTAACTACACACAAATCAGCGCTGCGAATAATTGATAAAAAAGGACCCCTGCACAATCCAGCCGATCGTGACCATTGTTTACAGTACATGGTTGCCATCGGGCTCATTTACGGCACGTTGACTGCCGAGCATTACGAAGATGATATCGCTGCAGATCCACGTATTGATGCGCTTCGAGAGCGGATGGTGGTCGTCGAGAACGAGCAATACAGCAAGGACTATCTGGATCCAGATAAGCGTTCCATTGCAAACAGTATTCAAATCTATTTTAAAGACGGTACATCGACGGAAAAAATTGTGTGTGAATACCCCATCGGACACCGCAGAAGGCGTGTTGAGGGGTTGCCTAAGGTGATTGATAAGTTTAAAGCGAACGTGCAAACGCGATTCCCTCGGAAACAGACTGAAGAAATTATGAAGCTATCACTTGATTACGAGAAACTCATTCAGACAACTGTGCCTGCGTATATGTCGCTTTTTGTGATTTGATCTGGCGGCAGAACAGTTCGTATGGGGTGGGCAGGAGGTCATTATGTCATGGCTGATTGAGGAGGAGCCGAGTCAAGCGCAGTTAGCAGCGGAATGGCGTCGTTTGGTTGAAACGGGTCCAATTCTTCAGATTGTTGGTACCCACGATGGTATGGCGGCAAGAATGGCGAAGCAAGTTGGGTTTCAAGCCCTTTACTTATCTGGTGCTGCTTATACGGCGAGTAGGGGATTGCCAGATTTGGGGCTTATTTATTCCAACGAAGTTGCTGAGCGAGCACGTGAACTCGTTCGGTCATCTGGACTGCCGTTATTGGTAGATATTGATACAGGATACGGCGGCATCTTGAATGTCGCACGGACAGCGAAGGAAATGGTGGAGGCGAAGGTCGCCGCTGTGCAAATTGAGGACCAAGATATGCCGAAGAAATGCGGCCATCTCAGCGGTAAAAAGCTCATTTCCACCGAGGAAATGTGCCAAAAAATCCGCACACTCAAAGCGGTTAGCCCGACTTTGTATATTGTTGCACGTACAGATGCGAAAGGAGTCGAGGGTATGGCAGAAGCCATCACCCGTGCAAAGCACTATCTCGCCGCTGGTGCGGATGCGATTTTTCCAGAAGCGCTGGAACTGGAGGAAGACTTTCATCAATTTCGGAAGGAAGTAGATGCCCCCCTTTTAGCTAATATGACGGAATTCGGACGCACTCATTACTTTACGGCAGCGCAATTTGAAAGTATGGGCTTTCGCATGGTGCTCTATCCAGTAACATCTCTCCGTGTAGCTGCTAAGGCTTATGAGCGTGTATTTGAGGAGATTCTTCAGCAAGGCACGCAGGTTGGTTTATTGGATCAGATGCAGACGCGCAGTGAGCTGTATAAGGCAATTCGATATGAGGAATATGAAGCGTTAGACGGTACGATTGCACGATCAACATGGGAGGGAAAGGAATAGAGCGAGGTGCACGCGGGTTGAGGGAGGGCTTGACATGGATTATAGCCTTTCAGAGGAATTGGAAATGATTCGGAGCATGGTGCGCGACTTTGCGTCAGGGGAGGTTGCGCCGACGGCGGCGCTGCGGGATGAAGAGTCACGATTGGATCGTTCGCTATTTGAGACGATGGGAGAGCTTGGTTTAACTGGGATTCTAGTGCCTGAGACGTATGGGGGGCTAGGCTCGGATGTATTGACGAATTGCTTGGTTTTGGAGGAGCTAGCACGGGCTTGTGCTTCGACGGGATTTACGCTTTTTATGCATAGTGCGTTGGCAGGTGCTGCGATTGCGAGGTTTGGCAGTGAGGAGCAAAGGAAGAAATTTCTCAGTCCGATGGGGGCTGGGCTAAAGCTTGGGACGTTTGCGTGGGCAGATATGGGGGCAGGTCAATTATTAAGCGCTATGCGTGATGGAGATGAGTATGTGCTGCAGGGGGCGAAGGGTTTCGTTTCATATGCGGACGAAGCCGATGTGTGTATCGTGTTTGCAGCGACGGGGATGGAGGATGATCCAACAGCGCGGACTTGTAGTGCTTTTATGATAGAGAAAGGTACACCTGGGTTCATGGTAGGCAAAAAGGACAGTAAACTCGGCACGCGTGGTTCACCCAGCATGTCCTTGGAGCTTGTGGACTGCCGGATTCCCGTGGCGAATCGTCTTGGGGAAGAAGGCGATGGCTACCGGATCGCTATGCGGACGCTGGCAAGTGCGCGAAGTGGCGTTGCAGCACTGGCGGTGGGGCTTGCGCAAGCGGCCATGGAAGTGGCCATTGCCTATGCGAAGACGCGCAAGCAATTCGGTAAACCGATTGCGCAGCAGCAGGCGATTGCTTTTAAGTTAGCGAACATGGCGACGCAAATTGAAGCTGCAAGGCTGCTCACGTATCAAGCCGCATGGCGGGAGAGCGAGGGGGACGGAGGTGGAAGTGAGCATGCCAATCTACTCGCTGGTGATACCGTGATGGCGGTGGCGCTAGAAGCTGTCCAGATCCATGGAGGCTACGGGTATACGAAAGAATTTCCTGTCGAGCGGTATTTGCGGGATGCCAAAATGCTTCAAATGGTGGAAGCCGAAATGGAGGAGCAACGGAAGGGGATTGTACGTTTGTTAGGGACGAAGTGAAGTGAATTGAAGTGGCGGATCGGAAAAGAACGGATGGGAAAGGAGAGGTAGTTTGAGACGTTATCAGAAGTAGAATTTGCAGCGAAAAGACTGGAGGGCGAGGTGAATGCGAGAAAGCGTCATTGTTGGCGGCGCGAGAACTCCTTTCGGCAAGTTCGGAGGCGCGTTGAAGGATGTCCCTGCTGTTGATTTGGGAGGTATCGTCATCAAGGAAGCCATACGACGCGCGACTCTGGATCCTTCCATGATTGATGAAGTGCTGATGGGCATGGTGCTGCAAGGAGGTGCAGGACAAATCCCTTCCCGCCAGGCGGCACACAAGGCAGGTCTAGCGTGGAGCGTGACGTCTGAAACGATCAACAAAGTGTGCGCCTCTGGCTTGCGCAGTGTGACCATGGCGGACCAGATCATCCGCTCAGGAGACGCGTCGATCCTTGTCGCAGGAGGCATGGAAAGCATGAGCTCCGCTCCCTATTTGGCAACACATGCGCGTTGGGGAGCTCGAATGGGCGAACAGAAGCTTATTGATCTGATGATTCATGATGGTTTGACATGCCCCTTCGAACGCGTGCATATGGTGCTCCATGGCAGTCGCGTTGCCGCTGAGTACCAGATTGATCGTCAGGAGCAGGACGAGTGGGCTTTCCGCAGCCATCAACTAGCTGTTCAAGCAATGTCAAAAGGGATTTTCGCCGAGGAAATTGTACCTGTTCATCTAAGTGCGAGTGTAGTGGATCGCGATGAGGGGCCGCGTTCGGACACAAACATGGCTAAGCTTGCTTCATTAGCGCCAGTGTTCGATAAGCAGGGCAGCATCACAGCAGGGAATGCGCCTGGTGTAAACGATGGCGCAGCCGCTTTGGTCGTGATGGCGAGGGAAGTCGCTGATGGAGAGGGCTTGACGTCGCTGGCAACGATACTTGGCCATGCCAGTGTTGGCGAGCGTGCGCCTTATATCGCGACGACACCTGCTTTGGCCATCCGTAAGCTGCTTCAGCAAACGGGAATGACGTTGAATCAGATTGATCGATTCGAGGTGAATGAGGCTTTTGCCGCTGTTGTTCTCACCAGTGGGAAACTTCTTGGATGGGATGCGCAGCGCGTCAATGTCAACGGCGGAGCAATCGCGCTCGGTCATCCGATTGGCGCAAGCGGCACGCGGATTATTTTGACATTAATTCATGAGCTTCGCAGAATAGGCGGTGGTTACGGCATTGCTGCGATATGCAGCGGTACGGCACAGGGAGATGCGGTGCTGCTTCGCGTGGATTAAGTGTAGGAGCGATGAACAATGTCTATACAAACCATCATGGTCATAGGGGCAGGGCAGATGGGAAGCGGCATAGCCCAGGTGGCTGCTACCGCAGGCCGTAAGGTGCTTTGGCATGACCTGTCGATGCCATTGATTGACAAGGGCATGCTGGTCATTCGCAAACATCTGGAACGGAGTGTAGCGAAAGGGAAAATGACGGAGGAAACGCTGGCGGACATTCTAAATAGGATTCAACCTGCGGAAGCAATCGAAGATGCTGCGCTTGTGGATTTAGTGATCGAGGCAATATCCGAGAATATGGCGTGGAAAACAGCACTTTTTCAAAAGCTGGACGGAATCTGTCCGCCTAATGTAATTCTGGCAACGAATACGTCTTCTTTGCCAATTACCGAAATCGCAGCGGCAACTTCACGCCCCTCGCAGGTGATTGGGATGCATTTTATGAACCCTGTTCCCGTTATGCCGTTGATTGAAATCATTCGTGGTCTTGAAACTTCACAGGCTGTTTTTGATTCCATCTATGAGCTAAGCAAGGAGCTTGGCAAAACACCAGTTGAAGTCCAGGACTTTCCTGGCTTCGTTTCGAATCGCATACTGATGCCGATGATTAACGAGGCGGTTTACACGGTTTATGAAGGGGTAGCCACGGTAGAAGCAGTAGATACGGTGATGAAGCTCGGTATGAATCACCCGATGGGACCACTTGAACTAGCAGATTTCATCGGCTTAGACACCTGCTTATCGATCATGGAAATACTCTACGAAGGATTCAAGGATACCAAATATCGGCCTTGTCCGTTACTTCGGAAATATGTAAAGGCGGGACGTCTTGGACGCAAGACGGGTCAAGGATTTTATGTGTATTCAGGTGCGCAGTCGCTCAGATGAGGGGCTGTTTTTATTTTGTTAATGACATTAATTATTTAGGGGGTTAATTGTGAACTGTTGGCAACGCGCGAGCAACATGATAAACTGCTAATGTCGAGCAAAGGAGGCAATCTCAGTGAAATTTCGAGCCGTTTCGAAAGAAACCAAGATGAATTATGTATTTTGGAGTATACAGAATGAAATTAGGAAAGAAAATAAGTATTTGGCGTCATTACCTTTTGATCCTTCACCCGTCATTGGTGTGGTAAAGCATCATTTAGATCTGTGGGATCCGATTGGGCTGCTTGAGGGTGCAAGTCAAGACGATGAGTATGAGGGTGAAGCGCGGAGCGTAGCCATTTATATAATAAAGCATATGGATGATATTAGCGTTGCTGGTTTAGGACAAGCTATCCAACAAGTATTTAAGAAGTCTTTTTTGAATGAATTTGAAGCGGATGAAGAGACGTTTGAAATCGGAATTCGTATTCTGCGTGATTTGACTAATGGAGATGAGGATGTAACGTGAGTGAAATGGTTGGGAAGTACTGTGCAAAGTTTTTTGGCAAAACAGGCGTCATTCTTGAGATTGGTGTGGTGAAAAAGGTAGCGAGTCGTACGATCCATGTGGACTGGGGCACCAAAACATGGGTGTACCAGAACCGAGATTTTAACTGGCTGCCTCTTACAAAGGAAGAATTCGAAGAGAAATACAAAAAGCCAAAATTCTCAGACACAGCACTCGTGCGTGCCGCGGAATTGGGCTTGAAAATTACGTATAATTAAGAAGCGGCTGCCTTGGGGCGGCCGTTTTTTTTATTAATACGTTATGTTGTGCTCGCAGCCGGTTATTGGAGATAGTCGACCAAACCGACTAACTCGCTAGCAAAAGCGGCCTCGGGGCTGGAAAGTTTACCTGCTACTTATTTTTTCCAAATAAATGGGCACTTCCCATGATAAACTAAGAGTGAGGAATGACTTAAAGCGAGGTGCTGTCATGAAATTTGTACTATTATTTGGGCCGCAGGCTGTGGGTAAAATGACAGTCGGCCACGAGCTTGGCAAAATAACTGAATTGAAGCTTTTCCATAATCATATGACGATTGATCTTGTTCATCCTTTTTTCGGATTTTCACCGGAGACATGGCGGTTAGTTGATTTGTTCCGTTGTGAGATCTTCGAGGCTGTTGCGAAAAGTGAGCTGGATGGTTTAATTTTCACGTACGTATGGGCATTTGATGTGCAAGCGGATTGGAATTTTGTGCAGAAGGTTTGTTCGATTTTCGAATCTAATGGTGGTGACGTGTATTTCGTTGAGCTTGAAGCACCTACTGATGAACGTTTGGAAAGAAACAAAACGCCGCATCGACTTGAACATAAGCCAACCAAGCGAAATCTCGCACAATCGGAACAGAATTTACTCGAAAGTATGGAGAAGCATCGATTAAACTCTTTCGAAGGTGAGATAACGAGAGAGAATTACTTGCGAATCAACAACACAGGCTTGAGCCCTGAGGTCGTAGCGGCGATGATCAAAGAAAGGTTTCATTTCTGAATCCCTAAACGATAAGAATGGAGGCATAGATAATGTTGCACATTAGAGAATTGCAGTTAACGGAGGAATACCCGCTTCACTTGTTTTTATTAGCGGATCCTGAGCTTGCGATGGTGGAGTCTTATGTGTATCAAAGTAAATGCTTTGTACTGGAAGAAAACCATGAAATTATCGGATCTTATTTACTGCTGCCAACGCGACCGAAGACGATTGAACTTGTTAACCTTGCGGTGATAACGAAGAAACAAGGCAGGGGATATGGTAAAGGACTCATTAAACACGCGATCGAAACAGCAAGGACGTTGAACTATCAGACGATAGAGGTCGGCACAGGGAATTCCGGGGTTCAGCAATTAAGTCTTTATCAGAAATGCGGTTTTCGAATTTATGGTGTGGATTTCGATTTCTTCACAAGGCATTACAAGGAGCCCATTTTCGAAAATGGCATTCAATGTCGGGACATGATTCGGCTGCGTCTGGACTTATAAGTATACACATTGAAAAACTCCCATACATGTGCCATAAAGGCACATGTATGGGAGTTTTTCTGTATGGGGAAACGCCGTTCGCGTCTAAATAGTATGTCCTGATTTGGTTAAAAATATACGAATAGCGTGTCTAGTGGTGGTCAGAACCGCCTCAGCCATCCATTGACTTGAATAAGTAGCTGAGGTATACTTAATTTCACAATTAGTAATTTAGTAAATTACTAAACAACTAAATCAATTAAGATTTAAATTTCAATTTATCACTACTCGATCCGTCATTCAAATCTAAGCCAGGAGGAATCACAATGAAAATACCAACAACTCTTAAACATAAACCAGTCATCGTTGCAGAGAATTATGCCAACATCGACGGTAGATACACGCAAAACACGGATACGCAAGGTCTTTCCCTTGGACTCGCACAGTGGAACGACAGAGGAAAGGTCGATATTTCTGCTAAAGTATGGCGTTACACGGGGGAGAAATGGTCCCGTCAATCCGAGGAGCTGCCATTGCACCGCGTGTTAGATTTGGCGATTCTCGTATGCCGGACGAAGCTGCATTTTCAAGAGGATGCATATCGGTTTGAGAACTCATACAATTCCGAGAATCCGGTCATCGACAGAATCGGACTTCAAGGGGATGCAATGACGGTCGGCGTATGCACGGACAATGAGCGAATCAACGAAGATATCAAGCTATTCAGCCAAGCTTTAAGTGATGACGGAGAGCTGATCGGGGAACGTCTACGCACGCTTTCCAGGATTTTAAAAGAAATGGGGTACTAATCAACATGTTAGACAAACAGAAGAAAAAGGAGCTTGCTACCAATTATAAGCAAACGTTTCGGGCGATGGGTGTGTATCAAATTCGCAATACCCAGAACGATAAAATATTCGTGAATGGCAGCATGGATCTCGATGGTATGAGGAATCGGCTTGAATTTTGCAAGCAGATGAATACGAATACGTTCAATGAGCTCCAAAAGGATTGGACGACGTTCGGAGGCGATTGCTTCGTGTTTGAGGTGTTAGATCGCATCGAGCCGCGGGACGGTATTATGTCGGATGCCGCAGATCTGAAAAGCTATCGAGCCGAAGTGGATGCGCTGCTTGAATTATGGCTAGAGAAGTTAGAGCCTTATGAAGATAAGGGATATAATAAACGCAGACGTTAAACCAATTTAATCCTTAACTCAAAAAAACCTAAACAGCCAGGGAATCTGACTGATGATAGGTTTTTTTTGTGTTTTTCCGAGCGAAATAACATAAAAAGTGAAGCGTGCGAAATATGTGAAGTCACGTGTCATCATCAAAAGTGTGAAGCTCCATGAAATGTGTGAGTTGTACCGCTTATCGTCGCACTTTATGCTGAGGTCAATTCGAATAAAGGAGGCAGTCAATGATGAGACAGCGTTGGTTTAAAGCATGCATGTTGCTCTTGTGTATGCTGATCGCACTTCCGATTGTACTCGCGGCTAAGCCAGAAATAGCGGCAGCGGGTGCGTATGATCGTGATAATGTGATGTTGAATGGTACGTGGGACTTCTATCCCAATAACGGCACGGCACGTTACGATATTCAAGTTCCATCGTATTGGGACACACCCGACGATTACGCGGGTTATCCAGCAGAATGGAGAACGCTAACGTATGGCGTGTACAAAAAAACCTTTACTGTGCCTAGCACCATGAGTGGAAAACGTATTTTCCTAGACATCGGTGGTTTGACCGCACTGGGGAAGGTACTTATTAATGGTACCCGTGTGGGTGGCGAAACTTCTGGCAATTATCTAATGATGATGCTGCCATACAGAATCGATGTTACGCCATATGTTACAGTAGGTGCGAGCAACACCATTGAGGTGCATGTCTATGGTACAGCTTCATTTCCGTCAGACGCGCTAAGCTCATCTGGATTGTTCTTGTATCCATATGGAACTGAAAATTTGAACAATATTGGCCGCAGGGGAATTTGCGGTGATGTGAAGTTGGTTGCGCTTCCGACTGTCGCGCTTTCGGATATTCACGTCATTACTGATTTGAATCAAAATACGGATCCATCCGATGATAAAATAACGGTCAAAGCGACGGTCAATAATTACTCAAGCGCAAGTAAGACCGTTACGGTCAAGAACGCAGCATCACTGATTGGCGGCAGCTTGGAGAAAACATTTACCGATCAATCGGTAACGGTGGCAGCCAATTCCAGTCAAACGGTTACCCTCTCGAATATTACTTGGACAAACGCCAGCTATTGGTGGCCACATGATCCTAAACGATACACGCTCACCACGCAGATCGTCGATTCCAGCTTGACGACGATTGATACGCTAGACACGAAATTCGGCTTCCGGCAATTTTATCGAAAATCCGGCGCTAATTACTTCGAATTGAATGGTATCCGTGCTAATTTACGAGGGGATTCCTTCGATTTTCTGAATGCGAATCAAGAACGCGGTTATGTCTATACGTGGCTCATGGAAGCGAATAGTGCTGAGAGCTCTATGGTGAAGAAATATCTCGACGCAGCCCAAGGGCTGAACATCAATGTTATTCGTAACCATATCCGATCGTTTATCACGGATGACATTTACGACTATGCGGATGAAAAAGGCATATTGATCATTGATGAAGGATCCTTCTGGGAGCCCCATTTGAAGCTGGATTATGGCACAACTTCGATGAATAATGCGGCAGATTGGGCTACTCGTTGGGTCAAGAGTATTCGCAACCATCCATCCGTTATTATGTATTCTTTGACGAATGAAGCATGGGGAGCCAACGATCCGGCTGTGCTGATTCCAAGGCTGCGCAGTGCAGTATTGGCTGTAGACAGCACGCGACCTACGTATAACGATGGCATTAATGTGGTTGTTGCGGGTGATGATGAAACCAATATCCACTATACGGGCGGATTTCCCGCTTCTGTGATTAACTCCAGCAATATTTACGGTATTTATTCAAATACTGGCACGATCCCGAAAGGTGAGGGCGAAGCGATGACGCCTAGCCGCGGAATTCCTAAGCTAAATGCAGATGGCACACTGAATGCTACCTCCGGAGCGAGCTATTATGGGGATCTCAATTCGGTGTCACAAGCCGTCTTTGTTCGGGAAGTTGGTCGAATTACACGTGGAGCTAGGTATTCTTATATCCCTGACTACCGTCCGTTTTTCGACTATGAATTTGCTTTTGACCACATTGAAACCAACATCTATCCTACCTGGACTGATCCTACTGCACCTGGTCTGAAACCGACTGTGTTTGCGAGACCGCTATTTAATCCTTACAACACCAGCACGCCTGCGGAAAAGAAGGGAGACGGTTACACGTATTTCCAAAATTCGTTCGCGGCGGTTGCCGCCTACGATAAAGCCTTTGATACGCTTCCTCGTATTGGCACGAATCCGACCGTCTATACCCCAAGTACTGTCATGAATCGTACCGTTGTTGTCTATAACGATGAATTCAAGGATGGAACGACCATCAAAGTTGACTGGGAAGCTGGGTATGCAGATTCCGCTACTGGCGTTTATACCGCCATCTCGACAGGAACTTTTAATAAATCGGTCAATTATGGTGAACATGCCGAACAAGTGATCTCTTTTACAATTCCTAGTGGGATTAGCGGTTCTAAGAAGCTGCAGCTCAAGCTGACGGCATCGAAAGGCACGGTTCAAAAATTTACAGAAACGAATAATCTAGGCGTCATTAATTCGATCCCCGCGGCTAAATTAACGATTACGAATCCAGTCATTAACCTGGGTACTGTGGATTGGAGCAATCGCTTGTTCAAACACAGAATCAAGTTGGTCAATGCGGGGGGAGGGTTAACTGAAACGTGGACTGCGACGGGGCAAGGCACATGGTTGAACCTTGAGCAAACTACGGGGAACCTGCGTGGGGAACAAGAAGTTTATTTCACGATTGATCCAACGAAGTTGAGCTCTAATACGGCTTATAGCAAAACATTAACGTTCACTGGCAGCGGAGGAAGCTCTGCAACGGTAACTGTTAATTTGACATCAGGTACGATACCAACCTTTGACAATCTGGCACTGTTCACAGGTGTAACCGCTACCAGTTCCTATGATACCTCAGGGTGGAGCAAAGGAGCAGTTGTAGATGGTGAGCGCAATACAGGCAGCGGTATTAAAGGCTGGACTAGCAACAACTCGACAGGTTCGAATCATACCGAATCGATCACGGTTGATTTGGGTGCGATTAAATCGGTTGCTAGAGTTGATTTGTACCCGCGTAATGACAGCGGCAATGTCGGTCAAGGATTCCCTGTTAATTTTACGATCAAGTTGTCAACGGATAATACGAACTGGACTACGGTTGTCACGAAAACAAGCTACGCACAACCGGGTGACTTCGCACAGATCTTCCCGTTTGCAGCTACGACGGCTAGATACATCAAAATTGAAGGCACAAGCTTAAGGGCAAATCCGAACGACAGCAATCAATATCGCATGCAGCTGGCCGAAATTGAGGCCTATGGCAATAATTTTGCTATTAATAAAACGGTGACGGCAACTAGCTCCTACGAAAGCGCTAGCTGGGGCAAAGCGAAGCTCGTTGACGGATATCGTAATTCACTTAGCGGATTGCTCGGATATAGCTCCAGCAACAATCTGAATGTGAATCACACAGAGTCATTAACGGTAGATTTGGGAGCAAGCCAAGCGATAAGCAAAGTTAATCTGTTTCCACGCAACGATAGTGGCGGATTAGGGCAAGGCTTCCCAATCGATTTCACGATTCAAGTGTCGACAGACAACACGAACTGGACGACGGTTGTCACGAGAACGGGGTATGCGCAGCCTGGCAATGCCGTACAGAGCTTTACTTTTACTAGCACGAATGCACGCTATGTGAAGGTGGAAGGAACGAGCTTGCGTGCGAATCCAAATGATGCGAATCAATATCGCTTGCAGCTGGCTGAAATGGAAGTGAACTAGGTCGAACGAGCGCCTCCAGCTACTGTTTGAATGAAACAAAGGAGCTGGAGGCAGCTCATAACACATTTCGATATGCGAATAGAAAGTGTGATGTAACCCGCTTTCTGAATAAATGTGAGGCATCTGTAAATGTGTGAATTGAACGAATGACCGTAAAGACCTATGCTGAGTGCAAGTCATCAAGCATCAAGCATTCGAGCTCAACAATTTTATCACGAGGGGGTGAAGATCATCTCGAATGTACAAGTGGATGTAGTCGCTCCTTTGGTTAATAGCAAACAACGGAGGAACAACAGGAGATTTAAACAGAACATTCCCATCATGCTCATGTTTCTTCCAGCGCTTGCGTATTTTCTGATTTTTCGCTATGCCCCAATGGGAGGCCTACTCATCGCCTTCAAAGAGTACAACTTTACTGACGGCATTTTCGGAAGTCCATGGGTGGGATTGAAAAATTTTCGAATTCTATTTACCCAGCCTCAAATGCTTCAAATTATTAAGAACACGCTGCTGCTCAGTGTATTCCAAGTAGTTATCGGATTTCCTTTTCCTATTATTCTAGCCATCATGTTGAATGAAGCTAGAAAGCTATGGTTTAAGCGAATTGTGCAGACGGTCGTCTATTTACCGCACTTTCTGAACTGGGTCATCATCGGGGGCATTATTATTCTGATTTTCGCGCAGCAAAACGGAATTATTAATCATTTTGTCACAAGCTGGACTGGAGAACCTTACCCGTTCCTCTATAAAGAGCACGCTTGGGTGGCTATATTCGTGAGCAGCGGAATTTGGAAAGAAGCTGGTTGGAGTGCCATCATTTATTTGGCCGCATTAGCATCGATCGATCCTGCTTTATATGAATCTGCGAGTATCGATGGCGCGGGGAAATGGAAGCAAATTTATCACATCACGATTCCATCCATCCGACCAACACTGGCCATAATGTTTATTTTAGCCGTTGGGCATGTCATGGAAGTAGGGTTTGACCAGATCTACGTCTTACAGAATTCGGCCGTTGCCAATATTTCTGAGGTCATCTCGACATGGAACTATAAATTCGGGATTAATGGTGGACGGTTTAGTTTAGCAACAGCCATGGGACTCTTTGAATCCATTGTGAGTCTGACCCTGGTCGTCATCGTGAACCAGATCGCGAGACGATTTGATCAAGGATTATGGTGAGAAGGAGGGACCACGTTTGAGAGCTTCATTGGGCGAAAAATGGTTTTATGTTTTTAACTATACGCTGCTATCCATTATTGCGCTTAGCTGTGCGCTGCCGATGTTTCATCTATTTGCCTTATCACTGAGCACGAATGAAGCGATTATGTCCGGCTTCGTCAAGCTTTGGCCAGTCGGCTGGAATTGGGAGACGTACAATAAGTTATTTACCGGTACGCATATCGTTGCGGCCGCTAGGAACAGCTTCGTGATCACCGTGGTGGGAACCATTTTGAATATGGTATTTACGATATTCTGTGCCTATCCGTTATCTAGAAAGTTTATGTACGGGAGACGTTTCTTTTCCCTGCTGATCGTATTCTCCATGTTATTTAGCGGAGGGCTGATCCCAACCTATCTGGTTGTTAAATCGCTTGGTCTGGTGAATACGTTCGGTGCCTTATGGTTCTCATCCTTAATCAGCGTGTATAACATGCTCGTGCTTCGTACATTTTTAAATGGCATTCCGGAGGAAATTGAAGAGGCTGCACGTATTGACGGATGTGGGGAAGTGCGGTTGCTAGTGCGTATCATTCTTCCACTTTCCGTGCCCGTCCTAGCTGCCCTGACATTGTTCTATGCCGTAGGCCATTGGAATTCTTTCTTCGGCGCGATGATTTACATTAATGATTCAACCAAAGCGCCATTAGCCGTCCTCGTGCAACAAATGATTCAAAGCCAGCAGTTGCTGCAGCAAATTGCGAACACTTCATCGGAGGATCTGAACTCCATTACCCCTGAATCAATTAAAGCAGCGGGTGTGTTCGTAATGGTGATTCCGATGCTAATCATGTACCCGTTTCTCCAGAAGTATTTCGTTAAAGGTGTCATGATCGGCTCAGTGAAAGGTTAGTATGAGATCGTTAGAAATGTATATCTTTTCCAAAATGTTGATTTATAATATAATTGGGAGGTCATAAAATGAAAAAGAAAACGATTCTTGTCACTGCTGTATCCGTCATACTAAGCGGGGTGGCCGTATCAGGGTGTTCGTCCGATAAGTCGGATGACAAAGCGGTAGAAACAGCTGCGCAATCCACAGCTCAAGCAACCACACAAGCTACGCCGAAAGCACCCATGCCAGTTAGTATGTCATTTTATGATCGAGGTAGCATAGCTCCCGAAGTAGGTACACCAGAGAATAACTTGTGGACGAAGTATATTGCCAGTAAAGCTGGTATTGATCTAAAGGTTGTTCCCATTCCACGTGGGGAATCCGTAGCTAAATTCAATACGCTGTTTGCTTCCGGATCTGCACCTGATCTCGTGCTCGAATATGATGGAGGCTTCCGTAATCAGCTGTATGTTCAAAAGCAGATCATGCCGATCGACGATTTGATTAACAAATATAGTTCGACTTATAAAGAGACGCTGGCTAAATTTCCATTACTCAAAAAGCTTGGCACTCACGACGATGGGAAGTTGTACGATTTTGGTCGCGTACTTGGTTACGTTCCATATCACTACGTTGTCATTCGTGAGGACTGGTTGAAGAAATTAAACCTGAGTGTACCGACTACGGTCGATGAATTGTACCAAGTAACGAAAGCGTTTGCAGAAAAGGATCCAGATGGCAATGGCAAGAAGGATACGTTCGGACTAAACATGAGCACGACGGCACCAGGCGATGACAGTTGGATCAATTTTATGTTCCAGAATGTCGATTGGATCCTTCAAGATGGCAAATGGACCAAAGATTGGGACCGTGCTGAAGCGACTGCGGAATTCCGTAAAAAGCTGTTCGACGAAGGTCTCGTGGATAAAGACTTTTTGACAGATAAGAATGGAAAGAAAGCGGAGCAGGATTTTGTAACAGGGAAAACAGGTATCTATGGTTCGGGTGGTTCCATCAAAGGCTTCTACACGTTGTATGAAACATTGCGTAAAAACGTACCAGATTCCAAATTGATCCCAATTGCTCTGCCGAAGAGCCAATTTGGTCAATTCTCGCCTGATTTCAATCCTCCGGTACAATTAACCGGCGCCTTGAATGTCAAAACCAAAAATCCAGAAGCTGCCATTAAAGCCGTTGATTTCTTGAGCTCCAAAGAATGGGTCAAAACAACCTATGTTGGACAGGAAGGCATTCATTTTAAATTGGATAATGGGAAAGAAGTGCCGATTGATAAAGACAAGAACAAGAAAGAGCTCGACTGGTTAGGTGACTTCCGTATGCTTGGCGGTCAATATGTGTACAACGAATTCGATACAACGACGAAAGCATTTGATCAAACCAAACCGTTCGATAAAGAAGTGTTCGATCTTTCGCAACAAATCTTCAAGCTATACATTACCAAAGATCGACCGCTCGCTCATATTACGCTTCCAGGGTTTTATCCAATTCTGCCGTCCGATATTCAGTTCATCAGTAAAACATTGTTCGATAATGGCGGTCCAGTCAAGGATATTTGGAACAAAGCCATCGTTAGCGGCAGCTCTTATAGCATCAAACAAGCGAAACAGGATGCACAAACGCTTTGGAAAAAATCAGATGGAGATAAGCTAGAAGCGTGGTATCAAGACTGGTATGTGAAAAATAAAGAAACGATGATTAATCAAAATGATCTCCTAAGCTTACAATTCAACAATTAAACGATACCGTGATGGCTGTCGGCAGGATTTCCTGTCGGCAGTTTCAACGTATTTCACGGATTGAACTCGATAGGGAGTGGAAGTGCTATGCGAACAAAACAAACTTTGTTTTTTCGTTTACTTACGACGTATTTGCCGATTCTTTATGTGGTTATCTTCGTCTTGATTTTTGTTTTTTTCATGACGGTTAATCAATTATCACAACGGCAAACCGTACGAGCGAACGAAGCATTTTCCCACTACACCTTACAGCGGTTGGATTCACTTCTGGCGAATATTGATCAGATTGTGAATGCTGAAATTACGAATAATAAAGAGCTCAATTCTTATGTATTTATGAAAAATGATGTAGAGCTTAATCCATATCTGCTTAGCAGTAAGGTGTCAGATCGATTTCGGCAAATCAAGTTAAGTTTTCCGCTAATTTATTCCATATATTTGTATCGAAATATCGATATGAGTGTGTTGAGCTCCGACATGCTGCTCCCACTGGACAGGTTTGGAGATCGACTGTTTCTTCAAGATTTATTGTCTCAATCCTTCACCAGTACGTGGACGACGGCACGGAAGTACAAGGATTTCGATATGCAGGCTTATGATGTAAACATTGTTTCACTAGTTAAAAAAGTACCGAACCCTACGACCCCATACGGGGTCATGGTCATCAATTTGGATGTAGCTTCGCTTCAAACATGGCTCAACGAATTAACCTCAGGCTCAATCAGCTATGTGAAGCTATTCGACAGTCAAGGTGCTCTGCTTGGTACGAGTAAAAATGCGGCCAATAGCGATATATTGACACTTACTTCTGAAGTTACAGGATGGAAGTTAAGCAGCGGTTTAAATGCCAATTATCATTATGGGATTTTCACAGATTTGTATGACGGTTGGATTATACTAGGCGTATTTATGATTGTGATCGCTTCTGTAGGAATCGTGTATTTATCAAGACGGTACTCCAAACCGATCGATTCCAGCATGAACCGGATTTCCGAATTCATTAGCGGCAAGCAGTTAGGGCAATCGAAAGGCGAAGTGCTGCAATACGTGGATTTGGCGGTGGATCAGATTATTGATTTTGCCAAACGCTATCAGTCGGAAAGCAATACGAATTTGCCATATCGCCAAAAGCATTTCTTCCAGGAGCTGCTGGCAGGTGACCGTGTATTCGATACGAACGAACTGCACGAGGAGATGCGGTATTTCGGTTTTACGGAAAAATGGTCCTCGTTCGGCGTTGCGCTTATCGAGATTGACCGAATGTCCGAATTTGCTCAGGATTATAGCTATCGGGATCAATATTTATTGAAATTCGTGTTAATGAATGTTCTCAAAGAAATTATTGAACAGCAGAACATGGGCGTATGGTGTGATTGGCTATCTTCAGAAACACTTGGTGTACTCTTCGGTCATCAGGAATCGCTGCATCAAGATCATACGGTTAGCACTTGCACGAGTATTCAGGAGTGGGTGCAGGCTAATTTGGACTTTACAGTTACCATCGGGGTTGGCTCTATCGTTACGTTGTCTAAGGACATTCGCCTCTCGTTTGAACAGGCTGAAAAAGCGCTGGAGTATAAATCAGCACTTGGGAACAATCGCGTCATTGATTACGCCTCAACTTCGCGTCGTTCAGAGTCAGAGCTATTCGAAGTTCTCCAATTAATCCGTTCTATTGTGCAAGCTTACAAATGCGGGAATGAGGACTGGATGAAGCAGTTCGACTTTTTGTTCGGAGCCATTGGCCGTGGGCTATATACGCATGACGAAATGCTTAACTTGTTTCACTATATGAGTTATACATTCACCCGAGAGCTATCTGATTTTCCTCCCGAATATACAGAAATATGGAAGCAAGAGGCGATGACACCCATTGCCCATGCGCTTGGCACATTTGAAACGCTTGAAGAGCTTCGCTGTGTTTATTATAACAGTCTGACTTTAGTAGCCGATAAGTGGAGATTAGCTCGCGATCATCGCGGACAGCGTACGCAAATGCGTGACGTAAGAGATTATATTGAGCAGCATTTCAATGATAGCACCTTGTCGTTGCAACTTTTGAGCGAGAAATTCGGTCTTAGCAAAAATTACTTAAGCCGATTATTTAAAGATGAAATTGGCGAAAATTTCATTGATTATCTAACGAGTATTCGCATGCGGCATGCGAGACAGATGCTGGAAGAATCGGTGATGCCGATTCAAGAAATTGCCGTAAAAGTCGGCTATGAGCATTATTTTACATTTAATCGTGCGTTTAAGAAATTAACTGGCTTCCCCCCGAACGAATTCCGTAAACAGCAGGAAGCGTAGCAAATGTTAACGAACAGGGTATCCTTTATGAAGGGATATCCTGTTTTGTTGTGTATTGGGGAGGTTTCCCCCTCCTTAATGGCGAAGTGATGTGAGATGAAAATCTATGGAAGCAACTGAGTGATACTTACAGAGAAGGAGTGGGAAGAGATGAAATATCGTCAACTTGGAAATACGGAACTTCAAATTAGTGAGGTTAGCTTTGGAACCTGGGCCATCGGTGGAGGCTGGGGTGAAGCGAACGACGATGAATCCATTCGTGGATTACACCGTGCGATGGATGCTGGTGTAAACTTTTTCGATACGGCAGATGTGTATGGCTCAGGTCATGCGGAAGAGTTACTTGCGAAAGCGACGAAGGGGAAAGAAGACGAGGTTTATATCGCGACGAAATTTTGTCGTTCTGGAGATATTCATGATCTCGCCACCTATTCAGAAGAAGCTGTCCGCCAATTTGCTGAAAATAGCTTGAAACGATTGAACCGTGAACGAATTGATCTGTACCAAATCCATTGTCCGCCTCTAGCGATCTTGAAAGATGGATCTGTCTTCGAGGTGCTTGAGAAATTAAAAGCCGAGGGCAAAATCCGCCATTATGGCGTGAGCGTTGAGACAGTGGAAGAAGGCTTGTTCTGTCTGACTGTGCCTGGTGTCAAAGCGTTGCAAGTGATCTACAACTTGTTCCGTCAAAAGCCTGCCGAAGAGCTATTCCCGCAAGCAAACGCTGCAGGCGTAGGTATTCTCGTGAGGCTTCCGCTCGCAAGCGGCTTATTGACAGGGAAATTCACGTCCTCCAGCACTTTTGCGGCTGATGATCATCGGAATTTCAATGCGAACGGCGATCAGTTCAATGTGGGAGAAACATTTGCAGGACTGCCGTTTACCAAGGGCGTAGAGCTTGCGCAGGAGCTCACTTGGATCGGTGAAGGTCGCGGCAATATGGCACGCGCTTCGATGCGTTGGATTTTAGAGAATCCGAACATTACTTGTATTATTCCTGGCTTTAAAAACGTGAAGCAAATTGAAGACAACCTGGCAACGCTTGATGTTCTTCCATTTACTACGGAAGAACAGGCACGTCTGCAAAGCTTCTATGCGAAGCAAGTTCACAACCATATTCGTGGTGCTTACTAACGCAATGAAGTAGAAAGGGAGGGTTAAGAATGATCGAGCACATACGGACGAATAATGTTACGCGCTTTTCCGGATTTGGAGCTTTATATGATGAAAGCAGGCCAACAGCGCCGCAGGAATTGATAAAGATTTTGAATGGATATTTGGGGAGAAAACCGCAAAACGTTGTGGATGTAGGCTGCGGTACAGGCTTGTCTTCTTTTCTATGGTTGAATGACGCAGAGCAGATCATTGGGGTTGAGCCAAGTGACGATATGCGTGCAGTCGCTGTTGCCAAGTGGGAAGCGATGAACAAGCCTGAGCATATGCAGTTTATGGCGGGGCTGTCGCATGAGCTAGCACTACCTGCTGATTCTGCAGACATCGTTACGTGTTTGCAATCGTTTCATTGGATGGAGCCGCAAAGCACTTTGCGTGAATTTGCTCGAGTGCTTCGTCCAGACGGCGTATTTGCTGCATATGATTGTGATTGGCCGCCCGTCATCGACTGGGAGATCGAGCAGCAATATTTGAAGTTAACCGCCCTTGGGGATCAAAGAGCCAAAGAATTGGCACAGAAGGATGAACAAGCGCACAAGTGGAATAAGGAGGAGCATCTGAAGCAAATTCAGGATTCACAGTTGTTCCGGTATGCTAGAGAAATTGTATTCCATAATTGGGAAACCTGCGATGCAGCACGCTATGCCAACCTCGCGTTGAGTCAGGGCAGCTTGCAAACCGCTTTAAAATTAGGGGCAAAAGAGCTGGAAGCAGAAGCGGCGATTTTTCGCCAGCTTGTGGAGAAGGCGTTCGCTGGTGAAGAACGAGCGATTTTATTTGGATACCGCATGCGGATCGGCATTATATAACCCCCGTATGTAACAGAAGGGAACACCTACGAAGATGAAAGCATTTTTATTCTTTTATGTCGTCATTTACATGGGAAACGCCGTTTATGGAACGTTCATGCCGGTTTATCTCAACAACGCTAATTTCTCACAAGAGCAAATAGGGGTCCTACTAAGTCTAGGACCTTTAATTGCTATGATCGGTCAACCCGTATGGGGAGCTTTAGGGGACCGTGCCAAATCGAAGAATCACATCCTGCGTCTATTGGTCATTGGCAGCGGAATATCCATTCTGTTTTTCCCAGTTTCACACAATTTCTTATATTTACTCGTTTTCATTTGTATTTTCACTTTTTTTCAAACGTCTATATTTGCGTTAAGCGACGCGATTACGTTAGAGGAATTAGATCGGCATCCAAAATGGAGCTTTGGGTGGATTCGTCTAGGTGGAACCGTAGGCTTCTCTATGATGTCACTCCTTTTTGGGTTCATTGCCAAGTCCTACATTGGCTCGATGTTCCCGGTATATGCTTGTACGATGGCTGCTGCGCTCATATTTCTATGGCGCTTTCCGGGTGCAACAGGACGCCAAGCACATGTGATGGGGCGTAAATTTCGTGAGCTTTTCAAAAATCGCAAACTTATGCTCTATCTAAGCCTGAATTTTATTATCCAAATTACATTAGGCTATTATTACGCCTTCTTCCCGATCTACTTCAAGCAAATGGGCGGGGATAGTGTCATGCTAGGCTGGTCCATGGCCATTTCATCCGCCAGTGAAATTCCTTTCTTACTATTTTCAGCACAAATATTTAAGCGGATCTCGGTTTCGCTCATTTTCATCGTTGCAGCATTGGCTGCAGCCTTGCGATGGTTCTTATTCTCGCAGATAGAAGTGGCGCACTGGATTTTACCTGTTCAAGTATTGCATGGCCTCATCTTTATCGTACTTTCCGTTACGATCGCCATTATTATTAACCGCGAGGTACCACCGGAATGGAAAGCAAGCGGGCAAACGCTTAATGGCCTGCTCAGCCTTGGGGCCGCGCGCATTATCGGCAGCTTTTTAGGCGGTATTATGAGTGCAGCATATGGAATGAGACAAGTTTTCCTCTATAGCTCCTATGTATCTATAGCATGTGTTGTTGTTTTTGGGGCTGTTCTATTCTTGCAAAGAAAACAAACGAAACCGAGTATGTAGTGTATGTTGTTTCATCCAATGAGAGGAGAGGGTGTCATGATTACGCTTCGAAATGTAACGAAAGCTGACGCTGAGGCGTTCTGGAAATTGCGATTAGAGGGGCTGCGCCTGCATCCTGAGGCTTTTTCAGCTTCCTATGAAGAGTCTGTCTTACTTACGGCTGAAGGTGTACTAGAACGCATTTCTGAGAGTGAGGAACGTTTTATTGTCGGTGCTTTTCATCAGGACGATGGGCTTGTTGGAGTAGCAGGATTCGGCAGAGAAAAAACATTGAAATTGAAGCATAAGGCCACGATATGGGGCGTTTATGTTACTGAAGCGTACCGAAAACAAGGTGTGGCTAAGCAAATTATGCAAACGATCATAAGGCGAGCAGAGCAATTAGATGGGCTTCGGTTGATCCTATTAACAACTGGCGTAACGAATGTCGCATCGAAGAAGCTCTATCACTCGCTTGGTTTTAAAACCTTCGGTGTTGAGCCGAAATCCATGTACGTGAATGGTACTTTTTTGGATGAGGAATTTATGAGCTTGGAGTTGGAGGGTAGAGGAAGCGATCGTGATGCTGTCTAAGGAGCGATATGCTTTAGCACGTGATTATCTTCTGAGTCAGGCGAGAGAAATTGAGAAATCTATGTTTCTATATGTGTTCGAAAATGGAGATCCGGCAGAAGTCGTCGCCACGCTTACAGCATATCAGAACGATGATCAGGGGTTCGGGCACGCGCATGAGCCATCCCGACGGACTTAGATGCAATCATTCAAAATCAAGGCCAGGATGGTACCTGGGAGCCTAACTGGACGTGGGGCAGATTCGAAGACGAATGGCAGCAAGCGAAGGCCGACTGGAAGGGATATATCACGTTGCAAATGTTGATGACATTGAGGGCTTTTGGTCGGATTGCGTTGGATTAAAAAAGGGATATCGAAGGATAGTAAGAGGATGAAAATAGGAAAGGGAGTATGAGGTCATGATTAAAAATGAAGCGTTTCTCACGTATGAACCTGGAGGTCAGCAGCTGAGTATGACACGTGTGTTTAATGCGCCGCGAGAGCTTGTGTTTCAAGCATTTACAGATGCGAAGCTAATTGTGGAATGGCTTGGACCACGAGGTCTGACCATGGAACTGGAGACATTTGAGCCGAGAAATGGCGGGAATTGGCGTTATATCCATCGCGATAGCAACGGGAACGGGTTTGCTTTTCGCGGTGTGTTTCATGAAGTTACTGAACCTGAACGGATTATTCAAACCTTTGAGTTCGAAGGACTTCCAGAGAAGGGACATGTAATCCTAGAGACAGCTAAGTTCGAAGCGATGGATGGCGGTCAGACCAAATTAGTGATGCAATCGGTGTTTCAGTCAGTCGCAGATCGGGATGGCATGCTGCACTCCGGTATGGAGCAGGGGATGCAAGACTCCTATGAGCGGTTAGAAGAGCTTTTGGAGCGAATGAAGTAAGATAGAGGAGCAGGCGCTGATGTGGCCTGCTTTTTCTATTGAACAACAAACCATTATATTAATTAATGACATTAATAATTAGTGTAGTGAATCGTTTTGCTGGAAGGAATAATCGTAGAAAATAGCACAATAAGACATCTATCTGCGTTTTCGAATATGGTGATTGCTCGATGACTTTGATACGATACTCCAAAACAGAAGTTTGGAAGGGATGGAAGCTATGCCATTTTTATCATTGACGAGTTGGAGTTTGCATCGGAATTTGGGGCCTTTGCGGTGGACACGCTGGGATGAGAGCAATCGCACACCATATACAGATGTGCAAGATCAGCCAGAGCTGCTTTCTTTGCTCGAGTTACCTGCAGTACTAGTAGGAAAGGGCTTTTCATCACTGGAAGTATGTCATTTCAATTTTCCAGAGACGAGTGAAGCGTATTTACTAGCGTTGAAGGAGGCTTTTTCAGCAGCTGGGCTGCGCTTTTATACACTCCTAATCGAATACGGAGATATCTCTAGTGCAGATGAGCAACGCAGACAAGCCGACCTTGCATGGATTAAAGAGTGGATTGATGTCGCGGCATTAGCAGGCGCCGAAAGAGTGCGAGTGATCGCGGGAGAAGCGGATCCAACTGACCAAGAAGCCTTGGCAAGATCGATAGCTTCATTGCGAGAGCTAGGACAATACGGTGCTGCGCATGGGGTGCGCGTTGTGACTGAAAACTTCAAATCCCTTTCCTCAACAGCGGATAATTGTCTAGCTATCATGGAGGGATGCGGCGAAGTCCTTGGGTTTACTTCTGATTTTGGTAACTTTAAAGGCACTGGAAAATTCAATGAGCTTGTTCGGACGATTCCGTACAGTGAATCCATCCATGCCAAAGCGCAAACGAATACCGAAGGATTGCTAGATGAACTTGAGTTTCTACGGTGCCTTGATATCGTCAAAGAGGCTGGTTATGAAGGACCGCTGACACTTGTGTACGATGGGCCAGGAGATATGTGGGATGGTATTGCACGTGTGAGGAAGTTGGCTGAGTTGTATTGTTAAGAATGACTCGGCAGCGTAATCCTCGATAGTTGTAAATGTGGTTGTTCTCTATGGTTTGAAATATGCTATGATACTAGTAAACATTCCCATTATTTTATCGCTAGAATAGGAGACTTCCACGATGAGCCAAGTATGTAATTACTGCAGCAAAAATGAGGCATTAATCAACCTGATGATTGAAATTGGTCAATTGCGTATTTCAACCCTGTACCTGTTTAAAGAACAAACGTACAAGGGGCGCTGTATTGTTGCCTTGAATGAGCATCAGACTGAATTTTTTCACTTATCACAAGAGAAGCAAGATGCCTATATGCGCGACGTGGCTCAAGTAGCTTCGGCGATTGAGCGTGCTTTTTCACCAGACAAAATTAATTATGGTGCATTTGGCGACACGATGCCGCATGTACATTTCCACATTGTGCCGAAGTATAAGGACGGTTACACTTGGGGGAAGATGTTCGAGATGAATCCTGCCGACAATAAGCAGCTGACGGAGCAGGAATATGCGGATATTATTGATCAATTGAAAGCTCATCTATAGCGTTAATGGGATCAGGCTTTGTGTTAGCTACAATGGTTGTAAAGAAAGAATTTATTGACAGGAAGTATTTGGGATTATAAACTTACATCACATTCAGTTCATTTCATATGTAAACGCAATGATTGGGACTAGTAAGGAACCCCTATTGTCCAGAGAGCTGTCGCTTCGGTGGAAGACAGCCAATAGATTCCCCAACTCACCCTTGAGCGGTAAGATCGAAGTGTCTAGTAGATCTTAACGGTTAACCTCCGTGAACGGGTCTCGAGGATTTGTATGTGTTATTTGGTGCAATCAAGAAGAGTGGTACCGCGATAGTTAGACCTGTCGCCTCTTTGTAGGCGATAGGTCTTTTTTGCATTTTCAAAACAGGGAGGGAAAACGAATGAAGAATGTGATTGATTACTATGCCAAGTTTGATGAATGGGGAAGATTAGATCGCGAGCCGATTGAATTTACGGTAAATTGGCACTACATGAAGAAGTATCTCCCCAGCTCAGGTCATATCCTAGATAACGGGGCTGGACCAGGGAAATATGCAATGGAAATAGCCAAACTAGGTTATGACGTGACCCTTTCGGATCTAACGCCAAATCTCGTCGAGCTCGCGAAAAATAAGGCAAGTGAGCTGGGCTTAGCAGATAGGTTTACTGGCTTTCATTCGTTAAATGCAACGCAGTTGCAAGGGATAGCAGATGAAACGTTCGATGCTTCGCTGATGTTGGGACCTCTGTATCATTTGCAGGAAGAAGCTGATCGCATTGCTGCGGCTAGAGAATTATACCGTGTGACCAAGAACAATGGTGTCGTGTTTGTCGCTTTTCAAAGCCGGATGCGGATGCTTCTAACCTCGTTGCTCTACCCCAATGCATGGAAACCGAATGACAATATGGCAGCGATCGAGCATTTTATAGACGGAGGCATTTTTAACCATACAGATGCAGGGCGATTTACAGGAGCTTATTATTACAATGTGGAAGAAGTGAAGCCTTTTATGGAGAGTCATGGGTTTGAGACGTTAGAGTTGATTGGCTCTTCCAATCTAGGGGCATTGATATCGCAGGAACAGAAACAATATTGGACGGAACGCGGGGAAAAGGATGAGTTGATTGAGCTTTTTATCCGGTTAGCCCGTGATCCCTCGATTCTAGGTGTTTCCTCGCATTTGTTATATATCGGGCGAAAAGTAGGAGCGTGAAGCGATGACGATTAAGGCTGTACTGTTCGATTTTGATGGGACGCTGGCGGATACGTTGCCATTATCTTTCTATGCTTTTAAATATGTTTTTAAAAAGTATGATGACCGTGATATGTCCACAGATGAGTTGATCGCTATGTTTGGTCCTACGGAGGATGAGATCATAGAAGGGAATCTTAGAACGAAGGAAAACGTACAGGCTGCTATTTCAGACTATTACTTGATTTATGAAAAAAATCATACCGCGGAAGTACAAATGTCGGACGACATGCTTCAGCTTCTCACGTATTTGAAAACCAATGCCATCAAAATTGGCATTATTACAGGAAAAAGCAGAAAAGCGTATGAGATCTCTTCGAAAGCTTTGAATCTAACGAATTATTTTGAAATTGTGATTACAGGTGATGACGTACAGAAGCCAAAGCCGCATCCTGAAGGGATTGTTGCTGCTTTGGATTTTCTAGGAGTCTCTCATGAAGAGGCTGTTTTTGTTGGTGACAGCAATGCGGATATTAAGGCAGGCAAGGCAGCAGGCTTGCGGACTTATGGTGTTCAATGGCTTTCAACCTATCAAAGCACACATTTTGAAATAGAGCCGGATCTTATTTTTACAAGTGTCGAACCGTTCCAAAAGCTGCTTAAGAATGAGCAAAATCAAGCTCTCAAATGGTTAGAATGGGCCAAGCAAATCCAAGCGATTGCTCAGACCGGCTTAACCTATTCCAAGGACGTTTACGATCTAGAACGTTTCCAAGCATTGCGGGAGATAAGTATAGATATTCTCGATACGTACACATTGGTGGGTAAGGACACAATTAGACTTAGCTTTGCTAATGAATCCGGGTATGCAACGCCAAAGGTTGATATTCGTGGTGTGGTTTTTGAGGACGATAAGATTCTACTCGTAAAAGAAAAAGCAGATGGCGCCTGGGCACTTCCAGGAGGATGGGCTGATATTGGGCATTCACCTTCGGAAGTCGCTGTGAAAGAGATCAGAGAAGAAGCCGGGTTTGATGTGGTGCCCGTGAAATTGCTCGCTGTTCTTGATAAAAAGTTTCATAACCACCCGCCAGAACCCTATCACATCTACAAAATGTTCATTCTCTGTCAAATCGTTGGCGGAAGTGCGATAAGCGGTGTGGAAACGAGTGAGGTGCAATTTTTTGGGGAAAATGAGCTGCCCGAATTATCTGCAGAACGGAATACGATCGCTCAGGTGAAGAGTATGTTTGATTATCTAAGAGATCCGAGTAAAGAGGTTAGATTGGATTGAACAATGGGTCGACAGGCTGCTGGTAAAATGGTGAGAGGAAGTTGTCAATTTGGAACAGTTACGTTATCCCATTGGGAGATTCGAGAGTATCAAGGATTCAACTCAAGCTATGCGAGATGGGTGGATTGCAGACGTTGCGGAGACAGCTAGCATCCTGCGTCTGACTATCGGCAACCTAAACCAGGAACAACGTTTGACCCCTTATCGCCCTGACGGCTGGACCGTTCAACAAGTCGTTCATCATATGGCAGATAATGATATGAATGCTTTTAATCGGTTCAAGCGAGCCCTTACGGAGGATAGCCCCGTTGCAAGCTCTTATCGAGAAGACTTATGGGCAGAGCTGAGTGATTATCAAGTGCCTATAGAAGCTTCGATTCAACTGCTGGAAGCGATCCATATTCGATTTGAAGCTGTGCTTCGTTCGATGAATGAATCTGATTTCTCGAAGACTTTTACGAGTCCTGTTCTTGGTTTACTGAGTTTGGATGTTGCGCTTCAACGTTTTGTTTGGCATGACCGGCATCACATTGCGCAGATTGCTTCGTTAAAGGAGCGGATGGGGTGGTAGGGGGACCTCAAAGCCATCTCCAAATAAATTAGTTGGAAAGTTGCAAAAGAGCATCTTTTAGCATCGAATTAACGGAGTATTCTGAAATGCTTGCAAATGTGCAACTATTTCTCCTGGAACATACCCATTTGATGCCAACTTGGCCATGTAGGATGCCATTTTGCACTAATTTGTTAATTTCTAGCCGTTTTCTACGAAAATAAGTGTACTATTGCATTTTTGAATATATTTTAGCTACATAATATATGTTATGTAAACAAAATGATGAGAAGCCCTAAACAGAATCGAATAGGCGATAATGTTCACCTTGCGTTTTGATGAAGTAGACTTAAAAAAGCTGAAATAGGTGAACCCTAAATCAGCTTTTTAAGCATTTTTAGCTAATATGTCTCATCGCAACGTCTTCAACGCCCCGCTCCAAGCAATCACTTGATCAAACATCGTGTTAGCAGCCGTTTCCTGACGCGGACCTGGCTTTAACACCGTGAAGTTCTCAAAATCAGTAAAGAGGGACAAGGTTACCTGTGCACGTACACTAGCTACATGCAGTTCACTCAGTATAAGCCTGAGGTTCTCAGCTGCACGAGCTCCGCCAGTACCACCACCATAGCTCACGATGCCAGCGGCTTTATCTTTCCATTCATTGAACAAGAAATCAATCGCATTCTTCAGCGCCGCAGGAACGGCATGATTATACTCCGGGGTTACGAAGATGTAACCATCGTAAGCACGAATGGCGTTCGACCAAGCAATCGTATGTTCCTTTGTGTATTTCATCATCATGGGTGGATGAGGTTCGTCATAAAGTGGTAAATTAAAATCGAGTAGATCGACGATCTCAAATATCGCATCTGTACGTTTAGTTGCCACTTCGTGAATCCACTGCGCGACGACTTCACCTCTGCGTCCTGGGCGAGTGCTGCCGAGAATAATTCCGATTTTTAACATGGTTATGGCCTCCAATAGGTTTCATCTATAAGAGTAGCATAACGTTTGAACGGAACTACGTGCAATTGAAAATACGGTTATAACAAATGTTTCCGCAATGGAAACGATTTGACTAGACAAAGATGGGTGGTTGATTTTTTATGAATACTTCCATATATTTCGTGATATTCTCAATCATTTTATTATTTGGTCTGTTATCGACATTTATAATCGGTTTTTCTCGTAAAAATCGAGAAGGGGATCAGTCCTATTTTCAAAAAACAGGTACGAAGTGGGTAAGGCTTACGTCTTTATATGTAATCTCCATTGCAGCAGGGATATTAGCATTATTGGCTTTCATTCGGTACTCAACGGAGTAGATATTGAAAAGGATCTCCAAATGTTGGAGATCCTTTTGTGTATGCGATGCGCGGCATCTTATGTAAATTGCGCTTTTACAAATTTCGAAAATTCTTTAGCTGTGTTGGTAATTTCATTCGCATTACTATGAACCGCCCACAAATCGCGATAGATATAATCGGGGTCTTTAAACGGAATAAGGATCAGCTTGCCGCTTGTAATATCGGGATGGCTTGAAAGAGTGAAATCATCCATAATGCAAAAGGCATGACCTCCCTTAATAGACTCTCTCACTAAGGTGCTATTATTTGAAGAGATAAAAACGGGGTTATCGGCAAGATTTGTTTTTTTGACCATTTCTTTATTTGAGATTGAGTCGAGCACGGCAATTTTTTCGTTTGCTAAATCACTAGAGGATAAGGAATCCCTGAATCGAAACCGAGAATCTTTACCAACACATACGCAAACATGACTTCGGTACAACCGTTCAATGACTATATGATCATTTAACTGATGTTTTAGTTCACTGTTTTCCCCGATAAATGCGAGATCAATAACCTGATCTTTGATATCTTCACAAATTTCTTGATGCAGTTTCTCTTGAATCTCGAGTTTAACATCGGGGTATTTTCTTTTAAAAGCGACTAATGCGTTATAAATAATATGTCCAAAAGTAGCAGAGAAAGCTATTTTGATATAGATGTCATTTTGACTTTTTAATTTTTTAATATCTTCGGTTAATTCTTTATATGTAATTTGCATTTCAAGTGACTTTGCTAGAACGATTTGCCCTTCTAGGGTTGGGTATGTTCCTTTACCAGTTCGTTGGAAAATCGTTATTCCTAGTTCCTTTTCAATAGATAAAATAGATTGACTAATGGCTGAGGGAGTTATGTGTAAGTTATTCGCAGCTTTTCGTATCGATTTTTCCTTAGCTACTTCTAGAAGATAGCCAATCTGTTCTATATTCATCGTCTCACTCCTCAACTGTTAAGTAAAACTAAGCAGAGTGTATAAATTTATTTGTTTTACTTTATTCCAATCAAATTATACAATAGTTCCTACAATGAAAATAGTTCTTTTGACCCATAAAATTGAATATTTAATAGTTTTTTCATTATATATTTGTCGAAAAATGTTGTAAAAAAGAAATTTTATTTACTCATTCAATTGTAGAGAGGGCAGACGAATATCATTATTCGTTCTGCCCTTCATTATTGGTTATTCCATGTAAGTAATGACGAAAAGCAGCTGAGAAAAACATGAAGGAGTCCTCAAGATGCCCATGCAAGATCAAGAAGCTTTAAAGCCACTTACTCTAATTTCCTATGAAGTGATCCCCGCACACCGAAAAAATGCAATTTCCCTGGTCATAATTATGTGTTTACTCTTTTTTGTAACCATACCTCTCACTGATAAAACATTGATTGAAAATCCTTCATTTCTACCTATTGTTCTGTTTGCAAGTATATGTTTTGAACTCATCACTTCGTATATCTTTTTACAGCAATTTCGAATTAACCGGATACCATCCGTTCTTGTGCTTTCCTCGGCTTACTTATTTTCCGCGCTGACTACAACGGCTTATTCATTAAGTTTCCCCAATTTATTTTCCGACGAAGCTCTATTAGGTACAGGTCTGCAGACCGCTCCCTGGATGTATTGTATTTGGCATGGTGGATTTGGTTTCCTGATGTGTGTATATGTACTCGTTTCTGTAAGTAAGGTAGACAAGGTGATGAGTAAAGAAAAGACAAGACTGTGGTCTATTTTAATGGTTCTTATGACTATTACATGCGTAGTTTGCATGACTTGTATAACGACTATGTTTCATAACGCGTTGCCTGTCCTAGTCAGGAATGACCGTGTAACGCTATTTTTTGCTCTGGGGCCAGGATTGGTTGCGACGCTGCTTATCTTAGCTGCTTTGTTGGGTCTCATCATCAAGACACGGATCAAAACCGTTGTGAATTTATGGCTTGCGGTTGCTGTCTTTGCTTTTTTACTCGACATCCTTCTTTCTTTATATCTGGCTGATAGTCGATTCAGTACCTCTTGGTATATGGCAATCGTAAATAGTTTCATCTTCGCTAGTATTATGCTTGTTGTGCTGATTGTTGCTTTTAATCGAATGTATTACAAGTTGGTTGAGTTATACATACGCGTTATCAAGTCAAAGAACCTAATTGAATTTAAAGAGCAAGAACTTGAGATTAACAACGCAAAGCTGGTTGAAGCCAAAAAAGCTGCAGAAATGTCTAGCCACTCCAAGAGTGAGTTTCTAGCTATGATGAGTCACGAAATCCGTACACCGATTAATGCGGTTATGGGGCTGAATTATTTGTTGCAGCAATCTAATTTATCCCCTCAGCAGAAAAATTATGTGGATAAAGCAATCTCCTCGGCACAAAGCTTAATGACGTTAATTAATGATATCCTCGATTTTTCGAAAATTGAGGCGAACAAAATTGTCATTGAACATACCGACTTTGATTTGAATGAGGTACTTAAAAACATTTTAGATATGATCGGTTTTATGGCGTATGAAAAAGGTTTGGAACTGAGTATTTCAATGCACGAGGACGTTCCACAACAACTGAATGGCGACCCATTCAGGCTTAATCAAGTATTGCTCAATTTAGCGAACAATGCTGTGAAATTTACCGACAAAGGGACAATAGCGATCTCCGTTGAGGTTGTTTCTAAAGAGGAGGAAGGGGTTACACTTCGATTTAATGTTCGTGACACCGGAGTCGGCATGACAATGGAGCAGATGGCGCATTTGTTCCATGAATTTACACAAGCGGATATGTCCATCACTCGTAAGTATGGCGGGACAGGGCTTGGACTCGTTATTAGTAAGAACCTAGTCCAGCTAATGGGAGGCTCCATTGACGTCGAAAGCATTCCCCAAGAAGGGAGCTGTTTTTCCTTTACAGTTCAATTCCGGCTTACTCAGTCACCTATGAACGAGAAGACATTCTCCATGTTTCAGTCATCGGTATCTCATATGAGAAGTAAGGGAACCGACCAAGATTCGAGCGACAACTATGCTAATTTTCGAAATGCTGCCATTCTATTGGTAGAGGACAATGAAATAAACCAGCTGGTTGTGAAAGAATTGCTAAGTGAGGTTTTCATGTTAGTGGACATTGCTAATAATGGCGAGGAAGCGATCCAGCTCGTTCAAAATCGGCGATACGATGCGATATTGATGGATTTGATCATGCCCAGAATGGACGGTTACAAAGCTACGGGGTCCATTCGAATGTTAGAGAATGGTATGGATACGCCCATTATTGCCATGACCGCGGATGCCATGAAAGGTGTGGAGGAGCTCGTACTGGCCGCGGGGATGAATTCTTATATTACCAAACCGTTTAATCCCCTCAAGTTAATCAATGAACTGAGTAGGTTCATTAAGATGTCACCTCTTCATGAAGAAACAATAGCTGCTAGTATCAGTAACCCGCTCGAAAGCGTGGCGGTCCTTGAAGTTGATGAAGCCATGAGTCGTTTAGGTGGGAATTCCAAGTTATATCTTCAGATTTTAGGGAAATTTGAGATTAATCATGCTCATACCGTAGATGAAGTTCGGGAGTCCGTTCGATTAGGGAATCGAGAAATAGCAATTCGGATCTCCCATACGTTGAAGGGGTTAGCTGCTACGATTGGTGCCAATCCGTTATTGATCGCTGCGGAGAAGTTAGAGGAAGCACTCAAGCATAAGGAAATGGAACTTCTCGAAAGTCATTTAACGGAAACAGATCAGGAATTAGCAGCAGTACTCGAAGCGATTACACAGTATCGAAGCAAGTAAAGGAAGCAAGAGGAATAGGAAAAGGCTGCTGACATTAAATGTCGGCAGCCTTTTCTTCATGCGTGTGCAGCTGGGAATGCGTTAATTTTAATAAAGTGAATTTGCAATGAACCAAAAAATGCTTTCCCTTGATTGTAATGCAGCTCACATTTGTACCCATACTCACAAGCAATGGCTTGCAATGATTTGAACCCTGGGAGCGCTCTGACCATGGTCGTGATCTGCTTCGTGATATGGTTTGGTAATTTCATAACCATCGTAGAGGCATTAATCCCATCAACAACGGAAATGAAGCTAGGGAACTCGGATTTCTTGAGAAGGGAGAGGTTCATATGATCCTCAGCAATTTGTAAGATTTCCTTGTTCAACCGATTTAAATTTAAGGTCAAGTTTTTATAAAAGTAAATGCCATGTCCAATTTTATTCGTCAAAGGGTTTAACCGTTTTTTCCATTTCAACACTTTTGCTTCCCAATAAGACTCTAGTTGTTCAATGAACGTGTGCCAGTTCTTTCGTGATGTGAAAAAGTTTTTCATTCAACTACTCCTTAACCATATTAATTAGTACATCTAAATAAGACGCAGGAAAAGGGGAAATCGTTCAATTATGATAATTTAGCTTGTAGAATCTCCATAAATCCTTCAGCCGCAACCGACAAGTTCATATCGCTGCGAACAGCCAAGCCTATACTTCGCGGTGGAAGAGAGTCAACTATTTTAAGCTCAAAAAGTGTGCCTGATTGAAGCTCTTCCTGTACAAATGACCGACTAATGAAGGCAGCTCCATAGCCTAACCTTGCGAACTCCGCTAGGAGATCAATATTCCCTAATTCAATATCTGGTTGCACCTCGAATCCTTTAGAGGCAAACCATTTATCGATGAACACTCTGGTGCTGCTGCCAGGAGATAATAGGATTAACGGAAGCTCGGATAGTTCTTGCGTCGAAAGCGTTCGATTTGCTACTTCTTGGTAATCTTTCCCAACTACAAAACAATCCTCCAGCACCGCTAATGTTTGAATGGAAAAGTCAGAATTTTCTATCGGCATGTGCACAATAGCGCAGTCGATTTCGCCTTCTTTTAAGCGTTTCGTAATCTCGTTCGTTTTCCCATGTGAAAGTCGAATGCGGATTCCTGGATATTTCTGATGATATGCATTCAATTGAGGGAGCAGAAGATGTTTAATGAGGGAATCACTAGCCCCAATTCGAAGCTCACCTTGATGCAATTGTTTAAGATTTTGTAGGTGCTTCTGTCCTGAATCCAGCATGGCAAATGATTGCTCCACATAGTCAAAAAGCGTACGTCCTTCTTCTGTTAGCTCTACACCTTTCGATAGCCGATGAAATAATTTCAGTCCGACAGCTTCTTCTAATTGCTTAATAGCGTAGCTTACGGAAGGTTGCGTAATATGAAGTTCTTGCGCAGCTTTCGTTAGATTCTGGCATTTAGCCGTATGTAAAAAAATGCGATACCATTCTAGATTCATCATTTGGTATAGATCACCTCTATGGCATTATATTAAAAATCCAATTTCATTTATTTCAATCCTCTCATTATAATTGGATTATACAAATAATTCAAAAGAGGTGGAGCAAATGGCGATGCAGCAGCCTGATTGGGAAGCTCGTTCCCCGTGGTCAACGAATAAGGCGAAAGAGGTACAGATTAGTCCTCCAAAATCCAACGTAGCAGCAACCATCCGAGTACCTGGGAGCAAAAGCTTGACGAACCGCGCGTTGATTATCGCATCTTTAGCCGAAGGTAAATCTCAACTCCATGGCTTATTGAAAAGTGATGACTCCTATTGGTGCATTGACGCACTAACCAAACTTGGTGTGTCTGTAACCATTGATGGAGAAACCGCCTTTGTGGAAGGTTGTGGAGGGAACTGGCCCCATCCATCTGGTGAGCTTTACATGGGAGCAGCAGGTACGATTGCTCGTTTCTTGCCTGCAGCTTTGGCTATAGGAAATGGCGATTGGACGATAAAAGGAAGCAAACGATTAAGTGAGCGGCCGTTAGCGCCGCTGCTGTCTGCGCTTTCCAGTATTGGTGCTGGTTTTGAATATTTAGACGAAGAACATCGGTTGCCCTATAAACTTCAAGCGTCTGGAATAAAAGGGGGAAATGTAAGCCTGCCCGGTTCAACATCCAGCCAATTCATCAGTGGACTTTTATTAGCAGCACCCTACACGGAAACTCCGCTTACCATTCAAATTGAAGGGGAAATCGTACAAAGGGATTATGTGCAAATGACCATCGATATGATGACTGCTTTTGGTGTCACACCGCGAGTTTCCGAGGACGGTCAATCGATCCTGGTTCCTACCGGGAAATATCAAGCACAGACATTCCAACTTGAGCCTGATGTATCGACATGTTGTTACTTCTGGGCTGCAGCTGCGCTGACAGCAGGAACTGTACGAATTGAGGGGATAAATGCGTGGACGACAAGTCAGCCAGACATTGAGATTTTAGATGTTTTGGAGCAGATGGGCTGTACCGTAACACGAGGCGATACGTTTGTAGAAGTGCAGGGAACTAAGCATCTCAAAGGCGGATTCACATTAAGTATGAAAAAATGGTCAGATCAAACGTTAACACTCGCCGCTTTGGCTCCTTTTACTGATGGACCGATTACGCTAACCGATGCTGCACACATTCGACATCATGAATGCGATCGCATCGCTGCCATTTGTACAGAACTTGGCAAGCTCGGCATTCACGTAGAGGAGCATCAGGATGGTTTAACGATATATCCGGGGCAACCGGTACCTGCTTTGGTAGAATCACATGACGATCATCGGATGGCCATGGCGTTGTCTTTGATTGGATTAAGAGTGGCAAACATACGAATTACCGATCCAGGCTGCGTATCCAAAACGTGTCCAGGATATTTTGAGCAATTGTCTGCGCTAGGGATAGAAATAAATTACTGAAATAGGAGGCATAATTCCATATGGCAGGAAATACTTTTGGTGAAATTTTCAAGATTACTACGTTCGGGGAATCACACGGAGCAGCCGTAGGCGTTATCGTGGATGGTGTAACACCTGGTGTTGAGATTGATGAAGCGTATATTCAAAAACAGATGGATAGGAGAAAGCCAGGTCAATCCTCGGTGACTTCTCCACGGAAAGAATACGATAAGATTCACATCTTATCTGGCGTTTTCGAAGGAAAAACAACAGGTACACCGCTATTTGTCACCCTTTATAATCAGGATATGAAGCCGGAAGCATACAATGATATTCAGCACTCTTTTCGACCTGGCCATGCAGACTTCACATATTTGCAGAAATACGGAATTCGGGATCATCGGGGGAGTGGGCGAGCTTCTGGAAGAGAAACTGCGGGCAGAGTGGCTGGCGGAGCAGTAGCTAGAAAGTTATTAGAGCAAAGAGGCGTGAAAGTGTTAGCCTATACTAGAGAGGTCGGAGGAATCGCATGTGAGACCTTCGATGAAAATGCGATTGAGCTTAATGCCGTTCGGGCGTGTGATCCAATTGCCGCAAACAAAATGATTGAAAAAATAGAACAATTAGCCGCAATTGGCGATAGTTGCGGAGGCATCGTGGAATGTCGCATTCGCGGTGTTATGCCGGGACTTGGAGAGCCCGTTTTCGATAAATTGGATGCAGAATTAGCAAAAGCCATGCTCTCAATCGGCGCTGTCAAAGGTATTGAATTTGGTGCAGGTTTCGCAGCAGCTTCGATGCTAGGCAGTGAGCATAATGATGAAATGGACAAATCCGGATTTCTAAGTAATCATTCTGGCGGCATTCTAGGCGGGATTAGTACTGGTCAAGAAATCATATTCCGAATTAGTGTGAAACCGACTTCTTCCATCTCGGTTACTCAGAAAACACTACACGTGAATGGAGAAGAACAGGACATTCGTACAGAAGGTCGACATGATCCTTGTATTTGTCCGAGAATTGTTCCTGTGGTGGAAGCGATGGTCTGCTTAGTACTGGAAGATCAATACAAGCGTCAAGCTGCAATGTTAGGATAGAGGAAGCTGCCGATCAATCGGCAGTTTTTTATTCCCCAAAAAATAGATATTGCTCCGCAAAATCGGTTATTATTAGTCTTAGATTCAATCCAATTCCCTTGCTGAAAGAAGGAAGAAGCCTATGACGACAACGGATAAAATTAAACTAACCTCCTATTCAACTAAAGGGGGCTGCGGCTGTAAAATTGGTCCAGCTGATCTATCGGAAGTGATCAAGAAATTACCGCCGGCTCTGCCAAATCCGAACCTACTTGTTGGGATCGACACAAGCGATGATGCTGGCGTTTATCAACTAAGTAAAGATCTTGCACTCGTGCAAACGGTAGACTTTTTTACACCTATTGTGGATGATCCCTATTCGTTTGGACAAGTAGCTGCCGCGAATGCGATTAGTGACATTTATGCCATGGGAGGTAGACCATTAACGGCATTAAATATCGTAGCTTTTCCGATTCGTACGTTGGATAAAGAGGTATTAGCTGATATATTACGCGGTGCTGGAGATAAAATGAAGGAAGCCGGCATTACACTCGTGGGCGGCCACTCCATTGATGATAACGAACCTAAATTCGGACTTGCCGTTACGGGACTCGTGCATCCGAAAAAAGTGCGCACCAACGCGGGAGCGCTTCCAGGTGATAAATTGATTTTGACGAAGCCGATTGGTGTTGGTATTTTGACAACATCGATTAAGAAAGATCGATTGAATGAGGAGGAAGTCGCGCGAGTAACGCAGGTTATGGCCACATTGAACAAAACAGCTGCAGAAACGATGGAGCCATTCGATGTACATGCTTGTACAGATGTGACTGGGTTCGGGTTGATCGGGCACTCGCTTGAGATGGCCAAAGGCAGTGGGGTCGGCATTCGCATCACGGCTGACAATGTTCCTTTATTGCCGAGAGTTAGAGAATTGGCGGAAGAAGGATTTGTTCCTGGTGGCACTAAGAATAACTTTGCCCATGTACAGAATTCAGTTGCGTTCCCAGATACGTTGGATCAAATTGGTCAATGGATCCTATGCGATGCAGTTACATCGGGAGGGTTACTAATCTCTGTAGCTGGTGAACAGGCAGAGGAACTACTTAGTAAACTGAAGCTTGCTGGTGTCGAAGCCAGTATCATAGGAGAAACAACGGAAGAACATCCAGGTCATATCGTCGTCATGTAAAGGAGCGAGATCATTGTTTCAAGACATCAGCATAGAAGAGCTATTAGTGCTCCAAGACAAGAAAGAAATCGTCATGATCGATGTGCGTTCGCCTTCTGAGTTTCAGGATGCGACGATTCCCGGCAGTATGAATATCCCATTTTTCGATGATAACGAACGAGCTGAAATTGGTACGATTTACAAACAAGTCAGTGTACAAGCGGCTAAAGATCGTGGACTTGAGATTATTTCAGCCAAGCTGCCGGCGTTTGTTAAGACTTTTGACGCGATCAAAGAGCAAAAAGCTGTTTTTTGTTGGCGCGGCGGCATGCGCAGTCATTCATCAGCTACTGTACTTTCGTTAATGGGCATCCGTACCTATCGGTTGACTGGGGGTTTCCGTTCCTATCGCAGGTGGGTCGTCGATACGCTGGAGAAAATAGATTTTAAACCTCGTGTATGTGTCATTTCCGGGAATACGGGCGCAGGCAAAACAGCAATTCTAAGACGTTTGCAGGCTGAGGGTTATCCCGTGTTGGACCTGGAAGCTTATGCTGGGCATCGTGGATCTATCTTTGGACATGTCGGACTTCAAGCAAGCAATCAAAAGTCGTTTGAAGCTCATCTCGTTACAAGTCTTCTGAAATGGAAGGATTATCCGTATGTCATCATTGAGGGAGAAAGCAAGCGTATCGGAAAAGCGGTACTCCCTGACTTTATTTGTAACAAAAAGGAGACCGGTTCCCATTTTTATATAAGAATGCCACTTGGTGAACGTGTTCGTCATATTATGGCGGATTACCGTCCATGGGAAAATAAAGAACAATTGCTTCATGCCTATAGCCATATCAAAGACCGCATTCACACGCCAATTGCGAAAGAGATTGAAATCGCACTTCATGAAGATCAATTTGAGAAGGCCGTTAGCCTCCTGTTGGAGCATTATTACGATCCGCGATATGAACATGCTATGAACAAGTACGATCAAGAGATACATACAATAGACGTTACGAACCTAGATGAAGCTGTAGAAGCTGTTAAAGCTTACGTAGGAGGAACAGATGCGCATCTATCTCGACTATAATGCGAGTACACCGATTGCTCAAGAGGTTGTGGATGAAATGATGCCATTTCTGTATGGACATTACGGTAATCCATCATCTTCACATTGGGCTTCTGAAAAGCTTGATGAAGCGATCCAGCTTGCTAGACAGCGCATAGCACGCTTGATCGGGTGTAAAGCAAGGGAAGTTGTTTTTACCAGTGGTGGAAGTGAATCCAATAATCATGCCATTAAGGGCGCTTATTTTGCAAATAAGCATCGAGGCAATCACATCATAACGACGAAAGTCGAGCATCCTTCTGTTACGAATCCTTGTGTTTTTCTTGAATCTATCGGAGCTAAGGTTACATATTTAGATGTCGATGCGCAGGGGCTTGTGGACCTCAATGATCTTGCTGCAGCCATAACCGAAGATACGATTCTTGTGTCCGTCATGCATGCAAACAATGAGACGGGAACCGTCCAGCCAATTCAAGAAATTGCTGAAATCACGAGGAGTCGAGGGATCATTCTCCATACGGATGCGGCACAATCTGTAGGCAAAATTGAACTAACATGGGATGACTTGCAGGCGGATCTGCTCACCATTGCAGGACATAAGTTATATGCACCCAAAGGAGTAGGCGCTTTAATAATTAGAGAAGGCACGAAGATCCATCCCCATAATCACGGTGCTAGTCACGAAGCCGGCCGTAGAGCAGGCACTGAGAATGTGCCTTACATTGTCGGATTAGGGAAAGCGGCAGAACTGGCCAATAATCACAAGGATCAGTTAATGATGTTGGCATTAACAAACCTGTTATGGGATCGATTATCAACTGCTTTTCAAGATGGGGTCTTCAGGAATGGACACCCCAATAAACGATTGCCAAATACGTTAAACGTAAGTTTTTTGAATCGTATTGGGCAGGAGATTTTAGCTCTAATTCCGGAAATCGCTGCTACGACGGGTTCGGCTTGCCATACGGGAAGCAGTGCCATGTCGCCGGTATTAAAAGCGATGAAAGTGACTCCTGAAGCAGCCGCTGGGACAATACGTTTTTCGGTAGGGCGATATACTACGGTAGACGAAATTGAGCTAGCGAGTTCATTGTTAGTTGAGCGAGTAGGGAAGAAGTAAGGTTGCTTTTAAAAATGAAAAACAGACCCGTTCGTAATGAATGGGTCTGTTTTGTTTACTGTTTATTTTTGATGAGCCTTCAAATATTCAAGGGCATTATAAACTTCATCCGCAGCGTCAGCACGTGTAATTTCAGCTTTTGGATTAAAAGTACCCGCTGAATCTAGTTTGATGATCCCGTATTTTAGTGCGCGTTGAATTGAGCCTGAATAAGAAACATTGATTTGATCTGCATCTTTGATATCAACAACGACGGGGTTAATCAGCGGAAGATTTTTATGCACTTCGATGGTACGAACGAGAAGATGTGTGAACTCTTCACGTGTTAGTTTTTTATTCGGGGTGATGTCTTTAGGAAGATCGACATTGTTAACCGCCGCAATGATCAGCGTCTGCGAGTACCAAGCATCATTGGAAGCATTGTCAAAATAATCGCTGGCTTTGGGAGCTTTCACGAAATTAACCAAGTCTAAATTAAGCCCTAGTGCTTTTACCAGAAGTTTAGCGGATTGAGCCGCTGTAACCGACTCTTGTGGAGCGAATAAGTCTGCAGTCATCCCATCGACAATTCCACTTTGTTGCAGGGAAATGATTTTATCCTTGGATGCTACTTTATCTATGTCTGTAAATGATGTAGTAGCTGCAAAACTTTGACCCACAATTGCAAGTGATAATAAAGCAGTTGCTGCAGATAGTGTGATCGATTTCATCGTACGTTTCATTACAATTCACCTCATTTATTTTTTGTGTTACTGGCCTTTCAAGATCCATAACGGACATGTTGATGATAAGGTTGCAGCTACACTAAAATAAGTTACTATATTAATTTTTTGTAAATGAGCTGGCATTTATATTTTTGCGCGATAAGTTGTTGGAGAAATACCCACATGTTTAAGAAAATTACGACTAAAGCTGGCAAACGATTCGTAACCGACTTCAAAAGCTATATCCGTTACTTTCATCTCCGTACTAGACAACAAACTGCAGGCGTGCCGTATTCGAGTTTCTTGAAGGAGCGCGACGAAAGTGATACCGAGATGCTGAGATAATATTTGCGTCACTCTGGACGGATGGCATTGAAAATGAGCGCCAATCTGCTCCAACGTAAGCGGCTCCCGATAACGGGAATAAATGTAGCGCAGCATGGCCCAGGGTAGTGCCGTTTTGGGAGGAGGATCGGATAAGTTCGGCTGCTGCGCTTGATTCAAACGAAGTCTATGGAGAAAGGCTAAGATGCCTTGGAGCTCTCCTTTTAATAAAATCGGTTGCCAAATATCATCGGTATAGTGTTCATATTCGCGAAGCATGCCGTGGAGCTTATGTGTCATCCATTCAATTTGTTCATCGGTCAGGTCATAATGTGTTAGGAACGGATTGTTATCTGAAAGGAGTAACCGCTCAGCGGGGTCGCCAAGCAGTTCTATACCGAACATACAATTGAACAAAATTAAAGGACTGCCGGGATTCGCGGTAATTTCGTGTACTTGATAAGGAAGCAGCAGGGTAAAGGTGCCAGGTCTCATGGGATGAGCTTTACCGTTCACGGTTTCGTGTCCGCTGCCCTCTACGACCAAGGAGAATTCCAGAAAGTCATGACGATGACTGGGAAAATGCTGATCAACCCGATTTATGGATAAATGAAACGGGAACGATCCGATATTTGGATAATCTGATAAGTGTTTATTCATGGGAAATGTCATGAGAATCACAGCCTATTCAAGAAATGAGAGGTTTGTTCAAGGATTGATAGGAATCCTGAGCACACCTATTGTAACCTAAAGATAACGAAGAATGAAGGAGGAACTCTCATGACTTTAACCATCGGTTCATTAACGTCAAGCTCTGTTATTACCAGACATCCTGCCAATCCTATTCTAACGGCAGATTCCGTTCCTTATCCAACCGCGCTTACATTCAATGCGGGAGTAACGAAGTTCCAAGGGCAATATGTCATGGTGTTCCGCAATGATCACGGATCCGTCCAAAACCAGACATTGGAACCTTCGCATACTACGGATTTGGGGCTAGCATACAGCAAAGACGGTATCCATTGGGAAGTGCAGTCCCGACCATGTTGGAAGCTCTATGATGAGGAAATCACGCGAGTTTACGATCCTAGATTAACCGTGATGGATGGACGCGTCTATATGTGCTTCGCCGTAGATACACGTCATGGCGTCCGAGGCGGTATTGCTGTAACGGATGACTTTGATCGGTTTGAAATTCTTTCTATTTCAGCTCCGGACAATCGCAACATGGTCTTATTCCCTGAGAAAGTTAACGGCAATTATGTGCGATTAGAACGACCGTTCCCGGTGTATAGCCGCGGGGGAAGTGATCGCTTCGATATTTGGATATCTCAGTCACCTGATCTCAAATACTGGGGAGACACAGATCTACTATTAGGCGTGGAACATGTTCCATATGCGAACGATAAAATCGGACCAGCAGCACCGCCGATTCGAACATCCAAGGGATGGCTGACAACGATCCATGCCGTGGATATCGATGCAAACCGAGGCAAGAATGGTTGGGAGCCAACGTGGAAAAAACGCTACACTGCGGGCATTATGCTTTTGGATTTAGATAACCCGAAGAAAGTAATCGGTCTGTACAAAGAACCGTTATTGGCACCAGAGGTTCATTATGAAACAGACGGCGGATTCCGGAACGATGTTATTTTTCCAGGGGGCATGATTTTAGAGGATTCTGGCGAAGTGAAAATCTACTATGGGGCTGCAGATACGGTTGAGTGTTTGGCAACCGCTCATGTGGATGATTTGGTTAGGCTGTGTTTGGAAGGGAAGTAAATGTTAATATTGTCAAAAACGCATTGCCGAAGCGGCAGTGCGTTTTTTTTGTATCCTCCATGTCACACATTAAAGTCCTCAATTGTCATATCAACATCAAAATAACGACTAAGTCATTATCTCACATCTAGAAAGGAGTCTGATCCTATTGAGAATCATCATGAAGTGGGGATTGCTTAGCCTCTTTACCATTGCAGCTGTCTTTCTGGTGAGCAATATTAGCAAAGCCTTCATCTATGAGGCGCCTGATCTGTTGCGGATTAACATTAACTCTGAATCGACGATTGACGAAGTTGTTTCGCAGCTTCCTGAAAGTACGATCTTCGATGCGAGTCAACGCATTCTCAGCGTACCTTATGGCAGAGTCGACGAATACGGGAAGCTTGCTGTCCTAATTCCCGGCGTTTCTCTTCCGAGAGCTGTACAGCTGGAGAAGCCAGAAATTTCGATTCGCTACTATTTGTTTTTCCTCAAGGACATTTTACTTAACTACGCGCATGGCGATTTAGGCTTGATCCGCACTGGAAAATACGAAATTCAGGTAAATAAGATTTTAAAGGAAACAATTGTTCGTACTTGTATTTATCTAGTACCGGGTCTGATTGCTGGAGTATTGTTGTCCACTTTATTATCCCTAGTTGCTTCGATGTGGCGGGTGATAGGGCGATTGTTAGATTCGATCCATGCGTTACTAAGCGGCCTGCCAGACTTTCTCTTAATCATTCTCATCCAGCTCGTGTCTATTTATTTAACTCGTTTGACTGGAAGAAATGTCATACTTGTCGCGCATTACGGCAATAACATTCCGTTTACGATTCCTTTTCTTGCGATCGCTTTAATTCCCGGCGTGTTGATTTATGGAACACTGCGGCTCGCAATCGAGCGAGAGATGAAGCAAGATTACTTCACGACAGCACAAGCCAAAGGATTGTCCAAACGGGAGGTATTATTTCAACACGTTATCCGAAACATCTTGGAGGATCTATTGATGGTGTTACCCAAAGCGACGACCTTGGCGCTCGCAAGCATGGCGGTGGCGGAAGCCATGTGCGATATTCTGGGGCTCGGGGGATACATTGTAAGTCCCAGAATGCAAAACATCAGCGCTACTCCGATCTTTTGCATCGTGCTTGGCATTTTGGCAATGATTCTTCATATCACATATGCTTTACTCAGCAAACTCTTTGTCGTGCAGATAAAGGAGAGTGCATGACAATGAAAAAGAATTCCTCAATACTTTTTTATTTCGCCTGCGCAATTATGATTTTCATCGTTTTATTAGCGGCATTCGGGGGGATAATTAAGCCCCATGGTCTTACGAACGCAGATAAAGTCTACGTGATTACGAAAATTAATGACGGCAAAATGAGTTTTGAAACGCCTCCACTTAGTCCGAATACAACTTACCTGTTAGGGACAGACCACAGGGGATTCGATATGTTGAGCTTGCTGCTGAACGGATTGAAATACACATTGGCATATGCTGGTTTATTAACGGTATTCAGATTTATTTTCGCTGTGCCGATTGGCATGTGGTCGGGAACGAAGGGGAGAGGAAGGGGCATGTTGCGTGCCATGCAATGGGTGATCTCTGCCGTGCCTGCCTTCTTGTTTTTGTATCCACCGCTGGTTGGCATGTACTTCAAACTTGGTTTGAATGAGGTGAATAAAGCGGCTCCTCACAACGTGATGCTTTTTACGAATATCTTTATCTGCATGGTGACTGTCGTAGGAATCTTTCCTCTCGCATATCAGATTGCCGAAAGAACTCGTTTCTACTATTCCAAACCTTTTGTCGATGCATCCCGGCTGATGGGTGGTTCGTCATTTCATATAATCGTAAGGCACATCATTCCAAGCATGAGACTGGAGTTGCTTTATATAGCCATAAGTGAATTCATTATCGTCCTCTTCCTTATGGGACAATTGGCTATTTTTAATATTATTATCGGAGGTTCAGAAACTTTGGATATGGTAGATAAATTAGTGCCGGGTGAGGTGCCCTATGTCATTTATTTGACGACGACAGGTGAGTGGACCTCGTTGATCGCTTACGGAGCTAAGTACATCCGAGTTTATCCTTTTATCGTGATCGAAGCGGGAATGGCTTTTACTTTCATAATTCTTTCCCTGCAATTTTTCCTGTATCAATTCAAGAAGCGGAATCGATGATGAAGTGTACTCTGAATATATTTAGGATTTGTCTTAATGCCATGTATGTATTGATGTAGATTATAGGAAAAATAAAAACGGCTGAACGATGTCACACTTTGAATCTGCCGATTGTCTTATCAGTGTTAGTAAAAAACAATAACAGCCTGCATGTGATAAGGGGCTCTAAACTAGGAGGATTTATATGAAAATTGTCGTTATTGGCGGTAGTGGACTTATTGGAAAAAAACTAGTAAATAACCTTCGTGAGAAAGGTCATGAGGTTGTGGCAGCATCACCTTCCCTTGGCGTCAACTCAGTTACGGGAGAGGGATTGGCTGAAGCAGTAAGTGGGGCACAAGTTGTCGTAGATGTTACGAACGCTCCTTCGTGGGAGGACCAAGCAGTTCTAGACTTCTTTAAAACTTCTACTCGAAATCTCCTCGAAGCTGAAGCTGCTGCTGGCGTGAAACATCACATTGCGTTGTCGGTCGTTGGTACGGATGGCCTGCTTGAGAGTGGCTATTTCCGAGCAAAGATGGCACAAGAAGAATTGATTAAAGCTTCCGAAGTTCCCTACACAATCGTTCGGGCAACACAGTTCTTCGAGTTTGTTGAAGCTATTGCACAATTTTCCACAGAAGGGCAAATCGTTCGTATGCCGTCTGCCCCTATACAGCCTATCGTTTCAGATGATGTTGCTGCCGCGTTAGTGGATTTCGCGCTTGAGGCGCCTGTGAACGGTATCGTTGATCTGGCTGGCCCAGAACGTCTAGGTCTCGACGAACTCGTTCGTCAATTCCTGACCGCAAAAAATGACTCAAGACAGGTAGTTACAGACGACAAAGCACGTTACTATGGTGTTGAGATCGACGATAAAGATCATTCGCTCGTCCCTAAAGGCCAAGCGATCATCGCCTCGACTCGTTTCGAGGATTGGTTAAACCGCTCAACAAGTCAAGTATAATTATATTATCTGCAAGGTTCTGAAACGTTAAACAGCCTTAGCCGCGGCATTCCACCGGGCTAAGGCTGTTTTTTCCATGGATCTAACGATATTAAATGCTAATACTATTGGCAAAAAAGTCGCGAGTTTCTTGGCGCGTCTTAGGTGTTAACACACGGTCTAGCTCTTCATTAAGCCAGATTAACGACTTGTTCCGCAGCATATTCCGCATGCTTTCCTCGGCCTCACGCATCGTTAAATTAATCACACAGGGAGTTGCTTTGGTACATGCGGCAGTTTCTTCGTCACGACAAAGATAGCTGTTATCTTTGATGTTTTTACATTGAAAAATGGGAGAGGCGCCTTCAACGGCTTCAACGACATCCCAAAATGAGATATCCGCAGGTGGCTTGGCTAACTTATAACCGCCTTTTACGCCAGGAACTGAGCTAACAATACCGTGTTTCGATAATTTGCCGAAAATCTTCGATAAATACGTTTCTGAAACCCCTTGAAAGGAAGAGAGCTCTTTAATACCAATGGTGGAATCGGGCGGAATATCGATCAAATATACTAAGCAATGCAGTGCATACTCAACGCCAATACTGTACTGCATGCAAACACCTGCTTTCTAAATGCAAAAGTTGATATTTTACATATTAGATAGATTTATAAACCTTGTCAAATAGAAGTCGGGGTGGTTCATGTGCCCAAAAATGCCATTTGGATGATTGTTGACTACACAGAATGGAAGAGTTATATTGTAGATGTAGTTAATCGACGATAGATGTTGTCGACGAATAAAATTCAAATTAAAGGAGTAATGCCAAATGGAATTAAGATTAGATTATACGAAAGTACGCCCGGAGTCTTTGCAAACACTTTTGAAATTGGAAGGGTATGTGAAGAATAGCGGCATAGATCATAAACTGTGGGAGCTAATTAAAATTCGTGCTTCTCAAATTAATGGCTGCGCCTTTTGTATTGATATGCACACGAAGGATACGCGGGCGATGGGGGAAACTGAACAACGTTTATATTTGCTAAACGCATGGCGAGAAGCACCATTTTATACCCCATCGGAACGTGCCGCACTCGCTTTAACGGAAGCAGTTACCAAGATTTCTGACGGTGGTGTGCCGGAGGAATTATATGAACAAGTCCGCAGACATTTCGACGAAGAACAGTTTGTTGATTTAATCATGGCGATTAATGGTATCAACTGTTGGAACCGAATCGCGATTTCTACAGGCATGATCCCTGGGAATTACCAGCCAGCAGTCAGTAAAAAATGAGTTACAAAATACTTCTATTTGATCTCGATGATACACTGCTAGATTTCGGTACGAATGAAGCGGAATCATTGACCAAATTATTTCAGCAGTATGCTTATTCGTTCTCGGACGAGATATTTCAACTCTATAATGCTGTTAATAAACAATTATGGGCTGATTACGAAAATGGAACGATTACACTTGACGTTGTTCTGAACTCGAGATTTTCGGAAACGATGTTAAAGCTTGGCAAGGTCGTAGACGGCACTGAGTGGGAAAACATCTATAGAGAACTACTGGGAGATGGAGAGCAGATATTGATTGAAGGAGCTATGGAGGTCTGTCAGCGTTTATCTGCAACCCATCGATTGTTCGTGGTTACGAATGGGATCACCCGTACGCAAATCAAGAGAATGAAGCAGTCGGGTCTGTATGATTATTTTGAAGACATCTTTGATTCGCAAAGTATAGGTTATCAAAAACCATCTATTAAATTTTTTGATTACGTCATAGATCACATTCCGAATTTTAATAGACAAGAAGCACTTATCATTGGGGATTCACTAAATACAGATATCAAAGGCGGTCTGCAGTCGGGCATTGATAGTTGTTGGATCAATAGAAAGTCGCAGAAAAGCCCGCCGGACATACAAAGTACGTACACGATTTCAAGTTTAACGGAACTGTTTGCGATCTGCTCAGCGAAAGCAATATAGTATGAGAATTAAGGAGAACCGGATTAACGGGGCTCCTTTTTTCATGCGCGGCTTCTGAATAAATATTCGCTTGAAGAGACACAATTAACTAGAAATTATGATTAGAAAAGAGTGATTAGAAGTGGATGCAGTCCCTCCATTATGGAAGGAGCTCAGTGATTCAGCCGATTTCGTATGCTATGAACATAAAATGAACGCTATTCCTTTGTTCATCGGTTATTTTAAATCACTAACAGAGGCAGAAGTACTGCAATGGCATATCCTAGGTAGTTTGAGCAACAATTCGGATATCACTTTCGAGGATTTGTACCAAGTGATCCCTGTACCGGAGAAAGAAATATCCACCAATTGGGAGCTCATTCAAAGCAAAATTTATCGGGGATATGTGGCTATTCAATATGGCCTTACAAGCCATCAATGTATTTTGGTCAATGCCGCTGCCTTAATGGGGCGCAACGTATCGATACCTGAAACCGAATTCACCGTAGAAGGGCCAAAAGAATCCTTTGTGGAATCCTTGGACGTCAATCTTAACTTGATTCGCAAGCGAGTTCCTTATCCTGAGTTACGTATCAAAGAGCTCACGACAGGGAGTATTTCGAAGTCGAGAGTTGCGATCGTTTACATAGAAGGATTAACGAACGAACAATATGTAAATACATGCATTCAACGCATAGAGGATGTACAGTTCGATCAAATTACGGATACTACGTTGCTTCAACAAATGATCGAAGATAATTCCAACTCGATCTTTCCACAGACAATCGGGACCGAAAGACCCGATTATGTGGCCTGGGCTGTATCCTCAGGTCAAGTATGTGTTTTGAAGGATGGATCACCGACTGCGTTTTTTGCACCGGTCAACCTCTGGCAATTTTTTATTACCTATGAAGATTATTATCTGCCTTGGATTATTGCCTCCATACTGAGGCTGATTCGCATGTTCTCCGTATTGTTTTCCGTATTTGCGTCACCACTGTATGTTGCCGTTATCACCTATCATGGTCAAAGTATTTCATCCGTTTTTTTGCCTACGATTATTTCTTCCAGAATTAATGTGCCTTTTCCTCCTATCGTGGAAGTTCTCATTATGGAGCTTGTCATTGAATTATTGCGGGAAGCTGGCGCTAGATTGCCAACGAAAATCGGACAAACCATTGGTATTGTTGGAGGTATTGTGCTTGGTACGGCAGCGGTTGAAGCTGCGCTTACAAGCAATTTTTTATTGATCATAGTGGCTTTGTCGGCTTTGGCCTCTTTCACTACACCTATTTTTCGAATGAGCGCAACCATACGAATTCTTCGTTTTCCATTTATTTTCGCTGCACAATTATGGGGGTTGCTAGGTATTTTCATCTGTATCTTAGCGATGGTTGCACATCTGTTGCGATTAACGTCGCTTGGCATGCCTTATCTGGTTCCTTTTTATCCTTTTCGCACTGCCGACTTATTTGATACCTTAATTCGTCCACCATACTCTAAATTTGATCATAGATTTACGTTCTTAAGATCAAGAAAACCTAAAAGATTCAACAGGAAAAACGCAAGCTCTAAAAAAGACATAGATGAATGAATCACCTTGGGGGGAGACAAAGATGAAATCAACAGAAAATCCGAGTTTAACTATTTCGCCTTTCCTTGTATTCGTGTTGATTCATTCGATGCAATTCGGACCCGAGTATCTTTCAATGTCGATCAAACCGATTCAAATAGCTGGACAAGATACGTGGATCTCAGTCGTCCTTTGGGGGATCATTTTCCATATCGTTATTTGGATGATCTATCAAATTCTCAACCATAACGAGACGGATCTTGTCCATATTCATCAACAATTTTTCGGGAAATTGGCAGGCGGGGTTCTTAATTTCAGCTTCATCATTTATTTCCTGCTCGTTGCAAGCTTCCTAATACGGCAGTTTATAGAAATAATACAAGTATGGCTATTTCCAGACTTAGAGACATGGCCATTGGCATTAGTTTTGCTACTACTTGTTTATTACATCGTGGTTGGAGGTTTTCGAGTTATCGTTGGTATTTGTATGTTTAGCTTGGTCCGTTATGTAACCATATTGGCTTTGTTTTTTCCAGTTGCTTATTTTCATTTCAATAATTTAACGCCAGTTTTGAATCATTCGGTTACCGATATTGTCAAGGCAGGAAAAGAAATGACATTTCCTTTTTTAGGTGTGGAGACGTTATTATTCTGTTACACGTTCATCGAAACTCCAAAAAAATCACAAAAGTGGGCTCATTGGGCTAACTTAATCTCAACCATTTCGTATCTTTTAATCATTTTCTTTGCAATATTAATGTTCAAGCCTGAACAATTGTCAAAGGAAATATGGCCGCAATTAACCAAATATAAATTTATACATTTTCCATTTATTGAACGTTTTGAATATATCGGCGCAGCTGCACAGATCGTATGGGTCATTCCTATTCTATGCTTCTGTCTTTGGATATCGAGCCGAATGTGTAAATTCATGTTTAGTGTGAAACAATTGACAGCGCTGCCGCTATTATTGATTTTGGTCTTTACCGCTGTATGTCTGATTCCAGATCGTGCTCGTATTGAAGCTGTTCAAACCATGTTATCCGAAATCGGATTTTACATGATTTTTGCGTACATTCCATTTTTGTACATCGTTGACCTTGTTAGAATGAAAGTGAGAAGAACAGTATGAATCGAGCTTTTTTCTTATTGTTGCTCATCTGTTTCTTGTTAACGGGGTGCGTATCGCAACATACATTAGAGAAAATTACCATTACTTTTGTCAGCGCATTAGATGAAGCTCCGAACGATCAAATCGAATTTACGATAGCCGCGCCTAAGTATCAAGCCGGTAAACCCAGTTCCGTGACTAATATTTTATACTCAAAGGTTGGCCATACCACTAGGAACATCGCAGAATTAATGGATATGCAATTAAACCGACCTATTAAACCAGGAAGTCTTTCGGTCATATTAATTGGAAAAGAGTTAGCGGCAAACGGAATGGTAGATGAACTGGATGTGTTTTTGCGTGACGCAGTAGCTTCACGAAGGATGTATTTGGCTATCGTAGATGGAAAAGCAAAGGATATTTTGAAATCGAATTTCTGTTTGAATGAGGAAAAAGGGAAGTTTTTGTTCAATTTGCTCGATACGAACGTGCGGAACGGGTTTGTCCCAAGGCAAAACCTTCACGATTTCGAGTATTCTTATATAGGCCAAGGCATGGACCCATTTTTGCCGATTCTTTTTGTGCAAAATAATCAAGTTATGATTACCGGCTTAGCTTTATTTAAGGATGACAAATATGTCATGTCTCTGAACGAAAAGCAGATGCGAGTGATGAAGCTTCTTCATGAAGATACGAAGTACGGCACGCTAGAAGCACAGCTGGACAATGGTTCTTATATTGCAGTGAAAAATGTCGGTTCAAAAGTGAAATATCGAATAGGGAAAGATTCCGAAAGTCCAAAAGTGACGATAAATCTTAATGTAAATAGTGAAATAATTGATTCAAAAGGGAATCCATTAACCATCCAAGAGCAAGAGAGAATAATAGACCTTTTCGAAAAGGATCTTATGACAAATGGCATGGATCTCATACAGCTATTTAAAAAAGAAGGGATCGACCCCCTCGGATTAGGTGATTTCGTTAGAAGTAAAGAGCGAAATTGGAATGAAGAGGTATGGAAACAAGAATATCCAACGATGAACGTTACGTTGAATGTTAAAGTGAATATTACGCAATTGGGTATCAGGAAATAAAGGTATAGAAGTCTATGTCAACTTTTCCATGTTGACACACCGAAACAATATAATTATATTAAATAATATTAGGATATCTAATTATAGTATTATTTCATATAAAGGGCAGGGTGATTGAACATGGAAATTGGCGTAGATACGTTTGTAGAAACAACCCCGGATGTTAATACGGGTGAGACGATCAGTCATGCGCAGAGGTTACGGCAGGTTGTGGAAGAAATCGTCCTTGCCGATCAGGTTGGGTTGGATGTATTTGGGGTTGGGGAGCATCATCGAAAGGAGTTTGGGGATTCTGCTACTGCTGTTATTCTGGCAGCAGCGGCACCTATGACCAAAAGGATACGTTTAACCAGTTCCGTTACTGTGCTCTCGGCTGCTGATCCAGTGCGATTGTTTCAGCAATTCGCCACGCTCGATGGTATTTCAAATGGACGTGCGGAGATTATCGCGGGTCGAGGCTCTATGGTCGATGCGTTTCCATTGTTTGGTTATGATTTAAAAGATTACGATGAACTCTTCGAGGAGAAACTGGAATTATTGTTAAAACTAAGGGACTCGGAGATCGTATCTTGGAGGGGTGGACATCGACCAGCCTTTACGAATCTAGGTGTGTATCCGCGTCCTGTTCAGAACCAGTTACCTGTATGGCTTGGTAGTGGGGGGAATTCAGAATCCGTCATACGAGCAGGGGTACTCGGGCTTCCACTTGTTTTGGCCATCATTGGCGGAAGTCCTATGCAATTTGCTCCCTTAGTACCACTTTATAAGAAAGCTGCTGCTCGCGCAGGACACGATGTCTCGAAATTAAAAATAGCCGTGCACTCACTGGGGTTCGTTGCGGACAGTACCTCGCTTGCAACCGAAAAGTATTTCCCACCTACACAGGCATCATTTAATTATTTTGGTAAAGAACGTGGGTGGGGACATTATAGTCGTTCAAGCTTTGACGCTGCATGCAGCTTAGAAGGCGCACTCTACGTAGGCGATGCGGAAACGGTTGCCAATAAGATGATTCATATGAGAAAACATTTAGGTTTCTCACGATTTTTCTTACATCTACCTGTCGGTACAATGCCGCATGAGGATGTTATGAGAGCCATTGAACTATTAGGAACGGAAGTCGCACCGCGAGTTCGGGAAGAGGTAGCGAAATGGGAGGAAGCGGAAGGGATTCCGAGTTGAGCATGAAAAGAGGCTGCCCCTAATCGGTTAGAGATAACAAAGGAGCTAAGTGATTTTCTCGCTTAGCTCCTTTGCTTTCGACATTCACTTTGTCCACTTCATCGTCCCCAGGACGGTGCGTTCGCCGGAAGCGGCGTTAGTTCAAGCTCTCTATTGACTGAAGCATCATTTATTACTATATTTTTTATAAATAGATATAATAATTTTAGGATATTGAACGTAAGGTGGTCGAACATGACTGAACGTGATACAGAAGGAAAAGAGCTTGACTTAAGACTTACAAGAGTACTTAGAAACATGGTAAACGCCCTGTACGGAAGCTTAGAAGGAGACATTGAGAGCTATGGACTCAGTATGGAAACCTTTAGAATCCTCGAGTTTCTATACAATAAAGGTCCACAATCTATCCAAAAAATAAGTGAAACTTTCTCCATCCCAAGCGGGAGTATTACCTATGTAGTAGATAAGCTGGAGAAGAAAGGGTACGTGGAACGGCTTCCAATCCCCGGTGATCGACGCAAAACGAATGTGACTATGACCGTTGAAGGACAAACCTATTTTGACACGATATTCCCTAAGCACGTTCAGACGATCTCGGACAATTTGTCCTTTGTGACGGATGAGGAGAAACTTGAACTTATTGAGCTCCTTAAGAAAATTGGATATGGCATTAAGAATCGGCAAGACTAATATGAAGTGACCAATTCCCATTCATTACTAGGGAGCGGTCACTTTTTTGTTGAAACGATTTAGCCTCTTTTGGAATAAAATTCAATTTATATCACATGCTACTGAGTAATAGTGAAAAAAGTAGGGATCACAATGGGTTCCAATCCGCAAGAAAAGATACCAATTCAAGCTGATTACGCAGACACGCACACAAGGCTTCAGCATATGCAAAATGAAATCCCTGAGCTCATCGTTCGTGAATTTCAGATCAAGTCTTCGGGAACATCAGCTATCCTCGTCTATTTGGATCTGCTATCTGATCGAGATATGATTCATAACAACGTACTCCATCCGTTGATGCACGAGGGAGTAGGGAATACGCCGATCAGACAGCTCATCACGATTGGCAACGTGACGCAGGCAGATGATTGGTTTGCAGTTAAACAAGCTATTCTACTAGGCAAAAGCGTGATTTTTGAGGAAGGCAAAGTAACCGTAGAAGTACTAAATACGAGCAAATTGCCACAAAGGGATATTCAAGATCCCAAATCAGAAATGTCGATTAAAGGTGCGCATCAAGGCTTTATTGAAAAGGGAAGCACTAATGTTGCCATAATTAGAACGCTCATTCCGAACCCGGAATTAAAAGTGAGAGAGATCGAGGTAGGTCAGAGGGGAAAGGTAAAAGCTAGTCTGATCTATTTGGAAGATGTTACAGAACCAGAAGTTCTTCAAGAATTCGAAGATCGAATCGGGCGATTACACATTGATTCTGTCATCGGCGTAGGGGAATTAGAGGAGTTGATTGAGGACAATCCTTATTCACCATTTCCGCAATTTCTCACATCGGAGAGGCCTGATGTTGTAGCGTTGCATGTTCTCGAAGGAAGAATCGCAGTTGTGCTCGACGGGTCACCGGGCGTCCTGATGGGACCAGCTTCATTCGTGAACTTTTTTCAAAATATCGATGACTATTCGATGGGATGGCAAGTCGGTACGTTCATGCGAATACTGCGCTACAGCGCCTTCTTTGTGGCCATTTTATTACCTGCTATTTATATCTCCGTCATTTCCTTTAACATCGAAGTCATTCCATTACAGCTGCTGCTGTCTGTTGGGGAATCTAGGGCTAGCGTTCCCTTTTCGCCACTTCTGGAGGCCTTGATCATGGAGTTCACTTTGGAAATGTTGAAAGAAGCGGGTATTCGTCTGCCATCTCCGATTGGTCAAACCGTCGGTATATTAGGAGCCATTGTTATCGGTCAGGCGACGGTTCAGGCTGGGATTGTTAGTAATATTATGGTTATCGTCGTTTCTCTGACGGGTCTATCATCTTATATTATTCCAAATAGTGATATGTCCGCGACCGTTCGCTTAATTCGGTTTCCGATGATGCTGTCGGCATCATTTTTCGGGCTTATGGGCGTTGGGATTGGCACGATGGTGCTCATCGGGCACCTAATCGCACTGGAATCGTTGGGGACACCGTATTTTAGTCCCTTTAGTCCTGTCCGTTTTGCAGATTGGAAAGATGCGTTCATCCGTTTCCCGCTTTGGAAATTGGATAAGCGTCCTACTAGCGCAAGGCCTACGCAATTAAAACGACAAGCGTCAAATCCACCCAAAGGTGATGGTGAATGAAAAGGTATGCATTGAACGACATTACGCTGATGCAGTTTATTTTCATGATTCATGGTGCGCAATTAGGCGTTGGCATCCTAACCTTACCTGCGGATTTGGCCAAGATTGCTGGAACGGATGGGTGGATTTCGATTTTTATCGGCTGGGCGATTACAGTCATCATAAGTGTCGTTATCATTCAAATCATGAAGCACCATCCGGAGGATACGCTGTATGACTTGCTTCCGAGGTATTTTGGAAAATGGTTGGGCCTGCTATTAAACCTCTTGCTGGTTGGTTATTTTCTATTGGCTTTTTTTTCAAGTACCTTCGCAGCACTTTCCGTCGTTAAGCAAACGCTACTTCCGAAGACACCAAATTACTTACTCGCGCTTGCAGTTTGCATCCCGATTTATACGATTGCTAAAAACCATCTTCGTGTCCTAGCTAGATATGCGGAATTAACGTTCTGGGGCTCTTTATGGTTGCTGCCTTTGTTTATGTATGCCTTGAAAGAAAGTGTTTGGCTAAATTTGTTACCCATTATAAAAGAGGGATGGATGCCTATCCTTCAAGGGGGGAAGTCAACCTCACTTTCCTTTCAGGGATTCGAAACCCTTTTTATTTTGTATCCGTTTTTGAAAAACAAAGAGAAAGCGATGAAGGGAGTCTTTATTGCCAATGCATTGACTTTGTTCATATATGTCATGGCGGTGCTCGTATGTTTTGTTTATTTTCCGCCAGATGGTATCACGCATTATAATTGGCCTCCGCTTCGGTTATTAAAAACGATTGAATTTCGTTTTATGGAGCGATTTGAAGTGATATGGATTGTGGGCTATCTCTTTATTCTTTCAAGAGTTTGGATCTTTGCTTTGTATTATGCCTCACTGGGTTCCAGCCTGATTTTCGGCAAACAAGACCATCGTCCTTATGTAAGGATCTATGTCCTAATGTTGCTAATGGCTTCCTTTTTCTATGCTCCGGGATATAGCAATGGGCAGAAGTTTCAAGAGTGGTCAGGAGAAGCAGGGATCATCTTTGCATTTATATTTCCTTGGTTTTTGTGGCTGTACACATCCCTATTCAGAAGGCTTCGAAAGGGGGCTTCGCTATGAAACGCGTAGTTACGGGGCTAGTTATCGTTGTATGTCTTTTGATGACTACGGGGTGCTACGACCAAATGGCTTTAGAGGATTCTTCGCTAACTCTGATGTTGGGCCTGGATTTGGATGAGAACAATAATTTAATCATATTTCAGCAAAGCCCTGTATTTTTTAAGGAGGCGAAGGAAAAATCAGAGTCCATTGGAGTCAAGGTAACTTCCATACGTGAATCGCGTACGAAATTCGACTCGATTGCGACAGGGCTGACCATTGGAGGCAAAATTCAAACGATTCTACTTGGTAAGCGTCTGCTTCAACAAAGGGAGGATTGGTTTCAGTTACTCGATGTATTAATTCGTGATCCCAAATCAACCGTAACTTCGCGCATGATCCTCGTAGACGGGCCGATAGTTGATATCTTCGACAGTAAACCGAGAGATAAACCTCGACTTTCTCTGCATATGAGGAAGTTAATCGATACCGCCAATCATCGAACAATTACCACATCAACCACACTGCAGAATTTATCTTGGCAAATGGAAGAGAAGGGCACAACGCCTTCAATTTCCAACGTGAAGATGGAGAAAGAGCAGATCCGCGTTACAGGTACAGGATTGCTGCATGACGATGGATCGTACGCCACCGCAGTCGGTTTGCAAGAGAGCTCATTATTGTTGATTCTGCAAAAGGAAGCTAAAGGAGACATCTCGCTATCCATCCCTGTCGCCGAAACGCTAGATCCATCTGTTTCTCCCGATCATGTGATTACCATAAACGTAAAGAAAATCAAGATGAAAATTAAATCAAGGCTAGATGATCAAACAGGGTTTGCATTTGACGTTGATTTGAAAATGGCTATCGATCTAACCTCTCGCAACTTTAAACTCGACATTGCCAAACAACAAAAGCAATTGGAAGAAGCGATCGCTGCTGAGCTTCAACAAGAGTTTGCAGATTTAGTCGCGAAATGTCAGAAAAATGAGGTGGATCCTTTCGGCTTTGGGCTATATGTAAGGGCTTATCAATATTCAGCATGGAAAACCGTACAAAACGATTGGGCTGCGGCTTTTGCCAAGTCGAAAATAACGATCACGCCGAAAGTAGCGCTCAAATTAGCGGGAGCGACATCCTAGGGGGAATCGTTCTTTAAACAGTAATCACCTTTGTAGATGAATACGGCATAAGATGGGTATTAACCTACTTTAAGAGGAGTTGCGTTTTCATGCCGATTTCATCAGGGACCCACTTGCTGTATACTGTTCGCCCGGGTGACACCCTGTATATGATTGCTGAACAATTGGGTACCAACGTACCGTCGCTCGTGCAGATTAATGCGTTATATCCACCTGTTGCAGATCCCAACCGAATCTATCCCGGTCAAGTGCTGTTAGCGAGATTGCCAGGTATGGCGGAGCAAAGCTCTGTTCTATATCAGGTTCAGCAAGGCGATACACTGTTTAGGATCGCCGAACGTTTCTCTGTAAGCGTTGATATGTTAGCCGGACTCAACCAAATCCAACAACCGGACATTCTTCGAGTCGCGCAGCTGCTATTTGTTGCTTCTTTCGTATATGAAGTAGAGCAGGGAGACACGCTGTTCAGCATTTCCCGCCGTTTAGGAACACCATTGAACGAATTGGTTCGAGCTAACCGTAACCGCCAGGGTTTATCACTGGACGTCATTTATCCCGGTTTCCGTTTGGTCGTCCCGCTTCCATCGTCGACGAATATCGTTGTGCTAGATCCATTGCCCGCAACGAAGATTGCTCCCGGACAGCGTCTGACGGGTAGCGCTCGAGCGTTCGAAGCGAATATTAATTACCAAATTCTTGACGCGGTGGGGCGTGTCATTGCGAAAGAACGGGCTGCAACAGCTTCACAAGGCGCTCCAGCTTTTGGAGTATTCGACGTACAGCTTCAGTTTGATCAATCTCCCACGACTCAAACCGGTACACTGATGGTGTACACACGCAGCGCCCGCGACGGCAGCATTCAAGATTTGGTGGAGGTTCCTGTGACTTTTTAAAAGTTCAACATAACGCGGCTGCCGGTTTGTATCGGCAGCCGTGTTATGTTACTGGCCAAATGAAGTCAAAGGATTAGGACAATACACCTACATATAAATTTGGTTCTTTACGGATTAGACCAATTTCCTTATTATTGAAAGGAAATGTAAAATATACCAGATGAAGTGAGGACGTGCACCAACATGAACGCCAACCAAGATAATTATTATGACAAAGATTCATCGGACCTCAAACAAATAGCAAGGTCGAGTCTGAGAGGGAATTGGATTTCAGCTATGCTTGTTACGGTGTTTGCCTCTTTTTTCAGTACATTGACGGGTCCTGAGACGAACTGGCTCGTAGACCTTGTATGCTTTCTAATAGGTGGAGCTTTCATGCTAGGCTCTGTGCATTATTTTCTAAAACTGCATCGTGATGAACGTGCACAGTTTACAGATCTATTTTACGGATTCCAACAGTTTGTTTCTTCATTACTGACTTACCTCTTGTTTATACTCTTCATCCTGCTCTGGACACTCTTACTCATCATTCCTGGAATTATTGCAGGCATTCGTTATGCCATGACCTTCTACATTTTGAATGATGAACCAGACATCAAACCGCTACAAGCCATTAAACGCAGCTCGGAAATGATGAGAGGGCATAAATGGGACTATTTCAAGCTTCAATTGAGCTTTATTGGCTGGTATCTACTTGCAATTATTGGTGGGTTAATCACAATTGGTTTACTCCCAGGGATCGAAATGGCGGACCCTTATTGGAGTAGTGTCATTATAGCGTTATTCACACTGCCTGTCTTTACATATACGGCAGCCGCTTCAGCTGCATTTTATGTCAATTTGAAAGCGATGCAGACCGAGGGAGTTTAATCAGTAAAGGAGCAGTTTGCCACGGCAGCTGCTCCTTGTTTTTTAAGATTCGGCGTCCACACGATCTGGGAAAAACATCATATGCTGAAACCAAATAGCCATTTAGCTAGGAGGTTCTGACCGATGAAAAAGGATCAAAGACCTGTAACGAATCGTTATATAACAATTGCCATCTTACGTCGAGCAGCTGCACGAATGATTCCCTTTTATACGCGAATTGCGCTAAATCGGAAATATGCGGAAGCCTGGACAGCATCCTTACGAAAAGCCCAAATAAACCATCGTTTGTTAGATAAAATTGGTATAAGCCTTAACGATAAGGACATTTTCTCGTTCGGCAGTACTTATAATCTCTATTCGGTTGATTTCGAAGCACCTTATCCGATTGTTGCACTCTCCAATGGTATTTCAATGAGCCGTAATGCTTCGAGAACCTCCTTCAAAACCAGCCATCATCAGGCAATTGCGGGGGCTATTCTCCCTTTATACCAAGAAATTGCTTCTAATCAAGCTTTTGCTGGAAGCGTGGTTAAAGCGAATAAGACGGGAAATAAGAAGCTGTTGTCACGATTAATTAGAAGCAAAGTGAACTCGGAAGCATTTCGCGCAGTTCAAATGACGAGGACGGGCTTCCAACTCGTTTTTCAATTTGGGGCAAGTCCAGTTTTCTATTATAACGAGTTTTATCGCGGGGTAGATTTTTAGGGATAAGCATTTATAAAATAAAACAGAGACTCTCAGCCCGTTGCTGAGGGTCTCTATTTGCGATTATTGTTGACAAATAGTCCAAAAATGGTACTATATACCAGCTAGTGTCAACATATTGCTGATAAAATTGATTTGGAATTAACCGCACTTTATCCTTGATTTTGTTTGTTCCACATGGGAGGAGAAAGAGAAATGGCTGAGGTTGTTTTGTTTCACCACGCACTGGGACTGACACAAGAGATTTACACCTTCGCTGACGAGCTTAGAAGGGGAGGGCACACTGTGCACGTGCCTGACCTTTTTGAAGGTCGCTTGTTTGCCACTATCGATGACGGTATGGCCTACATCAACGAGATTGGTTTCGAAGAGATTATAGAGCGCGGTGTACGCGTGGCAAGTGAACTACCATGTGATATTATCTATGCGGGATTCTCACTCGGTGTATTGCCGGCTCAGAAACTTGCACAGACCCGTGAAGGTACCCGTGGCGCGTTATTCTTTTACTCCTGCGTTCCGACCTCGATGTTCGGGTCACCCTGGCCAGCGAATCTGCCGGTGCAGATTCACGGCATGGACGCTGATCCCTATTTTGTCGATGAAGGCGACCTGGAGGCGGCAAAGGAGCTAGTGTCCTCGGCCAATCATGCCGAGCTCTATTTGTACCCAGGCGATCAACACTACTTCGCCGATAGTAGTTTGTCGTCATACGACGCTGAGGCGACAGCGTTGCTGATGCAACGTGTACTCGAATTCCTGCAGCAATTCAAATAAAGGATATAGTGGGCTTCCACGTTTTTTCGGTTTGACGGTTCCAAGTGGAGCCGTCTTTTTGTTCTTACTCAGAACTTTTCCCATTCTGTCAAGAATAAGACGTACTCTGAAAAGATGGAGGCATTCGATGGCCAAACGTTTCATGCTAGAATTTTGAGGTAATCCTATTTTCAGATAAGAGAGGAGGTTAACTGAAGAGTTGAAAGCGCGTACAATTTCGATGAAATGATTTGGGCGTTCAGTTTAATAATTGAAATGATGGAGGGATAGCCATTGGTTGTTAAGAATGTAAACCAGGTCATTAGTTTATTTCTGGCAGCATTATTACTTTTATCCTCATTGTTTTTCACACTGCCAAAAGTTGTTCATGCCGATGAGTACGATTCGATGCTGCTAAAATGGAGAGATACATTGACTGGAGGGAATTCGATCAACACGCTGGATACAGATATCGCGACCAGGACGGCGTCAATTGTAACTGAGGCGCAAACTTACTGGACGAGTATGGATAAAAACGCCTCAAGAACATATTTATGGAGTGATCTCAATAGCACGACAGACCCTGCGGACATTACGGCATCCTATAAGCGATTGAAAATCATGACACAGGCAGCTGTCATTCAAGGTTCCAGTCTTTTTAACAATTCAACATTAATCAGTGACATTATTGGCGGGCTGGACTGGTTGAATGCAAACAGGTACTCGACGAGTATAACAAAGTATGGAAATTGGTGGGACTGGAATATCGGTGTGCCTTTGCTTTTGAATGATACCGTTGTCATGCTTTATGCCAATTTATCCTCGACACAAATAACCAACTATATGAATGCTGTCAACTATTATACGCCTGCGTCACTGATCTCATCGTATACCGGCGCAAACAGAGTATGGATCTCCACTGTCGTAGGTGTGAGGGCTGTCATTGTGAAGAACAGTACAAATATTGCAGCTGCACGAGACGGTTTATCGGCAGTTTTTTCCTATGTGAACAGTGGGGATGGATTTTATTCGGACGGTTCGTTTGTCCAGCATACTTACTTTTCATATACAGGCGGCTATGGCATTGCGTTGATTGCAGATATTGCAAATTTAATGTACTTGCTGAGTGGTACGACCTGGGAAGTTACAAACACCAATAAACAAAATGTATTCGATTGGGTCTATGATGCGTTCGAACCTTTGATATATAAAGGATCGTTTATGGATTTGGCACGAGGGAGGGAAATTGCAAGGCAGGTTTCGCAAACCCATACTTCCGGACATAAAGCAATAAGAGCGATCGTCCGGTTATCTCAATTAGCTCCCACGCCAGATGCAACGGAATATAAGAGAATGATTAAATATTGGGTTCAGAGTGATACGTTTAAGAACATTTACAGTGATTCATCCATTGAAATGGTCGTCTTACTTAAACAAATTATGAACGATGGAGCAGTGACTCCGAGAGGGGAATTGATCAAAAATAAGCAATACCCACGAATGGACCGTGCTGTCCATCTAAGACCAGGTTTTGGTTTTGCGGTCAGCATGAGCTCGAATCGCATTGCAAATTATGAAAGTATCAATTCAGAAAACTTGAAGGGCTGGTATACCGGGGACGGTATGACCTATTTATTCAATAACGATCTGGCCCAGTATGACGACCATTTTTGGTCAACGATCGATCCTTACCGGCTGCCCGGAACTACGGTGGACACAGGCCTGAGCAGAGGAAATGCCAGTGGTCAAAGCTACCGCAGCTCCAATAATTGGGTAGGAGGATCAAGCCTACTCGGGTTATACGGTGCGACAGGGATGGAGTTGGACGGTTATGGATCATCTTTAGCGGCGAAAAAGTCCTGGTTCATGTTTGATGATGAGCTTGTAGCCTTAGGATCGGGCATCACAAGCACAGATAACCGAACCATTGAAACTATCGTGGAAAACAGAAAAATTAACAGCAGCGGCAATAATGCGTTTACGGTGAATGGGACGTCCAAATCCACAGCGTTAGGCTGGACTGAGACGATGTCATCCGTGAATTGGGCTCATTTGGCAGGAAATGTAACAGGGTCGGATATCGGGTACTATTTCCCGGGAGGAGCATCGATAACTGGCGAGAGACAATCGAGGACTGCAGCTTGGAGTGCGATCAACACGAGCTCAACACACTTTGACTCAACGCCGCAAACCCGAAATTATTTAAGTATGCGTGTGAATCACGGTACGAATCCTTCTAATGCTAACTATTCTTATGTCATATTGCCCAATAAATCGAGTGCTCAGGTAAGCTCTTATGCGAGTAACCCGAATATCCAGGTGCTGCAAAATTTGGCTCAAGTACATGCCGTGAAGGAAACAAATTTAAATATCGTTGCTGCCAATTTCTGGAGCGATACGACGCAAACGGCAGATATCATCACAAGTAACAAAAAAGCATCCGTCATGACAAAAGAAAATCCAGACCTTGATTTGGAAGTGGCGGTTAGTGATCCAACGCAAGCCAATACGGGGTCGATCACCATCGATATTGCCAAAACTGCTAGTTCTACCATCAGTGCAGACAGCGGCATCACGGTGTTATCGCTTAATCCGATAAAAATCTCGGTCAACGTGAATGGTGCTAAAGGCAAAACATTTAAAGTTAAGTTTAGCTTTTCGGAGCCGCCAGCTCCTAGCGGAATTATTGTTGATAACGGTGGTACCGGCTATACAGAAACAGGAACTTGGTTATCGAGCTCACTCACGGGCTATAACGGGTCATCGACTTCCTACACGACGAATGCCTACACAGGAAGCACCGCTAAATGGACTCCAAACATCGGGACAGCAGGCGATTACAATGTTTATGTTTGGTATCCGGTGCATTCAGCTAACGCTCAAAACGTCAAGTATACGGTTTCTTTTAATGGCGGAAGTACGGATTATTTCGTCGATCAGACACAGGGCGGGGGAGCATGGAAGCTATTAGGTACGAAAAGTTTTGCGGCAGGATCATCGGGTTATGTGCAATTGACTTCAACGACGCAAGCAGCGACAAATCCAAATATAAGAGTCGATGCGGTAAGGTTCGAGTCTGCGGCACCGCCGATTATGTACGAAGCTGAGAATCTGACGAGCACCGTCAGTACCTCAGATACGCAAGCTGATTATAGCGATTCAGCAGCTAGTGCTGGCGTATACAACAGTGCAACTTTGAATGCTGTAAATGACTATGTAGAGTACACCGTTAATGTTTCACAAACAGGGACACATACGGTGTATGCCGTGGATCGGATAGCAGCCAATAAAGGGATTTACCAGTTAGCCATTGATGGAGTAAACCAGGGCACGGCGATTGATCAGTATGCGAGTGCGAGTGGATTTAGGGAATCAAATCTGGGAACAGTGACCTTTACTTCCACCGGCAATAAGCAGTTCCGATTTAAGGTGACTGGCAGCAACGCAAGCAGCAGTGGTTTTATGTTAGCTTTTGATTATATAAAGTTGGTTAAAAACTAAGAGAACATAATAATATAGAGCCGCGGCGTGTTGCTGTGGTTCTTTTTTTAATATCGCAACTTATGTTGCATTTGCAACGTCTTAAATATGGGATTAATTGGTAGAGGTGATAGGGTAGGAATCGGCAACTAATTTTTAACGGAGTAATTGAGGAGGGCAATCTTGGAAAAACTAAAAGTACTGAATTACCCAAGAAAGATTCAGCTTATTATTGTCATGTGTGTCGCTACTATGATTAGTTTACTATGTGTCTATAACATCCAAAGTTCATCAGGAGAAAGATCTTATTTATTTATCTTTTGGGATACTTTTCTTGCATGGGTACCGGTTGGACTTGCCGTCACATTAGATCTAATATTTTGTTATTCCCGCAAGAAAGTCCGTGGATTTATGCTCATAGTCGTCGGTGCTGCATGGTTATTTTTCTTACCTAACGCGCCATACCTTGTGACCGATTTACTTCATGTATTCGTACGGTACAGCTTTGATCCTACAGAACGATTTTGGATAGATGTCATGTTTTGGCAGCACTTATTTACCTTATTTACTATAGCTATACTCGGGGTCTTACTGGGATCATACTCACTCTTTTCAGTGCAGAGTTTAGTTAGAACTTCATTTGGAGTCATTACAAGTTGGATCTTAGTGATCGTTGTTCTCATACTAAGTAGCTTTGGAATATACATAGGCAGATTCGTTCGATGGAATAGTTGGGATGTTGTAATGCGGCCAGGCTCCATCTTAAAAGAAATATATATCATGTTCACGGATACTAGTAAGCTATATCACATTTTTTCTTTTTGTAAGTTTATGTTTATAGTTTTAATTATTAGTTACGTGCTGATCTATGTACTAATAAGGATTAAGAAATAATAGCAGTTTAAAAGAGGAGATTGTGAAATGATTTATATTTCTATAGTAGTGATTCTAATCATCTTACTATATATAAGTTTAATTTTACCTACGCAGTGGTTAAAAATTGAGCAGATTAAACATCCTCTGAATTTAAATTTGAAAATTCTACAGATTAGTGATTTGCATGTAGAACGACTAAGAATAAGTCCCTTGAAAATTAAAAGAATTACTCATCGCGAGAAACCAGATTATATCATTATTACAGGTGATTTTACCAAACACAGTAAAAGTCTCCCCAAGTTAGAAAAATATCTAAGAGCATTGACTAGTTGTAACGTGCCAATTTATTGTGTTCTCGGAAACCATGACTATCAACAAAAAAATGTAAATGATTTAATCAGTCTACTTCAGAAATACGGTTTGCATTTGTTAAGGAATGAATCAGTGCACTTGGATCAATTTGAGTTAATTGGAATCGATGATTATGATTCAGGAAAGAGCAACATCGAAGCTTCATTTCATGCTGTTGATCACAATAGAACAAAAGTCGTTATTACCCACGATCCTAATGTTGTCTTATATATAAATAAAAGATATGACTTATTAATGGCGGGGCATCTTCATGGTAAACAATTTAATATCCCATTTATGTTTCGTCTCATGAATGCTGGAGACTTACCTAGGAGCGGAATATATAAAGGTATCCATACTAATCAATATGGTACTTACTATATATCCAAGGGAATTGGACAGACGGGGATTAATGCAAGATTTTTAGTCAGAAGTGAGATAACAATGCACTATCTTTGATGGCTGAAAGAGAACTATTAATTTCCCAATCCACAGATGCTCCGTAAATTCCCCAACTCAACACAGTAGTACCAATTAATAAGGCTTCCTCTTTTCTATGAATAGACGACAATTTAATTCGTTTGTTGTTTAGGCGATAAAACACCAAAACTGATGATTGAGCATAAAGGGATTCTTCTTTAGAATCAATCGAGTAAGCAGAGGATGGTCACTTAGCAGTTTCGGCTATGGTCGCATTTAAGTATCTATATTAACTACGAAAGAAGGTTTATTATGAAATTAGGCGTTTTGGATCAAACTCCAGTTTCTAATGGGCATACTCCACATGAAACTATACAAAATACTATTGAATTAGCTCAATTAGTTGATGGTTTAGGATATCAAAGAATCTGGTATTCCGAACATCATGGATCTGCAAACTTTGCTAGTGCTTCACCTGAAATATTGATTGCCCACATTGCATCAGTGACAAACCAAATTCGAGTTGGTTCCGGTGGAATCATGCTGATGCATTACTCGCCATTAAAAATGGCAGAAATATTTAAAACATTAACGACACTATACCCGAATAGAATTGATTTCGGTGTAGGCCGTGCGCCAGGTGGCGACCAATTTTCTACTTTGGCATTACATGAAGGAAAACAACCGAACCTGTTCAACCTATATGATAAATTAGCAGAAACGATGATGTTTATGTCAGAAACGATGCCTATTGACCATCTATATAATCGTACACTGGCAGCTCCATTGGGTGCTCCAATACCTGAAGTCTGGCTATTAGGATCTAATGGCAGCAGCGCAGCACAAGCAGGAAGATTTGGTATTGGATATTCGTTTGCTCAATTCATTAGTGGACAATTATCTGCCGAAACGTTGGAGTCTTATCGTACCAATTTCAGTCCTTCGGAGTTTATGCAAACCCCTCAAATTAATGTTGGTTATTTCGTGATGGTGGCAGAAACAGATGAAGAAGCTGAATATCATGCAGCTAGTTTAGATTTAAACTTATTATTTTTAGACAAAGGGATGCCTTTTCAAGTAGTATCTCCTGAGGAAGCATTAAATTATTCTTATACCGAAATGGATAAGATGCATATACAGAATAACCGTAAACGATTCTTAGTGGGGAGTGCAAAGGATGTTGCAAATACATTACGTGCACATGATGAAAATTATGGTATTCATGAAGCTGTGATTGGGACAATCAGTCATAGTCATGAAGCAAGACTACAATCCTATCGGTTACTTGCACAAGAACTTTTATAAACAGGAAGGCGGAGAAAGAAATGATTGAAATTTTACATCGTATTAACATATTAGCTAAAAAACAAAAAGAAGAAGGTTTGACTCAAACAGAATTAATGGAGCGTCAAGAATTACGTCAAGAATATCTTCAAATTATTCGTGGACAAGTAATCAGCACAGTTACAGGATTAACGATATTAGATCCTTTAGGTAATGATGTTACTCCTGAAAAATTGAAAAAAGAACAGCAAAAAAATCATTGAAAAAGAATAAGTGATACTCAGCAATTAGAAAAATTACCCACTTGAAATTACGGGCATATGAGACTAAAATGTGTTTGTAGCCAGCTAAAAGGTAACGAAAGATGGAGGTGATATACAAAAGCTAAGACGAGCTCAACTGCATGTTTCACGTATGTACACGATACCTGTCTAGCAGAAAACAGGTATTGCCATTTCTTTTAACATCTATACAAAATGAGGAGGAATTTACTTGAAGAAGAAATTATTAATTGCGCTTGGACTTACTGGTGTTATCGCTGCATCTATTGCTGTTGGCGCTTATGCTGCAACGGATATTAAATTATTTATTAACGGGAAATTAATCAAAACGGATATGCAGATCGTAGATGGATCCAGCTATGTTCCTTTGAGGGTTGTTTCTGAGTCACTTGGAGCTGATGTAAAGTGGGATGGGGACAAACGCGAGATTAGTATAACGGGACAAACGGGTCAAGTAGGCCAGACCATCTATGAGAATACCCAATATGGATTCCGTTTTACGCTGCCGGACAGTTGGAAAAGGTACACGATCGTAACGGACAAATGGGAGGGGCTTTATGTAGGGGATGCGCAAGGCAATAAGGTCAGCGGCGCGCAACTCAGCATCCGTCATCCCGAATGGTCCGCTGAAAAGCCTAGACAGGATATCCCTATTCTGATCTTTACTATCGACCAATGGAACGAGCTTCAGCAGGAAAAGTTCCATATCGGTGCAGCGCCTATCGGACCAAGCGAACTGACGCGTAATGACAAATACGTGTTCGCACTTCCGGCACGCTATAACTTTGCCTACCCTGATGGCTACCAAGAAGTAGAAGACATCTTGCATAACAATCCAATTCATCCGATGAAATAATCAAATCTTACTAAGAAAGGTTATCCTTTGCAGTATTCGGCCTAGGGTAACTTTTCTATTTTTTAGTTGCAGCAGTTAGAAAAATTCCCCGCTTGCATTTAAGGGCATATGAAACTAAAATGTGTTTGTAGCCAGCTACAAGGAACGAAAGATGGAGATGAACACATGTCAACAACGATCAATCTACCTGCCATATGCAACTGTACGAAGCTAAGAAGAGCTCAACGTCATGTTTCACGTTTGTACGATTCCTGCCTAGCAGAAACTGGGGTCGGGCTAAAAGCGACTCAATTTTCGATCCTTGGCTATCTCAAGCATGAAGGGCCAAAGACGATGCTGGAGCTAGCTGAACTCATGACGATGGACCGTGCAACAATTGGACATAATCTCCGTCCACTCGAACGCAACCAATTAGTTCGTATTGAGGTCAGTGAATCCGATCGGCGCGCACGAATCGTTTCATTGACCGATGAAGGGTTACAAAAGCTAGCGATAGGAAAACCCGGTTGGGTCAAGGCCCAAGCTGAATTCGAGAAACAGTTTGGCATTGATCAATCAAAGAACATGAGAGATATCATGGACAATATTATTGCCCTTCCATTTAACAACTATTAAATTTAAGTACGTATTGAATATCGACGGTGATAGGACATCGTCGATTAACTCGAGTCAAATACGGGCATATGAGACTATTGAATTAGATAAATTTTATTAACTTAGAGAGGAAATACTAATGCATACAGAAACTCAAAAGGACGGGGGATGCTTGAATGCGTAGAATGTTGTTCGTTGTGCTTCTTATGTCTTGCGGGGCCACCTACGTTTCTTCCTTGTTTCCTGTTTATGGAGAGCACTACAAGCTTAGCAGTCTGGAAATAACCATTTTATTTGCTGTTTATGCGTTATTTTTACTGCCGACCTTATTAATCGTGGGATCTAGAGGGAACTACTGGGGATTAAAGAAGGTACTTCGGTACAGTATTTGGATTTCTATCGCATCAACGTTACTTTTTATCCTCAGTACTAACGTATGGATGTTATATGCATCAAGGATCCTAGAAGGGATAGCGTATGGTGCATTCACGGGTGTCGCAAGCGCCTTTCTCCTAAAACAAACCGCGCAAGACAAGGTGGGAACGGCACTTAAGCTATCCGGGGTAATCGTAAATATAGGTTTTGGATTGGGGCCGGCTATTTCTGGCTTGATTATACAGTACCTGCATGTGCAGCCTCTTCGTTTACCGTTTTGGTTCCTGCTCGGGCTGTTGTTAATTTCTTTAGTTGTATTGGAATGGCTGCCACAACGCGAAGATGAGAATCGGCAGAAGAACAGAATCTCCCTTGGGATACCAAGTCACATGAAGTCTCCATTCTGGTCATTTATCGGATTGCCTGTTTTCACCGTATTTACATTAGGCGGCGTGGTGTTTGCTCTAATTCCATCTTTCGTTAAAAATGTCCTTCATACTAGCAATCTTTCGATCTCCGGACTATTAATATTGTTGCTTCTGGGTGGAGGTGGCTTGCTTCAGTTCTTCCCATGGCCGCGTAACCCGATTACTAGGATGCGTATTAGTATCCTGTCACTAGCTATAGGTTCATGGCTCATCGTTTTTTCTGGTGAAACATCCAGTTTGTTTTTGCTTTGGGCTGGCATTTTTATTCAGGGACTTGGAGCTGGATGGACGTTTCAAGCGGCTTTAAGGTTTGCTAGTCAATTACCGAAGCCAGAGGATAGACCGCGCATTATATCTGCTTTCTATATGTGTGCTTATGCCGGATTTATTGTTCCTCCGGTTGCCGTAGGTCTGCTAACTGTATTTTTTACGCTGAATTTGTCATTGGTCATTATTAATTTGTTCGCCGCGTTGCTTGTCATTTACATGTTGATTTATTCTGTATCATTCCAACGCAACTTCACCCAATTTACTCAAAGGAGCTAATCATAATGAGAAAAGAATTCGTATTTCACCTATATAATGTAGAGCACGAGAATTTCCTGAAACTCCTTGCCAAATGCCCAGAAGACAAGCGCACTGTAGCTCCTGAGGGATTTAACACAAGCCTATATTGGCATCTGGGGCATGTACTAGAAATAACAGAGTTCCATGTATATGGTCTGGCACAACAACCGAGTTCGCTCCCGGAGAAATATAAGGATCTGTTTTTTTACGGTACAAGTGTAAAGGGCTGGACAGATGAGCAACTGGCACAATTGCCAGCTTGGGACGATCTGATTGCGCAGTTAAAAGAACAACATGAACGAATTTACAACACACTGAACGAACGCCTTGAGGAAGCTGTACCCGAGAATTTCAAAAAAGCGGAAAGCTTTGGAGAGCTAATCTTAACAACAGCAGCTCATTTGTCCAATCATAACGGTGTTGTAGCTGCAATGTTACAAGTGCTATAACCTGTTGCACAAAAGAAGAATTTTTCCATCCACTTCGTTGAATAATAAAGAGGTCAGTTTGCTTTCATAAACTGACCTCTTTTCTTTATGTATAAAAGAGACATGTGTAAGCTAAGGAGTAAAGGATGGATCAGAAGAACGCTCATCATAAAACAATGGCTGAGGTATTTAAGTTGGTGTGCAAATCCACAATTTAGTCCGGTAGAATTCGAATAAGTTATTTTCAAACACTTGTATGTGAGGGAAATGGGAAAAGCACAAATTAAAACGAAAATATTAAAAACCTATATACTAGTTCACAAAATCCGTATTTTATACATATGTCTGAGAATCAAAATATCGCATTATGGACACTGTTCATAAATGTTGTCGGATGATGTCATAAATGACGCGATTCGCCCCTGTCATCGTGTTGGCTGATGGCGAGAAATAATTAATCGCATTCATATAATTCGTAATCTGCGTTGCATTAAAAATCCAATTTTTCATAAGTCACCCCAAAGAAAATTTACACCATTTTACTATTTTACCACAAAATTATCCTCCCCGTTACATGAATGAAACAGGGAGCAGTTGCCTGCGGCATCCTGCTCCCTGTTTTTAATTGAACTAAAGTTATCCGTTAGTCCAATGGCTAACGGGGATTAGACCCCATCAAAAATAATTTCGGGTATGTTTGGATTAGCTTTTATTAATTTATATTTTTGTACTTTAGTCAACTCTGGTCGATAAGTAACTTGCGAAATAATAAAATAATTATTCATTAGTTTACTGAAAAGGACATTTACGAATGCTACCCACTCTGTTTGCCCCGTTGTCATCTCCGTATTACTCTTTAAGAGTACGTATCCATCAGCCCTATAGAACAACAATAGTTAGTGCTGTTCCAAACTCGCAGTTTCCATTCTCTACAATCCAATTTGGAACTTCAAAACCATTATCCCAATTATAATTCAGAGCGATGGCATGCAATATTTCTGGGTCTTCAATAAGACTGATTGCTTGTTTAACGGATGAAGGATTTTCATTCTCCAAAAGCTCAGTAATCCATTCTGTACTAGCCATAATTTCATCTCCCCGCAGGAAGATTATAACATAGACTATTAAACTAATCTGCCCGTTACTTCAATAAACAAAATAGGATCTGCCGCGAAGCAGATCCTAAACTATAGTTCTCCGTTAGTTAAAAAATTGGAGTTGAATTCTAACGCTGGATTGCCTGCATACATGGTTTCAGTACAATTACCGTTCGAGTATTCTGAGATAGTCTTCGTCCAAAATATCTTGGCAGGTGTATTTTTTTCCAACCAAGAAACACTCCATTTACCCTTAAACATCTCAAATACTTTATTTGCTACATTTTTTCCAGCACCATGCCCTCTGTACTTCTTTAAAATGAAAAACTCAGCAATTGAGAATTTTGGCGATTGATGGTCTGAAGCGGTGGTAATTTTCCTAATTAAAACAAACCCAGCCAGCCTCTCTGCTATCATAACAAAGAATGGATAGCGACCTTCTTCAGTCCAGTAATGGTCGAGATACCTGTAATCAAAAAGTCCATATTCGTTGACATCATTGTCGTTTTCATCCTCGAATTGACTCATATCATACTGATACAATTCCATTAGGTTCCTTAAAATGATTTTCTTCTCAAAGGAAACCTCTATGAGTTCCATACAATACCCACCTCCAACGATTCCATCATACCATTTAATGGAATACATTTCTGTATTAAACTGCCCGTTACTTCAACGGACAACGGCAGCCAGTCGTGCGCTGGTTGCCGTCATGTCATGTTTGAACTATCGTTCTGCGTTAGCGGATTCTAGTACATTATTACTTATTCACTCCCGCGCTGCCCGCACTGTTCTTCACTTTTAAAGAGAGTGCGGGACTCGCTAGCGAATGCTCTCTCAGGTTACATTCAGGATAATGTCCTTTAGTTCAATCAGAGTCTTGATTCGATAGCTGGCCTGTGAGAAGTCATGTGTTTTTGTGAAGTCGTTATGGACAATAGCACAGTCGATACCAGCAGCCACGGCCGAGTTCAACCCTCTGTTTGAATCCTCTACAACCAGGGTCTCTTCTTTGGTAGCTCCGAAGCGCTTTAGGCCGGTCAAGTATGGTTCCGGGTGCGGCTTGCTGCGCTCGTAGTCTTCGCGAACAAGGACGAATTCCATGAATTGTCTAATCTGGCGCTTTTCATGAATAAGTTGAAAATCCGCACGTTTTGCAGTTGTCACGATGGCCATGCGGACGTACTTTGACAGTTCGGCTAGAGTTTCAACTACGCCTTCAATCTCTATGGCTTCTGTTCTTAGATATTCCTGATAATAGACGTTGCGGACCTCACGCTGCTTGCTAATGGTCTGTTCATCAATACCTGCCGCCTTAGCTTGGGACCAAGTGCCCAATGACTGGGTCATGTCGCGGTTCATCTTTTAACAAGTAACTAATAAGCTTTTCTCCATAGATAGTTATCGTTTTTTCCCATGGATGACCTAAAATACCCCAAGAAAAATCCCTGGCAAGAAAGAAATGATAATCTCCATCTGGATGAATAGAAATTATCCAATCTCCATTATCCACTCTCCAAGGCACATGTCTCGGAAACTCCAATCGTGTATCCACTAAATAACAATCATGTTGCCAATCTAAAGCGTAAATAAGCTCCCCAGGCTTAGTACATTGTTGAAACGCTATAGCCGATTTGTCCTCAAAGTCTATAATGATTTCTTCAGTGTAACGGTTAGATATATCGTATTTGATGAACGGGCTGGGGAGGCTGTACGAAGGAAATATTGTTGTGCTGGGTTTAAAATGAAAATCCCTATACACTCTTGACCACACCATTTCCAACTCATTTTCTTCTAATAAAGTCCAGCCGCTCATTCTTACACCCCTTTTTTTATATGTGTCCAAACGTATAAAACACCCTTTGACAAAGTATATCAAAAGATTGGCTTATTGCGTTAACCTGCCCGTTAGTTTAGCGAAGACAGCCAATAGAAACTCATGTTTATTTGAATTGAAGTTTCTCATTAGAACTTACCAAATAACGTTCGAATGATTCTGTCGGGAATGAGATCAAGTTCTTGTCAAAATCGGGAATGGGATCAAGTTCTTGTCATCGACTTGTGACAAGAACTTGATCCCATAAAACAAAAAAGCCGCGATTTAGGCGGCCATTAATGAGATAATGTTCTTGTCACCCGACAAATGTCGGATGACAAGAACATTGTCCGATTAACTCCGCCGCCATATTCATGCGGTTGCTCGCTCAATAGTGCAAGTATTTTGTTGGAGCACATAAGCCTAATACATGCTTATCAATTTCCCTGGTTTCGCTTTTGTGATTTTCTGGATATTCCAAACCATAATATCTCATGGAATATGCTATTGGTGTATGAATCTTCGCTTTCATTCTATTTATTTTTTGATTATTCTGGTTTGGGCACACTAAATCTTCTTGCTCATGTTGGTTCTTTTTGAATTCAAAAAATGTTATTGGCACTCCGCTTGCCAGATTCTTTGGGTGTCTAATAACGATAAATGGCAGAGTGTCTTGAACCAAAGATTCAAAGATAGTGCGAGTTGGGGCAATTTTGTTTCTGGCCCCACTTTCAGAATAAAATCGAAATGCACTTAAAGAACTAGTTAAATATGCAGCTGCAATTTTCTGTGCTAACCATTTCAACTCGAATGGTTTATCTACTAGAAAATTGTATGAATTATGCAGGAAACTACTTAGAAGTTCTTTTTGTTCATCGTAGAAATATCTATCGACAAGCGCAAATGAACACAGCCCCTCCCTTTTATATGCTCCTATCTTATGTTCTTAGTATCTCTCATAGCCCGCATCTGGGTATGTATCTTTAATGAATGTTAGTGTCTTTCCCTCCCAGGTTCCCATATTAATCTCTCTCAAATCATTTTGTTCAATGATTGGTGTACTCCGTTCACCACGAA